>NZ_JBHSAL010000011.1:0-529 GCF_042650105.1 Salinispirillum marinum | reverse complement strand
GTGCCTTCGGGAACACTGAGACAGGTGCTGCATGGCTGTCGTCAGCTCGTGTTGTGAAATGTTGGGTTAAGTCCCGTAACGAGCGCAACCCTTATCCTTATTTGCCAGCGGGTCATGCCGGGAACTCTAAGGAGACTGCCGGTGACAAACCGGAGGAAGGCGGGGACGACGTCAAGTCATCATGGCCCTTACGAGTAGGGCTACACACGTGCTACAATGGGGCGTACAGACGGTTGCGAAGCAGCGATGTGGAGCCAATCTGAGAAAGCGTCTCGTAGTCCGGATCGCAGTCTGCAACTCGACTGCGTGAAGTCGGAATCGCTAGTAATCGTGAATCAGCATGTCACGGTGAATACGTTCCCGGGCCTTGTACACACCGCCCGTCACACCATGGGAGTTGATTGCACCAGAAGTAGGTAGCTTAACCTTCGGGAGAGCGCTTACCACGGTGTGGTTAATGACTGGGGTGAAGTCGTAACAAGGTAGCCGTAGGGGAACCTGCGGCTGGATCACCTCCTTAAACGACAGA
>NZ_JBHSAL010000010.1:0-4869 GCF_042650105.1 Salinispirillum marinum | reverse complement strand
GTATCACCACCATCCCAGACGAACTGGCCGAAAAGCCTCTCGACTTGGTGAATCGACAGTTTGTCGCCGAGCAGCCCAATCAGCTCTGGGTGGCCGATATCACCTATGTGGCGACATGGTCAGGCTTTGTGTATGTGGCCTTTGTGGTCGATGTGTTCTCGCGTTACATCGTGGGTTGGCGTGTCCTTAAAAGCTTGCAGACCGACATTGTGCTGGATGCCTTAGAACAAGCTCTGTGGGCACGTGGCAAACCTAAAGGGGTAACCCATCACAGCGACCGAGGGAGTCAATATCTGTCGATACGCTATACCGAACGACTGTCTGAGGCGGGTTTTAAAGCGTCAGTAGGCAGCGTTGGCGACTCTTACGACAACGCCCTGGCCGAAACGATCAACGGCCTGTACAAAGCGGAGGTAATCCACAAAAATGGCCCTTGGAAGGGTCTGGATGACGTTGAACGAGCGACGTTAACGTGGGTTGACTGGTTCAACCATCGGCGACTTCTGTCCTCCATCGGCGACATACCGCCCGCGGAGTATGAGATGCTGTATCATCAACGAGCTGAGTCAGCGGCAGCATGACTCAAATAAAACGCCCTCCGATAAAGTCGGGGTGATTCATGGTAAGGTTTTGTGGTTCGTCGGCACGAACGAGGCGGTCATTGCTATCATAGTCATAAAAGAAGGAGAACTTCTCGTTATACAAGCGCGCACTCAGGTTACCTTCGCTGTCATGAAAATACAGGTGTTGGTCTTGTGTGCTCCAGCCGGGTTGGTTGAACTGCTGGCTGAGTTGTTGTTGCGTGGCGCTCCAGTCTTGGGCGTGGTCGCGTGCTTGCCAACGGGGGTTGTTGGGAGTAAAAATCCTGCGATGCATTTGAAAAGCGCATCGCAGGATGGGCTAATTTTTAAAGAGCGGTGACTCATTATTTTCCGGAGCCGACATCAGCCACTATTCTTATGGTAGCCTCAATAAGCATAAACGGCATGGTGAGACTGATACTACAATATGTATTCCATTGCGTTACTGCCCGCTTATGAAAGAGCTTGTGCTATCTGTATAACCTCTGCCATCGTATGCATAGACTTTTAAATACGGTTCTAAATTTGAGAATGAACCATCTTGCTCATTTGTTTTAACAAGTACGCCAACGACAATTATTTCATAAAAGCTGTTCAAGTTCAGATCGGCCACATAAACAGCTGCTCTTCCATCCAGAAAGTACTCTCCATCATTATGATAATCAATGACATTTATGGACTTACTTTCACCTAGCCTAATAAATCCATTCCCTTTTTCTGTTGTCATTAAATACCCACCTAATTCTATCTCGTCATTGACGTTGAAAACGAATTCAATGTCATAGCCGAGCTCGACCTCCTGAATATGTCGATTCAAGTCATTCTCTGAGCCAAAGGCAACTCCTACAGCCCCTATAGATAGAATAACAAAATGAAATAAACTAGCGATTGATCGTAATGCTGAAAAATTCATCGAATGACTCATATGGTATTATGGAAGGTATTCGTAAAATATATACCAACCCGGCTCAATGTATTTATATAACCGCTTTCCGTGAATTTCCTTATTGCTCTTGTCTATGTTGTCAAGTTGATTGTGTAGTTCAATTTCACTGTCCTCCTTTAGCATGAAGATTACCCCTTTGTGTTCCCCTGACGAAACTATGCCACGACGATAATTAAAGAATATAACCTGACTTATCGTATCATAAGTACTCCTTTCAAACTGCACACTAACGAGATTGGTGCCGATATCATCTAGTATTTCTTCTTTCATTGAAACTCGATCAATTTCTACATCTGGCCGAATATTCAATGTTCCATCTGACATTACTTCAAATCTGTGAAGTCCGTTTGCTATAAAGCTTTCAGCTACGCTCTGGTATGACATTCTATTCTCATAGAATGATGAAATTATTTCTTGGTCTGTTGGGATGTCGCCTTTCCCACATCCACTCAGAAATAAAATAATTAGAGCAAGGTTAATTAGTCGAATGAAATTTATTTTCATTGCTCTTGTTTTCCAAAATAGTATTGAGCACCTAAATATATGTTAACTCCATCATCATAGTTAGATCCTTGGGTCTTAAATGAATTTTCAAGCGTACTGAACTGGACTTACTGCCGCACGGCAGTAGTCCACTTACATAATATATAAGTCTATTCTGACCAATGACGAGCAATGTCAATAATCATAATGACGAAACTTAGTCCTATTAACATCACGATGTACCCTAATGTAACAATGCTAAAAAAATGGTCTACTAACCAAAGTAATGGAACCCAAATAACCCATAATCTTATGTGCCAATATATTATCTTTTTCAAATTAGACCTCAAGGGCAGGGGCCCGAATTATTAGGATTAAGGAGCAACCCCATAGTGCTTGTTAAATTAGAGGCTATAGATGCACCGATTAGACCGCTAGTAATACCATCACTAGGTAAAGCTGGGGAATACCAAGGTTGATCTAGTCTTTCGACAATGCCCAAGCTATTTACTGCGCCAAAATTATCAATTAAGTTTGAGTTGGCTGGATGTAGGCGGTTTGCAGCAGTGCCTAATATAGCTCCTGCGCCAGCATCAAGAAGCATGTTCTCCATTGAATACTCTCTGTCATCAACTTGTGCAGATATATAACCAGTTCCAACTGCTAAGCTACTGTTTAAGCCAGCATTAGCTCCATAGAATGTCGTTGTTGCAATAGCTGCTTGAGTAGTTCGACCTACATTAATTGAAGTGCCTACGGCCCCAGCTAAGCGCGCGGCTGAGGTACCGATACCTCCGCCAACGGCTCCAGCACCCGCTGCGACCAGCGATTGCTTGATGTTAAATTCTTCTCTTGTTTCTAGAACGTGTATTTCCAGAGCCTGAATTGATGCGTCAAGCAGAAACCCTACACCTGCACCAACTGCGTTCGCAACAAAAGCAACTAAGCCATTTGGATCCACCCACCGTAGTGGGTTGCCACTCACATAACCATACGCCATCTGCTGGCTGGGGTCACGCAGCAGTTGTTGGGTGTTTAGCTTTGTGCTGCCCAGCAGTTGGTGCCGTGCACTTTGTGGCAAGGCGAGTTGGTTAAAGCTGTAGTAGTCGGGTTGTAACCATCTTCCAAGCTGTGGGTTGTACCAACGGGCATCCATGTGGATGAGGCCGGTTAAGTTGGTTTCATACTGTCCGGTGTAGAGGTAAGGAACCAAGTGGCGTTTGGGGCTGTGGCCGACGTGGGTGCGGGTCATCTGTTCGTGTGAGTAACGATGCGTAAAACCGTATGCCTCGCCCTGCGGGGTGTAGTCCCAACGGAAGGCGTTGCCGGCTTCTGGGCCGGTGATTTTCACGGTGCTGCCCAGATGGTCTTGGTGGAAGTAGCCGGTTTCGGCGTAGTTTTGCGCAAAACCGGTAACCCGGAACTCGTCGTTCTGCCACTGGTGGACGTTTTGGCTGATCAGGGTGCCATACGGCAGGCCTTGTTCACCGGGCAGGTAGTTCAGGGTGCGGTAAGGGTTCCCTTGGTTATCCCATTGCGCCAATTCCTGCCGTCCGTCGTACAAGCTGCCGTATTGGTAGCTACGCTCCCAGTCGCTGAGCTGGGTGTGCACGCGGCGGTCTTGCGCGTCGTACGCGAACTGGTACTGCGCACCGTACTCGGTGGTTTGGGCGGTCATGCGGCCCAGGGCGTCGTGTTGATAGGTTTCACTTGCGCCGTTGCCTAGGTTTTTCTGAGTAAGCTGGCCGTTTTGGTTGTAGGCGTAGGTTTGGGTCAGCTTGTCTTGGTTGTGGTTCACCGAGGGGTCCCACATGAACTCAAACAGATGTTGTTGGTCGAGGTGGTGGATGTCCCAGTTCGATAGAATGCCATTGCTGTTCGTCGCTCCTGCGCATCCTGCGCCCGCGACATTAGTGCATCCATGCACGTCATAAGCCGGGCCATTGCCGCGTGAGTTACCTGCGCCACTGTGCCGTAAGCGCCAATGGTCAGCTTGCACCAGTTGGTTGCCGTCGTTGTAGTGGTATTGGTAGCTTAAATCCCGCACCTGTTTGTGGGTAAGGTTGCCCACAGCATCCCACTGGTAGGTGGTGGTGAATCACACCGGCTTTGTCGGAGGCTAACTTTCTTGAGAGAATTAGCCCATGAACAAGAGACTTGGATATTCACCCGAAGTACGGGAACGCGCTGTGCGACTGGTTTTGACCGGTGAGCACGAACATAAATCACGTTGGGCTGCCATACAGTCTGTAGCGGCCAAGATCGGCTGCACCCCTGAGACACTGAGGTCTTGGATTCTAAAAATGGAAGTGGACAGCGGTGCCAAGCCCGGCGTGACCAGTGAACAATCGGCACGCATGAAAGAGCTTGAACGCGAGAACCAAGAGCTCAAGCGGGCCAACGAGATATTACGCAAAGCCGCTGCTTTTTTCGCCCAGGCGGAGCTCGACCGCAAACCGAAGTAATCATCGACTTTATTGACCGCGAACGTGGTGCTCATGGTGTCGAGCCGATCTGCAACGTTTTACAGATTGCACCCTCCACGTACTATCGCCATAAGCGCTTGCGAGCCAACCCCGAAGAGCGCTGCGCCAGAATAAAAAGGGATGAAGCGCTGATGCAGGACATTGAACGCGTTTATGAGGATAACCACTCGGTGTACGGGGCAAGGAAAGTCTGGAAGCAGCTGCTGCGTGAGTCTATCGTTGTTGCCCGTTGTACCGTCGAGCGGTTGATGAAAGCGCAAGGTCTGAGCGGTGTCAGGCGCGGAAAACGTTGTATCACCACCATCCCAGACGAACTGGCCGAAAAGCCTCTCGACTTGGTGAATCGACAGTTTGTCGCCGAGCAGCCCAATCA
>NZ_JBHSAL010000009.1:0-537 GCF_042650105.1 Salinispirillum marinum | reverse complement strand
CTGCGGCTGGATCACCTCCTTAAACGACAGACCAGCGCTCGCATCGATGAGTGCTCACACGAATTACTTGATTGAGTGAAGTAGCGAAGCCGTAGGAGGCCAGCCCTCTGGCCGAATAAGAGGTCACCGACTGGTTGGGTCTGTGCTCCGAATGGTTTATAGGACTATAGCTCAGCTGGTTAGAGCGCACCCCTCCGCGAAAGCGGTTAAGAGTGGGTGAGGTCACCGACCGGTTGGGTCTGTGCTCCGAAAGGTTTATAGGACTATAGCTCAGCTGGTTAGAGCGCACCCCTGATAAGGGTGAGGTCGGTGGTTCAAGTCCACTTAGTCCTACCACTTTTCGCGCTAGCGTCGTTGAAGTGCTCGTCGTGTACAGATGTACACGTCCTCGTACTTCGCCTTGCTACCGCAAAAAGTCTTCGATCAATGATTTCCTTCTTCTTGATCGATGTATCCTCGTCGTGTAAGAAAACGATACCGCTTAGAAAACCGCACGGAATAAACGAAATGGGGCTATAGCTCAGCTGGGAGAGCGCC
>NZ_JBHSAL010000008.1:0-103009 GCF_042650105.1 Salinispirillum marinum | reverse complement strand
CTGCTTCGTTTCAGTGGCGCGCATTATACAGCGCCAGCCTTCCGTGTCAATCGTTATTTTGAAGTTTTTTCTTTGTTTTTCAATGACTTAGCGAACCCTTGCCAACTCACTTTAAACCTTCAATACAACGCCCTTAATGGCGAGTGGCCGTGTCAGGGAGCGCGAATTATAGAGACATTCTTGAGGGTGTCAACGGGTAATTTGAAAATTACTTAGCTGCACTCAAACGTCGCTGGAGGACCCACCACAGGCGAACACCCAGAAGCAGCATAACCGTTATGGCTTGAACCATCGGCCAACCCCAATCACCTTTGATTTGCCACAGCGCATGAATCGCAACCAGCATCGCTGCGAGGTATACCCATTGATGCAAATCCTTCCAGCGTTTTTTTAATCGACGCATTGAGAACTGATTCGAGGTAACCGCCAGCAGGAGCAACAAGAAGAGTGCACTTGCACCCAATACAATATAAGGCCGTTGCACAAGTTCTCGACCAAACGAGGAAAGATTGGCGCCTAAAATGAGCCAATAGAACACCAGCACATGAATCACCGCATAGGCAAAGGCCCATAAGCCTACGGCGCGGCGATAACCCACCCAACGCAGCCTAAACCACTTACTCAATGGCGTAAACAATAAGCTGATAATCAGCAGGTTAAATGCCCAATAGCCTGTTTGATCGGCCAGCATCTGCCCCGGATCAGTACTTAAAAGAGTACGCTCTCCATTTATGGTGCGCCAAACCATCCAGCACCAATACAACAACGGAAGCCCACAGAGCAAGTGCACTGCTGGCCGGACCGTGACCTTAAATGTTGACCACATTAATAATAACGCCGCAAATCCATTCCCGTATAAAGCTGAGCCACCTCTTCGGCATAGCCATTAAACATCTGGGTATCAATAACATTGGGACTCAGAAATGAGGATGGTAAACGTCGCTCAGTGGCCTGACTCCAACGAGGGTGATTAACGTTAGGATTAACATTTGCGTAGAACCCATATTCACGAGGCGCCGCAATATTCCAGGTTGTTGGCGGCTCATCGGCCGTAAAGTGGATACGCACGATGGCTTTTATGCTTTTAAATCCATACTTCCAGGGCACCACTAAGCGTAATGGCGCACCGTTTTGATTCGGTAGCACTTCACCATACATACCGACAGCCATCAGCGTGAGCGGATGCATCGCTTCGTCCATACGCAATCCTTCAAGGTAGGGATACGGTATGGCAGGGCGGAATGACCGTTGATTCGGATACTGGTCAGGATCCATTAAGGTTTCAAAGGCGACATATTTGGCGTCACTGGTTGGCTCAAAGCGCTGCAACATATCGGCTAGAGAAAAGCCCAACCAAGGTATGACCATAGACCATGCTTCAACACAGCGCAGACGATAGATACGCTCCTCAAGATTCTGCGTTTGAAGAAGATCTTCCAACGCATAGGTACCGGGATTATTGCATGCCCCAGACACCGTCACCGACCAAGGGTCTGGACGGAAATCCTGAGAATTCCGCACTGGGTCGTCCTTACCCACACCGAATTCATAATAATTATTGTAGTGTGTAGCATCGTATTCAGGCGTCAGTCTTTCGTCTGTAGACACTGTCTGGGGCCAGTCTTGCTTAACCTTCTGCAACATCCAGTCAGCCGGCGTTGCAAACGCCTCGCCGCCGATGGTAGCGGCCCCCACAAGTGCCACACTCCCTCCTAAGAAACGACGCCTATTCACATAGATATCGCGGGGCGTTACATCGTTTTCGGTCAGGCGCTTGCTCTTAGACATGGGAAACCTCTGCTTGAGAACGGTTATAGTCATACGTCAACTGTGTAGACTGAGTTCACTCTACCCAGGTTCCCGACGGACATGGACTTGGCACCAGATTTACAGATCTCCATCCGGAGTTGCCGAACGGCGCTTGAATTTGCGCCATACTTCCATGACAGGCCCGGATCCGGCATAGGCAAAGGCCACGAGCAACAACACGATGGGAGGGTCGAGTGCGACAACAACAAAGGCCATAATGATCAACAACAGTGCCGTGAAAGGAATACGTCCCTTTACCCCTACTTCCTTAAAGCTCCAATAACGCACATTGCTGACCATCAAACAACCCACAGCGGGGACCAAGATAACCATAACGACGGCCAAATCCGTACCTTCTATGCCCAGTTCCGTGAAGGCCCATACAGAGCCTGCCACGATAGCGGCTGCCGCTGGACTGGCCAAACCAACAAAGAACCGCTTATCGGTCGTACTGATCTGGGTGTTGAACCGAGCCAACCGCAAGGCAGCACCCGCAACATAAACAAAAGCCCCTGCCCAGCCTAAATTACCGAGGCTATCGAGCGACCACAACAAAGCCACCAACGCCGGTGCGACGCCGAAGGCTACCAGGTCAGACATGGAATCGTATTGCGCGCCGAACTCACTTTGCGTATGCGTTAACCGAGCCACACGCCCGTCCAAACCATCAAAAATCATCGCCACAAAAATGGCCACTGCCGCATTGTTAAAGTCACCTTTGATCGCGGCGACAATGGCATAGAAACCAGCAAAAAGCGCAGTGGTGGTCAGCAAGTTCGGGATCAGATAAACCCCACGCCGCGCATGGTAAGCGTCTGCGGCACTGAGCGAGTTTTGTTCATTTTCAGTATCTTGCGAAGCGCCTTTTTTGGCCGGTTGCTCACTCATTTCTTACTCAATTCTCATCAACTTGGTGAATGACGCATGCGCCAAAAAGCATCCACTACGGGGTCTTGTAACCGCCGACGCAATGCACATAGGCCAATCTCAAACGGCGCCAAGGCAGGCGTTACGGGCAACACCTGTACTTGCTCCCGCATTGGACTGTTGGTCAACACCAACTCCGGTACAACACCAACACCAAAACCCAATGCAACCATTGAGACAATGGCCTCATGTCCGCCGACTTGGGCATAAACGGTAGGCTGAAGGGTACGCTGCCGAAACCATTCATACAAGCGCTGACGCGCTAAGCCATGCTCCGCAACAATGAACGGAACCGTTTCCCAAGAGATCGGAGAGGCCCCTAGTTGTTCGGAAACCGGACAGGAAATAACAGGGCCAATAAACATCAAAGGCGACCGGGAGAATTCTAGGAATTCAATATTACTGGGCAAAGTATCAGGGCGGGGGGCAATAGCGATATCTGCATCATCCTGTTGGACTTTTTCAATGGCATAAGCGGCGTCACCCGTCTCTACTACCACGTCAATACGAGGATACAAAGGTCGAAAGTGCTGCAACAACTCAAG
Organism: Salinispirillum marinum; assembly: GCF_042650105.1. Taxonomy (NCBI): domain Bacteria; kingdom Pseudomonadati; phylum Pseudomonadota; class Gammaproteobacteria; order Oceanospirillales; family Saccharospirillaceae; genus Salinispirillum; species Salinispirillum marinum. The sequence continues at coordinate 99,728 of NZ_JBHSAL010000008.1, read as the reverse complement.
CAACAGGCTGTAGCTTGCCGTTACAGAGCAATACAACCGAATTTGACCCCGCAGACTGTGTGCCGACTGCTGCAACTCACTCTGCAATTGCTGCCACGCGGATAACATCACTTCAATATGACGGCGCGCTTGTTTCCCTGCAGGCGTCAACACGACCGTCCGGTTGTCGCGCTCAAACAGTACCGTGCCTAATTGTTCTTCCAACCGACTGATGGTGCGGCTGAGCGTGGACGGACTGACGTGCATTTGCGCACTGGTTTTACCGAAGTGCAACGTATTGGCTAACGATAAAAACAAGCGCAGAGATTTGATATCCATCGGTTTTTCCGAATGCCCAACAAACTTGTCCTATCATTGCAGTTAATGCAACGCTTTGTCATGTCTCATTTGCCTCGGCACACCTCTCGCGTCACAATGGAAGGCATCAACAAGAGGTTCATGATATGGCAAAAGCCACCCTGTATTACGCCCATGATCCGATGTGCAGCTGGTGCTACGGCTTCAGCCCCACATGGCAAGCACTGCAAGAAGCCCTCATCGAGCGCTACAGCCAAGACCAATTGCAGATCGTTTATCTGGCCGGAGGTCTGGCGCCCGATTCCGACCAACCCATGCCCGCAGAAATGCGGATGAAATTGGAGGCAATCTGGCACAGAATTGCCGACGAATTGGACGCCACCTTTAATTACGAATTTTGGCAAAACAACACGCCGCGCCGTTCCACCTACCCGGCCTGTCGAGCCGCTATACTGGCGCGCCATGACAACAAGGAAGCAGCAATGATTTCGGCGATTCAACGTGCCTATTATCGTGAGGCACAGAATCCATCCGACACCGATGTACTCTTAGGTTGTGCGGTGGCTATTGGCATGAACTTGGAAACGTTTGCCGAAGCACTGAACAGCGAGGAAACACAGTCTCAATTGCTGCAAGATATTACTCTGGCCCGCAGTTTAGGATTGAATAGTTTCCCGTCCTTCGCATTAGTTCTTGATGACGCGATACACCCTATCCCCTTGGACTATCGAAGCACCGACAACATGCTGCGCTCCATTGCAACGCATCTTTCCGTATAATGCGCCCCCCAAAACGATCAGCTAGGAAATGCCATGACGCAAGAATACGACACCCCGGGATTTGAAGGCCAACAGCACACCTTAGTAGAAGACGGTATCGCCTTGATTCTCGGCACGTTGTTTGTTTCTCTGGGAGTCACACTTTATAGCCACGCCATGCTGTTAACCGGCAGCACAGCGGGCTTGGCTTTCCTATTGCAATACACCAGCAGTTGGAGTTTTGGTCCCATTTTCTTCCTGCTGAATTTACCGTTCTATGTTCTGGCCATCGCTAAAATGGGCTGGAAATTCACTCTCAAGACGTTTGTTGCCGTTGCTTTACTGTCAGCGTTCGCAGAGATGATGCCGCAATGGGTCGTTTTTGAGCAGTTAAATGCAGCCTATGCGGCAATACTGGGTGGTTGTTTGTTTGGTGTCGGTATATTGATGCTGTTTCGTCACCGCGCTAGCCTTGGTGGCATCAACATTCTAGCACTGTACGTGCAAGACCGCTTTGGGGTGCGTGCGGGAACCTTCCAAATGGGCGTTGATGCCGTCATTCTGGTGATGGCTTTTGCTGTCCTACCCTGGCCACAAGTGTTGCTCTCAGTGCTGGGCGCGGGCAGTATGAACCTGATCTTGACCATCAACCACAAACCCGGGCGCTATGTGGGCGTGAGCTGACACTGTCAGCTACATTTGCTTAAACCGTTCTGCAAAACGCCGACTAATGGCAACCGGTGTCTGAACTCCCTTGACGTGCAGACGGTATTGTCCGGTGATACTCCGATGTACTTTTTCAATGGCGGATACCTGCACTAGCGTGCTGCGATGTATCCGCCAGAACTGCGCCTGATCTAATTCATCTTCCAATTGTTTCAATGACCGACGGATTAAGAATTCACCCTGTGGTGTAAATACGGTGGTGTATTTGTCTTCCGCTCTAAACATCAACACATCGTCTACCGCAAGCACGTGAATGTCTTCACCGCGTTGAGCATTAATCCAGCGTAAACGGGATGTCGCTGCATCGTCATTCAACAACGATTTTAAAGTCTGTAGATTCAACCCGCCGTCCGGCTCCGCTGCGGCACGTTTACTCAGTCGAACGAGAGTGTTCGTCAGCCGCGACGCCTCAACCGGCTTGAGCAGGTAGTCCACTGCCTCACGCTCAAACGCCGTTACCGCGTATTGATCATAGGCCGTCAAAAAAACAATGGCGACGTCCTCTGTCAAACCCTCTTGTTGCATCGCCAGAGCTACTTCAAGCCCTGTCATACCCGGCATCTTGATATCCAAAAACACCACATCCGGACGCGTTTCTCGCACTAAAGTAAGCGCCTCGTCGCCGTTAGCGGCCGTGGCGATGACCTCCAGCCGGGGCGCCAACTCGGCCAACAGTTTTTGTAGATGGAACCGCAGTACCGGTTCATCATCGGCAATCAAAGCCGTCGCTTGCCATGTTAAAACGTCATGCGCCATGGTGGGGGATCCTAATCTCGGCCAACACGCCTTGTCCTTGTACAACAGGCCGTACCGTCAATGTTGCCTGCGCACCGTACAGCGACGCTAATCGTTCACGTATATTGGTCAAGCCAATGCCGGTTGAGTCTGTCGCGGTCAACCCTACGCCGTTATCCACAACACGTAAGATCACCCCCTCACCTTCTTGAATGGCTTGTACGGCAATATGCCCCGGCTCAACGTTTGGCTCTATGCCATGCAACAGCGCATTCTCCACTAAGGGCTGCAACAACAAGGGGGGAACTTTCACGGCTTTCAACGCATCTGGCAGTGTCAGCGCGAAGGTCAATCGCGCGCCCATGCGTATTGCCTGAATGTCCAAATAATGTTGTACCAACTCAAACTCTTCCCGCAAGGTCGTCTCCGTAGAGCGAGTGCGCTGTAAATTAGCACGCAGCATGTGGGTCAATGCCGCCACCATGTGTTTAGCTTGCTCAGGCTCAGCGTCAATCAGTGCCTGAATGTTCGCCAGGGTATTGAATAAGAAATGCGGCTCGATTTGACTTTGAAGCAGTTGAAGCTGGCTTTGTACCATTTGCCGCTCTCGCTCAGCGGCCCGTGCTTGCTGTTCTGATACGGCTAGCCGCAAGGATTGCATGCGATACATCGAATAAAAAAAGTAGAAAGCAGCAATACTCACAATAAATGAAAAGAGTGTATTGGTTAACCACAGAGCCATATCAAACGACTCGAACGCCTGCGGGTAATAAAGCGCCATCACCAGCAGTAAATTCAACATTCCTAGGGCAAACCCAAGCGCCATGGCAATGCTGTTATTCAGCAGATCCCGACCTCGTGGGTTGACACGATAGATAAAATTGATAAAGAAAATAATGGACAGCCCGAACCCCGCAGAAATCCAAACATTCAATAAGAACGGAGTGCCGTTAAAGGGTGTAATGACTAAGGCAATAACCAAGCAAAGCAACAAACATTGCCCAATTGCTTTGACAATGTTCTTCCAACCTTTGTCGATAAATGATGGGACTGTTAACACAACAACTGCCTCGGTCTATTTTGAATCATCTTAACCAGCCTGCATGCTAAGGGACAAGTGCAAGCGACCAACGGCAGCCTATCCAGATAAACGGCGGCCTAATCCGATGAACGACAAAAAACCAGCATTGCATAAATTGCAATACAACATTGCTAACAAGTCATTTTGCGCAACAAAGGTTTCGCGGTACACTGCGCAGCGTCGAATCATGGTGGGTTGGCATAGCAGTCCACCCGCCCACACCAAAAGAGGTTTACCGTGTCAAACAACTATTTTAATACTTTGAACTTGCGCCAGCAGCTCGACCAACTCGGGCGCTGCCGTTTTATGGATCGCAATGAATTCGCCAATGAATGCGATTACTTGAAAGGCAAGAAAGTCGTTATCGTTGGCTGTGGTGCTCAAGGCTTAAACCAGGGCCTCAACATGCGCGATTCTGGCCTGGATGTCTCTTATGCTCTGCGGGCTGCGGCCATCGCTGAGAAACGCCAATCATGGAAAAATGCCAGCGAAAATGGCTTCACGGTAGGCTCTTATGAGGAACTGATTCCTCAAGCGGATCTAGTGGTTAATCTGACGCCCGACAAACAGCACTCAGACGTAGTAGAAACCGTTATGCCGATGATGAAAAAAGGCGCTGCTTTGGGTTACTCGCACGGCTTCAACATCGTTGAAGTGGGTCAGCGTATCCGTGACGACATCACCGTTGTGATGGTTGCGCCTAAGTGCCCAGGCACTGAAGTCCGCGAAGAATACAAGCGTGGTTTCGGCGTACCAACCTTGATCGCCGTGCACCCGGAAAACGATCCGCAAGGTGAAGGTCTGGAAATCGCTAAAGCGTGGGCCGCGGCGACAGGTGGCCATCGTGCCGGTGTATTGGAAAGCTCTTTTGTTGCCGAAGTGAAGTCTGACTTGATGGGCGAACAGACCATCCTGTGTGGCATGCTGCAAGCGGGTTCTATTCTGTGCTACGACAAAATGGTCGCCGAAGGTGTTGACGCCGGTTACGCCAGCCATTTAGTACAGTATGGGTGGGAAGTGATCACCGAAGCCTTGAAGTTAGGGGGCATCACCAACATGATGGATCGCTTGTCGAATCCCGACAAGGTCAAAGCCTTTGATTTGGCAGAAGAGCTGAAAGGCTTAATGGCACCTTTGTTCCAAAAGCACCAGGACGACATCATCAGCGGCGAATTTTCGCGCACCATGATGGCCGATTGGGCAGCAGACGACAAAGACCTGTTCCGCTGGCGTGAAGAAACGGGCGAAACGGCCTTTGAAAAGTCGCCTACTTACAGTGGCAAAATCGCTGAACAAGAGTTTTTCGACAATGGCATTCTGATGGTAGCCATGGTTAAAGCAGGCGTTGAATTGGCGTTCGAAACCATGGTGGCGTCTGGCATCATCGAAGAGTCGGCGTATTACGAGTCATTGCACGAGCTGCCATTGATCGCTAACACCATTGCCCGCAAGCGTCTATATGAGATGAACGTCGTTATTTCTGATACTGCCGAATATGGTAACTATCTGTTTGCGAACGCGGCTGTGCCTTTGTTGGCGGAACACGTCATGCCTAAAGTAAAAACAGACGTGATCGGTAAAGGCACGGGCGCGGGCAATGCAGTTGATAACCTGCGCTTGATTGAAGTGAACCGCGAAATTCGCGAGCACCCGATTGAGTGGATCGGTGATGAGCTGCGTGGTTACATGAAGGACATGAAGAAAATCGTAGAGGCTTAATAAAAAGCCCGCAATCAGTAAGAGCTGAGAAACCAAAGCCCGCTATTTCGCGGGCTTTATTATGCCCAAGGATGGGCAAGTCTAAGCAATTAATGCTTCAGAATGGCCTTGTAATACGCTTTTGGCAGCCGATACTTCTTGCAACGCCAGTTGCTGCAATTCGGATAATTTTTCGCGTGTAAGACCCAGCTTTTCCAACGCATTTTCAGATACTTGCTGTGCACTGTAGCGCTGCATAAAACGCCCCAAACGTAGCCACGCGCCTAACCGACCTTTATTGGCCAATAGCGCTTGCTGAAGTAACGTATCCAGCGGCAGGTTTTTTAGCAATGCAGCCATCGGCTCATCAAAAAATGCGTCCAAACAACTCAATAAACCCACCGTAAACGCTGCATCGGCCATCGGTGGATTGGTTTCCCGAGCAACTGCCTGGCAAAAAAACGCGTGAAAGAGAGACAACTCTGTTAAGGCACTGCCACGGTCTGAATTTTTGTCCAACAACAACAGCGTAATCCAACTGCGCAGGCGGTTGAGCCCCAACATGGTGATGGCTTGTTGAATGGATTGGATATTGCGCTGCCGACGATACAACGCAGAGTTGACGAGACGTAAGAGCTTGACCGCTATTGCGGGGTCGCGGTTGATCACACCGACCACATCGCGCACCTGCACATCTTCGCGGTACAACGTGGAGATCAATTCCAGAATGGTGTGACGGTCTGAGCCGCGCGATCGACCCGAAATAATTTGCGGATAACTGAAAAAATACCCTTGGTACATTTCAAAACCCAGCACACGGCAACGATCATAGTCTTCTAACGTTTCGACTTTTTCCGCCAACAGCTGAATATTAAACGACTCCAAAGACTCAACCACCATCGGCAGACGCGATGGGCTGACATGCAACAAGTCTATCTTCACCACATCAATGAGATTGAGGAGTTCGCGTGGATAGCGGCGCGTACCGTAATCGTCCAAGGCCAGTGTAAAGCCACGCGCTTTCAACTCACCCAATTTGCGGATGAGATGGGGCGTTACCGGAACATCTTCCAGCAGTTCAATGACCAAGTGCTTTTTAGCAAACTCAGGCACCGCCGACAGCATATCAAGGGTGAAGTTAACAAAGGCGCGCTTGCCATCCACCACTTCCATTAAATCAACTTCGGTGAGCGCATTGATCAGCACTTGGGCGGAGGCTTCAGAGCCATTTTCGAAAACCGCGTGATTACCTACCATTCCACGGTACAGGAGTTCATACCCTACGATACGAAGGTCTGAATCAAATATGGGCTGGCGTGCAAACAGCGGACGATCTGCGGTTTCGGTCATGTCTTCCTCACTGACGGTATAAACGCAATCCGTGCTAGGAGTGTAGACCAGCTTGCCATAGGTTGCACAAGCTGGCCGTGTAAACTCCGACTATGATACCTTTTTCTAATACAACAACACCAGCACAGATGTCAGGTTAAACACTCAAGGTTTTCTCACCGCGAGAAATACCCGACACTCCGGTACGCACCACCTCCAGCAAAGTGGCTTGCGCCAGCGAGTTGAGGAAGGCATCCAACTTTTCACTGGTGCCTGTGGCTTGAATCGTATAAGTATTGGGCGTCACATCGATGATCTGACCGCGAAAAATATCCGCTGTCCGCTTCACTTCTTCGCGCTGCACGCCGGAAGCGCGAACCTTGACCAACATCAATTCACGCTCAACATGCGTGCCTTCGGTCAGATCAATCAACTTCACCACTTCAATCAACTTATGCAATTGTTTGGTGATCTGTTCTATCACTTCATCAGACCCTTTGGTGACCAGCGTCATCCGTGACAATGTCGGATCTTCCGTGGGCGCTACCGTTAGCGAGTCAATGTTATACCCGCGTTGGGCAAACAACCCGACTACCCGAGCCAATGCGCCGGATTCGTTTTCCATCAATACAGAAATTATGCGTCGCATGGCTATTAGGTCCTCTCCGTCTTGCTCAAAAACATATCGCACATAGCACCCGTTGGTACTTGCATCGGGTATACGTGCTCCTTTGGCTCCACTAATACATCCAAGAACACCAGCCGGTCTTTCATGGCGAACGCTTCACGCAATGCAGGCTCTAAATCAGACGGCTTCTCAATGCGCATGCCAACATGGCCATAGGCTTCTGCTAACTTCACAAAATCCGGCAACGAATCCATGTAGGAGTTGGAATAACGTGACTCATAGTTCATGTCTTGCCACTGTTTAACCATACCCAGATAGCCGTTATTCAAGTTCAAGATCTTCACCGGCAAGTTATATTGCTTGCAGGTAGAGAGCTCCTGAATATTCATCTGAATCGAGCCTTCACCGGTTACACAAACCACATCGTTTTCAGGATAATTTAAGGCCACGCCCATGGCGGCTGGCAGGCCAAAACCCATGGTGCCCAAACCGCCTGAATTGATCCAACGGTTGGGTTTGTCGAACTTGTAATACTGTGCAGCAAACATTTGGTGCTGACCAACATCACTGGTTACATAGGCGTCGCCATTGGTTACCCGCCACAGTGTTTCAATCACCTGTTGCGGTTTAAGCAAGGCGCTGTCGTCGGTGTTAAAACGTCCACCATGACGCGTGCGCCACTCATTAATTTGCTTCCACCAATGGGCCAAGGCTTCCTGGTCAACCGCCAGTTTGCTGTCTTCAATGGCGCTCAACATTTCTTCCAAAACAGCACGCACGGGGCCAACAATGGGCACATCGGCCGATACGGTTTTGGAAATCGATGTTGGATCGATGTCGATATGAATGATTTTCGCCCCGGGGCAAAACTTTTTGGTGTTATTGGTCACCCGATCATCAAAGCGCGCGCCCACGGCCAATATGACGTCGGCATTGTGCATCGCCGTATTGGCTTCGTAGGTGCCGTGCATGCCGAGCATACCGACGAATTGTTTATCGGTTGCCGGATAAGCACCCAGGCCCATCAGGGTATTCGTCACCGGATAGCCAAGATTCTTCGCTAACGTCACCAGTAGATCGGACGCTTTACCCAAAATGACTCCGCCACCGGAATAAATCATCGGACGCTTGGCCTGCATCAGCAAATTGACGGCTTTTTTGATCTGCCCACTGTGACCACGGGTGACGGGATTATAAGAGCGCATTTTAATTTCCGTCGGATAGACGTACGGAAAGCGCTCATTCGGCATGGTCATGTCTTTCGGAATATCGAGCACCACCGGACCAGGGCGACCGCTTTCGGCGATGTAGAACGCCTTCTTAACCAGCATGGGAATGTCTTCAGGGCGACGGACCGACATATTATGCTTCACCACTGGGCGCGAAATTCCCATCATGTCCGTTTCTTGAAACGCATCTTCACCAATTAAATGGCTCATGACCTGACCGGTAATGATGACCATAGGAATTGAATCCATGTAGGCCGTCGCAATACCGGTAACGGCGTTGGTAGCGCCGGGGCCACTGGTCACCAGTACAACACCGGCCTTGCCAGATGCACGCGCATAGGCATCGGCCATGTGGGTCGCGGCTTGTTCATGACGCACGAGAATATGTTGCACATCGTCCTGCCGGTGTAAGGCATCATAAATATGCAGCACGGCACCACCGGGGTAGCCATAAATATGTTTCACGCCTTCGTCTTTCAAGGCGCGCATAAGCATTTGTCCACCGGATAACATCGGCGGCTGATCGTGGGTGTCGGTCATGGGCTGGCACTCGCTCTGGCAAAGTTAAAATGACTAACGAGCACTGCGATAGCATGCCAAAGCATGAACACCAGAATGTGACCACAAAGGGAGTAGAAGACTCGCTCTGCATTGACGCATTCATGGCCCTTACAGAGGAGAAAACAACGCGCGGCACTGAGCAGGATGCAAAGCTGCGGCTACGTTGAGACAAACCTGTGTGTGCATGATCGTGGTAACAATGCATGCTGGCAGGACCAAGTGGTCGCCCCTCGACTCTTATACCTGCGGTTAACCGGCCATTTGACGTGTGATGATCCGCGATAAACAGCCTTGTGAGCTGTCTAACTGCCACCTTGCACTACAAATTCACTGGTAGATTGCATTAAAAAATCAGAATCGAAGCAATCGATACTCGTTGAGTCGCCACGTCACAATACGTAACGTTGACTTGTGGCTATTGTCTTCTAATACGCTTAAAAGTCAACCACCGGCACGGTGTTTTGTCCGATTGAATCCGATCGTATCTGCTTTACGCCCCCCTAACGAAAGTTTACTCTTAGTAAAATTTTAAGCAGCGAGCAGTCTCGATGGCCCGTGCGTCAAAACGCGATCATATTGTCGCCGAAGCAACCCAGCTATTTTTGACTCAGGGTTTCAAAGGTACGTCCATCGATTTGGTGGTCAGTACCTGTGCCGTATCCAAACCCACGGTGTATAACCACTTCCCCGACAAAGCCGTACTGGTAGCCGCCGTCATTGAAACGTGGCTCGAAGAGCATAAACCCAGCACAGATATCTCCTGCGCCTCGGAAGACACACTGTGGGCGTATTTGGACCAGTATTGGTGGTGCGACCAACATATGGCCATGTATCGTTTGATTATTGCTGAGGGATGGCGTTTTGCGGCGGCGGCCGATCGTTTTTGGCGCGAATTTGATGCAAGGTGGCAAAAGGTAGCACTGCGAGCGTTAAGTACGCACTTCGCCTATTCACTGACGGAGGCACAAGACAAAGTCGACGCCATACGCTGGCGCCGACTCCTGCTTTCAATGCCGGTTAATGCAGTTTCAAGCGCGGTTTCAGAATGTGATTAACCCGCTCAACGATGGTAATCAACAGCATTCGCAACCAACCGTGCAAAGCCAACTGGTGCATGCGATATAACGAAATGTACACCAAGCGCGCCATACGGCCTTCGATCATCATGCTGCCACGAGTTAAATTCCCCATCAGACTTCCGACCGTGCTGTAATGGCTTAACGAAATCAGCGATCCATGATCCTTGTACTTAAAGGTCTGTAAGGGCTTATTTTTAAGCAACGCCAATAAATTTTTGTACACCAAAGACGCCATCTGATGCGCCGACTGGGCACGGGGTGGCACCCATTTACCATCGGGCAATTGACACGCAGCACAATCGCCCAACACATGGATGTTCGGATCGTCTTCTGGGTTCAAATGCAGATTCACCAGTACTTGGTTATTACGATTGGTCGCCAAGCCACCCAAGCCCTGCATAAAGTTAGGTGCTTTGATGCCGGCCGCCCACACCATCAATGAACTGCGAATCAACTCTCCTTCTGCCGTGTGCAAGCCTTCGGCACTGGCCTTCACAACTTTAGCCTGAGTACGCACATCCACGCCCAAAGCGCGCAACTCCATGTGCGCAGAACCGGCAATGCGAGCGGGCAATGCGGGCAAGATGCGCTCACCTGCTTCCAACAGTGTCACGGACAAGTGACTCAAAGAGACATTATTCAACCCGTAGACTTTAAAGAGTTCCGCTGCATTGTAGAGTTCAGCCGCGAGTTCCACGCCGGTTGCCCCACCGCCCACAATGGCAATGTTCAATTTTGCATCGGGTTGCGTTTCCAGCTGCTGATTCAGGCGCAAAAAGCCGTGCACCAAACGCTGGCGAAAACGCTCGGCCTGAGTAGGTGTATCAAGGAAAATACAATGCTCGGCAATACCCGGCACTCCGAAATCATTGGATACCGAACCAATGGCCAGCACCAAATGATCATAGGACAATGTGCGCTCAGGCAACACTTCTTGTCCCTCGCCCGACATCAACGGTGCCAAGGTAATGGTTTTGGTCGTGCGATCAAGACCACTCAGCGTACCCAACACGAATGAAAAGTGATGATTGTGCGCATGCGCCCGATAACTGACTTCATCCACGCCAGCATCCAAAGACCCCGTGGCGACTTCGTGCAACAACGGCTTCCAAATGTGCGTTTGATTGCGATCCACCAAGGTAATTTTGGTCTTGTTTCGCTTACCTAGCTTGCGCCCCAGGCGCGTTGCGAGCTCCAAGCCACCGGCACCACCACCAACAACGACAATATGCATGACAGCATACTCCTTAACATGAATAATCCTGTCCGGCACACCTGATAAAACGATACAAAAGAAAGAAAAATTCAGGCACTTACCGATGGCTTGATGATGCGCCGCTGCAGTCCGACATGCAACCCGACAATATCCACTTTAAACACTGATCTGGGGCAACAGATTACTCTGTGAACATTGAAAAGCCGACCAGCACGCCCCATAACTGATTCAATTCCAGAATTTGTTCCTACAGGAGGAGCACACCATGCGTATTGACCGCCTAACCAGCAAATTACAGCTGGCGTTAGCTGACGCGCAATCGCTTGCCGTTGGCCGCGACCATAATTTTATCGAACCGGCGCATTTATTATTGGCCCTGCTCGATCAACAAGGTTCCAGTATCGTGCCGCTCTTGCGTCAGGCCGGTGCCCAAGCCAACGCGGTGCGTTCTGCCACCGAGAAACATCTTGCCCAATTGCCCTCCATCCAAAATCACGATGGTGACGTGCACATGTCGAATGACCTCGGGCGGGTCATGAACCTGGCCGATAAGCTGGCGCAAAAAGGCAAGGATCAGTTTATTTCATCCGAAATTGTTTTGTTGGCCATGGCACAAGACAAAGGCCCAATCGCCAAGCTCTTAGCGGATACGGGCGTAACGTCCGCCGCTTTAGAGTCGGCCATCGCATCGGTACGTAACGGTGAAAAAGTCGACTCACAGGAAGCAGAAGATGCACGCCAGGCACTCGACAAATACACCGTCAACCTGACCGAACGCGCTATGCATGGCAAGCTTGATCCCGTCATTGGTCGGGATGACGAAATTCGCCGCACTATTCAGGTCCTACAACGGCGGCGTAAAAACAACCCGGTTCTCATTGGTGAACCCGGTGTCGGTAAAACGGCCATCGTAGAAGGGTTAGCGCAACGTATTGTGAACGGTGAAGTTCCCGAAAGCTTAAAGAACAAGCAGGTACTGTCGCTGGATCTCGGCTCGCTGCTGGCCGGAGCAAAATACCGAGGCGAGTTTGAAGAACGGTTGAAAGCCGTACTGAATGAGCTGTCAAAACAGGAAGGCCAGATCATTCTCTTTATCGACGAGCTTCACACCATGGTCGGAGCAGGAAAAGGTGAAGGAGCCTTGGATGCCGGAAACATGCTCAAGCCCGCCTTAGCCCGCGGCGAGTTGCATTGCGTCGGCGCCACCACGCTCAACGAATACCGGCAGTACATCGAAAAAGACGGCGCACTGGAACGGCGTTTTCAGAAAGTTATGGTGGAAGAACCCAATGAAGAAGCGGCCATTGCCATCATGCGCGGTTTGAAAGAAGCCTACGAATTGCACCACGGCGTCGACATAACCGATTCGGCGCTTATTTCGGCGGTCACACTGTCGCAACGTTACATCACCGACCGCCAACTCCCGGACAAAGCCATTGATTTAATCGACGAAGCCGCGAGCCGGATTCGGATGGAAATCGACTCCAAACCGGAATCCATGGACCGGCTGGAGCGGCGGTTGATTCAACTCAAAATCGAGGCCGAAGCCCTGAAGAAAGAACAGGATTCCGCTGCCAAAAAGCGGCTGGAACAATTACAAAAAACCATCGTGCAGGTCGAGCGGGAATACGCCGATCTAGACGAAATTTGGAATACTGAAAAGGCTTCATTGCAAGGCTCGCAAAAAATTAAAGAGCAATTGGAAGAGGCGCGCAAACAGATCGACGCAGCCCGACGCAAAGGCGAACTCGCCTTAATGTCGGAACTGCAATACGGTCGCATTCCTGACTTGGAGCGACAGCTCGACATGGCCAGCCAAGCCGAAATGATGGACATGCAGTTGCTGCACAACAAGGTGACCGAAGAATCCATTGCTCAGGTCATTGCGCGCTGGACGGGTATCCCCGTGGAAAAAATGCTCGAAGGCGAACGCGACAAACTGGTGCGTATGGAAGAAGCGTTGCACGCCAAGGTCATCGGTCAGCATGAAGCTGTCGTTTCTGTGGCGAATGCGGTGCGTCGTTCACGCTCTGGTTTGTCGGACCCCAACCGCCCGAACGGTTCTTTCTTGTTCTTGGGGCCAACCGGGGTGGGTAAAACCGAACTGTGCAAAGCCTTGGCCGAGTTCTTGTTCGACACCCAAGACGCCATGGTGCGCATCGATATGTCGGAATTTATGGAGAAACACTCGGTAGCGCGCTTGGTGGGCGCACCGCCGGGGTATGTGGGCTATGAAGAAGGCGGCTACCTGACCGAAGCTGTGCGCCGTCGCCCATACAGCGTGATTTTGCTCGACGAAGTGGAAAAAGCACACCCGGATGTATTCAACATTCTTTTACAGGTGCTGGACGATGGTCGCCTAACGGACGGTCAGGGCAGAACCGTTGACTTCCGCAACACGGTGATTGTGATGACATCCAACTTGGGTAGCGATGTTATCCAAACCTTATCCGGCGAAGCCAATTACGACGCCATGAAAGACGCCGTGATGGATGTGGTCGGCACGCATTTCCGCCCCGAGTTCATCAACCGGGTCGATGAAATCGTGGTCTTTCATCCGCTGGAAGAAGCCCAGATCAGGGGCATTGCCGAAATTCAACTGGGCTTGCTGCGCAAGCGCTTGGGCGAACAACAGTTGGGCATCAGCCTATCGGATGTCGCCATGACCTTGCTCTGTGAAGCCGGGTATGACCCGGTATATGGTGCCCGCCCACTGAAACGCAGCATTCAACGTGAGCTGGAAAACCCGCTGGCCACCGCCCTATTGAAAGGTGAGTTTACGCCGGGTGACACCATTCAAGTGGACGTACTGGATGGCAAGCTCACCTTCGCCACCGCTTAACCTTAATAGGCCGCACTTGCGGCCTTTTTCTTATTGGCAAAGCGCTGGCGGATACTGATAAGCTGTCAGCGCTTACCGACCGTTTTGTAATGGAAAACCTGCATGTTCGCACGTTCATTTTTGGCATTGCTGTTGTCCCTGCTGGGCAGTACGTTGGCAGGGGCGCAAAACCTTACCGTGGTCGCTGCTGCCTCGGTACGCCATGCGATGCAGGACATCGTTGCCAGCTATCAACAACAATTTCCAGACGACGCCATACGAATCATTTTTGGCGCCTCCGGTGGTCTCACCACGCAAATCATAAATGGGGCACCTTTTGACCTGTTTTTTTCGGCAGATACCGCCTTACCGCAAAGGCTCTACGATGAAGGGTTAACCACCGGCAAACCCGTGGTTTATGCCGAAGGACGCTTGGTACTCTGGAGTGCGGACCTTGATGCCAGTACCCTGACCCTGCACGACCTGACATCGCCCAACATTCGCCGAATCGCCATGGCGCAACCACGCACCGCCCCTTATGGACAGCGCGCCCAAGAAGCCTTAACAAACCTGGGTCTATGGGACGTGGTGGAGGAAAAAATCGTATTCGGTGAAAATATCTCGCAAGCCGCTCGGATGGCGGAAGCCGGTGCGGCCGAGATTGGGCTGATCGCCTTGTCACTGGCCGTGGTGCCGCCGCTGAATGACCAGCCGTTCCAGCTCATCGATCGTGACCTACATGCGCCGCTGACGCAGGCGTTTGTGATCACCCGGCGCGCCGCCAGTAACCCGATAGCACATCGCTTTGCTGACTTCATTGGCACGCCGGAAGTTACAGCGATTCTGCGTCAGCACGGGTTACACTCATGACCCTGTCGCAGTGGAAGCCATGGAATCCGACGTCATGCTGAGCCTAAGCGCGGCCGAATGGCAGGCCATCGGCGTCACGCTTAAACTTTGCCTCTACAGCACCCTCATCCTGCTCGTCATCGCCACGCCATTGGCGTGGTGGTTGGCGCAGCGACGCACCAAAGTACGCATCATCGTGCAAGCCTTGGTCGCTTTACCTTTGGTATTACCACCGACCGTATTAGGGTTTTACTTGTTGTTGGTGTTAGGCCCGCGCGGCGCTATCGGCAGCACCTTAGAATCCATCGGCCTCACACACTTGGCGTTTTCGTTTACCGGCATTTTGGTGGCCTCAGTTATTTATTCCTTACCCTTCGCCGTTCAACCGTTGCAAGAAGCGTTTCGACAACTCGGACAACGCCCGACGGAAGTGGCTGCAATGCTGGGTGCCGGGCCTATTGACCGCTTTATCACCGTCATTCTTCCGCTCACACGCGGTGGTTTCATCATCGCTGCCACGCTGTCGTTTGCACATACGTTAGGCGAGTTTGGGGTCATCTTGATGTTGGGCGGCAGTATTCCCGGCGAAACCCAGGTGCTTTCGGTACTGATATATGACCACGTCGAATCCTTAAACTATGCCGCGGCGCACCGCCTCTCCTTGCTGATGCTTGCCTTCTCGTTTTTGACCTTGTTTGTGGTATACAGCGTCAACCGCCGTTTCGAGGTGAGCAAACTGTGAAACTGCATGTACATACACACCTCACACGCGCGAACTTTACGTTAGCGGTTGACTGCACGCTGCCCCTTTCGGGCGTCACCGCTTTATTCGGGCGTTCCGGGTGCGGCAAAACAACCCTCTTACGCATCATTTCAGGTCTGGACCCGGCCGCCAATAGCAGGGTTGCCATCGAACAAACGTCGGGGGATATAACCGTATGGCAAGATAGCCGACAGTTTGTACCCCTGCACCGGCGGCGCATCGGCATGGTGTTTCAAGAGCCTAGCCTGCTACCGCACCTTTCTGTGCGAGAGAATCTTCTGTTCGGTTTCCGTCGCACGCCCGAGGCGGAAAGGCACGTAACCTTTGACGACGCCGTGAACTTGTTAGGCATCACCGAACTTGTTGATCGCCCGGTACACGCACTTTCCGGCGGGCAAGCCCAGCGGGTGTCACTGGGCCGTGCCCTACTGCGAAACCCACAATTATTATTGTTGGATGAACCCCTGTCCGCGCTCGACACGCAAACAAAACGGGAAATCATGCCGTTTCTGAGCCGCTTGGCGAACGACGTCGACATTCCCATCATTTTAGTGACCCATGCCGCCGAGGAAGTCGAACAATTGGCCGATCGTGTGGTGTTTATGCATCAAGGTGACATTGAACGCATTGAATCACTGGCCGACGCGATTTTACGCCCCGACTCTCCATTGTTCATCGACCGGGGAGCCGCTTCCGTGCTGTATGGCGAACTTGGCGCTGTAAACGCGCACGGGTTGCAATCTTTCGGCAACCGAGACATTCAACTCTGGCTGCAGCCTACCGGTGTTACCCAGTCGCCTGCTTTGCAAAAGCAGCAGAAGACGAGACTGCGCATCATGGCGCGCGATGTGAGCCTGGCACTTAACCCTATCCCTGACGTGAGCATTCAAAATCAATTGCCCGCAACGATTGACCGCATTGACTCGCCAGAGGGCGGTCGCGTGGTCGTGGTGTGTCATCTCCAAGACGGACAAGTTATTCTGGCCGAAATTTCCCCGTGGGCCAAAGCGCAACTGAACTTGCATGTCGGACAATCCATCGTGGTTTTGGTCAAAGCCGTTGCTCTGTTGAACTGAACGAATGTATAGGCCACCTGTCAAGAACCACTCAACAGGCCCCCGGCTAATTGACCTTCTAACTCTACATTGAACGCTTGTGCACTCAACATATGCTCGGTCATCAGCGTTTTAACCAACGTCTTATCACGCTGTTGAAATGCCGTATTCAATGCTCTGTGGAAATGCAGGTTTGCTTCCGAAAACTCGCGTTGCTCCGGCAACTGAACTTTCTTATAGATCACCAAGTCTTTAATCAGGTCATTCAGGAAGCGCCCTAAAAAGGCAAACAACGGATTTCCACAACGATCCGCCAAGACATTGTGAAACTCCAGCTCCGCAATGCGCTGCTCTAAGCGCGCGTCAAGGCTGGCGGGAGGCGTAGCGCACAACTCGGTAAGCCGATTGAGCTCTTGCAGATCGGCATCGGTAAGATGCTCAACAGCCATCTCTGCTATCTGCGGCTCCACCAACAGGCGCAACTGGTAAATATCCGGCCCGGTTGGATGTTGAAAGTGGAGATAATTCCGCAACAACTGGGACGCCAAGGGGTAAGGCACCTGCGCCAACACCGCCCCACCGTTTGGCCCCGTTTTAATCGTGATCAACCCCTGCACTTCCAGCGACTTCAATGCTTCGCGCACCGTACCGCGCGCGCAGTCGAATTCGTCCATTAGCGTGGCTTCGTTGGGCAAACGATCACCGGGTTGCATGTCTTGCAACACTACCCAACGCTTCACCGATTCGACAATTTGATCAGCTCTTTTTACCCGTCGTGTGGTGTCTAGCCCTGACCAGGATTTCTTCATTATTTTATCTTCTCGCTTGATTTATGGTATTTATTATAATAAATAGTACGAATTACTCCACCACTTTGATTGCCGTGCTTAGGTTGCTCACTGTCTGGAGGTCTCAACACGGGGACGCTGTAAATACATCCCTGTAAGCTCATCGGCCGCTTCCCTGCGGCCGACGCCCCTTTGTTAAGACCTCCAGACACCTCCCAACCTGCCCAGCAACCACCCCAACCGTTTACTCAATTGAGGAAAGATGATGGCCGGATTTCAATGGGACGACGCACTGCTACTGGACCAACAACTGACCGAAGACGAACGCCTCATCCGTGATGCCGCGCGCGCCTACTGTCAGGACAAACTGCAACCGCGTGTCATGAGCGCCGCCCGCGAAGAACGCTTCGACCGCGAAATTATGACCGAAATGGGCGAACTCGGCTTGCTCGGAGCCACCGTCGCCGAACAATATGGTGGCGCAGGCGTTGGCCATGTCGCCTATGGTTTGGTCGCGCGTGAGGTAGAACGTGTTGATTCCGGCTATCGCTCCGCCATGAGCGTACAGTCTTCCTTGGTGATGTATCCCATCGAAGCCTATGGCAGCGAAGCACAAAAAATGAAATACCTGCCCAAACTCGCCACGGGCGAAATGGTCGGCTGCTTCGGCTTGACTGAACCCAACCATGGTTCAGACCCCGGCTCCATGGAGACCCGCGCCAAGAAAGTCGACGGCGGCTACTTGCTGACCGGCGCGAAAATGTGGATCACCAACAGCCCGATTGCAGACATTGCGGTTGTTTGGGCAAAGTCGGATGCCCACGAGAACAAGATCAAAGGCTTTATCGTCGAGCGCGGCACCGAAGGGTTCAGCACGCCCAAGATTCACGGCAAGCTGTCCCTGCGAGCATCGATCACCGGAGAAATCGTGTTGGATAACGCCTTTGTACCCGATGAAAACCTACTGCCAAATGCACAAGGCTTGGGCGGACCGTTCGGCTGTTTAAACAAAGCCCGGTTTGGCATCGCTTGGGGCGTCATGGGCGCAGCAGAAGCCTGTTGGCATGCGGCGCGGCAGTACACGTTAGACCGGAAGCAGTTTGGTCGTCCGTTGGCGGCCACACAGTTGGTGCAGTTGAAGCTGGCCAACATGCAAACCGAGATCACGCTGGGCTTGCAAGCCGCATTGCAAGTCGGTCGGCTGATGGATAGTGGTAACTGGGCACCCGAGATGATTTCGCTGATCAAGCGCAACAACTGCGGCAAGGCGTTAGACGTGGCACGCGTGGCGCGGGATATGCACGGTGGCAATGGCATTTCCGAAGAATTCGGCGTGATGCGCCACATGGTGAACCTCGAAACGGTCAACACTTACGAGGGCACGCACGACGTTCACGCGCTGATCCTCGGGCGGGCGCAGACAGGCATTCAAGCGTTCTTCTGAGCCGCTGAAGGTAGTTTCTCAAGATCTACCTCAAGGGTAGGGAGAGGTAGAACCGGACACGCCGTGAACCCATCCATGGGGGCTCGACAAGCGCATCCATGCGCTTGAACGGTCCTCTCTACCTCTCCCTACCCTTGAGGCTGACCGGTAGCCCACACTACAGCTAGAGAAACACTCTAACGCGATGCCATTGGTCTTAATGTCATTTTCGACCAATTTCGTCCACAACGGCGGGCTACCGGGCAAGAGTCACCTATGTATGTGGGTGACAGACCGTGCAAGCGCATGGATGCGCTTGTCGAGCCTACACGGACGTATTCACGGCGTGTCTGGAACCTACATACATAGGTGACTCCTGCCCTTAAAGAATGAATGACTGGAGATTCTCGAAATGACGACAAAACCGCTCGCTGGAATTAGAGTGCTGGATCTATCGCGTATATTGGCTGGGCCTTGGGCCAGTCAGTTGCTCGCCGATATGGGTGCCGAGGTGATCAAGGTAGAGCAGCCCGGTAAGGGCGACGACACTCGCCGCTGGGGTCCACCTTGGGTGGGAGATTCCGGTGAAGCCGCGTATTTTTTGTCGGCCAACCGCGGTAAACAGTCCGTCACCATCGATATGGCGCAGCCTGCCGGACAACGCCTGATTCGTGAACTGGTGCTGAAAAGCGATGTGTTGATCGAGAATTTTAAAGTCGGTGGCTTGAAAAAATATGGCCTCGACTACGACAGCTTGAAAAGCGTCAACCCACGGCTGGTGTATTGTTCGATTACCGGCTTCGGCCAGGACGGCCCCTATGCCCAGCGTGCCGGTTACGACTTCATGATTCAAGGCATGGGCGGCCTAATGAGCCTTACCGGCCAACCGGACGACATGCCCGGCGGCGGCCCCGTTAAAGTCGGTGTCGCGCTGACAGATATTTTTACCGGCATGTACGCCAGTAATGCCATTACTGCTGCACTCTGGCAACGGCAAACCACCGGGACTGGCACCCACATTGACCTAGGGTTGCTGGATGTGCAGGTTGGCGTACTCGCCAATCAAGCATTGAACTACCTCACCTCAGGACAGGTTCCTCAACGCTTGGGCAATGCACATCCGAACATTGTACCCTACCAAGCCTTCGCCACCCGAGACGGCCACCTTATCCTCGCCGTGGGCAACGACACCCAATACCAGCGCTTCTGCACCGCAGCAGGAGCGCCGGAACTTGCCACGGATGAACGCTTCTCCACCAACGCCTTGCGGGTAGCCAATCGTCACATTCTAATTCCACTACTGGAGCCTCTACTTACCCAATTCAGCACGGACGAATGGCTGGTCAAGCTCGAAGTCGAAGGTGTGCCATGTGGCCCGATCAATACGTTGGACCGGGTGTTCGCCGACCCTCACGTACAATATCGTGACATGGCGATTAACCGCCAACATGCTTCCGCTGGTGAGGTAAAACTGGTCAGCAACCCGATTCGCTTCGACGGCGTAGCGATGAACGCCGACAGCGCACCGCCAGTGTTGGGGCAACACACGGAGGACGTGCTGCGTGAGGTATTGGCGCTAGACGACAACGCCATCGTCCGATTACGGGACGATGGCGTGATTTGACATAAATCTTATTGCGTCAGGTTAACGCGATACACCGACACCGTACCGCTGACTTCATGTCCGGTGAGTAGCAGCGTTTCCCCGGTTGGTGACTGATTGACTGGAATCACTTTGATGTCTTCAATACCCAAGTCGCCTACGGTAGCCAAATTCGCTTCCGGATCTTCCGCCCACAGGTTACGGGTATTGAGATAATCGACAATCGCTGGGGCTTGCGGGTTCGTTATATCAAACACCATAACACCGCCCATACGCTCAAGACCCAAGAAGGCATACATGCGGTCGTTCAGTTCCGCCACAGCCACAGCTTCTGGCTCCGGGCCTTTGTTGTCTGAACGACTTTCAAAAGCATCCCCTTCGTCGTGGTTGCTGTTGAAGAATTCCGCACAGGGTTGATTGCGCGCTTCGCCCAAACGACATTCGTCACTGGCCAGATACTGCTCGATCATGTCACCAGAATCCCACACCAATTCACCGTCGGCTGACCAGATGGCCACGGAACGCGTACCGTAGGCAAACAGTTGGTCATACATCAAACGATCGCCAAACGGATCTTGCTCGCCGTCGGCGTTGAACAGAACAGGAAAGCCACGTTCATCGGTACGATAGCCTTGCGTCCAGGTCACGTTTAAGCGGCCTAACTGATCATCTTCACGACATCCACCAGCATCGCCTGCGGTTGCACCACAATAACCAAATACTTCTGGGTTCAACAAGGCACCATTGGCTAACGACATCAAGTGTGGCGGCATGTCATCGCCTAAACGACGGGCAAAACCACTGTTGTGCACCAAATGCTTCACTCGGATTTCTTCCACAAATCCCTGGCTTAAATTGCCGCCATAAGCCGAATCGCTTGCCTCTTCCGGCCCCCAATAGGCGTCGTTGTCTTCGCCCCACGCTCGAGCATCACCTTCGTTTGCCGTCACAACATACTGGCGACCATTATGTTGGTAGCTGGTGATGGCATCGGGGTGGTAAGTGCCCATCACACCGGGCCATACTTGTATGTTGATGCCATTGTCGTCATCACTGACGTCCAAGCCGTTACCCGCTTGACCATGATCTTTAAAGCCTAGTGGCAACACATCCGTGACCACGCCACGCGCAATATCCACTTTCGCCAGCGCGTTATTTTCTTGCAGCGCGACCCATGCCGTGCGGCTGTCGGTGCTGACCGTGATGTATTCCGGTTCCAAGTCCTGCGCGACGGTGGCACGTGGCCCGAAAATACGCACACCCGCGGCACGCAATTCATCGCGACGCGCATTAAAAGCCACAAAACCTGCAGTACGCACAGTCATATTTTGCGGGTTGCTGATGTCCACAATGCTGATCGAGCCTTCAGGGTCTACCTGATAATCATCGCTCGGCTCACCTTCATTTGCGGTCAACACGTATTGACCATCCGGCGTAAAGGTTACCATGTCAGGCTGCGCGCCTACCCGCACATATCCCTGCAAGGTCAAGGTGGCGGCATCAAATAAAGCCATATATCCTGCGGCCGTTTTCGGTGACGACTCTACCGCGACGGCAACCCAGCCATCTTGCGCCGCAACGCTGTTTACCACGGCATTGGGTGCAACTTGACTGACCGTTAACGTATCAATCAAGGTCGGGTTTGCCGGGTTAGACAGATCAAGAACCGTGAGATTGCCCGCTTGGGCATTGACCACAAAGGCACGTTGGGTTGCGGCATCATAGGCGGTAATTTCAGCCGCACTTTCACCAAAAACGCCGGTACTGTAGCGCCCAACGAACGATAGCGACAAGGCATCATCGGACGATGATGGCGTTAATGCCGCACAACCCGACAATACCGCCGAGGCAACACCAACCGCCAAGACATTGCGTGACCAATTCATACGATTCTTATTCATGTAGCACCTATAGGGAGTGATTGAAAACCACCCAGTACCCTAGGCACCTTTGATGAACGTGCTATGACACATTCACGACAGTAAGGTGACAACGCTGACGTTCAGACTGTGCATATTTGTTTTGCCTCAATCGAAAACACCCCTGCAAAACAGTACTTTGGTATCTAAGCCCGATACGCCGATCCTTATACGATGCTGTCTACACATGTTAAGTATTTTCATAAGGTATCCATTATGCAAAAAACGATAGTCAGCCTCATCAGCCTAGCCCTTATCCTCAGCCAACCTGTTTTTGCGGTACCACCCAGTGACAGCAGTTGGGAACTGGAAAAAGAAAAAGACGATATCACGGTGTATCTACGCCAAACCGAGCTGTCGCCCATCAAGGAGTTTTATGGATATACCACGCTTTCTACCACCACGGAGGAACTGCTGTCATTGTATATGGACGCGGAAGCATGCAGCCAATGGGTTCCTACCTGCGCGCTGTCCTTCCTGGTTGACCAACCATCCGCCAACGAATTCACGCTGTATCAGCAGTTAAAAACACCCTGGCCCTTGAAGAATCGGGACTATTTGTTCACCAACCACGTGACAACCTATCCGGACACTGGAGAGGTTGTCATCGTCTTCTCCGATATCCCAGACTCCAGCCAATACGACGGTTGCTGTACCCGTGCGGTGCGATATCAAGGTCAATGGCGTTTTATACCCAATGGAAATGAGCAGGTTACTGTCATCTATCAGAACAGTTTCGATCCGGGCGGTTTTCCTGCTGCTGTTGTGAATTCCGCGATCGTTGATATGCCGATCGATACATTGGTCAACATGCGTCGTCTACTCGAACAATAAGCACAAAGAAACGAGGAAAAAATACTATGAACAGTCCAAACACATCACGTTCCGACCAAGATCGTCCGGTGAACCCAAGGATCGTGCTTGCTACACTGTGGACAACTTTGCTGATGCTGTATTTGTACGCCGATGTATTGTCGCTCTATGTACCCGGCCATCTGAACGAGATGATCGACGGGTACATGGGCCCCATAGTGGCCTCGCAAACCAGCCTCATGCTGGCCGCCGTATTGATGACTCTACCATCGCTTATGATTGTGTTGAGCTTGGTGCTGTCCTACACCGCTAATCGCCGCAGCCAGATTGGCCTAGGCGCGCTGTACACACTGGTAAATGTCGGTAATGTGATCGGAGAGGACTGGTTGTATTACCTGTTCTTTGGTGCGGTGGAAGTGGTACTTACCGTAAGCATAGTCGTATATGCCGTCCGTTGGCGCGTTGGCAAGCACTAGAATGCGCCGAGGACGCATCAGGCGTCCCCTTAAAAGCGGAGGGTTCGGTCAGCCTCCTAAGGGTACCGTTCGGCGCAGGAGCGTAGCCCTCTGTGCGAGGCTGTTATTCTGCGCTCAACGCCAAATCAGCGTTGCCATCCGGCCCGTCTTGCCGTCGCGGCGGTAAGAGAAGAAGCGCTCTTTATCCGTCACGGTGCAATATTCGCCCCCGCTGACCGAGTGAATACCGAGGCGGGTCAGGCGCTGTCTCGCCAAAGCATAGATGTCGGCCAGGTATTTACCATTCGAGCGCTCTACAAAGCACAATTCTGCCTTGGGGTCAGCCGCCATAAATGCGGCACGGACTTCCGCACCGACCTCAAAGGCTTGCGGGCCAATCGCCGGCCCAAGCCATGCCGTCAATTCATCCGGTCGAGCCCGAAAATGCCCGGCCAACGCTTCAATGACACCGTCACACAAACCACGCCAGCCCGCGTGTGCCGCACCCAATTCTTCCCCATCTTTTGAGGCGATCAACACGGGCAAACAATCGGCGGTCATGATGGCTAAGGGCACGCCCGGCTTGTTCGTATAAGCAGCATCGGCCTGTAAGGTGGCGTCCTCCGGCTCCAAAAACCGCATTACCTGAATACCATGCACCTGACTGAGCCATTGCGGCACAGCCGGCAATGCCAATATATCCGCCAAGCGGGCTCTATTGCGCTGTACAGCGGGCAGATCATCGCCGACATGATGAGCCAGATTAAAGCTACTGTAGGGAGCTTCACTGCTGCCACCCAGCCGCGTTGTGGTAACTGCATTCACACCGTCCGGCAAGTCATGCCAATCGGGTCGTAAAATACCTTCAATAATCGTCATTAGGAGACTCCGTAGCCATGACCGTCAGCAAGCTATGCATGTCAGCAGGCAGATCAATCTCCCACTCCATCCACTCGCCGGTTTCCGGATGAAACAAGCCCAACGCTTTGGCATGCAAAGCCTGACGTTTGAACGATTGCAGGGTAGTTTTCAGCCGGTCGGATATATCCCGAGGGAAGGAAAATTGGCCACCATACACCGGGTCCCCCACCAACGGGTAGTGAATATGATCCATGTGCACGCGAATCTGGTGCGTTCGGCCCGACTCAAGCTTCAATCGTACATGGGTGTGGTTGGCGAACTTCTGCAACACGCGATAGTGGGTAGTCGCAGGCTTGCCCATAGGCCGCACCGCCATCTTTGTGCGCTGCGTGCCGTGCCGACCTATGGGTTCATCCACGGTGCCGCCGCCGGTCATCACACCTTTGCAGATTGCCTCATATTCGCGTGATATTTCCCGATCTTGCAGGTCGCGTACCAGTGCGGTTTGGGCTTCAATGGTACGCGCCACCACCATCAAACCCGTGGTGTCTTTATCGAGCCGGTGCACAATTCCAGCGCGCGGTACGCTGGCAAGACTAGGATCGTAATGCAACAAACCATTCAACAAGGTGCCATTCGGTGTGCCTGCACCAGGGTGAACGGTAAGCCCAGCCGGTTTATTGATCACGATGATGGATTCATCTTCGTAATGAATGGGAAAATCCACTGGCTCGGCGCGCCATTCGCTGAATACTTCCAACTCGGCTTCAACGCGCAACCATTCACCACCGACGAGTTTGTCTTTGGGCTTGGCGGGCTTGTCGTCCACCAGCATTTGGCCGGATTTCAACCAGTTTTGCAGGCGAGACCGCGAGTACTCGGGAAACAGTTGGGCCGCTATCTGGTCAACGCGTTGGCCGCCCATCGTGATCGGTACTTGGGCGTCCATTTCAATCAATTCTTGCATGGGTGTTGCAGCCGTATTGTGGTTTAATGACGCCCATTGTATTTGATTTCGGGTATTCAGGGAAAAACATGTTCCAACGATTTTCGATCACGCTGGTTGTCTTGCTGTCCGTCGCCCTTGTGGGTTGCAGCAATAACCCTATTCGCATCACCACCGAAGCCGACAGTTACGAACGCGCCAAGGTGATGCTTGACGATGAACGCTACTTTCAGGCCATTGAACAATTAGAGGCGATGGAGAGTCGTTTTCCGTTCGGCGCCTATGCAACACAGGTTCAACTCGACCTTATTTATGCAACCTACAGCGACCGGCAATTCGATGTGGCGCTGCGCCGGGCAAATCGGTTCATCCGCTTACAACCGGCGCACCCGGAGGTGGACTATGTCTACTATTTGCGCGGGTTGATTAACTTTGGCATGGCGGAACGCACGGCAGGTCTATTAAGCACCCGTAATCCGGTGGACCGTGACGTCAGCGGCTACGAGCGCACATTCTCCGAGTTACGCGAATTTCTCACGCTTTATCCCGACAGTCAGCATGCCCCGGCAGCGAAGGGACTGATGCAGATATCGCGCAGCCGGTTGGCTGAACATCATCTCAACGTGGCGACGTACTACTATCAAGTAGAACGCCCGGAGTCTGCGCTGACGCGACTTGACCGTTTATTTCAAAATTTTGGTGGCGAACCGGCACAGGAAGCGGGTTTAGCCCTAGCGGCGCGCAGCTACGAAATGGCCAACGAACCCGAGAAAGCAGCAACCCTAGTTGCTCTACTTAGCGAGCACTACCCGGACTCCACGCTGGTACGTGATGGTGAATTAGTCGCCGACTTCCGCTTTCGCCGCCCATGGTATTTCTGGGCGACACTTGGCCTTGTTGGCTAGCCAACAAGACAACATTATTAAAGAACCCGCAGTATTTTCGGTTGCCACTCGGGCTGGGATTGCCAGCTCTGCGTGCGCAGCCGCACCACCAAAGCACCAGCGGCTAAGCCGACGATAGCCCCCAAAAAGGCCATGCTGTCATTTCCCCACAGGGCATCGAACACGAGCGCTCCGATCAACAAAGTAAGCAGCGGCACAAGATACAACCAAAAAGAACCGACCAGGAAGGCTCGTTCCGGAATACCAATCAATACCGCCTGCCCCGCCAGCAAGATGCGCTCTGTTGGGATGGACAAATAATTTTTCTGCGCTTGGGTATCGTTGCTGATGACTTTACCCATCAGCGATTGCCCGCAACCCGCCCGAGCCGAGCATGTCTGACAGGCGCTACTGCGGATGGTTTCTACCCACACACGACCCTCTTCAACGGCGACGACGGTTGCTTGTTCTTCCATCATATAATCGAACTGCCTTACTGTCTGTTTGATCAATGTTTTATGACCAATTAGGTTATTTTCGCCAATTACAGCCGCTTTTTCTATGGCTATACTTACCGCCCCGAACACAACATAGGATACGGCATGGCGGCCACCCTAGAATTTGATGTACTTATTATTGGGACCGGCGCGGCTGGGTTGACCTTGGCGCTCAGTTTGCCCGATCATCTGCGTATTGCGCTGGTGAGTAAAGGTAATTTAGGCGGCGGCAGCACCGAATGGGCGCAGGGTGGCGTTGCTGCCGTACTGGAAACCGGGGATTCCGTTGACGACCACATACAGGATACCGCCATCGCCGGTGCCGGGCTGTGCCATCCAGACGCAGTGCGTTTCACCGTAGAGAATAGCAACGACGCCATTCGTTGGCTGGTAGACCAAGGCGTCCCCTTCACCCCAGATGCTGCTACGGAACTCGGCTTGCACCTTACCAAAGAAGGTGGCCACCGCCGTCGGCGCATTGTGCATGCGGCAGATGCCACCGGCTATGCCATTACCGCCACCTTAACGCAACAAGTACAACGCTGCGCGCATGTTACCTTGTTGGAACATCACACCGCCGTTGACCTGATTACCACTGAAAAGCTCGGCTTGAAAGAAAACAATCGTTGTGTGGGGGCCTATCTTTACGATCAAACCGCTGATCATGTCGTAACCTGCCAAGCGGGCCATGTTGCGCTGGCCACGGGTGGAGCCAGCAAAGTATACCTGTACACCAGCAACCCCGATGGTTCTACCGGTGATGGCATCGCCATGGCGTGGCGGGCCGGATGCCGGTTGGCGAACATGGAATTTAACCAGTTTCACCCGACGTGTTTATATCACCCGCACGCCAAGTCCTTTTTGATTTCGGAAGCCCTGCGTGGCGAAGGCGGTAAACTGCGTTTACCCGATGGTTCGCGCTTTATGCACCATTTTGACGAGCGCGCCGAACTCGCGCCGCGCGATGTGGTGGCGCGCGCTATTGACCACGAGATGAAACGCCTAGGAGCCGACAGCCTGTTCCTGGACATCAGTCATCTACCTGCAGACTTTATTGCTGACCACTTCCCCACCATACAACAACGTTGTTTGGACTATGGCATCGACATCACGCGAGACCCAATTCCTGTGGTCCCTGCTGCCCATTACACCTGCGGCGGCATCATCACCGATCTGCACGGGCGCACGGACATTGAAGGCCTGTACGCGATCGGCGAATGCGCCCATACCGGCCTGCATGGCGCGAACCGTCTGGCCAGCAACTCCCTGCTTGAATGCTTGGTATTTGCCCGTGCGGCCGCAACGGATATTCAGTCCAAGCCTACGCCAAACACTATCCATGTCATTCCCAACTGGGACGAAAGCCGCGTAACCGATTCGGATGAAGATGTGGTGATTGCCCACAATTGGGACGAGTTGCGCCGCTTTATGTGGGACTATGTCGGCATCGTACGCACCAGCAAACGGTTGATTCGAGCCCAGCATCGGGTGCAATTGCTGAAAGCAGAAATTCAAGAGTTCTACAGTAATTACCGCATCAGCAACGACTTATTGGAATTGAGGAATCTGGTGGCCATTGCCGAAGCCATCATTGAAAGTGCCATGCGGCGAAAGGAAAGCCGAGGGTTACATTACACGCTAGACTACCCTGACAGCTTAACCGAGGCCAGTGATACCATTCTGACGCCTCTGACGCCGATCAGGGGTCGCTGAGCTCATCGGTCGACCCCGACCGACTAAAGCGGACACAGATCATCAGCCGACGCCATTCGTCAGCGGAACATTCGTCTCGGAAGATCCAGACATGGCCTCGTCGCTCAGGATGGGGAATACCCACCATGCCTAGCAGGTGAAACGCTGATCGAGCGGGTGCCAGGCGCCACGCATTTTGGTGCATGAACCACCAGCGTTGACGCTGAAAACGAACCTTTAGAGGATATGGCTTCGGCCAGGACGTCTGCTGCCACCACGCCCAAGCAAACACGGCACACAAAAGCGAAAAAAGTACCGGCCAAAGCACCCCGGACGACCATAGACCTTGCCGGCTTGCCGAAACCATTGCCCCACACAGCACGAAGCCAACCACCCAGCGTAAACTTGAACGCCAGCGACTTGGATAATATCGCACGGCAACGTCTACCGAACCCACGGTGGCGGCTTACACTTTACCTGCGTGGGCCAGAATCAACTCAACGATGCGTTTTGTATCGGCATCGGCAGGTGGCACACTCTGCATCAATACATTGAATAAATCTTGGTCTTCGCCTGCAATGAACTGCTCATAGCGCGCTTGATCGTCCGCGTCCAGCGTTGGGTAGACCTCCTTTATGAACGGCACCAACAATAAATCCAACTCCAACATGCCACGGCGGCTGTGCCAGAACAGACGGTTCAATTTTTCTTGGCTCACTTCAGATGTGCTCAATGGAACAATTCCTCTCGCGGTTGCGTGGTACGCGAAGTCTAAAGAAGCTGATATGATTGCACCAGCGCTTTTCCTTGGAGAATGTATGTCCCTGAGTTGGTTTCCCTTATTGCAGCGCGGTGTACTGGAGATTCAAGGGCCAGACGCCAGCAAGCTGTTGCATGGTCAATGCACCGCCGACGCCCAAAATTTATCGGTCGGTCGTTGGGTACTGGGCGGTCTGAGCACCCCGAAGGGGCGCTTGTATGCCAATTTCATCCTGGCACGCTTGGGTGATGACCGGTTTTGGCTGATCATGCCTGTGGCACAAATTGATGACACACGCCAGCGTTTGGGCAAGTACGCCGTGTTCTATAAAGTCACCCTGAATAACATCAGCACGCAATGGCATGGTGTGGGTCTGTCGGGATCGTCCGTATCGAGTGAGGCTGGCTCGGTGCAACCCGACGCACATCGAGTGACCATCTCCCTGTCCAGAACGCACCACATGGAGTGGCTGAACGCCCTGGAAGAAACATCCTACGAAGCCCGTCTGGCCGAATTGGAGACTCTTGGTGCGGCGCAACCGGAAATGGCGTGGAATTACTGGGAAGTTCAACAAGGCTGGGTGTGGGTCACCCCCGACAGCACGGAAGCCTGGATACCGCAAATGATTGCCTGGGACGTACTGGGTGGCGTTAACTACAAAAAAGGCTGCTTTACCGGCCAGGAAGTCATTGCACGCCTGCATTACAAAGGCCAGAGTAAACGGCAACTGTTTCGGCTTAGCGGCTCCGGCACAGCACCCGACGTGGGCAGTACAGTCACCACCATCGAGCAACCGGAGAGCACGGTCGGCGAGGTCGTGCGCAGTGCCGATCTGGCATCCCATTGGTGTGCGTTGGCGATCTTAACCCTTAGTGATCAGACCGCTTCACTCCGCGTGAACGGACAGGATATCGTTGGGTGCACAGCACTCGGCACCGACTGACAGGACCCCGGCATGGCAACGCTCGTAGAAACGATACGCGACGACATCCTGATGCTGGTAGCCAGCGAGCAACTGGTTCTGCCTACGCCGCCGGAATTGGCCATGCGGGTTCGGGAGGTGGCGGAAGACCCTGAGTCCAGCATCACCGACTTAACGCGCCTGATCAGTCAGGACCCGGCCATTGCTTCCCGCATTATCCGAGTGACCAACTCGCCGTTATTTCGCGTGAACTTCCCCATACAAGACCTGCAAATGGCGGTCAGCCGTTTAGGCATTCGCTATACCGCGAACTTGGCGTTTGGCCTAGCCATGAAGCACATGTTTCAAGCCACCTCCGACATGGTGGCCGAACGCATGCAACGAAATTGGTCAATGACTGCAAAGGTCGCCAGCTATGCGGCTGTGCTGGCGGAACGCACCATCATTTCACCGGACGAAGCCACGCTTGCCGCGCTATTGCATCGCATCGGCGTCCTGCCCGTACTCACATATGCTGAAGAAAACAGCCACAAGAACATCGATGGCATCACCCTCGACAAACTGTCCGGCCATCTGCATGGCCCTTTGGGTAAAATGATGCTGGAACAGTGGCAGTTTCCCGACACACTCTGCCTCGTGCCAGCGAACTATCGCAAATTGAACAATCAGAGTAATGGTGTGACGCACACCGACTTGGTCACGGCGGCCAATATGCTGTTGAACGCCAAAAGTGAAAATTATTTTGGCCGGGTTGACTGGGCGACGTCACCGGTGATGCTGCGTTTGGGTCTACCGGCTGATCGAAACGATCCTGAAATCAAAGAAATCCATCGCCGCGTGCAAACGTCAGGCAACCCGTTCTAGCGTTCCAGCGGGTGAATCAGGCGCCGTCGCTTGCTCCCATTCTGTGAGAATCAAGAGCGCGTCGGAGGCAGAGGTGCCACAGACCGACGGATCGGCAGCAAACTTCGAGCAAACCGCCGGGCGTTCCGGCGAGCCAAACAAAGCACACCGCAAGTCCGGCAATAGCTGCACGCAACGCACACCGGCCGGCTTGCCTTCAGGCATGCCAGGTATTGGTGAGGAAATGGTGGGGGCGATACAACAGGCACCGCAGGTGGGTCGGCACTGCATCATCAATTGTGGCTCCTTGGGCTACCACATCAAATCGTCGGGAATGGGGAAATCTTTGTACGGGTCGTCTTCATCCACCTGTGTGGTCTTCTCTGCCGCGCAGAAAATAATGGCTTCGGGAAACCGCTCCGCCACCTTGTCTGCCACGTTTCTTGGTACCACAACGTAGCGTTCGTCGTCCGCACAGATCACCAGTTGACCTCTCGCCAAACGATCTTGCGCCTCCGCTGACACATACATCTGCTTGATTTTTCGGGTGCGAGCATCGGTGTAGTTGAAGCGCACGTCGCCCTGCACGGTTTGTTGGCTTTGTTCCAACATCTGCCGGACTTGCGCCTTAATCGCTTTGGCACGCTCCGTTGCCACCCGCGCTTCATTCAACTGCCGGTCGCGCTCGATCTTTTCTTGCTTCTGCTGTCGCAAGCGCGCGGCCGTTTCGACATCGGCCTCGGCGTGCCCTTTCAGCACCTGTTTGGTCTGTTTACGCTTTTCCTGTTTGGCTTTGGAAACCGACTTTTTGTCCACCAAACCCGCTTTCAGCAACTGGTCCGCCAGTGACTTGGCCATTGTCTCGCCACATCCTAACTGATGAAAATTCATGACGGGCTATGGTAGTGCAAATCCACGAAGAAGCAATCGCAAAGGTCAATCAAATATCCTCACTTGCCCGGTAAAACTCTTCTGAACAGTATTTTAATGCATTCCTAATTTAGTGACCTATACTTACCGGATCATCAACTTTTTACTCTGAGCAGGAGTGTCAATTACAAAGGTGTAGGAATGAGTTCAGAAACGGATTTAAACAAATTATACGGTGCGTTGGTTGAGGCCGCGGTCGACGGCATTATATCGATCAATCATCACGGTATCGTGCAATCCTTCAATCACGCTGCTGAACTCTTGTTTGGTTATTCCCGTCATGAAGTCATTGGCAAAAATATTACCTTATTGATGCCCGCACAGCAGGTTGCGGAGCATGACCAATACATTCAAAACTACCTTAACGAGGGCAAGGCCCGCATCATCGGTATTGGACGGGATGTGGTGGGTGTGCGCAAGGACGGCACCAGCTTCCCGATGCACTTATCCGTCGGCGAGGCTGAAACCGAACAGGGCCATATGTTCATTGGGGTGTGCCATGACCTCACGGCGCATCGCAAGCTGCTTTTGCAATTGGCCCGAGCCGAAAAACGGTTCAAAGACATCGTGCAAAATCAAAAAGAAATGATTTGTCGGTTAGATGTGGAGTCACGTCTCTCGTTTCTGAATAACAGTGCCATTCGCCATCTCAAACAAGATGAATCGATTTTAATTGGCTCATTATTTGCGGAGCTGGTGACCGAAGACCAACGAGCCTATGTGGCACACTGTTTGTCGAATTTGCGCGCCAAAGGCGACCCTAATAACGAATTGGTACTGGTGGTGGACATGCAGTTGCCGAACGAAATTGCCAGTATCGAATGGCATTTCAAAGTGATGCCCAACACCGAAGAGTTTGGCGAAGAAATCCAAGGGTTTGGCATGGATGTCACCGAGCGAGAAGCTGCGCTAAAACGCGCCCAATATTTGCAAGACCATGACCAGTTAACCGGCTTGTTCAATCGTCATGCCATGCAGTCTGCCTTCACGACGTGGCAACGCGACCGGACACTGTTTTCTGTTCTCTACATAGACTGCAATCACTTCGGTCTAATTAACCAAAAATACGGCCACGAAACAGGTGATCAATTATTGATCGCCATAGGGCAACGACTGCATCGTCATTTGCCGGGAGACTGCTTGCTGGCCCGCCTCAGCGGAGACGACTTTGTGGTGGTTGTCCCTGCACAAAGCATGACCGACACGGCTTCACTTGCCAGTGGTCTGATTCGTGAACTTGAACAGCCTTTCGAGCTGAAAAGCATTACGTTGGATATCCGCGTGCGGGTGGGCATTGCGCATGCCCCGGACGACAGCGAAGAGTTAGAAGAACTCATTCGCATGGCGGAGTCCGCCATCATGACCCGTAACAACAGCGATTTACCCGTGCGCTTCTATAACCCTAATCAACAAGCGAAAATGACCCGTTTTCTTGATATAGAGGAGCGACTGCGTCTAGCGCTGCAAGAAGACAAGATCGACATCCATTTGCAACCCAAGGTAGCGCTACGGAACGACCAAGTGGTGGGTTATGAAGCCTTGGCCCGCTGGCAAGAAGGTGAGTTCGCCATATCACCCGCCGAGTTTATTCCCGTCGCGGAAGCTTGTGGTCTAGGCCGCGACTTTGACCGTTACGTCATCAAAAAAGTGTTCGCAGCCTTGGCACGCAGTAAAACACCGCTGCCACCCGTTGCCATTAACATCACGGCCCAACATTTTGGCCACCCTAATCTGTTTGAATTTATTCACGAAGCCTTACAAGAATTCGAGTTGCCAGCGTCGGCCATTGTTCTGGAGATCACCGAGGGCGTATTGGTGGATCGAGTTCCCACCACACTGGAGAACATCACCAATCTGCGTGCTTCGGGCATAAAAATTCACATCGATGACTTTGGCACCGGCTATTCTTCTTTAGGTTATCTGATGGATCTGCCGATTGATGTGATCAAGATCGACAAGATCTTCGTCGACCGTCTTGAAGAAGAACGTGGTCGGCACTTGGTAGAGGGCATCATCGCCATGGCCAAGGCGATGGACTTCGAGGTGATTGCCGAGGGCATTGAAACCGCCATACAGAAAGATCTATTAAAAGCCATGGGATGTTGTGTCGGGCAAGGGTACTTCCATGGTAAACCACAGCCAATGTTTTCAGTGATTATGTAGTTCTCAACCAACCTTATTGCATAAACAGGAGAGTTAGAATGCGCAAAAACCTACCGATCACCGACAAAGAACGTACTTTTAAGGCTGATGTTCGCCTAGTGTCGTCGACTGACTTGAAAGGCAAAATCGTGCACTGCAACCAAGCGTTTGTAGACATCAGTGGGTTTTCGCGCGAAGAACTGATTGGTCAGCCGCACAACATCGTACGTCACCCCGACATGCCCACTCAGGCTTACGAGGTAATGTGGGCGCATTTGAAAGACAGTAAGCCGTGGATGGGCTTGGTGAAGAATCGTTGTAAAAACGGTGACTATTATTGGGTAGATGCCTACATTACCCCCATCACTGAAGGTGGCAAAGTCATCGGCTATGAATCCGTGCGCACCTGCCCGCGCCGTGAGGATGTCGCACGCGCTGAGAAGCTGTATCAGACCATAAACAAACAAGGCTTTAAGCCGACTCCCGCTTGGCAACGAGGCAGCGTCGTTATTCCGTCTACGGCCGCCGTATTGGCCCTACTGGCCCTTTGGCAACTACCCACTCATTTCGCGATTGAAATCATCCTGGCTGGTTTTGTAGCGTATTTTGGCTGGACCGCATGGTCGCAACGTCGCGTCTTGAGCAGTCTTAAATATTTAACCCAACAAGCCTTTAATCACCCTCTTGCCGTGCGTTCTTACACGGACTCAACAGACTCCGGCGGTGCTTTAGAAGTGGCATTACGCAGTGAGCGAGCGCACCTTATCACTGTCCTGACCCGTATCGAAGACGCAGCGAACACCGTCAATACAAAAGCTGCAAATGGGCTCGAACTCTCTAAAGCGTCCGTGCATGAAATTCTGGCCCAGCAACAGGAAACCGAGCAAGTTGCCACCGCGATGAATGAAATGACCGCCACAATTTCTGAAGTAGCGGATAATGTTCATCTTACCGCAGATAAAGCCAGTGAATCCAACCAGCTCGCCAACGAAGGACGCACCATCGCCACGCAAACGCGTAAAGCCATTCAACACCTGCATGATTCGGTTGCCGACATCAGCACCTCGGTGCAGGACCTGGCCGAACAAACCAAGCGCATTGCTTCCGCCGCTCAAGTGATCGAACAAATTGCTGAGCAAACCAATTTATTGGCATTAAATGCGGCAATTGAAGCGGCCCGGGCTGGTGAACAAGGCCGTGGGTTTGCGGTGGTGGCGGACGAAGTGCGGACGCTGGCGCAACGTACGCAAGGCTCCACCAAAGAAATCCACACCATCATCTCTGAGTTGACCCAAAAAGCGAACGTCGCCGTTGATACCGCCGTCAATGGCAAAGAAGATGCGCAGAGAGGATTGGATCAGGTCGTAGAAACAGAGCGCATGCTGAATGGCATATCCGACGCCGTGCAAAGCATCAGCGATATGTCGAACCAGATGGCCGCTGCCGTGGAAGAGCAGGCCAGCGTAGCAGACGACGTCAACCGTCAGGTGTTACGTATCGCCGACATGGCGAATGGCAGCATTGATAAGGCGCGCTCCGCGTCGGACAGCGTCGGCGAAATTAAAACAGTGGCCCGTAATTTAAACGACATGGTGGTTCGCTTTCAGCGGTGATACAACTGTATCGCCGGGAACCGGTTAATGTTGATGTACGTCATTCTGTATCGACAGATTTCGGTTATCATCCGCATTAACAGTGTTCGACTATGAGAGTTCGATGCCATCTGATACAACTGAAACGATCCTTGTCATCGATGACGATGCCTATGTTGGCGAATTGGTTAAAGCGGGCCTAAACGATAATGCCCGCAACATCGTCTATGTCTCTTCGGGCATTTCCGGGTTGACCTACCTAGCAGAACATAAGGTAGACCTAGTACTTCTCGATGTTCATATGCCGGACATGGAAGGCTTTGAAGTCTGCCAACGTATTCGTCAAAACCCGGACACTCATCGGGTGCCCGTGATCATGTTAACCGGGGCAGATGATATACAGTCTATTGAACATTCGTTCGAGGTTGGCGCGACGGACTTCATGCGCAAACCGATTAATTTACCCTTGTTACGGCAACGTGTTCGCTTTGCCTTACGCAGCACTCGGCAAGAGCGCCACTTGGCAGAAGCTTACGATTTGCAACGGCACGCCAGTCAATTGGCTGGCATGGGGTACTGGACTTTTAGCTTTACAAAGCAAACGTTTCAATGGCTTGGCATGAACGACGCCCTGTCAATTGAGCTGCCGACAGGGCTTGATTCAGTTATTGGGCTCGTCCATCGGGATGATCGTACCCGGGTAAAATCGACATTGCTTGGCCACCAAGGCTTAACCCGCGAGTTACACGTAGAATTCAGAATCACTGTGCCTAACCTGGGTTCACGTATCATACGGGCTGTTGGTGGCACACACTCAGGACAGCAGGATGTATTGATCGGCGCCTTCCAGGACATCACCAAACAACGCACCACAGAAGATATGCTGGAGTACTTGCGCCTTCATGATGACCTCACGGGCCTGCCTAACCGGCGCTTGCTCATACAGTCGTTGCCGGGCTTTGTCGGCACTTTGTCCGAGAATGGTACCTGCGGATATTTGGCGTTCATCGAATTGCGGGAAAGCACACTCCTGAGCAGTGCCCTCACCCAGTCAACGTTTGAGCGCTTGCTTCACTTACTGGCTGATCGCCTGAAACAACATACGGACATTTCATCCTATGCGCTGCAAGACGGTCGCTTTGGATTGCTGATCAGTGCACGCGACCCAGCAACAGCCGAGCAGCAACTGAGACATGTTCAACAGTCTTTGGAATGTGAATATACCGTTGAGAAGCAGCCTGTATTAATCACTATTGCAGCCGGCATTATCACGCTCAATGGCTCTTTAGGCACCGAACAAATCCTACAACAGGCACAACTGGCATTAGACCTATCCCTTGAAAACCCTGAATTACCGGTATGTTGGGGATCGACCCTTGCAGTCCACGATGGCAAAAAGATCATAAATAATGACAACACGATAAAAAAAGCCATCGCAAACGGTGAGTTTTCACTGTTCTATCAACCACAATTGCATTTATCCAGCAACCACATACTTGGCGCTGAAGCGCTGCTGCGTTGGTATTTCCCGGAACAAGATCGTTTTCGTTCGCCAATAGAATTTTTACCCTCTGTCGAGCGCCTTGGCTTGATGCGTCACCTAGGCCGTTTTGTCTTATTTTCCGCGTTTCAACAGGCAAAGGGCTTGTACGATGCAGGCTGGCAAGGGCGCGTGGGTGTTAATCTGGCGGCACAACAATTCCTCGATCCATCGTTGGTCCATATTGTCCAGTCGGCGCTTGACGAAACCGGCGCCACGCCAGCAATGATCGAATTAGAAATTACTGAAAGCACTGCCATGGCAGACCCTCAGCAGTCGATAAGCGCTCTAAATGAACTTAAGAATATGGGTTTTTCCATTGCACTTGATGACTTTGGTATCGGCTATTCTTCGATGGAGTATTTACTAAAGTTTCCGGTCACTAGCCTCAAGATCGACCGGTCCTTTGTCATCGACATTACCACCAATGCCAAGATGCGTACCATCGTACGGACCCTGACCACTCTGGCTAGGGGTTTAGGGTTAAGTACCATTTGTGAGGGTGTTGAGGATCAGCGGCAGAGGGACTATGTCGATGCCCTTGGCGTCGACTATTTGCAAGGTTACCTCATCAGCAAACCGCTTCCGAGAGAACGTCTGCGACCTTTTATTCAATCTTACGGATTACCCTGTAACCATGAATAGTACGAGCGAACACGCCCGCCGTGAAACAGCTGACAACATGGGCATGTTGGCACACGTCAGCCATGAGATGCGTAACATTCTGAATGGCTTGCTGGGTTATTTGGACTTGATCAATGGCGATCTTTCACAGAATGAGAACGAACGGCATTTAGATAAAGCTCGCCAATCCGGCCACTATTTGCAGTATCTGATCAATCAAACCCTTGATTTTGCTAAGCTCGCGGCGGGTGAATACCGTACCCAACCGCAGGATATCGCTGTGCCCGAATGGCTATCGGACACCTTGGATGTCTTTCGAGCGAATGCACAACAAAAACGTCTGCGTTTGCAATATACCTTGGATGACACCGTACCCGACTGCATCAACATAGATGTGAAGGCTCTAAATCACATCATCCGAAATCTCTTAAGTAACGCGCTGAAATTTACCTCGCGGGGTTCTGTGAGCTTGCATATTTCCGTAGCCGAAAACGCGTCAATACCGATGTTGATATTTCGTGTTAAAGATACCGGAATAGGCATTGACCCCGCAGATCAGGGGCGAATTTTCCAACCTTTTCAACAAGCGCAGCATACACAACAGGGTGGGACTGGCTTAGGCTTGTCGTTGTGCTCCGGGTTTGCTGAGGCATTGGGCGGTACATTGTCCGTTGAAAGTGTTGTCGGTGAAGGATCTTCCTTCATCTTGACCGTACCATTTATCCCAAACAAAACCGATACGGGTATGGCAGCGGATTTTGTGATGCAGACACAAACAGCCATGATTGTGCTGGCCGATACGACCCAAAGTACAACATTAGCCCGTCTGTTGAGATGGCTAGGGGCGAATGTTGTCGCCTGTTCCAGTGCCCCTGAGGCCTTGTTTCATCTGCGCCAACAAACGATTAATAGCAACGGTCCAGCCATCACATTATTGATTGCCGATGCACAATTACCCGGTATGAGCGGTGATCGCTTATTCAACGAGGTCGCACACTCGGGCATCAAACCCCTACCCTTTTGTTTGTTGCTCGACCCAACAGAAGAACATCGGGCGAGCTGCGTTGCCGATGCTATCGTGCACTCACCTGTCACATTGTCGGACCTACTGTCTCTGCCGCTCATGAAGGCTAAACCGCCGAAGCATGCCCCGGAAACGACGAATGCACGGATATTGTTGGTGGAAGATACACCACTGAATCAAGAACTTTTTTTAGGTCAAATGCAATTGCTCGGACAACCGTTGGTTGTCATCACATCGTCAGGGCAGGAGGCATTAGATCGCTTGACCCACGAAACCTTCGACATCATTTTCATGGATATCATGATGCCGGGCATGGACGGTGTTCAAACCACGGAGCACATTCGCCGCCAATACAGCGCCGAAGCCCTCCCCATAGTAGCCATTACCGCCAACTTGGTGGGGTCAGACATCTCAAAATATTTAACCGCGGGTTTTAATGACGTACTCGCCAAACCTTATGCTATCCATCAATTGCAGGCCGTACTTTCACGCTTCCTCTCCTGGCCGGAATCACCTTCCACAAAACTTGAGCCTGTACATGAACAAAACGCCCAAACTCAAGACGACACACTGTCCTGGCATGCTGCGCTCACGCGAGTCGGCGGCGATGAAGAACTCCTTATAGCCATACTGCACCCCTTCCTCGCCGAGCTACCCAGCAAGCTGGAAAAAATGGAACAAGCTTTAGTCGAAAACGATGCCGCCTTGATGCAAAGGCAAGCACACAGTTTGAAAGGGCTACTCCGCACGTTTGGTGCCGATGCGGCTGCCAAGGTTTCCGAACAACTTGAACATGCAGCAAAATACCAAAACCAAGTCGACATGATGCATGCGTTCAAAGCGTTAGCAGAACCACTTGCCGAAGCGCAAAAAGCATTGTATGCCCGAGTAACACCATCATCATGACCCAGTTATATACGGTAGCGATCCAACCCATCTGCGATACTGTTTTTCGTCATCATGCCGATAGCTTGCTATACCGACATGCTGCCCATGCAACAACAGCAGACGTGGAGAATCCGACCCTAGCGACGGCTCGCGCCATCATGGTAGCGATATATGAAATCGGCTTAGATGCTCTTGTTGGGCAACGCACCTTGCATGTGCGAGTTACTGCAGAATGGCTTCTGAACAACTCGCTGAATCTTATCTGTGACCCGCGCTTAGTGTTTGATGTCGATCACTCAACGTTGGCTTCATTACTAAACCGCGTCAGCCACGATGAATTGCCATGGAACCTATGCTTGGTCACGGATGCCATACCGGAATCTAGCCCTCACTCTTCAATTCACGCTATAAAACTTCAATATTCTGCGGCATTGAATAGCCATGACTTGACCCGCTGGCAACGACAAAACCCGAACGTACGAATGATTGCCAGCCATGTCAGCACGATGGCAGACTTCCAAACGGCAAAAAGCATGGGGTTTGATCTATTTCAAGGCTATTTCTATGCACCTGCGCTGAATCAAGACATTGCAATGCCTGAGCAACGTCAGATCAACCATTCAGTGATTCGCCTATTGGCTGAAGTACAAAAACCCGAACCGGAAATAGCGGTACTGGAAGCCCTACTCGCACAGCACCCTCGAATTTTGTTGTTGCTTTTAAAACAAGCAAACCAAGCTGCGCACGGCACAGTGAAAGTGGTCGAAAGTCTAAGGCAGGCCCTGGTTCGCTTAGGCTTGAATCACGTCAGAATCCTGATCAGTGCGTTCTCACTGGCCCAAGGCGAGCCCCAAAAGGCATTGCTCCTGCCCGATGTATTAACCAAGGCTGCCTTCTGCCGACAAGTGGCTGCCACCGACCGTGCACTGGATCCCGATCGTGCCTTCACCGTGGGATTATTCTCGACGCTGGATCAAAGTTTACGCCTGCCCATGGCCGACATTCTCGCTCAACTGCATATTGATAATGAGATGGAAAATGCCTTGTTGGAACATACGGGCCGGTACGGAAGATTATTACTGTTGATCGAGGCCTACGCAAAGGGCCAGTTAATCAATATAGACCCCAAAAAAGTAGCTTATCTCAACAAACAATTCCTTTTGGCACGTCAATGGGCGCAAACCCTACTGGCATCCATGTAAACCATTATCTATTTGGAGATCACATCATGCATAAATCACTGCTCTGCTTGCTGGTTATGATATTGACCTGCGCAACTCCTTTGGCGCTGGCTCAGTCTATGGCCATTGCCTCGCCTGAAGGTAGCATCATCCTCACCATTACCGGCGAGATAACGCGCACGAATAAAGAAGATTCAGCGGTGTTTGATCGAGCATTGCTGGAGGCTTTGGAGTGGCAGGCAACGGTAACACGCACGCCTTGGAGCGATGGACAGGACGAATATCAAGGTCCCTTGGGCCGAGCGCTGCTGGATTTCGTCGGTGCTTTTGGCTCGGAGATGACCATAACCGCGTTAAACGACTATGCCGTTACCATGCCGGTCAGTGACTTTTATGAGCTCCCAGTTATTCTTGCTATGGACCAAAACGGCCAAGCGATGCGCGTGCGTGATAAAGGACCGCTCTTTGTTCTATACCCATTTGACGCTAACCCGGAATTGAACGTCGAGCGCTATCACAATCGGTCTGTGTGGCAGATCAAGTCTATTCATGTTCATTAATGACTCGAAGTCCAATGTCATCACGCTTTCCTAAATTCAAATGGCGACTCAGCTTAATGATTGGTCTTTGCCTTTCATTCATGCTCACGGCCGCTATTCTGCTATGGCTCGTGACCGAAAAGCAGCAGCAAATCAGTGATTCTGCGCGTGAAA
This sequence comes from Salinispirillum marinum, assembly GCF_042650105.1. Classification (NCBI taxonomy): domain Bacteria; kingdom Pseudomonadati; phylum Pseudomonadota; class Gammaproteobacteria; order Oceanospirillales; family Saccharospirillaceae; genus Salinispirillum; species Salinispirillum marinum. The sequence goes on along the minus strand of NZ_JBHSAL010000008.1, from coordinate 57,863 downwards.
ATTTACTCTGGGCGGCCGTTCAGCTAGAGCGTGAGGGCATGCGCTGGCAAGAAACTGTACAACGGTTTGATGATGGTCGGTCAAGCCAGCAACAAGCATCTGACCTATGGTTCAGATTCGACATTCTATACAGTCGAATTCCCATTTTACAAAGCGGTCAGCTTGGCGACATGGTTGAAGCTGATGAAACGCTGAATAAACTGCTGTCCGATATTACACACAACATAGCGATGCTGGAGAACCATCTGGAACGTTGGTTGGACAACGATGCAGATAACCTGACTGTGTTACGGAATTTATCCGACCATCAACTGGCGCTATCGAATGATTTTATTAATCGAGTTCTCCAGGTAAGGGGTGAAGAGTCTACTATTAACCGGGAAGAAACCTTACGCTTGCTGGGTTCACTCTGGTTGAGTGTGGGCATTCTATTAATCAGCACCAGTTTCGTAATTTTTTATTTATTTCGATTCCTAACCGCCGAGCAACGGCAACGAAGTAGAGCGGAACAACTCACTCGGGATCTCATTCTTGCGGCAGAGCAAGCACAGGCGGCAAATATTGCAAAAAGCGAATTTTTAACCATGATGAGTCATGAGGTGAGAACCCCGCTGAATGGCATCATTGGGCTTGCTGCCTTACTAAAAGTACAGCCTCAAAGTCCGCAAGCTATTCGTCACCTACATTCATTGGAAGGCGCGGCCTATGCTTTACTCGGTGTACTCAACGACATACTGGATGTTAGCGCAATGGAGTCCGGACAGATTGAAGCCGAGCAAACCACGTTCACCTTACCGTCTCTCCTCGCTGATGTTTTTCATCTGGTCACCCCTGCGTTGCAAAATAAGCAAGTAGACTTTGTGGTACACATGGATACTGACATTCCCTGGTACGTCTGCGGTGACTCGAAGCGCATTAAACAAGTGTTGTTGAACCTTGCAAGTAATGCGGCTCGGTTTACCGATGCAGGGCACATTGGCCTGTCGGTCTCACGCCTAGAAAATGACCGAATTCGGTTCATGGTGACCGACACTGGACCAGGCATTGCTGAAGATCAGTTAGCGCGTTTGTTCACCCCTTTTACCCAGGTCAACTCGGCAACCAACAGAATACGTGGAGGGACAGGGCTAGGACTGTACATTAGCAAGAAGCTGACCCACATAATGAAGGGCGAATTAGGCGTTTCTAGCGAACCACAAAAGGGCAGCCAATTCTGGTTGGACATTCCCTTACCGTCCGTCCACACATACAGCGAACAAAGCAATTCAATAGGTATAGCGGTGCATACCAATAATCCACTAACAGCGGCCCAATGGATTGACGCCCTGCGAGGTGAATCGGTTGCATGTATTTCAAGTGCCTGTTGGATGGCGTCATTGGGGAGTCCAAAGGCCATCGTCATGGACTGCACGCCTGACATCCAGAATTGGGCAGAAGCGGTCACATTGCTTAAAAAATCTTGGCCCACAGTGCCCCTTATTGGCGTGATTGCAGCTCAAGATGCCGCCAAAGGCTACCGCTTTCTGACGCTAGGAGGACAAGGTTTGATCACTGAACCTCTTCTGTATGAACAGCTAAAAACGTGGCTATAAATAGCATGGGCTTGTTAAGCCTGCAGCAATTCATCCACTTGGTGCAATACGCGTTCCAACCCTTCATCCGCCATACAGATCAGTGTTTTACTGGTGAAAGCAAGGTTCTGCACTTCAAAGGCAATTTCAATCAGCAGTGCCAAGCCCCAATCGTGCGTTAACCACGCTGGCTCCGTACTGGGATCGACCAACAGCGGGCTACCCAAGGTAGTGTCGATGGATAATGACTGCAAAAAGCCCTGTAAACTGGCACCGGATAAGATACCCGCTGACGCCAATAGCGCTTCCGATAGATCATCAGGTGCTTGATCTTCCCCACGCAACAAGCGCGCAACATCTATACAACCGGAGCGGCTGAGTACCGAAATCACCTCACCCACGGCATCCCCGTCGAAGGGTTGGCGCACGAAATAACTGTCTGAATGGGCTTGCTGAATGGCGAGCAACTCAGCATCGGTGGCACGCCGTACCGATGGAATGGACAAGGTAACAGGCAACCCGAGCAGAATCGCCAGTTCACGTGCAGCACGCCCCATGGCAACATTCATCAATTCTTGCAATGCGTCTTGATGGTCCAGCGACATCGAATTCATTAGATCAACCCCACTTCTTTGAGTGTTTCTTTTAGTTCTTCTGCCACAAGTGGCTTTTTCAGAAACCGAAAGGCACCCAGTTTCGCTACACGCTCTTGTGCGATCGGCTGGATATCAGCACTGATAACAATAACGATGCATTTTGCCTGGGTGCTGTGCAGGTATTCGAGCACGCCATAGCCGTCAAGTTCGGGCATGGTCAAGTCGAGAAACAGTACCTCGGCCTTACCTTCTTCATAAGCTTGGAGTGCTTCCAGCCCATTCTGCGCTTCATGTACTGTGACGTCCCATTCTGGCGGCAAGGCACGCCGAACCGCCCTACGGGACATTGTTGAATCATCTGCAATGGTTATGGGTATCGCCATGATTTTCCCCGGCTCCGGCAGATCAACACCGCACACTGAACGCTTGGTCCAGTGTGCGTATGTGCTGTTGTCGCTGTTTGTCGTCCATCCATGCACCGTCAAATCCATTGCGCAGCAGGTCATACAGGTGGCTATGAGTTAACGGCAAATGGTCGATCAAGGCATGATAATTGTCGTTTACATACCCACCAAAGTACGCCGGATCATCGGAATTTACGGTGGCTTTCAAACCCTGTTTCAGCATATCGAGCATGGGGTGCTGTGTAAGACTGGGCACGACACAGAGTTTTAAATTCGACAGCGGACACACGGTAAGGGTAAGTTTTCGTTTCACCAGTTCCTGCACCAATGCATCGTCCTCTAACGACCGATTGCCATGGTCAATGCGGTCTACCTGCAGGGTATCAATGGCTTGCCAAACATAGGCTGGCGGCCCTTCTTCACCGGCGTGTGCGGTGATCTTCAAACCCAATTCACGGCACCGCGCAAACACGCGAGCAAACTTTTCGGGAGGATGGCCCATTTCAGACGAATCCAAACCCACAGCATGAATATGTTTGAGGAAAGGCTCGGCTTCTGCCAAGGCAGCAAACGCACTTTCTTCTGACAAATGGCGTAAGAACGACATGATCAACCGGTGCGAAAGTCCCCATTGGCGCTCGGCGTCAAGCAAGGCGCCCGAAATACCGTTAAATACGGTTGCAAACGCGATGCCGCGTTCAAGATGCCCTTGAGGGTCAAACATGATCTCCGTGTGTACAACGTTATCCTGTTGGCAACGTTGTAGGTAGGCCATGGTCAGGTCGTAGTAATCTTGTTCGGTTTGCAATACCGACATGCCCTGATAATAGAGATCCAGAAATTCTTGTAAATTGCTGAACTGATAAGCCGCACGCACGTCTTCGACACGCTTATAGGGCAGTGCCACACCATTCCGTTGTGCTAAAGCAAACATCAATTCAGGCTCTAAACTGCCTTCGATGTGCAGATGCAATTCTACTTTCGGTGCGGCGGACACTAAGGCTTTCAGTGCTGAGGTCATAAATTCTCCTCCGTTATTTACTGGTGTCACTGTGCGTGTCGGTGCTACGGCGGCGCCAATCGCGGTAACGCGCATGGACTCCCCGCGTAAACAACGTGGAATAATTTTCCAACATATCCACGCCATACAGCAGGATAACCAACACCACCGATAATTTTACCGCGGTTTGCGCCTCACCCACCGCCACCACGATCCCCATCGCGGCCAAGGCCCAGATTACAGCGGCGGACGTTACCCCCAAGACCATACCATCTTTGGTCATCATCACCCCTGCGCCTAAAAAACCGACGCCAGTAACCACCTGCCCGATGATCCGTGAGGGATCGGTGAAGTCGGTCGATACCGATTCGGCCGCGACCACAAAGAAATAGGTGCCCATCACGATCAATGAAGCGGTTCGGATACCGACCGGTTTGCCACGCAATTGACGCTCCAGACCGATGATGACGCCACACAATAAAGCAGCAAAAATATCAATCCAATGAAAGGGGTCGATGTCGTGCCACGGCTGCAAGCCAAACGCTGCATCCATATTCGATTAGCCTCGCGCCGACGACTTGCGACGCGCAGATTTCACGGCCTTTTCTGCGGTGCGTTTATCCTGCCACGCGGCAAACCGGATTTGCAGGCTTTGCAACCAACTGATGAGTTTATGCGCCTCCGGCCGTGCGGTGAGAAACTTCGGTAATGGCTTCGCCATGTGATCCTCTTACATTGGTTGATGGATGGTGTTTTTGCGCCTGCCGCAGGGCAGCATCCATGGTGTCGGCATCACGCAGGCGCCGCACATCGTCGAACAGCGCTTGTGCTTCAGCATAGCCTATTTTGAGGTAATTCAACCACTGCTTGATGCGGCTCGGCATATAGCGTGCTTTACCATGCGCTTGGTCGTGTTCACCGAGGGCAATGACCCTATCCAGCACCTCGTGCCATGGCATCGGAGAAGCGCCATCGCGCAGCACGGCGGCAACATTCGGTACCGCCAACGCACCTCGCCCCACCATGACCGCCGCCACGCCACTTTGAGCCTGACATCGCAGATAGTCATGCCGGTTCCAGACTTCGCCATTGGCGACGACGGGAATGTGCAGGCGTGCGGCAATCGGGGCAATCAGCTCCCAATAGGCAGGTGGTGTATAGCCATCGGTTTTGGTTCGCGCATGAATGACGATTTCTGCGGCACCGGCAGATTCCAGCGCCAGCGCATTCTCGAGCGCCAGGGTGCTGTCGGTGTAGCCCAAGCGCATTTTCGCGGTAACGGGCTGGGTCGAGGGTAATTCTGTGCGGATGGCTTTTACGATGTCATACAGGGTATCGGGCTCGGTCAATAGCACGGCACCGCCTCGGCTACGATTGACGGTTTTGGCTGGGCAGCCAAAATTCACATCGACACCCGGCGAGCCAAGGGCAACGGCGCGCGCCGCATTGGCGGCCATAGCTTCAGGGTTGTTACCCAGCAACTGGACGCGCACGGGCGTACCATTCGACGTACGTGCACCATGATGCAACTCGGGGCATAGGCGATAAAACACCTTAGCCGGCAGCAGTTCATCGACCACGCGCAAGAATTCAGTCACACACAGGTCGAATCGACCTTGACGGGTAATGATGTCCCGCATGGTCGCGTCCATCACGCCCTCCATAGGGGCAAGATATAAACGGTCAGGGCGATGGCTGATGCCAGGTTTCGGGTCAAACCCCCGCGTTGCCTCAGAAAGTTTTGTGGTCATAGGCCTCAAGTTCGGCCACTAACTCGGCCAGCTTTTCACGGCCAGCCCGGTTTAGAATGCGGCCTCTGCTGGTGCCGCGGTAGTGGTCATCCAGTTGTTCGCAGCGGGCGCGAATGTGCTCTAAAAATTCATCCGCACTGATTCGCACTGACAAAAACGTGCGCCATTCCATATCGTGCGCATCGCCGGATTGCACACGCTTCAGCAGGGCCAATATCTGGTCCCGATCAACTTGATAAAAGGCGCTCTTGTCTTTTTTCATAAACAACAGCACCCACACCATGCCCACCAAGCACGCGATGCCTCCAAGGGTCGCCAACATATCCCACCACATTGGAATTACGCGTCCTGCTCGGCAACCCACACCCGAGCATTGCGGAACATGCGCAACCAAGCACCGTCCTCTTCCCACTCGGCTGGCGCCCATGAATTCGTTACCGAACGAAACACGCGCTCCGGGTGCGGCATCATGATGGTGACACGGCCATCGGCCGAACAAAGCCCGGTAATGCCTTTGGGCGAACCGTTCGGGTTGTACGGGTATTGTTCCGTGTGTTTGCCGTAGTTATCGACCCACCGCAAGGCGACGGTGCCGCTGTCCAGGGCGGCCTGTACGGCGGCAGAATCCGCGTATTCAGCACGACCTTCACCATGCGCGACGGCAATCGGCAGCCGCGACCCGGCCATGCCACGCAGGAAGATGGATGGACTGTCTTGCACTTTAACCATCACCGTACGGGCTTCGAACTGCTCACTTTCATTGCGCACAAAGTGCGGCCAATGGTCCGTACCGGGAATGATCTCATGTAAATTCGACAACATCTGACAGCCATTGCAGATACCTAAGGCAAAGGTGTCCGGGCGAGCAAAGAATTCGCTGAACGCTTGCCGGGCTTTGGCATTGAACAAGATCGATTTTGCCCAGCCTTCACCCGCGCCCAGTACGTCACCATAGGAAAACCCACCGCACGCCACCAAACCACGGAAATCCGCCAAATCAACACGACCAGTCAGTACATCACTCATGTGCACGTCCTGTGTGCTGAAGCCCGCGCGGTCAAATGCGGCGGCCATTTCAATCTGACCGTTTACGCCTTGTTCACGCAAGATAGCAACACGCGGGCGTTCATTCGCCAAACCTGCGGTGATGTCTTCATTGGGGTCAAAGGTAAGTCGGGCGTGTAAGCCAGGGTTTGCGGCATCCAACAGCGCATCAAACTCGCTTTTCGCGCACTCTGCATTGTCGCGCAGCGCTTGCATGCGGTAGCTGGTTTCCCACCACCAGCGCAGGTATTGCGTACGGGTATTTACCAAGACTTCATCGCTGTGCACAAAGAAACGAATCAGGTCATCTTCGTTGGGTTCACCCACCCGATGTACGCAACCTTGCAGTCCTGCATCCGTGAAAGCCTGTTGCACAGCCATCATGTCGGCACGGCGAACCTGCAGCACGGCACCCAGCTCCTCGCTGAATAACTGCCCCGCCACGCCGGTTTCCGAGCCCGCTGCCTGAGCAGCCAGCAGCGCATCATCTAAATGAATATCGATGCCTATGCGCCCGGCAAATGCCATTTCCACCAGGGTAGCAAACAAACCGCCATCCGAGCGATCATGATAGGCTAGGAGTCGATCGTCCTCTAACAAATCTTGTATGACCGCGAAAAAGGCTTTTACATCATCGGGGCTGTCCAAATCAGCAGGGGTTTGCCCGACCCGTCGATATACCTGCGTCAAGGCACTCGCACCCAAACGGTTTTTGCCACGCCCCAAATCCACCAGTAACAGGTCGGTTTCACCTTGATCGTCACGCAGTTGCGGCGTCACCGTTTTGCGGACATCCAGAACCGGCGCCATCCCCGTCATGATCAGCGACACCGGCGACACCACGGACTTGGCTTGTCCATTGTCTTCCCACTGCGTTTTCATCGACATGGAATCCTTACCGACCGGAATGGTCATGCCCAATGCCGGGCACAATTCCATACCAACGGCGCGCACCGTTTCATATAAGGCTTGGTCTTCCCCGGGATGACCGGCGGCGGCCATCCAGTTTGCGCTCATTTTGATATCGCCCAGTTTGCGGATACGGGTTGAGGCTAAGTTTGTGATCACCTCTCCGACGGCTAAACGCCCGGATGCCGCAGGGTTCAGAATCGCCACCGGGGTACGTTCACCCATTGCCATGGCTTCTCCGGTATAGCTGGTGTAACCCGTGGTGGTTACGGACGCGTTGGCCACCGGAATTTGCCATGGCCCCACCATTTGGTCACGCGCCACTGTGCCGGTAATAGAACGGTCGCCGATGGTAATGAGAAAGGCTTTACCAGCCACGGAAGGCAACTTGAGTACTCGCTCCGCCGCATCGGCTAAATCGATTTTTTGCTTGAATGCATCACTGGGGCGCTGTTGCGTTTGATACGAGCGCTGCATACGCGGGGGTTTACCCAACAAAACACTCAGTGGCATATCCACTGGGGTATTGGTGAAATAAGGGTCGGTAACACGCAAATGTCGCGCTTCAGTCGCTTCACCCACCACTGCAAAAGGGCAACGTTCGCGCTCGCAAATGGCCGTGAACTGGGCAAGCTGCTCCGGCATCACCGCCAAGACATAGCGTTCTTGCGACTCATTGCTCCACAACGCCAAGGGGGACATGCCCGGCTCGTCATTCGGAATAGCACGCAAATTGAACAGGCCACCGCGGCCACCATCATTAACCAGTTCTGGGAGGGCATTCGACAGACCGCCTGCGCCTACGTCGTGAATGAACACCAAGGGGTTGTGTTCACCCAACTGCCAGCATCGATCGATGACCTCTTGGCAGCGCCGCTCCATTTCCGGATTACCGCGCTGCACCGACGCGAAATCGAGGCTTTCGCTGCCCGTACCGGACGCCATGGAAGACGCCGCACCGCCACCCAGACCGATTTGCATGGCCGGGCCACCGAGCACAATCAACTGCGCACCGACGGGAATATTATCCCAGGCTTTGTCGACGTGTTCTGGCTTGATGTTGCCGTAACCGCCAGCAATCATGATCGGCTTGTGATAGCCCCAAACTTGGTCGCCCGCCACACTGGGCGCTTCCATTTCAAAGGTACGGAAATAGCCAACCAAATTGGGGCGGCCAAATTCGTTGTTAAACGCTGCGCCACCTAAGGGGCCGTCTACCATAATGTCCAGTGCCGAAACAATGCGCCCCGGCTTGCCATATTTGCTTTCCCACGGTTGTTCAAACCCGGGAATGCGCAAATCGCTGACCGTAAAGCCAGTTAAGGCAGCTTTAGGCTTACCACCCAACCCTGTAGCACCTTCATCACGGATTTCGCCACCCGCGCCCGTTGCCGCACCCGGAAACGGTGAGATGGCCGTCGGGTGGTTATGGGTTTCCACTTTAATCAGAATATGGGTCATTTCTTCGTGGTAACCGTATTCCCGGCTGATCGGGTCCGGGTAGAAACGCCCCGCGGAAAAGCCCCCGATGACCGCCGCGTTGTCCTGATACGCGGAATAGATATCCTCGTGGTAGCACTCATAGGTGTGCTTGATCATCTTGAACAGCGAATGCGACTGTACCTCGCCATCAATCGTCCATTCCGCGTTAAATATTTTGTGTCGACAATGCTCTGAGTTGGCTTGGGCAAACATCATCAGCTCGACATCGGTGGGGTTCCGCTGCATGGCTTGGTAGTTTTCTACCAAGTAGTCCACTTCGTCGTCGGCCAGCGCGAGGCCGAGCGTGACATTGGCGTCATCCAACGCGGACCGACCACCCGCGAGCACATCCACCGTAGTCAGTGGAGCCGGTTCGGCGGTTGCAAATAGGATATCGGCTGCGGCCAGGTCATCCAGTACGGTTTCCATCATGCGGTCATGCAACCTATCCGCTAATTGACCCGTCTGCTGCTCCGTTAATGCTGTTTCAGCGTGAATATAATAGGCAATGCCCCGCTCCAATCGTTTGATTTGGTGCAAACCACAATTGTGGGCAATGTCGGTGGCCTTTGACGACCACGGCGATATCGTTCCGGGTCTGGGCACTACCAGCATCAACTGGCCTTCCGGCTGCTCCACCGGCACGGTTGGACCGTACTGCAACAGCTTGGCAAGCACGCCCTCTGTGGTCTCATCCAGGGCAGCCTTGAGCTCTGCAAAGTGCGCATATTCTGCGTAAACCGCCGTGACGGCAGGAACACTTTCCTGCAAAGTACGCAACAATTTTTGGCGACGGAATGGCGAAAGAACGGGAGCACCGCGGAGAGCCAGCATGTGGGGTTTGCCTCTGTTCAGGATTAAAAAAAGCACGAACGCATTGAGCGGCGCGTATAATACTCAAAACCAGAGCAAGTTTCATCGCTGACATGCACATTCTCACCCGACAACGCTATTTAAAACGCACGCTGCGCTGGGCGATGGCCCTGTCTGTGGTTGTCATACTGTTTATTCTCGGTTTTTCCAATTTAACCCATGTCGAAACCATACAGCGCGATGGCCTACTGCGAGCCGTCGTGGTCGAGGATACCCGGCACATAAACGGCCAAAACACCACCTTTGAAGTCAGTTGGGCCAGCACCTTTGCGCAAGCCCTTGGGGTTGAACTGCAAGTGCAAACGGTCAACTCCTACGCGGAACTGTACAAAGCGGTGGAGTTAGGTTTTGCCGACATTGCCATTGGCGGCCTAACGGTGAGTACACCTCCCGATAGCGCGTTAGGTTATTCGCGCCCGTATATGGAAGCACTGCATCAAGTGGTGTATTCGCAGACAGCGGTGCGCTCGCCCGAGGAACTGGTTGGCCTGCGCGGTGGGGTCAAACAGGACAGCACGCAAGCCCTAGCGGCGCAAGAGTTACGAGGGCAATACCCTGACCTGAACCTCGCCGCATACGCCTTGAACACTGAAGCGCTGATCAAAAAAGTGGTGGCTGGTGAGCTGGATTACGCCATCATCGACTCCAATGACCACGCATTTTATCAACCGTTTTACCCCACCCTACGCCACGCATTTGATTTAACGGAACCCATTCCGGTCGGCTGGTTGTTTCCCATCGACAAAGACACCAGCTTGCGCGATGCGGCCAACGCCTTTATTGAGCAACAAGAGGCCTCTGGTCAGTTGCAATTGGTACTCGACCGTTACTTTGGCCATCTACGAGAATTTGACTATGTCGGCATTCGATTGTTTGAACGGCATGTGGCGTCGCGCTTACCAGCGCTCATCACTGACTTTCAACAGGCCGCCGAACAGTACAATTTAGACTGGCGCCTGCTGGCGGCGGTGGGCTATCAGGAATCACACTGGCGCCCGCGTGCGGTGTCCCCGACGGGGGTTCGTGGGGTCATGATGTTGACCTTGCGCACGGCGGGCGACCTGGGCGTAACCAACCGCCTAAACCCGACGCAAAGCATTTTTGGCGGCGCACAGTACATTAACAGTCTTTATGGCCGTTTGCCCGAACACATCACGGACCCGGACCGCATGTGGTTCACCCTAGCCGCCTACAATGTGGGCTTAGGCCACTTGGAGGATGCACGACGTATCGCCGAATTGCTGGAATACAGTCCTGATCATTGGTTGGATTTGCAGCAAATTCTGCCCAAATTACGCGACCCGGAGTATTACGAATTCACCCGATTTGGTTTTGCCCGTGGCGACGAACCCGTGGTTTATGTGCAGAACATTCGGCGCTATTACGACCTGCTGCGCTGGCTCTTCCCGGAACAGGGCGAAGGTAACGGGATCAGCCCTGAGCTGCAACCCAGCTTGCCAGGCATCGCTTTACCACCGCTATTGTAACGAACCCGAGCGTACGCGGCGGCCCCAGAAAAACAGTGCGAGTAAAACGACTAACCACCCCGGGCCCATGGCGCCATGAAATGGCTCGCCAGAGCGCGGCCCCACCACCTGTTGATAAACGGGCACGGAAGACGGTGTCATGGCATTGATCCAATCAATAAAGGCCGATACCCGAGCGTAAACGCCGGGGATTCCAAGTTCTGCACAACCAGAACCAAAACTGGTTATACCGACAATATAGGGCGTGCCACCTTCAACATAAACCAAAGGTCCGCCGCTATCGCCTTGGCAGGTGTCTTGACCTTGATCAAGAAGGGACGAACCGCCGGCACAAATCATCTTGTTAGTGATGGTGCTTTCGCCGTATCGCGAACGGCAGTATTCCATGCTATCCGCACCAAGCTCAACAAACTGCAACTCATCAGCCAAGTCCCCATCTTCACGGGTTAATCCCCAGCCATAGGCCGTCATAGTCAGCCTATTCGAGATGATTGAATCTGTTTGTGGCTTTGAGGCCAACGCAATCGACCGCGCAAAGCCTGGCGGGTTCTCACTCAACACCAACACGGCAACATCATTATCGTACGAGGACGCTCGATAATCAGGATGGATGTACCAATCCGACACCTTGATCACCACCGTGTCGTTCGCATAAAAAACCGAATCCCCTGCCGTGACAAACATACTACCGGTTTCACTGAAGCGCACCGTCACCGAGGTACTGTCTTCCACACAATGCGCCGCCGTCAGAATCATTCGGTTGCCAATATAACTTCCACCACACACGCCACCGGATGAAAACACACCTACCGTATAGCTAAAAGCATCTTCCTCGCTACTGCCTGCCACTTCATCGCCACCCACGATGCGCGGCTCCAAACTGAATGCAGCCGCCGAACCCGACAAGAAAATCGAGAGAATAATGAACCGGATCCACTGCTGCATATTCTGTCCTTACTGGGGTGGTGTGGGGTGAAATTCAGACAGGCACGTATTCAATGCTCTACATCGCTAGGGCACTTGGTTAGTATAGTCAGTGAATCTTGAGAACAAAACCACGAGTGTATGGAATGAGTGTGGCCATGGGCCGATCCGGGTACAGAGGCTGGCGCGCCCATTGGCGCCATGGTCGTTATGGCATGCGCTGCTTCTATGCCGTCAGCGCTGTCTTTGTGCTCTTCCTGTCCGCTTCGACGCCCGCCGTCACCCTGGACACCGCGCGGGTTAGAACCGTCATGCATACGGAATACGGTGACGCAGGCGTGTTTGTATTGCAGCAATGGTTCAGCATGATGGACAGCGCCCGCAACATGACCGAACCCGATATACTGCGCACCGTTAACGACTTTTTTAACCAACAGGTACTCTGGGTAGACGACTTAGAACTCTGGGGCGAAGAAGACTATTGGGCTTCCCCGTTGCAAACCCTCGGCCAGGCCGCAGGTGATTGCGAAGACTACAGCATTGCCAAATACATCACCTTGCGTTTGCTGGGCGTACCCAACGAGCGGCTCCGATTAATTTATGTTAACGCACAATACCAAGGCAGCTCGCAAGCGCACATGGTGCTGGGCTATTACCCCACCGCCAATGCCATACCGCAAAATCTCGACAACATTAACCCAAATATCGTTCCTGCGACGCAGCGCACAGACTTACGACCCGTGTTCAGTTTTAATGACCGCGGTCTTTGGGTGGGCAACAGCAGCACCTCGGCCGCCGACCCGACGGCACGCGTATCGCGCTGGGGTGATGTGCTGCAACGCATGCAACAAGAAGGTATCCAGTTATGAACGCTTTAGCTCCTGCACAAGGTCTTGTTTTTTTTGGAGGCGTACGACCATGTCATTGATTAAACAACTCTGGATTGCCATCGGCTGCATGATGTTGCTCGCCTTTGGTGGCAGCTTTCTCGTCAGTACCTTGTCGGCGCAACAGGTCCTCACCCAACAGTTGCAACTCAAGAACATTGACAACGCCACGTCCCTCGCCTTGTCCATGTCGCAACTGGACAAGGACCCCATCACCATTGAACTGTTGGTCGCCGCACAGTTTGATGCCGGACACTATCAACGCATCACCCTAACGGATCCGGAAGGGCGCGTCATGGTCGAGCGCGCGCAACGGTCGGCCACGACGGCACAGGCACCGCAATGGTTTCAAAACTGGGTACCAATACACGCGGAAGCCGGGGAAGCATTGGTGCAAGATGGCTGGGAGCAATACGGCACCCTAACCGTGCTGAGCCACAGCGGCTACGCCGTTGATGCACTCTGGCAAAGCACTGTCCGGCTGTTGCAATGGTTCGTGGCCATGGGCCTTTTTTGTGGTTTGCTCGGCACTTGGTTTTTGAAATCGGTATCACGGCCTCTAGATACTGTGGTGCAGCAAGCCGAAGCCATAGGCGATCGTCGCTTTATCCGGTCAGATGAACCACGTATCCACGAATTCAAGCGTTTAGTTAGTGCCATGAACCTGCTCTCCGAGCGGGTACGCGACATGCTGGAAAAAGAAACCCGGCAGCTCGACACCCTGCGCCGACGCTTGCAACACGATGACTTAACAGGTCTACCTAATCGCGAGCACTTCTTTAATGTGCTGGATGGGCAATTAGCCGTGGATACCACGGATCACGATGCCGCCTTGCTGATCATTCGGGTGATGAACCTGCAGGATGTCAATACACAACTGGGCCGCGTGGCGACGGATCAGTTCTTGAAAGACGTAGCACGCGTGCTGCAGCAAGTAACGGACACCCACGGACAATGCTTTTCCGGTCGCCTGAACGGCAGTGATTTTATTTTATTGATTCCCAGCTTGTACGACCCTCAACCCATGGCGAAACGCATACGCCAAACGCTGGATGAGTTGCTGGATCGACTCATCAGCACCCACCCGGAGGATGAATTTGCGTTACCACTGGCCTGTTGCGAATTTGACGAGTCGGCGACTCGTGGCAAATTAATGATGCAGCTTGACGGTGCCTTGGCTGAAGCCGAGCAAAATGGCCCTCGTGGTATGGTCATGACCACGCTGCAACAACGCGAGGCACCACATGCGAACCTGGATGAATGGCGTCGTGTACTGGAAGAAGCTTTAACAAAAGTGTCTCCGGACTTGGCGAGTTATCCAGTCCGTACCCTGCAGGGTGAGCTGTTTCATACGGAAGTCCCCGCGCGCTGGCAACTGGACGGTGCCCTGCGGCCAGCCCGTTACTTTGTACCCTGGATGGCACGGCTGGGCCTGCTGCCCAAAATGGATTTGTGCGTTATCAAAGAAGCGTTGCGTTTGGCTGCCTTACCTGAACATCAAAACGCCCGACTGGCGGTCAATATTGCCACTGAATCGGTTCAAGACACTGGGTTCCGGCAAGCACTGCTCAAAATGCTTGAAAGTGCCCCTAAAGCGGCGCAACAGCTTGATTTCGAATGCCATGAATTTTGCGCTATTCGCCACGCACAAGCATTCCGGGTGCTGTGCAACGAACTCCAAGCGTGCGGTGCGCGCATTGGCTTGGAGCATGTCGGGCCAGAATTTGCCCGCCTCGAAAACCTGCAAGACTTGGGGCTGTCCTACATTAAAATTGACCATGCCCTTATCCGCAATATTCAGCAAGACTCCGGCAACCAAACTTTCGTGCGCGGCCTGTGCTCCATCGGCCATTCACTGGGCATTACCATGATCGCGCAGGGTGTCACCACCGCCGATGATGTGAATACATTGGCGGACCTTGGGTTGGATGCGCAAACGGGGACGGCCGTGCGCTAAAGCGTGGCATGAAGCGTTATTGAGGCTCAGGTACCGCTTCACGACCCAAATACGTGATCAAAGCATGCAACCCAGTACCGTGTGATGCTTTAATCAATACTCGATCGCCATCCGAGAGCTCTGCGATCAACGCCTTTTGCAATGCAGATAAGTCAGTAAATGTTTGACAGGTCTGACCTGTCTTCTTTAATTCCGATTCGAGGGTTGACATCAATGAGCCAAAAAGTAGAACTCGATCTGCCTTCGTTTGCTTAATGGCTGTGGCCAAATCCCGATGCAACGCCAGTTCATCAGCGCCTAATTCCAACATATCACCCAGCACCAGCCATGACTTACCGGATACCTTCGGCAGGTTAGCGAACCGGTCCAGCGCGGCACGCATAGAATCGGGATTGGCATTATAGCTTTCGTCTATAACACAGATTCGCCGTTCACCTAACATTAAATCACGCTGGTTTCCTCTGCCTGCAGGCGCTGAAAACGTAGACAATGCAGGTAATGCTTGCTCGATAGCTACGCCCAACACCTCCAACACTGCGATGGCTGCCAAAACGTTGAGTTGCAAAGGCACACTGCAAAAGGTTTCGGGATTCGTGAGCGACCAATTAAATGTTTGGTCATTGACCTGCCATGTCAAACTTTGTATCTCTGGAGACGTCATCAGTCGATAATCGGCGTCTTGATGACAACCAAAGGTAATTAGGCGGATATCAAGCTCTTTCGCAGCTGCGGCAACAACAGAGTATTCCTTCATGTCCCGATTAATGACCGCGACACCGTCGGGCGACATCCCCAGGAACAGTCGACTTTTCTTATCTGCGATCTCGAGCGTGGATCGATGGTGTATCAAGTGCGCAGCAGAGACGTTTAGAAATACCGCTATGTCCGGTCGCGCCATCAAACTATTGACGCCCATTCCCCCAATGGCCATTTCCAGAACTACATAGTCGGCATCAAACGGCATGCTGGCCAGATTCCATGCCAATCCATGTGGAAGGTTGGCGCTGTGTCGACTGCCCGCAGACTGTCCTGCAAAGGACAGCAAATGCTCCAACAATGCGCATACGGTTGTCTTTCCTGAGCTGCCCGTCACCCCAATGACTTTTCCACCCAGCAACGAGCGCGCAGAAAAACCAAAGTTAAGAACAGCGGTACCCACATCTTGCACCGCCAGAATTGGCAGACGAAACTCGGCGATAGACGCCCACTGGTCTTGTGCCATTAGTCCGGCAATCTGGCAGTTGCCTTTTCTCAGGACTGCTCGAATTTGAGCCACCGTTAAACCACGCTTACCGTCTACTGGCCGAACAGTCACTATTTGCCCTGCTTTCAGTGTAGGTAATGCAATACACAAGCCAGAAGCTTGCCACGACGTAGCGGGCTCGACACGCCAGTGGCCTCCTGTCGCCAATGCCACCGAGTCAGCGGACCAACAAGACACTCCAACACCAGACACCAAGGGCGACGTATCAAACAGTACCTGACGGGCCTCTGCAATGGTTACATTCCCACTGTAATGCCAAGAGCAGCTATCTTCATCGTCCTCTGGTGTCCAGCCGAACAAAGGTGCATGTTGGCCTAACCAAGCCTCAGCTTCTGCGGTCATGGTGGCACTGGTCAACCAAACGCGATTATTCTTGGCTTGACGTGCATTGATCAAGCATCCAGCTCGCATGGCAGCAGTCCGCATGATTTCAAACACTAACGCCGCGTCGGCGTTCAATTGCACCGATCCGCTCACAATAAAATGCTGCTGGGGTAATTCGGACTTCGACTCAGTGGTTAAATAATGCTGCAAATAGGCAACATATCCAGACAAATAATGCTCAACGTCGTCGATTCTCACACGAAATGAATGATGGCGAATAAAAAAGCTACCCAACACAGATTCCGGCTTTTGGAAGTACATCGCCAATTCAGGCCAAAAATGTCCATTCAATAGATATTGCGCCCGATATTCCAACGCACGATAAAATTCTGCCACATCAAGTTGTTCTAACAAGTGCGCATGTTCCGCATCACGCCGCAATCTCGTAATCATTTTGTGCGCCGCCATCATCAATTCCAACAACGTAGGGTAGGTCGTGATGCGGTTTAACACAAAATCTAAGTAGCCGTTAACGTTTTGGATACCAAATTGATAGTAGCGTGCTTCCGGACGATAGCGGGTCAGTTCATTAACGCAGTAGCTCAGCCAATGGTCATGCGCTTGCCAATGTTTGGCCGCAATAAAATACGTGAAAGCACGTTCCACGCACATTAACCATCGGGGGTCTCGCGTCAGCCCATACAAACGCATCAAGCCGAAGGCCGCTTCACCATCGTAATAAATAATGCGGAAAGGTTCTTTTACCGACAAATCTTTCGCTTGCAATACATGCACGAACTGCCCGGTTTCCGGGTTCTGCATGTGTTCAATGCCTACAGCCAATTGATGCTGCAGCGTTTGGTAAGTGGTGTTCCGGGTAAGCTCGGTATACTTGGTTAACGCCAAGATGCATACAGCATTACCGCCGAGCTTTATTTCATCACCCACATCCACCAAAAAAGCGGCCGTTTCGCCTGCGGCGTTGCCATTAGGGAGAGTTCGAGTCTGAATGAGGTTGTTGCACAAATAAAGCAAAGAACGCTCTATAGCCTCTCGCAACTCAACACTTCTGGTTACTTCCCAAGCTTCCAGCATGGCATAAGTACTACTTGCATGCCGCAAGGCGTTATAAGCTGGCACCCTGCGATCAAAACACGGATGAATACCATAAACAAACTGCCCCGACGACTTCACCTGTCGAGCGAGAAAGCGACTGCCATCATGAATCAGTTGCCCAACTAGAGCAGGCGTTAGAGCCTCGACATCTCGACGCCCACTATCGCGGCCCGTGCCCGATATTGTATGAAGTTCGCCCTTGTCATCCACCAAAACAGCCTCAGTAGCGAAGGAATAAACCTCTGTTTTAGGGGTGAATTCTACATGACTCTGTGCACCATATTTCAATCGAAGATATCGAGTAAAATTTTTCTCATTAAGTTGAGCGTGATTGATTTTGGCGCCGGGATAAAGCATCGCATTAGCATGCAATTCGGTTTCTAAAAAAGCCCGTTTAAAACCTTTGTCTAAGGCGATGCCTTTACGAAAATAATTTCTCTTTGTTTTCTGCAGAAGCGCATCCAATGAAGTCCATGTATGCGCATATACCTGAGTTACCCAATCAACTCGTAACCAACGCAGGTGCTCCGTGTTTTGATCAGCTTTTTTATGCAGTGCCCGGATGGCTTCCCGCCAAGCGCTTGTCCAATGACCGCCGGTTCCACAGACCACTGTCGCCCTTTGTCGTCCGTTACTGACTGAAATAAAACAATGAAAAACGTCTGGTTGCTCAGGCGGTAGATGTTGAGCCAGAAAGCCATGAGCCAACGCTAATGCATCAGATAGGTTCATTAGAAATTAAAATCGTCTTCGTTATCCAATAAATCAACCGGGTTCATTTGATCCCGCATAGCACGCCGATTCAGCAATTTTTGTTGCGCGGCAGACGGCAAATCCGTAAAGCGAATCACGCTACTGTCAATCAACAGATTAACCAGATCTTCTACTACCCGAACCATATCCAAGTCCGACTGAGCCAAGTCTTCTACGGCGGCTTCTTTTTCGTCAGAAATCTGAACGAAGTTCTTCACTTCATCCGATTCGTCAGCCACGAATTCCGTACAATCCGCACTGGCCTCACGACTCAGAGCCACCACGAGACCATCCGCGTTTCTTTTTACGAACATCGTTACGGCACCCCTATTAAGCTATGCCCAGCAGTATAAATGAAAACGCCGCCCATCGGCGGCGTTTCTAAGGTGCGAGATACGCTTAGTTGTCCAGCAACAATTGGCCAGCACTCAGCAACTGTTGGATGATTTCATCATCCGTACCGGACAGACTAACACCTTGTAAGATGATCGTCTGATCGGCATGGCCACTGCCATCCGCAAAGCCACCATTGCTGCTGATCTGCACCAAAGTATCACCGTCAACCACTTCAAAATGCAGGTAGTTCGCCAGATCATCTTCCGTATCACCATCCTTCAGCAAATCTTTCAGATGGATACGATCCGCCTCTCCGTCATACGTGAACTCACCTTCGGTGAAGTCAGCCACGATGTCGAGGAAGGGTTGATCGGCCGAGCCTAGATCAGCCAAAGACCAAGCAAAGGTATCGGCACCCAGACCACCCAACAGCAGGTTGTCACCGCCTGCACTTTCCAGCGCATCGTTTTCGTCGGTACCAATTTGAACCTTCATGTCGGCAGCTAACGCATTAAGGTCGCCCAATTCAGGCAACCAAGCCGCAGATGGCTCACTCCGCTCGCCGTCTGAATTGATCGCAACTGCCGTATATTCCGCAGTTCCATCCCCTTCATAGTCAAACTGCCACTGTCCTTCCGCATCGGCCACCACGGTACCTAGTAATTCACCGTCAGCGTATACCTCAACATCATGTGCAGGTTCCGCTTCGCCAGCAATGGTGGTCATCGTTACTTCGCCTTGCACTGGCTCTTGGCCGTTACCCAGCGACGTACCGTCAGCAAACACAATCAAATCAAAGTTATTGATCGTTATGCCTTTATTGCCACCACCATTAGTACCTATAAACCCGGAATAGACACCATTGTTATTGTTCAAGGCGTTGAGGTGATAATCACCTTGACTGCCTGGCAAGTACAGTACGTCGTTTCCGTTACCGGCATTGATCGACATATTGTTATAGCTGTTGCCTTCGAGAACGATGGTATTGTCACCATTACCCAGGTTGATATTGGCATTGTTACCATTGCCACGAATGACCAATACATCATCACCATTACCTAAATTCATGCTGGTATTGTTGATGTTGTTGACGGCAATCTGGTGATCGTTGTCGCCGCCATTCATGTTGTGATTATTCAGGTTACGGCCCGGTTGATCCAGTTCGGGTTTGCCGTAAGTTGCTTCTTGCGACACCTCAACACTCACGATCTCGGGCGCTTGCACCGTCGGCTCTACAACAGGAGCCACGTAATCAACGAAGACTACACTGCCATTGACAACCCCACCTTCCGCATTGGTATGGCTTGCATCAATAGTAAGGTTACCTGAGACCAATCCCTCCAGGTCACTGAGGGGTACAGTGAAATTACCGTCTTCATCCACCTGTGTGGTTAATTCCACGGTATTGCCCGCCACGTCCGTCACCGTAATGTCTATCGTGGTGCCTACATCGATGCTTTCGGTAGAGCCATGAACGGTCAGCACTTGATTTTCACCATCGACCATCTGGCCATAGGAGAACTCAGCATTGCTCGCCGCTTTCGTCGACGTGTTGCCGTCTTCACTGATCAGCTTGTGCGTGGCAGAACCCGCATGAGCTGTGCTAGCAACGAAGGTGTCACTGTTCGGTGGCAGCAAGTAGGTTTCTGTGAATGTTCCATCCACCGATTCCAAGGTCACATAGACCTCCTCATCTCCGCCATTTCGCAGCCGCCAAACGCTGTAATCTTCACCACCGTCACCGTCCATTTTGCCCATAGACGTTAACACAAGTCCCGAAGCACCGGTGCTGATTGAAATCGGTTGGTCAGGGCTAGCTGCCAACGCTTCATCAAGGCGCACGGACTCCGCTTCATAGTCTACTGACAGCTCAATCGACGGATCCGGCACTGGCATCAGCGATTCAATATCGGTCAACTCACCGTCAACATACAGTGCCAAGCCGTCAAAATACGTGGTATGCAGGTCACCAATGACGCTGAACTGGAAGGTGTCACTTTCAGACTGGCTGAAAGCAAACAGTTCTTCGAGCGCACTGTCGGTTAGTTGTTCCGATGTTAGGTTCAATTGCAGCACATCCGCACCACTGCCACCTATCAATGTCACACCATCCACATTGCTACCTAGGACAAACGTACTGCCGTCATTACCACCGTCGATGGTTGCGGAGCTAAAGCTTGCACCACTCAAATCGAAGATATTTGAACCACCGGCAGATTGAATATCAATGCTGGCAAAGTCGCCATCCAATGTGATGCTATCGTTGCCTGAACCAGTAACAATGTCCGCCGACGTATGGCCTTGAGAGCCTGTCAGGTTGATGGTGTTGTCACCTTCTCCGGCATTCACGTCAAAGTGATTGCTCCATCCTGATCCATTAGTGAGCGCTTGGATATTGATGGTGTCATTGCCTTCACCCGTCGCAATATCACCTCGTTTGGCGTCATTTATGGTGACTTGGGAGTCACCTTGACCAGCGAGAGCAACATTAACGTAGACGAAATTATCCAACGTGACGTTTGCACTTTCTTCGCTCGTTACGCTGATATTTTTAACGCTATTCCAAGAGGTTGTTAATTCAACCGCTACGGAATTCGCGTCGTCAAACTGTGTTTCTATGGTTCCAGGCTGCCCTGTTTCTGCTTGGGTGAACGTCGCAGTCTCTCCCCACGCTTCAGGTTGCGCAACCGTATGACTGTTTGCTTCTGAGAAGTCCGGTGAAGACGTCTGCTCATTAGACACCTTAACGGTCAGTGCGCTTTCGAGATCCGCGTCAGAATCTGAGTCAGCGTCTGCATCTGCATCAGAGTCCGCGTCAGCATCGGCATCGGCATCGGCATCGGCATCGGCATCGGCATCGGCATCGGCGTCGGCATCAGCATCAGCATCAGCATCAGCATCAGCATCAGCATCAGCATCAGCATCAGCATCGGCATCTGAATCTGCATCAGCGTCAGCATCAGCATCTGCATCTGCATCTGCATCTGCATCTGCATCTGCATCGGAATCGGAGTCAGCGTCTGAGTCCGCATCGGCATCCGCATCAGCATCAGCGTCAGAATCAGAGTCCGCATCAGCGTCTGCGTCGGCATCGGCATCGGCATCGGCATCGGAATCCGCGTCAGCGTCTGCATCGGCATCGGCATCGGAATCCGCATCAGCGTCTGCATCGGCATCGGCATCGGCATCGGCATCGGCATCAGCATCGGCATCAGCATCGGCGTCAGCGTCCGCATCCGCGTCGGAATCTGCATCAGCGTCTGAATCGGCATCCGCATCGGCATCGGCATCGGCATCGGCATCGGCATCAGAGTCCGCGTCCGCGTCAGCATCAGCGTCGGAATCAGAGTCCGCATCGGCATCGGCATCCGCATCCGCATCAGCATCAGCGTCAGCATCGGCATCCGCATCGGCATCGGCATCGGCATCCGCATCGGCATCCGCATCAGCATCAGCATCAGCATCAGCATCAGCGTCGGCGTCTGCGTCTGAATCGGCATCCGCATCAGCATCAGCATCAGCATCAGCATCAGCGTCGGAATCTGCATCGGCGTCGGAATCGGCATCGGCATCGGCATCAGCATCAGCGTCTGCGTCGGAATCTGCATCGGCATCTGCATCAGAATCGGCGTCGGAATCTGCGTCCGCATCGGAATCGGCATCGGCATCGGCATCCGCGTCTGAATCGGCATCCGCATCAGCGTCTGCGTCGGAATCTGCATCGGCATCCGCATCAGCGTCAGCATCGGCATCCGCGTCTGAATCGGCATCCGCATCAGCGTCTGCGTCGGAATCTGCATCGGCATCTGCATCAGAATCGGCATCAGAATCGGCATCTGCGTCAGAATCGGCATCTGCGTCAGAATCGGCGTCCGCATCGGAATCGGCATCCGCATCCGCATCAGCGTCAGCATCGGCATCGGCATCGGCATCGGCATCGGCATCGGCATCAGCATCAGCGTCGGCGTCGGCGTCAGCATCGGAATCGGCATCTGCGTCAGCATCAGAGTCGGCATCAGCATCGGAATCGGCATCTGCGTCAGCATCAGAGTCGGCATCAGCATCGGCGTCAGCATCAGAATCAGCGTCTGCATCGGAGTCAGCATCCGCGTCGGAATCTGCATCAGCATCGGCATCCGCGTCAGAATCCGCGTCGGCGTCAGAATCGGCATCAGCGTCGGCGTCGGCGTCAGAATCGGAATCTGCATCGGCATCGGCATCAGCATCAGCATCAGCATCAGCATCAGCATCAGAGTCAGCATCAGAGTCAGCATCAGAGTCAGCATCAGAGTCAGCATCAGCATCAGCGTCTGCATCGGCATCGGAATCAGCATCTGCATCTGCGTCAGCATCGGCGTCTGCATCAGCGTCAGCGTCTGAATCAGCATCAGCGTCGGCGTCGGCATCAGCGTCAGCGTCGGAATCGGAGTCAGCATCTGCATCTGCGTCTGAATCGGAGTCCGCATCGGCGTCGGCGTCGGCGTCGGCGTCGGCGTCGGCGTCGGCGTCTGCATCTGCATCTGCATCGGAGTCCGCATCAGCATCAGCATCAACATCAGCATCTGCATCTGCATCTGCATCAGAATCAGCATCGGCGTCTGCATCGGCGTCTGCATCGGAATCTGCGTCCGCGTCAGCATCTGAATCGGTATCTGCATCGGCGTCTGCGTCAGAATCGGAGTCCGCATCTGCATCTGAGTCGGCGTCAGCATCAGCATCAGCGTCTGAATCGGAGTCAGCGTCTGCGTCGGAATCTGCGTCTGCGTCGGCATCAGCATCGGAATCAGCGTCTGCATCGGAGTCAGCATCTGCGTCTGCGTCGGAATCAGCATCTGCGTCGGCATCAGCGTCCGCATCAGCATCAGCATCAGCATCAGCATCAGCATCAGAGTCCGCATCGGCGTCTGCATCAGCATCAGCGTCTGCATCGGCATCAGAGTCTGCGTCCGCATCAGCATCAGCGTCTGCATCGGCATCGGCATCGGAATCCGCATCAGCGTCTGCGTCTGCATCGGCATCGGCATCGGAATCAGAGTCTGCATCGGCGTCGGCATCGGAATCCGCGTCAGCGTCAGCATCTGCATCTGCATCTGAATCGGCATCGGAATCCGCATCAGCGTCTGCATCTGCATCTGCATCGGCATCAGCGTCCGCATCTGCATCGGCATCAGCGTCCGCATCTGCATCGGAATCTGCGTCGGCATCGGCGTCGGCATCAGCGTCGGCATCAGCGTCGGAGTCAGAATCAGCATCTGCGTCAGAATCCGCATCGGCGTCAGCGTCGGAATCGGCATCCGCATCCGCATCCGCATCCGCATCGGCGTCAGCATCAGCATCAGCATCAGCATCTGCGTCAGAATCCGCGTCAGAATCCGCGTCAGAATCAGCATCTGAGTCCGCGTCAGAATCGGCATCGGCATCGGCATCCGCGTCGGCATCGGAATCCGCGTCAGCGTCTGCATCGGCATCGGCATCAGCATCAGCGTCGGAATCAGAGTCTGCATCGGCGTCGGCATCGGAATCCGCGTCAGAATCCGCATCAGCGTCTGCATCGGCATCGGCATCGGCATCGGCATCAGCATCAGCGTCGGAATCAGAGTCTGCATCGGCGTCGGCATCGGAATCCGCGTCAGAATCCGCATCAGCGTCTGCATCGGCATCGGCATCGGCATCAGCATCAGCGTCGGAATCAGAGTCTGCATCGGCGTCGGCATCGGAATCCGCGTCAGAATCCGCATCAGCGTCTGCATCGGCATCGGAATCCGCATCAGCGTCTGCATCGGCATCGGAATCAGAGTCTGCATCGGAATCCGCGTCAGAATCCGCGTCAGAATCCGCGTCAGAATCTGCGTCGGCATCAGCATCAGCATCAGCGTCTGAATCAGCATCAGCATCTGAATCGGAGTCCGCATCAGAATCCGCATCGGCGTCAGCATCTGAATCTGAATCTGAATCTGAATCTGAATCAGCGTCGGCGTCAGCATCAGCATCGGAGTCAGCGTCCGCATCGGCATCGGCATCGGCATCAGAGTCTGCGTCCGCGTCAGCATCAGCGTCGGAATCAGAGTCCGCATCAGCATCAGCATCAGCATCAGCATCAGCGTCTGAATCGGCATCGGCATCGGCATCGGAGTCCGCATCAGAATCCGCATCGGCGTCAGCATCTGAATCTGAATCTGAATCTGCATCAGCGTCGGCGTCAGCATCAGCATCGGAGTCAGCGTCCGCATCAGCATCAGCGTCTGAATCGGAGTCCGCATCAGCGTCCGCATCAGCATCAGCATCAGCGTCTGCATCGGCATCGGCGTCTGCGTCAGCATCAGCATCCGCGTCAGCATCCGCGTCAGCATCCGCGTCAGCATCGGAGTCCTCATCAGCATCGGCATCAGCGTCTGCATCGGTATCTGAGTCATCAGGTTCTGACGGATTCACTGGATCAACAGGATCGGTCGAATCTTCTGGATCAACAGGATCTTCCGGGTCAACTGGACCAGTCGGTACTTCTGGTGCTTGGTAATTTTCTACGGTCGTTTGACCAGTGATTGTCTCTCCATCACTGCGTTGAGCTGTCACGGTAACGGATAAGTCACCAGAGACTAAATTGTCAATATCAGCAGGCGATACGGAGAAGCTCCCTGCTGGGCTAAGGGGGACATTAACGGTATAGGTATTACCGGCACTATCGATGAAGTCTACACGAACATCACTGCCGGCTTGGCCATTTTGCACAACGCCAGAAAGTATAGAGTCGCCTGATCCCGAAAAAGAAAATTCGATTTCTGGCGGAGTATTTGTGTCGTTGTCGTTTTCGCTCAAATCCGTATCGGATGTCGCTTCATCGCCGTCGAAACGCTGAGGGCCATTGTCGTCGCGGGTGATATTGGGGGTTTCAAATTCTAGGGCGCCAGCATCACCCAAACCATCATCTTCCGTAGCTTGTTGGAACAATCGCGCAGCACGTGAGGTGGCAGCGCCGGATGCATTCGGCACTGCTTGCTGTTGCCCACCGGCGGCGGTGGAGTCCAATACAGAATTAAGGTCTTCGCCATTTTCTAAGGCTTGCAATACGGCCTGTACAGACTCATCAAACAAGGCTGCGTCTTCGGCGTCCATGAAGGCATCTTTGCCGACCGACGAGGTCAGGAACAGGGTGCTCTCCCCTGCGAAATACATGGGCTCTCCGTCACCAAAGTCCATTTCAACCATGGTGCCTTCTGCCGCCAGCAGAATCTGCCCAACCTGCAACTCATCACCGGGTTGCAGTTCAACCAAAGAGCCATCGGGGTTACGTGCCCATGCGGGGCCGTTTAAAGAGACGATGGTTGCAATTGCCATGGAAAGTTCCTTGCTTTAAACAATACGGAGAATTCTACAGGGTGTAGATTACGGGAGAGAAAGCAAACTGAACATTGTACTAAAGGACAATACGGACTAATTTTGCCCTTTTACTCGCAACACCAATTGCAGGCGGTCGCGCACATCCAATTTGTTGAAGATACCGCTTAGGTGAGCTTTAACGGTACGTTCGGTTATGCCGAGTTGGCGAGCAATTTCTTTATTGGACTGCCCATTAGCCACCGCCAGTGCCACCTCGCGTTCACGCTCGGTTAACGACTGCAGGACATCTTGCATCGCCGCCGCATTGGTATCCACTTGCGGTGCAACCTGCTCTGCCAGTAAAGCCACCAGCTCACTGCCAACCCAGATGCCGCCCCGATCTAACACCTCTTCAATCTGACGTAAGATCGATACCGAGGAAAGCGCATGGGCATAGCCTCTGGCACCGGCACCCAGCGCCACAATCAACTCGTCACGCCGCGGTGCGGACGACAAAATGATCACCCGACCTTCACACGCAAGCACCGGACCGACCCAATCAGCCCAGCCCGGCAAGGCGGTGTGCAACCAGACCGTGGTATCAGCGTCCATAACCGGTGGAAGCTGCGCAATCACTAACGCATCCTCGTAGGCTTCTTCCCACCGAGGTGAAACCGTGCCTGCTGGCGCTACAAAATAATGTTGTCTCATCGTTCCCTCAACGCCAATGATCCTGCCCGGAGAATAGGTTTAAGCAGATATTCCAGTACGGTTTTCTTGCCTGTGAGAATGTCTACTTGCGCCGTCATGCCCGGAATTATGTTCATGTTGGCTTCTTCTGGTGCGACCTCGGTGCGCACCCGAACCAGATAATAGGTGTTATCGCGTTCGTCTGTAATGGTGTCTGCACTGATTAAATCTACCACGCCATTCAAACCGCCGAAAACCGCGTAATC
Organism: Salinispirillum marinum; assembly: GCF_042650105.1. NCBI lineage: Bacteria > Pseudomonadati > Pseudomonadota > Gammaproteobacteria > Oceanospirillales > Saccharospirillaceae > Salinispirillum > Salinispirillum marinum. The sequence continues at coordinate 30,912 of NZ_JBHSAL010000008.1, read as the reverse complement.
ATAAGCGGTAAGACGCACGACCGCTGGCTGTCCCGGCCGCAAGAAAGCGATATCCTGGGGTGCAATTCGAACCTCAATGATCAGTTGATCATCCAACGGCACCAGCTCCAGCACTTCGCGGCCAGGTTGTACTACACCACCCAACGTGTTGATGAACAGCCGCTGGACTATCCCACGCACCGGGGCGCGAATTTCGGCAAAGCGCACCCGATCAGCCAGTCCGGCAGCCGTTTCGGTTAATCCGGCCAAGCGCCCTTCTACATCCGACAATTCGCGTCGCCAGTCCGCAATGGCGTTCAAATCCAATTGGTTATAGGCACTCTGAGCTTCCGCTATGGAGGAGTTCAAGCGCGAAATTCGTGCTTCTTCTTGGGCAATTTCACCTTGTGCATTGGAGACATCCCGCACTAAGCGCAATACCTCGACTTCTGCAACAGCGCCACTGGCCAGCAACGGGCGCGTTATATCCAATTCGCGCTGCGTGATCTCCAAGGAGCGCCGCAACTGATCTATACGCGCTTGCGCTTCATTCAGTTCTTGTCGACGCTGGTTAAGCTGCTCCAAGGCAGTATTCTGGCGCGAACTCAACTCATTCTGCGCGGCATCATAGAGCCTCTGTTCACGGGCAATCAGTTCGGGTGCCTCTTGAGAAATCTCGGTTGAAAAGCGCATGGGGCGATTGTTGGACAACGCTTCCAAGCGCTCTGCGCGGGCGGTAAGCGACAAAATTTCCGCACGATTTTCGCGAAAACTGGCCAAAAATCGCGTCGGGTCTATGCTCATCAATAACGCTCCGGCTTCCACCACTTCGCCTTCACGGACATTGATTTCAGACACCACACCACCATCAAACGATTGAATTAACTGACGCTGCGACGCTGGAACTACGCGGCCATCACCCCGAGTTACTTCATCCAACGCGGCAATCGATGCCCAGTAGACTAGGGCGGCCAGGGTACACACCAAGGCATATAGCAGTAATCGGGCCCGCAGTGGTTTCTGCTGCTGCCGTAACCAATTACTGTTATCCGCCCAATTGTGGCCCATCACCTGTGTCCACGTAGACACCGCTTCTGGACGTTGTTCAGGACGAACAGGGGTTTCTATGGTCGGCTTCATAAGGCCTTCCCAATGCGACCATTGCGCAAGGCATCAACGACCTGGGCTTTCGCGCCATCGGCCACAATCACGCCGCGATCAATGACGATGATTCGGTCCACCAATTCCAACAACGAGGTGCGATGGGTAATCAACAAGAGGGTTTTACCCACCGCATATTGGTTCAGATGCGTCTTGAATTCCTCCTCACTGGAATGGTCCATCGCGCCGGAGGGCTCATCCATCAGCAACAGATTAGGACGACGAATTAAGGCGCGTGCTAACGCTACGCTCTGTCGTTGCCCACCCGAAAGGCGCTCCCCGCGTTCTCCGACCGGCATGTTGTAACCTTGCGGGTGTTGGTCAGCCAGCGCAGACAGACCACTTAATTCGCCCGCCGCCAGAACCTCGTCATCGGTTGCTGTTGGAAAAGGCAGCACCACGTTGTCACGGAGCGAGCCAAAGAATAACGTAATGTCTTGCGGCACATAGCCGATGTTACTGCGCAGTTCACCGGGGTCATATTGGCGCAGATCCACGCCATCAACCAATACTGTGCCTTGATTGGGCTGATACAAACCGAGTAAGAGTTTTTCGATGGTGGATTTGCCCGAGCCGTTGCGCCCAAGAATGGCGACGTGCTCCCCGGCTTTGATTTTAAAGCTGACATTACGCAGCACATCGACATCATCCTGCGGGTACCGAAAGGTCACCTGACGAAATTCGATGTCGCCCTTGACCGTCGGACGGCTGACCCGGGTTTCATCCGGCTGGCGTTCGGAGGGCAACTGCATGACATTATTTAAGCCACGTAAAGCCGTCGCGGCGGAATGAAATTGTCCGAGTAACGCTGACGCTTGGCTGATCGGCCCCATTGCACGCGACGATAACAGATAGGCGGCCACCAAGCCCCCTTGGCTCAGGTCGCCCGCACCCACCAAATGCACGCCGATCACGATGATGGCGACAGCCACCGTATGCTGCGCCCATTGCGCCACATGCCCGATACTGCCGGCAAAAAAACGACTGCGTGAAGTCTTGTCTGCTAGGTAAGCCGTCGTCCGCTCCCACACACTTTGCAGTTTTTGCTCGGCCCGAAAACTTTTTACAGTCTCCATCCCAACCAGACTCTCCACCAAGGTTGCGTTTCGTTGCGCCGTGGCCTGCATAGACTCGTCGGCCAGGCGACGCATAGCGCCCTGCATGATCAACGCATAACACAACACAAAACTGCCACCAATGACCACAGGGATCACCAAGGGCACCCCGATCATCGCGATGATCAGGGCAAAGAAGACGACAAAGGGTAAGTCCACCAAGCCGATCACCACTGCCGACCCGATAAATCCGCGCACTGACTCAAACGATTGCACCACAGACGCGAAAGAACCCGCCGAAACAGGCCGCGCCGCGAGCTGCAAACCGAGAACTTTGGTCATGATGCGTGCCGACAGCTCCGTATCAGCCCGCCGAGCGGCATGGTCGACAAACCACGTACGCAACGAACGGAGAACTAAATCGGCCACCAAAACCGTACCCACCCCCGCGGCCAATACCCAGAGCGTTTCCAGCGCTTGATTGGGCACCACCCGGTCGTATACATTCATCACAAACAGCGGCATGGAAATAGCCAAGAGGTTAATCAAGACGGCAGCGATGATTACATCAAGGTAAAGCCGGGTATTGCCGAGAATGACACCCCAGAACCAGTGCTCGCGACGGGATGGTTGGCGCTCGGGCGCACGCGTATCAAAGCGGAATTCCGGCTGAACATAGAGCACAGCATGCGCAAAGTCTTCCTTCAACTCCGCCCACGGCACCTCAACGACGGAATCGCTGAGTTCCGGATAAATGACCCAGGCCTTTTTGGCCTTGCGATCCAAGCGCATCAGCAAACATGCCGTATCGTTCTTTTGAATCAAAATGGCGGGCAAAAGTTGACGATTAATCGCCCCTAAGCGATGGTGTACGGCCCGTAAGGATAACCCTGCACGCTGGGCCGCGCGATCCGCGTATTCCGGTGTTAGGAGGCCATCATTCAACGGCAACCCGGCCAATAAAGCTTCACGGGTAAGATTTCGACCATGCAACTGGGCAAGTTTCAGCAGGCACTCAGACAAGGCATCAGCCGGCGTGTTCGCCGAAAGGGTAATAGCTTCAGACTCTGTGTGCTGGCGGGTCATCATTACCTCTACCTAGGGTAGTCTCTGAGCAGGCGCGGCAAGCCATGTTTGTGCCAGTGTGTCAGTCACGCGCTCTCACCTCAACCTCAATACGCCGATTCGCCGTTCGACCGGCCGGTGTGTCATTGGTTGCGACCGGCATTTCCGAACCAAAGCCAATGGCTTCGATGCTCTCGGCCGGCACCCCAAGGTTGATCAAATAATCACGCGCAGCATCGGCGCGCGCCTGTGACAACTGTCGGTTAATACGGTCAGGCCCGGTATTGTCCGTGTGTCCAGCCACCAATATGGCCTCAACATTGCTCATCGTACTTAAATGTTGCGCCAGGGTTTCCAAGAACTCTCGCCCATCGGCCGATAGTTCTGTACTGCCCACATCAAACGACGTGGTCGATGTAAAGACGAGCGGTGGCGGCGTCGGCGGCGCAGCCGGTGTGGGGGCTTCCATCAAGAACTCTGGCAATTCGAACTCGATTACTGGGGTCGCCTCGACGGGCTCGGGTTCTGGCTCTATTGGACCACAGGCGGAAGCGCCATCAATGATGGGTGCTTGTAATCCGAAGTCTTGCAGGGTAGGCATTGCTGGGTGGTTTATTTCTAACGTGGATAACAATTGCCCCATGGTGCGCAGGGTAAGCGCATTCGCAATATTCAAATCATGCTCGCCGTTTACCAAGGCTCGCGAGGCGTCTAGGTATTCCGTTTCGATATCCAAAACTTCAACTAAGCTACGCTGCCCAATGTCGAATTGATCACGATAAGCACGCCGAACATAGTCGGCTGACGCTTGATGCAAGCGCAAAGATGCCAGTTGCTCCTGCAACCTTTGTTGGTCGTTGTAACGCACCTGGGTCTGGAAACGTAAATCCAAACACACATTTTCACGACGCTCACGACTCGCATCTTGCCGGTCCAGAGTGGCTTGCAACGCTGCTTCATTAGCACCACCTCGATATAGGCTGTAGTTCAAGACCACTTCGACCCCCGTACGCCCACCCAGCTCATTAATCCGAGAATCAAAGCCACCTTGATTGCGGCCTATGCTTTGGCGGGCGCGTAAAAAGACTTCCGGCGCAAAGGCACTGCGCTGAACTTCTACCGCAGAACCTGCGACTGCCTCAGTCGCGACCGCCGCCCTAAACCGGGGGTTATAGGTATAAACGGTACTCAACACATCCTGTATATCCTCCGGTATCCATGCCGCGTCGAATTCATTCGGTGTCAACTCGTCGTCCGGCGATGCACCGACATAACGCCGAAAACGTGCCATAGCGTCATGCAAATTGGCACTTTCGACCAGTAGGTTTGATTCCGCTAGAGCCATACGCCCATTCATTTGTTCCAACTGCACGCGAGGCGCTGCACCCGACTGCACCCGACTTTCCACCTGCGCCCTAACCCGACGTGTCAACTCGTGGTTTTCACGCGCCAAGGCCAACAACCGTCGCGTTCGTTGTACATCTTCATAAGCGACAATGGTTTCATAAACCGCTAGGTTGACCGCTTCTTCCAATTCGAAAAAGCGTACTACTCCCTGATGGTTCAGTCGGGCCATTTCATTGACGGTGCGATTACCCTGGTATAAGGATTGTGTAACCACCACATCACCCGAAAAAATGTCATAAGCCGTACGGTCGTCATACGACAACCATTCAACACCAGCGTTCGCATTCAAATCTACCGATGGCAGCCGCGCACCCTCAGAACCACGCAGATCTTGTATGGCGGCATAAAAGGCTGCCAAGCGGGCACGCACCTCAGGGTTATGATTTAACGCTTGACGGATAATGGGGGAGACAGCCAATTTATTGACAGGCTCGGGCGGTGCAACTGCTGCCAACGGTTCGCTCTCCGCGGGCGTATCGTCGTTTGTTGCGGGAGGTAACGCTTCTAGGTCAGAGGTTTCCGCTTCAGCTTCAAAGTCAGAAGCCTCATCCACAACATCGCCGGACAACGCCTCATTGATCGGTTCAACGTTTGGCAGCGTTAAATTTTGTGCCAAAACACCATTGGACACGACAATAAACATGACAACCAACCAAGACAAAAGCCTCGTGGCGGACGCTTTATTGTTATAGTTTCCGTTCAAACCTAGCCTCGCCGACAATACTTTGCCAATGCTGCGGAATTCTGCCTAAAAACCCATACGATTTGTACAGATTATCGCGCCAATTTTAGTCAAATCTTTGACTTTACATTGCGCAATGTTACTGAATAGTGTTAGACAGAACAACTGACCTTTTGGTAAAGCGTGATCTATGACACAAAAATTGACATCTTTGTATCGTCAAATGCAAGAATTGGGCCGAAAAAAAGCACCCGAAGGTGCTTATTAGCAGTTCCGCGCTATTACCGAGCAAGATTACAACGGACTGCGTCCTTTCTTTGCCGCAATACGCAGTCGTAACGCGTTTAATTTGATAAAACCTTCAGCGTCTTTCTGGTCATAAGCGCCAGCATCGTCTTCAAAGGTCGCAATACTGGCATCGAACAGACTGTCTTCCGATTGTCGACCCGCGATGATGACATTTCCTTTGTACAGTTTAACTCGCACTTTACCGTTTACGGTTTCTTGTGAAGCGTCGATCATTTTCTGCATCATGATGCGTTCAGGACTCCACCAGTAACCGTTGTAAATCATCTCGGCGTACTTGGGCATCAAATCATCCTTCAAGTGCGCCACTTCCCGGTCTAGCGTGATGGACTCAATCGCCCGGTGCGCGCGCAACATGATGGTCCCACCGGGGGTTTCGTAACAGCCCCGAGACTTCATACCCACATAGCGGTTTTCCACAATATCCAACCGCCCGACACCATGCGCACCACCCACTTTATTTAAATAGGTCAGCACTTCAGCCGGTGTCATGTCTTTGCCGTCAATAGCAACGATATCGCCTTTGCTGTACGTCAATTCAAGGTATTCCGCTTTATCAGGTGCCGCCTCAGGCGATACTGACCAGCGCCACATATCTTCTTCCGCTTCCGCCCAAGGATCTTCCAGAATGCCGCCTTCATACGAAATGTGCAGCAGGTTGGCATCCATGGAATACGGGGACTTTTTGCCTTTCTTATTAAAGTCGACCGGAATATTGTGTTCTTCACAGTATTCCATCAATTTCTCGCGGCTGTTTAGGTTCCACTCACGCCAAGGCGCGATCACTTTCACCCCTGGTTTCAAGGCGTAAGCGCCCAATTCAAAACGTACTTGGTCGTTACCCTTTCCTGTTGCGCCGTGAGCAATCGCATCGGCACCGGTTTCATTGGCAATTTCAATCAAGCGCTTTGCAATCAACGGACGCGCAATTGAGGTGCCCAGCAGATACTCACCTTCATAAATCGTATTGGCGCGAAACATGGGGAATACGAAATCGCGCACGAATTCTTCCCGCAAGTCATCGATATAAATTTCTTTGATACCCAGAGCCTGAGCTTTAGCGCGCGCGGGTTCAACTTCTTCGCCCTGCCCCAAGTCTGCAGTGAAGGTCACCACCTCACAGCCATAGGTTTCCGTAATCCACTTGGCGATCACGGAGGTATCTAGGCCACCAGAATACGCCAAAACGACTTTTTTAATATCAGACATGAGGTTGGTTCTCCGACCACAAACGAGGCATTGAAAGTAAAAACTCGCGGTATTGTACGGAGGGTAAGCTGCTAACTCAATGGTGGGCGGCCAGAGTGACGGGCAAGAATTAAGGGAGCCGTTCCAATCTTAGCGTGGTACGGCGATTCTCCGCGCGCCCGGCGGCGGTTGCATTATCGCCAATGGGGTAGCGATCACCGTGAAAATCCACCAACAGCAATTGCGGGTCCACACCCTGCTCGATCAAATAGTCCTGCACCGTTAAGGCGCGGCGTTCCGACAATCGACGGCTATCAAAACGTGTATTGCGGTTGTCACTGTGACCTTCGATGTATATAGCCACCACACTGGGGTCCGCATTAACGTACATAGCAATGTTATTCAATACGGTACGTCCTTCATCGTCGATGGTGAAAATATCCGGCTCATATTGAATTCGACTGCGTTCGATCTGGCGAAAATTGACCGGCAACAAGTCAGCCACACAGGTTTGGTAGTCTTCCCACTGACGGCCGAAATTTACCGGCGACAGCTTCACCCGCACGGGCTCATCCATCCCTCGGCCTTGGCGGGTAAAGGCTGGCGCCATGCCCGCCTCCAGTTCAGCCAACATTCTGAGTGTTCTTGTCGCTTCAACGTTCAGTGGGCGATCGGTATTCGTTACCGAAACATACCCCAAATCATTCGTTAACGCCGAAGATCGCCAAACCGGCGCTTCTATGGTCAACGCGGCGCGCCCCGGCTGCATGCGATTATTCGTCGTCTCCAGATAAAACCGCACGTCCTCTCCTGCCTCATGATAAAAGACAGCATTGCCGTAGCGCGGGATTGGCTGGGTAATAAAACAACCAAAGACATCACCGTAGAGCGACCATTGCGTGTTATGCAGGCCAGCACCAAACTCTACGCCGGGCGTGGGCGTAGGCAGGATCAACGCTAATATCGCTAGCGCTGCGAAGGGGGCCTGTCGGAGTTTCATAGCTGCATGATACCTGATTCTTCCCTATGCATAACGGCGTCCCATCGGAATTCTTGAGCATAATTTGCGATTACCTCGGTCGGCACTTGCCATTTTCTCATACCCCCGTACCATACCCCCCATATTCAGGTTGGAAACGCTCTGTGTCAGACTTCTCTCAAACGCCCTTAATCGCTGAGCGATTTCGTGGTTTCCTACCCGTAGTGGTGGATGTTGAAACGGCAGGTTTTAATGCCCGAACGGATGCATTACTGGAAGTTTCTGCCGTCATGCTCACCATGGACGACAAAGGTTTTATGAAACCCGGCGAGCAACTGTCGTACGAAATAAAGCCTTTTCGCGGTGCCAACATTGAACAATCGGCCCTTGATTTTACCGGCATCAATCTGGACGATCCGGACCGGGATGCGGTGGATGAAAGCGAAGCCTTGGATGAAGTTTTCCGCATGATTCGTGGTGCCGTGAAAACAGAAAAATGTACGCGCGCTATCTTGGTGGGCCACAACGCCACCTTTGACCATAACTTCATTATGGCAGCAGCCGAACGCATTGACGCCAAACGCAATCCCTTTCATCCCTTCTCCAGTTTCGATACGGCCTCAATGGCCGGGTTGATCTATGGTCAAACGGTACTCGCTAAAGCCTGTCGAGTGGCCGATATTGAATTCGACAATTCCAGTGCGCACAGCGCCGCCTACGATGCATTGCGCACAGCCGAGCTGTTTTGCGCCATGGTCAATCGGATACAATCATTAGGCGGTTGGCCGCTGGTAAAATCTAGCCAATAAATGATGGAACTCTAGCATGACTAAACCCACCGCTCCGCGCATTGTCGCTGAAACGCTTTATAACGGTTATGCGCAGTCTTTTACCGTAAAAGAGCTGCTGTTTGAATTCAAAACCGAGCATCAACATCTTGAAATCATCGATACGCCCTTCATGGGTCGCGTCATGTTGTTGGATGGTATTGTACAAACCACCGAGCGCGATGAGTTCATCTATCATGAAATGATGGTTCATGTCCCCCTGTTCGCTCACCCGGACCCGAAGCGAGTATTGATTATTGGCGGTGGTGACGGCGGTATTCTTCGCGAAGTGCTGCGCCACAAGAACATTGAACATGTGACACAGGTTGAGATTGACCAAAGCGTGATCGACATGTGCAAAACCTATTTCCCCAAGCATTCAAACGGCGCATTTGACGACCCACGTGCCAACATCGTGATTGCCGACGGCAAAGATTTCGTCGCTAGTTGCAACGATACCTTCGATGTGATTATTGCCGACTCAACCGACCCCATCGGCCCCGGCGAAGTATTGTTCACCTCAGACTTCTACGCCGACGAAAAAACCTGCCTAGCACCGGGCGGCATCATGGTGGCGCAAAATGGCGTGCCCTTTATGCAAGGCGATGAAGTGACCAACACGTTTAAACGACTGACGCCGCTTTATCAAGATGTCAGTTTTTATGTCGCGGCCGTGCCCACCTATGCCGGTGGCGTCATGGCCTTAGCATGGGCGAGCGATGACACAACCTTGCGCCAGCAAAACGTTTCGACCATTCAACAGCGCGTCGAAGCCGCTGGCTTTAAAACCCGCTATTACAACGCGGAAGTGCATGTTGCTGCCTTTGCGCTACCCACGTTCGTGCGCGATTTATTGCATACATAGGGCTTGAACCAATGACCATACGCACCGTTGTTTGGGGAGAAAATGTTCACGAACAGATTCACCCGGCGGTGCGTGCGCTCTACCCGCAGGGTATGCATACCTGCATTGCCGAAGCCCTGAACACCGCCCCGGATATATCAGCCAGTACCGCCACGCTGCAGGAGCCTGAACACGGCCTTACCGAACCGCGGTTGCGCGATACCGATGTCTTGCTGTGGTGGGGCCATTTAGCCCACGATGACGTCACGGATGAAGTGGTCGAACGCATAGCGCAGCGGGTATGGCAAGGCATGGGGCTGATCGTGTTGCATTCCGGGCACTACGCCAAAATCTTTAAACGGCTGATGGGCACGTCATGTTCGTTGCTGTACCGCGAAGACGGGCGGCAAGAACGAGTATGGGTGACCAACCCCAGCCACCCCATCGCTCAGGGCATAGGCCGTTTTATTGAAGTACCGGAAAGTGAAATGTATGGCGAGCCCTTTGCTATTCCGAACCCCGATGAAACGGTGTTTATCAGCCATTTTGCGGGCGGCGAGGTGTTTCGCTCCGGGGTTACGTTTCAGCGGGGAGGCGGCCGGATTTTTTATTTCAGCCCCGGCCATGAAACCTTTCCTATTTATCACCAAGCCGACATTCAACGGGTGTTAGTGAACGCCGTGCGCTGGGCCAGCCCAAAGAGTGAACCTTGGGTTGACCAGTGCATCGAATTGCCATCGCTCGACTAATAGCGCCACGGCTCGATTAAAGCCAGTTTCGTAATACCCGCATCGGCGGCGTGCGAATCACTTTGCTGGTCGACCACACCCCCACCGCACCAATTAATGCTAAACCGGCCGCTGGTGCAACCAACCACAATACAGGATGCCAACGCGTCTCCATGCCAAACACACTGCCTTGCAAATAGAACAAGATAGCCTCTGTGCCTGCCGCGCCCAACAGACCGGCCAACACCCCCAAGGCCCCAAACTCAACCCACAACGTACCGCGCACCAGCGACGCAGAGGCACCCATGGTGCGCAACAATGCACTCTCTCGGAATCGGGTATCGAGGCTGGACTGAATGCCCGCAATCAACACCAGCAATCCAGACGTTAAAACCAAAGCCAAAATGAACTCAATCGCCAAGGTCACTTGGGCAATAATACCTTGGATCTGTTCTATCAACGCATCCACTTCAATAACGGCCAACGTCGGCACATTGCGCAACAATTCATTCAAGGCAATCTTATTGTCGGTTGCCAAATAGAAACTGACCAAATAGGTGGCGCCTGCCCCCGCTTGCAGAGGCTGATTGAAAATCATATAAAAATTAGGGTTGAACGACTCCCAATCCAAACTGCGCAAACTGGCCACGGTGGCTTCGATGCGCAAACCACCGACGCTGTATACCAATAGATCGCCAACCGTGACCCCCAGGTCTTCGGCAAAGCGCTGCTCCACCGACACCAGTAACTCACCTTCGCCATACGTTTCCCACCATGCACCGGCCACTACCTCGTTATCGGCGCCCAAAGTCTCCGACCACGTCATGTTTAACTCACGCACGTAGTCGCCTCGATCCGGTAAGTTCTCGGTAAGGGTATCAATATCAATGCCACGCGCCTCAACCAAGCGCCCACGAGTGAGCGGATAAGCGGGAGAAGGGTTTTCGGCCGAATCCGTTAGCCAGGTTTCGACATAGGGCAGGTCCTCGGCAAAGACGTTGTACACAAAATGGTTCGGCGAGCCTTCGGGCAATTGGCGTTCCCACTCCGAAAGCAGAGACGTACGTATCAAGGTCAGCGTAAACAGCAACATCAAGGCAATGGAGAAGATCACCACCTGCAAGCCATTCTGTTGGCTGTGACGTTGCAAGCTAGCCAAACCCAGCCGCCAGTTTCGCCCTAGTCGACTGCCATAGCGACGCAACATCCACAGCAAGCTACGAGCAAACAAGGAAGCCCCCCAAATGCACAATGCTCCACCCGCCACCATGGCCAAGGTCAACTTCCAATCGCCGCTGTATAGAAACACGATCACCAACACACCCAAGGCACCCCAAAGCTGCCATAGGAGCTTGGGTTGCTGGTACACATCGCTGCGAATAACGCGCACCGGCGGCACATCGCGCAAACGATAGAATGGCGGCCACGCAAACCCCATCAAGGTAACGAATCCGGTTAACGCGCCCAAGCCATAGGCCTGCCAACCGTGCACGGCCAGATTATTGGGCAATAAATCTCCCAATAACCAAACGATGACCTGATGCAACAGCTCACCCATCAATAAACCAACAACAATACCACCGGCGGCTAAACCCAAGAGCCCCGAACCGTACAAGCGAATGATTCGCGACGGTGGGTAACCCAGAGTCTTCAGCAACGCCACCGCATCCACATGCCGCCCGGCATAGCGCTGCGCCGACATGGCGAGCGCTACGCCCGCCAACACGACGGCCAATGAACCGGCGAGCAATAAAAAGCTTTCAGCGCGATCCAAGGTCGCACCGATATTGTCGTTAGCCCGACGCGCACTGCGCCAGCGAAAATGCGGCTCAATGTCGTCGCCAATGGTGTCTTGCAAAGCCAGGATAACAGCCTCATCGCCCGCCAATAACCAACGGTAACTGATTCGGCTGCCTGGCTGTACGGCCTGTGTAGCGGCCAAGTCGGCCCGGTTGATTAGCGCTCGCGGCTGGACATTAAAGGCACTGCTTGAGCTGTCAGGCTCGGTAATGAGCGCTGCACCGACGCGTAAATCGGTCGCACCGATGCCGACCATATCACCCACCGCGACGCCAAGAATGGGGAACAAGCGTGAGGTCAGCCATATCTCACCGGGCGGAGGACCGCCCTGCACCGCTTGCCCAGCTGTAAAAGGTTGCTCAGCGACCACGATCTGCCCACGCAAAGGAAAGTTGTCCGTCACCGCCCGAATCGCACCCAGTTGATTGCCTTCCGCACCGAACAACATACTTTGAAAGCTGATCACCTCGGCTTGCGCCAAACCCTGCTCCGCCGCCAAGTCAAGCCAAGCGGGTTCAGGTGCCCGTGAGCCAGATAACGCATAGTCAGCAGCCAGCAAGGCACTGGCCTCGGAGAAAATCGTTTGGCGGATACGTTCGGAAAAAATGCCAATACTGGTCACCACGGTGACGGCCAATACCACAGACACTAACAACAGCGTCAATTCACCGGCTTTGAAGTCACGCCAGAACATGCGCCACGTCAAGCTCATGCAATGATCTCCTGCGCCTGTAATACGCCAGAATCCATCACATAGGTGCGCGCACAACGAGCCGCCAATTTGGGATCGTGCGTGACCAAGATCAGTGTCGTACCGAATTGCGCATTCAGGTTAAACAGTAAATCTGCAATGGTATTTCCGGTCACCGTATCCAAGTTGCCGGTTGGTTCGTCGGCAAACAAAATCGGCGGGCGCGCCGCAAAAGCCCGCGCAATGGCTACCCGTTGTTGTTCACCGCCAGACAACTGTTTCGGAAAATGCTGTCCACGGTCTTGTAACCCGACTTGCGCTAACAAGTCGCTCGCTTCCTTTATATCCACTTTGGTGCCGCGCAGTTCCAGCGGTAACACCACATTTTCTAAGGCCGTCAAGGCAGGCAAAAGTTGAAAATTCTGGAACACGAAACCCACCAACTCACCACGTAAGCGGGCACGTGCTTCTTCATTCATTTGGGTTATGTCTTTGCCTTGCAACATGACCTGGCCACGGGTCGGCGTATCCAAACCAGCCAGCATGCCCAGCAAGGTGGTTTTGCCTGATCCTGAGGCACCGACGATAGCCACGCTCTCACCCGACTTGATTTCCAGATCAATCCCTTTCAGGATGTCGAGCGTACCTGCACTGGTGGGCACGGTTTGCCACAAGTCGACAGTTTGTACAACAGGAGCATTTTGCGTCATGGTTTTTAAGTTCTTTATTCGAGTTTCATTAATTTGCTTGGTATCGTTAAGCAGCGTTGCGCAAGGTGCGTCCTTTTTGGTGGTAGGCGATAGCATCAGTGCGTCTTACGGCTTGGCCAACGAACAGCAAGGTTGGGTCTCTTTACTTGAACAACGCCTTGAACCCCTGGGTCATAGTGTCGTTAATGCCAGTATCAGCGGCGAAACTACCCGAGGCGGTTTAAGCCGCCTACCCGCTTTACTCAACCAATACCAGCCCGATTACATGATTTTAGAATTGGGTGGCAACGACGGTTTGCAAGGGCTCGACGTTGGCGGCATCGAGCAACGGCTCGACCGTATGATCGAGCTGGCCCAAACACAAGGTGTTCAAGTCATTCTTTTGGGCATACGCATCCCGCCGAATTATGGGCCACGTTATACCGAACCTTTTTTTGCCCTGTTCGGTGATTTGGCGCAGCGCCACGATCTGCCCTACCATCCGTTCATTCTGGACGGCATAGCCGACCAGCCCAACTTAATGCAGCACGATGGCATACACCCGACGGCAGAAGCGCAACCGATGATTCTGGAGCACGTGTGGTCGGTGTTGGAACCGCTACTTTAACTGATGAACTCGAAATGCATAAGAAAGCCCTGAACTAAGGCTAAGGTGCCAGCGATACCACACAGCACAATAATACCGTAGCGAAAAGCCGTTACCGGGATATGGCGCGCCACCACAGAACCGAAAGCGAAGCCGATCAGACTGGCGGGCACAAAAAACAAGCCCGCCAAAATAGACGCTTTGGTGACGTAGCCCGCGCTCCATTGTGCAGCAAAAGAAATTAACGCGCCGACGAGGAAATACGCGGTCAAGTTCGCCCGCAAGTGCACGGCGTCGGCATGCTGCATCACCAACGCCATGGGCGGCCCACCAATGCTGGTGGTGGTGCCCATGATGGCCGATACAAAGCCTGCCCAACCTAAGTTACGGTCCGTCGGCATGAGCCGGACTTTAGTCAGACTGAGTACCACGCCAATTAAGGTTGCGGCCCCGATCATCACCATTAAGCCCGATACCGTCATCACCAATAACAAACCAATGCCCACTAGGGTTCCGGGAATTCGAGCCAGTAATGCGATTCGGAGTCCACGCCATTGCGTACCGCGGCGTTGTTGTAAAAAGGCAGGTATCAATTGGGATATAGCAGCAATTAACAGGCTGGTCGGCACCCAAGCGGGATTGATAAACACCAAGATGGGTGCTGCTACAATGGAAATTCCAAAACCGATGGAGGTTTGCACCAAAGCGCCGAACATTACCACCAGACAAGCCAAGCCCCACTGCCAAAATGGCACAGTCAACTCAAACATAGGGTGTGCACACAAGACGGGATAATTAGAACTGAGCAATGCCTCAGTGACCCGAGGTATTGCTCAGCAAGCGGGGTACTACTCTTCTTCGTCGGCTGGCACAGCCGCTTCGATCAACGGTTGCAGCTGACCTTTGGCGTGCATATCGGTCACGATATCGCACCCTCCCACCAACTCACCATTAATCCACAACTGGGGGAAAGTCGGCCAATTAGCGTACTTGGGCAGTTCGGCTCGAATATCCGGGTTTTGCAAAATATCCACAAAGGCGAAGCGGCGTCCACACGACATAACAGCCTGCACGGTCTGCGCCGAAAAACCACACATCGGCTGATTTGGCGAGCCTTTCATATACAGCAACACCGGGTTATCGCCGATTTGTTGCTTGATAACATCAAGAGTGTCGGTCATGTCAAAAGTCCTACTAAATTACTGGGTTAATGTCGCGGTATTCTACCTTTTCCTTTAGGAATTTAAAATGCAGGTGACATATTCTCCTGCCCGCGTTCCCCAAGGAGCATCTAAAAACCTCAGAGGCGAAAAGCTGGCTAGGCAAAAAATGTCCGAAAAAGCGCAGTTTACTGTACGTAAATGAGCATTTTGAGGACATTTTTAACAACGCCAGCTTGAGAAAAGGGGGTTTTTAGGTGTTCCTTTACTCTTTAACACCACCCTGCGTCAACCCCGAGATAAACTGCCGCGACGCCAACACAAACGCCAAAATCGTGGGTACCATCATGATCATGATGCCCGCAAACATCATGTGCCATTGCACGGCGAATTGCTGATTGAACTGAGTAATGCCGCGCGTTAACGGAAACAGCTCTTCGCTTTGTAGGAAGATCAACGGCAGAAAGTATTCATTCCATGCCTGTACAAAGGTTAACAACGCCACCGTTGCCACGGCGGGCCGCATCAAAGGCAGAATAATGCTCCAGTAGATGCGAATTGGTAGGGCGCCATCCATCCGCGCCGCCTCTTCCAACTCTTTCGAAATTCCTCGCATGAAGGACACCAGAATAAACACCGCCACCGGCATCATACTGGCGGACTGCACCAGAATCACCGCGGCTAAGGTATCCAACAAGCCCAGTTCACGCACCACCACAAACAGGGGCGCAAGGGTTAAGCGAATAGGAACAATCACCCCCAGCATAAAGCATAAGAAAATAGCCGTGCTGCCTTTAAACGGCATCCGTGCCAGCACAAACGCCGTGGTGGTGGAACAAAACACCACCAATACCACCGTACAACCGGCGATGATCATGCTGTTTAAGAAATACTGGTCGAAGCTGGCTTGCACCCAAGCTTTGGCGTAGTTGCCCCATGTCCATGGGTCGGGTAAGCCGAATGGATCACGAAAAATCGCCCCGACACTGGGCTTCAAGGAATTCAGAATAGCTGAACCAAAAGGCACTAGAACCACGACCACCCAGGCCAGCATAATGAGCTGAACAACCGCCTGCTCATGCGGGCGTAATTTAAAAATCTTGTCCATGGTCGATGTTCCTAATCGTTTCGGAAATTGCGCAACGCTAAGAACAACGCTGCCGGAAGAATCATCACGGCGGTAATCAAACCCACGGCCGCCGCCATACCAAAGTTCGTATTCACCGTACTTGCTCCGGCACCAAAAGCGGTTCGAAATAGAAAGGTGCCCATTACATCAGTGGAACGCAGCGGACCGGCCTCCGGCCCCATAATAATCAGCGTATAGTCCGCGTTATTGAACACATCCACCATAATAATCACCGTGATCAAAATAAACGCCGGTGCAACGACGGGTGCTACGACGGCTTTAATGGCCTGCCAACGGCTGGCACCATCCAGTACAGCGGCTTCCAACAAATCTTGTCGCACGGCGAGAATACCGGCCAGAATCAACATGATGGCGAACCCCATGCGATGCCAAGAATAAAACAACGCCAAGGTTACGAGTGCCGTATCTTCCAAACCCAAAAATGGTATGGGGTGATCGGTAATGCCCCAGCTCATCAACAGCGCGTTGAGCGGTCCGCGCTGGGCAACAAAGAGGTTCAACAGATAAGCGACGGCCGCACCCGCCATGGGATAAGGCAGAAAAAAGATGATTTGATATAGCTTACGGCCCCAGGTTTTCAAGCTAAGCAACAGTGCCAAACCGCTGCCAATAGTCAGAAAACTACCGATAATGACCAAGAAAAATACCGCATTTTGCCATAGGGCTTGAAACAATTGGTCGCGAAAATACGCGTTACCCAATACTTGTCGGAAATTATCGAAGCCGACATATTCCATGGGGCCAATGCCTGCCCACTTCACTTGCGACAAATACAGCAACCCCAGCATCGGTATAAAATAGAACACCGCATAGAGCAGTACACCGGGCAGTAGCAATAGCGTGCGCTCAATTTTCTCACGAGCAGCAAATGACAGTTTCGCCTTAGACTGGGGCATGGTGGCTAACTCCGGGATGAATAAGGTAGTACAGAATCGTAGCAGCAGAGAGCCTCTTGCGAGAGGCTCTCACGGTAGGTTTATCAGCGCAAGCTAATCGCGCCAGCCCTACTTAACGGCAGTTTGCCGCGCCAACATAGCCCCAAGAGTTCAAGCCTGCTTGAATGGCTGCGGCCGCTTGTTCAGGCGTAACCTGACCGGCCAATAAACGCTGCAATTGCTCAGCAGACAATGTTTGATAGGTCGGCTCATTGGCGTTCAAATCGAAAACAAAGAATGGGTTCGCTGCCACATTGTTACTGGCCATCAACTCGGCGGCACGACTGATGCGCGCATCATCGACATTAATGGAGTGATTAGAGGCAGGCAAGCCGACACGCTCAGCATACAGTTGCGCAAATTGCGGGGTGCTCACAAACTGCATCACCTTAGCAATAGCGTCTTGCTGATCGGAATTAGGATTCGCTGCCAAACCAAAGTCAGGGAAACCATATACCTTGCCGCCAGGGATAGGCATGATGCCTATTTCTAAACCGGGTTCAATATCGAACATCGGCGAGCCAGGTCCAGCAGACCAAATACCGTCAATCATCATAGCCGAAGACCCCAAAGCAACTTCCGTTCTCATGGCACCGTAGTCATCCGCCAATGGGTTACGGTTCAAGTAGCCGTCGCTACGCCACTGGTCTAACTGCGCCAAGGCGTTCACATATTCTGAGTCGGTAAAACAGGCTTCACCGGTAATCACACCTTGTGTCCATGCATCACTCGCGAAACCAGCGGTCAAGACCTCGTTCAACACTTGATTCAAATACCAACCGTCGCGACCATCTACATGCATGGGCACTACGCCATTCGATTTAAACGTATTGAATGCCGCCTGCAATTCACTCAGCGTGCGTGGCTCGTTAATGCCGTACTGAGCAAACACGCCTTTATTATAGAGAATAGCCTGCATTTCCATGCCTACCGGCACGGAATAAATCACGCCATCGGAGCCCGTAAAACCACCCAATGCGGCCTCTCCATACACATCCAAATTGATGTCATAGTCGGCCACTGGCGCGATCACGCCAGCATCAATCCAAGAACTTAACCAAGGTGCTCCCGCTTTCGCGAAGAACAGGTCTGGGCGATTACTCTGCATATCGATGCGCAGTTTGGACTCATAGTCTTCAGGGGTGACATCAAGGCGAACGGTGACGCCATCAATCAAATTGTTGCTGTTGATGTAGTCCCACAAGGCACGATCTTGCGGGCGCCAAGTGTACGCATTTAACGCGGTCTCAGCCGATGCGACTTGTGCCGACGTAAAAACGGCAGAACCTAGGGTTACAACAGCGACCGCAGTCGCAATAGAGCCTTTGAGCAGTTTCATGTGATCTCACCTCTCGGATTATTGTTGTTGATCAAGGCAATACCAATATAATACCTTTAGATACCATTGACAACAAAAAATGCTTCATTTTATTTTTGTGCGGATTTGGCACACATCTTCTGCCCGGCTAATCGCTTACTCGCAGTGTGCGTTGTAATGCCAACCTGCGCGTTGCCATATTGACTGATGCAAGGCCACCCGCTCTTTAAAGTTGGCTAGATCATTGACGTGCATGGATGACCACGCACGCTCGGCAACCGCCAGTAAGCGTGGCAACAGCATGTACTCACGCTGCCAAGTCTCGGCCAATAATTCTGTCCACAAACACGCCTGCATACCTTTTAAATGCCTTTCTGCAACATCATGTTCCCAACCTTGCGTTGGCTCGTAACCATAAACCGCCGACAAAGTCGGTGTACCCGCCCAGTAATAGCCCGGCTCGTCAGGTGCGTCGCTTGCACCCAGATCCAAATAGCAATATTGGGCTGGGGTCATCACCACATCATGTCCGCGCTGAGCGGCCAGACGTCCGGCTTCAACGCCTTGCCATGAGTAGACTAGGGTTGCCGTTGACACGGCCTCGTCGACCAAAATCTCCTCCCACCCTGCGGCATTGCGCCCCCTCGTTTGCACGTGTTGCTCGAGTTCACGCATCAACCAACCATGCAGTGACCGCACATTTGGCAACCTTAACGCCTTGGCCTTTTCTTGGGCCGCCGGACTGTTCTCCCAAACACCTTCCGGCACCTCATCCGACCCAAGGTGAATGTAAGGCGCAGGAAACAGGTCCATAATTTCGTCCAGCAGCGTCTTCACCACACCGAGCGTGGCAGACAAACCTGGATTCAGTACATTGTCAGAATAGTGCTGGACGCTCCGATATTCCGAGTCATCAGCCTCCTCGATCAACTCTGGCAACGCACGCAATAGTGCGCGAGCATGCCCTGGCACATCCATCTCTGGCACCACGGTAATGCCCAGCGCCGCAGCATAGGCCACCAGCGTTCGGACTTCACTTTGAGAGTAATAGCCGCCATGATCGATTGCCCCACTACCCATCTGCGGCGGCATAACACGTTCACGCCCACGCATAGCCGTTTTTTTCGTCAACTCAGGAAATGCCGTGCTTTCCAGCCGCCAGCCTTCATCGTCCGTTAGGTGCCAATGCAAATAATTCAGTTTGTACAGCGCGGCCAAGCGCACCGTTTTCAAAACATCCGCAAAGGGAATAAAATGCCGTACGGCATCTAAATGCAAACCACGATAGTCAAAGCGTGGCCGATCTTGAATGGTGACGGGCTGAACGGTCAGGCCCGCGACCCACTGCACCAAAGACGCCAGGCCCGCATGCACGCCTGCTACGTTCATCACTATCAGCTCAGCGCCATGCTCCATCACCCGTAACTGATAGCCATCCAAATGACCTTCCGCTCGAGTGATCTTTACTGGCCACCTCTTCAGATCATCCCGAACATCAGTAAACGATACCCCAGCAAACTCTTGAAATTGGCGCGCCCAAGCAGCAAGCACTTCCGGTGTTAGACCTGATATTTCGCTGGTATTGATACCCACCCACTGACCATGATTTGGACGAGGGAATGACACTTCGCTCATGGTTAAATGTGAGGGCGCAGGAATCAGCGAGCGGACAACATTCGGCTCGGATACCGGCGTGGGCCGTTTGTCCCACCGCAGGCTTGGCTGGACTATCGTAAGATCCAGCAATGTACCTTTCGCATCTTCGGCAAAAACCCCATAGGGCCAATCTGTGATCTTGAGCAGCCGGTCACGCGGATTCTTGATGAAAATCTCTTTCGTCACCCCCGGAGGAATGCTCTCTGCCATGCCTACGACATGCAAGTCGCCATCACGCTGCAACAATTCAGCACCCTGAATATCGCCGGGCTTCAAAATCCGCGCAGACGAAAACGTCAGGCGAGCTACATTCATCGCCGCACCGGTGGTATTGGTCAATACAATAGATGCTTGATAGCCCGGCCCGCCTTCTCGGCTCAGGGGTGTAGGTTTGAATTCATAGCGTAACGTCATATCAGTCTCCAGCTGGGCGCAATTTGTTATAACCTGTACTTGCCAACCTTATGTATAGGTATTATATTGGTATTATCTTGGCCTAGCAAAGAAAGAAACATAAGAACGATGACTATGCAGCCTGATTCATTTCTTTATTATGTCGGTGTCGACGGCGGTGGTACACACTGTCGCGTACGCATCGTTGACGCCAATGGCCGGTGCTGCGCCGAAGCACAGGGTGGCAGCGCCAATTTGTATCAACAAGGCTACAACGCCCTGCGTACCATTGAAGACACCATTGCCCAGGCTTTCACGCAAATCAGTTTAGCACCCGATGCTTTGCCAGTTACCCTAGCACGCACGTCCGTCGGCTTGGGGCTGGCTGGAGCCGAGTTGCCCGAAAGCCAGGCGTTAATTGCCCAATGGCAACATCCGTATAGTCGCATTCAGGTCAATAACGATGCCCATATCGCTTGTTTGGGTGCACACAGTGGAGAAGAAGGTGGTCTGGTCATTGTGGGAACGGGCATTGTGGCCTGGGCCATTCAACACGACCGGACAATCATGCTGGATGGCTGGGGCTTTCCTCTTGCCGACCAAGGCAGCGGCGCGTGGCTGGGTATGCGAGCGATACAGGAGAGCTTGCGCGCCAGTGATGGCGTACGTCCAAGATCGCCGCTCACGGATCGAATTTTGGCGCATTTTGGGCAAACCCCACGCGCCATTCCTGGATGGGCTCGCGATGCACATTCGAGCGACTTCGGTCAGTTTGCGCGCTGGGTGGTTCAAGCATTTGAAAACGGTGACGCGTTGGCGCAACAACTGGTGCAAGAACAAGCCTATGCCGTTGGCTTGCTGGTGCAGCGCCTGGCCAACCTGAACGTTTCTCGTATTGCCCTTTTAGGTGGCCTTGGGCCTTTTGTTGGTACAGAATTGGTATCACACTTGCGACCACTGATCGTCCCTGCGCAACAGGATCCATTGGCGGGCGCACTATTGATGATTCGCCAAGAGGCCAAACCATGACCACTACCGAACAGCTCATCGACTACCTTAGACCCGATCCGCGTAAACCGGGGTCACTGTATGTTCAGTTAGCACGTGCACTCACGCAAGCCATTCATGAAGGTTTACTCCACGATGGTGATTATTTGCTGCCACAACGCGAACTAGCCGTCGCCCTCGATGTGTCCCGCGTCACCGTGCGCAAAGCCATAGAGAGCCTGGTTCAGCAGGGGCTCTTGGTACAAAAGCAAGGTGCCGGTACTTTAGTTACTGCTCCGCGCAGTGAGTCCATCCATAAGAATTTGTCCGTCTTGAACAGCTTTACCGAAGACATGACGGCACGCGGTATGACCCCGCGTTCTGAATGGGTGAGCCGCGTACTTGTGCAATCTTCGCCCAAGGAAGCCATCGCATTGAACCTGTCTCCCGGTCAGCGCATCTGCCGTTTTGCCCGCATTCGCTACGCCAATGAACTGCCCATGGCCTATGAAATTGCTTCTGCGCCAGCCGATTTGGTGCGATCGGTGGATGAAGTTGACGACTCCTTCTATGCCGCGCTGCAGGCGCGCGGCGCGCGGCCAGTCAGAGCCTTACAAACAATGACGGCACGTAATGCCGATCAACAAATTGCTGACTATTTAAAGATGTCCCCAGGCGACGCGGTGTTATACATCGAGCGTCAGGGGTTTGACCCTAACAATCGTCCAGTGGAATTCACTCGGTCCTATTATCGTGGCGACATATACGATTTTGTGGTCGAGCTGAAGCTGGACACACTCTAGCAAGGAATTATCATGACCACCGCCCTGTTAGGCGCCCGACTGTTTGACGGTGAGCGCTTTCTCGACGACCACGCCGTATTGGTGGATGGCAACACGATCGCCAATGTAGTGCCAAAACATCAAGTGCCTCACGACATGGCACGCCAGGTCTTGAACGGTGGTCTACTTGCACCAGGGTTTATTGATTTACAAGTCAACGGTGGCGGTGGTGTTTTGTTCAATAACGACCCGAGTGTGGATGCCCTAAAGCGCATCACCGCCGGACATCGAAAAGTCGGCACGACCCGCCTTCTGCCCACCACCATCAGCGATACACCTGAACGCTTGCAGGCTTGTATGGCTGCGGTGAAAGACGCACGGGTGGACAACCCCGGCATTCTTGGCATGCACATTGAGGGGCCGTTTTTTAATGTCGAACAACGTGGCGTACATCACAGCGACTATTTACGCACCATGACGTCCAGCGACCTTAAAATGATCAGCACCTTAGCACTCGATATGCCTGTACTGCTGACTCTGGCACCTGAAATGATGCTACCGGGTCAAATAGCGCAGCTCGTGCGTGCCGGGGTCGAAGTATCTGCGGGGCATACCCACGCACGCTATGAAGAAGTGGAGCGGGCCATTCAGGAGGGTTTGAATGGCGTGACTCACCTGTACAACGCCATGCGTCCGTTACAAGGTCGCGAGCCCGGTGTCGTGGGTGCGGCTTTAACGCACCATGAAATGCATGCAGGTATTATTGTCGATAATTTCCATGTTCACCCGGCCTCTGTGCTCTTGGCGTATCGGGCTAAGCCCTTGGGTAAACTGTATTTGGTCAGTGACTCCATGGCCACCGTGGGTAGTACCAGCATCTCCTTTACCTTATATGATGAAACCCTCACTGCGGTTGATGGACGATTGGTGTCGGCAGAAGGTCGGCTAGCGGGCTCGGCCATTGGCCTGATCGATGCGGTGCGCTGCTGCGTGCAAGATGTCGGCATTCCACTGGAACATGCTTTGGCCATGGCATCACGTTTTCCGGCGGAATACCTGCATTTGGATGAACAACTGGGTTGGCTAAAACCGGGCCACCAAGCCGATTTAGTGCATCTGGATGACGACTTGAATGTGTTAGAGACTTGGGTTGCCGGTATGGCCGAGCGCACGGAAAACCGTGCGGGAGACAACGCAGCATGAAAGTCATTATATTACCGGATGCACAGGCCGTCGCTGAGTACGCTGCAACGCAAATTCAACAGCAAATTGCCCGACGCGCAGACTCGGTACTGGGCTTAGCAACAGGCTCCACGCCCCTCCATACCTATGCACAACTGATTGAACGCGTACGCCGTGGCAAGCTGTCCTTCCGTGCGGTACGGACATTCAATTTGGATGAATATCTGGGACTGGCGGCTGATCATCCGCAAAGTTATCGATCATTCATGGATCAACATCTGTTCTCACACATTGATATAAACCGGGAAAACACCTACGTGCCGGATGGTATGGCCACCGACCCGCAACAAGCTTGCGCCGACTATGAGTTAGCGATTCGAGCGGCCGGAGGTATTGACCTGCAACTGTTGGGGCTAGGCCGCAACGGCCACATTGGCTTTAATGAACCATCGTCGAGCCTGGGTAGCCGAACTCGCATCAAAACCCTGACGTCAGCGACCATCGCCGACAATGCGCGCTTCTTCCATGCCGACGAATTTCAACCGCATTTGTCCATCACCATGGGTATTGGCACCATATTGGAAGCGCGACAGATTACCCTGTTGGCGACGGGTGAGAGCAAGGCACCCGCCGTGCAGGCCATGATAGAAGGAGCCATTAGCGCAGCTTGTCCGGCCAGCATTCTGCAAATGCATCCAAACGTCACCGTAGTGATTGATGAAGCCGCCGCGCAACAACTGAAAATGCGCGACTTCTACCAACATATTGAGCAAGAGAATCAACGCTTACAGCGCTAACAACTTAAAGCGCCAGCAACGCCATACTGATCATATCCCGATAGCCTTTGCTGTCTTTTCGTACTCGCCGGTGCAGCCCCTCGCGCTGAAAGCCGGCGCGCTCATACAGCGCAATAGCAACCGGATTATCAGCAAAAACTTCCAGCTCCAGTCGGGTAAACCCGGCGCGCCAACTGGCCGCTATTGCCTCCGTGAGTAATTGCTTACCATGTCCACGGCCTCGAAAATGCGCCACCACGCCCATACCCAAGCGCCCCACGTGGCGTTGCACATCCGGGCCACGCGGGTACACATCGCACCACCCCACCACATGCCTACCCTCTTCCGCCACCAAAACGGGATAACCACGTTCAAGATTGGCCTCCAGAAAGCGTGAAAAATGCGGTAGGTCGGGCTTATGTGCGCTCATCAAATAGTGTTGTTCGGCAATCACGCTGCTCAGTGCACGGTAAATGGCGGTGATATCCTGACGTTGGGCGGGCCTGGTGCTCATGCGGAAACGCTTTTCCAATTGAATGTTAACAACATTATATCGGCCTACACGGTCTTAACACGAGCGCACATTCGCGTACAATGCACAGCCTGACTGTTTGCATAGGCTCAGCATTATCGTGATGACCCAAACCCCTATACTTGATAGAGCTTGGTTTGCCCCCCGCTACTGGGCTGTTTGGGTATTGCTGGGCTTGATGTGGGTAATTGCTCACTTACCTTATCGGGTGCAAATGGCGTTTGGCAGTGGTTTAGGTCGCCTGTTTTATTATGTGATTGGCAGTCGCCGCCAGGTGGCCAAGAAGAACATTGCACTGGCCTTTCCCGAACGCACACCGGAGGAACAACACGAGCTGGTAAAAGCCGTATTCCGAGAGTCCGGTAAAGCCTTACCTGAAACCTGTATGGCTTGGTTTTCTAAGCCGTCTCGCTTATCCATTCAGTGGCAAGTCCACCAGTTAGAAGCGCTAAAACAAGCCGCTGAAACCGGGCAGGGTATCCTGTTGCTGGGTGCACATTTTTCCTCGGTTGATATTTGTGGTGCGCTGCTCGGCACCGTGCTGGACTATGACACCTTGCATCGCCCACATGACAATCCACTGATGAATTATTTTCAATGCCGGGGACGTCTGCGTTATGTCGAGGCATTGATCGAAAAAAATGACATGCGCAGTATGATTCGACGATTAAAGCAGGGTCGAATTATTTTTTACGCACCGGATCAAGATCTGGGGCGTAAACGGTCTATTTTCGTCCCCTTCTTCGGGCTGCCAACGGCCACCGTAACCGCTACAGCTAAACTCGCCCACGTCGCCCAAGCACGCATTTTCCTCACCCATCATATTCGTACCCGACAAGGCTATGAGATCTACCTCGCAGAGCATACCGGAATGAACAGTGGCGATATTGAAGCCGATACCACGGCGTACAATGGATGGCTTGAGGCTCGTATACGGGAGAATCCAGCACAATACCTGTGGCTGCATAAGCGCTTTAAAACCCGCCCGGAAGGCGAGCCCAAGATCTACTAAGTAGGCTTAGCCGCCACAACCAAGCGTTCCCAATGCTCGGTAACGGTAGCAATGGTGGTTTCAAATTGCGCCCGCTCGGCGACACTGATCAATTTACCGCCGCCATTCTGCAACGCTTGCCGATGCACTTCTTGTCGCCATTGCAAGTACGCCGTACTCAGTGCAGTACGTTGTTCTTGCGTCAGCACCCCATGGTCGGCAAGGGTTTCCAACAAGCGCATGTTATCAGACCACAGCACCAACTCCGGTACTTCAGAGATGTGTTTCAGCAACAAATACTGCACCAAAAACTCAATATCTACGATTCCACCGGGGTCTTGTTTGACGTTATATTCTTCGGCACGGCGCGTTGCGGGTGTGCCCAAATTGCTGCGCATCTTGTCGCGCATGGCGGTAACGTCTTCCCACAATCGGACGCCGTCTCTAGGTCGGCGTAAAATGTTGGCGCGCACCGCTTCTACCCGCTCTTTCAACTTGGGACATCCGGCTAACACACGTGCACGCACTAACGCTTGGTGTTCCCAAGTCCAAGCTTCTTTTTCTTGATAGGCCTGAAAGGCAGTTAATGAAGACACCAACATACCCGAGTTCCCGGATGGCCGCAGGCGCATGTCCACCTCATATAAAATGCCGGAAGGTGTTTGTGTGGTCATTAAGTGAATGATGCGTTGGCCCAAACGCATAAAGAACACATTATTGTCTACGGGCTTCACACCACGGGTTTGCCCCTGTGGTGCGCCGTCATGAATGAACACTAAATCCAAGTCAGATTCATAACTCAGTTCCAACCCGCCCATTTTTCCATAGGCCATGATGACAAAGTCAGGGTCGCACAAGTGACCATCAACCCGCGTTGGAATGCCGTATTTTTCCGTCATTTGCTCCCAAGCTAGCCACAATACCTGCTGTAAAACCTCTTCCGCCGTGTAGGTCAGATAGTCACTGATTTTCATGAGCGGCAAATTGCCCGTCAATTCACAAGCTGCCGCCCGCAACACTCGGCTGTGCCGGAAATGGCGCAACTGTTCCATTTGTTGTTCCAAGTCATCATCGGGCAAGCGCAACAAGCGCTGCTTGAGATCATCGGCCAAAACTCGTCGGCTGGGCAAGCGGTACAACTCATTTGGGTCGGTCAACTCGTCCAATAGATAGGCCTTGTCCACCAACTGGTCGGCCACCCATGGGCTGAGCATGACGAGCTTCACGAGCTCACGAATCGCTGCCGGGTTCTCAACCAACATGATCAAATAGGCACTTCGTCGCAGCACACCACTGATCACTGGAATCAGTCGATTCATGGCTTCTGCGGGGTGTTGCAAGCGCGACAGCTCATTCAAGAGCAACGGCATAAAACGATCCAACCGCGCCAATGCGATGTCAGAGAGGTGGTACTTTTCTGCATCGGCACGCAGGTGCTCAATGGCGCTGCGCAGCGCGTCGGCATGCGCACCAAAATCAGCCTGCCAATCTGCCTTTTGGGGTTCAAGCCAAAATGGCTCCCACGGATGCTCGACATCCATCACTTCTTCAGGCGGAGCAATAAAGGCATCGAAGTGTTTGCTAACCGCCCCTCGAATGTTGTCAACCCAGTCCAGACACGATGTCCAATCCTGATAGCCCAGCGTCTCTGCCAGCCGCTGTCGCCATTCATCATCAACCGGCAGCTCTTGTGTTTGTTTGTCCTCCTGTGCTTGAATCAGATGCTCTAAACGGCGTAAGGCTTGGTAACTGTGCATCAGTTCTGTGCAGACGCCTTCTGGTAACAGTTGCTCCTGCCGAATCGTGTCCATTGCGGCAAAAATATTGGGATTCTGTAAGCCATGTGACTGTCCGCCCTGAATGAGCTGCAGCGCCTGCACAATAAACTCGACCTCACGAATCCCGCCTGACCCCAATTTAATATTTGCCTGCCGTTGCAGACGCCGGTTTTCGGCAGCAATCCGTTGTTTCATCTCGCGTAAGGCATCCAGCACTTGGTAATCCACGTAGCGACGAAACACAAAGGCTTTTAACGGAGGCATCAAGGCCTGCTCAGCGACCGCTACTGAGGTAACAGGACGTGCTTTGATCAAGGCATAGCGCTCCCAATCGCGCCCTTGGTCCTGGTAATAGGTTTCCGTAGCACGGAAGTTCAGTGCCAATGGCCCACTCTGACCATTCGGACGCAAACGCATATCCACGCGATACACAAAGCCATCAACGGTCCGTTGATCTAAGTACTGAATGATCTTACGACCCACGCGGGTAAAGAACTCGCCATGGGTCACCTTGCGCTCACCCTTCGTTTCACCTTCCGTTGGATAGGCAAAAATAAGGTCAATGTCAGAGCTCAGGTTGAGTTCCTCGGCCCCTAATTTCCCCATCCCGAGCACCACCAAACGCTGGGGCTGGCTGCTAAAAGGGCACAGGGCAGGCGATCCATATTTCTTCACCAACTGGGCTACGGCGAAGTCCTCTGCGGCAGTAATCCCGAGATCCGCGACATGAGAAATCCGGGTCAATCGAACGGGCAATTCAGGACTTTCTAAAACCTCCTGCCAAATCAAATACACCTGCTGTTCATTACGCCACACGCGCAAAGCTGACATGAACTCATCTTCACTACTGACGTTCTGGCAATAATGAACCAAACGTTGCTCGGCAAAATTCTCTGTATCCGGTAACGCAGCTATAATGGGTTCTAACATTTCTGGCCAACGGGCCAGCGTTTGGCTGGCAAACTGACTGGCCTGCAACAACCGATGCAACGCCGCTTCCCAAGCGATAGTTTTGGCACCCCTATGCTCTATTGATTTCAGCAAAGGCAGAAGCTCATCGACAACAAGTTGGGGCATAGGCACCTCGGTAATTCAGGTAGACAGTGAATCGTCACTGTTAGTCAGTGTACAGAGAGTCTTTGCTATGGCAACTCTCAACCACCGTACTCATCTGCCGATAAGTCAAATTAGCATCTGAATTCAATAGGTAATCCATTACTATGACCATTCTCGGAAAAATGCGTGCACTTCTCATTGCACAAATATTAGCCATCGTCCTGACTGCAGTCATTGCATTGATTGGTCTTAATCTATCAAAAGCTTTAGCCGGATATTTTCCGCAAACCCTCATACCAGGTACGGTGGCTGTAAAGAATCTCAATATCACGGCGTTGAATTTCTACCTAGAAGCACAGGCCGGTCGAACTACAACCGCCCTGGAGAGTGACGGTGATCGCTGGTTAAACACCTTAAATGGCGTCATAGATGCGGGATCAGGCGTGCCCGCCGTTATTGCCGCCCAACAGAATGTAAATCGCGACTGGCGTGCACTCAGAAGCTCTACCGAAGCTGACTTAAACGCCAACTTCACGCGCTTTCAGACCTCTATGTCCAGTGTTGACGACATTCTTGACGACTTGGTAGCAACAGGCAGTGGCCGCATTCTGGATACGATTGATCGCGTACAGAGCCTGATGTTGGTCATCATTTCTGTCATTATTTTGATAACAGGAACCGCAACCGTTTTCATTGGGCGAACCGCAGCCCAAGCGATCAATAACCTTATTACGCCGATTCGTAGCCTGATCAGTCGAGATTTAACGACCCATTTTCATGTGAACGGCAAACATGAATTTGCTCGTTTGGCCAGCGACCTGAACAGTATGACATTGTCTCTAGCGCAAGCGTTTGGCACCGTTCGCGATGGCGTTGATGGATTAAAAGTCATCTCCGAGCGTTTTGCTACCTCCAGCGTACAAGCATCACATAACATGCAGAATCAACTACTGGAAACCGATCAGGTTGCGACGGCGATTAATGAATTGTCCGCTTCAGCAGGCGAAGTCGCCCAACGTGCTTTGTCGGTTAGCCAAATCACTCAAGGTGTTGCCGTACAAGCACAGACTTCTGGTGAGCGCGTACAAAACTCAGCCAAGAAATCCGAACAGGTCAGTCAATACATGAGTGATACACAAGAGAAAATTAATAGCCTAGCTAGCCTAACAACCGAGATTAGCGGCGCTCTCAGCGTCATCAGCACCATTGCAGAGCAAACCAACTTGCTGGCCTTGAATGCTGCCATTGAAGCCGCTCGTGCAGGCGAGCAAGGTCGTGGCTTTGCCGTAGTGGCCGATGAAGTGCGCACATTAGCCACTCGTTCAGCAGAATCCACAAAGCAGATATCGGGGGTAATTGAACGCCTAGGCCATGCCGCACAAGCGGCACTAACATCCGCAGAGCAAGCATCATCATTGGCACAGGATAACCGCGCCACTTCCACTGAAGTGAGTGCCGAAATCACCCGCATGGTTGAGCAAGTACAGGAGTTATCCGAACTGATCACGCAAATTGCCGAAAATGCTCGCGAGCAAGAGAGTGTCACCGAATCCATCAGTGGACATGTCACCCACATCAATGATTTAGCGAAGGAAAACGCAGAGTTTGGTGAGATGATTCAGCGCGACGTGGTCACAATACAAGATACAGTGCAGGAAACACAAACACTGGTTCGCCAGTTTAAATTGTAACTTCGACCTCAATCACTAGCACTAAGCCGAACTCTTGGTGTCATTTAAGAGCTTGACGATGGCCCGGCCCGCAGTACAGCTGCGTGCGTTTATAGCAGCCTATGTTGATGAACATTCCGCGGGCGTAGGGCGTGTGCCTCAAGGCGGCCTCCCGGCCTGCCGTGGAGCGCCGGAGGCACACCTCGAAAGCCCGTTTTGGGGGCATGTTTGCCTTGCCCCAAAACCAAAAAACCCAGCACAAGGCTGGGTTCGTTGGTCTGTTAGGAGCTTGACGATGGCCCAGCCCGCAGCACAGCTGCGTGCGTTCTTTGCTTTGAAAGCCCCGTTAAGGGGCTTTCAATGGGCTTTGCCCACCGCGCATCACCCTACTCGAGAGTAGGTCATTTCTTGAAGCTAATAAAAAACCCCGCACTGAGTGCAGGGCGGGGTTGTTCATTAGGAGCTTGACGATGACCTACTCTCACATGGGGAGACCCCACACTACCATCGGCGATACCTCGTTTCACGTCTGAGTTCG
>NZ_JBHSAL010000006.1:0-16502 GCF_042650105.1 Salinispirillum marinum | reverse complement strand
ACCTGACGTGACAACAGGATGTGCTCACGCGTTTGTGGCATTGGGCCGTCAGCGGCTGAACAAACCAAAATTGCGCCGTCCATCTGCGCCGCACCGGTGATCATGTTTTTCACATAGTCAGCGTGCCCAGGGCAGTCAACGTGCGCGTAGTGGCGCTCAGGTGAATCATATTCAACGTGAGATGTGGCGATGGTGATACCACGCGCACGCTCTTCAGGTGCGTTGTCGATCTGGTCGAACGCACGCTTTTCGCCTGTTCCCCATACGTCGTAACAAACGCGCGTCAGGGCTGCAGTCAGTGTTGTTTTACCGTGGTCTACGTGACCAATGGTGCCCACGTTCAGGTGGGGCTTGCTGCGCTCAAAGGTTGCCTTTGACATGTCAATTTACCTCAATATGCTAAATAGGGGCCTGATGGATCAGGCCTTCTTGATAATGGCTTCCGCGATGTTGTTCGGTGCTTCTGAATACTGCGAGAATTCCATGGTGTAGGACGCACGGCCCTGTGACATAGAACGCAGATCCGTGGCATAACCAAACATCTCAGAAAGCGGAACTTCAGCGTTGATGATTTTACCGGATGGACTGTCGTCCATACCTTGCACCAATCCACGGCGACGGTTTAAGTCACCCATGACGTCACCCATGTAGTCTTCTGGCGTTACCGCTTCGACTTTCATCATAGGCTCCATCAATACAGGATTACCTTTCTCGGCAAGTTTCTTCACAGCCATCGAAGCAGCGACTTTAAACGCCATTTCGTTGGAGTCAACGTCGTGATATGAACCGTCGATCAAGGTGGCACGCAAGCCCAGTAATGGATAGCCCGCCAGAATACCGTTTTTCATCTGCTCGGCGATGCCTTTTTCTACCGCAGGAATGTATTCCTTAGGTACGACACCACCAACGATTTCATTGACGAACTCAAGGTCGTCACCTTCTTTCGGCTCAAACCGCACCACTACGTGACCGTACTGACCACGACCACCCGACTGGCGCACGAACTTACTTTCAATTTCGCACGACTGACGGATTTTCTCACGGTAAGCTACTTGTGGTGCACCGATGTTGGCTTCAACCTTAAACTCACGTTTCATACGGTCAACGATGATGTCGAGGTGCAACTCACCCATACCACCAATGATGGTCTGACCGGTTTCTTCGTCTGTATGAACACGGAAAGAAGGATCTTCCTGCGCCAACTTACCCAAAGCAACGCCCATTTTCTCTTGGTCTGCTTTCGATTTTGGCTCCACAGCAACCTGGATTACCGGCTCAGGGAAGTCCATGCGCTCCAAGGTGATGATGTTGTTAGGATCACACAACGTATCACCTGTGGTAACAGTTTTGATACCGACCAGAGCAGCGATATCACCAGCGCGCACTTCTTTGATCTCTTGGCGGTCGTTCGCGTGCATCTGAACCATACGGCCCACACGCTCTTTCTTGCCTTTAACCGAGTTCACCACGCCGTCACCTGAGTTCAACACCCCAGAGTAAACGCGAATAAACGTCAGCGTACCGACGAAGGGGTCGGTGGCAATTTTGAACGCCAAAGAGGCAAAAGGCTCGTCATCGCTTGAAATACGACGCGCAACGGTTTCGCCGTCTTCCAATACACCTTCAATGTCTTTAACTTCGGTCGGACTTGGCATGAACTCAATGACCGCATCCAGCACAGCCTGTACGCCCTTGTTCTTAAAGGCTGAACCACACAGCGTCAGAATCAGGTCGTTGTCCAAGGTACGAGCACGCAGGCCAGCTTTGATTTCGTCTTCGGTCAGCTCTTCGCCTTCCAAATATTTGTTCATGAAATCGTCGTTCGCTTCGGCGGCAGCTTCCACCATGTTGCTACGTGCTTCTTCGGCTTCTTCAAGCATGTCCGCAGGAATGTCAGCGTAATCAAAGGTCATACCTTGATCTTCTTCATTCCACAAAATAGCTTTCATTTTAATGAGGTCGATAACACCTTTAAAGTCGTCTTCCGCACCGATTGGCAACTGGATAGGTACGGCTTTCGCACCCAAACGATCTTTCATTTGGTTTACGACGCGCATGAAGTTTGCGCCCGCACGGTCCATCTTGTTGACGAACACCATGCGCGGCACTTCATATTTGTTGGCTTGACGCCAAACCGTTTCGGTTTGTGGCTGCACACCAGAGGAAGCACACAATACAACAACCGCACCGTCAAGTACGCGCAATGAGCGCTCTACTTCGATGGTGAAGTCTACGTGCCCAGGGGTGTCGATAACGTTAATGCGGTGCTCGTCAAACTGAGCACGCATGCCTTTCCAGAAGGTTGTTACAGCAGCCGAGGTAATGGTAATACCACGCTCTTGCTCCTGCTCCATCCAGTCAGTCGTTGCAGCACCGTCATGCACTTCACCGATCTTATGAGATAAACCGGTATAGAACAGGATACGTTCAGTGGTAGTGGTCTTGCCCGCATCAACGTGCGCACAAATACCGATGTTACGATAGCGTTCAATCGGAGTCTTACGAGCCACGATTCTTTCCCCTGTTTTTTAGAAGCGAAAATGTGAGAAGGCTTTGTTGGCTTCGGCCATGCGGTGAACGTCTTCACGTTTCTTCGCGGCGGCGCCTTTACCTTCTACTGCGTCAGCCAATTCTCCGGCCAACCGCAAATCCATCGACTTCTCGCCACGCTTACGCGCGCAATCTACCAGCCAGCGCATGGCCAGTGCTTGACGACGCTCAGGACGCACTTCTACAGGCACCTGATACGTTGCACCACCGACACGGCGGGATTTAACTTCCACCATCGGGGCAACCGCTTCTAAGGCAGCTTCGAATACTTCGATAGGATCTTTCTTGGTACGCTCTTCAATTTTGGCGAGCGCGCCGTACACGATACGCTCGGCGATAGATTTCTTACCGTCGACCATTACGTGGTTCATAAATTTGGCCAAAGTTTGATTGTGAAACTTCGGATCTGGCAATACGTCGCGTTTGGCGACAACACGTCTTCTTGGCATGATAAGCCCTCTGTATTAGGTCTTCAGGGTAATCCGAAACCATGACAACTTAATGTCTTGTCCGGCCTTACTCTTATCTAGTTACGTAAAGCAAATAGAAACGACAAATTAAAAATTACGATTACTTCTTAGCGCGCTTGGTACCGTACTTAGAACGTGCTTGCAGACGCTTGGCAACGCCAGCACAGTCCAGAGCACCACGTACTGTGTGGTAACGCACGCCTGGTAAATCTTTTACCCGACCACCACGAATCAGTACGACTGAGTGCTCTTGCAAGTTGTGGCCTTCACCACCGATGTAAGAGGACACTTCGTACCCGTTGGTCAAACGCACACGACATACTTTACGCAGCGCAGAGTTTGGTTTTTTCGGGGTAGTGGTATACACGCGCGTACAAACACCACGACGCTGCGGACACGCCTGTAACGCACGAACGTCACTAGGGATCACTTTGCGCTTACGTGGCTTGCGAACCAATTGGTTAATGGTTGCCATTCAGCCTTCTCCAGTTTTTGCTTCTAAACAATGAATTGTCCCGGACAGGGGTCCGGGACAATAAAAGGACGCGAATGATAGGGCCCGACTGATTTTTAGTCAAGCCGTACTATTTGCGCTTATTTATTCAACGCTTCGCTCAACGCGGCTTCGACATCACTGGCGCTGACCGTTGGGCGGCCATTGCTGTTCAGACGCTCTTCGCGCTTACGTTTGCGCTCGGCATGGTAGGCCAAGCCCGTACCCGCTGGGATCAAACGCCCCACGACCACGTTCTCTTTCAAACCACGCAGATAATCACGTTTGCCCGTTACCGCACCTTCGGTCAGAACGCGCGTCGTTTCTTGGAACGATGCAGCAGAAATGAACGATTCAGTGGCCAACGAAGCCTTCGTAATACCTAACAACACACGCTCATAGGACGCTGGCAACTTACCGGCGGCTTCCATTTCAGCATTGGCTTGCTGAACGGCGGTGAATTCAACTTGATCACCTTTGATGAAGTGCGTGTCGTTGGGCTCAACGATGATCACTTTACGCAGCATCTGACGCACGATGGTTTCAATATGCTTGTCGTTAATGACCACGCCCTGTAAGCGATACACTTCCTGAATTTCTTCCGTAATGTACTGCGACAGCGCTTCAACACCCAACAGACGCAAGATGTCGTGCGGATTCAACGGACCGTCGGAGATCAACTCACCTTTTTCGACCGTTTCACCTTCGAACACACTCAATTGACGCCATTTCGGGATCAGTTCTTCATAGGCGTCACCGTTAGACGCGGTGATCATCAAGCGCTTCTTACCTTTGGTTTCTTTACCAAAACCAATGGTCCCCGAGATCTCGGCGAGAATTGCCGGTTCTTTAGGCTTCCGCGCTTCAAACAAGTCAGCCACCCGTGGCAGACCACCCGTGATGTCTTTGTTACCGGACGTTTCTTGTGGGATACGCGCTAATACGTCACCCACGTTAACGCTTTGACCATCGCTCAGGCTCAACAAGGAACCATCAGGCAAGAAATACTGTACGGGCTGATCGGAATCACCGAACTTAATCTCTTTGCCTTTGCTGTCCAACAATTTCAGCATTGGGCGGATGTCTTTACCGGCACTGTTACGATCCTTTTGCGGGATCACTTCAATGCTGGATACACCGGTCAACTCATCCAACTTGGCGTTGATGGTGACACCATCGTCCAAGCCAATGAATTGCACCTTACCCTTAAATTCGGAAATTATAGGATGCGTGTGCGGATCCCATTTCGCCACGATCTGGCCTGCGTCAACCGCATCGCCTTCACGCACCAGTACGGTAGCACCGTAGGGCAATTTATAGCGCTCACGCTCGCGACCGGCCGAATCGGTAATCGCCAACACCGATGAGCGCGACACCGTTACCAACTCACCGTTTTCACGCTCAGCGGTTTTGGTGTTGTGCATCCGCACCTTGCCACCGTGCTTCACTTGCACGTTGTCAATAGCCGATGAACTGGATGCTGCACCACCGATGTGGAACGTACGCATCGTTAACTGGGTGCCTGGCTCACCGATCGATTGCGCCGCAATGATACCCACTGCTTCGCCGATATTAACCAAGTGACCACGCGCCAAGTCACGACCGTAGCACTTAGCACAGATACCGTGCAGGGTGTCACAAGTGATGGTTGAGCGCGCTATGATTTGGTCTATACCCCACTCATCAATCTTGACGACCCAAGCCTCATCCAGCAACGTACCGGCAGGCACTGCAACGTCATCCGTGCCTGGCATCATGACATCTTGCGCGACGACACGACCCAGAACCTGCTGGCCCAGGGCAACCACGACATCACCGCCTTCAATGACCGGCTCAACTTTAACCCCATTGAGGGTGCCACAATCGATCTCGGTGACCACAACATCTTGTGCTACGTCAACCAAACGACGCGTCAAGTACCCGGAGTTGGCCGTTTTCAAGGCCGTGTCCGCCAAACCTTTCCGCGCACCGTGCGTAGAGATAAAGTATTCACCGACCGACAAACCTTCACGGAAGTTTGTCTTGATGGGGTTCTCGATGATCGACCCATCAGGCTTCGCCATCAGACCACGCATACCGGCCAACTGACGAATCTGCGCTGGGGAGCCACGAGCACCAGAGTCGGCATAGATATAAACGGAGTTGAACGATTCTTGATCGACTTCATCACCGTTCTTATCAATGGTTTTTTCTTTACCGATGGATTCCATCATCGAACGCGCGATGTTTTCATTCGCCCGTGACCAGATGTCGACCACTTTGTTGTATTTCTCGCCTTGTGTTACCAGGCCGCCTTCGTACTGTTCTTGGATTTCCTGCACTTCGGCTTCGGCTTTACCCAAGATGTCGCCTTTGTTCGCCGGAATCTCGAAGTCATTCACCCCGATGGACGAACCACTGCGCGTTGCGTACGAAAAGCCCATGTACATGATCTGGTCAGCAAAGATAACGGTATCTTTCAAACCAGCACGACGATAACTCTCATTCAACAATTGAGAGATCGCCTTTTTCTTCATCGCACGGTTCACCAGCTCAAAGGGCAAGCCTTCAGGTACGATGGTGTACAGAATAACCCGGCCCACGGTGGTGTCTTGAATCGACGTCCGCTCTTCAACTTCACCGTCAAGCTTGATCACTTCGCGCACACGCACCTTAATCCGTGCTTGCAAACCGACCACACCCGCACCATACGCACGCTGCACTTCTTTAACATCAGCGAAAATCATGCCTTCGCCTTTGTCATTGATGCGGTCACGCGTCATGTAATACAGACCCAACACCACGTCTTGCGACGGCACGATGATCGGCTCACCGTTGGCAGGCGACAGTATGTTGTTGGTGGACATCATCAATGCCCGCGCTTCTAACTGTGCTTCCAAGGTCAGCGGTACGTGCACCGCCATCTGGTCACCGTCGAAGTCGGCGTTGTAAGCCGCACACACCAGCGGGTGCAACTGAATCGCTTTACCTTCAATCAGGGTCGGCTCAAACGCTTGAATACCCAAGCGGTGCAAGGTTGGTGCACGGTTCAGCAATACCGGGTGCTCGCGTATGACTTCGTCCAGGATATCCCAAACAATCGCTTCTTCACGCTCAACCATTTTCTTGGCGGCTTTAATCGTTGTCGCCAAACCACGCAACTCGAGCTTGCTGTAGATAAACGGCTTGAACAGCTCCAACGCCATTTTTTTCGGCAGACCGCACTGATGCAAACGCAGGGTTGGACCCACCACGATGACCGAACGGCCAGAGTAGTCCACGCGCTTACCCAACAGGTTTTGCCGGAAACGACCTTGCTTACCTTTGATCATGTCAGCCAGTGACTTCAAAGGACGGCGATTAGAACCGGTGATGGCACGACCACGACGACCGTTATCCAGCAACGCATCGACGGATTCTTGCAACATGCGCTTTTCATTACGCACGATGATATCCGGCGCATTCAGCTCCAACAGACGCTTCAAGCGGTTGTTGCGGTTAATCACGCGACGATACAAATCGTTCAAATCAGACGTTGCAAAACGTCCACCATCCAGCGGCACCAACGGACGCAAATCCGGCGGTAGAACAGGCAGGACGGTCATCACCATCCACTCAGGGTCGTTACCTGACTTGTGGAAGGCTTCTAAAATCTTCAGACGCTTGGACAGCTTCTTGATTTTCGTTTCGCTGTTGGTTGCCGGAATTTCTTCACGCAACTGAGCGATTTCTTGTTCGACTTTGATGTCTTTCAACAACTGTTGAATCGCTTCGGCACCCATACGGGCATCGAAGTCGTCACCAAACTCTTCGATCGCCTGATAGTAATCTTCATCAGACAACAACTGACCTTTTTCCAGCGTGGTCATGCCGGGCTCAATAACAACGAATGATTCGTAATAGAGAATCCGCTCGATATCACGCAGGGTCATGTCCAGCATCAAACCAATGCGCGATGGCAAGGATTTCAAAAACCAAATGTGGGCAACCGGCGCGGCCAATTCAATGTGACCCATACGCTCGCGGCGCACTTTGGCTTGTGTGACTTCAACACCACACTTCTCACAAATGACACCACGATGCTTCAATCGCTTGTACTTACCGCACAAGCATTCGTAATCTTTAATTGGCCCAAAAATACGCGCACAGAACAAGCCATCACGCTCCGGCTTGAAGGTACGGTAGTTAATGGTCTCCGGCTTTTTCACTTCACCAAAGGACCAAGAGCGAATCATCTCAGGCGATGCCAAGCCGATTCGAATCGAGTCGAATTCTTCCTCGTGGCTTTGCGCCTTAAGCAGACCTAATAAGTCTTTCATATAACTGCCTCAGCTAGTTAATGATGGGAGCAACGCACGCGCCTTGCCCCAATTACCCATGATCGCTCACCCAAACCCGGGTGAGCACTGGCCACATCCGTTGTGGCCGCGATACAGTAAACACTGTGGCGCTTAGTCGTGTTCCAGTTCGATGTCGATGCCGAGTGACCGAATTTCTTTGATCAACACGTTAAACGACTCAGGCATACCCGGCTCCATGCGGTGGTCACCATCGACGATGTTTTTATACATCTTCGTACGGCCATTCACGTCGTCCGATTTAACCGTCAACATTTCCTGCAGGGTATGAGCAGCACCATAGGCTTCCAGCGCCCACACTTCCATTTCCCCGAAACGCTGACCACCGAACTGCGCTTTACCACCCAGAGGCTGCTGGGTAACCAAGCTGTACGAACCGGTTGACCGCGCATGCATCTTGTCGTCAACCAAGTGGTTCAACTTCAGCATATACATGTAGCCGACCGTCGTTTGACGCTCAAAAGGCTCGCCTGTGCGACCATCCCACAACTGAATCTGCCCTGAGCTTGGCAATTCAGCCAACTCCAGCAGCGCCTTGACTTCGTGCTCTTTGGCACCGTCAAAGACCGGTGTACTGACGGGCAGGCCGCCGCGCAGATT
The DNA here is from genome assembly GCF_042650105.1 of Salinispirillum marinum. Taxonomy (NCBI): domain Bacteria; kingdom Pseudomonadati; phylum Pseudomonadota; class Gammaproteobacteria; order Oceanospirillales; family Saccharospirillaceae; genus Salinispirillum; species Salinispirillum marinum. The sequence continues at coordinate 8,052 of NZ_JBHSAL010000006.1, read as the reverse complement.
ACCCGCCAACTCCAAAATCTCTTTGTCGTTCAGCTCATCCAGGTTTTCTTTGCGGTAGGTTGTACCTACGGTGTTGTATACCTTGTCCAGATATTGGCGTACTTCGCTCACTGCACGCTGCTCGCGCAACATGTCATTGATACGCTCACCAATACCCATGGCCGCCGCACCTAAGTGCGTTTCCAGGATCTGGCCTACGTTCATCCGCGAAGGCACACCCAGAGGGTTCAGGACGATATCAACTGGATTACCTTTTTCGTCATATGGCATGTCTTCGATCGGGATAATATTGGAGATAACCCCTTTATTACCATGACGACCGGCCATTTTATCGCCCGGTTGAATCCGGCGTTTAACGGCCAAATACACCTTAACGATCTTCAGTACACCCGGCGCCAGATCATCACCCGACATGACCTTACGACGCTTCACTTCAAAGCGACGCTCTTGGTCTTCTTTGGTTTCTTTCAATTGCTGCTCGGCACTTTCCAATGCAGCAGCTTTCTCTTCTTCCGCTAAGCGCAGCGTGAACCAATCGTTATGCGTCAAACCTACCAAAATTTCTTTGGTCAGTTTGGTGCCTTTAGCAATGCCAGCACCGCCATTAACGGTCGCGCCTTCCAACACATTCGCTAAACGCTCAAACGTTGCTTGCTCGATGATTTTATATTCCGCTTTCAAGTCTTTACGGAATTCTTCCATCTGCTGTTTTTCAATGGCTTTTGCACGCGCGTCTTTTTCCACACCGTCACGGGTGAACACCTGCACATCAACCACCGTGCCACGCATGCCACCTTTTACGCGTTGCGACGTGTCTTTAACATCCGAGGCTTTCTCGCCGAAAATGGCACGCAACAGCTTCTCTTCCGGCGTCAGCTGGGTTTCGCTTTTCGGCGTTACTTTTCCAACCAGAATATCGCCAGGACCTACTTCGGCACCGACATAAACAATACCGCTTTCATCCAGCTTACTCAGCGCAGACTCACCCACGTTAGGAATATCCGCCGTAATCTCTTCCGGCCCTAACTTGGTGTCACGCGCAATACACGTCAGCTCTTGAATGTGAACCGTCGTTAAACGATCTTCTTTGACCACTTTTTCTGAAATCAGAATCGAGTCTTCGAAGTTGTAACCGTTCCACGGCATGAACGCGATACGCATGTTCTGACCCAGTGCCAGTTCACCCAAATCGGTGGACGGACCATCGGCCAAAATATCGCCCCGCTCTACTTGGTCGCCTTGGCTGACGATTGGACGCTGGTTAATGCATGTGTTTTGGTTCGAACGGGTGTACTTCGTGAGGTTATAAATATCTACCCCAGCTTCTGCCCCTTCTACTTCACTGTCATTAACACGCACCACAATGCGCGTAGCATCAACGGTCTCAATCACGCCACCGCGACGTGCGACAGCACACACGCCGGAGTCACGAGCAACAGTACGCTCAATACCAGTACCGACCACAGGCTTCTGCGCTCGCAATGTTGGCACGGCTTGCCGTTGCATGTTCGAGCCCATCAAGGCGCGGTTAGCATCATCGTGCTCAAGGAACGGTATCAATGCTGCTGCCACCGATACGACTTGGCGCGGCGATACGTCCATCAGATCAATCGAATCAACGGGCGCTAGCGTAAATTCACCTTTATGGCGAACCTGCACAAACTCACCTTGGATGCGGTTTTCGTCATCCATCGGCACGTTGGCCTGCGCGATAACATGCTTGCCTTCATCAATGGCCGACAAATAAACGATCTCATCTGTCGCCTGACCACCTTTCACCACCCGATAAGCAGTTTCCAAGAAACCGTAATGGTTGGTGCGGGCGTACGTGGCTAAGGAGTTGATCAAACCAATGTTTGGACCTTCTGGCGTTTCGATCGGACATACACGACCGTAGTGCGTCTGGTGTACGTCACGAACTTCAAAGCCTGCGCGTTCACGGGTCAAACCACCCGGCCCTAACGCAGAAACACGACGCTTGTGCGTTACTTCTGACAGCGGGTTGTTCTGATCCATGAACTGCGACAACTGGCTGGAACCAAAGAATTCTTTGACCGCCGCCGCTACCGGCTTGGCGTTGATCAAATCCTGAGGCATCAAGCCTTCGCTTTCGGCCAAAGACAAACGCTCACGCACCGCGCGCTCTACACGCACCAAGCCAACCCGGAATTGATTCTCCGCCATCTCTCCCACTGAACGAACGCGACGGTTACCCAAGTGGTCGATGTCATCAACTTCACCTTTGCCGTTACGAATATCGATCAGCGTTTTCAATACTTCAGTAATGTCTTCCTTACTGAGAATACCGCCGCCCTCATCATGCTCACGCCCCAGACGACGGTTGAACTTCATCCGCCCGACCGTGCTCAAGTCATAACGATCAGCCGAGAAGAACAGGTTTTCAAACAGCGCTTCTGCGGATTCTTTTGTTGGCGGTTCACCAGGACGCATCATGCGATAGATTTCGACCAATGCTTCCAAGCGCGTAGACGAAGGATCGATACGCAGTGTTTCAGACACATAAGGGCCGCAATCCAGCTCGTTGGTGTACAAAACTTCCAAGCTCGGCTGGCCTGACTCACGGATCTTCTGCAACAAATCTGCTGTAATTTCAGCGTTGCAGGGTGCGATGATTTCACCTGTTTTGGTGTCTACAAAGGACTTCGCCAATGTCTTACCAACGATGTACTCATCCGGTACATTGATGTGCTCTATGCCGGCCTTTTCGATCAGGCGAACGTGACGCGCGGTAATACGGCGACCCGCTTCAATGATGATATTGCCGTCGTTATCGACGATATCAAAACTGGCGTTTTCACCCTTCAGGTGATCCGCTTTAAACGCCATTTGGTAATGGACATCGCCCTTACGAAACTCTACAGTTTCGAAGAACATATCCAGCATATCTTGGTTTTCGTAACCCAGAGCGCGCAGCAAAATGGTGGCTGGCAACTTACGGCGACGGTCGATACGGACAAACACGTTGTCTTTCGGGTCGAATTCAAAATCCAACCAAGAGCCGCGGTAAGGAATCACTCGGGCTGAGAACAACAGTTTACCCGATGAGTGTGTCTTACCACGGTCGTGATCGAAGAACACACCGGGCGAACGGTGCAACTGAGAAACGATTACTCGTTCGGTACCGTTAACCACGAAGGTAACGTTTTCTGTCATCAGGGGAATTTCACCCATGTAGACTTCTTGTTCTTTGATGTCCTTAATGGCCTTCGAAGAAGACTCTTTGTCATAAATGACCAAGCGGACTTTGACGCGCAAAGGTGCAGAGTAGGTTACACCGCGCAGTTGGCATTCTTTAACATCGAATGCAGGCTCACCCAGCCGATAAGTTACGTATTCGAGTGAAGCGTTACCGGAATAACTGGTGATAGGAAAAATGGACTGAAAGGCCGCATGCAAGCCGATGTCTGAAGCAGATTCTGCTTCGGGGTCGGATTGTAAAAATTTGCGGTAGGAGTCCATCTGAATCGCAAGCAGATAGGGCAATTCCATCACAGGTGGAATCTTCCCAAAATCCTTACGAATACGTTTTTTCTCGGTATAAGAGTAAGCCATTTAGCGTTCCCCAGCTCACATTAGTGGACGGTTCGTTGGGACTTGCGTCCGGCCTTCATAATGAAGGAAAAAAGCATTAATCCTAGAACGGCAAAAAGGCTGGCGTCGAAACGACGCCAGCCATGCGTTCTGATCATTCCCCTGAAGGGTAATGATTACTTCAGCTCTACAGTTGCGCCAGCTTCTTCCAGCTTCGCTTTCAGAGCGTCTGCATCGGCTTTAGAAACACCTTCTTTGATAGTAGCAGGAGCGCCATCTACCATAGCTTTAGCTTCTTTCAGGCCTTCGCCAGTGATTTCACGAACCACTTTGATTACGTTTACTTTCTTCTCACCAGCAGAAGCCAAGATAACGTCAAATTCAGTTTGCTCTTCAGCAGCAGCGGCAGCGGCAGCAGGAGCAGCAGCAACAGCTACAGCAGCTTGTGCAGAAACACCGAATTTTTCTTCCATTGCTTCAACCAATGCAACAACGTCCATTACAGACATTTCAGCGATTGCATTCAAGATATCGTCTTTTGACAAAGCCATTTCAATAATCTCCAAATAATCTATTCAAGCAGCGAGTAGAATCAGGCTGCTTTCTTCTGTTCTGCGACAGCATTCACCGCACGAGTTACCTTGGTAGGTACTTCGTTGAAAGTGCGTACCAGTTTCGTAATTGGCGCCAGCATGACGTTTGCCAACATACCCAACGCTTGATCGCGTGTAGGCAAGGTGGCCAAACGGTCAATCTGCTCAGCACCCAGTAACTCACCACCGACAGCCAATGCTTTAACTTCAAACTTATCATTTGCTTTCGCAAACTCTTTAAATAAGCGAGCTGCTGCACCGGGGTCTTCCATTGAAAAAGCCAACAGAGTAGGACCAGTGAAGGCATCGGCTGCGCTCTCAAACTCGGTACCGGCAACTGCTCGGCGAGCCAATGTATTACGCGTTACGCGCATGTATACATTGTTCGCCCGAGCATCGGCGCGTAACTTGGTCATGTCTGCAACAGACACACCACGCGCATCAGCGATAACCAGAGAGTGAGCGCTGGCGGCTACTTTATTAACTTCGGCGACAACAACTTTCTTGTCTTCGAGTCTAAGTGCCACGTTACTTCTCCCATTGATCGGTTCGAAAACCGAGTTAACGTATAACGGCCAGTAACCAGCTCAATAATTCTGAGTGGGCTTTACCGTCTGCGTAGGACATTAAGATTCACTGAATGAACCACCTACGGTCTTTGACAGCCCCGCCAAACCCGAAAGCCTGACGGAGCCCCAAAGTTCTTTATACCGTCAACGAACTTTGATCCAGCGTTAAGCCAGGACCCATCGTCGATGACAACGTAATTTTCTTTAAGTACACGCCTTTCGCATTGGCCGGCTTAAGCTTCTTCAGCTCAGCAATCAAAGCTTCAGCATTTTCTTTGATGGCAACAGGCTCAAAAGAAACCTTGCCAATGCTGGCGTGGATAATGCCGTTCTTGTCTGTACGGAAACGAGCTTGACCGGCCTTAGCATTTTTAACCGCAGTTGCAACATCAGGTGTTACTGTGCCAACTTTCGGGTTTGGCATCAGACCACGAGGACCCAGAACCTGGCCCAACTGACCAACAACGCGCATTGCGTCAGGTGCAGCGATAACAACACCAAAGTTAAGATCGCCACCCTTCATCAGGTCAGCCAGATCTTCCATACCGACAGCGTCCGCACCAGCGGCCTTCGCGGCTTCAGCAGCAGCACCCTGTGCAAATACGGCGATACGTACATCCTTACCGGTACCATGTGGTAACACGGTGGCGCCACGCACGTTCTGGTCTGATTTACGTGCATCAACACCCAAATTAATGGAAATATCGACCGACTCCGCAAACTTAACGGTTGAAAGCTCTTTCAGCAACGCTACGGCGTCATCAACCGCGTAGGCTTTCATGTTATCGACTTTCTCAGCGATGACACGTGCACGCTTAGTAACTTTAGCCATCTTATACACCCTCCACATTGATGCCCATGCTACGCGCTGTACCTGCAATGGTACGCACCGCAGCATCCATATCACCTGCAGTTAAATCAGGCTCCTTGGTCTTGGCTATCTCTTCCAATTGAGCACGTGACAACGTGGCTACTTTTTCTGTGTTTGGACGAGCAGAACCGCTTTTCAAACCGGCCGCTTTCTTCAACAACACAGACGCTGGTGGAGTCTTGGTGATGAATGTAAAACTACGGTCGCTGTAAACTGTAATCACAACAGGGATCGGCAAGCCGGGCTCCATGCTCTGAGTTTCAGCGTTGAATGCTTTACAAAATTCCATGATGTTCACACCATGCTGACCCAATGCAGGACCAACCGGTGGTGATGGATTTGCCTTACCGGCTGCAACTTGCAGCTTGATGTACGCGTTGATTTTCTTAGCCATAGCTTCCTCACTTGGGTACGAACGCCTTTCAGCTCCCCATTAACAACAAATACCCACCGAACATGCGGCAGGCATCGATTTAAACTTTTTCTACCTGTGTGAACTCGAGCTCAACCGGCGTAGAACGTCCGAAAATCGTTACGGACACATGTAAACGACTTTTCTCGTAATTAACCTTTTCAACCGTACCGTTGAAATCTGCAAAAGGCCCATCGATAACACGAATGGCCTGACCAGGCTCGTAGATGGTCTTTTGTGTAGGCTTCTCTGCACCGTCTTTAACACGCTGCAAAATAGCATCAGCTTCACGCGACGTTAATGGGGCAGGTTTTTCCGCCGTACCACCAATAAACCCAAGCACCCTTGGCGTACCTTTAACAAGGTGCCAACTGGCCTCATTCATATCCATCTCAACCAGTACGTAACCAGGATAGAACTTACGCTCGCTTTTACGCTTCTTGCCGTCTTTAACTTCAACGACACTTTCAGTTGGCACCAGAATTTCACCAAAGGCGTCTTGCATGCCATGCAACTCAACGCGCTCTTTCAGCGTGCTCGCTACACGTTTTTCATAGCCCGAGTAGGCATGTACCACGTACCAACGCATTAACGCCTTCCTTCTTTATCCGATGAAAATACTGATCAACGCACTGATCAGGGTGTCAAACAACCAAAGCAGCAATGCCACCAATAATACAACCACCAATACTAATAGGGTGGTTTGCGTTGTCTCTGTACGATTGGGCCAGATGACTTTACGCAGCTCGTTCCACGCTTCTTTGCGGAACTGATTAAATTTGCGCCCACGCAATGTGGTTAAACCCACTGCAACGGCCGCCAGAACCACCACAATCACCCCAATTGCACGATACAGCAGGCCAACTTGACTAAAATAGCCATTCCCGAGCACTGCCGCCGCCAATAGGGTGATGACGACCAGCCACTTCAGGGCATCTAAAGCTCCGCCTTTGTTAGCAGCATGTGTAGCCATGTTGATTCCTTGAAAAATAGATGGTGCAAAAATGGCAGGCCAGGAGGGACTCGAACCCCCAACCCTCGGTTTTGGAGACCGATGCTCTACCAATTGAGCCACTGGCCTGCACCACACGATCGGGCGGCGGATATTACACCGGCCCGACCGTTTTTGCAAACAAAAACACGAACTTGGAAAGGATTACTCGATGATTTTCGCTACAACGCCCGCACCAACGGTACGGCCACCTTCACGAATTGCAAAACGCAGGTTGTCTTCCATCGCGATGGGCGCGATCAGTGTCACTTCCATCTTAACGTTGTCACCTGGCATTACCATTTCTACGCCTTCTGGCAATTCACAGCTACCGGTTACGTCAGTTGTACGGAAGTAGAACTGGGGACGGTAACCTTTGAAGAATGGCGTATGACGACCACCTTCTTCTTTGCTCAGTACGTATACTTCGGCTTCGAACTTGGTGTGCGGCGTGATGGTGCCGGGCTTAGCCAATACTTGGCCACGCTCTACGTCATCGCGCTTAGTACCACGCAACAGGGCGCCTACGTTCTCACCCGCACGACCTTCGTCGAGCAGCTTGCGGAACATTTCAACACCGGTTACGGTGGTCTTCGTGGTTTCACGAATACCAACGATCGATACTTCATCACCAGTCTTAACAATACCGCGCTCGATACGGCCCGTTACTACGGTACCACGACCAGCGATAGAGAATACGTCTTCTACAGGCATCAGGAACGGCTGGTCAATCGCACGCTCAGGTTCTGGGATGTAAGAATCCAGTGTTTCCACCAGTTTCTTAACCGCAGTTGTACCCATTTCGTTGTCGTCTTTGCCTTCTAACGCCATCAGAGCAGAACCAATGATGATTGGCGTGTCGTCGCCAGGGAAGTCGTACTGTGACAACAGGTCACGCACTTCCATTTCTACCAGCTCCAACAGCTCTTCGTCGTCTACCATGTCCGCTTTGTTCAGGAACACAACGATGTACGGTACACCTACCTGACGTGACAACAGGATGTGCTCACGCGTTTGTGGCATTGGGCCGTCAGCGGCTGAACAAACCAAAATTGCGCCGTCCA
>NZ_JBHSAL010000005.1:224770-343824 GCF_042650105.1 Salinispirillum marinum | reverse complement strand
GGTCTCCCCATGTGAGAGTAGGTCATCGTCAAGCTCCTAACAGACCAACGAACCCAGCCTTGTGCTGGGTTTTTTGGTTTTGAGGCAAGGCAAACATGCCCCCAAAACGGGCTTTCGGGGTGTGCCTCCGGCGCTCCACGGCAGGTCGGGAGGCCGCCTTGAAGCACTCGCCCTACGCCCGCGGAATGTTCATCAACATGGGCTCAAGCAAACCTCCAAGGCAGGTCGATATGCCTTGGCTTGGTTACATTGCCACTCGCGGGTCAACGCGTCATAATGCGCGCTCTCCCTTATCTCTACTTATCATGGACAAAATCTCTCAATACGAACATATCCTTAAGCGACTCCAGCGAGAAGAATTTGTCTCTGGTTCGGCGTTGGCGGTTGATTTAGGCGTGTCGCGTACCGTGATCAATAGACGCCTGCAAGAACTTAGTTCTATGGGACTGCGCACTGATGCCATCTCTGGACGAGGTTACCGTTTGGACGAACGAGTGAAGTTGTTAGATGTTTCTGCACTCACGATCCCCCAAGGTTTTCAGTTTCAGCGGCATTTGATTACTGCGTCGACCAATGATGATGTATTGGCCCTGCTTCGACTCGCTTCGCATCCCGTCATTGTTACTACTGAGTTTCAAAGTGGCGGTCGAGGCCGCCGTGGCCGAGCGTGGCAAAACGCTTTCGGGCAGGATCTGGCGGTCAGCTTCGGCTTCCCCATAGAGGGTGTTGAAGGGATAAAACCTTACAGTGTCATTGCTGGTTTTGCTTTGGCAAAAGCACTAAAAGGGTGGGGGCTGGAGAACGTAGGCGTAAAATGGCCAAATGATCTGTACGTTAACGATGGCAAAATTGCCGGTGTTCTCACCGAATTACATACCCTGCCGTCTGGGGTCATGTATGTGGTCATGGGTGTTGGCATGAATATCAATCGGAAGGACTTTTCAGCAGTCGATCAAGCCGCGACATCCTTGGCGCGTGAAATGGGTCACGAAGTCAGTAGAACGGATGTGTTAGGCTTAATTGTAAGCGTGTTAGGTGATTTAATTAAGTCGCAGTTTGCGCAATACGATGCACAAGAATGGAAGCCATTCGATGTATTATACGAACGCCAGATTGATGTCTTGCAGGGTGAAAATATCCGTTCCGGTATAGCGCAAGGCGTCGCCCACGATGGCAGTCTCTGGTTCGTTTGCAATGGTGAACGCACGGCGTTGAACGGAGGCGAAATCAGTGTCCGACCAAAGTGAGCCGTTGCTCATGGATGTGGGGAATACCTATGTCCATTGGGCATTAGGTGAGCGCTTCGGGCAGTTCCTGTCACGCCACATGCCGCTGGAATTGCCTGTAGAGTTAAATGAGATTTTGGAAAACATAAAGGATGTTGTGCTGGTTTCAGTGCGCCGTGCCAATGTGCAGGAAGAGTTGCTTACCTTGGCCCCGACAGCACAGTGGCATATTGCACATACGTTTCCTCGTTCAATCTTGAGCAGTGATTACGATACAGAACGCTTAGGTAGCGATCGGTGGGTCGGTATGCTTGGTGCTGTTGCCTTGGGTTTGACGGAAACCGGCAGTGCTGTGTGCTTGATTGATGCTGGTACTGCGGTGACCATAGATATGTTGCGGGGTCGCCATCATATCGGTGGCTGGATAATGCCTGGCTACCGAGTGTGGTTTGATAGTCTGCTAAAAGAAACGGATATGGGTTTGGATCGACCGGATTCTCCAGCTCGGGCTTTGGGTGCGAGCACCAATCATGCGGTTGCGAATGCCTGGGTTAGTGCGGTCTGTGCTATGGTTGCATTGCGAAAAGCTGAGATGCCGGGTCTGAGTGTCGTAGTGACAGGCGGTGATGCATCGCGTCTCGCACCCTGGATACCCGATGCATTATATATTCCTGATTTAATCTTTCAGGGTTTGGGGTTTTGGAATCAACATTGTAAGGCGATCGTCTAGTGCGATGGATTGTTATTAGTTTACTGGGTTTGAATTTGGCCGTTGGTGTTTGGTTCGGGTTTGTTGCGGAGCCGAGCGACAGCCCTGGTCAAGCTGAAGTGGCTGATCTGCGTTTTGGTTCTATTGTTCTAGCGGAGCCTTCGAGCGCTGCCAACAGCGTGACAGAAGTCAACTCAGCCGATGGCGTTGCCATGCGTGCGGAAGTATCAGAGGCCGCATTAAGTGATCCGAGCAGAGACTCACGGCGAGATACGCCTCCACAGTGCGCGTTTATCGGGCGGTTTGCCAATGCAGGCGAAGCTGAAACTGCCCGGATTCGGTTGTCCGGTCTGGAGGTTGCGGTAGAGGTTCTAAGTTCAGAGGTTCCTATTGAGCCACTGTGGTGGGTGTATATTCCGCCTTTTATTAACGCAGCGTCCGCCGAGCGTGAATTGCGTTTATTGAATCAACGTAATATCGAGAGCTTCTTAGTGTCCAGTGGCGAGTATCGAAATGCTTTGTCTTTGGGCTACTTTCGCAGTCGGGACAATGCAGTAGGTTTGCATGAACGACTGAGCGCGGATATTCCGGCTGTCACCGTACGTGAAATAGAACGCACCACCTCGGTGTGGTGGCTGCGAGCACAGCCTGAGAGTGCCTCGTTGATCAGTGCAGCAACCCTGCGTACAGTGACTGGAAGCGCTGGCAACCTGACATTGCAGAGAATGGACTGTAGTTGGTTGCAAAATTCCTAAGAGCTGCTACTATGTCGGCCGGTTTTCGGTGGTAAACCAGTCTCTAGATCGCTAAGTAATTGTTAAGAAAGAAATTTTTTCTTGACACTGTATAGGTGGATATGGAGAATGCAGCACCGTTCGGAGGGGTTCCCGAGTGGCTAAAGGGAGCAGACTGTAAATCTGCCGCGCAAGCTTCGGTGGTTCGAATCCGCCCCCCTCCACCAATTTCCATGCTCGCGGGTATGGTACAATGGTAGCACCTCAGCCTTCCAAGCTGATGATGCGGGTTCGATTCCCGCTACCCGCTCCAAATAGTTATGCTTGCGTAGCTCAGTGGTAGAGCACTCCATTGGTAATGGAGAGGTCACGCGTTCAAGTCGCGTCGTGAGCACCAGTTTAAACGACAGGCATCTAGCCTGTCTTTTATTATGTAGGCTAGAAAATACATTAAGAGAGGCAGGTTTTATGTCAAAGGCAACCTTTGAGCGCAGCAAGCCCCACCTGAACGTGGGCACCATTGGTCACGTAGACCACGGTAAAACAACACTGACTGCAGCCCTGACGCGCGTTTGTTACGACGTATGGGGAACAGGCGAAAAGCGTGCGTTCGACCAGATCGACAACGCACCTGAAGAGCGTGCGCGTGGTATCACCATCGCCACATCTCACGTTGAATACGATTCACCTGAGCGCCACTATGCGCACGTTGACTGCCCAGGGCACGCTGACTATGTGAAAAACATGATCACCGGTGCGGCGCAGATGGACGGCGCAATTTTGGTTTGTTCAGCCGCTGACGGCCCAATGCCACAAACGCGTGAGCACATCCTGTTGTCACGTCAGGTGGGTGTACCGTACATCGTTGTGTTCCTGAACAAAGCGGACATGGTCGACGACGAAGAGTTGTTGGAGCTGGTAGAAATGGAAGTGCGTGACCTGCTGTCGCAGTACGACTTCCCCGGTGACGACACGCCTATCATCATTGGTTCTGCTCTGATGGCGTTGGAAGGCAAAGACGACAACGAAATGGGTACAACTGCGGTTAAGAAACTGGTGGAAACACTGGATTCTTACATCCCAGAACCTGAGCGTGCGATTGACCAGCCGTTCCTGATGCCTGTAGAAGACGTATTCTCTATCGCTGGTCGTGGTACCGTAGTAACGGGCCGTATCGAGCGCGGTATTGTTAAGACTGGTGATGAAGTATCGATCGTTGGTATTCGTGAAACCACGAAGACCACCGTAACCGGTGTTGAAATGTTCCGCAAGCTGCTCGACGAAGGTCGTGCGGGTGAGAACGTAGGCGCCCTGTTGCGTGGTACTAAGCGCGATGACGTAGAGCGTGGCCAAGTATTGGCTAAGCCCGGCACCATCACGCCGCACACCAAGTTCGAAGCCGAAGTATACGTACTGAGCAAAGAAGAAGGTGGTCGTCATACGCCATTCTTCAAAGGTTACCGTCCCCAGTTCTACTTCCGTACAACTGACGTAACCGGTAGCTGTGAATTGCCAGAAGGCGTAGAAATGGTAATGCCAGGTGACAACGTTAAGATGGAAGTGACACTGATCGCGCCCATCGCGATGGAAGACAACCTGCGTTTTGCAATTCGTGAAGGTGGCCGTACCGTTGGTGCGGGCGTTGTAGCGAAAATCATCGAGTGATGATCCTGCCGCGTTAAGCGGCGTGTGAAGAAAGGGGGCGTCGATTGGCGCCCCCTTTTTTTAATTGGATGTCGTCATTGACACCGTCATGACGCATCAATATAATGCGCGTCCCTCAGTAGGCCTGAGGGCGCGTAATGCTGTTTAACAATTTCGGAGTTTTGGTCACATGCAGAACCAAAAGATCAGAATTCGCCTGAAGGCGTTTGATCATCGTTTGATCGATGCATCCACGCAGGAGATTGTCGACACGGCCAAGCGTACTGGCGCACAGGTACGGGGACCTATCCCTTTGCCTACTAAGCGCGAGCGCTACACCGTATTGGTTTCTCCTCACGTGAATAAAGATGCACGCGATCAATATGAGTTGCGGACACACAAACGCATGCTGGACATCGTTGAGCCTACTGAAAAAACAGTAGATGCCTTGATGAAGTTAGATCTAGCAGCGGGCGTTGATGTTCAAATTAGTCTGGGTTAAGCGTTTGTTTTAGCCGTTATTGTTAGCGGCCGCTTGGTAACAAGTGACAAACGCCTCCTGTGTAACAGCTCCAAGTGGAGCGGCCATAGCGGGTACCTCGCGGCAAGCATGCCGTATGGAGTAAGCCCCGTACATTGGAGTAATAAAGATGTCTATAGGTGTTATTGGCCGTAAGGCTGGTATGACGCGCATCTTCACTGCAGAAGGTGTGTCAGTGCCGGTTACGGTTATTGAAGTAACCCCCAACCGGGTTGCGCAAATCAAGTCTGTCGAAAGCGATGGCTATGCAGCCGTGCAAGTTGCTTTTGGTCAGCGCAAAGCTTCTCGTGTAACAAAATCTGAAGCCGGTCACTACGCTAAAGCGGGTGTTGAAGCGGGTGAGCTGGTACGTGAATTTCGTGCCGACGATCTCGGTGAGCTGAAGGTCGGCGACACAATTGGAGTGTCTATTTTCGAAGCGGGTCAAAAGATCGATGTGACAGGAACTTCGAAAGGTAAAGGCTTCCAAGGTGCCATCAAGCGCCACAATTTCAGTATGCAAGACGCTACCCACGGTAACTCTTTGTCTCACCGTGCGCCAGGTTCTATTGGTCAGTGTCAAACTCCCGGTCGTGTTTGGAAGGGCAAGAAAATGGCCGGCCACATGGGCGCAGAGCAAGTGACTGTCCAGACGCTGGAAATCGTGCGCGTCGACGCTGAACGTAATCTTCTGTTGGTGAAAGGTGCAGTACCTGGTGCAACATCCGGGCACGTCATCGTTAAACCAGCAGTTAAGGCTTGAGGGGACAGTCATGAATCTTAATGTAGTAGGTAGCAATAGCTCTACTGTTGAAGTATCTGACGCCACCTTCGGGAAGGACTTCAATGAAGCTCTAGTGCATCAGGTGGTTACGGCTTATATGGCCGCCGGCCGTCAGGGCAGTAAAGCACAGAAAACACGCAGTCAAGTATCTGGCGGTGGCGCTAAGCCATTCCGTCAAAAAGGTACAGGCCGTGCGCGTGCGGGTACTACCCGTAGTCCTATCTGGCGTTCAGGTGGCGTTACATTCGCCGCTACTCCACGTAGCTACGAACAAAAAGTTAACCGCAAAATGTATCGTGGTGCTATTCAGTCTATTTTGTCTGAATTGGTACGCCAAGAGCGTTTGATCGTTGTCGACGAACTGAACATCGCCGAGCCAAAGACCAAGTTGTTCTTGAGTAAGATGAAAGAATTGGGTCTGAACAATGCTTTGTTTGTGGCCGATGAAGTCACGGAAAACCTGTTCTTGTCTGCGCGCAATGTACCGCACGTCGATGTATTGGATGTGGCCGGTGTTGACCCTGTATCGCTGGTCGCTTTCGACAAAGTGGTCATGACAGTCGCCGCACTTAAGAAAGTTGAGGAGGTGTTGTCATGAGTCATCACCAAGAGCGTCTGCTGAAAGTATTGATGGGCCCTCATATTTCTGAGAAGGCTACCATCGTTGCTGACGGTAATGGCCAGTACGTTTTTCGCGTTGCACCTGATGCAACCAAGCCTGAAATTAAACAGGCCGTTGAGAAACTGTTCGAAGTGAAGGTACTGAACGTACGCACTTTGGTCCAAAAAGGCAAAGTCAAGCGCACAGCGCGTGGTCTTGGCAAACGCAACAACGTTAAAAAGGCGTATGTGCGTTTAGCTGAAGGTCAGGAAATTGACTTTCTGAGCGTGTAAGGGGTAGGCAAGCATGGCTATTGTAAAAGCGAAACCATCATCCGCCGGTCGTCGTCACGTCGTTCAGGTGAAAACACCTGATCTGCACAAAGGCGCCCCTTTTGCTGCGTTGGTGGAAAAGAAGTCACGTACGGGTGGTCGTAACAACCAAGGCCGTATTACAACTCGTCATATCGGCGGTGGGCACAAGCAACACTACCGTATGGTCGATTTTAAGCGTAACAAAGATGGTATTGCCGGTGTTGTAGAGCGCCTGGAATACGATCCTAACCGTAGCGCGCACATCGCCCTTGTACTGTATAAGGACGGCGAACGTCGTTACATTTTGGCGCCTCGTAACGTATCAGCTGGCAGTGAAGTATTGTCAGGTGAGCATGCGCCAATCAAACCCGGTAATGCGATGCCATTGCGTAACATTCCTGTGGGTAGTGTGGTTCACAACGTCGAGCTGAAGCCTGGTAAAGGTGGTCAGATCGCTCGTTCTGCCGGTACTTCCGTACAGTTGGTTGCGCGTGACAGTGGCTATGCCACCTTGCGTTTGCGTTCTGGTGAAATGCGTAAAGTATTGGTTGATTGCCGCGCTACATTAGGCGAAGTCAGCAATTCTGAGCACAGCCTACGGCAGTTGGGTAAAGCGGGTGCATCACGGTGGCGCGGCGTTCGTCCGACCGTTCGTGGTGTAGTCATGAACCCGGTTGACCACCCTCACGGTGGTGGTGAAGGTAAAACCTCTGGTGGTCGTCACCCTGTGACGCCATGGGGTGTACCGACTAAAGGTTACAAAACCCGTAAAAACAAGCGTACGGACAAATTCATTGTTCGTCGTCGTACTAAGTAACAAGAGGATATAGGCCGTGCCACGTTCTTTAAAGAAAGGTCCATTTGTAGACCTGCATTTAATGAAAAAGGTAGAGGCTGCTATTGAGAAAGGCGAGAAACGTCCAATTAAGACGTGGTCTCGTCGTAGCACCATCTTCCCTGAATTCATTGGGTTGACCATAGCAGTCCATAATGGCCGTCAACATGTTCCTGTATTCGTTACAGAAGACATGGTCGGTCATAAGTTAGGTGAATTCGCGCTGACCCGCACGTACAAAGGTCACGCTGCGGACAAGAAAGCCAAACGGTAGAGGTAGATAAAATGGAAACTAAAGCTGTATTGCGCGGTGCCCGTCTGTCTGCTCAGAAAGGCCGTTTGGTAGCAGACCTCATCCGGGGTAAGAAAGTTGAGGAAGCCTTAGACATTCTCACTTTCAGCCCTAAAAAAGGTGCTGCGATCATTAAGAAGGTGCTGGAGAGTGCAGTGGCGAACGCCGAGCACAATGATGGCGCAGATATCGACGAGCTGAAAGTATCAACGATCTTTGTTGATGAAGGCATGACGATGAAGCGTATTCGTCCACGAGCCAAAGGTCGCGCTGATCGCATCTTTAAGCGTTCGTGCCATATCACCGTCAAGGTCGCGGATTAACAGGAGAAGGTCAGATGGGTCAGAAAGTTCACCCAACCGGTATTCGCCTTGGGATTACCAAAGACCACCGTTCGGTGTGGTTTGCAGAATCCAAAGATTATGCCGACAAATTGGTAAATGACATTAAGGTTCGTGAATATCTCGAGAAAAAACTGGCGAAAGCGTCAGTGAGTAAAATCGTGATTGAACGTCCTGCACAGAACGCCAAGATTACGATTCACACAGCCCGTCCCGGCATTGTGATTGGTAAGAAAGGCGAAGATGTTGAAGTATTGCGTAATGACGTGTCCAAAATGATGGGCATTCCAGTACACATCAACATTGAAGAAATTCGTAAGCCTGATTTGGATGCGGTATTGGTCGGCCAGAACGTGGCTAGCCAGCTGGAACGTCGTGTGATGTTCCGTCGTGCCATGAAGCGTGCGGTTCAGAACGCTATGCGTGCTGGTGCCAAAGGCGTCAAAATCCAAGTAGGCGGACGTTTAGGCGGAGCTGAAATCGCGCGTACCGAGTGGTACCGCGAAGGTCGTGTGCCTTTGCATACTTTGCGTGCCGATATTGACTACGCAAACATCGAAGCACAGACCACCTACGGTATCCTGGGTATCAAAGTGTGGATCTTCAAAGGTGAAGTTCTGGGCGGCATTGAAGAAGTGCGCGCACAAGAAAAAGCACCCAAGAAGAAAGCAGCGCGGTAAGGAGTAGGTCATGTTACAGCCAAAACGTACCAAGTTTAGAAAAATGCAGAAGGGCCGCAACCGGGGCTTGGCATTGCGTGGTAGCAAAGTCAGTTTCGGTGAATATGCCCTGAAATCAATGGGCCGTGGCCGCATTACATCCCGTCAGATTGAAGCAGCGCGTCGTGCCATGACGCGTAAAGTCAAACGGGGCGGTAAGATTTGGATCCGAGTATTTCCTGACAAACCAATTTCCAAGAAGCCTCTTGAAGTGCGGATGGGTAAAGGTAAAGGTAGTGTGGAATATTGGGTTGCCCAAATTAAACCCGGTAAGGTCCTGTATGAAATGGAAGGTGTGTCTGAAGAATTGGCGCGTGAAGCATTCTCGCTTGCCGCAGCCAAACTTCCCGTACCTACCGTATTTGTAAAACGGACGGTGATGTAATGAAAGCTAACGAAATCCGTGAAAAGTCAGTTGAAGAACTGAACAAGCAATTGTTGGACTTGCTTCACGACCAGTTCAAATATCGTATGCAAAAGGCCACCGGCCAATTGAACCAAAATCATGTTTTGGGTCAAGTGCGTAAAGATATCGCTCGTGTCAAGACCGTGTTGAACGAGAAGGCGCGTGAGAAGTCAGGAGCTTAACATGTCAGAATCAAATGCTCGTACAGTAGTAGGTCAAGTGGTCAGTAATAAAGCCGACAAGACCATTACTGTTTTGGTTGAGCGCAGCGTGAAACATCCGATGTATGGAAAGATCATGACGCGTTCAACAAAATTACATGCGCACGATGAGAACAATGAATGCCTAGAAGGCGACGTTGTCACGATTCGGGAGTCGCGTCCGTATTCCAAGCAAAAAACTTGGACTTTGGTCAACATCGTTGAGCGTGCTGCCAGCCTTTAAGGCTGGTAACGCTCAGTGTCTGTGGAGTTTGTAAGATGATTCAAACACAAACGATACTCGACGTGGCGGACAACAGCGGTGCCAAACGTGTTCAATGCATCAAGGTACTGGGTGGTTCTCACCGTCGTTATGCAAGAATTGGTGATCTGATCAAGGTCTCCGTGAAGGAAGCAATTCCCCGCGGCAAGGTCAAGAAAGGTCAGGTTATGAATGCTGTAGTTGTACGTACCAAGAAAGGCGTGCGTCGTGCAGATGGTTCGGTAATTCGGTTCGATACGAATTCCGCAGTGTTGTTGAACAACAACCAAGCACCCATCGGTACACGTATTTTCGGACCTGTTACGCGCGAACTGCGTACTGAAAAATTCATGAAGATCATTTCCCTGGCGCCGGAAGTTCTGTAATTAAAACAGGCTAGACGGTAGCAGGAAGTGGAGGAACGATGAGAAAGTTGAAAACAGGTGATGAAGTCATCGTGATTGCCGGAAAAGATAAAGGCAAGCGCGGTAAAATCACCAAAGTGATCAAAAACGAGCGGTCAGGTGACAAGTTCGTGGTTGCAGGCATCAATAAGGTGAAGAAGCACCAGAAGCCTAATCCACAAGCTAACGTGGCCGGCGGTATTGTAGAAAAAGAATTGCCCATCGCTGCATCTAACGTTGCGATCTTCAATCCGGAAACCAGTAAAGGTGACCGTGTTGGGTTCAAGACATTGGAAGATGGCCGCAAGGTTCGTTTCTTCAAGTCCAATAGCCAGCAGATCGACGAGTAAGGGCGGAATCGGATATGTCAAGACTTAAAGAATTGTACAAATCTGACGTAGTGCCTGCTCTGACCCAAGAGTTTGGCTACAAGAACGTCATGGAAGTGCCACGCGTAACCAAGATCACCCTGAACATGGGTGTTGGTGAAGCGATTGGTGACAAGAAGCAGATTGAAAACGCCATTGCTGATTTAGAAGCCATAGCGGGTCAAAAAGCGGTTGTTACAAAAGCACGTAAATCCATCGCAGGCTTCAAGATTCGTGAAGGCTGGCCGATCGGTGCCAAGGTAACCCTGCGCAAAGAGCGTATGTGGGAATTCCTGGACCGTCTGGTTGATATTTCATTGCCTCGTGTACGTGACTTCCGCGGCATCAATCCTAAGTCGTTTGATGGTCGTGGTAACTACAGTATGGGTGTGCGTGAGCAGATCATCTTCCCGGAAATTGAGTACGATAAAGTCGACAAATTGCGTGGTCTAGATATCACCATTACGACGACAGCTCGTACTAACGATGAAGGCCGTGCTTTGCTGAAAGCTCTGTCCTTCCCATTCCGCAACTAAGCTACGGAGCAGGAGTACAGATATGGCTAAGCAAAGTATGAAGGCCCGCGAAGACAAGCGCGCCAAGTTGGTTGCCAAGTACGCCGAAAAGCGTGCGGCGCTGAAGGCAACCATTAACAATCCAAACAGTTCTGATGAAGAGCGTTGGGAAGCTCAGATCGCGCTGCAAAAGCTGCCGCGTGATGCGAGTCCGGTACGTCAGCAGCGTCGTTGCCAGCTGACTGGCCGTCCACACGCTGTTTACCGGAAGTTCGGTTTAAGCCGAAACATGCTGCGCGCGCACACAATGCGTGGTAATGTACCCGGCCTGAAAAAAGCAAGCTGGTAAAACAGCGCATCGATAAGCAGGGCTGAACGCCCTGTTTTCTGGTTTTAACCAGCCAGAGAACAGGGTTTAAGCCCTGCTGCACATGAGTGAGGAATAACCAATGAGTATGCAAGATACGTTGGCGGATATGTTTACGCGTATTCGCAACGGGCAGCAAGCGGGTAAAGAAACCGTTACCATGCCTGCTTCCAAGTTGAAGAAGTCTGTTGCTGAAGTTCTGATCGCCGAAGGCTATCTGGCTTCTGTAGAAGTGACTGAAGGCCCTAAGCCTGAATTAACAGTCGCCCTGAAATACTATCAGGATAAGCCTGTTATCGAGAGCATCAAGCGCGTTAGCCGCCCTGGATTACGTCAGTACCGTGGTGCTGATAAGATCACTAAGGTGTCTGCTGGCTTGGGTGTGTCCATCGTCTCCACCTCGCAGGGAATTATGACCGATCGTGCAGCCCGTCAGGCTGGCATCGGTGGTGAGATCATCTGCGAAGTATTCTAAGGGGGTTTAACGATGTCTCGTATAGCTAATCAACCGGTAGTTGTACCTGCTGGCGTGGAAGTAAAGATCGCCGACAGTACTGTTACTGTTAAGGGTGGCAAAGGTCAGTTGCAATTGAACCTGCACCCTACCGTCAGCGTCAAACAAGATGCTGGTGTATTGTCTTTCGCCGCCAATGACGGTGCAAAGCAATCGCGTGCCATGGCCGGTACTACCCGTTCTTTGGTCAACAATATGGTCATTGGTGTCAGTCAGGGCTTTGAAAAGCGTCTGCAGCTGTTAGGTGTTGGTTATCGCGCCAAAGCCAATGGTCGTACATTAAACCTGACCTTGGGTTTTTCTCACCCCATCGATTACGAACTTCCAGAAGGTGTAACGGCTGAAACGCCGTCACAAACTGAAGTGGTTGTAACGGGTGTTGATAAGCAACAGGTCGGTCAGGTGGCAGCCGAGATTCGCGCCTTCCGTGCACCAGAACCTTACAAAGGTAAAGGTGTTCGTTATGCGAACGAACAGGTTCGCCGTAAAGAAACCAAGAAGAAGTAAGGGGTAGGGCTAAATAATGGACGCTAAAAAGCAATCTCGTATTCGCCGTGCTCGTCGTAGTCGGATGAAAATTCGTGAACTCGGCGCGAATCGCCTGTGTATTCACCGTACGCCACGTCATATCTACGCCCAAGTCATCTCTCCAGATGGTGGTAAGGTGTTGGCCAGCGCATCGACATTAGATGCAGAGCTGCGCAGTGGTGCAACTGGCAATGTGGACGCAGCGACCAAAGTAGGTCAGTTGATCGCGTCACGTGCCAAAGCGGCTGGTGTTGAAAGCGTAGCTTTCGATCGCTCTGGCTTCAAATATCATGGCCGTGTGAAAGCATTAGCTGATGCTGCCCGCGAAGGTGGATTACAGTTCTAGAGGTGATTATGTCGAACGTCGATCAACAGCAGTCTGTAGAGCTGCAGGAAAAATTGGTTCAAGTGAACCGTGTTGCCAAAGTGGTTAAAGGTGGTCGTGTTTTCGGCTTCACCGCACTGACCGTGGTAGGCGATGGTAAAGGTAAGGTTGGTTTTGGTCGTGGCAAGGCAAAAGAAGTGCCTGCTGCTATCCAGAAAGCAATGGATGCGGCACGCCGCAACGTTGTGACCATTGATTTAGATGGCACCACTCTGCAATACCCGGTTAAAGCACGTCATGGTGCGGCCAAGGTATATATGCAACCGGCCTCAGAAGGTACCGGTATCATTGCAGGCGGTGCGATGCGCGCGGTGTTGGAAATCGCCGGTGTGCACAACGTATTGGCTAAATGCTACGGCTCAACCAATCCGGTAAACGTTGTTCGTGCGACCATTAAAGGTCTTAGCGCAATGCGTTCTCCAGAAGAAGTGGCAGCCAAGCGTGGCAAGTCAGTTGACGAGATTCTGGGGTAAATCATGGCTAACAAAACGTTGAAAGTTGAATTGTTTCGTAGCCCGATCGCAACACTGCCTAAGCACAAGTTGTGCGTACAGGGTTTGGGTTTGCGCAAAATCGGTCAGGTTCGTGAATTAGAAGATACGCCTTCTGTTCGCGGTATGATCAACAAAGTTAACTACATGGTCCGTGTAGTAGGAGAGTAAGTCATGCGTTTGAATGAACTGAGTCCTGCTGCTGGCTCTACGCACAGCCCCAAGCGTGTTGGTCGTGGTATCGGCAGTGGTTTGGGTAAAACGGGTGGCCGTGGTCACAAAGGTCAGAAATCACGTTCAGGCGGTGGTGTTAAGCCAGGCTTTGAAGGTGGTCAGATGCCATTGCAGCGTCGTCTGCCAAAATTTGGTTTTACGTCGCGTAAGCAAGCCGTGCGTTCGGAAATCCGTTTGCATGAGCTGGCAAAAGTTGAAGGCGACGTCGTTGATCTGAAAACGCTGCAAGATGCCAACGTGGTGACACGTAGCATTAAAGTGGTCAAGGTCATCAACTCTGGCGAAATCAATCGCGCTGTTACGGTTAAAGGCTTGAGTGTCACTGAAGGTGCCAAGAAAGCTATCGAAGCAGCGGGCGGAAAAGTAGAGGCGTAACGTGACTAAACAAGGTGCACTGCCGGCTGGCGCACAAAAAGGCATGGGTGAACTCGGTTCGCGCTTGCTGTTTGTGCTCCTCGCCATACTGGTTTATCGCATAGGTGCGCATATCCCAGTACCGGGAATCAATCCAGATCAACTGGCGGCGCTCTTTGAGCGTAACCGGGACACCATCCTGAGTATGTTCAATATGTTCTCAGGTGGTGCTCTTGAGCGGATGAGTATTTTTGCTTTGGGGATCATGCCGTACATTTCGGCATCGATCATCATGCAACTGCTCACGGTAGTAAGCCCACATATAGAACAGCTGAAGAAAGAGGGTGAGGCGGGTCGTCGTAAGATGAGCCAATACACGCGCTATGGCACCTTGGTGTTGGCAACGATTCAGTCGTTGGCCATCGCGGTAGGTTTGGCCAGTCAAGGCATTGCTTTTACTGACGCCTCCGGTGCCGTTTCTTGGCATTTCTATTTTGTGGCAATGGTGACATTGACCGCAGGCTCCATGTTTCTGATGTGGCTAGGTGAGCAGATCACTGAGCGCGGTGTTGGCAATGGTATTTCCTTGCTTATCTTCGCGGGTATTGTGGCCAGTTTGCCAGCTGCATTCGGTCAATCGTTCGAATCAGCTCGCCAAGGTCAACTGAACATCTTGTTACTACTGGGTATCGGTGTGTTCGCCATTGCTGTTGTTGCACTGGTGGTATTCATCGAGCGTGGACAGCGCAAAATAACCATCAACTACGCCAAGCGTCAGCAGGGTCGTAAGGTATTTGCTGCACAAACCAGTCATTTGCCGTTAAAGATCAATATGGCAGGTGTTATTCCGCCGATCTTCGCGTCAAGCTTGTTGATCTTTCCTGCGTCTATTGGCACATGGTTTGGGCAAAGCGAAAGCGCTGGGTGGCTGGCGGATGCAATGGTTTACCTGAGTCCGGGTCAACCGCTGTACTACTTGGTGTTCACTATCGCTGTTGTGTTCTTTTGCTACTTCTATACAGCAGTAACGTTCAATCCGAAAGATGTAGCAGAAAACCTGAAGCGCAGTGGCGCGTTTGTTCCGGGTATTCGCCCTGGTGAGCAAACGGCCCGCTATGTCGATGGTGTATCCGCTCGTTTAACGTTGTTTGGTGCTGGCTATATCGCCGTAGTGTCGTTGGTTCCTCAGGGCTTAGTGCAGGCCGCCGGGGCACCTTTCTTGTTTGGTGGCACGTCATTATTGATCGTCGTCGTGGTGGTGATGGACTTCATGTCGCAAGTGCAATCACACCTGATGTCGAATCAATACGCGTCCCTTATGAAAAAAGCTAATTTGAAAGGCTACAGCCGCTGAGGCTGTTGGTCGTCAGGAGAAAATCATGAAAGTTCGTGCATCTGTTAAAAAGATTTGCCGTAACTGCAAAATCATTCGCCGCAATGGTGCCGTTCGGGTGATTTGTTCAGATCCTAAGCACAAACAGCGCCAAGGATAAGCACTGGAGAATCAGCGCTTGCTTTTTTTAAAAGCAGGCGCTATTCTTCTGCGCCCTTCGTATCAGTGAACCTCTAGCACATATCGTGCTCACAACTTTGCAAACGGAGTAAACACATGGCACGTATTGCCGGCGTTAACATTCCTGACGCTAAGCATGCTGCGATTTCGCTCACCTACATCTTTGGGATTGGGCGGACAACTGCACGTAGCATCTGCGAAGCATCAGGCATTCAGCCAACTCGCAAGATTGGTGACTTGTCAGAAGACGAACTTGATGTCGTCCGTAATGAAGTCGCCAAGTACGCTGTTGAAGGCGACCTGCGTCGTGAAGTTCAGATGAACATCAAGCGATTGATGGATCTGGGCTGCTATCGCGGAATTCGCCACCGTCGCAGTTTGCCACTGCGTGGTCAGCGTACGAAAACGAATGCCCGGACTCGTAAAGGTCCGCGTAAACCTATTAAACGTTAATTAACCGAATTATTGACAGGAAATCGAAGATGGCTAAGCCAGGTACGAACAAGTCACGTAAGAAGGTGAAAAAGCAAATTGGTGATGGCGTAGCCCACATCTTTGCTTCGTTCAACAACACCATCGTGACCATTACGGATCGCCAAGGAAATGCCCTGAGTTGGGCAACGTCCGGCGGCTCCGGTTTCCGTGGATCGCGCAAAAGTACTCCTTTCGCAGCTCAGGTAGCAGCAGAACGTGCCGGTGTAGCCGCACAAGAGTATGGCGTTAAAAACCTCGATGTTGAGGTTAAGGGTCCCGGACCAGGTCGTGAATCGGCAGTGCGTGCATTAAACGCCTGTGGTTTCAAGATCACCAATATTACCGATGTAACGCCGATTCCACATAACGGCTGTCGTCCACCCAAAAAACGTCGCGTGTAAGGAGGGTTCAGAGAGATGGCAAGATATATTGGCCCTACGTGTAAACTGGCACGTCGCGAAGGAACAGATCTGTTCCTGAAAAGCGGTGTACGTTCACTCGATACGAAATGTAAGTTAGAAACAGCACCTGGTGTGCACGGCGCACGTCGCGGACGTCTGTCGGATTACGGCTTGCAGTTACGTGAAAAACAGAAAGTTCGTCGTATTTACGGCATTCTGGAAAAGCAGTTCCGCAACTACTATAAAGCGGCCGCTGCAAAGAAAGGCGCAACAGGTGAAAACTTGCTGCAATTGCTCGAAGGGCGTCTGGATAACGTGGTGTACCGTATGGGCTTTGGCTCAACACGTGCAGAAGCGCGCCAGCTCGTCGGTCACAAAGCGATCGAAGTTAATGGTCAACTGGTGAACATTCCTTCGTACCAGGTTCGTCCTGGCGATGTGGTATCTGTTCGTGAGAAGAGCCAAGCTCAGTTGCGCATCAAAGGCGCGATGGATTTGGCCGGTTCTCGTGCACCTATCGCTTGGATTGAAGTTGACAGCAAGAAGATGAGCGGTGTTTACAAAAACCGTCCAGAACGTTCTGATCTTGCTTCAGACATCAATGAAAACCTGATCGTGGAACTGTATTCCAAGTAATCGGATTGCTTAAAGGTAGGGGCATTTATGCAGCGTTTTATCAACGACTTTCTCATTCCACGACACATCGAGGTACAGGAGATATCGCCAACGCGCGCCAAAGTGGTGTTAGAGCCCTTGGAGCGTGGTTTTGGTCATACGCTGGGTAGTGCTCTGCGTCGTATTCTGCTGTCTTCATTACCCGGAGCTGCCATCACTGAGGTGGAAATCGACGGTGTGTTGCATGAGTACAGTGCTGTAGAAGGTGTAAAAGAAGATGTGTTAGACATCTTATTGAACCTGAAAGGCATTGCCATCAAGTTACACGACCGTGAAGAAGCCACTTTGACGCTGAAAAAGGCGGGCAAGGGTGTGATTACTGCCGGTGACATTCAATTGGATCACGGGGTGGAAATAGCTAACCCTGATCACGTTATTGCAACCTTGGCGGACAATGGCGCAATCAACATGACTTTGCATGTTGTCAGTGGCCGTGGATACCAAACAGCCGAATCGCGCTTTGCACCGGACGAGGATTCTCGTTCAGTGGGTAGGCTGCAATTAGACGCGTCATTCAGCCCTGTAGTGCGCATTGCATATAATGTTGATGCCGCTCGTGTTGAGCAACGTACTGACCTCGATAAATTGACATTGGATATCGAGTCCAATGGCACGATCGAGCCAGAAGAAGCGATTCGCTTTGCCGCAACGATTCTGCAACACCAATTGTCGTCTTTTGTTGACTTGCAGTCTGAGGCTCAAAAAGAGCCTGAGAAAGAAGAAGATCGTATTGATCCTATTCTGTTGCGTCCGGTAGACGATCTGGAATTGACAGTTCGTTCAGCAAACTGCCTGAAAGCAGAAAACATCTATTACATTGGTGATCTCATCCAACGTACTGAAGTTGAGTTGTTGAAAACACCTAACCTAGGCAAGAAGTCTTTGACTGAAATCAAAGATGTACTGGCTTCTAAAGGCTTGTCTTTGGGTATGGTGTTGGAAAGCTGGCCACCTGCCAGTCTGAAAAACGACGACAAAGTACTTGGGTAAACAACGAATCTGTAAGGAATTGAGTCATGCGTCATCGTAAAGCTGGCCGTAAATTCAATCGTAACAGTTCGCATCGCAAAGCGATGCTGCAAAACTTAACCATTGCACTGTTCGAGCATGAATTGATTAAAACGACTCTGCCTAAAGCGAAAGAACTTCGCTCTGTGGCTGAGCCATTGATTACAAAAGCAAAAGTGGATTCGGTAGCTAACCGTCGCTACGCTTTTGACCGTCTGCGTTCTAAAGATGCAGTAGGTAAGCTGTTCACCGATTTGGGTCCTCGTTATGAAGGCCGTCCCGGTGGTTATGTGCGTATTCTGAAGTGCGGTTTCCGCGCCGGTGATAACGCACCCATGGCTTATGTTGAATTGGTAGATCGTCCAGCAGCAGAAGATGTTGCTGAGGCAGCCGAAGCCGAATAAACGTAAGCGTAATGAAAAAAGGCCGCATTTGCGGCCTTTTTTTTGCTGTAAAGAAAGTACACTATTAAATCAGTGTAGTATCTGAACCGTTCGTGTATGTGAAAAGTTTGTGCGAATATCTCAGAGCCGCCTTAATAATTACAACAGCATAAAGTCGCTTGGAGGCTAAATGTTCAAACATGTTTCAATCGTAATGCTGTTGAGTGCCTTGCTGCTTAATTCAACCGTGTATGCTGTGGAATACATGATGGGCGAGCCACTCAGGGTTACGGTGAGTAGCGCCATTTTGCGTTCGGATCCTTGGGTGGGAGCACCCACCATCGATACATTGGATGAGTATGATAATCTGGTTTTTTTGGGTGAATATACGGTAGAACCCATCACGGCGACGGTCCGAGGTCGTTCTATTACAGCGCCTTTCATACAAGTGCGTACCGATGGCGGCCAAGTAGGTTGGATCTTTGCTGGCCTGGTTGAGGTGAACAATGATACCTCACTGCTGCGCGGTAAAGTGCGCTTGGTGGGCGAGGGCGCTTCACGGCAGCAGGTGATAGAGTTATATGGTCGTGATCAGGTGTTACATGATCGCCGCATGACCAGCCAACGTACCCGAGATTTGTTAGACCGCCTAGGGACGGATGAAGCATGGGAGTATTACTATTTCCGAGAAGGTGAGGGGGTTGCTTTCGGTTTCGTCGGTGATCGGGTGGAGGCGGTTGCCGTGCGGCAAGATGTCGTCAGTGACAACAACGCCGTCACCACCTTTTGGCGCTCCGTTGCGGGTTACCTGTCTCGTCCGTTGCGTCCAGAGTGTCATGAAATACCTGCCCCAGCCAGTTGCAGTGATTATCTCCGTTGATGGGTGTGCGGGCTAGTGTTGCGACGACAATACGCTGTGCACCTTGAGTGCGCAGCGTACGGGCGAGTTCATTGACGCTAGCCCCGGTGGTGAACACATCGTCAATCACCAGACAACCACCCTGTAAGCTTGGTGCAGTAAATACCTGGTTCATGGTGCGGGCGCGTTCCAAGCGCGATTGCTTTTCTAAGGCGGGTGTATGAATCACACGCTTCACCGTTGTAAGGTATGGCGCGCCTAGGCCGCATGCTATGCGCTGCGCCAGTAACTCAGCCTGATTATACCCGCGTCGCCAGCGTCGCCGCCGAGCCATCGGCATTCCTATGACCTGCCAACTTGCCCAGCCGTGATCAGGGACTTGAAGGTGCCGGATACGTTGCAGCAAAAGGTCGGTTAAGGGCCGGGCCAAACTCAGTTGTGCGCGGTATTTAAAGCCTTTGATGCATTCTGACCAGGGGCCGGAAAAGTCGCTCACGCTGATCAGTTGGTCGTAGTAGTGCCGTCTCTGCAAACATGCACCACAGACCATGCCAGATGCATACACAGGTGTTTGGCAAAACCGGCAACCGGGCGACGTATGAAGTAGGTCACGCTGGCAGGCTGAGCAAAATGCCCCCTGTAGGCTGGCCTCGCCACATAACGGGCAGTGTGTGCCTAGGCTTGTTGAAATTACGCGTTGGTAGGTGTGTCGAAGACGAGCCAAAATTTCCAATTATCGCATCCTTGATCGTAAACAGTGCAAATGTACGGTTCTTAATTTATTGAAGCAAGTCACACTTTTATTGGTTGATATTTGAACAGTTGATGGTGCGGTGCTAAACTCTATGTCATCAATGTCCACAGTAGGGGTCGTATATGTTGAGTTCTGCGATGAACGTGGGTGTGCAAGGCATTCAATCGGGTATGCGTCAGCTGGATCAGTCAGCTAATGATGTAGCGCGCGCATCGTTCCGTTCGGATACTAAACCCGTCGATACACTGGGTGCACGTGAAGGTTCTCTAGAGCAGGCGGTCGTAGAGCAAGTTGCCTCAACCTATATGGTGAAGGCTAATGCACGTACTGTAGAAGTCGCCTCAGAGACGTTAGGCACCGTGATCGACATGAAGGTGTAACGAGGTAGTCTCGATGTCCACCGTAACCGGTATGTTTCCTAATGCCATAACGCCAGCGTACTCTCTGGAGCGCGGGCAATTGGCTGTGCGGGCACCTGCCGTTGAAAGTGAGCTGTTCAAGCCCGTCAATGAGCCCGACGCCACCAGCGCCACGCTGAATCGCCGTGAATTAAACCCGGACGAACGTTTGATGGGCGGTGCGTCTTTATACTCGCCGAACAAATTTGATAAAACGCAAAAAGCCTCTGCAGAAGCAACAGAAGAACCGCTGCAATCGGAGCAGGAGCTGCGGGCCGCCAAGCGGCGGGGTGAACTGAACGCCGAACAGCAAGCCAAGCTGTCGGAAATAGAACAGTTGGCGCAGCGTGATCGCGAAGTTCGTCGC
Source organism: Salinispirillum marinum (assembly GCF_042650105.1). Taxonomy (NCBI): domain Bacteria; kingdom Pseudomonadati; phylum Pseudomonadota; class Gammaproteobacteria; order Oceanospirillales; family Saccharospirillaceae; genus Salinispirillum; species Salinispirillum marinum. Next base: position 323,245 of record NZ_JBHSAL010000005.1, on the reverse strand, counting down.
CATGAGCAAGCGCATCAAGCCGTTGGTGGTCAATATACCGGCGCTGTCAGTTATGTGTTTACGCAAGGGCCTGATGGCCGGAAATACGCCATTGCGGGTGAAGTCAGTGTGGATTTGTCGCGTGCGGGAGATCCTGAAGACACCATTCAGAAAATGGAGCAGATTAAGCGCGCAGCGTTAGCGCCCGCAGAACCTTCCAGCCAAGATCGCCAAATAGCCGCAGAAGCCGCTCAGATTATTGTTGATGCCCGCGCTGAAGCGCTGAAAATTCGCTTGGAGGAGAAGGAAGAGTCGTCTGAGAAACGGCGCAGTTTGCGCGAGGATTTTCAATTAACGACAGAACAACGACGAGAGCGACGTGAAGCCGAGAAAGCAGAGGAAGAGGCCACCAAAGGGATAGACGAAGACAGCAAACCAGTGAATACTGACGTATTGGCTCAGTTGTCTCGTACGCAACAGGTAATCGCTGAATTGCTGCGCAATCAAAGTATTCAAGCCACAAGAGACGAGCTGGGGAAATTCATTAACGCTCAGATTTAATTATGTCTCTTAGTTCAACGTCATTCCTTACCGAGTCACTCGACCCCACTGAAATGGGTTCTGAATTTACCGCCGCAGACGCGCGCTTTTGTTGGCTGGATCAAGGTGTATTAAGCATTGAACCAAACCAACCCAGCGAACTCCCTGCGGCCATACTGACCGTCGGCGTGCACGGTAACGAAACCGTACCCATCCGCTTAGTGGACCATTGGCTGCGTGAATTGTGCGCGGGTTCGACCCCAATTTCCCGACCATTGTTGATCCTTTTAGGTAACCCGGAGGCGGTAAAAATTGGTGAACGCTTTGTCGAGCACAATTTAAACCGTTTATTCAGCGTCGCCTCGGCCGATGCAACCGCACCGGAATGTCGGCGCGCCGTCACGCTCATGGGGTGGGTTCAGCAATTCATCGAGCGCCATCCGGATGGGCTGCATTTCGATATGCACTCCACCATCAAAGGCTCCGATCAAGACCGTTTTGCTATCATTCCAGACGCTTGCCAAGGCCGCAATCTCAACAACCTGCTCAGTTGGTTTAAGCACTTTAGGGTGGATGCTTGGGTACAGAATATTTCCCCTGCCGCAACCTTCTCCAGCTTTACCGCCAATTTGGGCTATCAGAGTGCCACCCTCGAATTGGGACAAGTCAGTACATTGAATGACCCCATTGACCGGTTTCTACCTTTGGTTGATGAGCTGAACCGATTAGCGTATGGGGCGGGTGGTGTATGTGAGCATGAACCGACGGGCTTTCATGTGGTTAGAGAAATTCTTAAATCAGAGGGGGAGTTTGACGTTTGTCTTGAGAATTTCGTCAACTTTCGTCGTTTACCCATGGGGACACTGATTGCCCGTGGCGCATTTGAGGAATGGCGCATAGAGCAAGAAGGTGACGCATTATTGTTTCTCAATCCAGCGGTGCCGGTCGGTCATCGCGTGGCCTTGGTGATTCGCGCCTTAGCTTGAGGTCCGAAGGCGACAGCCCCAAAGGGCTGTCTACAGAGTGGTTTATCGCATGCCGGGGTGTTGAAAGTCGTAAATAGACCCTACACCCAAAATGCGTGTTAATTCATCCAGCGCTGTACGAGATTCGTTCAACAGTGATGGATCCGCCAAGTCCTGCTGTGCCAACTCGTCCCGATAATGCTTTTCCACCCAGGCTGTCAGGTCTTCAAACAGCGCCGGGGTGATGATGCAATTCGATACGGCTTGTATTTCCTGTTCGTTCAGCGCAACGCGCAAGCGCAAGCATGCTGGGCCGCCGCCGTTGCGCATGCTCTGTTTAAGGTCCATCACCACCACTTTATTAATGGGGTTGCTGGTATCCTGTACCAGTCGGTCCAGCAGCTGCCGCACAGTGGTTGAGTCCTCACATTCCTTGGGTACGATCAACGCCATGTTGTCGTCATCCAGCGAGATAAGTTGGCTGTTAAACAAATAGCTGGCAATGGCCTCGGCGACGCTCAGTTCGTCATTAGTAATGCATACGGGGATTAAGTCGGCACCCACTAACTTGCGGTCTATTTCGGCCAGAACTTCATCCGTGTTCAGAAAAGCTTCTTCGTGATAGAACAGCACATTACGGTTGCCGACAGCAATCACGTCGTTATGGAATACGCCTTGGTCAATGACGGCTGGATTTTGCTGAGCAAAGACCACCTGATGCTCTTGTAATCCATGCAAGCGCGCAATGGCCTGACAGGACTCCAAGGTTTGCCGCGCCGGATATTTCATTGGGCGCGGTGCTTCGGCATTCAGGGCGATCTGACCATACACATACAACTCTACCGCCGGGCTGTCGTAGCTTGCACACAGTCGAGTGTGGTTCGCCGCGCCTTCATCGCCAAAATGTGGGCAGCTTGGCACGGCATTGTGTACCACGAAATGCTCTTCATTGGCGAAAATAGCGCGCAGCGCCCGGCCTGTTCCGGGATGTTCAATCGAGCGATGGAACTTGGCGTTCAGGTTCGCCGGGGTGAAATGCACCTTCCGGTCGGGGGTATCGGCACTGCTCGACACGGTCGCCGCATTTGCTGTCCACATCGGGGAGGCTGAGCTGACGGCCGAAAGCAGCGTGGGTGCTTCCTGTGCTGCTTTGGCTAACATCTGTGCCTCGGTGCCCGTAAAGCCCAGGGCGCGAAGGGTAGGCATGTGTGGCCGTTCGTGCGGCGGCAATAAGCCTTGCACCAAGCCCATGTCAGACAGCGCTTTCATCTTGGTCAAACCTTGCAGCGCCGCGGTGCGTGGCTGCGCGATCAGATTCTGGTGGCGTTCGGACGCCACATTGCCATACGACAAACCCGCGTAGTTGTGCGTTGGGCCAACCAGGCCGTCAAAATTTACTTCAAAGGCTTTCATAACGTCATTCCTGGTGGCAGGTTATCAGGCAGGGTAATGATAGAGTTTTCCAGTGAGGCGACCGGATAAGCACAATAGTCCGCTGCATAGTAGGCGCTGGGACGATAGTTGCCACTGAGCCCTACACCCCCAAAAGGCATGGCCGAGCTCGCTCCAGTGGTGGGTTGGTTCCAATTCACGATACCCGCCCGAATCTCACTGAGGAAGTGGTCGTATTCCGTCGCATCGTGGCTCAACAAGCCCGCAGATAACCCGTAGCGGGTATCGTTTGCCAGTGTCAGTGCCTCGTCGAAATTGGTGTAGCGGCGAATGGTTAACAGCGGGCCGAAAAACTCTTCGTCAGCGACCTTTACGCCTGTTAAATCAATGATGGCGGCCGACAATAATGCCGGGTGATCGTTTACCGGCGCCATGCGCAACAAAGAACGACCACCGGCGTTCAGCCAGTTGTCTTGCGCGGCCAATAGCTTGCCAGCGGTTGGCCGGTTAATCACTGTGCCCATAAAGGGTGTAGGGTCGGTTTGATCAAACGCGCCTGACTCCAGTTTTCCGGCAGCGGCTACCAACGCATCAACGAACGCGTCCCCGGCCTTACCTTGTGGCACCATCAAACGTCGCGCACAGGTGCAGCGTTGTCCTGCACTAATAAATGCTGACTGCAGCGTCGCCCATACCGCCGAGGCGGTTTCGATGTCCTGGCCGACAATCAGTGGGTTATTACCCCCCATTTCCAAGGCCAGAATTTTATGCGGCTGGCTTCGAATAGCGACTTGAATGGCCATACCGGTGATGGCGGAGCCGGTGAACAAAATGCCATTCACGGCAGGGTGCTGGGCGAGTGCTTCCCCCGTGGTTCTTGCACCCTGTACGAGGTTGAGTACCCCGTCGGGTAAGCCTGCTGCTTGCCATAATTGCGCGGTCAACTCGGCGGTTTTAGGCGCTTGCTCCGACGGTTTGAACACCACGGTGTTCCCAGCGATCAACGCCGGAATAATGTGTCCGTTCGGCAAGTGGCCAGGAAAATTGTAGGGTCCGAACACGGCCATTACACCGTGTGGACGATGGCGTAAAATGCGCTGCCCCCCAGGCAGGGGTTGGGCGTGTTCGCCGGTGCGTTCATGATAGGCTTTGATCGACAGATCAACCTTGCCGATCATGGCGGTGATCTCGGTGCGCGATTCCCACAACGGCTTGCCGGTTTCGTGGCCGATGGTATGGGCAAGGGATTCTTGGTGCTCTTCCAGTTGGGCCTTAAAACGTTGGATCACCGCAATTCGCGCGTCCAGTGCTGTCCGTTTCCAGCGTTGAAACGCAATCTGTGCAGCGCTGACTGCCGCGTCAACGGTTGCCGCCGAGGCTTCATGACCCGCCCATACCACGTCATCGGTCAGCGGATTACGTGATTCAAACAGGTTGCCGGTGCTGGCTAGCCATTGGCCATTGATCAAATGTACTTCAGGCATCTTGGGCCTCCTCAGGATTAATGCTCATCACACGTACAGGGTCGCCAGCGGTGATGCGTAACATCTCGGCTTGCTCTGGTGTGAGTTCAAGGGTGGGGCCGTCACGGTAGATATGGGTCGCGGTGATGGCGCGAAATTCGGAGAATCGTTCATTACTGATCATCCATGACGGGCGCACAGCGCTGTCTTTTTCGACCCGTTCGACGATCCGGGCATTAACCCGGTCGCTGCGTCTTACGCCTCCTATGCGCTGCAGTTCGCACTCGACGGCAGGGCCCGCATCAAAAATATCCACATAGCCATTCTTGCGGAAGCCTTCGGCTTCGAGCATGGCTAAAGCCGGTTGTGTGTGTGGATGAACGGCGCTGATCACGTCCTGCGCGCTGCGTGGCAGCATGGGGACGTAAATCGGGAACTTGGGCAGCAGTTCGGCAATAAAGACCTTATCGCCCGAGCCGGTTAAGAAATCGGCATCGCTAAATTCCATGTTAAAGAAGCGGCGACCCAGACCGTCCCAAAACGGCGAATTCCCTTCAGCGTCTGAATAGCCACGCATTTCAGCGATCACGCGCTGGCTGAACAGGTTTGGGAACGAGGCTAAAAACAAATAACGGCATTTGGACAACACCGAGCCATTGCGATTGCGTCGATTCGGTTCACGCAAATACAGCGAGCCCAACTCCGTAGCGCCGGTTAAGTCATTGCTCAAAAACAGCGTGGGTGTGCGGCGATACAAGCCCAGGGCTTTGGAGGCTTGAATCACTTCGCCAACTCGGTAGTTGTACCACACTTCATCACGGCCGATGCGGGCTTCAATACCACACAGGCCAACGGGTGGGCCATCGGGCGTTTCCTGAATAACAAAAATATAGTGTGCTTCTTCAGGACTCAAACGCTGTTGAAACGAGGCGACAGCGCGCGCCAATTTGCGCTTCATCAACTCGGGGTTGTCCGGTAGGCTGGTGACACCAATACCGGACTCTCGCGCCATGGCGATCAGCGCATCCACGTCCTGTTCGGCAATCGGGCGAATTAAGGCCATTACACACCCTCCTGAGGCAGACGCATTGCATCGGGTTCAAGCGGTAAAATCAGGCTGGGTGCACCATTGATCATCGCATTGGGCTCGGTCACCCTGAGGCCGTCGGCACGTACTTCCCCGGTCACCATCGCACAACGGAAGTCGACCCCTTCACCTTGGCTGACCAGCCAAGTTTGTGGATGTTCTACCGTCCCGGTGACAACTTCAGATACGGTCCGAATTGCCTGCATTGAGGTGAGTTCATCCAATGGGCCGCGAAAGGTCGGGCCCGCATCAAACGGGTCAACGAAACGGGTTTTGGCCAGACCTTCATACGCCAGCCAGTTCAGTGTGCGTTGCGTAGCCGGATGCGCTTGCCCGATGGCGTCCTGCACGGTTTCGGGCAATAACGTCGTGTAAATCGGGTACGGTGGTAACAGCTCGGCAATCACCGTTTTTCCGTGCAACGAGCATTGGTGGTCGGCGGTAATAAAGTCGAGACCGAAGAACAATTCCCCCACACTCTTCCAAAACACACTCTGCCCGGCACCATCCCAAATCCCCTGAATTTCACAAATCAATTCATCGGCAAAGGCATGGCGATGCGCGGCGATGTACAACAGGCGCGATCGGGAGAGCAGGTTAAATACCGGCGTCGGGCGTAAAGCCGCCGTGAGTGAAAATGAACACAGGCTGGTTAGGCCGGTCAGTTCATGCGACAAATACAGTGCCGATTGGCGCTGGTTGATGCCCAGGTGCCGTGAGGCATGCACTAACTCATCAATGCGATAGCTGTAGAAGGGTTCGTCACCGCCCGCATAAGGCTGAATACCGCAGACGCCGTGTAAATTATCGTCTTCATCGTGCAGGCCAAACAACAGCGTCGCCATGCTGTCCAAGCCAGCAAAGCCCTGTTGTGCTGCGGCTATACGCTCGGCCAGTTGATCACGCACCGGCGGTAAGGTGCTCAGGCGCAATGGGTTGGCATGTAAGAGCGCTTCGAGCGCGGGAAGATCCCGCGCATTAATGGGTTTGACCTGCCACATTACGATGTTTCCTTAGGCGTTGATCACACGGGCAACGGCGCGTTCCAAGCCTTGCATCGCAGCGTCGATGTCGGCTTCTGGAATCACCAGAGAGGGCGCCATGCGCAGTACATCCGGCCCGGCGACCAAGATCATCACACCTTCTTCCAGCGCAGCGTTCACAAAATCTTTGGCTTTGCCTTTCCAAGCGTCGCTCAGTTCAGCACCCATCAGTAAGCCTTGGCCGCGAATGTCTGCAAATACACCATGCCGCGAATTGATTTCCTGCAGGTGGTTCTTCAGGCGCTGATGACGTGCCGTAACACCCGCCAAAACCGACGGTTGGCTAACGATGTCCAATACTTTTCCCGCAACAGCGCAAGCCAGGGGGTTACCGCCGTATGTTGAACCGTGCGTACCCACCACCAAACAGGCCGCCGCTTTATCGGTGGCCAACATGGCGCCAATGGGGAAGCCGCCGCCGAGCGATTTGGCGGTGGTCAATACATCCGGAGTCACGCCATAGGTCATGTAGCTGTAGAGCTGGCCCGAACGGCCTACGCCGGTTTGTACTTCGTCGAACACCAATAAGGCGTCGTGCTCGTCACACAACCGCCGCGCGGCTTCCAAATAGGCTTGATCGGCCGGGCGAACGCCGCCTTCACCTTGTACAGGTTCCAGGACAATGGCACAGGTTTTAGCGCTGACCGCCGCTTCTAAGGCGGCAATGTCATTATAAGGCACATGGGTGATGCCACCCGGTGCCGGACGGAAGCCTTCCGTGTATTTTTCTTGCCCACCAACGCTCACGGTGAACAGCGTGCGGCCATGAAACGAGCCCCGCGCAGACACAATTTCATGCTTCTCTTCGCCGACCTTGTTCCAGGCATAACGCCGCGCCAGTTTGAACGCGGCTTCATTGGCTTCGGCGCCTGAATTGGCAAAAAACACCTTATCGGCAAAGGTCAGTTCGCACAGCTTCTGTGCCAGTGATAAGGCCGGTTCATTGGTATACACATTCGACAAGTGCCACAGTTTATCGGCTTGGTCTTTTAGCGCCTGTACCAGCTCTGGGTGGCAGTGACCCAAGGCATTCACGGCAATGCCGCCGGCGAGATCAATATACTCGCGGCCTTCTTGGTCCCACAGGCGCGAGCCTTCGCCGCGCACAGGAATGACGGAAACGGGTGAATAGTTAGGAACCATTACTTGGTCGAATACGGCGCGGTTGGGATGTAAATCAGTCATAGTCGGTAACCTTCTTTTTGTTGCTTAGCAGTGTATCCCTGTCTTCACGGCAGGCGTGTTTTAAAATGCGACATGGAATTGTGGAAATGCGCCCCTCGGTTAGGGGCTTAGAAGCGTCGTCGGCGGGGATGCTGACGCACGGCAGAGGGTGACAGGCCAAAGGCCTTGCGGTAACAGGTAGCAAAGTGTGCGGGGCTGGAAAATCCCGTCGCCATCGCAATGTCGGCCACAGAGTCTTTACTTTGTTGCAGCATCAGCTTGGCTTGATCCAAGCGTATTTGCAGGTAATACCGGGCCGGAGAAGAATTGAAATACTCTTTGTACCAGCGTTCCAACTGCCGCCGGGAAACACCAATCAATTGCGCCAGTTCGTCCGCCGTAAGCGGTTCCTGGATATTGTTGTGCATCAAACTGTTCACTTCCTGCAAGCCCACAGGCAGGTCGCCCGAGGCCCCTGCGTACGCCGGGTCCGTCGGCGTACGTTCGGCCAGCAAATAACTGTCGAGCTGACCGGCCAGCGCCGGGCTGAAATAGTGGCTCACCCATGACAAACCCAAGTCCCGCGCGGCACTATTACCCAAACAGGTGAAGCGATCTCTATCCACACACACCACCCGGGCGCTGCGCCGAATAGAACCGGGCACTGACCAATCCAAGTCGGCCGGGACATTGATGGTAGCTTCATGCCCGTCCAGCAAGCCTGCCGCTGCTAACCACAGGCTGCCATGGGCAACGCCACACCAGGATGCAAACGGCGTGGCTTCTTGCAGAACCTTGAACAGAGCACTGTCGAGGTCAGGTTTGCGTGCCGGGCCGCCCATCACAAACCAATGTTGAATAGCGGTGGGCAAGCTGGTGGGTAACGGTGAGCTGGGCCATGGTGCTGGCCAGTCGTCGGCCTTGGTGTTCTGTTCAGCAAAAATTTGCAGGGTCAAATCGGGCGCTTCAATTTCCTGCAGCGCGCGTAAAACATCCAATAGAGCCCCCAAGCTGCCCACCGCGAAGCCTGGCGTTAAAATAATACCGACGGTACTGGGCGAACTTTTTTTCAGCACCGGATGGCTCCGAGTGACGTAATATGGGTCATAAGGTTTGAACTTCGCGTGTCTTCGTAAAAGCGGGATAGGAACTTTGACAAATCCGTCACAGCGTCAATACTTTCATGCAGGTACTCACGTTGGTAGCACCTTGCTGCATTACATCATAATGGAGCCGATGGACAAAGCAACTGTGCAAAGCCGCCGAGGCGATCATCCGACAAAAGGATAAACTGTGAAACGAGCTGTCAAAGGTAATGTCCTTGCCACAACGTTCATGGTGTATGCCATGGGCTTTTTTCTATTGCTCACCTTGCTAACGGCGGGGGCGCAATACTATATGAGCTACAGTGTGGAGCAGCGGAATCGTGAAGACTCCATTGTCTATACGATCGATAACTTCGAGCCTTTTTTAGCGGATGCGCTGTGGAATTTCGCCGCAGATTTGTTGGCCGAACAGGTCGATGCCATGGCGCGCAACCCCTATATTACCGGCGTGCGTGTGCTGGATGTCGACGGCTTGATGACCAGCGAAGCGGGTGTTGTTTTGCCGAAACTCAATGGTATCCCCTCGGTGGCCAGTGATTGGGAGCGCGTGCGTCAACACGACACGGTCAAAGGCTGGACCAACGAATACCGTTTTCCTTTGATGCGTGAAATTGGTGGGGAGATGGTGTTGATCGGTGTGGGCCAATTGTTCTCCGCCGATTCGGTGGTGCAGAACCAGTTGCGTCCTGTTTGGGGGCTGACACTGGCGGTCATTCTACTGTCGGCCTTAGCGTTCACGGCCGTGTTGGTGCTGTGCATACGGTATTTTGTCGCCAAACCGCTGGAGTTGGTATCGAAGGCATTGCAGACCATCAGTCCGGGTTCGCACGCCGCGCCTATTTCTCCGCAAGAAGCGTTTTCACTGCAACGCCGCAACGATGAGCTAGGCGAGGTGTACCGTACCATCGAAACCATGCGGCTGGGATTGATTGCGCGCGATGAGGAAATTCGGGCGCACCAGGAAAATTTGGAGGCCATGGTAGAAGAGCGGACGCAGGACTTGCAGCAAGCCAACGACCATCTGGCAGAAACCATTGAAAAACTGACGGTGGCACAGCAGGAATTGGTCGAAGCGGAGAAAATGGCGTCCTTGGGTGGATTGGTCAGTGGCGTTGCCCATGAAGTAAATACGCCCTTGGGGGTTAGCGTAACCGCTGCCTCGCATCTGAGCGACGAGGTGCAGAATATGCAAAAAAGCGTCAACGCCGGAAGCCTTACCAAAACGCAATTCAATGAATTTGTCATCAATGCAGGTGAAAGTTGCGACATTATTTTGGGTAATTTACAGCGTGCTGCCAGCTTGATTCGCAGCTTCAAACAGGTAGCGGTGGATCAAACCAGTGAGGAGCGGCGGGAAATTAAACCGCATGCGTACTTGAATGATGTACTGCATAGCCTAGTACCCAAGCTCAAAAAGACACAGGTTACGGTTGCGGTGGAAGGGGGCGAAAACATTCGTTTGCAAACCTACCCCGGCGCCTTGGCGCAAATCATTACCAATTTGATCATGAATGCCCTCACCCATGCATTTCAAGACGGCGCGCGCGAAGGTCACATTCGGATTGGTCTGCATACGCAAGATGCCTATTTGGCGGTTGATTTTTGCGACGATGGCGTGGGCATGACGCCCGAGATTAGCCGACGCGTATTTGAGCCGTTCTTCACCACACAGCGCGGACGTGGCGGTAGCGGGCTGGGTTTGCATATTGTCTACAACCTCGTAGTGCAGAGGCTGCAGGGCAAAATTCGCTGTGTCAGTCATGAAGGGAAGGGCACCTGTATGCATATTTTATTGCCGCTGAAAGCTGACCAATAAGAAAACAACCGCCTGACGTTTCCAACGTGCTGCAAAGCTGTTAAATTACTGTGCTGAAATGCCGCGTGCTGCGCCTGTCATGAGTTGTTCTCTGGGGTGCAGTGGTGTGTTTTGCGGTAGTATTTTGATGCCATAGCGCTGGTAGGCTAACCTGGCCCAAGCGTACGAGGATTGAGTTGTGAAAAGACGTACCTTCCTAGAAGGCTTATTTGTCTCAGGCGCGGCAGCGGCCTGTGGTCATTACGTATGGTATCACAACCGACTTGGTCAGCCTGTTAAAGTGGCGCATCAACACATCACAGCGCAAGAAATTGCTAATTCGGTGCATATTGAAAATGCACACCAAGAACTGTCCGTGAACATCGAAGAGTTTGCCCGTGGCACTCGGCAGGAAGTTGAGTTGTTGCGCGAGATAGAAGCGCAGGCACAAGCCAGTCTGCCGCAAGATGTTATAGCGCGTGCGACTGAACAGGCCAATCAGTCTTTTCAAGCACCCCATGACGACCATGATCATGGCACTTCAACGGTAGAACACAACGAGCCAGACCCCGAGTACCTAGACCGTATTCGTCGGTTTGATGATGTGTTTGAAAATGATGTGTGGGTCGATCCTGCGGATTGGGAGTTGGTAATATCTGCCAATGCTCGTTTAGAGCGCGTGCGCGAGTGGGTCGGTTTTGGAAATTTTAATATTTTGACGTGGGACGACATGCTGCGTTTTGCGCGGAACGTGCCAACCATTGGTGAATTTACGCCTCGTGAAGTGGCGCTTATGGACGGTATGTTCCACCGGGATGCGTCAGAGCTGGGTTTCATGGGGGAGCGTACGACCACCAATATCGCCGTGCAAATCCGCCCGAACGACGTGGTCAGCATTCCTCGTTCGGGGCATTATTTGTACCGTGGTGAGTCATCTGAGTTGTACGCGCGCATGGTCAATGACATTGGTGATACTCTAATTTTGACGTCTGGTGTGCGCAATGTGGCGAAGCAATTTGACTTATTCCTGGCGAAGCTGCAGCAAACCGAAGGAAATTTGTCGCGGGCATCACGTTCGTTAGCGCCGCCGGGCTATTCTTTCCATGCGTTGGGTGACTTTGATGTAGGCCAGGTAGGCTTGGGGTTAGGCAACTTCTCGTCGGAGTTTGCGAATACCCGTGAATTCCGCAAGTTGCAGGAAATGGGTTACAGCAAAATCCGATACACGGTGGACAACCGCTTTGGCGTCCGCTTTGAACCTTGGCATGTTCGGGTGGGCTGAGCCTCCCTACGGCCAATAAAAAGCCCGTCAAATGACGGGCTTTTTGCTTCATGGCCTTCAGGTAGGGCCCTCTTCAGTCCTGAGCTGCGCGAAAGCGCTCAATCAGCGCCGCACTGGAGCTGTCATAGCCGACCGTATCGCCGGATTGCAAGGCTTTGTAAACCGCATTGCCAAGAACCTTGCCTAATTCAACGCCCCACTGATCGAACGAGTTGATGCCCCAGATATGCCCTTGTACAAACACCTTTTGCTCGTAAAGTGCGATCAGCGCACCAATCACTTCCGGGGTGCCAAGTGTAAACGTCATGGCGTTATGTGGCTGGTTGCCGGGAATTACCTTATGCGGTGCCAAGGCTTTGGCATCCGCTTCCGACATACCTTTGGCGAGCAGTTCAGCGGTAACTTCGGCAGCTGTTTTGCCTTCTAAAAGCGCTTGTTGTTGCCCTAAGAAGTTGGCAAACAACCACGCATGATGATCGGTAATCGGGTTGTGGCTGCGTAATGGCATTATAAAATCGGCCGGAATCAACCGTGTACCCTGATGAATCAATTGGTGGTAGGCATGTTGGCCATTGGTGCCTGTGCCACCCCACACCACGGCACCGGTTTGCCAAGTTACTGCCGTGCCATCTTTGGTGACGCGCTTGCCGTTTGACTCCATATCCATCTGTTGCAAGTGGGCGGGGAAGTCTTTCAGGTATTCGTCGTACACCAGTACGGCTTGCGACTCGGCACCCCAGAAGTTCTGATACCAGATGCCCAATAAGCCAAGTATAACCGGCATATTTTCACCTAAGGGTGCTGTACGGAAGTGTTCGTCCATGGCGTGTGCGCCGGCGAGCAGATGCTCGAACACATCCATGCCGAACACCAAGGCTTGTGGCAGACCAATGGCCGACCACAAGCTGTAGCGGCCGCCGACCCAATCCCACATGTCGAACATATTGTTGGCATCAATACCAAACTGAGTAGCAGCTTGGGTATTGGTGGATACGGCCACAAAGTGATGCTGCACATCAGCTTGGGTCGCGCCGGTGGCTAAAAACCAAGCTCGTGCTGCTTCGGCATTCTTTAAGGTTTCTAACGTCGTGAACGTTTTCGAGCAAATCACAAACAGGGTGGTTTCAGGATCCAGGCCTTTGCAGGCTTCACTGAAATCTGTGCCATCGACGTTAGCCACATAGCGTAAATCGAAACCGGGTTTCCAGTAAGGCTTTAATGCATCGCTCACCACTTTCGGCCCGAGAAAAGAGCCGCCAATGCCAATATTAATAATGGTGCGTAACGGCTTGCCGGTATAGCCGACGAAGGAGCCTTCATCGACGGCGGTCACGAAATCGCGCATTTTCTGCAGGGTTGCGCGTATGGTGGGCATTACATCTTCACCATCCACCGGAACGGGCCGTGCTGAGCGATTGCGTAAGGCGGTGTGCAATACGGCGCGGTGCTCGGTGTTGTTGATGGTGTCTCCCGCAAACATGGCTGCAATGCCTTCGGCTAAACCGCTCTCCTGTGCCAGTTGCAGCAATAAGGTTACAGTGTCATCGGTTAACCGGTTGCGGGAGTAGTCGAGGGTAATGCCCGCTGCCGACAGCGTGAAGCGATCGCTGCGTGCCGGGTCTTGTTGAAACAGCGAGCGCATGTGCTGATCAACGAGGGTTTGCTGGTGGGCGGCCAAAGCCTGCCATGACGGGAATTGGGTTGGCGCAACCATGATACGATTCCTTAACAAAAGTAATGATGTTCTTACGGCTGATCTCCTACGAGGTCAGTCTCATGTATTAGGTAGTCAGGCTGGGCGCAGTATTGTTGATTATTATGATGGTTTTAGGGTGTCGAATCATCGCACCCTACTATGACTTCTATGCGTTTACGCCATTTGCACTGGAATAGCGTTGCTGGTGTGACTGACATCATTGTCGGCGGTCATGTAGATCATGCGGGGCTTGAAGTTCGCCAATTCGGCATCGTCATACATGGCATAGGCACAGATAATGATCTTATCCCCTACGGATGCCTTATGGGCAGCGGCGCCATTCACCGAAATGATACGGCTGCCTTCCTCACCGCGAATCGCGTAGGTGGTAAAACGCTCACCGTTGTCGATGTTGTATATTTGAATTTGTTCAAATTCGCGTATCCCTGCCATGTCCAACAAGTCACCATCGATAGCGCAAGAGCCTTCATAGTTCAGTACCGCGTGGGTAACACGTGCTTGGTGCAGCTTAGCTTTCAACATGAGATGTTGCATACACATACCCATTCAGTTGCCAAAGTAGGTCAAAGTTAACAAGGACGTAGGTAGCTGTGTAAACGGTAGCATTCGCCGACCTTTACACAGCAAACGGGCGGCAAGTATGCCTGATTGGCCTACGCTGTTCAACGGCTCAGGGTGATGTTGTCAATGAGCCGGGCACGCCCTAGCCAAGAGGCGGCGAGGATAACCAGTGCGCGGTCTTCGGGCTCGGCCGGGGCCAAATCCGCTTGGCGGCATACGGTGAAATAGTCGAGCCGCCAAGGGCCCGATTCTAACTGTTCTTTAGCCCACGCGGTTAAGGCGTTGTAGTCGGTAACACCCGCCTCAATGCGTGCCTTGGCTTCTTGCAAGCAGGCATGCAATTGTGGCGCGAGCACACGTTCTTCCGGGGTTAAATAGCCGTTGCGTGAACTGAGTGCTAGACCATCGGCGGCACGTGCCGTCGGTACGCCGATGATTTCACAGGGTATAAATAAATCTTCGACCATACGTTGAATAACGGCCAGCTGTTGGTAGTCCTTGCGGCCAAAATAGGCGCAGTCGGGCTGTACCAGATTCAAGAATTTGCACACCACCGTTGCCACCCCACGGAAATGGTTCGGGCGACTGGCGCCGCAGTGGCGTTCGGTAATGCCATTGACTTCAACCCACGTCAGCTCCAAGTCAGAATACATGTCGTGCACGCTGGGGGTGAACAGCAGGTCGACCCCGGATTCATCCAGCAGGGCTTTGTCGGCATCCAGCGTACGCGGGTAGTTGTCGATGTCTTCGTTCATCCCGAATTGGGTGGGATTAACGAAAATACTGCATACCACAAAATCACAGCTTTCTTGAGCGGCCTTCACCAGGCTGATATGCCCGCCATGCAAATTGCCCATGGTGGGTACAAAGCCAATGCGTTTGCCAGCGGCGCGAGCTGCATTGAGCGCTTCACGCAGCGCCGGGCGAGTGGATACTTGTAACATTAGAAGCTGTGCTCTTCGGCTGGAAACGAACGGTTGCGTACCGCATCGGCATAGGCGGCTATAGCTGCTTGAGGGGTGTCGGCATCGGCCATGAAATTGCGCACAAAGCGCGCATTGCGACCGGGGTTCATGCCCAGCATGTCGTATAAGACAAGGACTTGTCCATCGGTGTCGGCACCCGCCCCAATACCAACGACCGGTACGCGAGATTGCGCGGTCAGGCGCTTTGCCAGTGGTGCGGGTATGCATTCAACCAATAGCACGTCGGCACCGGCGTCTTCTAAGGCTTTGGCATCGGCCAGAAGTTGTTCACCGGCAGTATCGGTTTTGCCCTGTACGCGATAGCCACCAAATTTATTGACCGCTTGCGGGGTTAGCCCCAAGTGTGCACACACGGGTACGCCATTGCGCGCCAAAATTTCAATCGCCGGGGCCAGCCAGGCGCCACCTTCGACCTTGATGATTTCAGCACCCGCTTGCATCAAGGCGTGGGCAGCCTCAAGCGTACGTTCTACCGTGGCCGCCATCATAAAGGGCACGTCAGCCATCAGTAATCCGTTCTGGTTACCTCGTGCTACGGCGCGTGTGTGATACACCATATCGTCCAAGCTCACCGGAACGGTGCTGTCATTACCCTGAATGACCATGCCGAGGGAATCACCCACCAGCAGGACTTCAACGCCCGCAGAACTGACCCAATGGGCTTGCGTGGCATCGTAGGCGGTCAACGCCGCAAAGCGCTGGCCTTCGGTTTTCATTTTTTGCAGGGTGTTGATCGTGACTTTCGTCATGGCAACCTCACACGTATAGAGAGGCGGGAACTATACCGAAAAGCGCGCAAGCGATAAACGCCAATGCAGCTTTTGGTGGTGCTGAGCACAACTATAGATGATTTTTTCTTAATCTGTGGCGTCAGCTCACAAAGACAGATGCTCAACACTCTGGTCGTCGGTCAGTGTCAACCAGTGCTCCAGCGGGTGATCCTGAAATACCAAGTCAGGGGCGAGATCATATAAAGGAATCAACACAAAGGCCCGTTCGGTGATGCGTGGGTGCGGCAACGTTAGCATTTCACTCTGCCGCGTTTCACCCTCGTAATAAAGCAGATCAAGGTCGAGCGTACGCGGGCCCCAATGGCGGTCACGAATCCTACCTTGCGCTTGCTCTATGGTTTGCAAAACGGAGAGCAATGCCTCCGGTTCGAGATTGGTTGATATATCAACCACGGCATTGATGAAGTCGTCTTGATCCTGCGGGCCAATGGGTTGGCTGCGATAATAACCCGACACAGCGACCAGCGAAACGCCTTCGGTGCGCTGGAGGGCATCAATAGCCTTATCTAACTGCGCAATAGGGTCGTCCATATTGCTACCGAGGCCAATAAAGGCCTGATGGAATTGTTTCATTGCGGGCGTCTCCGACGCCGGGCTGGGCGTTTTCCACCGGCCGGTGCACCCAATTTTTTCACCATGGCTACGCGGCCATCGACGTGTTCTTCCTGATAATCTTCCCACCATTGGCCTAAACCATCGGTGACTTCACCGGCAGCTTCACGCAGCAATAGGAAATCAAAGGCGGCACGAAAACGCGGGTGGGTAACCAAGCGTTCGGCGCGCTGACCATGGCGCTGAGGCAAGCGCAGTTGCATCTCCCAAATTTCACGGATACTGATTTGGAAGCGCTTGGGAATCGAGGTACGGCGACCTTGACGAGATAACGCGTCTTGCCCCGCTTGCTGATAGGCGGGCAACGTTGGCATGCCGTGCGCGCTCAACTCAGTGGCTTCGGTATGCATGACCGGCCACAGCATGGCTGCATATAAGAACGCAGGCGTCACCGGTTTACCCTGGGCAATGCGGTCGTTGGTATTGGCCAAGGCCTGACGAATCAATCGGTCATACGAGGCGTTGTCTGTTTGTTGCAGGATTTTCGCGGTGTCCGGGAACAACCGTTTGAACAGGCCGTATTCGTGCAATAAGTCATAGGTACGAACCGCATATCCACCCATGAACAGCTTGAGTACATCATCAAATAAACGCGCGGCGGGAATGTGCTCTAACAGTTCACCCAACGGTTTGATCGGGGCGGCGGTTTGCGCTTCGATGTTGAAATTGAGTTTGGCCGCGAACCGAACGGCGCGCAGCATCCGGACGGGGTCTTCACGGTACCGTTGTTCCGGGTTGCCCATGATGCGAATGAGGCGTTGGGCGATGTCTTCCATGGATTGCGGTAAGGTCACCAAGGAAAAATCTTTCGGCGTGTAGTACATCGCATTTACCGTAAAGTCACGGCGGATCACATCGTCTTCCAAGGTGCCATAGACGTTATCACGGAGCAGCATACCTTTCTGCGAGCGCACATGCGCCGCGTCTTTGCCGCTCGGTTCGTCATCGGTTTCTTCTGCACCGGTACGATAGGTGGCCACTTCAATCACTTCGCGACCAAACAGCACATGTACGATTTTAAAGCGCCGGCCAATGATGCGCGAATTACGAAACAAATCGCGGACCTGTTCCGGGGTGGCGTCGGTCACCACATCGAAATCTTTGGGTTTTAAGCCGACCAGTAGATCACGCACACCACCACCGACCAGATACGCTTCATGATTGGCTTTTTGCAGACGGTACAAAACCTTCAGCGCATTTTCGCTGATGTCTTTGCGTGAAATGGGGTGATGTTCGCGGGGTATATGGGTAAGCGTCACAGTGTCCGAGACCGGCGTGGTGGCTTGGCCAAATAGTCGCTTTATAGCTTGCAGCAACGGGTGAATTCCTTCAGGTGATCAAAAAATCTTCAATGCGGCGCAGTTTAACGCATGGCAGAAGGCCTGAACAGTAGAAGTGATGAGTTGTACCGAGGTTAGTAAGCAGAGCAGAAGATCATCAAGCTGGCCCGAAGGCCAGCTTGCGCAGCAAGTTCACTGTCAACGCATCTTTTTCTTGTTGTTTTCTGCGTCTGGCAGAAACGGCACCTTCTTTTTATTTTTAGGCGGCACCGTAATGTCATGCGCTCGGTTGTTATTTTTGTTTTAGAGCTCGTCTTTCGCACGCTACTAGTAGCAGGCGGCGTGCCAATTTTAAAAAACCCTTTAAAAACAATGTGTTAAGAATTTTCGTATCTTTACGTGAACTTGAATGTGTGACTTTTGTTACCGTTTTACCCAGTCGTGTGTTTCGGTAGGTAACAATGTTTTCATGCAAATTCGGTGACGCCAGAACGGCATGTAATTCCCTGCGTTCCTGATTCTTTGCTCGGAGCAGAACAGTTATACAGTCGAGGTTGACTAGATCAAAGCGTCTGGGCAATCAGGAGGAACGCGCACTTTAAGGTCTGCCGAACAGGGGATAGAAAGTATTGAAAAGTCGGGGGGTAGAGGGCGAAAAGTGAAATTTCAGACAAGAAAAAAGGGCCCTTGTTTTTGTTCTTAGGTGGGCCCTGTCATTCTCTATGTTGTCCGTTTTTGTTTTTGTTGTCGGACTTGTTATTGTACAAGTGTAATAGCAGGGGGCGTGCCAGTTTTTAAAAAACCTTTAAAAACAATAACTTAATAAATTTACTCGGCACTGACTGCCTGTTTACAGAGGGTGTGTGTGGTGATCGGTAACAGGTTGTTGTTACCGCTGTTACCCTTTGCTACTTTTGCGGCGCGGGATGCCCAAGCGTTGGCGACGTTCCCATAAGTTTTTACGACTGATGCCCAGTTTTTGCGCCAGTTCAGTCTCGCTCATGTTTTCTTCATGCTCCAACACAAACTGCACGAAGTAGTCTTCTAAGGACGCATCCTCGGGGCTGGGCGATTCCAAGGGATCCTCGGGTGCGAGCAATGTTGGGTCGCTGTCGTTCTGAATGGGTGTTGGCATTACATGCTCGCGGGCGCGCTGGTCAATGTTCAATACAGCCGCTTCAATTTCCGGGCCTTCGCTCAGTATCAACGCGCGTTGCATGGCATTTTCGAGTTCTCGCACATTGCCGGGCCAATGGTATTCCCGAATGGCCTTGCGTGCGGCGGACGAGAAGGTCGGTTCGGCAAGCCCCATTTTCTCGGCGTATTGATGCAGCAGTACTTCGGCAATCATTAATATGTCATCACCACGCACGCGCAGCGGAGGAATTTTTAGCTCAATCACCTGCAGGCGGTAATATAAGTCTTCGCGAAACTGCCCGGCTTCTACCAGTTCTTTGAGATTGCGGTGGGTAGCGGCGATTAAGCGCACATCCACTTTGCGGGAATGCACCGTGCCCACGCGCCGCACTTCGCGCTCTTGAATCACCCGCAGCAGACGCGCTTGGGCTTCCATCGGCAATTCGCCAATTTCATCAAGGAACAATGACCCGCCATCGGCGGCTTCCACCAAGCCCTGCCGTGCTGATACGGCGCCCGTAAAGGCTCCGCGCTCATGCCCGAACAGTTCGGATTCAATCAGGCTTTCCGGAATCGCCGCGCAGTTTACGGAGATCATCGGTGCCTTAGCGCGCGCACTGTGGTCGTGAATGGCGCGTGCAGCCAATTCTTTACCGGTACCGGATTCGCCATGAATTAGAACAGTGACGGGTGTGGGGGCAATCTTCAGAATTTGTTTGTACAGCAATTGCATGGGTGCGCATTGCCCTACCATTTGGCCGAGGCGCAACTGACCATCAGTGCCGGGGTTTTCGCTGGAACCTTCGCTGCTGGTGGTGATCGCCCCTTGGCGATGTAATAGGATCCGCTTGACCGTTTGTACCATGTCGTCGTGGTCAAAGGGTTTGGCAATGTAGTCTTGCGCGCCCAGTTTCATAGCGTCTACCGCGGAGCGCATGCTCGCGTAGCTGGTCATGATCAATACGGGCACATTGGGGGCGCGCGTGATCATTTCCGTGCCTTCTGCACCGGGCAAGCGAAGATCGCTGATGATGAGATCGAACTGGTCCAGATCGTTCTGACAGGCTTCGTCTACCGAACCGGCTTCGGTAACCGTGAATTCGTTGCGCTCCAGTAAGCGGCGGAGGGCATTGCGGATGATCATTTCGTCTTCGACGACGAGTATGTTGGCCATTATTCTGCTGATTCCGTGTCGCTACTGTATCGGGGAAGGGTGATTATAACCCGCGTACCTCGGCCTTCCAGTCGGAACGCCGGGCTTTCAAATTCCAAGCTGCCAAAATGTTCTTCAATGATGTTGCTGGCTAAGGCTAAACCAAGTCCGGTGCCTTTGCCCACCTCTTTGGTGGTGAAGAAGGGTTCCAGAATGCGGTCTTTTACTGCATCGGGAATGCCGGTACCCCGGTCTACCACTTCAATATGAATACGGTGTGCGTCGGCCAGTGCGGCAATCAATATTTCATCGCGTGGTTTGGAAGCATCACGCGCGTTGGTAAGCAGGTTTATGAACACCTGCCCCAAGCGTTGCGGGTCACACAGTACAATCAACTCGGGTGGCACGGTATTGAGCAGCACAACGGGCTTTTTGTCTTTGCTTAATTGCAGAAGGTTTACCGCATCCTGCACGATTTCATGCAACGCATGCGGGCTATGGTCGCCCTGGCGTTTGGATTGCCCGGCATGGGCATAGCTGACCAGTGACTGTACGATGGTGGTCACCCGTTGCGTTTGTTCACGAATTTGCACCGCCACGTCTTGGACGTCTTTGTCTTGGCTGATGTATTTTAGCTCTTGTGCTAGCGAATCAATGCCGGTAATCGGGTTGCCGATTTCATGTGCCACCCCGGCGGAGAGGCTGCCGATGGCGGCCAGACGTTCGTTGTGAATGAGTTCGTCTTCCAGCAATTTGGTTTGTGTTTGGTCGTCCACCAGTACGACCACAGCCGCTGACTCCACGCTGGACTGTGCGCTGGCATGGGCATCCGGTGCGGAGCGATGCAGGCTTAACCAGCGGCGGCCTTCGTCGGTATCCAACGGCAAGGTGGCAGCATCGGTTTGTTGATCATTCACAAACTGAGAGAGCAATTCATGCCAAGCTGGGGGTAAGGCATTCAACCGGGTGCCCAGCACCTGTTCGGCCGTTAAGCCAACCAACTGCTCCATCACCCGGTTCCACAATAGAATTTCGCCATCGGCAGCGAGCGAAAATACACCAATGGGTAAGCGCATCAAGGTATCGCGGTGAAAGCGGCGTAACTGATCAAGCTCACGCGCCATACCGGTTAACTGGGTATGCAGACCTTCCAGCCGGTTTTCGACCAGGTAGAGGTCTTCAGTAGCGGGGTCGATTTCATTACTGTCTACCGCCAAATAGCGCTCTACCAGGGCTTGCGCCACACTAGGGCCCATCAAGCCAGAGAGGTTCACCTCCAGTCTGTCGCGCAAACGGCGTAAGGCGAATGGGCGATATTCGGCGGAGGTATAGCCTAATTCATTGAGGGCCCGATCCACCTCGCGCTCTGCCGTTACCTGCCCCAAGGGTCGAGCCAATTGCTGCACAAACTCGCGTGCGTTGTGCGCTCGCAGGGCCCGCCGACTGGGTGACAATGGGGCGTTCTGGCTACAGGCACTGGCTGCTGCCAGTTCACGGCGGGACGGTGGGTAACGAATAGACAACCCGACAAACAACGACAAATTAATCAGCAACGCCAACAACGACGAGGTAAACCATTCATCGCCCAGCACCGCAATGGTGGCAGGCAAGGGAAAGGGCAACAAACCGGGTGCCAACAACAGGGGTAAGCCCATCAACAGCAGCCAACTGCCCATACCGCCGATCAACCCGCCGACAAAGCCACGACGGCTTGCACCGGGCCAATACAACAAACCAATTAAGCCGGGAATAAATTGCAACGCGGAGGCAAAGGTCACCAGCCCCAATTGGGTCAGGCTTTGTTGGTCATGCAGCAGCAGCGCCACCAATACGCTGAGAGCTAATAGCGCGGCCACAATGCCACGGCGCATCCACAACAACCAACGGTAAATGTCGGCACTTTCGCGGCGTGGCGGAAAGTACGGCAGCACGCCATGGTTCACCCACATGGATGCCAAGGCCAGCGCTGTTACTACCGTGGTCGTCAGTGCGGCCGAGGCCACCGCCACAAAGAGCGCCAAGGTGAGCTCCGGGAACGACATGAAGGTCGGTATGCTCAGCACAAAAAGCTCGGCAGCGGTCGGGAAGTTCAGCCGAATGCCGCCCCAAAGAATGGGCAAAACCGGCAGCGCGAACAACGCCGCATACACTGGCAAGCCCCACTGCAACCAGCGCGGCTCGGAACGGTCGGGGTGTTCTCGCACCAGAATATGAAACATATGCGGGAAAACGATGGGCGCCAGCACAAACATGATGACCATAGTGAGGCCAGGGGCCAGTGCCAAACGCGGGTTATACCGCAGGTAACGCTCCGCCTCTTGCAGCTGCCAGTTCCACAAGTCAGCTGGTCCGGCGAACAACTGCCACACCACAAAACCGCCCAAGCCGAGCATCACCGCCAACTTCCAAGCACCGTCGAGCGCTAACACCATCACCAAACTGTGATGCCGCTGCGTGGGCGTGCGTTGGCGGTCGCTTAAGAGCATGGTCAGTATCACGGCGACGGCCCCGAACGCTGCCGCAATGTGCAGTACTGGCGTTCCCGGTAACAAAAACTGCACGCTGTCGCTCAAAATGCGAATTTGTAGCGCCAATAAGGGGAGTGCGGTGAGGGTGAGCGCCAAGGCGACCCAAGTTCCGGCGGAACGGGAACGAAAGCGGAAGGCCATCATATCGGCCAGTGAACCCAACTGATAACTCTGCGCAATGCGTAATACCGGGCGCACCAGCACCGGCGCCGCAACAAAGAGCAACACCACACCGACATATAGGGTCAGGAATCCGGCTTGAAACTGGTACGCCAAGGCAAGGCTGCCCATAAACGCCCAAGCGCTGAAATAAATGCTTAACGCCAAGGTATAAATGAGCGGGTTTTCCGACCAGCGACGCGTCAACCAGCCGCGATCGGACGCGATGGCGACCAACCCCAGCAAGGCCAGATAACCGGCCAAACAACCCAATAAAATGCCTAAACTGAAACTCATGGTGTCAGCGTCTCAGTCAGTGCGATACTGCATACAGTGGTCGGTTGCAACGACGGTACATGGTCGAGCCAATGGGCTATGCCCCAACGCAGTATTTCTTCCAAGGTAGCGTCGTTTAGGTGGGCAGGAGGCGCTATGCCCAAGACGTTTAAGGCTTGTAGCATTAAGGGTTTAGCGGCCGAAGGGTCCAGCGCGGGCGCATGATTTTGTTTGCTGAGTTTGCGCCCCTCGGCATCCACCATCAGCGGCAAATGCAAATAGCGCGGCGTCGGCAGGCCAAGACACTGTTGCAGATAGACTTGCCCGGCGGTGGTGTTCAATAAATCATTGCCGCGCACCACATCGGTAATGCCTTGTGCGCCATCATCCACCACGACCGCTAATTGATAGGCCCACAGACCATCTTTGCGGCGCAATATGGGGTCGCCGCCGGTTTCTTGCGGGGTATGACAAATTTGCCCTTGTACACGGTCGTGAAAACACAGCGGGGTATCCGGGGTGCGCAAGCGAATGGCGGAATGTTGCTCAGAAAGACGTTGCTGGCGGGCGCGACAGGTGCCCGGATACACCCCCTCATAAGGGCGCAGTTCTGCCCGTGTGCAGGTGCAGTAAAAGCAGTGCTCTGCCAGCGCTTCCAGTGCAGCCAAATAGGCTTCCGAGCGGCTGCTTTGCCAGACCACCGGGCCATCCCAATGCAGGCCGAAGGCTTCCAGCGTGCGTAAAATATCGTCGGCCGCACCCGGTTGTTCGCGTGGCGGGTCAATATCTTCCATGCGCACATACCATTGGCCATTGTGCGCTCGCGCATCCAAATAGCTGCCAAGCGCCGTTACGAGGGAACCAAAATGCAATGGCCCAGACGGGGAAGGCGCAAAGCGGCCAATGTAAACAGGGCGTGCAGGTGGGTTAGCCATGGCGAGAGAGTTTACCCGCTGGTAGGATGCGCATACAAGCGTCTGTGGTTGAGAGGAGTACCCGCATGCCCGCATTGGCACAACGAGAGCAACAGGTGGCCGCCTTTCAGGTCATGCACATACTGGGCACCGCCCATCGGCTGATGGCCGCAGGCCATGATGTGATTCACCTTGAAGTGGGCGAGCCAGACTTTCCGACGCCGCAGCGCGTGGTTGACGCCGGACAAGCCGCCTTAGCCGCCGGAAAAACCTTTTACACCCCGTCGACGGGCATTCCCGACCTACAACACGCATTGGCTGCCAGTTACCAACGCCGTTATGGCATTCAGGTCGCGCCAGAACGCTTTATTCTTACCCCCGGTGCATCGGGCGCGCTGCAAGTGGTACTGAGCCTAACGCTCGACCCTCAACAAACCTTGTTGCTCCCTGAGCCCGGTTACCCGTGCAACCGGCACATTGCGGCGCTGCTGAACATCCACACTCACTGCGCGCCCTTGCCGGTGGAGCAGGGCTTCACGCTGGATACCCCATGGCTGTCTGAACATTGGACAGAAGAAACCCGCGCTTTACTGGTTGCCAGCCCCGCCAACCCAACCGGTAAAGTGCTGCGCCGGGAAGAACTGCAAGCGCTTAACCTATGGTGCATGCAGCGCGATGCACACTTAATTGTGGATGAAATTTACCAAGGGCTGAACTACACCGGCGAGCGCTCGCATTCCATTCTGGAATTCACCGACGAGGCTTGGGTAATCAACAGCTTCTCCAAATACTATGGCATGACGGGTTGGCGCTTGGGCTGGTGCGTAGTGCCGGAACACGCCATAGATGCCGCCAACCGGCTGTGCCAAAACCTCTTCCTGGCCCCGCCGACGGTATCGCAATACGCCGCATTACGCGCTTTACAGCCGGATATGGACGAAGAATACGCCACCCGGGTCGCCGCCTTTGCGGAACGCCGCACCTGTTTGCAAGCCGGGCTAACCGAATTGGGCTTTACCTTACCCGTTGCCGGGCAGGGCGCGTTCTATTTGTATGCCGACATCTCGCACACGGGCTTGGATGCACTGACCTTCTGTGAACGCCTGCTGGCCGAGCATCATGTCGCCGTTACCCCCGGTGATGACTTTGGCGGCACCCACCCCAATCATTACGTGCGCTTCGCCTATACGTGTGAACCAGAACGCTTAAAAGAAGCCTTGGCGCGCATTGCGCAATTTGTGGAGGGTTTATGACCGACAGCGCTGCAACTCCGCCGCTACCGAACGGCATCACCTACGACACCAATGCTCATGGCCGTGTTATCTTGACCATTGAACACCCCAACGTCAGCGCGCGAATAGCCATGACTGGCGCGCATCTTGTGAGTTGCCGTCCCTCTGGCGAAGACGACCTGCTGTGGATGAGCCCGGTGGACGAACAGAAGCCCGGCACCGCCTTACGCGGCGGCATACCCATTTGCTGGCCGTGGTTTGGTAACGACCGGATGGGCGCGCCCGCGCACGGCGTGGCCCGCACTGCCGACTGGCAACTCGACAGCGTGACCGTGGAACACCAGCAAGTACGGGTGCAAATGTCTATCCCGCCGGAAACCCTAAATTCTTTGCTGCCCGAAGAACGCTGGGCCGTGAGCGTAGAATTTGTATTGGGCCGCAGTTTGGCCGTGCACCTCACCACGCGCAACATCGGCAACGAACCACAACTGCTGAGCCAAGCCCTGCACACTTATTTGCCGGTTAGCGACATCGCCAGCGCAGAAATA
Organism: Salinispirillum marinum; assembly: GCF_042650105.1. Lineage (NCBI taxonomy): Bacteria > Pseudomonadati > Pseudomonadota > Gammaproteobacteria > Oceanospirillales > Saccharospirillaceae > Salinispirillum > Salinispirillum marinum. The sequence continues at coordinate 297,535 of NZ_JBHSAL010000005.1, read as the reverse complement.
CATGGCCTAACCAGCGTGCGCTACCTCGATAAACTGACCGACGAGGACCGCCCCGGCCAACCCGGCCCGCTTACGATCACTCAAGAAGTAGACCGCATTTACTACCAGTACGCTGGCCCCGTGCGCTTGAGCAGCGCCGGTAAGAAAGACCTCGCCATAACCCGCAATGGCTGCTCTGCCCTAGTGGTGTGGAACCCAGGCCCGGAAAAAAGCACGACCCTGAGCCAATTCCCGGCCAACGGCTATCAGCATATGGTGTGTTTGGAAGCTGCGAATGCCGGGCCGGATAAGCGCTTGTTAGCGCCGTGGGAAAGCCACACCATCAGCACCACCGTCGGGTATTGAGGGCTCTGGGTTGGCGTAACCTCGCCAACGTCCCGGCATGGACTCTCGGCGTATGCCTCCGGCGCTTCGCGGCAGGCCGGAAGGCGCGCCTTGAGGCATACCCCTGCGTCCATTGCCTGAACTTCGCACCACCTGACGATAATCAAACCTTTCAGCGTGCACATGCACGTTTTTCTGCTAAGCTGACGTAAATGTGATGCGTGTTTTTTTGGGGTATATCCTCAAAAAGCTTCTTAAAACAATGCGTTAGGGTTAGTTTCGTTAGGTTTGTACGCAAGATGGACCCATTTTTCAATTAAGCGATTATACGGCAGCTCAGCTGCGGCTATAACCGCTTAATAGTTATACAAGTGAAGAGGCATTATGGAACGCGGTATAATTATCACACCAAACTATAGGATGCTGGATGGTGGCGGTCTTCAGCTAGCGGGAGGTGTTGAAGCTGTAAATCTTCGCAAGTATCTTTTGTTTTGGGATAAGATCGATTATCCCGTAAATAATATGATTCATGTCGGCGGTGGCCCTGATATTGAATTTCTAATACAAGAGGGAATCGCCACATCTACCGAGGTCAGATTCCAAAGAATGGAAGCACATGAAAATGGGTTGTTATTTATCGCCTCGCAAATGGTTGCTTTTGAACAGAATAATAAAGTCAAAGATAAAGAGTGGAGTATTGCCCAGCCTACACAAAGGCTAATCGTTCCTCAAGAATACTCGAAAAGACAAGGTTGCCTTGAGTTTGAACTGTATGACGCTGTGCAAATTCCAGCTGCTGTTGTTCCTCTTCCAGAAGTTGTCGAGTTCAAAATGCGCAGGAATGCTGAATTACTAGCATTGCGTGACTCAATGGACTCAATAGTCGATCAAATAATGTCATCGCAAGATATCCCAAAAAGAAAAAACAAAGCACTCAACAAGCTGCATCGTGATTTGAATGACTTCAACAGGGTCATGAAAGAGACTAAATTCCAGCGTGTTAAGCGTTCACTCACATCTGTTGCAACAGACCCTTGGTTTGGAGTTGCAGGCGCTGGAGCGTTAATAAAAGACTACCTACCTGAAAATTATCAACCATATGTTCAAGGACTGAATGTTGCTGCTTTAGGTACTTGCGCTCTGAAATTTGCCTACCAAGAGCTATCAGTGGGTAAGTCTATACCAGATGAGTTTAGGCATTTCGCGTACTTGTCTGCTATGCGAAGTGAACTTTTATAACAAGAAGCCAAAGGGGTTAAAGTTATTGATTCTGCAATCTTAAGGGTCAGAGTCATTGATTCTGCATTTCCAGAAAATATAGCGAGGTTGTTCGCCGTTTAATATGCACAGTGAGCATATGAGCTGTTTGCCAAAGCCTCGCAACCACTCGTCAAAACCCTTCCATTTGTATCGGTTATCGACCGCTATGCGAGCGATGAGTCCACACGACATTGATGATGGGTGTTCCTTCTGCAACTCGTCGGGCAGTACTCGGAAGGTGCCGATGATTCAATACATTAAGGGTGTATGATATTTTCATACTTCTGCCGTATCAGGAGCGCCAGCTATGAGTATGCATCGCAAAACCATCACCTCGACTGATCAGCAGGCTAAAAATCGTCTTGCCGTTCTTAGGCAGGCGCTGGTTGAGGGTGAGTCAAGTGGAGAGTCTAAGCCGCTGGATATGTCTTCTATCAAAGCGGCGGGCCATAAAATGAGCAGTGCGAGGACTACCTAGTGTGCCATTGCGTTAAGTGTTTCTGCGGTAGCTGAGATTGCCCTAATACAGCGACAATCAGGATGAAGTCGGTCTCTTTGGTGTAGTAGGCCATATGTTTGCCGATCGGAAAGTAAAATCCGTTGTGGAAAACGTCATCACAACGTCTGCCCAAATCCGGGTTGTCAGCTAAAGTCTGAAAACCCAAAAGTAATGTGGCTTTATATTTATGCCATTGTGGCTCGCCGAAATTTTCGACGGTGTAACTTTTTATCTGAAGCAGGTGGGCTTGCGCTAATCGGCTGAGCTTGTACTGTTTGTTTTGCATGTTTGAGGAGCAATCAAAGAGCGTTTAGAAAAGTAGCACCATCAACCGTCGCACCACTGTCTAAGTCTTTTTTTGCGGATTCAAAATAGTGTTTGAGGTAGTCGAGCTTCATCGCCTCTAACTCTTCAAAGTCTTTCATGGACATGACAACAACCGCATTTTTGCTGTTTTTACTGATGATGACCGGCTCTCGTTGGGCGCTGAGAAGTAGCTCGCCAAAATTTCGTTTGGCGTCGTTTGCTGTTAATGTTTGCATGGCTGGAGCCCTCTCTCAAAGTCACGAAAAATTATAGTCTATGATGTAGGTCGGGCGAAATGATTAAATCGTGCGATTATCCGCCAACTCCTTAGCCAACAAGGAACCTATGACAGATAGAATCAGGCATTTAACAAAGACACTGCTGTCCGACAATTGGTACACCCTGAACAAGTATTCGTTTGAGTATTTGAATGCGTCCGGCGAGTGGGGCAAGCAGGAGCGTGAGGCGTACGACCGGGGTAATGGTGCAACGATTCTGCTGTATAACCCCCAAAAAGGCACCGTCATTCTGACCCGGCAATTTCGTTTGCCGACGTACGTCAACGGCAACCCCGATGGCTTAATGATCGAAGCCTGTGCCGGTTTACTGGATGAGGACGATCCGGAAGACTGCATAAGACGAGAAGCTGAAGAAGAGGTTGGCTACCGGGTCGATAACGTGCGTAAAATCTTTGAAGCCTATATGTCACCGGGGTCGGTGACCGAAATCGTTCACTTTTTTGTAGCGGAATATTCGGACAACATGAGGGTGTCTTCAGGTGGCGGCTTGGACCATGAGCAAGAAAACATTGAGGTGTTAGAGCTGAAATTTGATCAGGCCATGGCTATGGTGGCATCGGGCGAGATCAAAGACGGTAAAACCATCATGCTGCTACAGTATGCGCAGCTCCATGGTTTGTGTGAGCGCTGAATGCTTGATTTCATGCCTATGGCGGCATAATGTAAACCACGCGCCGGAATGGGCCGGCGTCAATATGTTAGGTATTTCGTCTCGACAATACCGTTGCTGCTTGGTTTTTTCTGGATGCTCTGGGATGCGAAAAATCAAACATGGCACGACAAACTGGCGGGCACCGTAGTGGTTCATACAGGTTCTTAACAGGATGAGCGCCTCTATCTTGGAGGTGTTCTTAAGCATAAACGGAAGAAAACATGGAAACCAAACAGATCACTGCTATAGCTATACGGGTATTGGCGCTTTGGCTGCTTGTGCACCTAGTGCTCAGTGGCTCGACTCTTTTTGTTCTCTTCTCGACGGTTAGTAGGCTAGAACAGCACGAGCTTTACCCATGGGTCAGCATTGGGTTTTTAGCGCTCGGGCTTTTGGCTGTTGTGCTGTTATGGCGGCTTTCGGGTAAAGTACTACAGAGTATTGAAGAAGACAGTCAAAAACGCCTACCACAGGGTACGCAAGCCTTCATTATTCAGCTTCTCGGTATTTATCTTTTAGTTACCGCCCTTGTTCAGTTATCTCGGCAAGTGTTTATGATGCCTCATAATGTGGCTGAGTTTCTTCAGTATGTCTTACCTATAGTGGGTAACGGTATGCAAGGCCTAATCGCACTGGCACTGGTGGCTAAAGCAAATGCATGGCAGCGCTTGTTAGTAAGGCTGCGTGGGTAATAGTAACAACATTTCAGGTTAGGAGTTCGCCATGCCCATCAACATTCAACAACTCACTCCCGCCGATCTCGATGGCATGGCGAAACTGGTCACCTTGTTTGGTGAAGTCTTTGACGACTTTGAAACCTACACCGGACATCCACCCGATGCCGCCTACCTGACAAACTTGCTGGCCAGCGATACCTTCATCGCCTTGGTGGCTTGGCAGGGGGATGACGTGGTCGGTGGCTTGGCGGCCTACGAACTGCGCAAATTTGAACAACAGCGTAGTGAGATCTACATATACGACTTGGCGGTCAGTGCATCGTGTCGTCGACAAGGCATCGCAACCGGCCTTATTCAAGAGCTGCAGCGACTAGGCGCTGCACGCGGCGCCTATGTCATCTTTGTGCAAGCCGACACCGACGAAGATGACCAACCCGCGATTAACCTGTATACCAAGCTCGGCACTCGTGAAGACGTTCTGCATTTTGATATCCCGGTTGCGCGATGAAGGACGTTTATTCGCGGCAGGAGGAGCAGGGGCGCCAATCTTTACTCAAAGTTCAACGGCCTCTTGGGTGACTTGATCTCAACCATGCGGTTTTAGCTCATGTTCCGGTACGGGATCCACCTTGCGGCCAACACGCTTTGCCACACCGCAAGTCAGTAGGATTCTGTGTTTGCACCTGTCGTGGCCAACTGGGAATATGCGTTGGAAACTATCTACTCAATTGCCTTCTTTCCCATTGTTTTTGAACCCCGTTTCATTGATAGTACATGCCGATGACTTTGCTGTTCATGCTGGGTGTTTTGTGAGCGATCATCACGGCCCTAAGCGGTAAGTCTGCCCTTATTCTTCACACAATAGCGAGAAGATGATATGCGTGTATCCTTATCAATTGCCCAGCGGTTAGCGTTGGGATTTGGTGTAATTTTGCTGCTCTTGGTGGTTGGCACCGTCGTCGGCATCCAGCAAGTAAGCGTGATTGACCGCACCCTAACCGAGGTTAATGAGGGCGCAACGCTGAAGCAGCGATACGCCATCAACTTTCGTGGCAGTGTGCACGACCGTGCCATCTCCATTCGTGATGCGGTTTTAGCAACCGATAATCAAACGTTAAACCGCCATATCGAAGAGATTCGTACCCTCGAACAGTTTTATGCGGAATCGGCTCGGCCAATGGACCAGTTGTTTACGACCGTTGGTGCGACTAATGAAGAACGTCAATTACTGAACCGTATTAAAGAAATTGAACGCACCACACTAGCCTCTACCGCAGAATTGTTGCGCGTGCGGCAGGGTGGCGATACGGCAGCGGCGGCGCAATTGTTGTCGCGTCAGGTGGCGGGTAACTACACCGAATGGTTGGCACGCATTAATGCCTTTATTGATTACCAAGAAACCTTTATCCGCGAAGACATTGATAGCGTGCAGACACGTGCGTCGGGCTTTGGATTTTTGATGATTGTGTTAACCGCCGTATCTTTGGTGGTGGGTCTTTTGGTATCAAGCCGCATCATTTATTACATGCGTAAAACCTTGGGTGGCGAGCCGGAAGACGTGGCTTCGGCCATTCGTCGGTTGTCGGAAGGTGAACTGAACATCTCCATCAGTTCAAAATACCCCGACAGCGTTATGGGTTCTATGCGGGTAATGGTTGAGCGGTTGAGCGGCATCATTCAGGAAGTACGGTCGGCGGCCGATGATTTGACCGAATCGTCGAACCAATTACGCAGCACGGCGGCCGACAACAATCGTCAGATTCAAGTGCAGTCCAGTGAGGCCGAGCAAATGGCAACGGCCATCAATGAAATGGCAGCATCGGTGGGTCAAGTAGCCAGCCATGCAACCAGTGCCGCGACCGCCACGCAGAAAGCCGACCGCGAAGTGAACAACGGCAATACGAAAGTGCAGGCGACCACCAAGTCCATTCTGCACTTGGCAGAAACCTTAGAGAAAGCGGCGAAAACCGTTGAAGCGGTATCGGCCGACAGCGGCAACATCGAAAAGATCACCGAAGTCATCAACGCCATTGCCGAGCAAACCAACTTGCTGGCCTTGAACGCGGCCATTGAAGCAGCGCGTGCCGGTGAGCATGGCCGTGGTTTTGCGGTGGTGGCCGACGAGGTTCGATCACTGGCCACGCGCACGCAAGAGTCTACACGTGAAATCAGTACCATGATCGTTAAGTTACAAGAAGGTTCTGGTCAAGCGGCCAGCATCATGCAGGCCAGCCGTGAACTTGCACAACAAACGGTAGAGCAGACCCGCGATGCGGAAGGCGCCTTGGCGAGTATTCGCAATGAGGTCACGGCCATTAATGATATGAACCTGCAAATTGCTGCAGCGTCAGAAGAGCAAAGCCGGGTGGCGGAAGAGGTTAATGAAAACATCAACCGGATTCATGATTCCACCATGGCCAGTTCGGCGGGTGCGAATCAGGTCGCGGCGTCCAGTGACGTTTTGGCCGATTTGGCCGATCAGTTAACCAAGAAAGTGAGCTTCTTCCGTATTTAGTTATGGCAGGCTCCTGATGGGCTATAATCAACCACATTGTACGGCAGCCTGCGGGCTGTCGTTTTATTGGTGATGAGGAATAAAAAGACTATGGCGAAAGGCACCCTTTATATTGTTTCCGCCCCGTCGGGTGCAGGTAAAAGCAGCTTGGTGAATGCGTTGATCAAGCGCTTGAGCTACGTGTTTTTATCCATTTCTCATACCACGCGACCGATGCGTCCGGGTGAAGAACAAGGTGAACATTACCACTTTGTCTCGGTGGATGATTTTCAAGCCATGGTCGGGCAGGGGGATTTCCTTGAGCATGCGCAGGTGTTTGATAACTATTACGGTACGTCCAAGTCGTATGTTGAACGTGAGTTGGACAAAGGCCACGATGTGATTCTGGAAATCGATTGGCAGGGGGCGCGGCAAGTTCGCCGTTTGATGCCAGAAGCGCAGGGCATTTTTATTCTTCCGCCATCGCTACACAGCTTGCAAGAGCGGTTGGAAAAGCGTGCCCAAGATTCCGCTGTTGTTATTGCCCGGCGCATGCGCGATGCGATCAGTGAAATGTCGCACTACAGCGAGTACGATTTCTTGATCATCAATGATGATTTCTATAAAGCCTTGGATGATTTTTGTTCCGTGTTCATCGCTCAGCGTATGCGTACGCCCATGCAGGTGCGCATGCAGGAAGGTCTTATCCAGGGCTTGTTAACCCAACCCTAGCGAAGGTATTTATCATGGCAGTTGTATCGCCCCGTCCCGGAAAAGTTGTTTGTGTTGGTCGTAGCTATGCGGCCCATGCTGCGGAATTGAACAATCCGGTGCCAGAAGAGCCCTTATTGTTTATTAAACCCGGTAGCTGTGTGCAAGGGCTGGACGGTATGAGTATTCCAACAGACCGGGGCGACGTGCATTATGAAGCGGAATTGGCCTTGTGGTTAGCGGCGCCGTTAACCAAAGCCTCGGCTGAAGACGCTTGGGCTGCCGTAGGTGGGATTGGTTTGGCGATGGATCTCACGCTGCGTGATAAACAAACGGAACTGAAAAAGAAAGGCTGGCCATGGGAAGTGGCGAAGTCGTTCGATGGCGCCTGTGCTCTTGGTCCGCAACAGGCGGTGCCAGCGGATTTACCCATGCAATTTACGCTCGATATCAATGGCAACACGGTGCAAGCCGGTGATACGGCCATGATGCTATTCGCTTTGCCAGGCTTGCTCAGTGAAATGTCACAGCACTTTACACTTGAAGTCGGTGATGTGGTGTTAACAGGCACTCCGGCGGGTGTGGGTGTGCTGAAGGTTGGCGACCGCTTGGCGTTTATGTTAAACGGTCAGCCCTATCTGGAAACTACAGTCACACAAGCATAAACCATAAAACATCGGGGATGGCTTGATGATATCAAGCCGACTCGTTGTTCGTGGCGGTATCCTCTGCATGTTCTTTTGTATCGGCTTTCGGGTTGGCTTTTACAAAGCGGCCCATCAGTAGGCCTAGCTCAAAAAGAAGCCACATCGGCAACGCCAGAATGGTTTGCGAGAAGATGTCTGGCGGGGTCAGCAACATACCGACCACAAAACACCCCAAGAAAATATAGGGACGCTTTTTACTCAAGGACTCTACGGTCGAGATTCCGGTAATGATCACCAGTACGGTGGCGATGGGAATTTCAAAGGCGACACCAAACGCAAAAAACATCTTCAAACTGAAATCCAGAATGGCGGCAATGTCGGGCGTGATGTTGATATCCACCGGGCCTGCGCCGGTAAAAAACGCAAACACCAAAGGCATGACCACGTAGTAGGTGAAGGCTACGCCCAAGTAGAAAAGCACAACGCTGGAAATGAACAAAGGCACCATCAAGCGCCGTTCGTGCAAATAAAGCGCCGGGGCAATAAAGGCCCATACTTGGTAAAGCGTGAATGGCATGGTCGCCATTACAGCGGTTACAAAGGCGAGCTTAAAAGGCACTAAAAACGGCGAGGCCACCCCGGTTGCGATGATCATCCCGGCGTTTTCTTCCAGCAGGACGCGCAATGGGGCCGACAAAAACATGTAGAGTTCGTTCGAAAACGCATACAACACACCAAACACCACCAAAACCAATAACACGGCACGAATGAGTCGGGTGCGTAGTTCTTTCAAGTGCTCAATCAGTGGCACGGCTTGATCGTGATCACTCATTGGGCATTTTCTCGATTCGGTTCTTGGGTAGTTTGAGCGTCCGCATTAGGGGCCGAGCTTGCGGGCTGAGGTGGTACGATCTCATTGACGGTTGGGTCGTTATCGGCGGGCTCGCGTTTTACGGCTGTTGCACCACCTGAGGTTGTACCATCATTATTAATGAACGTTTGGCCTTTGGTGTCGTCCATGATTTTTTTATTCAACTCTTCCAGCCGGACTTCCTGTTCAATTTGACGCTGAAAATTGCCTACCATGCGTTTGGCTTGGCCAACGTAACGCCCGACCGTACGGGCTGCCGATGGCAGCCGCTCAGGGCCTAAGACAATTAAGGCAATGCCAGCAATGACGGCTAATTCAAGAAAGCCCACGTCGAACATGATGGTTTAGACGTCCTGTTTTTCTTTGCTGTTCTCTTTGCTTTCCGCGAATTGGGCGTCAGCGGTTTTGTTGTCCAGCGCTTGGTCGGCTTTTTTGGCGTCTTCTTTCTCATCATCGTTCATGGCTTGTTTAAAACCTTTTACCGCGCCACCAATATCTTTGCCCATCCCGGTAAGCTTCTTGGTGCCGAAAATGAGTACCACAATCACTAAAACAATGATCAATTGTACGGGGCTGATACCACCAAACATAGGTTATCTCCTGCTCATTACAGACGGCGGTCAGATGCCTGGCCAGCCAAAGTTAAAGGGGTGTTGCTGTACCGTAAGCCGTTTTAGCCATTGTCGGTACGTTCTGCACGTTGCGCTTTTTCGGTCAAACCGGATAAGCCAAACCGGCGATCCAATTCCTGTAAAACCGCTTGCACCGGCACTTCGCAGTGCGCCAGCATCACCAGCGTATGGAACCATAAATCCGCCGTTTCTGCGACCAATTCCTGCGGGTGATCGGGCGTCAGGTCTTTTGCCGCCAGTATGGTTTCGGTGGCTTCTTCGCCCACCTTTTCCAGTATTTTGTTTAGCCCTTTGTCATACAGTTGAGCGACGTATGAACTGCTGGGGTCGGCCGTTTTACGGGCCTGTAGCACCGCTTCCAACGCCAATAAGGTGTCGTTTGTGGCTGCGCTATTCGGCATTATACGCTCCTGTTTCTGATTCGCATCGGTAATGTTACGGACGCCGTAAGCTGGTAATTCCAGCCACTAAGGCAATGCCGATGCCGACATACATTAAAGTGTGTTGCGCTACCTGATCGCCATACACGGCCAGACCCACGCCCGCCAGCGCCAGAATCAATGCAGACATACTGCGATTCGAAGCCGACTCCACCCGCACCTGAGGGGCCGGTGGTGCCTTAGCGAGCTGTTTTACCATTTGTTGCAGGTAGTAGGGAAATTCAGGCGCTTGCTCCAACAAAAAAGGCAGTTGCTGGCGTAAGGTGTTAAAGGTGCGCTTGAACCCAATGCGTTCCTTTAGCCATTTCTCCATGTAGGGCTTGGCGGTTTGCCATAAATCCAACTCTGGGTAGAGTTGGCGCCCTAAACCTTCAATATTCAGCAGCGTTTTTTGCAACAGCACCAACTGCGGCTGCACTTCCATGTCAAAGCGCCGGGCAACTTGAAATAGGCGAATCAGCAGCAGGCCAAAGGAAATTTCTTTCAGCGGGCGAGCAAAGATGGGTTCACAGACCGCCCGAATGGCTTGTTCAAACTGATGGATAGGCGTGGTAGCGGGCACCCAGCCAGACTCCACATGCAAGCGCGCCACTTGGTGATAATCCCGGTTGAAAAACGCCAACAGGTTCATGGCAAGGTAGTGTTGATCCTCTTCTGCCATGGTGCCCACAATACCGCAGTCGATGCCGATGTAGCGCGGCTTCTTGGGGTCCGTAAGGTCTACAAACACATTGCCGGGGTGCATGTCGGCATGAAAGAAAGAATCGCGGAACACCTGGGTGAAGAAAATTTCTACGCCGCGTTCCGCCAGCATTTTCATGTCGGTTCCTGCCGCTTTCAAGGCATCAATTTCGTCGATCGACGTACCATAGATACGTTCCATGACCAAAACATGACGGTGGCAATAATCCCAGTAGATTTCTGGCACATACAGCAGGTCGGAGTCGGTAAAGTTGTCGCGCAGTTGGGTGGCGTTGGCGGCTTCGCGCACCAGATCAAGCTCGTCGAGCAGCGTCTGTTCAAAGTCATGCACTACTTCTACAGGACGCAAACGCCGGGCTTCTGGTACGCGCGCAAGTAACTTGGCGAGTGCTCTCATCCAGGCGAGGTCTTTGCGAATCACTTTCTGGATGTGTGGTCGAATCACCTTTACCACGGCGGCCCGACCATCGTGCATGGTCGCGGCATGAACCTGTGCAATCGACGCCGAGGCCAAAGGCTCCACCGAAAAATCAGCGAAGAGTTCGGTGATGGGCTTTTGCAACGATGCTTCAATCACGGCGATCGCTTGAGTACCGGGAAACGAAGGCACTTTGTCTTGCAGGCGGGCCAGTTCATCGGCGTACTCCGGCGGATAGAGGTCGCGCCGGGTGGATAAAATCTGTCCGAATTTAATGAACACCGGCCCTAAGGCTTCAAAAAACAAGCGTAGACGCATCGGGCCGGGTGTTTTTGGCGTGGGCAGAAACCACGCGCCAATGGCGAGCCAACGCAGCCACAGGGGCAATGCAGCCCAGGGGATCAGGGTGTCGAGACGATAACGCAGAATCAACCAGCCAATGCGCCAAATTCGGAGCCAGTACATGAGTTAGCCTTGCTCCTTTCGTTGCCGTAATCGTGCGCTTAGGCGATCGATGTCAAGCCGTAGTTTATGAATGGCGCGACCATGTTCAGCCGCTTCTGTGCGCGTGACTAACCAACCTTTCTCGCGCAGCAAGTACCGCTCGGTGGCGGCACTAACGCTCGTCGTGGTTTGTTGTACCTGCGACCAAACGCCGCGGCCAATGATACCCAGTTGATGGGCAGCGAGGTCACCCACCTGATCTTCAAGGCAGGCTTCGTAGTCGAAGTCCAATTGACTCACCAGGCTTTGCAATTGCATAAAACTGCTGGTGCTGCCCTCTACTCGAATGGGCAAGCTGGCCAAGGCGGCGGTTTTGTCGTCAGCACGCAGGAGTGCAACGAAGTCCTTTGATTGGCCGCGAATGTCGGCATCGGGTACGCGATCATCGGGCAAGTCAATCAGTAGAACGTTGCTTTCAGCACGCACATCCAAGTCCAGTTTTAGGTCGCTGATGTGGATGCGCCAGCAGGTCGGGGGCAGCGTGGAAAGGCGTGCGCGTGCCGCCGGGGCATAAGCCAGTGCTTTGGCTAGGGCTCGGTTAAGCACGGGCAGAAAGGCGGCCATGGCCTGCTCGGTCATGCTTTGTTCCCAACATGCAAGGCGACGATGCCACCGGTCATGTTGTGGTATTTCACGGTCGCAAAGCCGGCAGTCAGCATCATGCTTTTCAAGGTTTCTTGATCGGGGTGCATGCGGATGGATTCGGCAAGATACTGATAGCTGTCGGCATCGTTGGCGACCAATTTGCCCATTAAGGGTAGGGCGCGAAAGGAATAGAGGTCGTACGCTTTGGACAGCAATGTTGATTGCGGTTTGGAAAATTCCAGCACCAGTAGCTTACCACCTGGCTTGAGGATGCGTTGCATGGACGCGAGTGCGGCATCTTTGTCAGTGACGTTACGTAAACCAAAGGCGATGGTGATAACGTCGAAATGGTTGTCGGGGAACGGTAGGCATTCAGCATTGGCTTGCACGTATTTCACCCGATGACCCAGACCACGGTCGATCAATTTGTCGCGGCCAACACGCAGCATGGATTCATTGATGTCGGCGAGTACAACTTCGCCTTCAGGCCCTACGCGTTGGGCGAATTTGGCTGCTAAATCTCCAGTACCACCGGCAATGTCCAGCACTTTGGCGCCAGTACGAACGCCGCTGAGTTCAATGGTAAACAGTTTCCAGACGCGATGAATGCCGAACGACATGAGGTCATTCATGACGTCATAGCGGGCTGCGACGGAATGAAACACGTCGGCCACCTTCTTCACTTTCTCGTCTTTATTGACCGTTTGAAAGCCAAAGTGGGTGGTGTCGTGTTCAGCCATGAGAGGTTTTCCAAGGTGGCAAATTTGAGGTGCACGCATTGTACCCGTGCGAGGGGCTATCCCTCAAGTTATGCGATGCGCTCAAATTCGAGCTGCCTCAACCATACTGAACCGAGTTATGGCGACTGGGTGCGATAAGTGCAGAAAAGCCGGTAATGAAACGGTCAGACGCCACAAGTACGTCCTAGTAGGCTCCACGGCGTTATCCATGACGCCGAAGGCTGACCTTATTCACCACCGGCTGTTCTGCATCACCAGCCCTTTAATGGCCAGTTGTTCTAAATAGCTGGATCAGATCGGGCTACCGCCAGCCTGAACGATCAGCCACACGCACAGATTCGGGATTGTTAACCCCCAGTGCAGTGATGTTGATCTCGTCAATTTTGAAGTTGCCCCAAGACTCAAGCACAGGGTCTTTAAACACGCCGGGCACGACGGGGAACTCGTTGTTGCCAACGGCAAACATCTCTTGTGCTTCGTCAGACGCTAAGAATTCCAAAAATTTAACGGCTTCCTCTCGGTTAGGGGAGGTCGTCACTAGACCGGCACCACCAACGTTCGCATGTGTGCCATAGCTGTCCTGGTTGGGGAAGATAATCCCTACTTTGCGAGCAGCTTCACGTTGCGCAGGATTGTCGGACTTTAACAAGCGCACGTAGTAGTAATGGTTTGCTAGGGCTACGTCACACTCACCTGCTGCAACCGCTAAAATTTGGTCAGTATCGCCACCTTGCGGATCGCGTGCTAAATTGGCCGCGATACCTTCCGCCCACTCTTGAGTTTCTTCCACACCGCGCCGCTCAATCATGCTGGATAACAAGGATTGGTTGTAAATGTTGCTGGATGTTCTGACGCAAATGTCACCGGGGAAGTCTGCCGAAGCGAGATCTTCGTAGCGCTGTGCTTGACTTGGATCGAAGTTTTCACGGTTGTAGTAGATGACTCGAACACGTTGGCTGAAGCCAAACCACAGGCCGTCCGGGTGACGCATGCTGTCAGGCAAGCGGCTGTTCAACACGTCAGATTCAACACTCTGAAAAACACCTTCTTGCTCTGCCCGCCATAAGCGTCCAGCGTCAATGGTCATCAAAATATCCGCTGGGCTGGCAATACCTTCGCGCTTGATGCGTTGAATCAACTGGTCAGAATCCCCTTCAATGATGTTGACCTTGATGCCCGTCTGCTCGGTGAATGCGTTATAAAGCGCTAAGTCAGAGTCATAGTGACGCGCAGAATAAATATTTACTTCTTGGGCGCTGACTGTACTGACCGCCATAGATGTGGCAATACCCATGGCTAATGTGCAGATCAAACGGTTGGCCATATAAAGCTCCTAGTTTTTGCTGAGGTTAATGTTGGTTATAAATAAAAATGATTCGTATTTAGATGCAGATTACATAGAAAAACTTCTGGGCTGTCAATGGCTCCACGATCCTTTTTGCAATTGATTCGCAAAAGCAGAGGCATTCTTAATTGAAAATCGTTATTCTTGCGGCCATTCAGTTATCGTCAGTAGTGGAGTGACCTGTGAGCAGTGCCGAGCGTGTGGAAACAGCGGTTGACGTTCAGGGTTCAGTCAGTCCGGCTGGGCCTAAAGCGATTCTATCTTTGGAACAGGTGAGCTGCCATTTCGAGCAGGTTAAGGCCGTAACTGAGGTGGATTTGTCCTTACACGCGGGTGAAGTGGTTTGTCTGCTCGGGCCTTCCGGGTGCGGTAAAACCACGTTGTTGCGCGTTGCTGCCGGGTTGCAGCCGGTGACGGACGGTCAGGTTCGTTTGAACGATCAGGTGGTTTCAGACGGCCACGGAATGCTTGTTCCGCCGGAAAAACGCAGTGTCGGTCTGGCGTTTCAAGAATCCGCTTTGTTTCCGCATTTGACGGTGCTCGATAATGTCATGTTTGGCTTGAAGCATTTGAAAGGCCCCGCTCGTCAAGCTAGGGCGCTGGACTTGTTGAAACAATTTGGCATGGCCGAATTTTCCCGTGCGTATCCGCATACGCTGTCGGGTGGGCAACAACAGCGCGTGGCGCTGGCTCGGGCCTTGGCGCCGTCGCCGAAGATCATGTTATTGGATGAGCCCTTTTCCAGTTTGGATGCGCGGCTCAGAGATCAAATCCGCGACGATACGTTGCACGTGTTGAAGCACATCGACACCGCTACCTTGCTGGTCACACACGACCCGGAAGAAGCCATGTTTATGGCAGACCGCATTGCGTTGATGCGGCATGGGCATATCGTGCAAATGGGCAGCCCGACCGACTTATACTGCCACCCGATTGATCCGTTTGTGGTGACCTTTTTTGGCCCTG
Source organism: Salinispirillum marinum (assembly GCF_042650105.1). Classification (NCBI taxonomy): domain Bacteria; kingdom Pseudomonadati; phylum Pseudomonadota; class Gammaproteobacteria; order Oceanospirillales; family Saccharospirillaceae; genus Salinispirillum; species Salinispirillum marinum. The sequence goes on along the minus strand of NZ_JBHSAL010000005.1, from coordinate 282,463 downwards.
TGAATGAATACCTAGGTCAGGTACAGGAGAAAACCATTTCAACCCCGGTAGGTTATCTCGATGCGGGGCATTTTTCGCACGGCGATGCGGTGCGGGTGATGATTCGACCGGAAGCGGTGCAAGTGAGGCTGGTATCGCAATCGACCGCAGCGCACCAAACCAGTCATGTGATCATGTCGCGCTTACTTGGCGCGACCAGTCTGGTTCACCTGTGCGCACACGGGCCAGATGGTCAGGAAATGCACTTGCACGCTAAAGTGCCGGGGGTGTTTTTACCAAAAGAAGGCCAGGCGGTAGAGTTATCACTCGACCCGCGGCAGGTGTTCGTCTTCCCGCGTTAATCGGTTCAGGATGCTAGGACGCGCTGCCCGGCCGTCCTTTGCGCATGGCATGGCTCAATAAAATCACCGGCAATATACCCACCACAACAATGGACAATGAAGCCGTGGCGGACTCTGCCAGTCGTTCGTCTGAAGCTAGGCTGTAGGCTCGAACTGCCAAGGTATCAAAATTGAACGGCCGTAAAATAATGGTGGCGGGCAGTTCTTTCATCACATCCACGAACACTAAAATACCGGCGGCAAGCAAGCTGCTGCGCATAATGGGCGTATGCACTTTGCGCAAAGTACCGCTGGCCGTTTGGCCTAAGGTGCGTGCGGCGGCGTCCATCGACGGTGTGACTTTGCCCAAGCTCGCCTCTACCGTATTGAACGACACCGCCAAGAAGCGCACGGTGTAGGCATACAGCAGCACAAACGCCGAGCCACTGAAAATCAATCCGACAATGATGCCGTATTGTTCGCGGGTAAACAGGTTTATGCGCTGATCAAGCCAAGTCAGCGGAATCATAATACCCACTGCGATCACTGACCCCGGAATCGCATAACCCATGGCGGCCACGCGGGTGGCACTGCGCACTAAGGCTCCGGGGTTCAGTCGCGCGCCGTAACTGAGTAGTACGGCGAAGGCTACCGCCAATAAGGCGGCGGCACTCGCCAGCACCAAGCTGTTGCGTGCAAATTCATAAAACCGTGTGCCCAATAGCGCATCGCCGGTGGTCACCGCCATATTCAGCAGTAAACCGGCTGGGACGATAAAACCAATGAGAATGGGCAGTGCGCAGGCCAGCACGGCAAGCCACTTTTTACCGCCACGCAAAACGAATTCCGGTAGGGGTTGATAGCGTGCTTGGGTAAAGTAACGCCGTTGCCCGCGTGAACTGCGCTCCAACAGCACCACGAGAATAACAAACACCAACAAGCAGGCTGCTAGCTGTGCCGCCGCGGCTTGCTCACCCAAGCCAAACCACGTGCGATAAATGCCGGTGGTGAAGGTGTCTACACCAAAAAATTGCACGGCACCGAATTCGTTTAGGGTTTCCATTAACACCAAGGATACCCCGCCAATCACACTGGGGCGGGCCAAGGGTAAAGCAATTCGGCCAAATACCTGCCATGGCCCCAAGCCTAGGGTTCGGCCCACGTCTAGAACGCCGACCGACTGCTCCATAAAGGCCGCGCGGGCGAGTAAATAAACATAAGGGTACAGTACCAAGCTGATCAGGATAGACGCGCCACCCAGCGAACGTACATTGGGGAAGAAGTAATCGCCCCGTTGCCAGCCAAGCCACTCCCGCAAGGCGGATTGCAATGGCCCGGCGTATTGCAAAAAGTCTGTGTAAGCGTAGGCGATAACATAAGTCGGTACGGCTAAGGGCAATAACAATGCCCATTCAAAAATACGGCGGCCGGGAAAACGGCACATCACCACCAGCCATGCAGTAGCCGTGCCAATGATGGCGGTGGTCAGCGCCACGTTGACGGCGAGAATAACGGTATTGGAAATGTAACGGCTCAGTACCGTGCTGAACAAATGTTGCCACACTTCGCCGGCCGGGATGACGATGTGCGCCAGAATAATGAGTACCGGCAGTGCCACCAGAAACGCCACCACCAGCGTACCCAGTGTCCATGGATCTGGCCATTTAAAACGACGTGACAATGGGCGATGTTCGGTGGGCATGGTGACAGACAACGGTAACTCCTGCACAGGCGGACGCATGGTTTTTGGGTGGCACAGTATACTGTATGTCGTTCACTCTGTGGCGTGTTTTGTTGCTCGTCGCTGTATGAGAAACCTTGGGGCCTACTCAATTTACATCATGAACGAAACCGCTGAACACGATCACTGATACCCTCAATGAGTAACTCGGGTGTTAACCTGGATTTAAGTAGAACGACTTCAACGTTCTCTCTTTCTTGTGCGGATAGTTCATCGCCTGACAGGATAACTATTTTAGCCTCGGGTTGAGACGTTCGAATATCAGGCAATAAATCCCAACCGGAACCATCGGGAAGTCCTAGGTCTAGCAGTATGACATCAAAGAAGTCCTGCTGAAGTCTGTGGTAGGCCTCCGCCAGCGTTTGCGCGAGCTGTATGTCAAATTGCTCTCCCGCCATGGCACAAATAACGTCGTGTAGGTCCTTATTGTCTTCGATATGAAGTATCCGCGCATGGTGCTCTCTTGTGGTGTCCAATTGTCGCTGGATCACATCAATGAGATGTGTTTGATCAATGGGCTTTGACAGCCAGTCTAGGTGCGATACATCGCCAACTAAGGCCAGTTTGCCTTGTTCGACTTTGGCTGAAACAACGACGATAGGGAGGTCTCTGGTGACCGTTTGCCGGCGAAGCTTCGTTATAATTTCTAAGCCGCTGATGTCGGGCAGCATCAAGTCTAAGCTCACAAGATCGTAATGGCCTTCATCCAGCATGCGCATCGCGTCGTAGCCACAATAGGCCATGTCGCAGTCATATCCCGCTTCCTTAAGCATAATCGTCAACAAATGGGCAACATCGGGGTCGTCTTCAACCACTAATATAGTTCCTTTTGAGGCTGGGTAATCATCCGAATGCACCGTTTCTGAACCCTCGAGCATTAATGAGTCAACCCTTGGCAACTCAAAAAAGAATGTGGCACCTTGACCCTCTACGGACTCAAAACCCACATGCCCGCCCATGTGTTCTATCAGTTCGCGCGTAATGGCGAGTCCGAGGCCGGTGCCCTCTTTGGCGCGACTATCCGACGCATCCGCCTGAGCGAAGCGCTGAAAGATTCTATTTCTGAAATGCATTGGGATACCGGGGCCCTGATCATTGATACTGACCACAACGTTTTGGACGGTTGATTCCAAAGTAATCTTGACTGCGCTGTTATCAGGCGAGAACTTGATGGCGTTGGATAGTAAGTTCGCCAGCACTTGAAGCAGGCGTTGTCCGTCAACCTGTACATGAGGATCTAGGTCAGTGGCAGGGAAGTCAATGGTAATGCCTCGCGGAGTACCATAAGCCTGATTAGACTCAATCGCTTGGAGGATTAACGGCTTAAGCGGCTGACGCTGCATGTCGAAGTGCAACTTTCCTGAGGTAATTTTTTCGATATCTAAAAGGTCGTTAATCAAATGGCCTAGGCGTTTACTGTTGCGGTGTGCTGTGTTCAATAGGTGTTTTACCTTTTCAGGTAACTCGCCCATTCCACCGCCGACGATAAGTCCTAAAGCGCCGGAAATAGAGGTCAATGGCGTGCGCAGTTCATGGCTCACGGTAGATATGAATTCACTCTTCATTTGGTCCATGCGTTTACGCGCAGTAATATCCTGCCCAATGCCGAGGTAGCCCTTCACAGAGCCCTCGTTATCACGTATTACCGTTACCGTCAGTGATACGGTGATATGTCGGCCGGACTTGTGCACGTAAGTCCACTCTCGGTTTTCCGAACCATCGCGTTCCGCTTTTGAGACGAAAACTTGAAAGCCTTGAATGGGTTCACCCAACTCATCACTCAGTTCTCGCGCTCTAGTCTCTATTTCGCTTTCGAGATGAAACAGAGCGGGTGTATTTTGTTGTACGAGCTCGGTCTTCAAATAGCCAAGTAGATTTTCCGCGCCTTTATTAAATACCGTGATTGTACCTTCCGTGTCGGTGGCGATGATGGACAGCTCGGTAGCGGACTCCAGGACACTGTTCAGAAACTTTTCTGTTTCCCGAACAACGGCGTCTGCTATATTCCGCTCTTTGGCCAAGCGATTCATCGCGCGGCTTAAAGCCTCGACTTCAGGACCACCCTGTTCATCAAAATCGTTATCGAAACGGGCATCATTAGCCATGTTGTTTATGCGATCAGTCATGCGAGTAAGCGGCCGTGTAAGACTACCTGCTGCCCAGCTAGCGGCTAAAGCTACCGATAGCAGTGCCGTAAGGCTGATGTATAAGAATTGACGATAGGTTGCCTTGGCAGGTGCAATTGCTGTTTCATAGGGAATCGCACGTAAAACAATCCAGCCCAAATCGGGTAGCGCTTGCGTGGTTACAATATATTGGCGTTGCTCGTACTCTATCAATGAACCTGACGGCATTAATGCTGTGGCGGCATCGACCAAGGCATCTGTACCTTGGGGCGGTAATTTTTTGGGCTCAGTGAAACGCTCTTGTACAGAAACGAAAAGCCGATTTTGAGGATCAATGACCATTGTCGTAACACTGCTGTCGTTATCCAAGTCAGGACTTGAAGGAATTAGTGGCGTGTTTGATAAATCCAGTGTGCCGGCAATCAGGCCTGTCAGTTCGTTTTGAGAGGAGAGGACGGGGTATAAATAGGACAGCAGTGGTAATCCGGTTGTACGACCCAGTATAGGTTCGGAAATGACGGGTTGTCTGCTTTCTATTGCCCTTTTAAAGTGTGCTCTGTCTGCGTAGTTTGTACCCAGCCGATTAGGTACAAACACACTTTCGGCAATAGCAGTAGCGGAAGAGTCTAACACCAGTAAGCCGTCCGGGAATTGGTCACTGGCAACCGTGGCTTGGCGCAGTAGGTCCTGAAGCCTGGTCGGATTTAAGAGAGCGCCACTTTCGTCCGTTACCCGAGCGGTTAATGCCTCAAGACTCAATAGACGCTGTTGTTGCGTCAATCCTAATTCGGCCACCAAGCGTTCAATCTTCGCTTGTTCGCGTTCAGATACCAAGGCCTCGTAGTCTGAAACCATCAATTGGTACACTGTCAGTAGCATGCCCGTGGCCAGAATCCCGGCTGCGGCTGCAATCAGAATAATGACCCGAACTTTAAGCGAAAGCTGATTCATTGGTTATTCTCAGTTGGGAGTACGATATAAAATTCACTGCCGCCACCTTTAGCATCGCGGTAATTAACGACTCCCCCCATTTGCTGGGCGATTTCCTGCGTAATGGCCAATCCAAGCCCAGTGCCTGGTATCTTTCGCGAGTCAGAGCTATCGGCTTGGGAAAACCGCTTAAACAATTGGTGGCGAAACTCCGCCGGAACGCCAGGTCCATGATCACGCACGGATATCTCGGTTTGCTTGCCAATGGCTCTCACTGCTATTTCAATATGACCACTCGCTGGTGAGTATTTGGCTGCATTCGACAGCAAATTGGTCAGAGCTTGGATGAATCTCGGCCCGTCTACGTTGACCTTCACAGCGGGCCAAGGCTGAGGCTTTAAAATACCGACCCGATGCTGTTCAAAGTAGTTTTGCATGGAATCTAAAGATTCATCCAGTAATGCGCCCAGCGGTTGAACACTTAGGTTCATCGGCATTTTCCCGGCAACCAGTTTCTCCATGTCTAGAAGATCGTTAATTAAGGCGTTTAGACGTTGAGCATTGCGCTCTGCCGTGGTCAGAAGGGTAAGTGCTTTCGGGGGCAGTTGGCCCAGAGCGCCGCCGGAGAGTAAGCCCAGCGATCCCTTAATGGATGTGAGTGGTGTACGAAGCTCGTGGCTGACGGTGGCTATAAACTGATCTTTCATCTGGTCGAGCTTTCGGCGCTCGGATATGTCTTCTACTAACGACCAAATGACTCTTCGGCCATCGGTTTCTTCGGTCAATATACCTTGTAGCCGCACCGGGTAGCGGCTGCCGTCTTTGCGGATGTATTCTTTCTCGAACGGGCCGTAGCGCCCGGTTGATTTTAAACTTTGAAGCGCGTTATCTTCTTGCGACTGATATTCTGCGGGGGTAAGCGCCCAATAACTCAGTGCCATGAACTCCTCTTTCGAATACCCCGTAGGCTTTAGAATGGCTGGGTTGCCATCGATAAATTGACCACTTTCATAATCGTTCAGCGCAATACCGATCGGTGAAAATTCGAACAAGCCACGCAATCGAGCCTCACTAGTTTTTAGTCTACGTTGTGCTTGTTCGTGCTCATGAATGTCTTGTAAGTAGCCATGCCAGAGTATGCTGCCATCGATAAGCCGCTCCGGACGAGCGTTTCCAGTAATCCAACGGAAATGTCCATGCTCATCGCTCACCCGGTAGGTGGCGTTCCAATTTTCCAGCGAATGCGCAGAATGTTCAATTGAAGCGCTGACACTGGCTAAGTCATCAGGATGAATACGCGCGAAAGCAGGGCTGGCATCAAGCGCTGCTTGACTCGGTGTTATGCCATAAAGTGCGAAGATTTGCGGCGAGCTAAAAGGAAAGGTCATTTTTCCGTCTGGAAAACGGCGAAATTGATAGGTGACGCCAGGCAGTTGTGCCATAAGTTTCGTTAGACGCTCGTGGCTCAAGTTGGAGCCGATTGTGGATGAGAGCCAACGACCGAGTAAGCGTATCAGGGCCCGCTCACCGTCATCGAACGGCTGCAAACGTGCCGTAGTCGACGAAAAGTTTAAGGTTCCGAAGCATTGGCCCTCAATTTCAAGGATTACGCTTGCATGGGCTTCTATGGGGTTTTTCTGATAGAACGGATGTGTGTGAAACCCTTGGTGATACATGTTACTGATAAACAGCTCGGATATTTGAGGGGTAGCCTGATCCGAAAACAAAAGTTGGCACCAAGTATCCTCCAATGCAAATTGCTGGCCCGGTTTAATGGCACTGTTCGGACCGCCAGCTATCCAGCCCACCGTACAAATGCTCCCTTCAATTTGACTGATCATCGCAAAATCCATTTGCAGGTAATCACGTGCGAGGTGTAAGGCATTACTGATCTTGCCATCAAGCGTGTCGAATGAGGCAAAAGCAATGCTGTTCAAAAGCTGCAAGGCATCACGATTAGAGATGAGTTGCAGCTCCAAGAGCTCAGCGTGCTCAAGATTGGCTTCGTCAATGTGAATTAACGCTTCCACCGTGGCGGCAAAATCAACCAGCATAGTGACCTGTGCTTTGGTCAAGTCCCTCGGCTGGTCGTCGATCAGGCAGAGGGTGCCAATACGATGGCCACTCCTTGTGCTGATGGGGGCTCCGGCATAGAAACGAATATAGGGCGCGCCAGTGACCAGAGGATTATCTGCAAAGCGCGGGTCTTGCAGCGCATCGCTGACGATCAACGGCTTTTTATTCAATATGGCGTGTCCACAGAATGAAATTTCGCGAGGGGTTTCTTCCGCCTCTAACCCCTGCCGCGACTTAAACCATTGGCGGTCTCGGTCGACCAAGGAAACCAACACGATGGGAACAGCAAACACCGTACTGACTAAGCGTGTGATGCGGTCGAAACGAGGATCAGCACCAGTGGCAATTAGGCCGGTACTATCCAGCGCACATTGGCGTGCATACTCATTACTTGGCCTGTCGGGAGCCTTCATTACATCGACCTCACACTAATATCGCCTCAGTCTTCTGCTAACTTGACTTGATTTCGTCCATTATGTTTAGCGGAGTATAGAGCCTTGTCTGCGCGCTCTAACAGTGCATGTGGTGGGTCGCTGGGATACGCCTTGTTGTCAACAATACCCGCCGAAATCGTGCAGGAGAACTCGATACCATTGGCCGTGAACTGAATGCTGGCGAATGCCTCTCGTAATTCTTCAACCATGCGTAAGGCGTCACTGGCAGTACAGTCTACCAGAACCAGTGTGAACTCTTCTCCACCATAGCGCCCCAGTTTATCTACGCGGCGAAAGCGCTGCCTGAGTAATGTGCCAACGGCGGCGATCACGATGTCACCGACGGCATGTCCATAGGTGTCATTCACACGCTTGAAGTGGTCAATGTCGAGCATGACAACGCTGAAGTGAGTATTTGGATGACGCTGAACATGTTCCCAGTGGGTCTGCAAGGCGTCTTTTATGCTGGCATGTTTCAATAACCCAGTCAGGCCATCTTGGTTGCGAGAGGCCTCAAACTGACGCAATTTTTGGACGCGCATCCGACAAAGGCCAATTAGGAGTTCGTCAACGATGGGCTTGTCGATTACCGTGCAATTACTCGATAGCATGGTTTGTTGGCGAAGTTCTGTATTCGTGTCTTCAGAAAGATAAAGAATGGGTGTATGTGCCCAGCGCTCCATTTGACCCAGTAATGCACACAATTCTGCCCCCGTAACATCACCAGGGCGCAAATTCATCACGATGACCTCGGGATCAAAACTGCTGACGGCAGTAAACAATTCCGTCGGTCTGTCAAGAACCCATACATTCATGCCGGCTTTCTCAAGCGCTACACGACAGGTGCCGATGTCGGATGAATCATCTTCCACGATCATAACCCGCTCTGGGTCGGCATCTTTCGCCGTGAGAAGTTGCACAATTTGTTTGGTCAGTTCTATGGTATTTAAAGGTTTTACGAAATACCCACTACCATGGCTACGCAATGCATTAAGTCTCGCCTGAAAGCTTTCCTCTGCCCCGATGAAGAAAACGGGGCAATTTAAGTGCCGCAGGCGTTGTTGCCAGTATGCAACGGAGTTTTGTTTGATCTCTGGCGATTCGCTGGCACGATGATCGACCAAAAACAAGTCGGGAGGCTCGCCTGAAAGTTGCTGCAAATCATCGGCATCGTGAAGGCAGGTTACATGAAAGCCAAAGCTTTCGAGTTGTTGCGCCGTGTAATCTGCCAGGATTGAGTCACGCTCAATCAGCACAATGTGCGGTTCATCGGTTCGCTGTTTTTTTTGTTTGATCGATATACTTTGGGAGGCACTGCGGCTGTCATCGTCCTTCAGAGCAGCATATAAGCAGACAAGCCAATCGGATGTGTCGACGTTGAGAGCACCATGGTCGGCAGCGTTTGCCTGCACACTATTTAGGCTTTGTTCGTATTGACGTGCAATACGCCCGAGCTGTTCATAACCAAAAGTACCGGCAGAGCCTGCCAGCTTGTGCAGTTGCGCGTGCAACCGTAGCAGGCTTTCTTTAGGCTCTGTTGCATGGCCCTTTATGAGTTGCCCGAGTTCTTTGAGCTCAGCGTCTAAACGCTTGCGATAAGCTACGCGTAGGGCTTCAAGCCGATCCGCAAAATCATCGGTCGATCTTGAATCAACCATGGCGTGCCTTCCAAATCGCTCTGACCTCATCCGCCAGGGTCATCGGGTCAAAGGGTTTCGCGATAACATTCATTACCCCCATCTCATGGTAACGCTTTAGTTCATCTGGATGGACCTTGGCCGTCATAAATGCAACAGGAATATCTTCAGTTATTGATCCTTGCTTAATGAGCGCCTTTAGGGTCTCTGGACCGTTTAGGCCAGGCATCATGACATCCAGTAGGATCAATTGCGGCGCAAAATCATCAACATCTTGCAGGGCTCTTTCGCCGGATTCGCAAGCCTGCACGGTTAAGCCCCCTACATCCCGTAAGGCCAAAAGCGCTATTTCCCGAATATCGGCATCGTCTTCGACGTAGAGTACTCGCTGTAGGTTATCCATTTACCGTTCTCTTTTGGGCATTCGATGGTTTGTAAAGCACAAAAATAAGCAAGGCTGTGGCTTAGTTTAGATAAAACTAACAATAGTTTAGTGAAGGAGTCGTTTGCAAGAAATCTGTCGGTTTAATTATTTATGCGGCAGCGTAAAAATTTGCGCTGCCCGTGAGCCTATGATTCAGCTTGCTTTATTCGTTTTTGGTAGCGCGCCCAAAGAGCGTCTTGCTCCAGCGCAAACTTATGCAGCAGCGTCCATGAATAGAGGCCACTGTCGTGGCCGTCATCAAACACGATTTTCAGCGCATAGTTGCCTACCGCTTCAATATGGGTAATGCGCACATTTTGCTTGCCGAGTTGCAAAATGGGCTTGCCGTGGCCTTGCACTTCCGCCGAAGGCGAATGCACGCGCAAAAACTCAGCCGGTAAGTGGGCGCTTACCCCGTCGGCAAAGGCCACCTCAAGGGTGGCCGATTGCTTGTGCAGATGAATGGCGGTGGGCGTGCTCATCAGAGGATAAACCGGCTGAGGTCTTCATTTTCCACCAGGCGGCCCAGTTGGGCATCGACATAGGTAGCGTCTATGTGCACGGCTTCGCCTTTTAGCGCCATGTCAGTGGCATTAAAAGAGACGTTTTCCAACAAGCGTTCGAGCAGCGTGTGCAGTCGACGCGCACCGATGTTTTCCGTACGTTCGTTCACTTTAAAGGCAATTTCTGCGATTTTCGCTACACCATCAGGAGTAAAGTCGATGTCCAAGCCTTCCGCTTTCATCAAGGCTTTGTATTGATCGGTCAAGCAGAAATCAGGGCCGGTCAGAATGCGTTCGAAGTCTTCCTCTCGTAACGCCTGCAATTCTACCCGAATCGGTAGGCGGCCTTGCAGCTCGGGAATCAGGTCGGACGGCTTGGAAAAGTGGAACGCGCCGCTGGCAATGAACAGAATGTGGTCGGTACGCACCATGCCATACTTGGTGCTGACGGTGCTGCCTTCAATTAAAGGCAGCAAATCTCGCTGTACGCCTTCACGGGATACATCGCCGCCACCACGGTTCTCGTTCTTGGCGATCTTGTCGATTTCATCAATGAACACAATGCCATTGTGTTCGACCTGATACACGGCGTCTGCCTTGATCTCGTCCTCATTAACCAGTTTGGCCGCTTCTTCGTCGATCAGTTGTTTGAAGGCTTCACGAATTTTCACTTTGCGTGTTTGCTTTTTCTGCTGTGACAAGCTGCTGAACATGTTTTGCAGCTGGCTGGTCATTTCTTCCATGCCTGGGGGAGCCATGATTTCCAGACCCACGCTCGGCTGTGCCAGCTCGATGTCGATCTCTTTGTCGTCGAGTTCGCCCTGGCGCAGCTTTTTACGGAATACCTGACGAGCGGTGGAATCCTTGCCTTCCTCTTCTTCGTTACCCCGGGCGCGTGGTAGTAGAGCATCCAAAATGCGTTCTTCCGCGGCGTCTTCAGCACGGGGTTGCACTTTTTTCATCGCCTGTTCGCGGTACATCTTTATACCCATTTCCACCAAATCGCGCACGATGGATTCAACATCGCGCCCGACATACCCCACTTCGGTGAACTTGGTGGCCTCGACTTTAACGAAGGGCGCGTTGGCCAAGCGGGCCAAGCGGCGCGCAATTTCGGTTTTACCGACACCAGTCGGGCCAATCATCAGGATGTTCTTCGGGGAAATCTCATCGCGCATTTGTTCTTCAAGTTGCATGCGCCGCCAGCGGTTACGCAACGCAATGGCGACGGCGCGTTTGGCGTCATCTTGGCCGATGATGTATTTGTCGAGTTCGGATACGATTTCACGTGGGGTCATTTGGCTCATGCGGCGTCTCCCTCGCCGATGCCTTCGAGCACCAGCGAATGATTGGTGAATACACAAATATCAGCGGCGATGTTTAAAGATTTTTCCGTGATGTCGCGGGCGTTCATGTCGCTGTGCTCATACAGGGCGCGTGCCGCTGCCAAAGCATAGTTGCCGCCGGAGCCAATGGCGACAATACCGTGTTCGGGTTCTACCACATCGCCATTGCCGGAGATAATCAGCGAGGTGTCTTTGTCCGCCACTATTAACATAGCTTCAAGCCGCCGTAACGCGCGGTCACTGCGCCATTCTTTGGCTAATTCAACGGCGGAACGGGTGAGGTGCCCGGAATGTTGCTGTAGGTGGCCTTCAAATTTTTCAAAAAGGGTGAAGGCGTCAGCGGTGCTGCCCGCAAAACCGGCGATAACTTTGTCATGATAGAGGCGACGAACCTTGCGCGCGTTGCCCTTCATTACGGTGTTGCCCAAGCTGACTTGGCCGTCGCCACCGACCACCACCTGACCATTTTTACGAACTGACACTATGGTGGTCATGACCACTCCTGTTCAATGTTAGGGAACATCCAAAACCTCTTTTTCCCAAGCTGGCGTTGTTAATGATGCCTTTAGAGTGCTCATTTACGTCTAGTAAACTCCGCTTTTCAGACATTATTGCCAAGCCAGCTTTTCGCCTCTGGAGTTTTGAATGCCCCCTCTGGATTTATTGTTCCGATTTCAGTAAATGGGCACACCATCGGGCATTTTCAAGGGTCGTTACGGCACAAGGACGCTACGATCCGCCATAATGATCATTGTCTGAGATTGTAAACTGGTCAGCACCAATATCGGGTTAGCCGGAAATGGCAATATCGGCAAAGCGCAAACTGGGCATTTTGATGCTGCGTTGCCAGTTCCATTTCGCAGTATCGCCAATGGCGCTGATGCGGTTCAGCATCTCGTAGAAATTCCCGGCTACCGTGATGCCGCGTACCGGCTGTATCCGTTCGCCATCGCGGCACAAATAACCACTGGCCCCGAAACTGAAATCGCCAGATATGGCGTTGGCACCCGAGTGCGTGCCTTGCAGTGCGGTCAGTTCCAAGTATTCGCCACTGGTTAGGTCGCGCTGAGTATGTTGGCCCGGTGCAACGTGCAGTTGATGCGCGCCCACACTGAGCGGTGACTTCGGGCCGCGTTGCGCGTGGCCTGTATTGCCCGCGTTGAGCTGCCGCGCCGTAACACTGTTGTGCAGCAGGGTTTGCAGCACACCATCGACCACCAGTGGCGTGGCTTGGCAGGCGGTGCCTTCGGAATCGAACAGGGCATAGCCGAATCCGTCGGTGGCTAAGGGCTGATCACTGAGCTGGAAGCCCGTCACGGCGACCGATTTGCCAATCCGATTGCGCCACGGATTGATGCCGTCTTGTGCGGCCTTGCCCGACAACATGATGCTGAAGGCCCCCAAGACATCCGCCAATGATTCAATATCGAAGATCACGTCATAATGCCCGCTGGCAACTGGCTTGCCTTGCAGCAGTGTCGTGGCCTCGTGGTACGCATTGGCAATCACTTGGTCGGCGTTCAACTGCTCGCCTAAACGGGTTGCTTGGCCTTTGCCCGCCATGGCCGTCAGGTCGCCATCGGCTGCCAGTGCATAGGCGTACAGATGGTTCATGCGTTGTCGACTGGAGGCGCTCAGCCCTTGCGTCGAAAATACTTGATGCTGACTGATGACTTCCATGACGCCGTTGTAGGGCACGTTGCGGATCTGCGGTTTGCTGGCCAGCGTGCGTTCCAAATACAGCGCCAACTCAATGCGCTGTTCGGCACTGAACTGAGAGTCCGGGCAGAGTTGGGCGTCGTCCGTATGCAGGCTTTGGCGGTTGGCCTGAATCTGCTCGTTTGGCTCCGGCTTGCTATAACGAGCGTTTAACAGTGCTTGGTCCACCAACTGGTTAAGTGCGTCGGCATCGGTCGCTTCGCTGTAAGCAATGCCGACTTGCTGGTCTTTGATGACGCGCAAACCCAGAATGCGCGTGGCACTGACCGCTTGTTCTTCCAGAGCGCCATCGCGGGCTTTCAGTGACAATGACTCTTTGGCGTCGACAATCAGGTCGGCTTCGGCACCGGCTGCTCGGGCGCGCTCCAATACGGTGCTGGCAAAGTTTGGCATACTCATTAGGCGTTCCCTCCGACCAGAATATTATTCACTTTGAGCGCTGGCTGGCCGACCGTGGTGGGTATGGAACCACTGACCGATCCACACATACCGCAGGCCAAGGCAAGGTCTGGCCCTACCATGCTGATTTCTTTCAGCACTTTCGGGCCGGTGCTGATCAAGGTAGCGGCCTTCACAGGGTATTGAATTTTACCGTTTTCCACGTAATAGCCTTCGGTCACGGCGAAGTTGAATTCACCCGTGCCAGGCTGCACAGAGCCACCGCCCATACGGGCGGCATAAATGCCTTTGTCCATACTGGCGATCATGTCGTCAAAACTATCGTCACCCGCTTCAATAAAGGTGTTACGCATGCGCGATGCAGGCGCATAACGATAGCTTTCGCGGCGACCAGAACCGGTGCGTGCGAAGCCGGTTTGTTGGCTGCCAATACGGTCGACCAGAAAGCCGGTTAAGCGGCCTGCTTTAATCAGTTGCGTATGTTGGGTTTCCATGCCTTCGTCATCGATGTTGATGGAACCCCATGCGTTGTTTATGGTGCCATCGTCCACGGCACTGACCGCCGGGTGCGCGATCATCTCACCCATTTGGTCGTGAAACACCGAGGCTTTCTTGGCCACCGAGGTCGTTTCCAATAAGTGCCCACAGGCTTCATGGAAGATCACCCCGCCAAAACCATTGCCGATTACCACGGGCATGTGGCCGGATGGGCACGGTTTGGCGCCCAAGTTCACCAGCGCCTGTCGGCGGGCTTCTTCCCCTAAACGCGCCGGTTCATCCTGTTCATGCAGTTCCCAGCCAACCAAGCCGCCGATGTTTTCGCTGCCGGTGGCTTGCAGGTCGCCGTCCATTGCCACAGCGGTGATGCCCACACGGCAATAGTGCCTGGTGTCCGCGGTGTGCAGCCCTTCGCTGTTGAAGATTTCTACTTGCTGTTCGCGCTGCATTAAAAAACCCATGGTGCGGCTGATTTGTGCGCTGCCATGGCGAGCCGCGTGGTCGGCGCGGCGTAGAAAGTCGATTTTTGCTTGCAGCGCGGCATCCGCACTCAAAGGGGCGCGGGCCAGATGGTGGTTGGTCGGAATACGATAGTCGAAGGCCACAGCGGTATTGACCGGATCACGGCGGTCTTTCGCGGCGAGTTTGCTGACCACATCGCGCAGCACGTCCGCTGAGGCTTGATTGGTGTAGCCATAAAGAACCTTGTTGCCGAACACCAGACGCACGCCGATGCCGAATTCCAGACCGGACTGTACGTTCTCCACTTGATCCAGCAGTGTGCTGAGGTTCTGCCGCTGTTGCCGCTCGACAAAGAGGTCGGCGAAGTCCGCACCCAACGACAACGCGTGGTCGAGTACGGTACGGGCAATGGTCGGGTTGAGCATGGTGCAAAACTCCCTGAACTCTATTGACGTGTTTAGATACTCACAGGATACGCGGGATAAGACGATTTAGCCTAGGCTTGACGCTTGCTTTGCCAACTCGGTAATCCCCGCCCAGTCCCGTGCTGCCAGCTTGTCAGCGGGTACTAACCAACTGCCGCCGACACATAGCACCTGCGGTAAGGCCAGATAAGAGGGGGCATTGGCAAGACTGATGCCGCCGGTGGGGCAAAAGGTAAAATCCGGGAACGGCCCGGATAGGGCTTTCAGCATCTTGACGCCGCCTGCCGCCTCCGCGGGGAAAAACTTGCAGCAACGTAGGCCAAAATTAAGCGCATGCATGGCATCGGTAGGGGTAGCAATGCCGGGCAGTAACGGCAGGCTCCATTCGCTGGCGGCGAGCATGATGTCCGAGGCTAAGCCGGGACTCACCGCGAAGTCGGCACCGGCATCGGCCACGCGATGAATCTGTTGGGGTTTGACCACAGTACCTGCACCAACGGTCAGGCCCGGTATGTCTTTCATGACGCGAATAACATCGAGCGCCGCAGGTGTACGCAAGGTGACTTCTACCACACGAATACCGCCTGCTATTAGGGCTTCGGCGAGCGGCTGCGCGTCGTCAACATGGTTAACCACCAGTACCGGAAGGACAGGTGCAGCGCGCTGTAAAATATCTTCAATGGACGTAGCCAATCGCCTCACTCCCGATCTGTGGTGGCACCGACACTGTATCCTATTTGAACAGTCTCATGAAATCCCGATCAATCCAGTTTTTCCAATACCATACCCAAGCGCCGCTGAAGGTAAAGGGGCCGCGCCGCCCTACCGCGGTTTTGCCGCCCAGCGCCAGTAACGACAGAAACTGGCGTTGCAGGTGCATCGGGCGCAGCGGCTGCCCGGCAAGGCTGCGCCGCACATTGTCGGACAGATAACGTGCCTGCCGTACCGCGTAAACACCCGCCTTGGGGCGCGGATCGGTCACCATTTCTGCCACATCACCCACCGCAAATAGGGTGGGGTGTGAGGTGCTTTGCAAATATTCATTCACCGCAATAAACCCGCCATTGGCGGTTGCCAATCCACTCGTTTGCGGCCATTGCGGCGCAGTAACGGGCGTGCAGAGGATGGTGTGCTGCATGGGTATTCGGGTGCCATCGGCGGCGGTTAGGTGATCTTCTGCGATGCTCTGTAAGTTGAAATCAGGGTGGCATTGAATCCGTGCTTGCGCCAAGGCGTGTTCTGCTTTGCGCTTTAGACGCTTCGGATAACCGGGCAAAATAGATGGGCCTCGGTACAGCAAATGCCAGTGTACCCGTGGGGCATTGGGTGACAGCTGACGGATTCTGTGCGCCATGGCCAGCACCAGTTCAACGCCACCCGCCCCAGCGCCCACAACGCCCCAATGTTGGGGTTCCGCCGGTGGATTCTGTACAAGCGTTTCTAGGTGTTTTGACCACCGCTGATAGAGACCGCTGACCGGTTTTACCCCCAACACAAAACGGTCTGCCCCGCTGATGTCGGCAGTGGGGGTAGCCCCGGTATTGATGGAAATCAGGTCATACGACAACGCCGGTTGATCGGCTAGAAACAGTTGCCGGGCATTCGGGTCCAAGCCAGTAACCCTGCCTTGATGGAACACCACCCCGGCTCGTTGGCATAAACGCGGTAAATCAATGTGCATTTCCGCAAACTCATAGTGCCCGGCGATCAATCCCGGGAGCATGCCAGTATAGGGCGCCATCGCGTGGTCAGACACCAAGATCACCCGGACATTGGGCAAGGGGTGACGTATCAAGCGACGGAGCAAAAGCGCGTGAGTATGACCGCCGCCAGCAAGAACCAATGTGGGTTGTGACATGTCATTGCTCGCCTAAAAGTTAGGATTGATCGCCTAGCAGTTTCGTCCAAGGAGCTTGCGCACTTCCGATACAGAACGCTTGTTTGCTTGCACTTTTTTTACAAAAAACCGAACTTGAAGCACGCCAACGAAACCCTATTTAAGATCCTGTAGGGCTTGTGTCACTGAGTTGAGCAGGCGCTACTTACATGACAATGTCTATTGCTTCTCTTGGAGGATAACACCATGGCAACCATTGATTTAACACCCCTATACCGCAGCAGTGTGGGCTTCGACCGCTTGGCTAACTTGCTCGACAGCGCCATGCGCAGCGATCAATCCACCGGCTACCCACCATACAATATTGAAGTGACCGGCGACGACGAATACGCCATTACTTTGGCCGTAGCGGGTTTCGCGGAAAGTGAATTGGATATTCAGCTTGAAGGTGGCGTGCTCACCGTGAAAGGCAAAAAATCCACCGACGGCGACAGCAAAAAATACCTGCACCAAGGCATCGCCTTCCGTTCCTTCGAACGTCGGTTTAACTTGGCCGACCACATTAAGGTGGGCGGCGCGAACCTGAACAACGGTTTGTTGTCGATTGGCCTGTATAAAGAAGTGCCCGAAGCCATGAAACCACGCACCATTGCCATTCAGTCCGGTGGTGGAGAGCGGCAGGCGATTGAGCATAAGTCAGAGGCACTAGAAACCGCCTAAGTAGCTTGTTGTTCTTTGCGTTAACGAGAAAGAGCGCCGACCGCTGGCGCTCTTTTGATGTAGGCGGCGACGTTGTCATAAAAATGTAAGATATTGCAAGATCCGATCTGTGTTGCGGTTAATGGCCTGAAATTACAATTCGTTACGTGTAAACCTTTCTAACGCCGTTCTGTGGTGAAAGCCCCATCCCCGCTACACTTAAAGCCTTGTTTTCACTAAAAAAGCAAAAGCTAATCAATTGGTCAATTGACGTTTGGCTGTCAATAAATAGCTCTAAAAATAGTCTTAACCGGACAAAATATTGTCATGGTGCAATTTTATGCTGCACCGTTCACGTAAGCCCTTTGGACAATACTCATAAACCACCTAGGCTGTAGTACGAAGGACTTGTGTCTCTCACGGCCTTCTCAGTAGTGAATTCAGTTCGAATTCGATGACCTAACGACGATGCAAAAGGAACACATAAAGATGAACACCCTCCAAAACCTGTTGAGTGCCTTGAGCATTCGCATGAAGTTGATTGTGGGCTTCGGCTCAATATTGGCCTTGTTATTGGTCATATCCTTTGTCAGTTTTTCGGCCTTGCGCGGCATTATGACGGACGTAGAGCAAACCATTGATGCCAATCAGGTGAATGTGCTGATGGGTGACGCCCGACTCGCCGAGAAGAATTACATCATTCGGGGCGAACAAATCTACATTGATGAGGTGAATGCGCTGGTCGATCAAATGCAGGCGTCGACTGCTGAGCTAGCGGCCGTTGCCACAACGGGCGATGAAATAGCGGCCATTGACCGAATCACCCAGGGCATTAATGGTTATTTGAGCGCGTTCGATGCGTACGTGGCGGCGGGTCCAGCCGGCAATCGGGATGCCTTGGAGGAAAACATCACCACGGCCGCTCGGGGTGTGTCTCGTCTGATCGGAGAGTGGGCCGATGCCAATTATGTGGGCATGGTGGCGCGGGAAGACCAAGCTGAGCTGGTGATGGCAAGCCTGTCGTTAGGTGCATTGGCGGTCGGGGTTTTTCTAGCGTTGCTGATCACGGCCAACATCGTAACGCCCACGCATCAATTAGTGGATATCCTGCGTGGCTTGGCCGATGGCGATCTCAATCAAAATGTCACCACCAAACGCAAGGATGAGTTGGGTGATTTGATGCGTTCTACGCAAGACACCATCGTGTCATTGCGTGATCTAGTGAGTCGTCTAACCATGGGTATATCCCAGCTTTCGTCGGCCACGGAAGAAATGTCCGTGGTGGCGCAGCAAAATACGCAACTGATCACCGAGCAGCGCGGCGAAACCGAACAAGTGGCTACGGCCATGAATGAAATGACGGTTACGGTGCAAGAAGTGGCGAAAAACGCCGAGGAAGCCTCGTCGGCAGCGATGGAATGCGAACAACAAACCCAAGCCGGTGGTAAGTTGGTGCGTCATACCATAGACCTTACCAAACAATTGGCGGATGAAGTGGATCGCTCGTCGCAGGCGGTGAATGAATTAAAAGCGGCAGGTGACCAAATCGGCTCCGTGTTGGATGTGATCAGCGGCATTGCCGAACAAACCAACTTGCTGGCCTTGAACGCTGCCATTGAAGCGGCGCGTGCGGGTGAAGCCGGGCGTGGTTTTGCCGTGGTGGCCGATGAAGTGCGGACGTTGTCGCAGCGCACCCAGGAATCTACCGAGAAGATTGAATCACTGATCACTAACCTGCAAAAAACCGCCGAGCTGGGTGTGCAGGCCATGGCGCGCAGTGCAGAACTTGCATCGACCACGCGTGAGCCTGCGGAGAAAATGCGTACCGCATTCGCGGAAATTACCGACGCCATCGGCAGCATTCAGTCCATGACCTCACAAATCGCTACGGCGGTTACCGAGCAGGGTGCGGTGGCGGAAGAGATCAATCGCAATGTGTCTAACATTAATGGCGTAGCAGAACAAACGGCGACGGCCAGCGAGCAAACCCAGCAGGCTACGGTTGAATTGAGCAAGCTGGGGGCAGACTTGCAAGCGTTGGCGGCCACATTCAGGGTCAGTGCCACGAGTTAAGGTCGCCATAGTGAGATGACGTTCAACACCATCCATCATGAAGGCGGGACGGTGTTGAACGTTAATACGAGGGTTAGTGATCCAGCAGCAGGGTCCGCGCTGCATTAATACGGGCCGCCAAATAAGCACTGCCACCCCGGTCGGGGTGCATTTTCTGCATTAAACGGCGATGCGCCTGAACAATTTCATCTCGGCTGGCACCGGGTTCCAGACCAAGAATGTCATAGGCTTCGGCACGCGTCATGTCGCTACTGTTGCGGGTGTCACGACTCGTTTCATCCTGCGTATTGGCCCCCGGATCATCTTGCCGCCAGCGGTCGCCAAACCGTTTGTCGAGGTAGGCTTCGAGCAGGCGGGTAGAGTCTTCATCATATTTCCGGCAATACTGCAACAACGTGATGAATTGTTCGTCGCTCAGTTCGGCCAGTTCTTTGCCCGCAAATTCGCCTTGTCTTATGGTGCCAAACATCAGCCCGGTGTCATGTTCCAGTACCATATCGATGATGGCACTGCTGACGCGAGATTGTCCTCCGCTTGCCTGTCCGCTGCTTCGATCACGCTTTTGTTGCTGTTTTCGGATGAACAACCCGAGCAACATCGGCCATAGGCGACGCACAAAGGGGAGTAGCATGGCCAAGGCCGCGCCCAATATGTGCAAGCGGCCGGTCGCGGCAAGAACAATCAATATAAGCGCCCCACCAAAGAGCGCCAGTTTGGTGACGGCGGCACGTCTCTGCGCCGAAGGTTGGTTACGCACCCAGACCCAAGCGAGCAAACCAGCAGCGAAAATAACCAATAAGGTGGCGGGGTTCACGTGCGGCTCCTCAGCGTGTTCAAGTCATCTGGCGCGTCAGCAATTTTACGTGCTGACCTTGTTGTTTGGCATGTTGTTCGAGTGCCTTCGGGCCGCCGGTGGCGTAAATCGCCACGGCGGCCAACAGGTCTTTTAAAATCCCGGGACTGTTAAGATCGAACGGTGCATAGGCCCCGCCGGATAAATGACTGATTTGCCGGAAGGCTTGTTCGGCGGCGTTGTCCTGGCCTTCTTGGAAAATAAAAACCGGCGTGCGCAATAAGCCAAGTTCGCCCGCCAATTGGCAAAGATCATCCACCGCTTCTTCACAGCAGTCGCCGATGAATACCACAGCGCTGACCCGTTGTTTGCGCGTTTCTTCTACCGCGTGGCGCAGTACCTTGCGAATCTGAGTGTGCCCTCCTAATACATCTACGCCGTTCATGCGCTGTAGCAGAGGCTGCGTTTGGCTCAGCCAAGGCGCGGCGACGAATTCGCCAAACCCCCGGTAATAGCAGAGTTGCACGGCCAAGCCGCCGAGGTCTTGGGTGGCCAGAAACAACTCACTTTGCAGTTGGCACGCTTGATCCCACGTCGGCTTCCGACTGGCAGTAGCGTCGAGCGCGAAGATCAACCGACCTTGCTGTGCTTGCGGTACAGCCAGTTCCTTTACTTGGTTCAGAAATTGGTCGATGGATTTCCGATCAGAAACGGTTTGTAGAGACTTATCTCGCATGGCCGACGCCGTGTTTGCTTTGGTGTTATGGAGTATAACAGTTGAGTGAAGGTGTTGAAGGTACGGCAAGTAAATGTAATGGCAATGGGGACTGCTATGCTCAATAGCACGTATAATAGCGCCAATATCGCATTAAGAGGGTCTGTTATGTCAGCATCACCGATTCGCCAAGTATTTGATCTCGGTTTCCCGTGGCAAACCGCCGATCCGTTTTTGTTCTGTGTACACCATGAAGATTTCTTTCCGGCCGGTAACGGTCAGCTTGGCCCGGAGCGCGCCCTGTTGAAAGGCCGCAATATCGGGCAGGACTTTGAAATCCGCGATGGCTGGCGCATGTATCATGGCGACAAGATACCGGGCTTTCCCGGCCATCCGCACCGCGGTTTTGAAACCGTTACGGTGGTGACCAAGGGTGTGGTGGATCATGCGGATTCCATGGGCGCAGCCGGGCGGTATATGGGGGGTGATACCCAGTGGATGACCGCCGGGCGTGGCGTGCAACATTCGGAAATGTTTCCGCTGATGCATGACGACAAAGAAAACACCATGGAGTTGTTTCAGATTTGGCTCAATTTACCGGCCAGAAGCAAGATGACCGACCCGCATTTCACCATGCTGTGGAAAGAAGAAGTGCCGGAGTTCGTACATAAAGACAGCGCTGATCGCACCACGCGCGTGGTGATCACCGCCGGAACTTTGGCGGAAAAACGCCCGCCTGCACCCCCACCAGAGTCTTGGGCGGCGGACGAAGCCAATGAGGTGGCGATTTGGACCATTCACATGGCGCCCGATGCCGAGTGGGAGTTGCCCGCCGCCAGCGCCGGACTGAACCGAATTCTGTATTACTATCGCGGTGACGAACTGACGGTGGAACAGCAATCCGTGCGCATCGAGCAGGGTGTGTTGCTGGACTCCGCACAGCCGGTGCGTTTAAAAGCTGGAGCCAAGGGTTGCGATATGCTGTTGTTGCAAGGTAAGCCGATTGGCGAGCCGGTGGCTAAATACGGCCCGTTTGTGATGAACACTGAAGACGAAATCCATCAAGCATTCGCAGACTACCGCAAAGACCAGTTCGGTGGTTGGCCTTGGCCGAGTTATGACCATGTACATGGTCATAAACGTGGTCGGTTCGCCAAACATGCCGATGGTACGGAAGAGGTTAAGCCCTAGGTTTCAAGTCCTAGGTTCTGGCCGCAGGCTCTGCGGCATGCGAAGAGGCCTTACCCTTGGTACACCCGCTTCACACGCGGCGTCAGGCAGGTGACCAAGGTGTAGGGGATGGTGTCGCACCAAGGTGCGACTTCCGCTGCTGGCAGATCAGGCCCCCAAAAGGTTACGGTGTCTCCCACCTTGGCCTGTGGTAGGTGAGTCAAATCAACGGTCAGCATGTCCATGGATACTCGTCCCGCCAAAGGTGCACGCTGTCCGTTTACCAAGACGGGCGTGCCGTTTTTAGCGTGGCGCGGGTAGCCGTCGCCGTAGCCCATGGCCACGGTGCCGATTCGACGCGGCGCTTCACACCGGAACGTCGCGCCATAGCCCACGGCCTCGCCTGCCGCTACGTCTCGCACAGCAATCAACTCAGACGTTAACGTCATGCCCGCCTGCAATTCATCCGCTACGGCATTATGGCTCATAAAGGGCGTCGCGCCGTACAGCATCATGCCGGGGCGCAGCCATTGCCCATGCGCGTTCGGCCAAGCCATGACACCGGCTGAATTGCACAAACTCACCGGCACCGCCAAGCCTTCAATGGCTGCTCGGAAACGGCGAATTTGCTCCGGCGTTTGCGCTTGTTCGGGTTCATCTGAACGGGCGAAGTGGGTCATTACCACCACGTCATCGATCTTGGGTAAAGCACGGATTTGTCGCACCAGGTCGCGTGCGCGTTCAGGTGCAAAGCCCAGCCGATGCATGCCGGTATCCAGTTTTATCCACACACTCAGCGAATGCGTAAAGCGCGGCGCGAACGCTACGAGCGCTTTCAGTTGCTCGTCGTTATGAATCACCGTCCACAAGCCAAGTTGGTCAATCAATGGCAGTTCATCGGCGTGAAAAAAGCCTTCCAGCAGCATAATGGGTCGGGTAACGCCTGCGTCACGTAGTTCAATGGCTTCTTCAATGCAGGCCACGCCGAAGGCATCCGCCTCATTGGCTAAGGCACGCGCAACTGCAACCGCGCCATGCCCATAGGCATTGGCTTTCACTATCGCGGCTGCCTTAGCGCCCGGTGCTTGCGCTTTGGCGAGCCGATAGTTGTGCCGAATGGCGTCCAAATGAACCGTAGCGATTGCGTTGCGTGCCATGAATGTACGTTCCTGTCTTGGTCTGCTGGCTTGGTCTTCTGGCCCGGTCTTCTGGTTTAGTCTTCCAACACCAATACGGCTTCGACTTCAATGTCGGCACCTTTGGGCAATGCCTTTACGGCATAGGCGGCACGGGCGGGGAAGGGTTCTTTGAAATAGCGCGTCATGATGTCATTGACTTCAGCAAAGTTCGCCAAGTCGGTCAGTAAAATGGTCAATTTGACGATGTTGGACAGATCGCCACCCGCCGCTTTGGCCACGGCATCCACGTTTTCAAACACGCGTACGGCCTGTGCTTCAAAGCTATCCATCACCATGTCCATGGTGGCTGGGTCCAGCGGAATTTGGCCGGACATATACACCGTATTGCCGACTTTAACGGCCTGAGAATAAGGGCCGATAGCGGCCGGGGCGTTGGTCGTAGAAATGATGGTTTTTGCTGTCATGGTGTATTCCTTGTTGCTTGAGTTCATTGAATGGCGGCAGCGAGCCAGCATGGACGCTTTTACGGCGTCCCCGATTACATCAACCTTCGGCAGCGCTTCGCCACAGCGGACGATATTATTTTACTTCATGGGACCAGCGCAGGGTCTCTCGCTTATGGCCCCGTTGGTAACGCGCGATATCCAGACCCGATGGATCAATCTCAGGGCGTCGGCCGGTCATCAGGTCGGCCACCAGTTTGGCGGAACCCAGAGACATCGTCCAGCCTAGGGTGCCGTGTCCGGTGTTCAAGAATAAATTACGTAAGCGGGTCGGGCCAATAATCGGCGTGCCGTCAGGCGTCATCGGGCGCAAGCCTGTCCAGTATTCGGCCTGTTGCAGGTCGCCACCGCCGGGGAACAGGTCTTGCACCACATGGTTGATGTTGGCTTTGCGGTTTTCCGGCAAGTGCGTGTTGTATCCGCTCAGTTCGGCGGTTCCACCAACCCGAATGCGGTCACCTAGGCGCGTGAGCGCAATCTTGTAGGTCTCATCCATCACTGTCGATGTCGGTGTGTGTGTTGCATCGGCTACTGGCATGGTCAGCGAGTAACCCTTTACGGGATAAATGGGTAAGTTGAAGCCTAGGGGCTTCAATAAGTGGCGGCTGAAACTGCCCAGTGCCACCAGTACACGATCGGCGTGCAAGGTTTCAGTGCCCGTGCGCACGCCAGTAATCGCATCGCCATCTTGGACTAAGCCGTCGACGGCGGTGTTGAAAAGGAACTGTACACCTAATGCTTCGCAGGATTCGGCCAGCGTTTGGGTAAACTTGAAACAGTCGCCGGTTTCATCACCGGGCAGGCGTAAGCCGCCCACCAGGTTGTCTTTCGCGGCTTGCAGGCCGGGCTCATGGCGTAGAATCTCCGCTACGTTCAGGCGTTCATAGCGTACATTGCATGCTTCCAACACTTTGATGTCTTTGGCGGACGCGTCGAGCTGCTTTTGGGTACGGAACAATTGAATCAGGCCTTTCGCCTCATTGTCGTAGGCAATTCCGGTATCCTGACGGAGCTGAATAAAACAATCGCGGCTGTATTCTGCCACGCGTAGCATACGGGCCTTATTGATGGCGTAGGCTTTATGGGTGCAATTGGCGAGCATGTGCGCCATCCATTGCCACTGGAAGGTGTCCAGTTGCGGTGTCACGCGCAGCGGTGCCAGGTCTTGCAATAGCCATTTGATCGCTTTAATGGGCACGCCCGGTGCTGCCCAAGGAGCTGAATAACCGGGTGAAATTTGCCCGGCATTGGCAAAGCTGGTTTCCAGAGCCGGGGCGTCCTGGCGATCAATGACAGTAACCTCATGGCCTGCTTTGGCCAAATACCAAGCACTGGTTACCCCGATGATGCCGCTGCCTAGAATCAGAATACGCATAAAATCAGCCCGTAGAGTTGTTGTATGACCGTTGATTGGACTATTTTAGGCGTGATACGGCAGTGAATAATTCTGAGTTTATTTGGTGTGTAGAATTATTCACTGTATATGCGTGAGAAAAATGAAATCTTGCTAAAAAATAACGCGCTTTCTGGCGCCCTCATTCCGAGGGCGTTTCCGTATGTTCATGTATTAAGGGTGCGCTGCCCAAGATGATGCCAATCCACTGCGTGCTGGGCGATTGTTCCAGCGCGATTTTAGCGATCATAGTTAACGGTATGGACAGGAACATCCCCACCGGGCCAAACAGCCAGCCCCACAACAACAACGATAAGAACACGACCAAGGGTGACAATCCCAAACCACTGCCCATCATGCGGGGTTCTATCAAATTACCCATCAACACATTGACGGCCACATACCCACTGGCCACGATCACCGCGTCACCGACGCCGAGCTGAACAATGGCAAGCAGTACGGCCGGAATCGCCGCCAGAATGGAGCCGACATTGGGGATGAAGTTCATCAACAATGCGATCAGGCCCCACAGCAATGGGAAATCTACGCCCACAATGGTGAGAAATACGGTGATCAAGGCGCCGGTGATAAAGCTGATCACCGTTTTAATGGCGAGATATTTGTTTACCTGGCGAATAAAACCCGCCGCGTGAGAGAGTGACTTGGCCCCGCCGGGCAGCGCACGCTGGAACTTTGCCGAAAAGGTTGCCTGTTCCAACAGGAGAAACAACAGTATGAAGATCACTAAGAAGAGGTTAGTCAGAACCGACCCTACACTCGACAACGCGGTGCCGACAAACGACATGGCCTGGCTGGGGTTCAGTTGCTCAAATGCCCCGTCTAAATCGACCGGAATGCCGAAAATCTCGGTTTGTGACAACAGCTCGCCCATCATCATGTCCAAGCGTGCCTGGTATCCGGGCAAGCGGTTCATAAAGCTGTCCACGGATGCACCGATGACGATGCCCAGCAAGGTGCCAACCAAAACGATGACGCCGAAAACAATCAAAATCGCCACGATGGCCGGTACACCCTTGCGGGTCATCCAGTGCAACGGTGGGAGGCTGATGATGGCGAGAAACAGTGCCATCATCAACGGAATCATGATGGCCTCCGCCGCCTTGAGGCCGGTAATAATGATGATGAGTGCGGCCAGCCCCAATAACCAACGCAAGCCGGTACTGTCGTGTTGCATACAATGCTCCTTGTGACCCTGTTATTTGCCCAAAAGACTACCGTGCTCTGCCGCAGAAACCTACTGCTTTTTGTCAGAACCTGTCGCCATGTATTGGCGCGTTCACAGCGCCTTGGCATAATCCGTGTTCGACCCCACAACCATAAGAGATTCGGATGAAAGAGTATGCCTACCGGCTGGACATGAAGGTCCGCGACTATGAGTGTGACTTGCAAGGGATCGTCAACAACGCGGTCTATCAGAATTATCTCGAACATACGCGGCACGAATTCTTGCTCGCCCGCGGGGTCGATTTTGCGCAGCTGTCGAGAGCAGGCATTGATTTGGTGGTTACGCGTGCCGAGCTGGACTACAAAGCCAGCCTGACCAGTGGCGACCAGTTTTGGGTCGGTTTGAATTTGGTGCCTAATGGGCGTTTACGGTTTAACTTCGAACAAGATGTGTATCGTACGGCCGACCAAACGCTGTGCTTAAAGGCGGTGATCATTGGGGCCGCCATCAATGATCGAGGGCGACCCTTTATGCCCGAGCAGGTAGCTCAGTTGCTGCTTCCCGGCTCGGTTAAGGCGTAATCTCGGTACTGAAGTCGTCGACCTCGCGGTTCATCTCATCCAATTCATTGCGAATCTGGCTGATTTGACCCTGCAAGTTGGCAAGACGTTGCGTGATGTCGGCGCGCGAAGTTTCCACGATGGCCAAACGGTCTTCCAGATCGACCGTGCTCTGTGCTTCTAAATCGGCAATTCGGCTGCGCAACATGACGACAGAATCAGCGAGCGCCGAGCGGGTCTGTGCTTCGCGGCCGAGCTGGTTCGACACCGCATCGGTATCGATGCGTAAACGATTCACAATTTGGTTGAGTTCTGTCGCTTGTTCAACCGCACCCTCGGCGCGCAAGCCAATGACATCAACGCGGGCTTGCAGCGCCTCGTCTTCACGGTTCAGCCGCTGAACAATGGTGTTGGTGGCGTTTTGGCGTTCTTCCAAGGCGGTCAACACAGACTGCAGATCGGCGCGTAAAGCCACTTCCTCGGTAAAGTTGTCCAGCAATTGGGTCAGCGTGGTGATGGTCTCTTGTTGTTCACTTTGTAACGCTGTGGTGTCGTTCCGTAAACGGCTGGCGAGGGATTGCAATTCGGTGATCGCGGCCTGATTGTCGCGTATGTTGTCGCGGTTTCGCACGTCAGCCACATCCCATAGCTTACGTATTTCTGCCAGAATGTTGTTTAATTTGGACTGAATGGCATTTTCATTCAGCGACAGGCTTTCATCCGTTGCAGACAGCTGCCCTTCCAACTCCATGATGCGTGCGTTCGAAGACTGTAACTGGGCATTGGTCATGGCTAATTGCACACTGGCCTGCTGTCCCGTGTAATATAAATATCCTATACCGCCCGCCAACAGTATACACAGCATATATAGCGGCCATACCGGGCTGCCAGAAGATTTTCCAGGCTCTTTTGGTCCGCCGCCACTGGGTGGCGTGGGCGGTGGCGTAGCAGCACGTCTGCGCCGACGCGCAATATCATCGCGGTCCGGAACCATGCGTGGTAAATCGTTCAGATCAGGGGGCGGTGTCGTAGCCATGCTGCTGCTTTAATCTCGAAATGTGACCGCATTATAAAGGCCTGTGCAGAACCAGCAAGTCACCTTTTGTTGTGTGACTGTTTTTTATCCTACGCTCACTAAAGACCAAGTAATTTTGTAAGTTATTCCGCATCGTTCTATAATGCCCCCCGATTGAGGGCTGGTACCTAAGGCGACAAGCCTTATTGAACGGGTTGTTTTTCGTTCAGCCAGTCACGGATGTTTTATTCACGACAGCAATGAGGAAATTGACCATGGCTTTTGAATTACCGGCACTGCCCTACGCAAAAGATGCATTGGAACCGCATATTTCGGCTGAAACCTTAGAGTTTCACCACGGTAAGCACCACGCGACCTACGTCACCAAATTGAATGGCTTGGTCCCTGGTACCGAGTTTGAAGGCAAATCACTGGAAGACATCGTAAAAACGTCGACTGGTGGCGTGTTCAACAATGCGGCGCAAATTTGGAACCATACGTTTTACTGGAACTGCTTGAGCCCGAACGGTGGCGGTGCGCCTACGGGTGCTCTGGCGGATGCCATCAATGCGAAGTGGGGTTCTTTCGAGAAATTCCAAGCGGCCTTGGACGACAAAGCGGTGAACAACTTTGGTTCTTCTTGGACTTGGTTGGTAAAAACGGCTAATGGTTCTTTAGACATCATAAACACCAGCAATGCTGGCACGCCCATCACTGAAGCCGGTGTGACGCCGCTGTTGACGGTTGATCTATGGGAGCATGCGTATTACATCGACTACCGTAACGCGCGTCCTAAGTATCTGGAAGCGTTCTGGAAACTGGTGAACTGGGAATTTGCAGCAGCGAATTTCTCGGCTTAATCCGCCGTTTCTTACACATAAAAAAGGCAGCCTCGGCTGCCTTTTTTATGTACAGGGGTATGCGGGTTAATCAATCGGTTCGCGTGACCATGATGTCAATTTTGCCGATGATCCTTAAAAGATCCGCACTGTCCGTCTTGTGCTGTAAGCACTGCTCCGCGTAAGGCGCAATTTCACAGCTCACCGGTAAAGGTGCACCAGCGTCTAATATGGCCTCCAAGCGCGCCATAAAGATAAACTGTATCCACTCTTCCAAGGCCAGTGTATCTACCGCGAAGGGCTCGGTGCTCGCCATGGCTTCCGCACTCGGGTATTGATCCGACCACATCTCCAGCCGTTGCAGCTCTGTTTTCAAATCAGACAGCAACAGCCGGATGTAACGTCTAGCTTCCGTCATGCCTGGGCGTATTGGAAAAACATGGAACTGCGGTTGCCGGTGCGGCAAAAAGCAAAAATTTTGCCGTCTTTCTGCAGCAATCCGCGCAATACCTCAACGTCGTCCGGGTTTACCGACGGTCCCTGCATAGGGCAATGGTAAAATGCCAAACCCGCTTCTTCACAGGCGGCTTTGATTTGGGCCGCAGTTGGCTGGCCCGCTTCTTCACCATCGGGGCGGTTCGAAATTACGACTTTAAAGCCATCGGCCTTCAACGCGGCGATGTCTTCTAGACGAATCTGCGGGGATACCGCGTATTTCGGGCTGAGTGCTTGATAATTCATAACGACCTCACGATTTAAGGATGACATGCCGAGAGCATAACATTCTTTTCAATAAATAACATTAGTAGATTCTAATTTATTGTGCAGCTTTACTCAAACACAACGGTTTTGTTACCGTGAATCAGCACTCGGTCTTCAATATGCCAGCGCAAGCCGCGTGCTAACACGGCTTTTTCAACATCTTTGCCGCGTCGGACCATTTCTTCAATGGTGTCCCGGTGGCTGACACGCATCACATCCTGATCAATGATTGGGCCGGCATCGAGGTCTTCGGTCACATAGTGGCACGTTGCCCCGATCAGCTTCACGCCACGCTCAAACGCTTGATGGTAGGGCTTAGCACCAATAAAGGAAGGCAAAAAGCTGTGGTGAATGTTGATGATTTTGCCCGACCACTGCGTGCAAAACGACTGCGGGAGGATCTGCATGTAGCGCGCAAGTACGATGGTATCGGCGCGCGCCGCCATAACCAATTCACTGACCGCAGCAAAGTGAGCGGCCTTGTTGTCCGGGTCAACCGGCACATGGTGAAAGGGAATGCCGTGCCATTCCACCAAGCTGCGCAGATCGTCATGGTTGGCGATCACACAGGGGATTTCACAATCCAAATCGCCAAAATGCCAGCGGTTCAGCAAATCGGCCAAACAATGGCTGTCGCGGCTGGCCATTAACACAATGCGCCGCTTTTGGCGGGAGTCATTGACCTGCCATGCCATGTTCATGTCGGCGGCAATGGGTGCAAAGACTTCACGAAAGGTCTCAATGCCAAAGGGCAGGGAGTCGGCCTTGATCTCATTACGCAGAAAAAACCAGCCTTCTGCCATGTCCGCGTGTTGATTCGCTTCGGTTATAGTGCCATTGTATTGCGCGAGAAAATTACTCACGCGCGCGACGATACCTACCCGGTCCGGGCAAGACAGGGTCAGTCGGTATAGGTGTTCCATGCCAATGGGTTCCTCCGGGGAATGGGCCATGCAAATGCGGGTTTTCAATAGGGTGGCAATATTATGCGCTCTCAGCCTTGAGCCTAAAAGGCGCTGTGCTGAAAGCCTATGTTAAAGCAACGCGTTATGATATATCATGCGCCCCCGCTTTATAAGGGTCGGTCCGCGTTGGGCTGGTCTCATGTTTTGAACAGTTAGGAAGATAGCGATGCTGACACAAGAACAATTGGTTGCGGCACCCGACGAAGACTACATGAACGATGATCAGTTGGAATTTTTCCGTGATCTGTTGACGAACATGGCAGCTGAAATTCGGGAACAGATTGAGTTTTCCAAAAAAGAACTGCAAAACATGCAGTACGAAGCCGACGAGTTGGATAAAGCTGCGCTGGAAGAAGAGCGCCGCCTTCAGTTACGTTTCCTCGACCGGCAAAGCAAGTTGTTGCCAAAGATTGGTGAAGCCATCAAACGCATTGAAACTGGGGAATTCGGTTACTGTGCGGTGACCGGTGAGCCGATTGGCGTGCGCCGTTTGTTAGCCCGCCCAACGGCGACACTCTGTGCCGAAGAGAAAATGCGGCAAGAGCGCCAAGAGCAAAATTTCCGCGACGTATAGCACGATGATAGAAGGCAGTGGCGACGACACTGCCTTTTTCTTTGCCGCTCAGCGGCAGCCTGTTGCCTCTGTTTTCCGCCTGCACTTTATCCTATTGTGGTCAAAGCCCCAGCATTGAGCGGGTCTTAGCACTTCCTTTGTTTGTGGCAAGCTAATTGCTATCCCTCTGTATCGCGGCCTTTTAGGGCCATGGCATGCAGGAGGAGAGCATCGTGCAAGTCGGAGTTACACACTACGTTCAGAATCAAACCATGGGTAGCAACCTTCAGGCCTTGCAGGGCGGTGAAAAGGTTGATGCGGCGGCTAATATGCCCACCGATCAAAGTGAATGGTTAGACGATCAGGTGTTCTGGAGTGATCGCCTGTACGAGCTGTTCACCTTGGCCGAGCGCGTTCGGTTGCGGGAGATCGGTTATTTAGAGATGGCGGAATTGCGGCAGATGCTGTTTGAAAGTGGTTGGATAACGCCCGCTCAAGCCAAGGCGATTACGGATATCAGTAAAGGCTTGTCTGATCGGTTGCGTTATCAAGCTTCGGATGTGATCAACAACGCCATGCAAGATGGTTCGGGCCAGATGAAGAAAGAACTGAGCCCGGTGTTAACCATGGTGGAGAATCTTTCTGCTGTCCAAGAACAGCAGAAGTCAGCCGCTTAACGGGGCGCTCACGCGCGCCCGTTATCCAGCTTCAAGTACGCGCTTTATTTCCGCCAGCAAGTCTTTGTCGCTGACCGGCTTGGTCAAATAGCCTACAGCACCTTGGCGCTTGCCCCATACCCGGTCTGTCTCTTGGTCTTTCGTGGTGACCATGATGATGGGAATCTGCGCCGTTTCAGGGTCACTGCTGATGCGTCGCGTGGCCTGAAAACCGTTCATTTCCGGCATGACGATATCCATCATGATGACGTCGGGCTTTTCGGTTTTTGCACGCGCAATGGCCAGCGTGCCGTTTTCGGCGGTAATTACACGATGTCCTGCGCCTTCGAGTGTCATTTTGAACGCTTCCAGCGTGCTGGGTGAATCCTCTACAATCAGTACCAGTGCCATGCTGTTTTCCTTTTTGGGTGAGGTCAGTCAATGACCGGTGTTTGAGTTCGGAATTGTAGCAAAGCGCTCATTGATCGCTCTAGTGCTATCGTGTTTTTTATTAAAAGTCGTTTTTTTGTCGCCATAATATAAAAAACCTACCTGTTTTTTGACGAACTTGACCAAGCAGGTTTCAATTTAAAACACTGTTCTTCAGATGTTTTTACACTGATAGGTGTAGAATTCCAGTTAGAATGGTTCGCATGACCCAATATCGTTCAACCAACGTATGAATTTATTATGAATCAAACAGCTCCGGAAAAACGTCGATCACGGATATCCCGCCAGCAAATCTTGGACACTGCCTCCGGTTTGCTGCAAGAGCATGGTGCACAGGGCGTGTCCATCCGTAAAATTGCTGGGCTGATCCCTTGTGCCCCACCGTCCATCTATTATTACTTCAAAAATAAAGAAGAAATTCTGGATGCCATGGTGGCAACGCCACTGGACGAATTGATTGATCGCCTGACGGATCAAGCAGCCAGTACCTTAGATGCCAAAGGGTTGTTGTTGGCGTATGCCGACTTCTGGCTCATGCATCGGCAACAGATGTCTTTGTTATTTTTGCCAGGGCACTGGGGGCAGCAGTCTATTTTCAATCACGCCAAATACAGCCAGATCGAGCAAACGCTCCGGCAAGCGCTGGATGGCGACAAGCTGCGTGCCGAAGGTTACCTCGGGTTGGTGAACGGTTTGCTCTTTAAAGTGCAGAATTCTGACATTGACGAGCGTAAGGCGTATCAACTGGTCGAACAGACACTGACGCATTTGCTGTAAACGGTTTCATGTTGCCCCACTTAAGGCCTCTTATTGAGGCTTTGTTTTTATGTAACACTGTTCTATTCTTGGGAGTCTGTTAAGCTTCAGGCAGACGATAAGAATAGAGTTTTGTTACCTATGTCCGATACTCCACACATTGCATTCGTTGGCGACTCTCTCGGGTTAGGCTTGGGCGATCCAACGACCCTCGGCTGGGTCGGGCGTTTGGCGATGCTGAGTGCACGCAATGGCAAGCCTTTTGTCCCCTATCTTTTAGGGGTGTCCGGTGATACCTCGACCATTATACGGGAACACTTTGCCAACGAAGTAGAGCGCCGCTTGTTGCAGCACATCGACAGTCGGGTGGTGCTGCAAATGGGCGTCGAAGATTGCCGTATTCTCGATGAAAAGCCGGTATTGGGCCTGCGCGACAGTATCCTTAACCTGAAAACCATGTTGGAAGTCGCCAAGCCGCACTTCAAAGTGCTATTGGTGTCGCCGCCGCCGGTTTATGAGCCGGGCCACAACAGCCGCGTCCTGCGTCTGGTGCAAGGGCAGGCGGAATTGGCGCGCAGCCTGCACATTCCCTTTATTGATGTGTTTAAGCCGTTGAACACCGATGTGCAGTACAAGCGAGAGCTGGCTGCGCACGATAAAGTTCACCCGATGCAGCAGGGATATGAAAAAATATTTTCCATTGTGTCGAACGATCGCCAGTGGTGGTTTAACCGCTAATCCTGTGCCGGTTTGTTCCGCTTGGCGGATTTAAGTTCTGTCGGCGGTAGGGCAGGAGCTGGCAGTTCAAGCGCGGCCCGTATCACATCCCGGCTGCGCTCGGCCAGTCTCCGCCGTTCAACACCTTCCACAGCGATAGGCTGCCCACCGTAGACCGTAACCGCCAAACGCGGTAACGCCAGCACCCCCCACAAATTATGCAGCAACGATTGCTGGTCGATATAGGGCACCACAGGATGCGGCTGTGGTTCATGTTCGTAGCGAATAGCCACCGGCACAATGGGTGCGTGCAACGCCAGGGCAGCATCGAATAACCGGCCATGAAAGCGGCGCAGATAATGCCCGTGGCCGGTCGTTCCTTCCGGAAAAAACAACACAGAATAGCCCTCCGTGAGCTTCTTTTGCATCGCCGTCACGATCTGGTCGGTCTGGTTCGCACCGCGCTGAATAAATAAGGTGCCGGTTTGCGCGGCCAGAAAGCCAATCACTGGCCAGCGGCGCACTTCAGCCTTTGACACGAAGTGCACGGGTGCTTGGCTGCCAATGACCAGAATATCGAGCCACGAAATATGGTTACTGATCCAAATTCCCGCACGCGGTTTGATTTCACCCTCTACCCGTACCGCAATACCCATGGCACCCAACATACGACGATGCCACCAAGTGGCGATCGACATAACGCTCGCATCGTTGAGCCAACCAACACGGCGAAAGGGCAAGACTAAAAGCGTGATGGCAATGCCGGCCAGTAAAACCCAAAACATGCGAAACAAGCGCCAGACGCGGCGAAGAAAAGCCATGGTGAACGTTCCTTGAGATCCTATTTTCTTATCGGCGCACATTATACAGAACCCTACGCCAACACTCGATTTTTCCGTGCGATTTCGTTAAGGTTCAGCATCTTTCTGCCAAGCCTTAGTGAACGTTCATGAGCAATAAAACCGTTCTCACCGGAATCACCACCACCGGTATCCCCCATTTAGGGAATTATGCGGGCGCCATACGTCCCGCCATTGAGTCGAGTCAAACCACCGAAGCCCGGTCGTTTTTCTTTTTGGCCGACTACCACGCCATCATCAAGTGTCACGAGCCTGCCCGTATTCGGGAAAGTGCGCTGGCCATTGCCGCCACCTGGTTGGCGGGCGGGCTGGACCCGAATAAGGTGGTGTTTTATCGACAGTCGGACGTGCCGGAGATCATGGAACTGACGTGGGCGCTCACCTGTGTCACGGCCAAAGGCTTGATGAACCGGGCGCACGCCTATAAAGGTGTGGTGCAAGAGAATGTAGAGGCCAACGCAGTTGACCCGGACAAAGGCATCACCATGGGGTTGTTCAGCTACCCGATCTTGATGGCTGCCGACATTCTGATGTTCAAGGCCACCCATGTGCCGGTGGGAAAAGACCAAATTCAACACATAGAAATGGCACGTGACATTGCTCAACGATTCAACCACATATTCGGTGAAACCTTCGTTTTGCCAGAAGCGGTGGTGGATGATGCAGGCATGATTTTGAAGGGTTTGGACGGACGTAAAATGTCCAAGAGTTACAACAACACCATTCCGTTGTTTGAAGATGAGAAGAAATTCCGCAAACTGATCAACAAAATAGTGACCAATTCCTTAGAGCCGGGCGAGCCGAAAGACCCCGACACCTGCACGCTGTTTGGTATCTATTCCGCCTTTGCCAGCCCGTCCGACATTGTCAGTATGCGTAAACAATACCAAGAAGGTATCGCCTGGGGTGAGGCCAAAAAACAGGTATTCGAACACCTGAACGAGCTGTTAAAAGACAAGCGCGATGCCTATAACCAACTGATTCAAGACCCTGCAGAAATTGATCGAACGTTGCGTTTGGGTGCGGATAAGGCCCGCCAGGAGGCCGCCACCCTGTTAAGTCAGGTGCGCCGTGCAGTGGGCATAGCACCGTTGGCCGGTTAGGCCACTGACCGCGCAATGCGCAGCCTATTGATCGGTAAAACCTGGCCCGAACCGGCCTCCACGGCGGCGGGTCGACGCACGTTGGATATTCTGCGCGTGCTGCACATGCTGGGTGATGTGCATGTCGCCTCACCCGCACAACCCACCGAATTCAGCCTCACAGTAGAGGCGTTGGGCATGACAGGCCATCAGATCGCCGTCAATGATGATGCCTTTGATGACTGGCTTGCCAATCTTGCGCCCGACATCGTGGTCTTTGACCGTTATGTGATGGAAGAACAATTCGGTTGGCGCGTTCACACCGTTTGCCCGACTGCGCTGCGCGTGTTGGATACCAGTGATCTCCATTGCTTGCGTGAAGCCCGCGAAGCCGCCGTGTTGCACGGTCAGCCATTGAATATATTCAATGACACCGCCCTGCGTGAACTCGCCGCCATGGTGCGCTGCGATCTCACCTTGATGGTCTCTCCTGCTGAAGTGCAGATACTCGTCGAACAGTTCGGTATTGCCGAACATTTATTGCACCATACCCCGTTCATGCTCACACCCCTGCCGGACGCCGCCGCATTGCGACCCTATAACGAACGTCGGCATCTCATGATGATTGGTAATTTCCTGCACAACCCGAATTGGGACGCCACCCGCTGGCTGCGCGAACATTGGCCGCAATGGCGTCATCTGTTCCCGCAAGGCACCGAGGTGCATGTCTATGGCGGCTATGCCTCGGAGAAGGTATACCAACTGCATAAACCGGAACTGGGGTTTCATATAAAAGGACGAGCCGACAATGCGTTGGACACATTGAGTCGCTACCGGCTTAATCTGGCGTACTTGCGCTTTGGGGCGGGGATTAAAGGGAAAATTGCCGACGCTTGGTTGGCCGGGACGCCGAACATTGCCAGCGCCATCGCCGCCGAAGGCATGCATGGCGATTTGCCGTGGGGCAGTGTCATCAGTAACGAACCGGAGGTGTTTTTTCGCACCGCCGCGCAGCTTTATAACGACGAGAGCGCCTGGCAGTTTGCGGTGGAGCAGGGTAGGAAAATTGCCGAGCAATGTCATGACAGCTTGGCAGAGAGTGTAGCTTTGTCGGGACGACTGGCCGAGTTACATGACGACCTAGCGGTACATCGGCAGGAAAATATTTGGGGGCGGATACTGCAACAACAGCAGTATCGCGCCACCGAGTTTATGTCCCGTTGGATCACGGAGAAGAACCGGTCACCAAAGGGCTAGTCACGCCAGATTGCGTCTACGGGTAATTTACCCCACGCAGGCCTCGTTGGCCGCATGCTTAAGATGCGCCCGCTCTTCCTGATACGCGAGTATCTTCTTGGTCACAAAGGTGCCCACCACATAGGCTGCGAAGATGGTCAGAATCGAGCCATCCGCGAAGCTCAAAGACGTGATCATCGGGCCTGGGCAGTAGCCCGCCAAGCCCCAGCCAGCGCCAAACAACAAACCACCAAACACAATGCGCTTATCCACTTCGACCTTGGTCGGGACGCGGAATATTTCCGCAAATACCGGACGGTTGCGGCGCAGAATCAGCGGCGTGAAGATGGCGTTTACCACCAAGCCACCACCCATTACAAAGGCTAATGATGGGTCCCAAGTGCCGAACACATCAAGGAAGTTGATCACTTTCGCTGGGTCAATCATCTGTGCGACACCCAAACCAAAGCCGAACAGAATACCCGCTGCCAATGCGGCGCTTAAACGTAAAATACCTTGCATGACCTTAACCTCCAAACAGATGACGAACAACGAACACAGTCACAAAGCCGCTGGCCATAAAGCTCACAACGGCGACCAAGGAACGCCCGCTGCGGCGAGCCAGACCACAAATGCCGTGACCACTGGTGCAGCCGGTACCAATCGTGGTGCCAATACCGACCAACAATCCGGCAATGATCAACACCGGCGTATCCACCACCGGCTGAATGTGCGCAACACCGGGGTTGATGCCGGTCCACTGGTAGATCAAACCACCAATCACCAGACCCACCAAAAACACGATGCGCCAATCCATATCGCCTTTTTCCGGCACGATGACCCCGCCCGCAATGCCGGATACACCGGCAATACGGCCTTTGGCGAATAACAGTAACGCGGCGGATAACCCGATCAAGCTGCCGCCAATGAAGGCAGACACGGGCGTAAAGTTAATGATTTCCATAGAACCCTCTTTATTAGAAATAGCTAATTAATGTTGAGCATAATACCCGATGTTTGACATAAATCAATAGTAGAGCGAGCTAATGTATTGATTTTTTGTGTTGGCCTGTTTAGGCCAACGTCTGTGCTGCTGTCATGGCTTCATGCGTGGTCAGGAAAAACCGGTTGTCGCCCAAGGCCTTGGCAAAGCCACTGCGTTGCATCACATCCATCACAGGGCCTTTTACGTTAGCAAAATACAGCTCAATGCCACGGCTACGGTACTCCTTCAGGATTTCATGCAGCGCCGTATCGGCCGAAGAATCCAGTTGGTTCACGGCGCTGGCGTCCAGTACCACGGCACGCAAAGGTTCGGCCATGTTGGCTTCGGCTTTTTTCAGCGTATCTTTTAAGAAGCTCACGTTGCCGTAATAAAACTGCGCATCAAAACGAACCGCCAACACCCCTTTTGTTTGTGTTGCTGCCGCGTGGCGTTGCACATTCCGGTACGCCGTAGTGTCTGGAATCTGGCCCAAAATGGCGTAGTGCGGACGGGTCGTTTTAATCACAAACCACACCATGGAAATGCCCACGGCCAGGAAAATACCGGTTTTAACACCCAACACCAAGGTTGCACCAAAGGTGATGGCCAGCATGGCCAGGTCGTCTCGTTTCACTTTCCACAGGTGTTTTACTTCGTGTGTGTCGATCAAGCCAAACACCGCCACCATAATCACCGAGCCTAAGATGGCCTTGGGAATAAAGTAGAACAGAGGGGTAAAGATCAGTAACGAAATACCAATCAACACGGCGGTGATGATCGACGACAAGCCGGTATTCGCACCGGCGTTACGGTTCACGGCCGTGCGGCTGAAACCACCGGTAACGGGCATAGCCTTTGAAAATGCGCCAACAATGTTGGCCAAGCCAAGGCCGACCAGCTCTTTGTTCGGGTCGACTTCATAACCTTTTTCGGTGGCGATTTTCTTCGCAACGGCAATACTTTCAATAAAGCCCACAAACGCGATGGTGACGGCAATAGGCAACAAGGCAACCAAATCGTTAACAGACACGTTCGGTGCTGCCAGCTCCGGGAAGCCCGCAGGAACAGAGCCCACCACCGCCAAACCGGCACGGGTATCAAGGTCAAAGAACCAGACGATCAGCGTTGATACCACCACCACTATCATGGCGCCGGGCAGCATGGCGTTCAAACGACGCATCACCAATAGAGCGACAATACCGATCACACCGATGGCTAACGCAACGGGATTAATGGCCTGCCACTGCGACAGCGTGGCCCAAATGGTTACGGCAATGTTCTCGGTGCTGGGTAAAGACAAACCAACAATATGCTTGAGCTGGCTGAAGCCGATGATCAAAGCTGCGGCACTGGTGAAGCCGGAAATCACCGGGTGCGACATGAAGTTGGTGAGGAAGCCCAAGCGGAATAGCCCCATGCCGAACTGCAATAAGCCCACCAGCAAGGACAATCCAATAGCTAAAGCGATATAGCGTTCACTGCCGACCTCAGCAAAGCCGGACACACCGCTGAACACCAGCAAGGCCACCATGGCCACCGGCCCAACAGCCAGTTGGCGTGACGTACCAAACAAGGCATACACCAGCAAGGGCAGGACGGACGCATACAAGCCAATATAGGGTGGTAAACCGGCCAGCAGGGCGTAAGACATGGCTTGCGGAATCAGCATCATAGCGACGGTAATACCCGCCACTAAATCACCTCGCAAGTCGGTTTTTTGATAGTTAGGTAACCATTCCAACACGGGAATCCACTGCTGGAGACGATTCGGTTTTGTTGCTGAACTCATGATAGAGCCCTCCAATTAAGCTGAAATATATTCAATGGGTAGATGCGGTGCCAAGTGCCCTAGCGTTCGTTCGGCAGAGGCATCGTGCTGTTCGGCCAGTTGCGCCGTATCCAGCGCTGACAAACTGGGTAAGCCGGACGTTTCGATGACCGTCAGAAAACGGGCGATAAGGGCGCGCTTCAAGGGGCGGTGGCAAAAGAAGCGGTTTTCGTCCAACGGTGTCTCCAAATAGAGTGCGGATTGGCGCTCGGTTTCGGTATTGCCCTGATCATCCAGCAATAGGACACGTTCTTCAGCGTGGCGACCGGCTAAGATGTCGAACACAATGTTGTTTTCGCGCGCAAAGAACCCGATAAAAAACGCCTGTAGGGCACTTTTCACCAAGCGTTGTGGAATGTCGTAGTCGGTGCTGTGTTGCATCAACAATTTCACATGCCCGCAACCTTGAAAGTCGGGCTGAACGGCGAAGTGGATGAATGACTTTTGTTGCGCCGGAGTCAGTTCACGCAATTTGCTGTCGGGTGCGATGCCCATGCGCGCGTAGATCAAGTCGATGGCGTGTTGGTCGGTGTGCAGGTACACCGGGCCAACCTCTTGCGCGAACAGGCTTAGATACACGCCCACCTCTTCGTCGGATAACGCGCGCTGTAAGCTCTGCTCAATGTTGCTCAGGGTCAATAAGATCAATCCAAAGCTGCCCCCCGCAACGCTGTAACGCAGGCCGGGAGTGCGCCCGTCAATACAGGTACAGGGGACTTTTTGGATGATTTCATCGGTGTTCATCCAAACCATAGAATGTGGCATGTTGTTGCTCCATGTGAGACGTTATGCCTAAGGCCATTACATGGATCGTGCCAACTTTTAAGGTATTGATTTATAAGGGGTTTTTAATTCAACTGCGAGTGGGTCGTTCCATGTTGTTGCAACTTGTGTTTCAAGTTGAAACGTTACTTGCTGCTACGACAACCCATGCTGCTTAAGCTTGCGCCACAGTGTCGCCCGGGAGATGCCTAGGGCATCCGCCACGGCTTGTTTGCGCCCGCGGTGTTGCTGCAACAAAGTGGCCAGCTCCGCGCGTTCATCCGTTTCCAGATCCTGTGGCTTTTCGTCCGGCGGTGCTTCGCCGCGCAGTTCAGGTGGCAGGTCTTGGTACGCCAGTTCGTTGCCCAATCCGATGGCGTGACAATACGCCATGACGTTACTGAGTTCACGCACATTGCCGGGCCACGAATAGGTCAGCAGGGTGTCAAACACATCCTGTGCCATGTGGGTAACTTGCCGCTCGTTTTCGGCATTGAGCGTATGAATGAACTGCCAAGCCAGCATTTCAATATCACCCGTGCGTTCTCGCAAGGTGGGTAAATACAGCGGGACAACTCGAATGCGGTACATCAAGTCTTCCCGGAAAACGCCCTCGGCGACGCCGCGCCGTAGCGAGGTATGGGTCGCTGATACCAAACGAATATCCGTATGCACCACCTCGCTGGAACCTAAGGGCGTAAAGCAGCGGTCTTGCAACACGCGCAGTAAACCGGCCTGGATATCCAGCGGCATCTCGGCAATTTCGTCTAAAAACAAGGTGCCGCCATCGGTCAGTTGCAGCAGGCCGGTGCGGTCGTGGGTCGCTCCCGTAAACGCCCCACGTTTATGGCCGAACAATTCGGAAGCCATGAGTTCACGCGACAAGGCCGCACAGTTAATAGCACTGAAGGTTTTGCCTTGCCGACGCGAGCATTCGTGAATGTAGCGCGCCACCAGCTCCTTCCCCGTACCACTTTGGCCGCGCAACAGAATAGACGCATTGGTGCGCGCCACACGTGCGGTTTGTTCCATGAACGCCAGCATTTCCGGCGCTACGGTCAATAGGCCATGAAAGTTATGCGCCGTTAGGGCAGGTGCGGTTCGGGCCTTTTTCACGCCAGCGACACTCATTAAGCAAGGATTTGCTCATATTACGCGAGAGAACTGCTGCTGACCATGCCCACCGAGATACGCATCAAACACCATGCATATCGGGCGCAGCAATAAACGGCCAAGGGTGGTGACGGTGAGGTCGTCCTCTGT
The DNA here is from genome assembly GCF_042650105.1 of Salinispirillum marinum. NCBI lineage: Bacteria > Pseudomonadati > Pseudomonadota > Gammaproteobacteria > Oceanospirillales > Saccharospirillaceae > Salinispirillum > Salinispirillum marinum. The sequence continues at coordinate 240,626 of NZ_JBHSAL010000005.1, read as the reverse complement.
TAATTCAATCAGGCCATCGTCGGCTAAGCCCTGCAGACGTTCCAGCTCCGGCGCAAAATAACGCCAAAAATCGATGGCGAATTCATCGCACATCATGGCGAAATTCACATAGCCCTGGCAGGCCAGGTCCATAATGATGCGTCGCCGAATGCGGTCGTCTTCGTTTAACACATAACCGCGATAGGTCGTTTGGCCGGTGGTGCAAGCCTTTTGGTAGTCTTCCAGGTTCGCATGATTTTGCAGAAATTGATCTTGTAGGGCACTGATAGCCGACATGCCAATGCCCAGCAAATCCGTATTGCCGTGGGTGGAATAGCCCTGAAAGTTCCGTTGCAAGGTGCCGTTTTCATAGGCCTTCACCAAACCATCGTCCGGACGGGCGAAATGATCCATGCCAATGTAACGGTAGTCTGCCGCTTGCAGCCCTTCAATCAAGGTGTGTAGAAGCTCTAGTTTCGTGTCTGGGCTGGGCAGATCGGACGACAGAATGCGGTTTTGCGGTGCAAAACGCTCGGGCAAATGCGCGTAGCTGTAACAGGCAATGCGGTCAGGCGCGAGTTCAATCACCTGGTTCAAGGTACGTTTCATGCTGCTCAGTGATTGAAAGGGCAAGCCATAAATCAAATCAAAGCTGATACCATGAAACCCCATGTCTCGTGCCGCTTTCACCAAATGGCCTACCAGCTCTGGTCCTTGAATGCGGTGCACGGCTTCCTGAGTGGGGCGATGGAAATCCTGAATGCCCAGCGAAACCCGGTTAAAGCCCCACGCGCGCAATTGTTCCAGATGCGCTACGGTGGTAACACGCGGGTCGATTTCGATGGAATATTCGCGCTTGCGGTCGTTGGTTTCCAACTGAAAGTGCTGTTGCAACAAGTGCATCAAACGCTCGGTCTGGGCTGCGTTTAAGAAGGTCGGCGTACCACCACCCCAATGCAGTTGCCGTATTTTCCGGTGCCGCACCAAGGGCGCCAGTTGCGCCATTTCTAACGCCAGCGCGTCTAAATAGGCATCAGCCTTGGATTGATCACGCGTTACCACCTTGGTGCAGGCGCAGTAGTAGCAGAGATGATGGCAAAACGGGATATGCACATACAGCGACAAGGGCGCGTCTTTCGGCGTGGCTTGCAGCACGTTTTCCCGTTGCTCGTGCGGTACGTCGGTAAAGCTCAGTGCCGTAGGGTAGGAGGTGTAGCGCGGGCCACTGATGTTGTAGCGCGCAATGGTGTCGGGCTTCCAGAGAATGTCAGCGAGCGCCATGAAACAAATTCCTGCACAGTCGAGAATGAATGTGAGGAGACTACCTGAGTTTGCTGGTATGAATATTGATCCCTATCAATGTCTGGTAAAGCTGGGCGGCTCTCGGTAGCCTTATGGCATACAACGTTAATGCATTGAGGTGCGCTATGAGTTTGGAAGTTGAGTTGAAGTTGTTACTCCCGCCAAGCGCGCAGGAACGCTTGCGGGAACAGTCGCTGCTGCAAGGGCTGGCCGCTGAGCGATTTGAGTTAATCAATATCTATTGTGACACGCCAGAGCAAACGCTGACGCAATCGGGCATGGCCCTGCGCTTGCGTAACAAGGGCACGCAATGGTTGCAAACCTTAAAGACCCAAGGGCAGGTAGAGGGCGGACTGCATCGGCGTATGGAATGGGAAATGCCGGTGGCGGGGCCCGCATTGGAGTGGTCCGAGCTACCGGCGGATGTGTTGCCGAGCGACCTCAACCGGGCGTCGGTTAGCCCTATTTTTGAAACCCGTTTTGCGCGGAGTTTGTGGGTACTGACCGTTGACGACAGCGTGATTGAACTGGTGTTGGACACGGGCTCGGTCAGCACCGGCGCGGCGGAATTGCCATTGAGTGAAATCGAATTGGAACTGAAATCCGGATCGCCCAAGGCGTTGTTTCGTGTCGCTGAGCAATTGGCGGCGCATTTGCCCGTGTTGCCGTCCGACATCAACAAAGCCGAACGCGGTTACCGCTTGGTGAATGGTGCAACGGACTGGCCGGTAACCCCAAACAAAGAAGCACCTTTATCGGCGTGGACGGCCGCGTTGTGCCGACAATGCGAAGCGCTACCCGCCAGTCGGGGTGATCTCACCCATACCTTGCACGGTTTAATGGAACGTGGCGATATTCACCCAGGCCTTTGGCGCGGCCTGCATGATGCGTTGCAGACCGATACCGAGCATTGGGGTGAGCTTCCCGGCATTCAGCGTCTGGGTCAGTGGTTGGTGCACCAGAGTGCGGTGCAGTGGCAAGAGGCGGCTACCGAAGGAGTAAAACAGTGACCGATTTGATTGTACGAATTCTGGCGTCCATCGCTATGGTGGTGTTGGTGCCTTGGTTGAGTGACTGGGTGGTCGAAGCTGTCATGCGTTTATTGCCTGAACGCAAACGCATGGCAACCGCCGTAGCGCAAAAAGTTAAGTTGTTCCTGACCACCTTGTTTGCCTTTGTGGTGCTGATCTTGTTGGCGTGGTTGTGGCATCTGGACTGGCGCACGCTGTTGCTGCTTGGGTCCTCCATTTTTGCCATTATTGGGGTGGCCTTGTTCGCCAGTTGGTCCATTCTCAGCAACATCACCAGCTTTTTTATTTTGTTGTCGCAGGGTCGTTTAATGCATGGAGCCTACATCCGCGTGGTGGACGGCCCTCACGCGATGGAAGGCCAGATCATCGATATGGGCTTGTTTCATTTTGAACTGCGCGATATCGACGGCAATACCATCATCTACCCCAATAACTTTTTGATCGTACGGCCGCTCGTGGTGTTAAAACACCCACCGAAAAAAGATGAATCGCCAGAGCCGAAAGATGAAGAACCGGCGCAGACGGGGTCGTAGGCGCGTGGCACCTTCTATACGGGCATGCGCGAACGGGGTTGGTTGTAGGAGTGCAGCCCCCTGCGCGAATTTTTCGGCCAGAGGGCTGGCCTCCTACCAACCCGGTTGCCAATCCTTCCATACGGGTTGGTAACCGGCGTGTTTAATCGCCGCAACCACATCACCCACCGAGCGCGCATCATCAATTGCAAACTGTTCCAGCGCGGCGTCGGCGTCCACCGCATAACCCCCCGGCTGGGTTTTCGACGCGGCGCTGATTGTGGTGATGCCCAGTGGCAGCAGCCGGTCACGGAATTCCGCGCGTTCGCGGGTAGACAGGCTCAATTCCAGATCGGGGCTGAACAGCCGCCACGCGCAAATCAATTGCACCAGTTCGGCGTCGCCAATCGGCTGGGCAACATGATAATCACCCTCAGCGGGTCGCAAACGCGGAAAAGCCACACTGAACTTACTGCGCCAATAGCGTTGCTCCAAATAGCGCAAATGGTGCGCCATCATCAGGCAGTCGGTGCGCCAATCGGTCAGGCCCAGTAACACGCCTAAGCCGATTTTATGCACTCCGGCATTGCCCAAACGCTCCGGCGTTGCCAAGCGATAGTCAAAATCGGCTTTCTTCCCTACGGGATGATGTTCCGCATATACCCGGCGATGGTAGGTTTCTTGATACACCAACACGCCATGCAGCCCGGCTTTTTGCAGACGTTCATAGTCGGGCTGGTCGAGCGGCTGCACTTCCATGCTAACCTGCGCAAACCGTGGCCGAAGTTGCTGCAACGCCGCCGCTAAATAGTCCACACCCGCGACCTTGGGCGCTTCGCCCGTTACCAGCAGAATATGTTGAAAACCCATGGCTGCCAGCGCATCGGCTTCGCGGTCGATTTCTTGCGCGTTCAGCACTTTGCGCCGCAGATGATTGTCCATCGAAAAACCGCAATAGGTGCATACGTTTGCGCAGGCATTACTGAGGTAGAGTGGCGCGAATAACTGTTGGTTCAGGCCGAAGCGCTGGCGCGTTAACGCTTGGCTTTGCTGCGCCATGGCTTCTATATAAGGGCGCGCTGCCGGGCTGATCAGTGCTTTGAAATCCTCGAACGAGCGTTGTGTTTTGCTCAGTGCGCGCTCTACGTCCGCCGCTGTTTTACTCATCAGCGACAAGTGCTCGGCGTCCCAGCTCAAGGCGTCTTGGGTGTCGATAAAGGACATGGCGTATTACCTAGGTGGATAAGAGAAAGTCGGTGAGCGGGCTCGACGCCTGCGCCTGCTGGTGTTGGCCCGGTAAGCCTGCTTCGTACGCCATGCGGCCAGCGATTACGGCGAGCTTGAAGGCGGTTGCCATCGCTACCGGGTCTGCCGCCGTAGCAATGGCGGTATTCACCAGCACGGCATCGGCCCCCAATTCCATAGCCGCCGCCGCGTGGCTGGGCGCGCCGATACCGGCATCGACAATCACTGGCACCTGCGCCTGTTCAATGATGATGCGCAGAAACTCGCGGGTTTCTAACCCCAAATTGGAACCAATGGGCGCAGCCAACGGCATCACCGCCGCGCAACCCACGTCTTCCAAGCGTTTGCACAACACCGGGTCGGCATGAATGTACGGCAGCACAATGAAGCCCTCGCGCGCTAAGGCTTTGGCGGCCTTTAAAGTTTCTATCGGGTCGGGCATCAAATAGCGCGGGTCGGGGTGAATCTCTAACTTGAGCCACGGCGTACCCATGGCTTCACGCGCCAAATGCGCCGCTAAAATGGCGTCTTCCGCGGTGCATGCGCCCGACGTGTTGGGCAACAATTGAAAACCTGCGGCTTTTAAGGGGCTGAACAGGTCGTCGGCCGGATCATTCAGGCTGACGCGTTTCAGCGCCAAGGTGACCAGTTCGCTTTCGCTGGCCTGCAACGCCGCCAGCATGTGCTTGGTGCCAGAAAACTTGCCCGTGCCGGTTAATAAGCGTGATGTGAATGTACGATCGCCCAGTGTGAACATGGTTAACCTCCTGCCACAGCACGAAATAAATGCAGTTCATCGCCCTGTGCTACCAGCGTTTGGTGCCATTGGGATTTAGGTACCACAACGCCATTCACCGCCAGCGCCATACCGTCTTGTGTTTCGATCACGGTGCGCAGAGCCTCTTCCACAGAACAGGCCGCCACCAACTCAACCGGCGTTTGGTTGATCTGAATACTAATCATTGAAAGCCTCCAAGGCCTGATTCATCTCGGCTAAGGCCTGTTCCGGGTTTGCTGCTTCGGTCAGCGCCGTGACCACCGCCACACAGCGCACGCCGCAGGCGCGTATGTCGGACAAATGATGCGGTTTGATGCCACCAATGGCGACGGTGGGAATACCCGCTTCGTCAGCCAACGCCTGATAATGCGCCAAGCGTGCCAGCCCTTGCGGTTGGCTCGGCATCTTTTTGGTTTGCGTCGGGAAAATATGCCCCAAGGCGACATAGCTGGGGCGCAAAGCAATAGCACGCAACAGTTCGGCATAGCCATGGGTCGAGACGCCCAAACGAATACCGGCCTGACGCAAGGCGGGCAGGTCGGCATCGGCCAAATCTTCCTGCCCCAAATGCACACCATAAGCACCCAACTCCAACGCCAGTTGCCAATGGTCGTTAATGAACACCTGTGCGCCGTATTGTTGACCAAGTTGAATAGCGGTACGAATTTCCGGTATCAGACGGCCGGCGTTGTTATGTTTAACGCGCAACTGAATGACTCGTGCTCCGGCTTTTAACAAGCGTTGCAGCCATTGGGTATCCGGCACCACGGGGTAAATGCCCTCTTGCTTGCGGGTGCAGGGCAAAAAGGCCTCATGGGCGGGGGTGTCGGTACAGGCTTGGTCGCACTTTGGCAAACGCGCCAACCGCAACCAGTCGGCCGTGCGTTGGCGGCGCTCCAGCGTGCCTGCCCCGGCGCCCGTAGAATAGGCTTGCAGCAAGCCCTGTTGTACGTAAGCACTGGCGAGGGCGCAGGCATCCGGCACCGACAGCCCGCGCGCCAAATGTGTGGTAATGGCGCTGCTCAAGGTGCAACCGGTTCCGTGCGTGTGCTTGGTGGCAACGTGCGGTTGCGTAAAGCGCCACATTGCGTCCGTGCTGACCAGCAGGTCTACAGAATGTTGGGCTTCGGGTTCGTCCGCATAGCCATGCCCGCCTTTCACCAACACCGCCCGGCAGCCGGTTTTCAGCAGGCTGCGTGCCGCGTGCTCCGCGTCCTTCGGTGAACGCACCACGCGGGCGGTCAGGGCTTCCAGTTCTGGCAAATTCGGCGTCAGCACATCAACCACTGGCAACAAACTCTGTAAATCCTGCAAGGTACTGGTGCTGCTCAATTTGTCGCCGCTGGTGGCGACCAATACCGGGTCTAGCACCACGGGCACCTCAGGCCAGCGCGCTTTCCAGCGCGGCAACCATTCATGCAGCAGGCGAATTTGCCACGGCGTGGCGATGAGGCCGATCTTGATTGCCGCCGGGGGAAGGTCAGCCGCCAAAGCATCCGCTTGCGCTTGAAACATGGGGGCATCGACCGCCAGCACCGATGCCACGCCCACGCTGTTTTGCGCCGTCAGCGTGGTGATGAGCGTGCAAGCATGACCGCCCAAAGCGTTGATGGTCAGGATGTCGGCCTGAATCCCCGCGCCACCGCCGGAATCAGACCCGGCGATGCTCCAAATGATAGGACGAGAGTCCGTCATGCTCAGTCCTCCGTGGCCGGATGATAGAGCTGCGAACCGGTTTCGCGGAACTCGGCCGATTTCGCGGCCATGCCTTGCGCGGCGTCAGGGTTGGCGGCATTAGCGGCATTCGCAATGTCGCGCACTTCCTGACTGATCTTCATCGAACAGAATTTCGGCCCGCACATGGAGCAAAAATGCGCCACCTTGTGGCCGTCTTTTGGCAGCGTTTCGTCGTGGTAGGCGCGCGCGGTGTCTGGGTCTAAGGCGAGATTAAACTGGTCTTCCCAGCGGAACTCAAAACGCGCCTTGCTCATGGCATTGTCGCGGATCTGTGCGCCGGGGTGGCCTTTCGCCAAGTCCGCTGCGTGGGCGGCAATTTTGTAGGTGATCAAACCTTGTTTTACATCGTCTTTGTTGGGCAAGCCCAGATGCTCTTTCGGCGTGACGTAGCACAGCATGGCGCAGCCAAACCAGCCGATCATCGCCGCGCCGATGCCCGACGAGAAGTGGTCATAACCCGGTGAAATGTCGGTGATCAACGGCCCCAAGGTGTAGAAAGGCGCTTCGGCGCAGCTCGTTAACTGCTTGTCCATGTTGGCCTTGATCAAGTGCATGGGCACATGGCCGGGGCCTTCAATGATGGTTTGAATGTCGTGTTTCCAGGCAATTTTCGTCAATTCGCCCAGCGTTTCCAGCTCGGCAAACTGGGCTTCATCGTTGGCGTCGGCAATGCTGCCAGGGCGCAGACCATCGCCCAGCGAGAAGGTCACGTCATACGCCTTCATAATGGCGCAGATGTCTTCAAAGTGCGTGTACAAGAAGCTTTCGGTGTGGTGCGCCAAACACCATTTCGCCATGATCGAACCGCCCCGGCTCACAATGCCGGTGACTCGATTGGCCGTCATCGGAATGTGGTGCAAACGCAAACCGGCGTGAATGGTGAAGTAGTCCACGCCTTGCTCGGCCTGTTCGATCAGGGTGTCGCGGTACACTTCCCAGGTGAGGTCTTCCGCTACGCCGTTCACCTTTTCCAGTGCCTGATAAATCGGCACCGTGCCGATGGGCACCGGCGAATTGCGCAGAATCCACTCGCGGGTTTCATGAATGTTTTGGCCGGTGGACAAGTCCATCACCGTGTCTGCACCCCAGCGGGTAGACCAAATCAGCTTTTCGACTTCTTCTTCCACGCTCGACGTTACCGCAGAATTGCCGATGTTCGCGTTCACCTTCACCAAGAAATTGCGCCCAATGATCATGGGTTCAATTTCAGGGTGGTTGATGTTGGCGGGAATCACCGCACGCCCCGCCGCGACTTCGGCACGCACAAATTCCGGCGTTATATCGGTTGGAAGGTTGGCACCAAAATTCTGGCCGGGGTGCTGCACATGTAAATGCTCGGCACGCAAACGCTGCCGCCCCATGTTTTCACGAATGGCGATGTATTCCATTTCCGGGGTGATGATGCCTTGGCGGGCGTAGTGCATTTGCGTGACGTTGCGGCCTGCTTTGGCGCGGTGTGGCGTTTTGCGCCCGGCAAAGTGCAGATGCTGCAAGCGAATGTCCTGCTGGCGCACTTTGGTGTATTCGGAACTCACGTCAGACAGCAACTCGGTGTCGTCACGTTCGGCAATCCACGCGCCGCGCAGCGACGGCAAGCCTTGGCGCACATCCACGGTTTTTTCGGGGTCCGTATAAGGGCCAGAGGTGTCGTACACCGGAATGGGCTCGTTGTCTTCCCATTGCTCGGTGTGGCCGATGCGCGTGGGCGACAAGACGATTTCGCGCATGGCAACCTGCATATCCGGCCGTGAACCGGGCAAGTACAGTTTGCGTGAACCGCTTAGAGGCTGCGTTACGTCCGCACTCAGTTTAGCGACGCGGTCGCCCAGCGTAGAAGGGGTGGTTGGGTTGGTGTCTATTGTTGTCATTCCAGTCTCTCTTGGTTGAAGCCAGGGAAAGACGGAGTGACCGCTTAGGGTGTTATGGGTGAAAGGCTGCTGGGCAGCGGCTGATGCCACAAGAAATAGCACCGGCCAAAAACCATGTTGGGCATGGTTCTTCTTGTTTCCTGCGCAAGTCTTAACTCGATCAGGTTCCACGGATCCCGCAATTGCGATCTCAGCTCATTCGTTTTTCGGCACGGCGTTGTGCTATCCACTCGCTCACATGAAACACGCGTGAACCCATCCCTGGGGCTCCAATGCGGCGTCCTGCCGCATAGGGTTTCATTTAGAGCGAGCGGATACCACCCGCCAGTGCCGGTAACGCGAATGCGCACTCCGACAAGATTTTGTGCCAGCAAACTAAAGTTTTTGGAGCGGGGCGTCAAGGGGTGATGGTAGTGAAGCGGCGAAGCTGGTTATCTAACCAGTATGAACAGGGCTTTTTGCTTGCGCGTTCGCGTTTTTCTGCTAAGTTGGTTTTAGTCGATGCGTTTTTTTGGGGATGGGCTAAAAAATACTATGGAAAACAAGGGTTTGGATTTACGGCTTCGGTATTTATGCACAAAAATAAACTGTTAGGCAATAAAAGGAGCTAGGTCGCTTGAATTCTGATCCAGCCAAAATTACTACAGTTCATGACCGATTCTTGAGTCTTATGGATGAAAACCATCCTGAACAGGTCTATCAGAGGTTCATGGAAGAAAACACCTGTCTAATTCCCCGCGAATTCATCCAGAACCACGGTATCCATTTTGACTTGGTGCTTAGGAAGCTGTCCCTTGCAAAAGATTACGCTCCAGACTTCTTTTACTTGTCGAAAAGTTCAGCAGACTGGAATCTGGTTTTGATCGAAATCGAGAAACCAAGATCACGATACTTTAAAGGTCAGAGCAATAACTTGCACCCGGAATTCCTTGCTGGGCTGGATCAGATTGCACGGTGGCGGGCGTGGTTTGATAACCCCGCTAACCTAACAGGATTTACAGATGGTACGATTGCGCCAATTCGCAAGCCCATGGCGCGAAATCCATGCCACATTAAATATGTCTTAGTACATGGCCGACGCTCAGAGTTCGAGGGTAGCGAACTTCGGCGCGGACTTATCAGGGCTCGCGAGGCCGAAGATTTCCATATCATCTCGTTCGATAGTCTCCTTGAATCCTTGCATTCGAAGGGCCCACTTTACCTAGGCATCCGCAAGAACGAGTATGTCGAAATCGTATCGGAAGAGTTTGTCGGTGAGTCTATATTTTCTTGGATGGAACCTACTCAGCTGAGAATATCTGAAGGCCTTCGAGCTGACATCATTCGCAACAAAGCCAACTGGCGTCATCATAGAACGAAGGGGGGCGGCAAGGTGCTTGAAAGTGTGCTGCCCACTCTGGGCCGATGCGATGCGCTGACTCAATCTTCAAATGCAACAGTCAGCTGAGTGCCTAATCAGTTGCTGCACGCGGATCAATTACTTGCAACGCTCCCAATTTACCAGTGAGCAAGACGTTAGCGATGATAAGGGCAGGAGGAATAATCGCACATGGAAACACTGGAGCAGCGTATAAAGCGTCTTGAATTGGCCACAGAGAGGATTCTGACTCATCCGGTCACGGATAGCTTTAGTGCACTCATTGAGCCCAACAGAAGAGTCTTTAAAGATTTTCGGATTGTGTATGCAACAGATAATTTGCGTTCAGAGTTCGGTGGTGTCTCATTAGACTCGATCGAAAACGAATGCCCTGCCGTTTCTAAGTATTTTGGTGCACCCGGGCTCCTTTTTTATGACGACGAATTGTACGAGACAACGAAGCGGGATGGGTTTGCGAAGTTTCCTCTAGATTATTCAGTGAGTTTCGATACACAAGTAGCGGAAGCCTTTCGTGTATACGAGGAGGGGAAGAAAGTCGCCGACTGGGAATGGTTCGTGAAACTCGTACAGCTAGTAAAGGTTGGTGACGGGCAATTTAACTTCGATTATACGTTTTATATAGTGGAAGACTTGGTTCACACATACGATGAGTCGAACTTGCGTCCATTTAACACGATTCGCGCGCTGAAGCGGCTTGATCATTTGGATGAGCAAGCGTTTGCCGATGACCCGCGAAATCCGAAGTTTAACGGAGATCGGGCAAGTGCCGGTCGGCAAGCGGCTGAAGCTATCTATTCGTTTCAAGAAAGCAAAGAGATACAGCAAAGCTTGGTGCGGCGAAAAGGGCTCAAGCTGGTGTTGATGCGGGCAATGCTCCTGCGCTGGGAGGCAAAGAGAAACCACCATGAAAACCTACTAAAGCTTGTCGCGTATTCAGTCGACTGTCTTGGGCGTTTCGGGAAAATGGAACTGTATTTTGCGTGGAAATTGCTCAAGCACGGTGACAAGCACCGTTTCTTTGGTAGTTTGCTCCAGCCGTCAGACGTGGCCATGGAAAAGATTAATGGCATGAGCTGGGATTTGTTTTCACTAAGGCACCAAGAAACCATGGCCAGCAACTCACAGCATGGGATGTTTTATATTCCTTTTATTGCGACGTTTGATCGTCGTTTTAAAGAGCTTTTTGCGGCATGTCCAATCAGGTGCATGTTGGTCGATGACCGATACAAGCGGACTAATGTCATCTTCTTTGACGAGCTTGAATTCTTCGCTGACTTGAATTTGGCTCTTGATGAGGCCACTAAAAGCCGGCTCTCAAATACGGACGCCAAGATTGCTAGGCTTTCATCAAGTTTGCGAGGTACAGATTTGGATGAACACTTAGGTGAGCTTGAGAACGAGTGTAAAAAATTTCTGTCCGTTGTTCGCGCTAACACATATGAGACTTCTCGGGGTAATAGGCAATAGCTGTTTTTTTGGGCCGAATAAGCGGTCAACATTAAAGCCATGAGTGAGCTCTCCAACTTCACGGGTCTTCGTGGGCTGTCGGCACTAGGTGCTTACAGCAAAAATACCGCAAGGAATCTACCTTCGGTCGCATATGAGGCTCACTTTTGTATTTCTCCCCACGGCCTGATCTGTTCGTTCCGTCCGAGTGATCAGAATCAAATGGGTCTGAGTCATTGATTTTACGAATTTAAGGTCAGTGAAAGGTAGGGCCAACAACTGACCCGTACCTAAAATCCGTCTGGTGTGCTGAAACCATCACGGCGCTGGGAAAGCCGACATAAAGGCTACTTGCTACCGGTCAAAGCGTTATCTAAACGCTTTCGAGGGCTTATGGTCAGCGCCTTGCGTACCACACGACACAGCGGTGGCCTCGCCACCAGGGAGTTTGATCAGACCCTTGATCGGTTGATGACCAAGCCCTGGTGCGTGTACAGCAAGTCCGCCGTCCGCTATCGGGAAACACTGGTGGAATACCTCGCACGCTACAGCCACCGCATCGGGTTAAGCAACCACCGTCTGTTGAGTTGGGAGAATGGACAGATCACCTTGGCGTACCATGACTACCGCACCACGAAGGATCGCCGATTGCGCTTAACACCCGAAGAACTGCTCCGGCGCTTTTTGCTGCATGTACTACCGAAAGGCTTCATGCGCATTCGCCATTACGGTTTTCTGGCCAATGCCATCAAGCAACGCAGTCTGGCACTGATCCGACGACAGTTGCCACAGCGTAACACACGACAGAAAAAGACCGAGCAGACACCGCAAAATAGGCATGGCGCTCACTGTCCGCACTGCGGCCATCACCCAGTACTGTGTTTAGGTGACCAGCACACTGCGCCGTTGCAGGCCATACACCTACTGACCTCGATGCAGAGGAGAGACAGCAGCTAGCCGAACGGGCAGTGGGTCGCGTGATATTGCACTTCGGGGTGGCCCGAGGGCGTTGTGTTGTCAATGAGCGGGAATCCGGCTATAAAGATAGGACTGAGACGAAAAGAAGGTACCCTTAAGGGCGTTCGCAACCGCGTTGAGCACAGGAATTGACCTTATCGTCACCCACTAGCCACCCAGGATCCCCGATGCGGCAAAAAGCAAAACCCCTAGAAAATAGAACACGAAGCCTGCGGCGTTCAACAGGCGGTTATAGCCGCAGCTGAGCTGCCGTATAACCGCTTAATAGTTAAATGTCCAAGAGGGTATCGTGCGTAGAAAAACAGTCATAATTACGGTTTCTGTAATCTTCGCTTTGGTGGCAATACCAGCGGGGCTTTATTATTTAGCGATATATAGCCTGTTTGGTGGAAGTGGTCCTTCGCCAAAATTGGTTCTTGTGGTTCCATCTGATGAATATGAAGTGAGCAGTTTGCTAGATGCAATCGACAAAATTGACGACACGCTAGATCCTAGAGTAAATAAAAAAGCCGCCTCTGGAGAAGGTCGATTCTTTTACTACAAGCATGCCTACTGGTATCCATCGAGTGGCTCTGATACCTATGGCATTGCTCTAGTCGAGTGGGATACCACTACATGGGAGAACGACGACCAGAAAATGGGTGGCAGCTACTTTATCGATGTTTATTCCGAGAACAAAGAGTGCTCTCTATGTACTCAACTAAAGGAGGCTCTTTTGCAAGGTCAGGTAAAATTTAAATCACCGTGCGAAAGTCAGACTAATTTAACCGAATATGAGCGCATCAGATGCGACATTTAACAAGTCAATCAACTACGCGCCTACGGCGCCGGACGCAGCAAAGCTGCGCCGGCTATTGAAGCGTTAAGTGTCCCGTATGGAATGTCTGCATTGCCAAGAAGAGTTTGGATTGAGGGAGGCGCTAACGGAAAGCCCGTTTAGCTGGCCCGAAATGTCAACGATATGGTTTGAGTGCCCGAGCTGCGGGAAGGGAAACCACATAAAATTCCAGAAAGGTGGGTATGGACAGATTCGGATGCTTGGGGCGCCAGGTCCTGAGTGGGAGCAGGTCATATTCTATCCTTGCTCATCAATTCGTGTTCGCCAAGATCCTAGCTTTCTTCATATTTGGGTGGGAGAAACGCACTATGAAGTGGCTGCGAGGGAGTAAACACTTAACAAGGCCAGTCACGGCGACGGTTACTGCATTGCGGCTGCGCCTCCATTCCGTAACCGCGCGTGCTGAGCGGCGTTATGAATGGGTCCGGGCGGCCTTGAAGTGATCCAATGATCCTAGACACCCAATAAGAATCATGAACACCCTCATTGCAAAGTGGTAGAACACAGAGTGCCCTTTGTGCCGGGCAATAAAAAGCTATTTGCTCCGCTTTATATCACGGTAAAAGTTTTCGTGTGAGCCCAAAGCCATCAGTTCAAGGATGAGAGCGCCATCATCAAAACTGTAACCCAGCAGCGTCAGTTGCTTGTTCATGTTGAACTTATGGACTCGTAGAAAAGCAAGATCGCCTTTTTTCTGCTCACCCATGTTGGGGTTGTCCATCAAGTCCTTCACGGCCAGATCAAGGTCTGTCTTCTGATTAGGCTTGAGCTTCTTCACGGCTTTTTTGAAGGTCGGGGTCTGTAATACACGGGTGGCTTTAACCAAAGTCGTAGGTCTCCAGCTTTCCGGCGTCCCGCTCTGCCTGTGCGATGATGGCTTGCCGTACAAATTCGTAGGGCAGGTCCGGGTTGTCTTCCATCATTTCGCCAATTTTTGCCCAGTGCTCTATTTGCTTGGGCGGGGTTCGATTCAGCGCTTTGGCCATAATGGTGGCTCTTTCGACTAGGTTCTGATCTAAGCGTATGCTGCTGGTAGCCATGATAGCGTCCTCTAAGTGGTTTGTGGATTGTAGCGGAGTGCTACAAATGTGGCAATTAGTGACGTTTCATGAAGCGACAATTAACGTGATCGGTTTCGCTGGACCTATGACCCCTGCTTTTTGGCAGACTACTTTCTTCGGTAGCTATCACACTTAAACTGGATGATCGTGGCGTGGTGCACCAGAAAGCCACTAAACTGAACATTGGCGGTGCCTAATACGAACAAAGCGGCTATGCTTAAAACCGAATAAAGAAAAGGCAAAATCAGCAGAGATTCGTTGAAAGGCCACAAATTTAAGGGCGTAGGAAAGCTGGCGTGTGCCGGGCAGGTTTTTCTACAGCCTCGTTACTCAAAAAATCCATCATTGGAGCAGAGTAATGCTAGGTGAATACAAAAAATTCGTTGCAACGCCGTCTAAGGACGAAGGTACAGAGATAACCGTCTTCTGCCATAGTAAAGCCTTCGCTGAGCGTCGAGGTGAAGTTGAAGGATGGATTGACGTCCTGATGAAATCTGAAGGTGCTACCAGTTATGATGTGGAAATATCTGATTCAACATGGACTGAGGCAACTATTAACCGTGACAGACTGTTTGAAGAGCATTTTGGCAATACATAAAGATGGCTCTTATCGCTCCTCGAGGCTGGGGACGGCCTCTCCACCACTATGCGGCTACAAGTCGGCCCTAAAGCCGGGCGTTAATTCATGAGGATAGCCAATAACGTTCAAGAACACAGAAAACTGCAGCGTTGGTTTGACCAACAATTGAGTGAGTTACCGTACCCAAATTCTTCTAGGAATCGGTTGGCGTGCGCCTGTTTTGACATGGTTTTAGAGCACTATAAAGCAATCACTGAGCTCATAAACTTGAAACTGCCGGGTTCGGCGTTTTCCCTTTCAAGATTACTTTTCGAATCTTGCATAAGAGGTGTTTGGCTCCACAGATGTGCGACGGAC
This sequence comes from Salinispirillum marinum, assembly GCF_042650105.1. NCBI lineage: Bacteria > Pseudomonadati > Pseudomonadota > Gammaproteobacteria > Oceanospirillales > Saccharospirillaceae > Salinispirillum > Salinispirillum marinum. Next base: position 225,536 of record NZ_JBHSAL010000005.1, on the reverse strand, counting down.
GGAGATTTAATTCGATATGAGCGCGACAAACTAGACAAGAAAATGTTTGCGCTGATCGCAGATGTTGAGGAAACGGAAGGATTTGAAGACAAGATATTCTCGAAGGCAAAATGAATCACACCGGCTTTGTCGGAGGCTAACTTTCTTGAGAGAATTAGCCCATGAACAAGAGACTTGGATATTCACCCGAAGTACGGGAACGCGCTGTGCGACTGGTTTTGACCGGTGAGCACGAACATAAATCACGTTGGGCTGCCATACAATCTGTAGCGGCCAAGATCGGCTGTACCCCAGAGACACTGAGGTCTTGGCTTCTGAAAATGGAAGTCGACAGCGGCGCCAAGCCCGGCGTGACCAGTGAGCAAGCGGCTCGAATGAAAGAACTTGAGCGTGAAAATCAAGAGCTCAAGCGAGCCAACGAGATATTACGCAAAGCCGCTGCTTTTTTCGCCCAAGCGGAGCTCGACCGCAAACCGAAGTAATCATCGACTTTATTGACCGGGAACGTGGTACTCATGGTGTCGAGCCGATCTGCAATATCTTACAGATTGCACCTTCCACGTACTATCGCCACAAGCGCTTGCAAGCCAAGCCCGAGGAGCGCTGCGCCAGAATAAAAAGGGATGAGGCGCTGATGCAGGATATTGAGCGCGTCTATGAGAATAACCACTCGGTGTATGGGGCAAGGAAAGTCTGGAAGCAACTGCTGCGCGAGTCTATTGTTGTTGCCCGTTGTACCGTCGAGCGGTTGATGAAAGCGCAAGGC
>NZ_JBHSAL010000005.1:0-224760 GCF_042650105.1 Salinispirillum marinum | reverse complement strand
GTATCACCACCATCCCAGACGAACTGGCCGAAAAGCCTCTCGACTTGGTGAATCGACAGTTTGTCGCCGAGCAGCCCAATCAACTCTGGGTGGCCGACATTACCTATGTGGCGACATGGTCAGGCTTTGTGTATGTGGCCTTTGTGGTCGACGTGTTCTCGCGTTACATCGTGGGTTGGCGTGTCCTTAAAAGCTTGCAGACCGACATTGTGCTGGACGCCTTGGAGCAAGCCCTTTGGGCGCGTGGCAAACCTAAAGGGGTAACCCATCACAGCGACCGAGGGAGCCAATACCTGTCGATACGCTATACCGAACGACTGGCTGAGGCGGGCTTTAAAGCGTCAGTAGGCAGTGTTGGCGACTCTTACGACAACGCTCTGGCCGAAACGATCAACGGCCTGTACAAAGCGGAGGTAATCCACAAAAATGGCCCTTGGAAGGGACTGGATGAAGTTGAACAGGCGACGTTAACGTGGGTTGACTGGTTCAACCATCGGCGGCTTCTGTCCTCCATCGGCGACATACCGCCCGCGGAGTATGAGATGCTGTATCATCAACGAGCTGAGTCAGCGGCAGCATGACTCAAATAAAACGCCCTCCGATAAAGTCGGGGTGATTCAAAAGCTCAAACTTGGAAGTCGCTAAATAGCCTTACTCACAGTGGTTATGAGCAGCTTCATCGACGGTTCAATGGGAATATACAGGAGCCGAACTACTCGGAGTTAGATCAGATTGCTATGCTTAACCATGCTAAAGCACACGCCTTTATCAGTGTACATATGATTTCTGTCGTGAGCGGCAACTCAGAGCTACAAAAGGCAATAGACGCAAAGGCCGAGCAAGACCTTTGAATGCTTTAACAATAATCCCTAGGTAGGCAACAATTCAAAAGTCACGACGAAAACGCATAATTCAGTAACTGCGCGTGCTGTCGGCGTTACAAACTATAGACTGCTGAACAGCGTCCAGATTGCCCGTTGACACAAGTATCAATAATGATACTGTTTCTTGCATGGCAAAAAATATTGATCGTTATACATACAGAGTAACTTGGTCTGAAGCAGATCAGGAGCACGTTGGCTTGTGCGTTGAATTCCCTAGCCTCAGTTTGTTGGCAGAAAATCCCGAGCTTGCGCTGAAAGGTATTCGTCAGTTGGTTCATGATTGCGTTGCGGATATGCAGCAAAGTGATGAGCCGGTTCCAGAGCCGTTATCTTCCAAACAATTCAGCGGAAAATTTATGGTGCGCGTGCCACCAGAAACACATCGTCAATTAACCATTGAGGCAGCCGAGTCGGGTGTTAGTTTGAACCGATTGATTTCCAGCAAACTACATCAGCCCCGCACCTAAGCAGTCGCTCTGCCACTTTAAAGTCGCTTATATACCAGCAAGCACGAAATCGATGGCGGCAATAATCTCGGAACGATAGGCGGATAGGTCATAATGTTGGCCGCGCAGTTGGCTGCGCTCAATCCCGGCAATGTCTTGGGTGATTGCGATAAGCGTTTCGCCATTGAGTGTGAAAGACGGGTTTAGTCTCGTTAGGCGCATCGGTGCCGCGATGTGTGCCGGAGAGAGTGGTATGACGACTGTCGTTTTCAGCTCGCTCAGCAAGTCGCTTTGAATATCCAGCAGGTAGGGGTATTGCCGTTGCGACGCGGGATTAGCGTTCTGATAAGCAAAAAATTGTGCCATTAGAACTTCCTTACGCTGTCGCTGAATGTGCCGCTGGTTTCAACATGTTCATTGTAGGCTTTAATGGCGTCGGCGTTCTCACGCAGCCACTGTGCCCGTTGCCCGTTTCGTACCTGTTCAGCTAATGCGTGCTCCAGCGTTGCAGATAGGTTGATGTTAAGCCCTCGAGCCTTTTCAAGTAAGTCGCTGTTTATGCTGACATTCGTCGGCTTTTTAGGGGCTTGGGTGTTGTAGATAGGGTTCATGGTCACACCTTCATACGGGCAATGCGTATATGGTATGCGCATGTAGCGTGATGGGCAAGGTGTATGCTCAACGGCGTTGTCGCCCTTTCAGGGCTTGGAGAATGTCAGGTACGTACCCAAGAATAGCGCATGACATGCCGTAGCCATCGCGCCCTTAGTTACTGACTATGTTCAGGTGAATGGGTTAAGCAGTTTTACTCCGGTGGGAGCGAAATCTTTAACATTCCGTGTAACAACGGTGAGTTCGTACAGCAGTGCGGTAGCGGCAATTTGCTTGTCTAGAGCGTTTTCGTGCTTAGGTACTCTAAGCTTCCCCCATACTTGTGCTTCTTCACGATCAAACGGCAGGATACTTTGTTCGTATTCTGTAAGCAGGGTGGTTAACCAGGTTTCAAGTTGCTGTGCTTGAATGTCATCGCCACGATGCCGCATTAACTCAATGCCCCGGCGCAGTTCACCCACGGTGATGACGCTTAAATAGAGATCGCTGGCATCACGCGTTACCTGTTCGAAAAAAGAGCGGACACCCGCGTTCATTTTAGACTTTTTGCGCAGTTCGCTGACCACGTTGGTGTCAAGCAAATACATCGCTTACCTCACCATCTTGCTTGCGCTCGAAGTCAGAATCTTCACCCACAGAAGGTATGGCTTGTAGGGTGTCAAGCAGGCTTTTTTTCTTGGGGCGCAGAAGTGCTTTTTCTAATATCTTGCGGTGCTCGGCTTCAGCGCTGATGCCATGCAGGCCTGCTCTTGCTTTGAGCGCTTTCACCACCTCGTCGTCAATATTGCGCACGATTAAATTTGCCATTGCAGTTACCCTGAGTCGTTGAAAGTAAAATGATAGCATTGCAATCGTTTTGAAGTCGATGCGCTATACCCTCCTCATTTTTCCATGGGCTATAAAATGATATAAGTGGCTTACATATAGAGGTGTTTTTCCGGTATGAAAATTCGGGCGTTTCAAGACGGTGACATGGAAGCAATAACGGAAATCTACGCGCTGTCGAAGCTGGATGAGCTGCGCTACGAAAGCGGGACGTTTGAGTTGTTGACCTTAGCGCAGGACGAGCCACGCTTGCAGGCGCTGATGGCGTCCAAGATATTTGTGTATGACGATGGCGGTGTTCTAGGCTATGGGGCGGTGTTTGAACATGAAATTCGAGCGTTGTTTGTGCATCCGCAGGCGCGTGGTAAAGGGGTAGGGAAGAGCCTGCTGGAACACTTGATTTCTCATGCTGGAACGCCTGCTGTGCTTTATGTTGCCAAGAGTAACGCGCCAGCCAAAGCGATGTATCAGAAGTATGGCTTTGCGGTCACCAAGGAGTTTGAGACGCTCTACAATGGTAAGCCCGTTTTGGCGAATGAGATGGTGCGGGAAAGTGGCTGTGTATAGAGTGGTCGTTCTGGCTATAGCTTCTCTAAGCGGATACGAGTACGCCTTGCCTCGTCTCGGAAGGCACTCGTGGCGGGTGGCCATGATAGCGTCCTCTAAGTGGTTTGCGGATTGCTTCAGTGGTTATGGCATGGCTAGAGGGCGAGCGTTAATTCAGTAGTGATACCGAAGTTGTGCGATATACAAGGCGTCATCCGTGACTTTGTAAACCATGCGGTGTTCTTCATTGATTCGGCGCGACCAGTAACCGGCAAGGTTATGTTTAAGGGGCTCTGGTTTACCAACACCGGCAAGCGGTTCTCGTTGAGTTTCCTTGATCAGCTTGTTGATTCGGCTAAGGATCTTTTTGTCGGTTTTCTGCCAGTACACATAGTCTTCCCATGCGTGTTCGGAGAAGATGAGTTTCATTCAAGCAGTTCCTTTTCTTCACCGCCGCCTTGTTCCAGCTCGGCAACGGATTCCAGTAAACGACGGGCGTTCGTCGGTGCGCGCAGGAGATAGGCTGTTTCTTGCAGCGCTTCGTAGTCTTCCAGTGAGATCATGACTACGGACGGTGACTTGCTTCGCGTGATAATTACAGGAGAATGGTCTTCACAGACCTGCTCCATGGTTTTTGCTAGGTTAGTTCGCGCGGCTGTATAACTGATGGCATCCATATGACTGCTCCTGTACAGGATGTTGTTCATGTGCAGAATACCGTACAGGTGGTGAATTAACAATCGGGATTAAGTCGTAAATCATTGTAGTGCTTTCAAACCGGAGAAACTGATGACTGACCACAAAATATTCCATATGCCCTTTGCCAAGGTATACCCGATGTACGTGCAAAAGGCGGAGCGCAAAAATCGCACGCAAGCGGAAGTCGATGAGGTCATTTGTTGGCTGACGGGTTACAGCCAGGAAGGTTTGCAAGAGCAGGTTGCGGCGGGGAACGATTTCACGACGTTTTTTGCCCAAGCGCCAAACATGAACCCGAACGTTGCGTTGATCAAGGGCGTGGTGTGTGGGGTGCGGGTGGAGGACATTGAGCACCCGTTGATGCGTAACATCCGTTATATGGACAAGTTGATTGACGAGCTGGCAAAGGGCAAGGCGATGGAGAAGATACTGCGCCAGCGGGTGTTGGCCTTGGCGGGTAGCGACTAAATTATACCGGCACTACGGACAGTGACCAGATGAAGATTATCTGGTTGTTGCGCCGCCAGAAATAGCGGTTGCCAGGTCATTCGGTGTGGCACCGAGGGCAAGTAGTGATTTCATGATCAAGTCTAGAGAAACACTAGGTTCCCCAGCTTCCATTTTTGCCACACGAGATTGACTGGAATGCACAAGCTTGGCGACATCTGCTTGGCTCAGCTTCTTGATTAAGCGTCGTTCACGCAGAGCATGGCTTAGGGCAAGCTTCATTTCTATATATGCTGACTCTTCTGGGGTGAGACCTAAAAATTCATCGGTACTGCCTATGTGCCAGCCAGCAGCTTCCAACTTTGTGCGTTTACTGGACTGCATTGTCGTAGCTCCTAAGTCGGGACTTACACACATCAATAATCGATTTTGGTGTGGTCGTTGTTTTCTTTTGAAACACTTCCGCAATGATAATGGCATCAGTGTCGATGCGATAAATTATGCGCCAAATTTTATCCTTATCTGTGATGCGTAACTCATGGCATTGCGCCCCAATCGTTGGCATTGGCCTTGAATGTGGCATTGAAAGCTTTTCACCACGCTGTAGTAGTCGCAAACAATAGCCCGCCTCTAGGCGGGCAGAGTCTGAAAAGGGTGGTGATTTAATAATTCCATGCAGCCAAACGAGTGGCTTATCCTTAATGTTCATACGGCAAGGCTATGTCAAATAAGACATTACTTCAAGCCTTCTCCATCTGCTCCGCAGCCTGCTTTTCCGCCAACGCTTGGTATCGACCTTGGCGGAGCTTTATCGCTAGAATGCGCAACCGAAATTTTTCGTGCCTCCATAACTACTAGGTATCCCGTTTATGACTGTCATCAATAAGGCAACGTTGATTGGCTCAGTTTCGGTGCTCCTATGGGGCACGCTGGCGTTATTGACCAAGCTAACGGGCGGGGCGATTCCAGAGTTTCAACTGTTGGCGATGACGTTCGGCATTGCGTTCTTGTTGATGGCAGTACGTTGGTGGCGCGCGGGGCACATGGGTCTGCGTTTCGCGCGGCAACCGGTGCTGGCATGGTGTCTCGGTGTTGGTGGCCTGTTTGGTTATCATTTTGTTTATTTCAAAGCGATGACGCTGGCACCGGCGGTGGAAGTAAGCTTACTGGCGTACTTGTGGCCGTTGTTGATCGTTATCTTTTCGTCGTTATTGCCCGGCGAATCTCTGCGGGCGCAGTATTTGGTGGGTGCAGGGCTGGCACTGGTGGGCTGTTGGCTGCTGATCGGCGGTAACGTCGATGGGTTTTCGCGTGAGTTCCTGCCCGGCTACGTTGCGGCGCTGATGTGTGCGCTGATTTGGTCGTCGTATTCGGTGCTCAGTCGCCTTGTGCGTACCGTTCCAACGGATGCTGTGGGCTGGTTTTGCGGGGTTACGGCAGTACTGGCGCTGCTGTGCCATTTGATGCTGGAAGAAACAGTCTGGCCAGCCGGGTGGGCGCAGTGGGTCGGTGTGGTTGGCTTGGGTTTGGGGCCGGTCGGCTTGGCGTTTTTTACGTGGGACCATGGGGTAAAACACGGCAACATTCAGTTGTTGGGCACCTTGGCTTATGGCGCGCCGTTAATTTCTGTTCTGCTGTTGCTTCTGGCGGGCTATGGCTCGGCCACTTTGGCGGTGCTGAGTGCCAGCCTGTTCATCGTCGGTGGCTCGCTGATTGCGGGTCGAGCACGAAAGAAGCCTCTCCCTGTCAATCCTTAATCCACGTTAGCGGCGAATTTGGACCTGTGCGACAAAACCAATTCGGGTTATTGTATATCCGCAGTCGCATTTGGCGTGTTAGCCAGTGCCTAGCGGGCATAAATGACCAGAAAAACATAATTAGAGAGACCCTATCAACTTCACAAGGCAGGATTTATCGGCATGTCCAAACTCATTACGTTGGGTGAGTACGTCATTCATAAGCAGCAGGATTTTCCGCATGCTACGGGTGAACTCAGCCAGATTTTCGGGGCCATTCGGTTGGCATCGAAAATTGTGCATCGGGAAATTAATAAGGCGGGCCTGGTAGACATTATCGGGGCGTCCGGCTCGGACAACGTGCAAGGCGAACAACAGCAAAAGCTGGACGTTTACGCCAACGAAAAATTCAAAGCAGCCATGGAGGCACGCGGGCAAATTTGCGGGATGGCATCGGAAGAAGAGGACAGTTTTATCTCGTTCAATGAAGGGCATTCGAAGGGCAGCAAGTACGTGTTGCTGATCGACCCCTTGGATGGTTCTTCAAACATTGATGTCAACGTGTCGGTCGGCACCATCTTTTCGATTTATCGCCGTATTTCACCGCTTGATGGCCCTGTACAATTGGAAGACTTCTTGCAACCCGGCAACAAACAGGTTGCCGCGGGCTACGTGATTTTCGGTTCGTCCACCATGTTGGTCTATACCACCGGTAATGGCGTACACGGGTTTACCTTTGACCCGTCCATCGGGGTGTTCTATCTGTCGCACGAGAACATGCGCACACCGGAAGACGGGAAAATCTACTCCATCAACGAAGGCAACTACATCAAGTTCCCGCAAGGGGTGAAGCAATATTTGAAGTATTGTCAGGAGATGGACCCGGAAACCAACCGGCCCTACACCTCGCGCTACATCGGTTCGCTGGTGTCGGACTTTCACCGCAATATGATCAAGGGGGGCATTTATATGTACCCTTCCTACGCCAATGCACCGAACGGCAAGTTGCGGTTGCTGTACGAATGTAATCCTTTGGCGTGGATTGCCGAGCAGTCTGGCGGTAAGGCCACCGATGGCAGACGACGCATTCTCGACATAGAACCGACAGAACTGCACCAGCGCGTGCCGTATTATGTTGGGTCAAAAAATATGGTCGAGAAGGCGGAGGAATTTTTGCGTAAGTGCCCGGATTTGAACGGGGCGTCTTAACGGTACGTTAAGGCTTCGGACATTTGGCGAGAAAGGCCATCAGCTCGTCGGCAGGCAGGGGTTTGGCGTACAAAAACCCCTGCGCTTCGGCGCAATTCATGGCACGCATGAGCAGTTCCTGACGTTCGGTTTCAATGCCTTCGGCAATGGTGTGCAATTTCAACCGTTGCCCTAACCGGACGATGGTTTCGGCGATGATGGCACCACTGGGTCGGTCCAAGGCTTGCACAAAGCTACGGTCGACCTTGATGCGGTCGAGCGGCAATTGGCGCAAATAGTTCAACGAAGAAAAGCCGGTGCCAAAGTCATCCAAGGCGATCTGTACACCCAGCGTTTTGAGCTTGCGCAACACATTCACCACGGTGTCCGGTTCATCCATGATCACCGATTCGGTAATCTCCAGTTCAATTTGTTGTGGATTGACGCCGTGATATTTCAAGTGCCGTGCAACCTGTGCGGGAAACTCGGTTTGGCGAAACTGCGGCATAGAAACGTTCACTGCGATGCGCAGGTTGCGGTGTCCGGCATGCTCCAGCCGTTTTAACATCAAGCAGGCTTGATTGAGCACCCATTCCCCTAATTCAATGATGAGGCCGGAGTATTCCGCAACCGGAATGAATACATCCGGGCCAATCATGCTGCCATCGGCTTGCGGCCAACGTAACAGGGCTTCGAGCCCAATGACTTCGCGGTTGGCAAGGTCAATCTGCGGCTGATACCACACACACAGGGCTTCATCGGCGTAGGCTTTGCGCAACGCATGGGTCATTTCTATGCGTTGCTCGGTGGCTCTTTCCATGTTGGGGTCGTAATACACGAAGCGGTGGTCGCTCTGCTTTTTGGCCATGTTCAGGGCAATATTGGTGCGCTTGAGTATGGTTAAACCGTGTTGGCCCAAGGTGCTGAAACGCGCCAACCCCATGGTGATGCCGACCGGTAAGGCTTGTCCTAATACGGTGAATGCCAGCTCGAACAGCGCCAGTAAACGGTCGGGCTGCAAACGCTCGGCGGGCCCTACCAGCCCGAACACATCGGCATCTACCCGCGCCAGCACCACGTCACCCAAGGCACTCTGGAGCCGCTTGGCAACAGCCTGTAAGAGCACGTTTCCGGTTTCTTGGCCCAGGCCGTCGTTGATGTCGGAGAAATGGTCAAGGTCAATCAGGACGGCGACATACGCATCGGTGTTCTCTTGCCGCGCCTGTTCTTCCAGCAACCGAATAAATTCATTGCGGTTGGGGAGGCGGGTTAACGGGTCGATGTATGCGGCATGACGCAGTTGCTGGAACAGGGTGATGTTTTCATAACCGATGGTGATGTTGTGTAAAAACACTTCAATGAGTTGGCGGTCTTGTTCTGCTATTGCGCGTTGGGAGCGAATAAAGACGGCCGCCGCGTGCCGTCCACTGCCCACAAACAAGGTGGTGTCTTGCTCGGCAAATTGGTGCTGCTGCTCTGTTAGGCAGGTTTCTATCTGTTGCACGATGTACGGGTCGGGTAGGGCGCTGAGTTCGCATTGCAGGAATTCGGCGTACTGCCCGGCGGAGCCAATCACATGCACGCGCTCGCCTTCGTGACCGCTGTCGTCGATGCGGGCACAGAGTACCCCTTCGGCGCGCAGGCCCAATAGCGAGGCAATTTGCGTCACTACGCCGTCGGCAAACCCTTGCAGTGAGGTGATTTCCATCAAGCTGATGCCGGCATGAATGATTTTTTGCAGGCCATGTCGGTTTTGGTTGATGGTGCTGATTTGTTGATAAGAACGGATGGCGGCCACCACCGCGGTCACCAGATGTGCACGAGTGAGTTCGCTCTTGGTTTTGTAGTCGTTGATGTCGTAGTCCAGCACCACCCGTTCTTCCGGGGCATAGCCCGGCTGGCCGGTGCGTAAAATGATGCGGATGTCATGATTGTTCAGTTCTTGCCGAATTTGCTCGACCGCGTGTAGCCCGGCATTGTCATGTTCCATGACGACATCCAGCAACACCAGCGCGATGTCCGGGTGTTGACGCAAGATCTTCAAGGTTTCTTCGGCACTGTACGCACTGATGAAATTCAGCGGGCGCCCCAGTATTTCCAAACCGTTCAGAGCCAGCCGGGTCACCTGATGGATTTCCGGGTCGTCGTCGGCGATAAGCACTTGCCAAAAGGTATGGGCGCGCTCACTCGGTTCCAGCCGTTCCGGTTCGGCGGCGAATACGAGTTCGTCTGAGACAGGCTTTGGTGTTGTCATACGGCGGGTTCGGTTTCCACAACAACAGGTGCCTTTAAGGGTAGATGTATTTCAAAGCAGACGCCACTGCCAGACGCCGGAGACATTAGGGTAATCTGTCCACCGAGCAGTCCAACCACAATGTTGTGCACAATGTGCATACCTAACCCGCTGCCGCCTTTACCGAGACGCGTGGTGAAGAACGGGTCAAACACTTTGCCGTGAAACGGGGCCGGAATGCCGACACCGTCGTCACGATAGGTTATCTGAACCTGTTCTGCGTCGGGTGCGGTGGCAACGATATCAATGGTGCCACCGGAGCGGCCTTCAAAGCCGTGCTCCAGAGAATTGATGATCAAGTTGGTCAGCACCTGCCCCAACGGCCCGGGAAAACTGTCCATAATCAGGTTGTCTGGAATGTTCACTCGTACATGGTGACTGGACGTTTTCAGTTTGGGATGCAGTGTTGTTAATACTTCATCGACCATGGTGGATAAGCCGAATTCGCGCCGCCGTTCACTGGTTTGATCGACTGAGACTTTTTTGAAACTGGTGATGAGGTCGGCCGCGCGACGGATATTTTGTTCAATGATTTTGGCGGTATCGGTGTTGCCCACCAGAAACTGCTCCAGATCCGAGCGCTTAAGCGTGCTTTCAGCGAGTTGTTTTACGATGATTTCGCTACGGTCGTTTAACGTCGTTGCGGCCAGCAAGGCGTTGCCAACCGGGGTGTTCAATTCGTGCGCGATGCCAGCCACCAGGCTCCCTAGCGAGGCAAGCTTCTCCTGTTTCATCAGGGTATTTTGGGCGTCGTTCAGGCGCTCAAACAGTTCACGCAACGCGATGGTTTTTTCTTCTACTTTTTGTTGTACCCGATACTGTTGTTGCAGCAGGTTGTATAGCGTGATGGTGAGCAATACCGTGATGATCAGACCAGCGACCCCAACGGCATAGGACAGCCGTTGATCTGGCATCAGACCGCTGTCGGCGTCGAATTCCCATGCCAGCTCCCAGACGTATTCACCCATATCAATCTGCACGCTATGGCTGGCGTCCAGTTGGGTGGGTAGGGGCGCGGTGGTGGAGTGGTTAAAGTCTCCGGACGTGGGGTGTAGTACGCGCAATGTATTGTTGCTGGTTAAGAGGGCAGCGGTCACCTCTTGCATCAATGCGGTGAAGTCCACCACCATCAGGAGAATACCCGCTTGTCCGGCGTTTTGTGTGGTGACGGCCATGCTGCCATAACTGCGCTGCCGTTGTGCGAATAGTGGCCCGATAATGACTTGATTGGGTTGCGCGAGCGCCCTGTTCACCGTGTACAGCAGCGCTGCTTCGTTAATGCTTTGGCCCGACACGGGCAACAGATCAAGGTTGCTTGACGACTGTTGGGTGATCCATTCACCCGCGGCACTTTGGGTCACAAAGGCAATGTTAGGCGAATGCCGTGCTTGTGTGCTTTGTTGAAATAATTGCGTTGCTTCGGTGAGTTCGTTTTGGGTGACCTCTTCCGAACCCGTGTATAAGGTGAGTGCGGCCATGAGTGGTTCACGTTCCCGCCAGACTCGGTAACTCAACTCGGCGCTGACTTGTTCGGCTTCGGCTACGGATTGCTCATACCAGAGCTGCACGCTCGCCTGACGGAGTAAGGTTACGGCCGTACTGGTGATCGCCAACCCTAAAAGCAAAGTGATGCTCAGCGTTAAGGCGCGAGACAGTGGAGTGCGACTGAGGCGTGTCATTGCAGCAACAGCCTTGTGCAGATGGTTAGTCGAAACATAGTCCTTACCGAATTGACGAAACGGTCAAAGTATAGATCGAAGTTGGACTTTGTGCTTTTTTTGTTCAATAAAAAAGGGGCCGAGGCCCCTTAGAACATCCTAAATTTACCTTACTGGCGGAACGACTGCGTGCTGTATTCGCTATACGGCAAGCGGGTCACGGTGCCAACGCTGCGCACATAATCAACGAATGATTGTGCATAGTCGAGGTAGGTGTTGGTGACACGCCCATCGCGATAGATCTCACCGAACGTCAGGTAACCGTCTTGTCCCCGTGCAATGAAATCATTGGTTACGACGGTATAGGTGCGATTCATATTGATGGCAGACCACTGAGTGGCGTCTTTCAGCTTCACTTGCAACTGGCTGACACGCTGCCCTTTCGGCTGGGTGGCGTCTACATGGAAGCGCAGGCCAGAAGCGTAGGGGTATGCGCCGGTTGAACCGCCGGGTTGCAGAGCGAAATCCAGTGCATCTTCCAAGACCGCTTTAATTTCAGCGCCGGTCATTTCCAAGTTGACCAAGGTGTTGGCAAACGGCAGCAGTTGATACGCCAAGCCGACAGTGAGGTCGCCTGCTGGGACGTCAATGCGCACGCCACCGCCGTTTTGAATAGCAATGTCGGATTCCAGACTCATTTCTTTGAACGCCAAAGCGACTAAGTTAGAAATATCTGAACCGTATTGCGCGGTTTCACTCGGCGCACAGATGTTGCTGCGTGATTCGCCAGGAATACGGACCAAGCAGAGGTTGTCTGTACTGCGGCCGATCACATCCTGCTTCAGTACATCAACTTGCGCGGTATAGGTGCTCAAGATATCTGCAGCTTGTGCGTCGGGTGTAACTTGCATTAACACGGGGCTAGCTGATATTTCAGCCAAAATCTGGTTCAAAGTATCTTCACCAACAGGCACACGCTGACCTTCGCTGTTACGACGGAGGAAGGTATCGCCCAGTGGCAGATGTGGATTACCGCCACAGCTCGCCACATTGCCGTTGTCATCCCAGCTCACTTGCAGCTCACCCACAATCAGGGAGTATTCCCAAGCCTGAGCGATACACACGGTGTTGCCGGTAGCGTCACTTACCACGGTAGGGTATGGGCCCGCTGGGCTCAAGCCATACTGCGCGAAGTCATCACCCAATAAGGTGTGCGAATCACCACCGATGATGGCATCGACACCACGCAGTTGGCGTGCCATGGCAATGTCGTTTTCGTACTGGTAGTGCGTTACCAGGACGATTTTATCAATGCCCATGGCGGTCAGTTCATCGATATAGCGCTGCGCCGTTTCGACTTCGTCCAGGAACACGGTGGTGGCATCCGGCTTGGATGAGTTCTTGGTTTTGTTGGCGATATCAATGCCAATAAAGCCGACTTTGGCGCTGCCGAAGGACTTAATGACGTAAGGGTCGAAGGAGTCCCACTGGCTGTTGGGTGTGAGCGGCGAAACACCGACTTCAGGCACCACGTTGGCCGAGATTACGCTGGTGTTGCAGTCGCCTTCGTTCAAATAGCCTAAGAAGTTCGCCAGACCCGCATCGCCGTCGTCAAATTCGTGGTTACCCAGCGTGAAAACGTCAAAGCAGGCTTCGTTCATCATGGCGGCATCGGCTTCGCCTTTGAACAGGGTGTAATACAGGTCGCCGGTAATGGCGTCGCCCGCGTGCACTTTAACGCTGTGTTCCGCCTGCGCTTCGAGTGTTTTGATCAAACTGACGGCGCGCGGAAAACCACCAATTTCAACCCGCGTGCGCTCACCGTCTAACATTAAGTCGGTGCCGCTGTTTGGGAATAAGCGAGAGTGGTGGTCGTTCATGTGAATGATGGTAAGGTCGAGTGCGCCAGAGCCATCGGAGGGTGCCAACATGGCGCAACCGCTCAAGGTTAAGATGGCGGCAGCAGCGCCGGTTAAAAGCCACTGTTTTTGCATGGAAGTGTTCCTTTCATAGAAAGTTAATGGTTGCAGGTTTGACCTTGGCCTAAACCTACTCTTCTCATTGGTTCTTGTTCTGGGCAATATAGAACGCCAATGTGTCAGAGTGACGACATTGACGCAACAAAAATTGACTTCATGGTCAGTTGAGCCGTTTGAGGAGAGTTCACATGGCCGTAGCCGACATTATGACGCGTAAAGTGGTCTCCATAGGGATGGACGACACCCTGGAAGACGTGAAGCATATTTTCGACAACACGCAGTTTCATCACTTGCTGGTGATTCAGAGTGGTAACTTGGTGGGGGTGATTTCTGACCGCGACCTGTTTAAAGCCATTAGCCCGAACTTAGGCACGGCGGCGGAAACATGGAAAGACCTCGCTACCCTGAGTAAAAAAGTGCATCAGGTGATGACGCGAAAATTGGTGGTCATTCGGGAGAATGCGCCCATCTTTGATGCCGTTGAAATGATCAATCAGCATCGGGTGTCCTGTTTACCGGTGGTGGATGAACGGGGTAAGGTCGCCGGTATACTGTCATGGCGGGACATTTTGCGTGAACTGGAGCATGCCCGACGCATCAAGTAGTGCTTGTTTACGCGCAGCAAAAAGCGACCTGTCGTGTTCATCTATTGTTGCCAAAACCGAACAGGTGCTATTTTTTTAACGCATAAGCTGGTAACTCCCTCCGCAACCCGCTAAATTCAAACGTGCGTTTAAATTCGACAACGTTCACTGTTGAGGTTGCCATGAATCATCTGCTCGTTCTACTTGTTGCCATTGTGGTGTTGTTCGCGGTGATGCGCCGTGAGCTGGGTGCTGTGGCCGGTATCATTGCGTTTGCCGGTTTGGCGGTATTGGGGTTTTATTTGCGCAGCCCGTTATTGGCGCTGTTATTCATCATGGGCGGTGGTATTACTGCAGCGGCAGGCTTGCCGATGTTCCGGCGACAGTGGTTAACCCCGCAGATTTTTGCCATTTTCAAGAAAGTAGCCCCGAAAGTATCACCCACGGAGCAGGTAGCATTAGATGCCGGTACGGTGGGTTGGGACGGGCAATTGTTTTCGGGCCGACCAGACTGGCAACAATTGTTGAACCAGCGTTACAGCGGCCTGACCGAGGAAGAACAAGCCTTTTTAGATAACCAATGCAGCAAAGCCGTGAGCATGTGCAATGCATGGGAAATTGCCGTTGAGCGTGCCGACATGCCCAAAGAATTGTGGGACTTCCTGAAGCAAGAGAAGTTCTTCGGCATGATCATTCCGAAAGAATACGGCGGTTTGCATTTCTCGGCGAAAGCCCAGTCAGCGGTGTTACAGAAACTGGCCGCGAATGAAACCTTGATGTCGACCGTTGGGGTGCCGAATTCCTTAGGCCCCGGCGAATTGCTGGTGAAGTACGGCACCGATGAGCAAAAGAACTATTATCTACCGCGCTTGGCGGATGGTCGTGAAATTCCTTGTTTTGGCTTAACCGGCCCGCGCGCCGGCTCGGATGCCACCTCTATTCCTGATACCGGCATCGTGTGCAAAGGCACTTTTGACGGTAAGGAAACACTGGGTATTCGGCTGAATTTTGAAAAACGCTGGATAACCTTAGCGCCCATTGCCACGGTGGTGGGTTTGGCGTTCCGCATGTTCGATCCCGATGGCCTGCTGGGCGATAAGAAAGACATTGGTATCACTTGTGCGTTGATTCCGCGTGGTACAGACGGCATGGAAATCGGGCGGCGGCATCATCCTATTGGCAGTCCGTTCATGAACGGTCCGATCAAGGGTAAGGATGTTTTTATCCCGCTGGATTGGATCATCGGCGGTGTGGATATGGCCGGACAAGGCTGGCGTATGCTGGTGGAATGCTTGTCCGTTGGACGCTGCATTACCTTGCCGTCCGGTGCCAGTGGTTCGGCGCGCTATGCCGTGGGTTGGTCGGGCGGTTTCACGCGCGTACGCCGACAGTTCAATACCTCGGTGGCGAACATGGAAGGTGTACAAGAGCCGTTGGCGCGTATGTCAGCCATGGCCTACATCGCCCGTGCAACGGTATCGCATACCGCGAACATGATTGATAACGGTGAGAAGCCGGCGGTGCCGTCGGCCATTCTTAAAAGCCAACTGACCGAGTTTCAGCGCCAAATCATGATGGATGCCATGGACGTTCATGGCGGCCGTGCGGTGACCTTGGGGCCGCGCAACTATTTGGGTGTGGGCTTTTCGGCGACGCCAGTGGCCATCACGGTGGAAGGCGCGAACATCATGACGCGCTGCTTGATGATCTTCGGGCAGGGCGCGATTCGTTGCCATCCGTGGGTGTTGGCGGAACTGGAAGCGAAGAACAACGACGATATCAAAGCCTTCGATAAAGCCTTCTTTGGCCATGCCGGGCTGATCATGGGTAACGCGGCGCGCGCCTTTAGCGCGGCCTTGGGTGTTCCTACTGGCAACAACCCGTTCGATGCGGCGGCTGCACCCTATGCGAAAGCCGTGAATCGTTTCAGTGCGGTATTGGGCTTGCTGTCCGATGCGGCCATGACCACCTTAGGCGCGACCTTGAAACAACGTGAAATGTTGTCCGGTCGCTTGGGCGATATTTTGTCGAACCTGTACTTGCTGTCGATGGTATTGAAACATTGGCATGAAGGGAAAAAAGTACCGGGTGAAGAAGCGTTAATGCGCTACAGCGCCGAGTTTCTGCTGCATCGTATAGAGAATGCGGTGTCGGGTGTGCTGGACAACCTGCCGCAGCGTTTGGTGGCCATGAAATTGCGTGCCTTGGTGATGCCGTTGGGTCGCCGTTGGCCAATGCCATCCGACCGTTTGGTCGCTGCCATTGCGCAGGATGTGTCCAGCGACAGCCCATTGCGCAGCTATCTGATTGAAGATACCTGGGACACGCAAGAAGACGGCGCGGTGGAAAATCCATTGGCGCGCTACAACGCCTTGCTGCACGACTACGACAAAGCGGAAGGCATTTATCGTACCGTGAGTAAAGCCTACGCCAAAGGTGAATTGCCGATGACGGCGTTGCATCCTGAAGAGCGTATTGCGGCGGCGGCAGAAGCTGGATTGATCTCAACCGACGACGCCACCTTTATGACAGCGTTTGAAGCCGAAGTGCTGGATATGTTAACGGTGGATGATTTTGCCTTTGACGAGCCCGCGCGCCACAAAGACAAAATCGTGCAGCATAACGCTTAAGATTCTTCTCGAAACACCCAATGCGGAACGCCTTGCGCGTTGAGGAAAGCTTCCGCATGCGGGCCATGCAACATGGCCAAGGTCGAAAAGATACCCGCCTCCGTGCAGGTGTCAGCGGCCACAGTAACCGAGCGGGGTGCGCCTACCACAGGCCACCCCGTTTTTGGGTTTAGAATATGCCCGTAACGTTGCCCTTGATGTTCCCACGCCCGCCGGGTGTCGCCGCTGGTGGCCAATGCACCGGCTTGCAGTGTCAGTGCACCTATAGCTTGGTGCACAGACAGCGGATGTTCAATACCCAATACCCATGGCTCACCGTTGGTTCGAGGCCGGTTGCAGCGTAAGTCACCGCCCATGTTGACCACCAGTGGAACGTCCAACGCCTGATCTAACAGCGCACACAAGCGGTCGACCGCGTATTCTTTTCCTATTCCCCCGAAATCGATCTGCATACCCGTCAGCAACGTTAACATAGGCGCATCCCATTGAACCTTGTCCCAGCCGACATGCTGCAAAACCGACTGCACGGCGGCATCTGCGGGTGGTTTGAATGCACCCTGAGCCGTTGCGTCGCTGCCAAAACGCCAAAGTGCACGCAGTGTGCCTGACGTGATATCAAACAAGCCCTGGCTCAAGGCATAACATTGGTCGGCAAAGTTCAATAATTGCGCGGTTTCCGGATCGACCGTCACGGATTTTCCGGCGTTTTGATTGATCTGGGACAGGACGCTGTCGGGACGAAAACGACTGAACTTCCGTTCGATGCGCCAGGCTTCCTCGGCGGCAGCTTCGAGTGCTGACTGAAGGGTGTCAGTCTGCTGCGCGCCAGCGTCTACAAGTATCTCGCACGGGCTGGCCATGGCGGTGAAGGTAGTGCGCCAGAGCTGTCGCTCTTTGTCATGTGTCACCGTTAATGCAGACGTCATAGCGCTTTATGCTTATTTAGGGTTTGCTGAAGGCCAATAAAGAAAAGGGGCCATAGCGCGAACTGAGTCACAGTTTGACGTTCGCGTGCTATCGCTCTCATGGTGCGCTGCCTACAATTCTCAATCATCTATTCTTGGCGCAGTTTGCCGCAGTCTCAACTCTGAGGCCATAGCTCATGTTCAATAAAATCATCGTTCAGACCGTGCGTCGTCTTTTTATTGCCGTCTGGGTGCCGGGTGCGTTCCTGCTGGCCGGTTGTAATCCAGGTACGCCGGATCAAGAGGCGGTGCGCTCGTTTGTCACCACGGGCAACGCGACCGCACTTAGTGCATCCGAGTTCAATGCGTTAACGCCCGAGCAGCAATATGCCGTAGCCAATAAGTTGTATGCCACCTTTTATCGCGGTATTCCCGTCGACGAGTTCTTTGATATTCAAGCCGAAGGCAGTATGACGAATCTGGTGCGTCGGCAGCCCAATTTCCTAGCGGATACGCGTCAGGCATTGAATCGAAATCTAAGCCCAGATGCGCGTTTGTCATTAAAGCAGGAAATTGGCCTCTTTTCGGATGACACGCCAATTTATGGGGATGACGATTTGTTCCAGTTTACAACAAACCGGAATGCCAACACCACGACCTTACCCCGGCAAATCCCCCTCGCGCAAATTGTTGAGTTTCCCATCTCGCGTGATCTCTACATTGAATGGATGACCTATTTCCTCGCCAACACCATTATGTTTTCACCGGCGCTGGAGATGGAGAGTACCGACGCTAAAGATGCGACTTTTGTGTATAACTTTTTGCGTAACAACATCCGCAACGGCGTAACCGTGCAGAATACGGTACGGGCTTTTTTAGGCACCCAGTCGCGCTGGCGAGTTTCACGCTCGGCGGAAAACCACGCACTGGAAGCCTATGAGTTATATCTTGGATTGTTTGATACGGAAGAAGATTCGCGGAAAGGGGGCATTGCCTGTCGGGACTGGAAGCTCACATCGGAATCTGAGCAGTACCAAATGATGCGCTCCGGCGAGCCCAATACAGAGTATCAACGCATTCTTGATAACTATTATGTGCGAGACTGTGCCGACCTCTACAACGTCATCGTTTCACACCCCTTGTTCATTCCTCGCGTGACCGAAGTCATTAGCAATTATTTCTTTGCTGAAATGGATGCTGCAACACGGCAGAACTTTGTGCGTGATGTGGTGGCGGCCAATCCGCAAACGTTCGAAGACATTTTTACAGCCATCCTGTTCTCGCGGGAATACTTGTTGAACAGCGAACGTCCCATGTGGTTTGAGGAAAACTTTTTCGGCACCTTGCATCGTTTGCGTTGGTCCGTTGACCGAAATCAAGGAAACCTGGGAGGACGAGTGCTTCGGGAGTTAACGGAATATTCTTGGTCCCCCTTGTATATGCGCAATATGGGCAATGCCACCATGGAATACAAAATTGGCCGTACGCCAAATGTGCCGATGGATGCCATGAGCTTTTCTTCGCAAACCAAAGCCATGCGGGAGCAGGTGTTGGTGAACAATCAGAATGGCTGGCGTGGCGGTGATTACAGCAACAATACCAAAGGTTTTAGAGGCTTGTTGTACGATACCGCCGCCCGAGAAAATACACCTGGAGAATTGAGTACTGTTCGGCGTCCAGAGGTCGTGCAAATGACGGCGGCGGAGTTTGTCGACTACTTGTTTATGTCTAGTCTGCGTCGCAGAGCCACTGACGATGAACAATCTGCCTTGATCGATCTCATGCGAAATGAAGATGATGGCGATGGTTTAAATTTGTTTTATACAAATGATCTTGGGGTTCTGACGTTGCGCCCGAATAACAATTGGGTCATCAACGACGCGACCCAAGTTGTCTTTGACTATGTTTCCCGATTGCCGGAATTCTACTATCACCGCAGCGTCAGTGCAGGAGGTGTTTGATGAACCGTCGTAGTTTTTTACGTAATCTCGCACTGGCACCGGTTTTACCCAGTGCGTTGAGCTTATCCATGCTCAGTCAACGTGCAGCCGCCGCCGGGTTGAATTATGAAGCGATCAATTTTACTGCACCGGCGGTGATGCCGCAGATCATCAATATTTTCTTATATGGTGGGGCGTCGGAGCTGGCCGGGAACATCACCAATATTGCCGACATCAATACGAATTCTGAAAACAGCTACACCGCAGCCTTTGGTAGCGGAATGCTGGAAAACCGTGACAGCGATACCGATGTCAATAACGGGAATAATCCACAGATCACACCCTACGGTTTTTGGGCCAGAGCTGGCGGTACTTTCATGGAAGATATGATCGCCTCCGGTGATATGAGCGTTTACCGTACCCTGCACCGTCGCAAAAACGGTACGCGCTCACATCGCGAAGCCATCTTTATTAACCAAAAAGGTGCGTTAGATGTCGAGAATGCACCGGGTTTGGGTACACGGTTGGCGTTAATGCTGTACACGAATCGCAATACTTTGGCGTCCAGTAATTGCACCTTGGCGGATGGGCGGCGGATAGGCGATACATCAGAATTTGAACAGGGCTTGCTCAGCTTGCCGTTGCCTTTTGTCTCCTTTGAAGGCCAAACCACAGCATTCGCCCAAGACCCTAGCCTGCAAACACCCTTTGCCCTGCGCGACTTGTCACTCAACACGAATTTCGATAATCCTTATTCACGTAGTAAAAGCTTTAATGATTCCGCTATTGATACGATGGTGAATGATCGCATTGATCAATTGGTGGCGAATTTGTCCGGACAAACGGCGTATGCACAACGCTTCCAAAAAGCCGTGTCGGGCTTTGAAGCACGCGCTACCATGGCCAATTTGGTCGGTGATCTCAGTGATGCGCGGGATGCCGAGTTGCCGCTTGTCGCTGATGTTGGTGATCCCGATCGCAATGCAGATACCGGGCGCTTGGTGTACCCCAATACCAACTTTGCCAGCCAAGTGCGAGCCGCCGTCACCTTGGCGATTCATAACCCGTCCACCCTATATGTTTCTGTCGGTACGCCCGGCTTGGGTGGCTGGGATGACCACAACAACGCGATTGACCGCTATCGTAATCGGATGCGCGATATGATGCATGCGTTGCGGGTAGCAGCCAAACACATACGTCTCATGAACAACAGCACCATTGTATCGGGCAATACCCGCCGCACCGATAATATTATCATTAACGTCTGGGGCGACTTTGGTCGTTTGGTCAATCTGAACAACTCCATGGGCTGGGATCACGCGAACAACCAAAACCTGTACACCATTGGCGGCGCGGGTATTCGTCCTGGGGGCAGTGCCGCTTTGGGTAAAGTGGTAGGAACCACAGAGCGTACCGGACGCACCAAGACCAACAACCAATACACCCAGCCCACCAGTGACAGTTATGAATGCGAACCCATGAGCGTTGCAGCGTCGATGTACCAGTATTTTGGGGCACAGAACCCGCAGGTTATGACGGCAGATTCCGTCTATAATCCGTCCGGCGATGTGCCGATGGATGAGACGGTGGCCGGTATCTCCCCACTTTTCTAGTGGGGAAGAACCTCTTTTTCTCAAGCTGGCGAGGTCTCAATAAAAGGCTCAGAGGCGAAAATCTGGCTAGGCAAAAATAATTGAGGAAGCGGAGTTTACTGTCTGTAAATATTCGCTACGCTCACCCTTCGGGCCGACCATGGTCGTTCTGGCAAGCCAGTGAGCATTTTGAGTCCATTTTTAACAACGCCAGATTGAGAAAAAAGGGTTTCTAACGGTTTTCGAGGCCAACGCTGATGATAATCGCCTGATTCCGCTCATGCGTCGCATCTTGAAACTCTTGATGATAGTAGGAAATACGGGGCAGCAGATTGCCCCAATCGGCGATGGGCACGTTTAAACGCACGCCCGCACTGTAGCTCTGCATTTGCCCCAGCCGGCTGTCGGCACTGGCAAAATCGGGCATGTCGGCCCCAGGTTCAAGGGCATGCAGGTAGAAGTCAGCGGCGGTTTGTGCATGTACACGAGCAAAGGGTTCAAAATAACGCCCGCCACTGCCGCCTAAAAGAATGCGATAGCTGCCGTCCACGGTCAGCGAGTTGACGCCCCAGTCATCCATGTACCATCGAGCACTACCACCGAGGATATTCCCACCCGACTGCCGTTGCCGTAGGCTGCTGTACACCGCCGTCCGCCGTCGTTCATCTGGGCGACCCTCATAATAGCGCTCCTGCTCAACACCCTCGTTGGCTTGGCTAAACACCTTATACGGGTCCGTGTGGTAGCCCAGCGAATGGGTGTAGGTGAGGTTAAGTTGTGCCACCGTGGTGCGATTCACCACCTGAGTAATGCCAACCAAACTGCTGAAGGTGTTCCTTCGTCCGGCGTCATAGAAGATCGCGTCATCCACATTGGAGAGCGGCTCTGGGGTGAAACCATCGCGCTTGGCGTTGGTGTCGGCCTCAAAACCGCCACCCAAGGATACGGTGGTTTGACGGTTGTTGAGGTCTAAGCTGGCTTTTAGGCTACCGCCAAGTGCCGTAAAATCACTTTCGACCGAGGCATACCCGCCATAGGCCACGCGAAAGTTTCGGGTGTAGGTTTGTTCCCAATTGGTGTCTACCGACAGGCGGGTATCACTAAATTGTGCGTAGGCTGTGCCTTGTCCGGAGACATCGAACCCACCGCCGGAGGTGCCGGTGCTGGTTACAACGCTGGAGCCGTCAATTGCGCCGGTCGGTGTTGCTCCGCTCATGGTGTCCAGCGCGACGCCCACCTGAATGATGGCATCATCATTGATTTGCCCACGGATGTTGGCAATGTAGGATTGCACGGTAACGCGATCACGCTCGCGGTAGTCCAAATAGGTGATGTTGGTTTTCCAGTCATTGGCGAAGGTTTGTGCGGTGGCTGCATCACCCAGCAATGACGTGGTGGCCAAAGCCAGCATGGCTTTTATGCTGGCGTGGTCAGTTGCAGCCACAACCGCCTCCGCCCACACCGGAACCACCGGTCGCGGCTTCTTTACTGAAATGAATGTGGTTATCGACGTAGGTTTCAACGGGGTGTCCGTCTATTTCCATGCCGGGTTGTGCCAGCGCGCCGCGCTCCCATACGGGCACCGTTGTACAGCCGGTAGCGACGATAAGCGCGCCGCTTAATAACCAAAGAATGTGCCGACTCATCAGAGTTTTCCTGCTGCGGTTAAGGCTTCTACGATGCGGGCTTCTGTGCCTTCGCGATCGCCCAGACGGAAGCCAATTTTGGTGTAAATGATTTGACCACGATGATCCACCAAATAGGCTGTTGGCATGCCCTCAACCCCAAAGACGGGCGGTAGGGCCGCTGCATGGTCATAAACAATTTGGAAATCGGCCGGTATACGGTCCAAGAATTTTTGCGCATCCGCGAGGGTTTCATCAACGTTCACGGCCAGAATGCGAAAACCCCGATCTTTGTAGCGCGCATGCAATTCGTTCATGAACGGAAATGACTGGCGGCACGGGCCACACCATGAAGCCCAGAAGTCGATGTACAGGACGTCGCCGCGTAACTCGCTGAGCGCCACCCGCTGTCCGCTTTCCTGGTCGATAAAACTGAAATTGGGTACCGGTTGCGCTTGCACCTGGCCGGTAATGCTCAAGAGTACAACGGCTATTAACCCTGCGATGGTGTGTTGGATTCTGCGCATGGTACTTCTTCGCATGGTACTTCCTCGCTTAACGTAATGGCTTGCATGATACCCGACTCGTCGCGTCAAGAAAGTGATGCAGTGCACAAATATGAGTTACAAAAAGAGTTGATCCAGCCCAAGGTCGGATTCCAGTGCCAACCCATCCAGTGACCGGTTCACCACATTGAGCCCCGAATTGCTTTGGGTGGCCCAATCGGCGATGGCCTTGTGCAGATGCTCTATGGTGGTTCGACCGATGATTTCAGGGCTGGGTTCGGTGGCCATACGTTCAATTTCATCGCTCGGGAACATCTCGCCATAAACCCCGGTGCGGACGCCTTGACCAATCACCAGCATGGTATTGCCTCGACCATGGTCGGTGCCGAAATCAAAATTGCTTTTGATTTGCCGCCCGAATTCGCCATTGATGACCAATAACGTGTTCTGCTTGGCGGTGCTGTCTAGTTGATCAAACAGGGTATGCAGGCCTTTGTTGTGGCCAAACAGGTCGATGAAGTTCTTTTCAATCATGGCTTTTTGGCCGTCGTGACTGTCCCAGCCGCCCATGTCAATGGACGCTACGCGCAAGTCCAGCGCCGTGCTGCCGTAATTCAACATGTCATGCAAGGTGCGCATTTGGCGGGCAAAGTCGCCGTTATTGAGCCATGTGTCCGCAGGGGTTTCCAATACGGCTTGACCATTCAGTGCATCGGCCAGGTCTTCACCTACCCGGCGTAATGTCCGTTCATGGTCGATGACGCGTTCTATGCGATGATTCACCGTTGCGCGCTGGCCGAGGCCCTGATAATAACTGCTCATGGCGCGCGACATGTGGGCATTCCAATGGAATTCGTGCTTGCTCTCGCCAGCAGGTATCCAGGTCAGTTCATCTTCACCAATCGCAATGCTGCGGTGATCAAACAAACCTGCTGTCCGGGCATCTAGAATGGTCAACGGGTTGTCGGTGGGAGAGCGTTCATTCGAGCCGGTACTTTCCGGCATGTAGCATAGGTTGCGCGGCGTTCGCGTGAGTGAAATCACCCGACCATTCAACGCATCGGCCAAGCGTCCACCCCAACCGGAACGGCCATATTCATCGGCTAGGGCATCATGCCGACCGTAATCCATCGCTAGCAGCGAATGCACATGGTCACGTGAAGCGGAGCCGACAACGTTGCAGATGACTGCCACGCCAACGCCGGTATTGCTGGAGAGTTGATCGATCAGCCACCCGGCTTCACTGAATACGCGAAATAATTGGCCGTCTACCTCAACGTCGCTATAGCGTGCGCGTAAAGTGCTGTAATTGCCGTTCGGGTCTGCATCACCACGGGCAATATGCGCGCGGTGATTGTGTTGCCAAAACGCGGTTTCGTACGCTGTGTTGTCGGGATGGGGAACAAACAGGTGCCGAAAATCGGGGCCACCGTCCAGTGTGAGTTGAACCACGCTGCGTTGTGCCAATGGGGTAGCGAACGCCCTAGAGGAAAGCAGTGCGCTGGTAGCCCCCAAACTGCCCAGTGCCAGCCGACTACCCAATGCCGAGGAGAAGCTGGTTTTTAAAAAATCGCGGCGGTTCATCAGCGACCCTCCTGATAGAACATATAGGGAGTGGACACGATGAAATTAATGGCATTGCCGACGCGCTGTGCCATGTCCACCAGTTGGTCTTGCTCCGTTGCATTGGGTGACGTGCTGCTGGGCAACAATGGAATGCGGTGCTCTGCCAAGGTTACATAGGCGTCGTGCAAGTAGCCACCGGAGTCCAGGTCGTTGTCGGTGATCACCGTCTCCCATGCGATGCCGGTGTCGCTTTTGCCCGGTAAGTTGGGGTATTCGCGGCGCAGATACCAATGCAGATCACGGTGCTGGTTGCTGGCCAGTAGGGCATACACGTGAGCACGTTCCAACGTGCCGAAATGTTTTAAACCATCACCAATGAAGCGTTGCCACAGCCATTCGCCCAGTTGCTCGGTGGTGTAACCTGCGTTGCTGGCGGGTTCGGGCAGGACTGGCCGCCAGTCTTTGTACCATACGCGGCTACCGTTCACTTCGTATTCGGCACGCGCCCAGCGCCAACTGTTTTCCACCACGAAATTGAAAATGCGCATGAAATAGTCGCTGTTTTTGTAGGCATCCAATCCCGTTTGTCCACCAAAGACATTGTGGTGCGGTTCAAAGACTTGGAAGCCGTGATTCCAAAATTCCCAGTCCAAGTCATACAGGCGGTAGCCATTGGGCGCCGTCCAGATATCGTCGTTGGTGAGTACAATGCTGTTGGCGACGCTGAGGGTGCGGTCGAACACATTAAAGTATTTGATTCGCTCGGGTGAGTGGAAGTCGGTGCTGATGGCGTAGCCACGCAAAAAGGTGATGAGATCATGCTTATCTTGATTAACCAGTGACGCCCAATAAGTACGAATACGATCTTGGGCATCATCCTTGTTGAGAATTTCGTCGTCGGCTAGCCATTGCACAATCATGATGGGCAGATTGCGCAGACTCTGCGGATGTTGGATAGCGAGAGGGCCCAGCTGATGGAGTTTTTCGCTGGCTGTCTGGCCGGAGATGGTGTGTCCAAGAATTTCCAAATCCGCAGTGTGGTGGCTATCTTGGTTGAAAGATAGTGTCCTGCTGGCAGGTTCATTCCAAGCACCGTTTGTGCGCATGCCGGTTAATAGCCGAGCCATATTTTTGATGCTGGTCGTCTCATGGTATTCAGACGTGAAGTTATCCGGCGTTTGTGGATTCGGGCCGCTGGTTAAGATACCGAAATACAGTTGGAAGTATTCGCGCGCAAAGTTTTCGTTACCCCAAAAGTGCCAGACGCCTTGGCCGTCTTGCCAGGCACCATTCCATTGGTGATTGTACTGTACCGCTACGGCGGCACTGCTGGCTGCGATCGTGATCAGTTCATCGAAGGTTTTTCCGGCGGCTACGGCATTCATTAAATCGTCGTAGTACTGTACCGTTTGCCAGTTGTTCACGTTGGCATTGCGGCTGACCGCCATATGGTAGTTCGTTAAATAAAGACCCAGTTTTTGGCGTACGGGATTTAAGCCACGTGCTTGGGTGGCTTGGATCCAGAGGCGAGTCGGCGAGCCCCAAGCATCATTGCCTTCCAGTCGATAACGCGTTTGCACATTGCGCAATGGGTTGGCTGGGTGATTTCCACCCCAATAATCGCTCATTCCCTGCAGGGTTCCGGTAGGTCCAATGTGGCGGTGGTCTTCAATAGGCGATAGCAGAGGATGATGTTCGCCAGCGTACAAGATTTCGGCAATAGCGGCTTTTGGGGACATGTTGGCCCATGTGCGGATTTGGGCGTCGCTGGTGTGCCCGCCACCAAAAGCGAACACCTGCAGTACACGTTTGACGGCATGTTCATCCCACAGCGTATCCGATATGGCTTCGAGGCCAGTCAAGGCAGGCTGGGTGGCGGCAAGCTCTGCCCCATTGAGACTCTGGGAGGCCGGTGCTAAATCCGGATAACTTGTGTCCGTCACTTTAGTGGGCTTTTCCGGCATACAGCCCATCGCCAGCGCGCAGCAGCCTGAGGCCAAAAGTTGATACCAACGCCAAGTCATGTCCTTACCCTTAGAAACAATATGGATTCATTATAGAAGCAATGCAGGGCTAAGAATGTTACGTTTTTAGAATGAAAACATAAAAAAAGATGATATTTTGACGTAATTTTTCGAAAGCTACGCCATATCTTTGTCGCGTCAAGGATTTTGGCCAGAATTCCCGCTGTTCATGTCCTAGTCCTGCCGCTATACTCCCCGCCTATGTCAATGCCTGATTGTTAGGGCGAGTTGCAATCGACGTTTTACAACGACATTGGAACAGCCCAAGGGAAACCAGTGAAAGTCTGGTGCTGCCCCCGCAACGGTAATTGAGGATACAGATATAGTACAGGCCACTGCATGTTAATGTGGGAAGGTTATATCTGGTGAGTGTTGATGCACTCTGCCTCTCAGCCCGGAGACCGAACATTTCAGGTATTTGCCACGAAGCGGTGGGCTATCGTTGGTGAGTGAAATTCTATGCGGAACCTGTTCTGTGTTCTGCCTGCTTTCTCTCGTGCCTGCCTTTAACTCGTATTCTTGAGTTCAAGGAATCTTTCATGCGTTATTTAGTTCTCTCTTCAGGGCTGCTGTGCTCAGCTGTTCTTGCGCAAGATGTTTCAACTTTAAACCCGCTGGTGGTCACCGCCACACGCTTTCCTGTTGTTTGGGAAAGCGCGCCAACCGGTGTAACGGTGCTCGACGGTGAGCGTTTGCGCCAGCAAGGTTATACCTCTGTTGAATCGGCTTTGGCGGGTAGCGGCGCGTTGTACAGCGCCAGTACCGGTGGTGAAGTACAATTCGGTATGCGTGGCGTGGCTCCTGGCAGTAGTAATCTGTTGGTGATGGTGGATGGCCAAAAAATCAATCAAAACGATACATCCGCCATACATTTGTCGGGGTTGTCCTTGCAGAATGTTGAACGAATAGAGGTTATACGTTCCAGCGGCGGTGTGATTTACGGTGATCAAGCGGTCGCGGGTGCCATCAATATCATTACGACATCACCGGATACCATCCGTTTATCGACCTGGCTGCGGGAAGACGGGCAATTGAGTGGCTCTGTACAAGTGCCATTGCAGATTGCTTCTGACGTAGATGTGTCGGTGGGCGCAGAGTACGATCAATACACCGGTTTTCGAGACAACAGTGGACGTGAGAACTTGATGGCTTTCTCCGAGCTAGCATGGAAATCCGATGCGGCAACGCTGCGTTGGCGCAGCGAGTATACGGACAGTACGGTTCGCTATGCGGGTGCGTTGTCATTAGCGCAGGTAGATGATGACCCGTCGCAAGCGACGACGCCGGATGAATGGCAACAGAATAGAACCTGGTCGCACCGTTTGAATACGACGTGGTCGAGCAGTGCGGCACTATCAACCGAACTCGATGTTTTTTATCGTGATAATCAGTATGAGGCCTTCATTTTCTCCTCTGACAGCGAATTCTCCCGGCAAACTCTGGGTGCTAATCCGCGTGTCCGTTGGCAGCCCAGTGCTTTTTCATTCGTAAATGCCACGTTCGGCGCGGATCTGATTCGAGCAGATCTGGAATACAGCTTTAATGATAGAACCATGGAACAGTGGCAATATGCGGGTTACATAGATACTAGCGTAGCGGTAACACCTTCGATCACCATTTCAGGTGGGGCGCGTTATGCGCTTACGGATGAAGAGCTGACGGACTCCGCGATGTACCCGACTGGTGAGTCCTTATCGCAAGAAGCGGTGGCGTTGGCGCTGGGTGCAGAGTGGCAGCGTGGTGAGTTTCTGGCGAGTGTGGATTGGGCGCAAAATTTTCGCTTCGCAAAAGTGGATGAGCAGGCCTATACCGATGTCAGTGTTCTTGGCCTCAAGCCACAAACGGGGCAGTCCATAGAAGCCGCTTTGGCGTGGCGCACTGCCTACCGTGACCTTGAAATTCAGGTCTTTCATTTAACGTTAGAAGACGAAATATTCTTTGACTCAACGGCCAATGGTCCGGGCAGTTTCTCAGGAGCGAATGTCAACGGAGCGGCGTCGACGCGTATCGGTGCGCATGCGCACTGGCAAGAAGAATGGACGCATGCTTTGTGGACAAGGTTGAGTGCGGATTACGTTAGAGCGACATTTTCTGAGGGCGCTAACGACGGCAAAACGATTCCGGGAGTGCCAGAGTGGTTTGCTGCCGCGCAGTTCGGTGTTCGCCCCATCAGTGG
This sequence comes from Salinispirillum marinum, assembly GCF_042650105.1. Lineage (NCBI taxonomy): Bacteria > Pseudomonadati > Pseudomonadota > Gammaproteobacteria > Oceanospirillales > Saccharospirillaceae > Salinispirillum > Salinispirillum marinum. The sequence goes on along the minus strand of NZ_JBHSAL010000005.1, from coordinate 195,899 downwards.
ATTGTCGTTGGTAACCGATGTTCGCTATCGTGGTGAGCAATTTCTCTCGGGCGACAACGCCAATGCCAGTGCGCCGCTGGACGGCTATGCGTTGGTGGATGCCAGTGTGAATTATCAATTGCCTGTGGCTGCCGACCTTAGTGTGATGGCCAGAGTGAACAACGTACTGGATCAAGCCTACTTTTTGTCAGCCGCCAGTTGGGGCGCCTACTTTCCGGGTGACGGACGGAATGGTTTGATACGGTTAGATTATCGGTTTTAGTCGCTGAACAGCTCGACCAAGCCTCAGATAAGGTGTGCTTGGTCGAGCTAGGGTTTGTGGCCTTAGAACCGCATCCCAACACCCAAATAAGAACTACTGCCCGGGTGCTGACCGCCTTCAACGAACAACACAGTGCGGTTGACGTTAAAGCGATAGCCGATCTCGCCGGATACACCAAAGTCGGAGCCGGGCAAAATTTGCGCGCCCAAGCCGAGGCCGCCATAGAGGTAGTTCGAGCTGTTTAAAAAGAAGGCTAGGTTGAGGCCGATGTCCGCTGCCATGGTGAAGTTGCTGTCGCTAACGCCACCGCCTAATTCACCATCCAAGAGCAAGCCTAAACCACTGCGGCGCAGGCCATCGGCTTGAATCGGGGCGGTATAGCTGAAAATACCACCGATTCCGCCACCATAAGAACCAACCATCACGCCGGTAGAGGCTTGATTGGTGCGAATATTGACCTGCGCGTGGGCTGCCGCGGTGAGGCTCAGAGCGAGCATGGCGATTAATAATTTCTTCATCGAGTGATTCCTGTATTGCTTGGTTGTTCGCAAGTGCGTAATGAGTAGACCCTATGGCGCGTCATGGCGCAATGGGGAATTGCTCGTTGGTGCGACAATTGTGGCACATCGCACTTGATACGTGAACAGCATGACAAGCGGATGAAAGATGCATTGCGTGCGCGCAATGGGTAAACTAGGCGGCCCCTAAAACAGCCGGTAGCCTAGGCATGCGCGTTGCGGATTTTGATTTTGATTTGCCCAATGAACTCATAGCACGTTTTCCCACCCCAGAACGGACTGGCAGCCGATTGTTGCAGCTCGACGGTACGACCGGTGCCATGAAGCACGGACAATTCCGTGAGGTATTGGATATCCTCCAACCGGGTGATTTGTTGGTGCTGAACAATACCCGTGTGATTCCTGCTCGTCTGTTTGGTCAGAAGGTCAGCGGCGGTAAGGTTGAGATACTCATTGAGCGCATGATAGACGACCGATCGGCGTTGGCGCATGTTCGTTCCAGTCGTTCGCCCAAACCTGGCTCGGCATTGTTGTTGGAGCAGGGCGGAGAAGTACAGGTAACAGGGCGGCGTGAAGCCTTGTTTGAGCTGTGCTTGGCGCCGGGATTAAATTGGCTGTCTGTCTTGCACCAACAAGGCCATATCCCTTTGCCGCCATACATTGACCGGGAAGATCAACAGTCCGACCGGGAACGCTACCAGACGGTTTATGCGCAAGTGGAAGGTGCCGTTGCAGCACCCACAGCGGGTTTGCATTTTGATGAGCCGTTATTGCAAGCATTGCGTGACAAGGGCATTGAACAAACCTTTGTGACCTTGCATGTCGGGGCGGGGACTTTCCAACCGGTTAAGGTAGATAAGGTCGAAGACCATGTGATGCACGCCGAATATATTGAGGTCGGGGCAGACACGGTGGCGGCGGTGCGGGCGTGTAAAGCGCGTGGAGGTCGTGTGGTGGCGGTGGGCACCACCTGTGTGCGCAGCTTGGAAAGTGCAGCGCAATCGGGCGAAATACAACCGTTTCAAGGCGATTCCAGTATCTTTATCTACCCTGGTTATCAATATCAGGTGGTGGATGCCTTGATCACCAATTTCCATTTGCCGCAATCGACGCTATTGATGTTGGTCAGCGCCTTGGCCGGTAAAGAACACATCATGGCAGCCTATGCCGCTGCCATTGCCGAACGTTACCGATTTTTCAGTTACGGGGATGCCATGTTCATCACCCGCACGCAGGAGATTACGCCGTGAGCCGCGAATGCTTTATGAATTTCACTCTGCACAAAACCGACGGCAAAGCACGACGCGGCACCTTGGATTTTCCGCGTGGTCAAGTTGAAACCCCATGTTTTATGCCGGTTGGCACCTATGGCACGGTCAAGGGGATGCTGCCGCGTGATATCGTGGAAACCGGCGCCCAGATCATTCTTGGTAATACGTTCCATTTGATGCTGCGGCCGGGAACGGCCGTCATTCAGGAACATGGCGATCTACACGACTTTAACGGCTGGCAAGGACCTATTCTGACCGATAGCGGTGGCTTTCAGGTGTTCAGTTTGGGTGAGATGCGCAAAATCAGCGAAAAAGGTGTGGTGTTTAAGTCACCCGTGGACGGTGCTCGGGTAGAATTGACGCCGGAAAAGGCCATGCAAGTGCAGCGTGAACTGGGCTCCGACATTGTGATGATTTTTGATGAGTGCACGCCCTATCCGGCGACGCAGGATGAAGCACGCAAGTCGATGGAGTTGTCACTGCGCTGGGCCCAACGCAGCAAAGATGCGCATGGCGATAACCCCGCCGCCTTATTTGGCATTATTCAGGGCGGTATGTACACCGAGTTACGCCAACGGTCGCTGGCCGGGCTGACCGGGATTGGCTTTGATGGGTATGCCATTGGTGGCTTGTCAGTGGGTGAACCGAAAGATGAAATGATGCATGTGTTGGATGGCATTACGCATGAGATGCCCGCTGATAAGCCAAGATACTTGATGGGTGTGGGTACACCGGAAGACTTGGTCGAGTCAGTGCTGCGCGGCGTGGATATGTTTGACTGCGTTATGCCCACGCGCAACGCTCGCAACGGCCATTTATTCACCACTGAAGGTGTGGTGAAAATTCGCAACGCCGTGCATCGGCACGACACCGGGCCGTTGGACCCGGAGTGCGACTGCTACACCTGTAAGAATTTTTCGCGCAGTTATCTGCATCATTTGGATAAATGCAAAGAAATGCTTGGCGCGCAGTTGAATACGATTCACAACCTGCGCTACTACCAACGCTTGATGGCGGGTTTGCGTCAGGCAATTGAATCGGGTACTTTGTCGGCCTTTGTCTCTGAGTTCTACGCTAAACGGGGCCAGATACCGCCTACTTTGGGGTAATTGCCCTAGGTAGGGTTTAATTTCCGCGATTTGCCCAAATACAGGTGAATTGCAGGGCAAGACTTAATCATTAGGAGTATATGCATGAAAACGTTATTGACAGTGGTAGCGATGTTGGCCTTAGCAGTACCGGGCACCGCCATGGCCGCAGCGGCAGGTTCACCCAGCCCAATCCCTTCTTTTATTATGCTGGGTCTGTTTGTACTGATTTTTTACTTTTTGCTGTGGCGTCCGCAAGCGAAGAAGCAAAAAGAGCATAAAGCGTTGATGGAAAGCCTGAGCAAAGGCGACGAAATTGTTACCGTGGGCGGCTTGGCCGGTAAGATCACCAAAGTCAGCGACGACTTTGTGGTGGCTGAAGTAGCCGAAGGCGTTGAATTGAAATTCCAACGCAGTGCGGTCGCTGCGACCTTGGTTAAAGGCACCTTAAAGCAACTTTAAGCCCCCGCCTCATACGTGGCCCGGATATCCCGGGCCTTGTTTTTTCATAGGATCGTCCGATGCTCAACCGATACCCACTCTGGAAATATTGCCTCGTCGCCGTCGTGGTGGCGTTGGGGATACTCTACAGTTTGCCTAATCTGTACCGCGCCGATTATGCCGTACAAATCACCGCGTCATCCGCCAATGCCGCCGTTACTACGAGTGTAGAAGAGCGTGCATTGAGAACCCTTGAGGATGCGCAAATTCCCGTGCGCCTAGCCGAGCGCAACGACAGCACGGGTTTATTGATCCGTTTAGCCAATGCCGAAGATCAATTAGTGGCTCGGTCCTTAGTTCAGCAAGCGTTGGGCGATGACTACATTGCCGCCCTCAACCGTGCGGATACAACGCCGGGCTGGCTTAAAGCCATGGGCGCCCGCCCCCTCAGTTTGGGGCTTGACTTGAGCGGCGGCGTACACTTCCTAATGGAAGTCGATATGCCAACCTATATCGCCGACCGCTTGGACGATTATGAAGCCGCGTTGCGTCGCCAGTTCCGTGACGAAAACATCCGTTATGCCGCCGTCAATGTTGACGGTGATAGGGCTGTGGTGGCCAGCTTCCGTACCACCGAAGATCGCACCGCCGGAGAAAATTACATTCGGCAGAATTTTCCCGAATTCGAGCGCAGTACCAGCACCAGTGGTGCGTTGTTCCAGCTGCGTATGACCCTGTCGGATGCGCGGATTATTGAATTCGAAGACTATGCCATTGAGCAAAACCTCACCACGCTGAGCAGCCGTGTCAATGAGTTGGGTGTTGCCGAGCCTTTGGTGCAGCGCCAAGGGCGTGATCGCATTGTCGTAGAGTTGCCGGGCGTGCAAGACACGGCGACCGCAAAACGGGTACTGGGCACGGCGGCAGAGCTGGAGTTCCGTCTTGAAGCTCGGCCCGGTGCTTCGCCATTAGAAGTGCAGCGCTTCCCGACGCGTGACAACGCCGGTGGTGCACCCTTTGCGGATTTGAGCACCGATGTGATTGTAACGGGTACCAACGTGACCAACGCGCGTGCCGACTACGACGAAAACGGATTGCCGCAAGTATCGGTGAGCTTAAACAGCTCCGGTGGTACGAATATGATGCGGGTGACGCGTAACAACGTGGGCCAGCGCATGGGTGCCCTGTTCATCGAATACAAAACTGTGACCAGTTACCGCACCGTTAACGGAGAGCGGATAGCTGAGTATGAAAATGTCGAAGAGCGTAGCGTAATCAGCTTGGCCACCATTCAAAGTGCTTTTGGGCCATCGTTCCGTATTACCGGCATGCGGTCCCCTGCTGAGGCTGCCGAGCTCGCGCTGTTGCTGCGCGCCGGGGCATTGGCCGCACCTATGTACTTCGTTGAAGAACGTACCATTGGGCCGAGCTTGGGCGCCGACAACATACGCTTGGGTGTCACATCCGTTATTATCGGTTTGCTGGGCGTCGTGGTGTTCATGGTGCTGTGGTATCGCACCTTTGGTTTATTGGCGAATCTCGCGCTCAGCGTCAACGTGGTCTTGATTGTGGCCATTATGTCGTTATTGGGTGCAACTCTGACCTTGCCCGGTATTGCCGGTATTGTACTGACCATCGGTATGGCGGTGGATGCCAACGTACTGATTTTCTCGCGGATACGTGAAGAGCTGAACAATGGTGAGTCGCCGCAGTCGGCCATCTCGGCAGGCTTTGATCGTGCCTTTACCACCATTTTTGATGCGAACCTGACCACGTTGATTGTTGCCGTTATTTTATTTGCGGTCGGTACCGGCGCGGTTAAAGGATTTGCCGTCACCCTGTCGGTAGGCATTCTAACGTCTATGTTCACCGCTATTGTGGTAACACGCAGTTTGGTCAATTTGTTCTACGGTGGCCGTACATTGAAATCGGTACCTATTTGGGAGGTCTGGTCATGGCAGAAGTAGCCGAGAAAAATAATGCCATGAAAGTCATTCCTTTCATGTCCAAGCGCATGTTGGCCTTGGCGTTTTCCGGGCTGTTGATGCTGGCTTCCGTCGGTTCCTTGGTTGTCCAAGGGCTGAATTTTGGTCTGGACTTTACCGGTGGTACCTTGGTGGAGTTGGGCTACAGTGAACCGGCAGATTTGAACCAGGTCCGTGAGGTGCTGGCCCGCGAAGGTTTTGAAGAAGCTCGTGTGCAATATTTTGGCACTGAACGCGAAGTGATGATTCGGTTGCGTGTGGACGATAACCCGCAGTTGGGTGATCAAATTCTGGCCTTGATGCAGGCTGAAACCAGCAGCGATGTGTCCTTGCGCCGCAGTGAGTTTGTCGGACCCGCGGTTGGTGAAGAGCTTCGTGACAAAGGTGGCTTGGGGATGATTCTTGCCCTGGCTGTGGTGATGGTCTATGTCGCGTTACGCTTTCAATATAAGTTCGCGGTGGGCGCGGTGGTGGCGTTGATTCACGACGTGATCATTGTGGTCGGTGTGTTTTCGTTCTTTCAGTTGAATTTTGACCTGACGGTACTGGCTGCGGTTCTGGCGGTGGTCGGTTATTCATTGAACGACAGTATCGTGGTGGCGGATCGGATTCGGGAGAATTTCCGCAGTGTCCGGCGCGATGATACGCTGTACATTGTGGACCTGTCCTTGACTCAAACCCTTGGGCGAACCATGGTGACATCGGGTACGACGGCTTTGGTACTGGTTGCCTTACTGGTCTTTGGCGGTGAGCTGATTCGCATGTTCAGCTTGGCGTTGTTGATTGGTATTGTGGTGGGTACGTATTCATCGGTGTATATCTCAGCCGCCGTGCTGGCGCAGATGAATTTGTCGAAAGCCGATATGATGCGACCCGAAAAGAAAGAGGTCGAGACGGAAGAGGATGTGCCGGATTGGCTAAAAGAGTAAAAGGGTTTTAAAGACCCTCTTTCTCAATCTGGGGCGTTGTTAAAAAAGTTCTCAAACTGCTCGATTACTGAAGTAAACTGCGCGTTCTCGAACTTTTTTGCCGCGCCAGCTTTTCGCCTAAGGGGCTTTAAAATCCCTTTTGGCTGGCCCCTTTTTATTTAGCTGGCTTTCTTTTGTATCGATGTGCCAAGGCGTGCATAGTGCTCCGGCTTAAAGGGCATGACAATGGAGCCGGTTGCCCCACGGGCCACCCAGTCATGGAATTCTTCGGCCAAGCGTTCACCGGATGAAACCGCTTTACGCCAATAGGCCATTCGATCTTGATCCGTCATCCGTTGAAAATCCCTTCGATCCGGTAGCTTACCGTGTGGCAATTTCTCAATGAACTCAGGCGATGGCGTAATCAACACAACATCTTGATAGTGCTGTTCATTCACTTTGCGCCAATGCAACGACTTATCGAACCAGCCCGGTTTTAACATCGGGGCAAAGTGGGGATAGAGCACCACACCATCGGGCGTGTTGAAGGGCAGGTCGAAATGGTAGTCCACCATGCCGCCATCGCGGTACACGCCGGCCGAACAACCGGGAATATTTTCCACACCGGCTAAAGCCAACGGGATGGCACCCGATGCCATCAGCGCCGGTAGCACATTACTGTGCGTTAACTTGCTGACGGTGGTGTGGAAGTCACTGAAATGATCAACGGGCAGCGTGCCGGGTTCACTTTGTACAATGTGTCGGTCGAAGTGCCAGCGCAGGGTCTTGCGGGAGGCCAAATTGCCGGTGGCTACCCAGGCGAACGCCAGCGCTTGACGTAAGCGACGTTCGTCAGCGGTGGCGCCTTTGCAGCGCGCCGTGATGATGTTCAGCGGCCGATTGGCTTGCATGCTGTACTCATCACCCAACACCTCAAGCAGCATGGCTTCACACTGGGCGGATACGTGTTGTGGTGATGCGCCCTTGGCAAAGCGCTGCTGCAGATACGCCTCTTCCAGTCGTTTTAGCGCCCCCACCGGGTCGGCGGCCGCATGACATGCCATGCGCCAAGCACCAATGGAAGATCCAACCAATTGAATGTTGCGCGTATTCTGCGGTAGGAAGCTGCGCGCCAACTCACGGTCTAAATGGCTTAAAACAAACCATTTAGGGCCGCCAGAGGCCCCTAAAACGGCGCGTACATCAGTCGCTCGCAAGCCACGCTCGCGAATACGCTGATAGGCGCGTTGACCAGCAACAATTTGCAGTGCATGCATCCGTTCGGCTCCTGTGATGAATGCCTGTTGGGCTTACGCCTGTTGGGCGTTCTCGCGCAGGGCTTGAACGGTGGCTTTAAATAGCCGGGGGTTCGCGCTGACTAAGTGGCCATGGTTACCGGTCAAGGGTGCGCCGGATAAGTTTCCGGTTACTGCGCCCGCTTCGGTCGCCAGCAATTGTGCCGTCGCCATCTCCAACGCCGAGAGTCCATTAAGCACCACCACGTCGAGCTTGCCCGCTGCCATATCCGCGATATCCAACAAAGCACAGCCGCTGATGCGTGTTTCCGCACAGGCAGCAGACAATTGCACGAAGGTTTCCGGTTGCCGCATGTCGCCACCAAAAAAAGCGCGCGCCAAGCGGTCGACTTGTTGGGTACGCACTCGACGGCCATTGACTTGCAAGCCACGGCCACGCGATACCATGATTTCCAAATTCAAAAACGGGAACACTAAACACGCGTGTTCCATACGTTTTTTGTGCCATTGCGTAATCAATACGCCGCAGCCTGGTAGACCTCGGGTGTAATTGGTTTGGCCAAGCAGAACGTCCACATCCCAATGAATATCAGGCTCAGCGTCACGAACCTCAAAGGTTCCCGTTTGCTGGCAGGTCACGGTATGGGTGGGGTGGGCGTTGTGCAATACCGTAAAAGCGCGCTTGGCAGCCCCTACGTGCAGGCCTTGCAGCGTGGCATCGACGCTGCCCGCTTCTTCGGTTAGAGTAGCCCAGTGTTCACGTGTGTAAACCAGTTTTTCAGAAGCAGCATGGGCTGCTCTTAATGCAATATTAAGAGTAGGATGCATGGTAGCTGTTCAGCCCCTGTATAATTGAGAATGTTAAAAAGCACAGAACCGCGAATTCTAACAGAAAACCAACGCTAAGGGAGAGTAACTTTGCTCAGTTCGTCTCATTGGTCACGCGTACGAATGGTGATGGTGGAAACCTCACTGTCCGCCAATTTAGGCGCGGCGGCTCGGGCCATGAAAACGATGGGGCTAACACGGTTGGTGGCGGTAAATCCGCAGCAGGACCCGTTGACAGAAGAAGCGTTAGCACGCGCCTCCGGGGCGGATGACGTGTTGCAACAAATGCACGTGGTTAACACCTTGGACGATGCCTTAGCGGGTTGCTCGTTGGTGGTCGGTACCAGCGCCCGTGATCGCGCTTTGCCGTGGCCCATGTTGACCCCGCGCGAGCTGCCGCAAACCTTGGCCAGTGTGGATGCCGACGACGATGTCGCAATTCTCTTCGGTCGAGAGCGCAGCGGCCTCACGAATGAGGAGTTGGCGCGCTGTCACTATCATGTGCACATTCCCGCCAATCCGGATTACAGCTCACTCAATATTGCGGCGGCGGTGCAGGTGATTGCGTACGAATTGCGCATGGCGACCATGGCTGTCGAGGCGTTAGAGGTAGAGGCGCGGCCGAGGGCTAAAGCGGAGGATCTCGAAGGTTTTTTTCTGCACCTGCAAGCAATGTTGGTTGATATTGACTTTGCCGACCCCAATAACCTACGTCAGCTCATGTTGAAGTTGCGCCGCTTTTATATGCGCGGTCAGCCAGAGCCCACCGAATTGAATATTTTGCGGGGCATTGTCAGTCAAACGCAAAAAACCCTGAAACGAGGCGACCATGTTTAAGACCGTGCGGGAAGACATTGCCAGTGTATTCGACCGCGATCCAGCAGCGCGCAATACCTTTGAAGTTCTGACCACCTATCCGGGCCTGCATGCGGTGATGTTCCATCGTTTGGCGCACAAACTATGGCAACTGAAATTCAAGTGGCTGGCGCGGTTTCTCTCGACCTTTGCCCGTTGGGTCACTGGCATTGAGATTCATCCGGGTGCAACCATCGGGCGGCGATTCTTCATTGATCATGGTATGGGTATTGTAATTGGTGAGACGGCAGAGATCGGTGACGATGTGACCATTTATCAGGGGGTCACCTTGGGTGGCACGTCTTGGCAGAAAGGCAAGCGTCACCCGACGCTGGAAGATGGCGTGGTGGTGGGTGCAGGCGCAAAAGTACTGGGGCCTTTTACGGTCGGAGCCAATGCACGTATCGGGTCGAATTCCGTGGTGACCAAAGCTGTACCTGCCGGAGCCACCGTGGTGGGTGTGCCCGGTCGGGTAATCAAGGGTCCGAGCCATGCAATTGACCCAGAGCACAAACGACAAGCCATCGCCGAAAAAATAGGCTTTGATGCGTACGGGGTTTCCGATATGCCCGACCCTATTGCGCAGGCCATAAGAGCCTTATTAGACCACATGCACGCCGTGGACGAGCGCATGAATGGTATGTGCGGCACGTTGCAGCGTTTGGATAAAAGCTTTAAAAATCAAGAGATACCAGAGTTGGATGATCACGACTTTGAAGTGGTCGCGGAAGCTCAGAAAGCCTGTCCGGATAATTCCCCTAAGTTGTAGTCATACGTCGCATTTCATACTAACATGACGACGTTGAGCTTGGCGTACCGAAGGATCAGTGATGAGTGGTGCGCCATCACAACCTGTTAAATTGGACACAAGGAAGCAAAACAATGCAACTCTCACCTCGACAAGAGCAGGTCCTTATTGCTCTGCAAGGCGGTTACGCCAACGACGACATCGCACAGATGTTGGACATTTCCTCCCATACCGTGAAGTACCACTGTCGCCAACTGTACAGGCGTTATGGCGTCAGTAATCGGTTTGAGCTTATGGCTAAACTGGTCCAGCGGACATCCGCTCTCCGGTTGAAAACTCTGCAATAGCAACATCGAGTTATACGATCTGTGACTTTCAAGACATCACGAGGCGACCCGTGACACTATATGGTCGTCTTCGGGCGACCTTTTTTATGTGCCTTGGGTCAGTTACTATACCGCCCCCGCTTTTACCGACAGTTTGTAGCTCCGGACTTACGCTCCGGTTCGCTAGAGGAATGTATGATATGGCCGAGCAAGATAAGCCGCAGATCGTGGTCTGCGCATTGTATAAATTTGTAACACTAATCGAACACACACAGTATCGTCAGCCGTTGCTGGATTTTATGGAGGCGAACGGTATTCGTGGAACCCTGTTGCTGGCCACGGAAGGCATCAATGGCACCGTAGCCGGTTCGCGTGCAGCCATTGACGCACTGCAAGGTTGGTTTGCCGAGCGCCCGGCGTTTCAGGGGATTGATTACAAAGAATCACTGTCCGACAACCAGCCGTTCTACCGCACCAAAGTTAAATTGAAGAAAGAGATCGTAACTCTGGGCGTTGAGGGTATTGATCCCCAGCGTGTGGTCGGAACCTACGTGCAGCCGAAAGAATGGAACGCGTTGATTTCGGATCCTGAAGTCTTGCTCATTGACACCCGGAATGATTACGAGGTCGGTATCGGTACATTTAAAGGGGCGATCAATCCTAAAACCGAAAGCTTCCGTGAGTTCCCTGACTACGTAAAAACCCATCTGGACCCTCTGAAACACAAGAAAGTCGCCATGTTTTGTACCGGCGGTATTCGCTGTGAGAAGAGTACGGCGTATTTAAAAGAGCAGGGATTTGACGAGGTGTACCATTTACAGGGCGGCATTCTAAAGTATTTGGAAGAGGTGCCGGAGCGGGAGTCGCTTTGGCAAGGCGAGTGTTTTGTGTTTGATAATCGGGTGACCGTGAACCACGCGCTGTTACCCGGTGACTACCAATTATGCGCTGGATGCCGCGCGCCCTTATCGGCCGATGACCGCGCTAGTCCGCATTTTGTGCGTGGGGTAGAATGTCCGCATTGCTATGACAAGCATACTCCGGAGCAGCGGCGGCGTTACGAAGAACGAGAGAAACAGTTGCAGTTGGCGAAGGCGCGAGGCGAGGCTCACTTAGGCGCCGATGCGGTGCGCGCGGCGGCAGAACGTAAGGCGGCAAAGGCTGCCAGAGCGGCAGCTCGGCAAGTTGACGGTTCTGCGTTAAGTTAGGTGTTAGCCCCGCGGCAGCGGGGCTTTTGTTCAGCCTGATTAGGTGCGTTAAACCAATTTATGCCGGGCAATGTTTGACAGTTTCGGGTTGGCTTGTTTATTGGCCTTATAGAGCAAAGTTATTTTACCGATGCGGGTGACTTCTTCACACTGTGTCTGCGCGATCAAGTAATCGACGATGGCTTGTCGATCATCGCGCTCGCCAGCGGCCAATTTTACCTTGATGAGTTCGTGATCGTGCAAAGCGCGGCGCAATTCCTCCAGGACGGTTTCCGTAATGCCGTTTGAACCGATGGTGACAATGGGTTTGAGCGCATGGCCGATGCCGCGAAAGCGCTTTTTTTGGTCGTTCGATAAAGCCATGGAAGTGTATGCCTATGGTGAATTGCAGTGGTAAATGAAATAATCGCCCAGTTTACCGGCAATCGCTGCCAATTCCGAGCGCCAATGGTCTTATTGTGGTTGTTAAAGCGTATACAGTGGATGCCAATGTCAAACTAGCGCAAATGCTTGGCCGAGATACGGCTGCTGGCGCTAAGCTGTGGGCTTGTAAAAAGGCAAAAGGGCCCCACATACCACATTGTTGTGTGTAATGTTGCAAATCAGCGAACACCTTTCGATCGTGGATTCATTTGAGCGGGTGTCTAGAGCACCCATCAGGAGTACGAGTTAAACACTATGGCTAAGAATTTAATTTTGTGGGTCGTCATCGCAGTGGTTTTACTGTCGGTGTTCAATAGCTTTCCTTCTGGGCAGACGAGCCAAGAAATCACGTACTCTCAGTTTATGTCACAAGTGGATAACGGGCGTATTGATCGGGTAACTATTTCAGGCACCAAAATTGAAGGGGTGCGCAGCGACGGCTCAACCTTCCAAGCGACCAGCCCCTACTTGATTGTGCAGCAGGATTTCATCGAGCGGCTGATGGATGCTGGCGTTGATGTCGAGGCCCGGCAGGCAGAGCAGCAAAGTATTTGGTCACAACTCTTGGTGGCCAGCTTCCCGATTCTCCTGATCATTCTGGTGTTCTTCTTTTTCATGCGTCAAATGCAAGGCGGCGCGGGCGGCAAGGGTGGCCCGATGAGCTTTGGTAAATCCAAAGCGCGGTTGCTCAGTGAAGACCAAATAAAGACCACCTTTGCCGATGTGGCCGGTGTAGAAGAAGCGAAGGACGATGTGGCCGAGTTGGTCGAGTTCTTGCGTGATCCCGGCAAATACCAGCGCTTGGGCGGTACTATTCCGCGTGGTGTGTTGTTGGTTGGCCCTCCGGGTACCGGTAAAACACTGTTGGCAAAAGCCATTGCCGGTGAAGCCAAGGTGCCATTCTTTTCTATCTCCGGTTCGGACTTCGTTGAAATGTTCGTCGGTGTCGGTGCGTCGCGGGTACGCGACATGTTTGAGCAGGCGAAGAAACAAGCGCCCTGTATCGTGTTTATTGACGAGATCGACGCCGTGGGTCGCAGCCGTGGTGTCGGCATCGGTGGCGGTAATGACGAGCGTGAGCAAACGTTGAACCAGTTGCTGGTAGAGATGGACGGTTTTGAAGCGAATGACGGCATCATCATTATTGCGGCGACTAACCGTCCGGATGTATTGGACCCCGCCTTGATGCGTCCAGGCCGTTTTGACCGTCAGGTGGTGGTCGGCTTGCCGGACATCCGTGGTCGTGAACAGATTCTGAAAGTGCACATGCGCAAAGTGCCTTTGGGCGACGCGGTTAACCCGAAAATCATTGCCCGTGGCACGCCCGGTTTTTCCGGCGCTGACTTAGCCAACTTGGTCAATGAAGCGGCACTGTTCGCGGCGCGCAGCAACAAGCGTTTGGTGACCATGGAAGAATTTGATCGGGCAAAAGACAAAATCATGATGGGTGCCGAGCGCAAGTCCATGGTGATGTCGGAAAAAGAGAAGATCAACACCGCCTATCACGAATCCGGGCACGCCATTGTGGGTCGCTTGGTGCCCAACCATGACCCGGTGTACAAAGTCAGTATTATTCCGCGTGGTCGTGCGCTGGGTGTGACCATGTTCTTGCCGGAAGAAGATCGTTACAGCCTGAGTCGTGAAGGTTTGGAAAGCCAAATCTGTTCGTTGTATGGCGGGCGATTGGCAGAAGAGTTGATCAATGGCATGGACCAAGTGACGACCGGCGCTTCTAATGATATCGAGCGAGCCACCAAGTTGGCGCGTAACATGGTGACCAAGTGGGGTTTAAGTGACCGCATGGGGCCGCTGATGTATGAAGAAGAACGGCAGGACTACCTGGGTAGCAGCCAGTCTTCAGGTGCTTTTTCAGGTGAAACCGCCAAGGCCATTGATGAAGAAATCAAAGACATCTGTACGCGCTGCTATGAGCGGGCGAAGAAGATATTGGTGGACAACCGTGAAAAACTGGAAATGATGAAAGACGCCTTGATGGAGTATGAAACCATCGATGCCGGTCAGATTGATGACATCATGGAAGGCAAGAAGCCGCGTAAGCCCGCAGACTGGGATACTTCAGCCGTAGCGCAAGCACGCGCCGAGCGCGAGGCGCGGGCAAAGAAGGAGGCGGAAGAAGAGGCTGAGGCTGAACATGAAAGAGAGGTTAAGAGTGCGGCTTCACAGGACGATGCGCCTGATGAGTCGCATGAGGCACCTGATTCAGGGCGGCCGAATTCCTAGCCGCTATCGTTCTCATCAGTTATCTATATAAGCGGCTTTCGGGCCGCTTTTGTGTTTTTCCGGTCAGTTTTATTTGAGAGTGAATTATGGCATTGCGTCACGGGTCCCGTCGTCTTGATTTCCAGCAAACGCGAGTGATGGGGGTATTAAACACCACGCCGGACTCATTCAGCGATGGTGGTCGTTATACTCAACCAGAACGCTTGGCAAAGCGCATCACCGAGATGTTGGTGGCTGGGGTGGATGTCATTGATGTGGGAGGTGAGTCCACGCGACCAGGCGCGCAACCCGTTTCGGTTGACGAAGAATTATCCCGAGTTATACCGGCGATAGAGGCCATACGCCAACAGTCGGATGTTTGGATATCGGTCGACACGAGTACACCGGACGTCATGGCGGCGGCCGTGGCGGCGGGGGCCGACTGGATCAATGATGTCCGGGCCTTGAGTAGGGAAGGTGCCCTTTCTATGGCAGCATCATTGGATGTCCCCGTTTGCCTCATGCACATGCAAGGCCAGCCGGGCACCATGCAGCAGAACCCGGAGTATGATGATGTCGTGGCGCAGGTATCGGGTTATTTAGCCAAGCGTGTAGACATCGCATTGCGTGCTGGTGTTAAGCGTGAGCACATTGTGTTGGATCCCGGGTTTGGCTTTGGTAAATCATTCGCTCATAATGTGGCGCTCTTTCGTGCCTTGCCTCAATTGTTGGCCTTAGGTTTTCCTTTGCTGGTCGGGGTTTCACGCAAGACCATGTTGGGCGATATTACCGGCAAGCCGATAGCGCAGCGTGGCACCGCCAGTGTGGCGGCGGCGTTATTGGCTGCGCAGCACGGTGTGCAGATGGTACGGGTGCATGATGTGGATGAAACAGTGGACGCTTTAAACGTTTGGCGTGCATTAAAAAATTAATGGTTCAGTAGGCGAATAAGGGAACTCAAGATGAACAAGCGGCGCTATTTTGGCACAGACGGCATTCGTGGCGAGGTGGGTACGCCCCCTATTACGGCCGAATTTATGCTCAAGTTGGGTTGGGCAGCCGGCAAGGTGTTTGCGCAGCAGGGCAAAAGCAAAATCATCATCGGTAAGGATACGCGGATTTCGGGCTACATGTTTGAGTCAGCCTTGGAGTCTGGGCTGTCGGCCGCCGGTGTCGACGTGCTGCTGTTGGGGCCTATGCCGACGCCCGCCATTGCGTATTTAACACAAACGTTCAAGTGCGATGCCGGTATCGTGATTTCCGCCTCACACAATCCACATCAGGACAATGGCATCAAGTTTTTCGGCGCGGACGGGCGGAAGCTGTCAGACGAGGTCGAAAATGCCATTGAGGCGGAATTAGAAAAGCCGATGACCACGGCGCCCTCGGCCGAATTGGGTAAAGCCAGACGAATTTCAGATGCGGTGGGGCGCTATGTGGAATTCTGCAAAAGTACCGCTAGCCGACTCGATTTGAAAGGCCAGAAAATAGTGTTGGATTGCGCCAACGGGGCGACCTACGATATCGCGCCCAAGGTATTCAGTGAGTTGGGTGCCGAGGTTATTGCCATCGGTTGCAAGCCCGATGGCTTCAATATCAACCATAAGTGTGGCTCTACCAGTCCCCAAGCTTTGCAGTCTGAAGTGTTGGATCAGGGAGCAAAACTCGGGATTGCGTTTGACGGCGACGGTGATCGGGTGTTGATGGTCGATCATGCCGGACAGATCTTGGACGGCGATGAGCTGCTGTTCATTATTGCCTCTCACTTGCAGTCCCGGGGCAAGCTAAACGGCGGTGTGGTGAGTACCCTCATGGCGAACATGGGCTTAGAGGTGGCGCTGCGCAAGAAAGGAATTGAATTAGTACGTGCCAATGTGGGCGACCGGTACGTTATGGAACAAATGGTGGAGCGCGACTGGTTGCTGGGCGGCGAAAGCTCTGGTCACCTGATATGTGCGCATAAAACCAGCACGGGCGACGGTATTGTTGCGGCGTTGCAGGTTTTGGTGGCGTTGCAAGATATGGAGCTGAACCTGCAAGAAGCGCGCATGGGGATGCGCAAATTTCCGCAAGAAATGATCAATGTGCGGGTAAAAGATAAGGCTAAGGCGTTGAGCGATACGGCTGTTCTCGCAGCAGTTAAAGCAACGGAAAGTCAGCTAGGCGAGACGGGACGGGTCTTGTTGCGACCTTCGGGAACCGAACCCGTGGTGCGGGTGATGATTGAAGGTGAAGATGCCGCACAAGTGCGCAAGCTGTGCCAAGCCCTGGCGGATCAAGTGGCTGAAATCATGCAGCTTCCCTAGGGCGTACTTGTGTCGCTAGGGCAAAATGGTTAACATACGCGCCGCATTAAAAAAGGGTATTCGCATGCGTCAGGCAATCGTAGCAGCAAACTGGAAGATGAACGGCAGTAAGGCTCAGGTGGCTGAACTGTTGAGTGGTTTCAAATCCGGCATTCAAAACAAAGCAGCGCAGGTCGTCGTATTTTCGCCCGCCGTGTTTTTGGCGGATGTGCAAGCACAACTGCAAGGCTCAACGATTGCTTGGGGTGGACAGAATGCGCACACGGCAGACAGTGGTGCGTATACCGGTGAGACCTCGCTGGGCATGTTAAAAGAATTCGGTTGCACCTATGTGTTAGTTGGCCATTCCGAGCGACGTACGTTATTCGGTGAAGACGACGCCCTAGTCGCCGCCAAGGTGAAGGCTGCGTTGGACGCCGGAGTGACGCCGATGTTGTGCATCGGTGAGACGTTGGAACAGCGTGAAGCAGGTGTTACCGGTGACGTGTGCCGACGCCAACTGCAGGCTGTATTGGATGTGGTTGGGGTGGACGGTTTTCGTCAACTTGTGGTGGCTTATGAGCCTGTTTGGGCGATCGGTACCGGTAAAACGGCATCGCCGCAACAAGCGCAGGACGTGCACGCAGAATTGCGTGAATTTCTGGCCAAGGCAGATGCCAATATGGCCGAAAAGATTCAGATTTTGTATGGCGGCAGTGTGAAGGCCGCCAGTGCGGCGGAATTATTTGCAATGCCCGATATCGACGGTGGGTTGGTAGGCGGTGCATCGCTTTTGGTGGAAGAATTTGTTGGCATCTGCAACGCAGCAGCCTAATAGGTGAATTGATGGAAACGTTTCTGACGATTGTACACGTAGTATTGGCCGTTGGTGTTGTTGGCTTCGTGCTGATCCAACGGGGTAAAGGTGCTGACGCAGGTGCTTCTTTTGGCGGCGGCGCATCACAGGGTGTGTTTGGCAGCCAAGGCAGTGCGACCTTTTTGTCGCGCACGACCGCTGTTTTGGCTACCTTGTTTTTTGGTACCAGTCTGGCCTTGGCCGTGGTCGCAAAAAATCGGGCAGATGCCGATCGTTTATTTACGATCGATGACAGCCTGTTCATCGAAGAAGCGCCAGCAGCGCCTGAAGAAGGTGCTGGTACATTGGATTTTCCTGACGTAGAATAAGCGCCCGCGATTTCCGTAGTGCCGACGTGGTGGAATTGGTAGACACGCCATCTTGAGGGGGTGGTGGGCGTAGCCCGTGCTAGTTCGAGTCTAGTCGTCGGCACCAATTATTGTGTGACTTGCCTGTTAAGTCGTTAAATAAGTCAGGCTGTCTTTGCGGCGAGTGCGAGCCTGAACGCTCAGGCTTGTGACGCTGCCACGCCAAGTAAGCTGTCTGAGCTGGTAGTGTCAGAGAGCGCTCAGAAAACCCCTTTATGGGGTTTTTTATTACCCATCTGGCTGATGGCGCTGAGTCGACTGGGTAGTGGCGTGCATTGTTAGGATGGGCCAAGGGCCCATTTTTTATTTCACCGGCACACACCGTGCGGGTTCGGGTGATCATCCTAGGGTGGCACTGATATTGTGAAGAGAATATGGCAAAAGTAGACGAAATTATCACATTGAGCCAGCCGGTGGTTGAAGGCCTCGGCTTTGAGCTCTGGGGCGTAGAATACTCCGCGCAGGGTAAGCACAGCACCTTGCGTATTTATATTGAGCACGAGAACGGCATTAAGGTCGAAGATTGTTCATCGGTAAGCCATCAGTTAGCGGCGGTCTACGATGTCGAAGATCCCATCACCAACGCCTACACACTGGAGGTTTCTTCTCCGGGTATGGACCGGCCATTGTTCACCTTGGCGCAATATCAGCGCTTCGAAGGTCACATGGTAAAAATACGTTTGAAGTTTCCTTTTGAAGGTAAGCGTAAGTACGAAGGCATTATTGCTGGGGTAGAAGACGAGCACATCGTGTTACAGCACGGCGAGTTTGAATATCTTTTACCTTTTGAACAGATAGACAAGGCGAACATCGTGCCTGTTTTTGAAGATTAACCGACGGATAAAGGTCGAGGCTGACACATGAGCAAAGAAATTTTGATGGTCGTAGACGCAGTGGCAAACGAAAAAGGCGTGGATAAAAACGTCATTTTTGAGGCCATTGAACTCGCTCTGGCTACTGCAGCCAAAAAGCGCTTTGACGACGATGGAGAAGCAGACATCCGGGTAGCGATTGATCGTAAGACAGGTGAGTATGAGACGTTTCGCCGTTGGACGGTCGTTTCTAACGAAGGTGTCCCTACGTTGGGCTCGGAGATTAACCTGCAAGAGAGTGCAGAGATTGATGTTGCTCTGAAAGAAGGCGACGTTTTTGAAGAGCAGATCGAAAACGAAGAATTCGGGCGTATCGCGGCTCAAGCAGCCAAGCAGATTATCGTGCAGAAGGTCCGTGAAGCCGAGCGCATGAAGATTGTTGAACAATATCAATCGCGTGTGGGTGAAATTATTCACGGGAATGTCAAAAAAGTTACCCGAGACAATATTATTGTTGACCTCGGTAACAACGCCGAAGCCATTTTGCCCCGTGAACACCTGATCGCGCGTGAAGCCTTTCGCATTGGCGACCGTGTTCGAGCCGTATTGGATGGTGTACGCGAAGATGCGCGCGGCCCACAGTTGGTATTGAGCCGTAACAGTGCCCAAATGTTGATCGAGCTGTTCCGCATTGAAGTGCCGGAAGTGCATGAAGAAGTTATTCAGATCATGGCTTGTGCCCGTGACCCCGGTTCACGCGCTAAAATTGCTGTGAACACGAATGATAAGCGCATTGATCCTGTCGGGGCCTGTGTTGGTATGCGCGGCTCGCGTGTCCAAGCGGTATCCGGAGAGCTGGGCAACGAACGTGTTGATATCGTGTTGTGGGATGATAACCCGGCGCAGTTGGTCATTAACGCCTTGGCGCCCGCAGAAGTGGCGTCGATCGTGATGGACGAAGAAACCAACACCATGGATGTGGCGGTTACCGAAGATAATCTCGCCATCGCCATCGGCCGCAATGGACAGAATGTACGCTTGGCCAGCCAGCTAACCGGTTGGGCCATCAATGTTATGACGGAAGAAGAAGCCAACAGTAAGCATGAGCAAGAACTGGGTTCCTTGCTGGCGTTGTTTACCGAAGGTTTAGGGGTCGACGAGGAATTAGCGACTGTATTAATTGAAGAAGGATTTACCTCTATTGAGGAAGTAGCGTACGTCCCATTGGATGAAATGCTGAACATCGACGGCTTTGACGAAGATATGGTCAACGAGCTGCGTGGTCGGGCAAAAGACGTATTGTTAACCCGTGAATTGGCATCGGAAGAAAAATTGGAGTCCGCTACCCCCTCAGATGAATTATTAGCGATGGACGGCATGACCCGCCCACTGGCCCTCAAACTGGCGGCCAAGGGCATTGTGACGGTTGACGATTTAGCCGAGCAGGCGATCGATGACCTCATTGATATTGACGAGTTGGATGAAGAAAAAGCAGGGTCCATGATTATGGCAGCCCGTGCATCCTGGTTCGACGAAGAGTAAGCGGCTAGGGGAGAGAAAGAATTATGGCAGAAGTAACCGTCAGTCAACTGGCAGAAAGTATTGGTACGCAGGTAGATCGCCTGTTGAAACAGATGACCGAAGCAGGGCTCAAACATAAAACTGAGTCTGATGCGGTGTCTGACGCTGAGAAACAAATGTTGTTGGCTTTTTTAAAGAAAAGCCATGGTGAGCAAACGGATGGCCCACAAAAAATTACCTTGAAGCGTAAGGTAACCACCCAGCTGAAAGCCTCTGGTGGTGGTAAAGGTAAAACCGTAAACATTGAAGTGCGTAAGAAGCGCACGTATGTGAAGCGTGACGAGGTGTCTGACGCACCAACGGAAGACAGTACCGACAAGCGTACGGAAGAACAGCTGCGTCGCGAAGCCGAACAACGGGCCTTGGAAGAAGCACAAGCGCGTGCAGCGGAAGAGAAACGTTTAGCGGAAGAAGCTGCCGCGCAGAAGAAGGTAGCTGAAGAATCAGCGCCAGCGGTTGCGGAAAAGTCTAAGTCAGAGGCCAAGCCGAAGGCTGAGCCGGAAGTTGACCAGGCCATTCCTGACCCCGATGCCGAAAAGAAAAAAGATCGGCATAAAGTCAAGAAAACGCCGGTATTGGATGACGACAGCGATGACGCCAAAGCTAAGGCCAAAAAGGTAAAAGGTGCACCGGCACCACAGAAGCAAGAGCGGCATAAAGGTAACCGCCACCAACAAATCATGGGCCTATTGGACGATGATGGTGAAGGCGGTGCGCGCCGTGCAGGTAAGCGCAAGCGCGATAAGAGCAAGCGCGAACACCAATTTGAAAAACCCACAGCACCTATGGTCCGCGAAGTGCGGATTGGCGAAACGATTGGGGTTCAGGATCTGGCCTCACAAATGTCGGTTAAAGCCGCTGAAGTGGTCAAAATGCTGTTCAAGATGGGCGTTATGGCGACCATCAACCAAGTTTTAGATCAAGACACGGCCATTTTGGTGGTTGAAGAAATGGGTCATAAGTTCGTGACTGTTTCCGACAACCAGATGGAAGAGAGTCTTGATGCGTCAATCAGCTATGATGGCGAAATGGTAGCGCGCGCTCCCGTGGTCACCGTCATGGGTCACGTTGACCATGGTAAAACCTCGTTGCTGGATTACATCCGTCGCACCAAGGTGGCCTCCGGTGAGTCCGGTGGCATTACGCAGCATATCGGGGCCTACCATGTTGAAACGCCGAAAGGTATGGTGAGCTTCCTTGACACGCCTGGACACGAAGCCTTTACCTCCATGCGGGCGCGTGGTGCGCAGTGCACGGACGTCGTTATTCTTGTTGTTGCAGCGGACGACGGCGTGATGCCACAAACCGCCGAAGCCATTCAACATGCCAAGGCCGGTAACGTGCCGATTGTCGTTGCCATCAACAAGATGGACAAAGAAGGCATTGATATCGACCGTGTGATCTCCGAACTGGCGGCCAAAGATGTCGTGCCTGAAGAGTGGGGCGGTGACACGCAATTTGTACGTGTTTCTGCGCACACCGGTATGGGCATAGATGACTTGCTGGATGCCGTTTTGTTACAAGCTGAATTGTTGGAGTTGAAAGCGTACGACAATGGCCCGGCCAAAGGCGTGGTTATCGAATCCAAGTTGGATAAAGGTCGTGGCGCAGTGACCACCTTGCTGGTGCAAAGTGGTCGCCTGAAACAAGGCGATATCGTACTGGCGGGTGATGCATCCGGTCGTGTTCGTGCCTTGTTGGACGAAGCCGGTAACCAAATTACCTCGGCAGGCCCGTCTATCCCGGTTGAGATTCTGGGCTTGGATGGCACGCCAGACGCCGGTGAAGAATTTGTGGTGGTTGAATCGGATAAGAAAGCCCGTGAAGTCGCCGAACACCGCCGTGAGCGTCTGCGTGAAAGCGAGTTGGCCAAACAACAAGCAGCCAAACTGGACAATCTGTTCACCAACATGGGCAAAGGCGAAGTCTCTACCCTTAATGTGGTGTTGAAAACGGACGTTCGTGGCTCTTTGGAAGCGCTGCAAAACTCACTGCTCAAGTTGGGCAATGAAGAAGTACGCGTGAACATCATCGCGGGTGGTGTCGGTGGTATTACCGAATCCGACGCCAATTTGGCTGCTACCTCAGGAGCGGTTATTTTCGGTTTCAACGTCCGTGCGACGGGTCAAGCCAAAGACATCATTGAAAAATACAATCTGGATCTGCGTTATTACAACGTAATCTACGATTTGATCGACGATGTACGGGCCGCCTTGAACGGTATGTTGTCGCCTGAATTGCGGGAAGATATCGTTGGTTTGGCCGAGGTGCGCGATGTGTTTAATTCGCCGAAGTTTGGTCAAATTGCCGGCTGTATGGTCATCGATGGCACGGTCTACCGGAACAAGAAAATCCGTGTATTGCGTGATGATGTCGTGATTTATGAAGGTGAGCTGGAATCCCTACGGCGCTTTAAAGACGACGTACAGGAAGTTCGCCAAGGCATGGAATGTGGTATCGGCGTACGTAATTACCGTGATGTGAAGGCCGGTGACCAGATCGAAGTGTTCGACGTGAAAGAAATTGCGCGGAGTATCGACTGATATGCCGCGTGATTTTAGCCGGACCGATCGGATTGCCGACCAGATTCAGAAGGATCTGGCGGCCCTTATCCAGCGCGAGTTGAAAGACCCGCGCTTGGGTATGGTGACCATCAATGCCGTGAAAGTGTCTAAAGACCTGAGCTACAGTGAAGTCTACTTCACCGCGCTGAGCTCGTTGGACGGGGATGAAACGGAACAACAGAAAGCGGCCGAAGAAGTGCTCACCAACGCGGCCGGGTTCTTACGCATGGAACTGTCGCGTGGTATTCGCTTGCGGGTTATGCCGCAATTGCGCTTTCACTATGACCACAGCGTTGAACGTGGCCAGACGTTGTCGCGGTTGATCGATTCAGCCCGTCAGCGTGATCGCAGCTTGGGTGAACAAGCGGAAGACGATGGCACGGAAACCGAATAAC
This sequence comes from Salinispirillum marinum, assembly GCF_042650105.1. Taxonomy (NCBI): domain Bacteria; kingdom Pseudomonadati; phylum Pseudomonadota; class Gammaproteobacteria; order Oceanospirillales; family Saccharospirillaceae; genus Salinispirillum; species Salinispirillum marinum. The sequence continues at coordinate 172,701 of NZ_JBHSAL010000005.1, read as the reverse complement.
GTTCATGGCGTCTTGTTGCTCGACAAAGACGCTGGCATGACATCGAACCAAGCCCTGCAGCGCGTTAAACGGCTGCTGGGGGCAAACAAAGGTGGCCATACGGGGGCATTAGACCCGTTGGCGACCGGCGTTCTGCCGTTGTGCTTTGGTGATGCAACCAAGTATTCACAGTACCTGTTGGATGCCAACAAAACCTACCAAACGCGCGCTCAATTAGGGGCTCAAACCGATACCGCCGATGCCGATGGTGCGGTGATTGCGCAAGCGCGCATTCCAACCTTGGTTGCCGATGACGTGCAGGCTTTGCTACGTCGCCAGTTTATCGGTGAAATGCAGCAAACCCCGCCAGCGTATTCCGCGTTAAAGCACGAAGGCAAAAAACTTTACGAATTGGCCCGCGAAGGCAAGCCTATCCCGGACAAGCGTCGAACGGTGCGTATTTTCAACAGTCAATTGGATGCTATGGGTGACGATTGGCTGGATATAACGCTGACCTGCAGCAAAGGGACTTACGTCCGTTCGTTCGTAGAAGACGTGGCGGCCGCACTGGGAACGCTGGCGCATGTCGCCCGCTTACGTCGGTTGGAACACGGTAGTTTCGCCATCGCGCAGGCAGTGACTTTGACCGACCTCGAAGCCATGACCGAGGAACAACGCCTCGCGGCCTTGCTGCCGGTGGATGCCTGCATTACCACCCTGCCGATCTATACCTTGGATGACACCCAGTTTGCGGCGGTCAAACATGGTATCAGTGTGTCGGTTGCACCGACCAACGCTGCCGGTGAGGTGCGTATCTACCGTAACGAAAAGTTTATTGGCTTGGGTGAAATAACCCCAGCGCACATGCTGAAATGTCGTCGCCTTGTGCAGACAGATTTGCTATAGTGCGCGCCGGAAGGCGTACTGTAAACATGCACGGTGCTGCCCGATTACTTAACCGCATGTTCTTAGGAGCTTTACAATGGCATTAACTGCTGAAGCAAAAGCGGCGTTGGTAAAAGAATACCAAACAGCCGAAGGTGATACCGGTTCTCCAGAAGTGCAAGTTGCCCTGTTGACGCACAACATCAACGGTCTGCAAAGTCACTTCAAAAGCAACCATAAAGATCACCACAGCCGTCGTGGTCTGATTCGCATGGTAAACCAGCGTCGTAAGTTGCTGGACTACCTGAAGAAGAAAGATCTTAACCGTTACGCAACTCTGATCAAGCGTCTGGGTCTGCGTCGTTAAGATAAAATGGGCCCCGCTGGGGCCCGTTTTGTTTGTGGCGTGCCACAAAGAGCACGTTAATTTTTGTACTGAGGCAGCTCAAGCGTGAGTGCTTCTAACAATTGGCCTTACCCGCGACCCGTGTCGTAGGGCAAGGGGCTAATTCTTAGAAGCGCTCGGTTGCCCGAAACTGAGGAAACACTATGTTAAAAGCGATTACAGAAACCTTTACGTTCGGTAATGACACCGTCACCCTGGAGACAGGCAAGATTGCCCGTCAAGCCGCCGGTGCGGTGGTCTGTACCATTGGTAAAACGTCTGTATTGGCAGCGGTAACCGCGGCCAAGTCACCGTCACCGGGCCAGGATTTCTTCCCTCTGTCGGTGCATTACATCGAGAAATACTACGCGGCCGGTAAAATCCCCGGTGGTTATTTGAAGCGTGAAGGTCGTCCTTCGGAAAAAGAAACCCTGACGTCACGTTTGATTGACCGTCCTATTCGTCCGTTATTCCCGAAAGGCTTCATGAACGAAGTGCAGGTTGTTGTGACCGTGATGTCGGCCGACAACGATGTTGATCCCGATATCTGTGGTTTGATCGCCACTTCTGCGGCATTGGCCGTCAGTGGTGTACCCTTTGCTGGCCCTATCGGCGCGGCGCGTGTTGGTTTCACGGCTGAGCAAGGTTACCTGTTGAACCCGTCCTACAGCACCTTAGAAAATTCTGCGTTGAACATGGTGGTTGCCGGTACCGCAGATGCGGTTTTGATGGTGGAATCCGAAGCCGCTGAGTTGACCGAAGACCAAATGCTGGGTGCTGTGTTGTTTGCTCACGAAGAAATGCAGGTCGCCATCAGTGCCATCAAGGCATTCGCTGCGAAAGCTAATGTGCAGCATTGGGACTGGGCACCTGCCGCTGATAACGTGGCCTTGATTGATCAAGTAACCTCTGCATATTGGGACAAAATCGGCGAAGCCTATCGCATCACCGACAAAATGGAACGCTACAACGCACTGAATACGTTGCGCAGTGCCGCCGTTGAACAATTTGCCACCGACGCGGAAGACGCGCCGTCAAGCAAAGAAGTTGAAGGCGTATTCGCCAAGCTGGAAAAGAAACTGGTTCGTCAGCGTGTGGTGAGCGGTGAGCCGCGCATCGATGGTCGTGATAACAAGACCGTGCGTGGCATTGAAGTTGAAGTTGACGTCCTGGCCGGTGCGCACGGCAGTGCCTTGTTCACCCGTGGTGAGACGCAGGCGATTGTGGTCGCAACACTGGGCAGCATGCGTGATGCGCAGATGTTCGACATGCTGCACAAAAAGCATACCGACCACTTCATGCTGCACTACAACTTCCCTCCGTATTCAGTGGGCGAGTGTGGCCGTATGGGCAGCACCGGTCGTCGTGAAATCGGTCACGGTCGCCTAGCGCGTCGTGGTGTTGAAGCGGTATTGCCTTCGGTGGAAGATTTCCCGTACGCCATTCGCGTGGTGTCTGAAATCACCGAATCAAACGGTTCGTCTTCCATGGCGTCTGTGTGTGGTACCTCATTGGCCTTGATGGATGCGGGTGTGCCCTTGAAGGCTCCGGTTGCGGGTATTGCGATGGGCTTGGTGAAAGAAGAGTCCGGCTTTGCCGTATTGACGGATATCCTGGGTGACGAAGATCACTTGGGTGACATGGACTTCAAAGTAGCGGGTACGGCTAAAGGTATTACCGCGCTGCAGATGGACATCAAGATCCAGGGCATCAACGAAGAAATTATGGAACAAGCACTGGAGCAGGCTTTGGCCGCTCGTTTGCACATTCTGGGTGAGATGAACAAAGTCATCACCGTTTCTCGTGAAGAACTGCCAGACAACGCACCTTCGATGGTATCGCTGAAAATCGATCCTGAGAAAATCCGTGATGTGATCGGTAAAGGCGGCGCGACCATCCGTGGCATTTGTGACGAAACCGGCGCGGATATCGACATTCAAGACGACGGTAGTGTTCGGATTTACGCACCAACGAAAGAAGCCGTAAATCAGGCTCGTAAGCGCGTTGAAACCATCGCGGTTGATCCTGAAGACGGCGCTATCTATGTCGGTGAAGTGGTTCGTATCGCTGACTTCGGTGCGTTTGTTCGCTTCTTGGGTGAGCGCGACGGCTTGGTACACATCTCGCAAATCGTACCGCGTCGTTTGGAAAGCGTTTCGGAAGAACTGGCCGTTGGTCAGCAAGTCGTGGTTAAAGTGCTGGAAGTGGACCAGCGTGGCCGCGTGAAGTTGAGCATCAAAGAAGTGTCTGAAGAAGAAAAAGCTGCCGCTTTGGCTGCGGTTGCTGACGCTTAATCTAGGCGCATTCACTGTTCGATAAAAAAGCCGGTGGCAGCAATGTCACCGGCTTTTTATGTCTAGGGACGGCCTGGATGCCGGAGGTAGAGTAGTGCAGGAGCGATTACCGAGGAGCACTTGCTGGCAATGTCCCCTATAGAAGCACTACCGCGCTAGATCATCTTTTTCAGTTCACCGTAGGCACCGCCGGTATACAGAATCAAGGTTATATCGTTGTCGTTACGGTTTCTAAAGAACCAACCATGATTGCCGGTGAAGGCAGCGGTTAGTTCACCTTCATCCGCATCAACACCACGGCCCCGCTCGTAAGTAATGGACTGTCCGTTACCGTCGCCATGGGTGTCGAAATTAATCGGGCCACCCTCCGCGACCCAAGAGAAACGCGCTACGGCCCCTTTTTCCATCGTAAGTTTATATTCTGTGCCCTGGCCTGGTGTTAAGACTACGCGCACTTCGTCTCGCCACACCGTATCTTGAACGGTGAGGGTTTCACTTGCCGGGGTGTCTGCGGTGTCCTCCGCGATTGCCGAGGCGGTAGGCGCTGACGCTACGATGTTTGAGCTGCTGTTCGTAACTACGGTCTCTTCTTGCGGCAGGGTTTGCGGCAACGCAGCTTGCGCAATTCGATCAGCTTCAGCTTCTTCGGCCAGTTGCAGCTTTATTTCGCCCATTTCTGTTAGGCGTAATGTGCGACCAATACCGGTGGGGTCGACGGCGTACTCAGCCGGAAGAACAACCGTAACGAGGAGCACTGCGGCAACAACGGCTGCAATGATGGTGGAACGAATAAGCTGTTTACTGCTCGGCAGCTCATGACGGGTGGGCATATCTTGGTTGTACATAGAATTCTCCTAAATTAGATGACGAAATAGCCAGTGAGTTGATAGCCGACCAACATAAAGCCGGCACTCATCATGGCAACGTTGGCTGTATAGGCATGGCGAAAAAAGCTGGGCGTTTTACGCCAAAATGACATGCCGATAAGAATCATCGCAAGCGCCAACAATTGACCAATTTCGACGCCAACATTGAAGGCGAGGAGGTTAGGCACCAGTCCGTCCGGCGAGATCTCGTACTCGATAATTTTCGTCGAGAGACCAAAACCATGGAAAAGGCCAAAGATTAACGTGGCGGCTTTGGTGTTCGGTTGAAAGCCAAGCCAGCGCTGGAAGGCGCCTAGATTATCCAGCGCTTTGTAGACCACTGAAAATCCTATGATGGCGTCAATCAAGTAGCTATTAATGCCGATGTTAAAATAGACACCCAGCAGCATGGTGGTGGAATGTCCTATGGCAAATAAACTCACGTAGATGGCGATGTGCTGCATGCGGTAGAGAAAGAATATAACCCCGAGCAAAAACAGTAGGTGATCATAGCCCGTCACCATGTGTTTTGCGCCAAGATAGATAAAGGGTATCAGGTTTACGCCGGTAATTTCCTGTATGTATCCCTTGTCCCCTTCGGCCACGGCATGGGCAAAAACGTCAGCACTGAGCCCAAAAAGACCTGTAATGAGGGCGAGTGCAAGAAAAAAATATTTAAGAGATGAGCTTAACGCCCATCCCTGTCGGCCAAGCATGGTTGACATGATGAAACTCCAATTTTAAGAAATAAGATCGGTTATCTTTTCAAGACCGGAGTCGTGGCGGGCGTTTCCATAAATAAAGGGGGCTATCGGGCACGTTTTCAACCAGTGCCAAAGGTTTTTTAACTTGGGTCGTAAGGTTTAACACGAGACTGGTGATCAGTTGACCCGCCGGTTCATGCGTATGATTGTGATGATCATGTTGATGGGTGCTATCAACGGTACGCTCAACAGTCAAGATTTCATGGCTATGGCCATGATGATGCACCCTTGTGGTGACCTCTGATAACTCATCGGTAGCATGGGCGGAGAGTTGGCCTATTTCCGATAAGCACATCCCGACAATTGCCAGCAGCAAAAAAGCAATGGGGCGGCACCGCTTGCGGGTCATGAATAATCTCGTTAGGCCAATGAATAACAAACGAGGCTATTTTGGCACAAAATCGCCATTGGAAAAACACGGGTAATGCGAATACGATCACACGTTATTCATAAAGGTTTCCAACACTCATGTTGTCTGTATTGCGTGTAAGAGCATATCGCCATCTGTTCTTTGCTCAGGTTACGGCCTTACTGGGAACAGGCTTGGCAACCATGGCGTTGAGCTTATTGGCGTTCGACAAGGCGGGTATGTCAGCAGGGCAAGTATTGGGTACCGTGTTGGCGATCAAAATGCTGGCTTACGTGCTCATTGCGCCATTGGCGACAGCCGTGCTTGATGGCTTTTCGAGGCGGTTTTTACTGGTTTCATTGGACGTTATTCGCGTACTCGCTGCTGTTCTGTTGTTGTTCGTCGCTGAAACGTGGCAAATTTATGTTGTTATTGCCATTCTTCAGTCCGCTTCCGCAGCATTTACCCCGCTTTTCCAATCGACCGTGCCAGAACTGCTTCCGAATGAAGATGACTATACAAAGGCACTGTCCCTTTCCAGGTTGGCTTACGACATAGAAAACTTAGTCAGTCCAATCTTGGCGGCTACGCTGTTGTTGATTGTGAGTGGCCAGGCACTTTTTTTGGGAACGGCCTTGGGCTTCGCTGCCTCTGCACTGTTGGTCGTATCAGTCGCCTTGCCTAACAGCAGTAGGTCAACGGACAGGCAAAAGATTTCCAAGCGGCTGACAAAAGGTTTCACGATCTTTCGTTTTACGCCGAGATTGCAAAGCCTAGTCGCCCTAAACGTTTTGGTAAGTTTGGCCGGGGCAATGGTGATCGTGAACACCGTGGTGTGGGTTCAGGGCGTGATGAATCTCGGTGAGCAGTCGACGGCGTTAGCCTTTGCGGCTTTTGGCGGTGGTTCAATGCTGGCGGCGCTGCTGATACCCAAGGCGATACGCCGATGGAGCGACCGTTCGGTGATGTTGGTGGGTGGTGCTCTCCTGTCGGTTGGCCTAGTTGCGGCGCTAATGACTGACCAATTTCTATACCTTTTGGTGGTCTGGTTTTGGCTAGGCTTGGGCTATTCAACCGTGCAAACGCCGACAGGGCGATTGCTTACACGTTCGGCCGTCACCGATGACAGGCCAGCTTTATTTGCGGCTCAGTTTTCGTTGTCACACACAGGCTGGTTGGTGGCCTATCCTTTGGTCGGGTGGTTGGGTGCATGGGCGGGACTTCAAATGACTCTGATCGTGTTAATTGTTTTAGTCTTGTGTTGTTTGGGTTGTGCAATCTACCTGTGGCCAGTAAATGATTCGCCGTCCTTGGCGCATACCCACTTCAATTTATCTAAAGATCATCCACATATAGCCGACACCGCGCACCGACACAGCCATCACTTCGTGATTGATCATTTGCACCAAACATGGCCGAACAATACGGACTAAAACGAACCCATCGGGTGTTGTTATACCGCTTGCACAATGGCGTCAATGCGCGTTAATTCTTCCGCACTGAACGACAGATTCTGCAATGCAGATACACTGTCTTCAATTTGGCTGACCTTGCTGGCACCGATAATCGCGCTGGTCACGGCGTCATCACGTAATACCCACGCTAAGGCCATTTGCGCCAAACTCTGTCCACGCGCTTGTGCGATGTCGTTCAATTGCTGCGCCTTGTCAATTTTCTCCTGTTGGAGATCATTTTCCGACAGGTAGATTTGCTCGCTACGTGCAGCGCGTGAATCTGCTGGCACACCCTTTAAATACTTGTCGGTCAGCACACCTTGCTCCAGCGGCGAAAACACAATGGCGCCAATTTTTTCGCGACGCAATGTATCCAACAGCCCTTCTTGCTCAAGGCGGCGGTCAAAAATGTTATAGCGAGGTTGGTGAATGAGTAGCGGCGTACCCATTTCGCGCAATACGCGGGCGGCGTATTCGGTTTGCTCTGCGGAATAGGACGAGATACCGACGTACAGCGCTTTACCCGACCGCACTATGGTGTCCAATGCGCCCATGGTTTCTTCCATGGGCGTCGACGGGTCGGGACAATGGCTGTAGAAAATATCGAAATATTCCAGGCCGGTACGTTTGAGGCTTTGATCAATACTGGCAATCAGGTATTTGCGCGAACCACCAATGCCGTAGGGGCCGGGCCACATGTCGTAGCCCGCCTTGCTGGAAATGATGAGTTCGTCGCGGAAGGGCCGCAGGTCATCCTGCAGGATCTGTCCAAAGGTGGATTCTGCGGAGCCGTACGGCGGGCCGTAATTGTTCGCTAAATCAAAGTGGGTAATGCCTAAATCAAACGCCGTATGCACCATGGCACGCGAATTATGCAATGCATCGACGGCGCCGAAGTTTTGCCATAGACCTAACGATAACAGCGGCAATTGGAGCCCGCTGGCACCGCAGCGACGAAAGGCCATACGCTCATAGCGCTCGGCGGCCGGAACATACGTTGGGCGAGATGGTTGGGTGATCATAAACAGCTCTCATGCGTTGGTGTTCAGACGCACAGTATGCCATGCGTCTATACAGAGACTGAGGGGGAGCGAAAAGCGAGTTCGTACTCTGGTACGAGATGCCTTACTCTGGCAGTGCCTCCGTCGGCACTGCCAGCGCTTTTAGGCCATTGAGAGCCCGCGCTCTGAAGGTGGCCCGTATTTGGCTACCGAAGGGCAACTCAAGATAGTGGAACAAGTGCCCCACTTGCGTCGGGGTAACCTTGTGCTCGGTGCAAAAAGCGTCGAGATCAAACGATGGTCCGGTATCGGCCGGTGGCGGCAGTGCTGGAGGTTCCGGAATTTCCAGTGCTTCACCCTTGCATAAGCGTAACGTCAGGGCCTGATAATGCTGTTGGAAAATCGGCCACACCTGCTGCTCGGGCTCCGTGCGCAAGCGGAAAAAGCCGGTTTGCCGCGCCGCATGATAGACCGCAGGATGCGACCAATACTGTGTTAACGGGCTATTGCCGACAAAGCAGGCCTGTTGATACGCCTCGCGGGCATCCGGTAAATCGGCCGGTTTGGCGACTTCACTCAGCGTAGCCAGAAATTCGGCTATGGTTGGTGGCCAGGCATAGCGCACGCGAATGGCATCGATGGTCAGTTCAACGGCACGCAATGGAAAGTCGGCCAGCACCATCGCCCACTCACGCTTGGCGTATTTCATGGTGTCTTCATCACCATAGGCACTTTCGAATTTGTGGGTGTAGATATGATGCAAACGCGCAAACAACATATTGACCATGATTTTTACATCATGGTCGAAGGCACGGCTACCAGTCGAGGTCCCCGATGTCGCGGAGCTTTTGTCGAAGTTGCTGTTTGCGTTCACGAGGAGCTCGTTCACGGCTGTCGTCTTTTGGTTGCGCGTCGGAGGCGTGGGTTTGGTTGCCATGTTGTCGGTCATTTAAGTGATATTGCCAGCGTCGATTCACCCAGTCGAGGAACTTGCTGTCCCAACTGGTACTCATTTGTCCTGAATCCATGTAGTAAAGCACAAAGGCTTCCCGTTGTGCCATGGCAAATGCCCAATCTATGCCGCGTGATTTCACCATATCGGCACACTGATCACTGGGCTGCCACTGGCTCGTGACGCGTTGTCGTTTTCGCGGAGCGCTGCTGTTTTTGGGCGTACTTTGGTCGGACTCTGGTGTGTGATCCGTGTTTTTAGGCGCGGACGATTGGTCGTTTTGACTCAATTGAGCCCATAACGCATCACCACTTTGGTTGAGCAGGCGGGCCGGGTTTGCGCTGGCCGTTGGTTCCCCTGCAGCACTGTCCGCTGTCTGGACCGCTCGATTGGCCTGCGTTGGCTGAGTGACGGTCGGCGTTCTGGTGGTCTTTACGGTTGTTTTAGGCGGTCGTCCCGACGTGTCACCCGGTATTTCAACATGGATGTGGTCTTCATCTTCGGAGACCCAAATCAGCCCGGTATCGTGCAGCGTTTCCAAGGCCAGCTTAAATCGCGCCGGCGAAAAAAACGGCAGCCGGTTGAGCCATACCTCGGCGGGCGCGGCCAATGTTCCCGGCGCGTCAGAAAAACTGCGTAAAGACCACAATTCAGTGACGAATTGCAGCAAAATAGCCGCGTCCACACCCAGGGTTGTGGCCTGCTCGGTGACAAAACTGAACGTCGGCTTGGCGTCCATCATCGGGTTCGGCATAAAGGAAAAAATCATCCAAAAAAATTTGAGCGACGGCGTGGGGTATTAAGCCCTGCACCAACGGGATAAAATGCCATGCTTTGCAGCGTTGTGCCGCAACCTTACTGCAATTTTTTGTTGCCAATCACAATGGAGTGACATGCAGCCAGTTATCACAGTCCGCCATCTGGTAAAACGCTATGCGCAGATGACGGCCGTAGATCATATCAGTTTTCAGGTGGCCGAGGGCACCTGCTTTGGTTTGTTGGGTCCCAATGGGGCGGGGAAAACGACCACCATTGAGATGTTGGAAGGTATTTTACGCCCTACGTCTGGCGACATTCATTATTTTGGCCAACCTTTGAAAGCGCGTGCGATTTATCAGGATATTGGCATTCAGTTTCAACAAACCGCCTTACCCGATTATCTGACCGTGCGTGAAACCTTGCGCCTGTTCGCTTCGTTTTATGAGCGGTCGTTGGCGTTGGATGAGTTGGTTGCGTTGTGTCACTTGCATGATGTGGTCAACCGCGATGCGCGACGGCTTTCCGGCGGGCAGCGTCAACGGCTGCTGCTGGCGTTAGCCTTGGTGAATGATCCTCGGGTAGTGTTTCTGGATGAACCCACCACGGGGCTGGACCCGCAAGCACGCCGCCAGTTTTGGGACCTACTGCAACAGATTAAGGCGCGCGGTAAAACCATTGTGTTGACCACGCACTATATGGATGAAGCGGAAACTCTGTGTGACCACATCGCCATCATGGACCAAGGTCAGATCATTGCTGAAGGTGCACCGCAAGCGCTGTTGGCGGAGCATTTTTCCGGGGCCTTGGTCGGGTTGAATGACGTGGTGTTACCCGACGACATGCGTCAACGCTATGCCTCCTACCTCAGCCAAGGGCGGCTGTATATTCAAACCCAACAGGTTGAAGTGCTGCTGGCGGATTTACTGGCCGCCCGGGTGCCGTTATCGCAGTTGCAGGTGCAAACCCCAACGCTGGATGATCTGTTTATCAAGTTGACCGGTAATCCTTTGCAGGAGGCGAACTGATGCTGGCGCGTTTTTGGGCTGTGTTGCGGGCGCGCAATCTGGAATTCTTCCGTGACCGGGCAACGCTGTCGTGGAATATTCTGTTTCCCATTATGTTGATTGTAGGCTTCACGTTGATTTTTGGTGCAACCGCACGTCCGGTGTTCAAGGTGGGTCTGGTCAGTGAGCTTGACGCCTACGTCAGTAAGCCGCAGATCACTACCCTAGAAGAAGTCGCCGTGGTGAAATACGCCAGTTTGGACGCAGCGTTAGAACGGTTGCGCCGCCACCATGTGCATATGGTGTTAGATGTCGACCAGCGGCTGTATTGGATTAACGAAACCTCAAGCGAGGGCGCGGTGGTTGAGCGCTTACTGGCCTACATGGACCCGGAATATCGTCGCCGTTTAATTGGCGGGCTCGATATTCGTTATGTGGACTGGGCCTTGCCCGGAATTTTAGCGATGAACATCATGTTTGCCTGCCTGTTTGGCGTGGGTTATGTGATGGTGCGTTACCGCAAAAACGGGGTCTTAAAACGCCTACAGGCAACGCCGCTGGGGGCGTGGGAATTTCTCAGTGCACATATTGTATCGCGCTTATTAATGGTGATGGTGTTGAGCAGCGCGCTGCTATTGGGCAGCCAGTGGACGCTGAAGATTGTGATGCTCGGTCAGTATATTCACTTGCTGGTGGTAGGTATTTTAGGCGCGCTTTGTTTGACCGCGTTGGGTTTGTTGATGGCTGCCCGCAGTCGAAGCGAAGAATTAACGAGCGGCTTGATCAACTTCAGCACCTGGCCCATGATGTTTTTGTCGGGCGCATGGTTTTCCATCGAAGGCGCACCGAATTGGTTGCAGTGGTTAGCGCAGTGCTTACCCTTAACGCATTTGGTAGAAGCCGCCCGTCGCGTCATGTTAGACGGCGCAAGCCTGCTGGATATTCAATTCCATCTGGCGGTATTGGGTGGGATGACGTTACTGTTTCTTACCTTAGGTGTGTGGTTGTTCAATTGGGACAGCGACCATCGTTGATCATTTCACTTTGATAGGGCTTGCATGGCAGATTTACCACCCCTGACGTCGTTGCGTACCTTTTGGTACGTGGCCGAGCACGAGAGCTTTAAACGGGCTTCCGAGCATTTGTTTGTGACCCAAGCGGCGGTGAGCCACCAAATTCGTCAGTTAGAAGACTTCTTGGGCGTGAGTTTGTTTGAGCGTGGCAATCGTGAAGTGCGGTTAACCAAGGATGGACAGCGGTTGCTGCCCTATGTACAGCAAGGTTTTTCGGCACTGCGGGCAGGCGTTACCTTGGTGAAGGATGATGCCGACCCGAACGTCATTAACCTCTCGGTGATGCCAGCGTTTGCCTCGCGTTGGTTGGTGCCCCGCTTGGGGCAGTTTCGGCAACTGCACCCGGAAATTCGCCTTAATCTTAAACCGACCCAGCAGTTGGAAACCTTTTCTGACGGCGAAATGGATCTGGCGATTCGCTATGGTTCCGGTCAATACCCCGGTTTACGCAGCGAGTTTCTGCTCCGTGATAGTCTGCTGGTGGTCGCCACCCCCGACTTCATTGCCGAGCACACGCCGAGCCTCGATAACCTGACCCAATTGCCCTTATTGGAAGATACCAGTACGGACGAACAAGGTTGGGCGGAATGGTTCCGCCGCCACAACATAGAAACTGCTGTGGCCGAGCGCTGTTTGACCATTGCCGATGCGTCCATGCTGGTGGATGCCGCCATGGGGGGGCAGGGTGTGGCCTTGGTTCGGCGCAGTTTAGTGCAGCATTTTGTGGATCAGGGTGCGCTGAAAAAGCTGTTCGCCCTAGAGCTGGATTCACCCTACGGTTACTACCTGGTAGCACCAGAAGCACACTTTGTGCGCGCTAAGGTGAAGTGGTTTATGCAATGGATGAAAGAGGAGGTCCGGCAAAGTTTCGGGCCGGAAATGATGGCCTATCATGGAGCCTAGTCTTTTAGGTCGAGCGTGCTAAACTCTGGCGCCAAATTATTGCGAGCCTAGCGGTATGGATTGGAAAATTTTCTTCACCATTTTTGCCTCGGTATTTGTGGCTGAACTCGGCGACAAAACACAATTAGCGACTATGCTGTTCGCCACCGATAAAGCAGTCAGCAAGTACACCGTATTTCTCGCTGCCTCCGCCGCGTTAATTGTAGCCTCCGCCATTGGTGTATTGGCAGGTAGCTTGTTGTCTGGTTACATCAATGAGAAGTACCTGCACTACATTGCTGGTGTGGGGTTTATTGCGATAGGGGCTTTTACCCTATATAACGCATAACGTTGGTAAGGTTCCCAAGTGGTATTAAACCCAGTTTTCGAGTCGCAGTGCCTCGATGCGCTCGAATTCCCGCATATTGTTCGTTACGAGCGTTAGGCCTTCACTGCGCGCATGACCGGCAATGTGCAAATCATTAACGCCAATTGGCGTGCCTTTGCGCTCTAGCTCAGTGCGGATTTGGCCGTAGTGAGCGGCCGCTTTTTGACCATAGTCCAAAATATCCAACCGAGAAAAGAACTCTTCTACTTGCCGCAGATTGTGCTCAGGTTTGGCGCTTTTCTCGGCGCCGTGCAATAGCTCTGCTAAGGTGATCGAGCTGACACACATCTGACCGGCATGAAGATTAAACACCTCCAGAACTTCAATCGGGCGGCGCTTGATGACATAGATGACGATGTTGGTGTCGAGCATGTACTTCAACATCAAAACGCTTCCCGTTCCGACTGCTCTTGAGCGGCACGTTCCGTCATGAAGTCATCGGTTACGGACACGTCAGCGAGAAAGAAGGTGTCCCAAGTGTTTTCAATCGGCGACAAGATCCTGTCGTGCCCAACAACGCGAACGTTTACCTTCTTGACCTGATCAGGAAATCGGGTGTCGGCGGGTAATCTAACCGCTTGAGTTCTGTTGTTCACAAATACCGATCCAACTGACATGGTGCACCCCTTACAGAGCTATATACGTGATGTATATAGTAGCAGGTGTTGTGCAAATATAAAGCTTATTGCGCGGTTATGTTATGGGCCCGCTCCAACTGCCCTAAGGCGGCATCGACGACAGCGAATAGCTGGTCAATGGTTTTTGTGGCTTGAGCAAAAAAAGCCGGTGCGGCAATGGTCGGTGTGGTGCCTTGCAAGAGATCCCTGTCAATGCATGCCAGCAAACCATTTACGGCTTGGGCGCAGCCATTCACCCCGGACAACGTCGATTCCGGAAAACGGTGGGCATGGTCTTGTAGAAGCGTAAAAGTCCGTTGCGTCGACTGTTCAATTTTTTGATAGAGAAAACGTAAGCGAACACGCTGTTCCGCCGTGCTGTTGCCTTGGGCGGCGAGTCCTGTACCCAGGGCGCGTGCTTGCCCGGCCCATTCGGCTGCGGGAACCAGATCGCGCCACAACGCGGCAACATAGTGTAGGGCAGGATGTTCTTTGGTTAAGTCGGCACTCACCGCGATGTCTTCGAGCAAATACAGGCTGTTGCGAATCAACAGGCTGTGTTGGGTCAAGTTATTCTCGGGCGTGAGGTGCCCACTCTGGCGCAAGCGGCTCCAGTGATCGAGCAGTGCATCCCATGCTTCGCGTTGCGTGGTGCTTAACATCAGGCTTTGCTGCATGTGTTGATCTACAGTTTGGCGCGTTTGTGCTAGCTCCGCCCGTAGGCTGCTGTCGCCGCTTAATACCCCATTACTGAGCCCGCGGTGACGTTGCAAGGCGGCGATCAATTGGCGTAGAAGACGTAACTGATGCAGGGTAAGGGTAAGCTCCAAACGCCGTTGTTGTCGCTGGCGTACATGCAGCCCTAGCGCTAAAAGGCTCAAGGCGGCCACCATCGACCCGGAGAGCATGAAGACAATCGGAAGTGAATTCATGAGCGTGATCCTGTTAAGCGCGCCAGATGATGGGCAACAGCTCGTGCCTGATCCGCTGACTTCAAATTGTCTTGATTGCCCTGTCGAACGTGGTCGGCCAAGGTGGCGATTTCGACCACGGCCTGTCCTTGTTGTTCGGTACTGACCGCGACCTGAATGACCTGTTCCGTCATCGCTTGGACAGTGCTTTGCACCACATCCAACAATTCACGGGCCGCGTCAGCTTGTTCGGCACTGTATACCGCTAAGCGCGAAAGCGACGACACCTGTTCAGTTGCATGCCCGATGTGCGCCTGCACGGTATCGCTGTTGTTGCTGATGATCGTGGCGGACTCCTGGCTGTGCAGCGCCAAGCGACGAACTTCATCGGCAACCACCGCAAACCCCCGCCCGCTTTCGCCCGCTCTTGCTGCTTCAATGGCGGCATTGAGCGCCAGTAAATTGGTTTGTTCAGCAATGCCTCGAATGGTGCCCGACATGGTGTTGATGGTGCTCGATTGTTCACACAGAGCATTGATAAGTTGCTGGGTAGACTCTGACTGTTGCGCCATTTCGGTGACGTTTTGCACCAAAACGGTGAGTTGTTGTGCACCATCGAAGAGCTGCTGACGGGCGTCCAAGCTGGCTTGGCGAGAAACATCCGCAAGGTGCGCAACCTGTCCGATGTTCACATTTAACTCTTCAACGGCCGCCGCGGCCGTGGTAGCCGCATCGCTCTGCTGTTCAGCGTTTCTGGTGACTGCTATGGCACTGTTTTCCAGCTCTTGCGAGGCATGTGAAATTTCCTCCAAGCGTTGTTGCAACCGCTGTTGTTGACGCTCTAGCCCCATGAGCAGTGGCTGTAAATGGCCAATTACCGGTCGCAATACCACCCATTGTGCACTGTCGGGCGGTGTAAAGGTGCCTGCCTCCAGCGCAGTTGCACAGTAGTCGCGCAGGCGCACGACCTCGGTGCGGATCAGCCACAAGGTTCCCAATATGAGATAACACAGTAAGCCGAGTACCGGGGCCGCGGAAGCGTTAGACCGCAACGATACGGCGATCAGCAACCCCAGTAATAGGAGCAGGCTCAAGCACAGGCCACGCCAGTGCCATTCCCGTTGAATTAGGTAAACCGGGTACGTCAGCCACAACATAAAACATCCTCTGATCGGCCAAAAAAAAACGCCCATGCCACGCTCGCGGATACGAGTTTGGACATAGGCGCCATTGCCATTCGTCGCATCAGTGCGACGGTTATTATTTTTACAGCAAGAACAATACCATAAAATAGTGCAACATCGTACTTGTATAGTACGAAGTTGCACTATATAGTCACTGAGTGCTTTTATTTCAGGAGATACAGGATGCAAAACTCAAACGCTTCACGGTTATCACGACGCCACCTTATGACTCTGGTGGGCGGTGGCGCCATTGTTGCTGCCGGAGGTGGCTTAGGCCTATTCTCCGCGACTCGAACCCCACATGCAGCGCTTGCTCCTTGGGCACAAGCCGGAATGTACGAAGAGCCGCGCCGGTTTGCTCTCTCGCACGCCATCTTGGCGCCCAATCCGCACAACCTTCAACCTTGGCTGGTCGATTTACGGGAAGAAAATGTCGTCACCTTGTGGGTTGATCCGGCGCGTCGGCTACCCGTGACTGACCCATTCGATCGACAATTGACCATTGGTCTTGGGTGTTTTCTCGAGCAGATGACCATTGCGGCGTCGGCACGGGGCTATCGAGTCGAAACAACGCTGTTCCCGCAAGGCTCATCTGAAGATGTGTTGGGCGAGTTGCCCGTTGCGCGGGCTCGCTTTGTGTTTGATAACCGTTCGTTGGACCCGTTGTTTGCCCAGATTCCCCATCGCCGTTCTACCAAAGAGCCGTTTGATATGATGCGGGCGGTGGCTGCGGAAGCACTCCCAGGCCTCAATCCGTCCGTGCAAGGCATTGGTTTCGATGGTACCGTCAACGCGGCTCGTGTTGCTGAGTTACGGGCGTTGATCTGGGATGCGTGGATGATCGAATACACTACCCCAGCGGCCATTGGCGAAAGCGTGGATTTGATGCGTTTGGGCAAGGCAGAAATTAACGCCAATCCGGATGGTATTGATGTTGGCGGTATGCCACTCGATGGTCTGATTGCTTTAGGGTTGGTGACCCGCGAAGACCTCGCGACACCTGGCACAGTCAGCTATAACGCGGGCATTGATATGTACCAGCCGATGCTGGCCGCCACCCCGGCTTTCGTTTGGTTAACCAGTGCTGACAATTCCCGGAACAGCCAAATTGCGGCGGGCAGAGCTTGGCTGAGATTGAATTTGCAGACCACACAGCAAGGGTTGGCCTTGCATCCGGTCAGTCAGTGTTTGCAGGAATACCCGGAAATGGCAGAACTGTACGACACCGCACATCGGACCCTGGCGAACAACGGAGAAACCGTTCAGATGCTCGGCCGATTAGGGTATGCTGCACCCGTGCCGCAAACCCCGCGCTGGAGTCTGGATGCCAAGATCAAACACACATGATGACCCTTCGTCCGTCGATGGTCGAATGATGTTCGAGTTACTTAATGAGGTGGGCATCATCGCTCAGCTCAGCCGGGCGTTACTAGAGTCCCGGCTTGAAGATGGCTTGACCATTCATCACTTTACGGCGTTGAATCACTTAGTGCGCTTGGGCGATGGACGCACGCCAATAGACATGGCTCGCGTATTTCAGGTACCAAAAACCAGTATGTCGCATACCTTGGCGGGCTTGGAAAAACGCGCCCTGATCCGCTTGATACCTAATCCGGCGGACGGTCGCGGTAAATTGGTGATGCTGACCGATGCGGGCCGGGCATTGCGTGAGCGCGCTATCAACAGTATCTCGCCGGATATTGCGCAGCTTTTGCCACAGTTTGGGCTTGCAGAAGCGCAAAGTATTTTACCCAGTTTACGTAAGTTGCGCGCGCTATTGGATCGCGCACGTGACCTTTAAGGTTTTTTCCCGTTATGACGATGTCGCCGCTGCAACCTACCATCACCACCATTGCCTTTGATGCCGATGACACCCTTTGGCATAACGAATATTTATTTCGCATGGCCAGAACCGAGTTTCAGCAATTATTGACGCACTATCACAGCCCGTCGTGGGTGGATGAACATCTGAACAAAACAGAGATCAAGAATCTGGCGCATTATGGCTATGGTGTGAAGTCCTTTGCGTTGTCGATGATCGAAACAGCCGTTGAGTTAACGGAAGGACGTATTTCGGGGGCCGATGTGCAACGCATTTTGGACCTCACACAAACCATGTTGAGGGCAGATGTCACGGTTATTGAGGGTGTGCCGGATGTGTTGGAGGCCCTGTTTCCACACTATCGCTTATTGGTCATTACCAAGGGTGACTTGTTAGACCAACAGGCAAAGCTGGCGCGTTCCGGATTGTCATCCTATTTTGCGCAGGTAGAAGTGGTCAGTGAGAAAGACCCGGACACTTACGCCCAGATCTTGCTGCGCCATGGGGTGGAACCCACACACTTTGTGATGGTGGGCAACTCCATGAAGTCGGATATTTTGCCCGTATTGGCCATCGGGGCGCAGGCCATTCATGTGCCGCATGAGCTCATTTGGGAGCATGAAGTGGTGGCCGCACCGCCCAAAGGGACCTCCGGATTTTCCGCCGTAGAGCAGATAGGTGACGTATTGACGCTGCTTGGCAGCGCTTAATCCAGCGCTGCGCCGAGCCGGCGAATGAGCACCAAACCCAAGGGTGCCGTCACGAGAATGGCGAGCACCGCCAGCGAGAGAATGACGCTGCCACCCGCCAGCCCGGCGCTCAAAGGTATGGCCCCTAAAGCTGCCTGAACCGTGGCTTTAGGGACAAAGGCGGCAGCGCAAAAACTGCGTTCAAACCATGACAAGTGCGGATCAAAAGCGGTAGCGATGTAGACGCCCACCGTTCGTGCCAATAAACCCGCTGCTAGCACCGCTAAACCCAGTAAGCCCGTTTGCCAAGCGATGGTTAGGTCAACCTGCATGCCGATGTAAACAAACAACAAAATCTCGGCCGGTATCCAGAACTTAGCCAGCTTCAATGCCACTTCCTGCGCGATCGGCTCGGCGCGTTCCAATACCACAAAGCCAATGGTCATCACGGCCAGCAGTGAAGCCAACCCCATGGCATCACCCAAAGCCACCATGGCAAGGCAAGTCACAACAATTAACAGGGTTTTGTCGGTAGCACGAATATGGCGATACTGTTTTTTCAACCACAGGGCCAGCACCCAGCCGACCACCGCGCCCAGTAGAATTCCGCCCAAAACAGAGACCGGCACCCAAGCCAATCCCTGCAAAGAAGAAACTAAGCCTGAGGCTATTTCAGCCGAAGTATCGCTGCCGACTGCCAAGACCAGCAGCGTCGAAAACAGCGTAATGGCGACCACATCATCCACCGAGGCGCTGCTCATGATCAGTGTAGGAAGGTGATTCTTTTGCCCCCGCCCTTCGGCTTGCAAGGCCAACATGGTGGGCACAATCACCGCCGGGCTGACAGCGGCCAGCATCCAAGCGGCCAGAGCCGCGATGAACCAATCCAGACCGAAGACCCAATGCAACAAGGGCGTTAATACCATGGCTTCGAGGGTGCAAGGGATGATGGCTAATAATAAGGACGTTCGACCGACCCTGGCGAGTACCCGTCGCCGAATGGCGAGGCCCGCACGCAACAAAATAATGATCAGTGCGAGAGATTTAATAAAGGGTTCCAGATCCCACGCCAGATCGGGGATGGACGGTTTGGCGATGCCGCTCAAGAGCAAACCGAACACGAGCATGCCGAGAATGCCCGGCAAACGCCCATACTGTGCCAAACGTGCCATGCTCCAGCCACCGCCAATGACCATGGCAAAAAATAAACCGATTTCCATGTTCATGGGTGCTCCTGTAATGAGACAGGAAACAATTGCACCAAGCCCGATTTTCCGGCCATATCGCCCACCATCCATATTTGCTCAAACGGGTGATTGGCAGGCAGGCTGAGTTGATCCCGGCGGGCTTCAATATCCGCGCGTGACCACAGGGGATTGGCGTTGCGCAGCACCAACCACACGCGCTGACTGTGATAAGACTTTTCGGCTTTGTTGATGAGTATCGTATTCAGGGCTTTTAACAGACGTTCTTTAACCGGCACCTCCAGCAGCAGATGCAAGGCTTCGAGGGTGCGCTGGTTCACTTCGCGGTGCAAAATCAACATGGCTTCTGCTTCGCTGCCGTACAGGTGAGCAATTTCCAAGTCGAGCTTTTGGTCATTCAAATAACAAGAAACATCGGGCTTGCGTGGCTCATTGTGCCAAATATGCCGCATCGGTACGCCAAACTGTTTCTCATACAACCGCATAAAGAGCTTGGCGGCTTCATGTTCGAGTTCTATTTTTTCTTGTTCACTCGGAGTCATGCTGTGCTCTTGTGGTCAGTTGGGCAAGTGCCCAGTCAATGTGTTCGGCGACCATGAGTGATACCTCCGCGCGTCGCCTTTTCAAGGCGGCGATAATGTCCGGTCGTGCGCGGCCATTGCCTAAGGCAATGGCGGTATTGCGGAGCCAGTTTTCATAGCCGGTGCGGCGGATGGCCATGCCTTCGGTACGTTGCAAGAACGTCGCTTCATCCCATAAGAAAAGAGCCAGCACTTCGGTATCGTCGAGTTGATGGCGCGGCGTGAAATCGTCCTCTTTGGTCGGCAGGCTGAATTTGGTCCAGGGACAAAATATCTGGCAATCGTCGCAACCAAAGATACGGTTGCCCATGGGCGCGCGCAAGGGTTCTGGAATGGCGCCCTGATGTTCAATGGTGAGATAGCTGATGCACTTGCGTGCGTCCAATACCCAAGGACCAACAAAGGCTTGCGTCGGGCACACCTCCAGACAGCGGGTGCAACTGCCGCAGTGTTCAGTGGCTTGTGGTGGGTCGGGCGGTAAAGGCAAGTCGGTAAAGAGTTCACCGAGAAAAAACCAAGACCCGGCCTGCGCGTTGATGATGAGGGTGTGCTTGCCTTGCCAGCCCAAGCCAGCATTGCGGGCGATGGCGCGCTCCATTACCGGGGCACTGTCGACAAAGGCGCGATAGCCTAAATGACCTACTTCATCTTCCAGCCATTTTCCTAAAGCGGTCAGTCGTTTGCGCATCAGTTTGTGATAATCCCGCCCGAGTGCATAACGGGAAATGTAGGCTTTGGTGGGGTGATCGAGCAAGTCTCGAGTTTCGGCCTCAGGGCGATAATCCATACGCACACTGATCACCGAGCGGGTTCCGGGCACCAGTTGATCCGCATGAAAGCGCTTGTCGCCATGTTGGGCTAGATAGTTCATCTGGCCATGATATCCTTCCGCCAGCCAAGCTTCATGGCGTGCTTGTTCAGCACTTTGATCGATGCCTGTAATGCCCACATCGGCAAACCCTAACTCGGCCGCAGCCTCAACCAGACGGTCGCGGAGGGCGTGAAGGTCAAGGGCGGCAATAGGCTGCATAAGCGAGTCAGTGTCGATGTAGAGTGAATTAGGGGAGAATGATACACTGCACGCCAACCATCAGCGACCCAAACGAGAATCACGCGTCGGTATGTCAACAGTTTCAACATCCACACAATCCTTAATTGAAGGTCAACTTTGGTTGCCGGATGCAGATGCTACGGAGCGTTGTGGTGTACGTCTGTCGCCAGCGGTCCAACGTCACCCCGGTGCGATGATTTATTTGCACGGTGACTTGGGTATGGGTAAAACGGCCCTAACGCGCGGTATATTGCACGGCTTGGGGTGGCAGGGAACCGTAAAGAGTCCGACCTACACATTGGTCGAGGGCTATGAATGGGATAGCATGCGAGTGTTCCATTTCGATCTATACCGTTTGGCGGATCCGGAAGAGTTGGAGTTCATCGGCATTCGCGATTATGACACCGCCGATGCTGTCTGTTTGGTGGAGTGGCCCGACAAAGGGCGAGGGGTGTTGCGTAGCCCTGACGTCATCTTGCACTTGGTTGAGCAGGGTGCCGGACGGTTACTGCACTGGCATGCCTACACACCACTTGGGCAGCAGTGGATAGAGCCCCTGAAAGGTGAGCAGCAAGTATGAGCCAACGCGTCCTATTAATTTTGCTGAGTGTGAGTATTTGGGCGCTCTCTGGCGTCCTCAGTGCCACCAACATCGTTACCAATTTGCGCCTATGGCGGGCACCGGATCATACCCGGTTGGTGCTGGATTTAACAAAGCCTGCCGACCATCGTGTTTTTACCCTGACAAACCCCTCCCGTGTGGTCGTGGATCTTGAAGATGCCAACCTGTTTACCGCGTTGGATGCCCTGGAATTGACCGACAGTGGGGTCGGTTCGGTGCGGGCGGCACAGCGGGAAAATGGTGGTTTGCGGGTGGTGTTGGACCTTACTGAAGCTCTCAGTCCACGCAGTTTTGTGTTACCCCCAAACGAACAATACGGCCATCGCTTGGTCATTGACCTGCAGCGGGAGGACGATGCCTCTACTACGGTTCAAGCAGCGCGTGAAGTGCGCCAGGCGCAAACCGGTGGGCAGCGCGACATCATCATCGCCATCGATGCCGGGCACGGCGGCGAAGATCCCGGTGCCATCGGACGCAGTCGGACGTTTGAAAAAAATGTGGTATTGGCCATCGCGCGTGAACTAGAAGCCTTGGTCGAGGCCACGCCGGGGTATACGCCTTTTATGGTGCGTACGGGTGACTACTATATTTCCTTAGTCCGGCGGCGCCAGTTAGCCCGCGAGGCAAACGCCGATTTCTTTGTGTCTGTGCATGCGGATGCGTTTACCAGTCCGCAGCCATCGGGTGCCTCGGTTTATGCGCTGTCAGACCGGGGCGCAACCTCTACCATGGCCAGTTATCTCGCCGAAAGCGAGAATGCGGCGGATACGATTGGTGGCGTCGGTGGCGTGAATTTGGAATCCATGGATGCGGTGGTGCGGAGTGTGATTGTGGATCTTGCCATGACCCACTCCATGCAAGAAGGCTTGACTGTCGGCTCCAGTGTATTGGGGCAATTGCGCAGTATCACCCGCTTGCACAAACCACAAGTAGAGCAAGCAGGGTTTGCTGTTCTGCGTTCACCGGATGTGCCATCGATACTGGTCGAAACCGGATTTATGTCCAACGCGGCGGATGAGCGTAACCTCGGTTCGCAAGCCTATCGTCGGCGCTTGGCACAGGCTATTTTTAATGGCATCAAAGGCCACTTTGACGCCCATCCCCCTCCGAATACGTGGGTCTATGCCCAGCGGGCCAACAGCCAAACATTTTCGAGCTATACCGTGCGCAGTGGCGATACCTTGTCGGGTATCGCGGCCCGGCATCGGGTTAGTCTGTCGCGCTTGCGTGAAATCAATAATATGAACTCGGACATTATCCGTGTGGGTCAGGTGTTGCGGGTGCCCAGTGGATAACCTCAAACAGCCTTTTTTGCAACGCGCTATTCGAGTGCTTTCGCCGCGCTTAGCCAACCAGATAGCCGCCGGGGAAGTGGTTGAGCGGCCAGCGTCCGTGGTGAAAGAACTGCTGGAGAACAGTTTGGACGCCGGTGCGAAGCGCATTCAGGTAGATGTCGAACAGGGCGGCGTTAAGCGCTTACTGGTGCGTGATGATGGGCATGGTATCCGCCAGGACGAGCTGGCCTTGGCATTGAGCCGTCATGCCACCAGTAAAATCTACGATTTGGACGAACTGGAAGGCGTGGCATCGCTCGGTTTTCGTGGTGAGGCACTGGCGTCGGTGAGTTCAGTGTCGCGGCTGACATTAAGTTCACGCCATATCGATGCCGCCGATGGTTGGCAAGCACGCACCGATGGCCGTGACATGGTGCCGGTCGTTTCGCCCGCTGCTCACCCTGTCGGCACCAGCGTGGAAGTGTGCGACCTGTTCTTTAATACCCCTGCACGACGCAAATTCCTTAAAACCGAAAAAACCGAATTCGGCCATTTGGAAGAGACCTTCAAACGGGTAGCGCTCAGTCAATGGGAACGCTTCCTGAGCTTGAAGCATAACGGTAAGACGATTCACAGTTTAACCGCCTGCCACAGTCAGGCCGAGCAGGAAAAACGCATTGCGCAATTGTGCTCAGCGGATTTCATTCAGCAAAGTGTGTTTCTAGATGTCACGCACCTTGGCATGACCTTGCGCGGCTGGATGGGCTTGCCGACCTTCAACCGTCGGCAGGCGGACTTGCAGTATTTCTTTGTGAATGGCCGCCCGGTGCGTGACCGTGTGGTATCGCATGCGGTAAAGCAAGCCTATCGGGATGTACTGTTTCATGGTCGGCATCCGGCGTTCGTGCTTTATTTCGAGCTGGACCCGCAAGGGGTGGATGTGAACGTGCACCCCACCAAGCACGAAGTCCGTTTTCGTGATTCGCGTACCGTGCACGACTTTCTGTTTCGCTCGTTGCATCGCGCCTTGGCGGAAGTGACGCCTGAAGCGCAAAAAGTCGCTAACGTAGCACATGTCGTACCCCAGCAGGCTGCGCCCGAGCAAACCACCATGCGTCTGCGGGATGAGGCGGCACCTTTGTGGTCACCGAATGCGAACCCGGTATTGGCAGAGCCGTCGCCGGTGCGCACGAACTCGACCGTTTTGGACAATGCCGGGACGCGCAGTTGGATGTCTGCGCAAGCGACACGGCCGTCTGTGTCAGGTGTGCAGGAACACATCAGCGCGTACAAAGCGCTGCACCCCGAGGTAGAGAGCGATGTGCCGCCGTTGGGATTCGCACTGGCACAAGTGCATGGGGTGTACATTCTGGCGCAGAACACCGAGGGTATGGTGCTGGTGGATATGCATGCCGCGCACGAACGCATTACCTATGAACGCATGAAAGCCGCAATGGAAGGGCAATCAATGCCCGCCCAGCCGGTATTGGTGCCCGCTACACTAAACGTCAGCCAGCGTGAAGCGGATGTGGCGGAAGAATTCTCTGAGGTGTTCGTTAACTTTGGTTTTGATATTCGTCGTACCGGGCCGGAACAAGTTTCTGTGTTGCAGGTGCCGGTGTTTTTTGGTGCTCAACAGGTGGAGAATTTGGTGCGTGATGTGCTGGCTGAATTGGTGCAATACGAATCCAGTGATGCCATTCTCGCCGCACGTAATGAAATATTGTCGACCATGGCGTGCCATGGTTCGGTGCGGGCCAATCGCAAGCTAACGCTCCCGGAAATGAACAGTTTGTTACGCGATATGGAAGCCACCGAGCGCAGCGGGCAGTGCAATCACGGGCGTCCGACTTGGGTGCAGTTGTCGATGCACGAACTCGATAAGCTGTTTTTGCGTGGGCAGTGAGCATCGGAGCCATAAAAAAAGCAGGCAGGTGTGACATCGGGACGCCATAAACCCATCCATGGGGGCTCCGCTGCGCACGTCCTGTGCGCAGAGGCCCTCTGTCACACCTGCCTGCCTTTTTTATGGCCGATAACCCGCGATCTGGTCGCGACGATTCCCAATAATGATTGTTGAACTCTCATTGTCATTTTCGCGTTTGATGTTTCCGGCAATGTTGATGGGTTCAGGATATCATTGCTGGCACCTAGGGCCTTTCGAGAGGCGTATGCGCCCTGGATGGGCGCATCCGAGCCCCCATGGATGGGTTTACGGCGTCCGCTCGAAAGGCCCTAGGTGCCAGCAATGCTATCCGCTGACGAAGGATAGATGATGTAATGAAACCGATCATATGCCTTATGGGGCCCACGGCATCGGGGAAGACCGGATTGGCCGTGGAGCTGGCGAAGCAACTGGATGGCGAGGTGATTTCGGTGGATTCCGCCTTGGTCTATCGCGGTATGGACATCGGCACGGCAAAGCCGACGGCCAAAGAACAGCAGGGCATCCCGCATCATCTGTTGGATATTATTGACCCCAGCGAAAGCTATTCTGTCAGCGCTTTTCGTGATGACGCCATGGCGCTGATTAAAGACATCACGGCCCGTGGCAAACAGCCTATTTTAGCGGGCGGCACCATGCTGTATTTTCGCGGGTTGCTCTCCAATCTGGCGCCCTTGCCGCCCGCTCAGGCGGAGTTGCGCGCCGACTTGGAACGGCGGGGAGAGCAGAAAGGTTGGGCCAGCCTGCACGCCGAACTGACGCGCCTAGACCCTGACGCGGCCGCCGGTATTCACCCCAATAACCGACAACGCCTGGTCCGGGCGCTGGAAGTCTGTCTCAGTACAGGACAGCCCCTCAGTGCCTTATGGCAAGAAAAAGCACCCATGCTCCCGGCCGGTGAAGTCGCCCCCGACTTTCCTTGGCCAGTGGCGCAATTCGCGGTACAGCCGCTCGAACGCACGACCTTGCACCAGCGCATTGAACAACGCTTTGACGCCATGTTAGCGCAAGGATTTGAAGCAGAAGTGCGTGCGTTGTACGAACGCGGTGACCTACACGTCAATCACCCGTCAATACGCTGTGTTGGCTATCGACAAATGTGGGACTATATTAGTGGTAACCTGAGTTGGGATGAGATGAGAGCACAAGGTTTGGCAGCAACACGCCAACTGGCGAAACGACAGCTTACGTGGTTGCGGGGCTGGCGCAACCTGACGAGCTTTGATACTCTTTCGCCCAATCTGAGAGCGGAAGTCGTAGCAAGACTTAACGAGATAACACGACAAGATTACGTTTAGTGCCAGTGGATTTATCTAGGGGCGAGCCTTCTCTCGCGGTTAGAACACTGAATACAGGGTAGGTCGTCCAAAGAGGGCGAATGGCCGAGGGTGCCTCGCAGTCGATACGCTGAAGGGCATCACCCTGATAACTATTACAATAACTGAGGAGTATACGATGTCCAAAGGACAGAGCCTTCAGGATCCTTATCTGAATTTCCTGCGTAAAGAGCGCATCCCTGTATCCATTTTCCTGGTGAACGGGATCAAGCTGCAAGGCCAGATAGAGTCCTTCGACCAATTTGTCATTCTGTTGAAAAATACGGTATCGCAAATGGTGTACAAGCATGCAATTTCCACCGTAGTGCCATCGCGCCCGGTGAAGTTGCCTTATGACGGCGAAGATGACGAAGCGGAAGCCTAGTCTGGAGTTATTGATTGTTTTTTGAACGTGCCCAAGGTGGGGACCGCGCAGTTTTGGTCCACATCGACTTCCCTGAGGGTGACGACCGAGAGGATGCCGCTGAGTTTGTCGAATTGGTCAGCTCAGCAGGCGCCGATCCTGTAACACTCATCACTGGCAAACGCTCTGTTCGCCATCCCAAATTATTTGTTGGTTCCGGCAAGGCTGAAGAGATCAAAGCAGCCGTTAAGGCGCATGAAGCCGATGTTGTGCTGTTTAATCATGCCTTATCGCCCAGTCAAGAGCGCAATTTAGAGCGTCTCATCGAATGTCGAGTCCTCGACCGGACAGGGCTGATTCTGGATATCTTTGCCCAACGCGCCCGTACGCATGCCGGTAAATTGCAAGTTGAATTGGCGCAGTTGCAATATCAGTCCACGCGCTTGGTGCGGGGTTGGACCCACCTTGAGCGACAAAAGGGTGGTATTGGCCTCCGCGGCCCCGGTGAAACGCAGCTCGAAACCGACCGCCGACTCTTGCGTGAGCGCATTGGTAGCATCCAAAAGCGGCTCGAAAAGGTAGAGCGCACGCGCGATCAAGGCCGCAGGGCGCGCCAGCGCTCGGATACACCTACGGTTGCCATCGTGGGCTATACCAACGCCGGTAAAAGCACCTTGTTCAATGCCTTGACCGACGCTGACGTGTACGCCGCTGATCAGATGTTTGCGACCCTTGATCCGACGTTACGCAAGCTAAAAGTGGACGACATGGGCGAAGTTATTCTGGCCGATACGGTTGGTTTTATTCGCCATTTACCGCATAAATTGGTGGAGGCCTTCAAAGCCACCTTGCAGGAAACGGCCGAGGCCGATCTGTTATTGCATGTCATTGATTGTGCCGCCGAAGAACGCGATGCCAACATCGAGCAAGTAAACGAAGTGTTAAGCGAACTGGCAGTGGATGAAACCCCCACCGTGTTAGTGTTTAATAAGGTCGATTTATTGGGTAAACCGCCACAAATTGATTACGATGCAGAAGGTCGCCCGGCAGCGGTTTGGCTTTCGGCCTTGGATAAGTCGGGTTTTGAGTTGTTGCGCAAAGCGATTGCGGCGTGGTTGGGCGACGAGTTGTTCATTGGTGAAGTTGCCATACCACCTCGTTGGTCGGCTTTACGGGCTCAATTGTTTGCCGCGGACGCGGTACAAAAAGAAGATTATGACGAGTCTGGAAACACCGTACTACGTATACGCTTACAGAAGAAAGATTTTCAACGGATGTTGACGCGCTGTGGCATTGCACAAGATGCTTTCATTGCGCCGCCAACGAAAGAGTTTTTTGAACGTTAATGATGATAATCGGAGAGAACCATGGCGTGGAACGAACCGCCTGATAACCAGCGCAACGATCAGGATCCTTGGGGTCGTCGACAAAACGGCAAGCAAGATGGTCCGCCAGATCTCGATCAGTTGATTGGTGATTGGACGAAAAAGATCAACCAATGGCTCAGTGGCAATAAACGGGGCGGCAACCAAGGTGGTAATCAAGGTGGCTCGGGTGGTGGTCAGCCTGGCAGTGCCAAAGGGCTATGGCTGGCTGCAGTCGTCGTTCTTTTGGGTGCAGGCTTGTACAACGCCTTCTACACCCTGGATGAACAGGAGCGGGGCGTAGTGCTGCGCTTTGGTAATTTCTACAAAATGGAAATGCCAGGTCTGCGCTTCAAGCTGCCGTTGATCGACCAAGTAGAGAAGGTCAATGTCACCAATTTACGCTCTTACGCTTATCAAGGTTTGATGCTGACCGAAGACGACAACATCGTGGACGTGTCGATGACGGTGCAGTATCTGGCGTCGGATGCGCGCGCCTTTGCCTTAAACGTACGTTCGCCCGAACGTAGCTTGGAAGATGCTGCCAACGCTGCCTTGCGTCATGAGGTAGGTAGTTTGGCGATGGATCAAGTGTTAACTGCGGGTCGTACGGCGCTGGCGGATGGTGTGCGCCAACGTCTGCAAAGCTATATCGACGAATATGGCTCGGGTATTACCATCAGTGCGGTCAACATCCGCGAAGCGCAGGCGCCCAACCCGGTGCGTGATGCCTTTGATGATGTGATCCGGGCACGTGAAGACGAGCAACGGGTGATCAACCAGGCGCAAGCCTACGCCAACCAGGTGATTCCCGAAGCGCGTGGTGCGGCCCAGCGGCAATTAGAGGAAGCAGCGGCCTATCGGGCGCAGCTAGTCTCTACTGCCGAAGGTGATGCAGCGCGTTTCCTGAGTCTTTATAACGAATACGCGCAGGCGCCAGAAGTCACGCGTGAACGTTTGTATCTGGAGACCCTGTCGGCCATTTACGGTGACGCGAACAAAGTCTTGCTGGACGTGCGCGAAGGCAGCAACAACATGATGTATCTGCCGTTAGATCGTATTGCCGGTGGCAATGCCGGAGCGGCGGGACTGACGGATACGGATTTACGCCGTATTACCGATGAACTTGAACGACGGATTCGACAGAATCCGACCCGTAACTGAGGAGGTGTGACCAATGAATAATCGCAGTTCAGTCTTATTGGTTGTGCTTGCCTTGATCGTGTTCATCGGCAGTCAATCGCTATACATCATCACGGAAAGAGAGCGCGCTGTGCAGTTGCGCTTTGGTGAAGTGGTGAACAATGATGTGCGTCCGGGCCTGCATTTCAAACTGCCCTTTGTGGACACCGTACGTCGATTTGACGGGCGAGTTCTGACCAACGTATCGCGTCCTGAGCGCTTCTTAACCGTGAACCAAGAGCCGGTCAACGTGGATGCCTTCGTGAAATGGCGTATCGTCCAGCCGCGTGATTACTACGCTGCCACGGCCGGTGACGAGCTGGCCGCGTCAGAGCGGTTGTCTGCCCTGGCGAACGATGGTCTGCGCAGCGCCTTCGGTACGCGTACGCTGTATGAAGTGGTCTCCGGTGAACGTGACCAGTTAATGCTGGAGATCCGGGATCGGGTAGACCTTTTGGGTCGTGAGGCATTGGGTGTTGAGGTTGTTGATATCCGAATTAAAGGTATCGACCTGCCGCAAGAAGTGAGCAACAACGTTTACACCCGTATGGCGACAGATCGGGAAAAATTAGCGACGGAAATCAGAGCCCGTGGTAGCGAACAGGCGGAAGGTATTCGGGCTAACGCCGATCGTCAGCGTACGGAGATTGTAGCGAATGCCTTCCGGCAAGCTCAGATCACCCGCGGTGAAGGCGATGCGATCGCTGCCCAAGTGTATGCGCAGGCATTCTCCCAGGATGAGGAGTTCTACTCCTTCTGGCGGAGCTTGCAGGCTTATCGGGATTCCTTCGGAACGGGTGACCTTCTCGTGTTGGAACCGCAAAGCGAGTTCTTCCAATACTTGAACGATGGCTTAGGCGGTCGTCGCTAGAACGCTAGCGACTTCTCGGCAAAGCGTTTATACTTCCGCAAACCGGGCAGAGTCCCGGTTTTTTTATGTTCTGACGGTTGTGAGTGCTATGAACAACACTGATCGTTGGCTTCTGCCTGATGCTATTGAAGAAGTCCAGCCACCGATGGCGACGCATGTAGAAGCGCTACGTCGGCGCACCCTAGATCTCTTTCAAACGTGGGGCTATGAGCAGGTGATGCCGCCGCAAGCCGAGTTTCTTGAGAGCTTGCAGACCGGGCTGGGCAATGACTTAGATTTGCTGACTTTCAAAGTGACCGATCAATTGTCCGGCCGCTTATTGGGGATCAGTCCGGATCTTACCCAGCAAGTGGCGCGGATGGATGCGCACAGTATTGGACGCATGGGCGTAGCCCGTTATTGTTATTGCGCACCGGTATTGCATGCGCGCAAATCCTCTTTGCTATCATCGCGCAACCCGCTGCAAGTGGGTGCGGAAATCTATGGCAGTTCAGAATTGTCGGCGGATATAGAGGTTATCTGTTTAATGGTTGCCTTGGCGCAGTCGTTGGGTTTGGACTCGCTGACTTTAGATATTGGCCATGTCTCCATTTATCATGCCGTGATTGATGCCCTAGCGCTGAATGATACGCAGCGTGCAGAGCTGTACGGGCTGATGCGTCAGCGTGCCCTGCCGGAGTTAAAGGCTTGGGTGCATGCCAATGTCGCTGACCCCGAAGCGCAGGCGTTGTTGATGGATATGCCAACGTGGTCGGGTTCTGTTGAGTTGTTACATGATTTGACATCGCGTTTGGCGCAATATCAGGTTGAGTCTCAACTGACGGCCTTGCAGGATCTGTTGGCGGTATTGCAACAACGTCATCCTGAAGTGCGTTTGCACCTCGACTTAGCAGAACTGCGGGACTACAACTATCATACGGGTCTGGTGTTTTCGTTGTTTCATAAAGAACACGGGCATGCCATCGCCAAAGGTGGTCGTTATGACGATACCGGTGCGGCCTATGGGCGAAGCCGACCGGCGACGGGTTTCTCAGCGGATTTGAAAACCCTGGGCAGTTTGACCGACCCCGGCCTGCGCCAAGTACGGCGGAGAATTTACGCGCCGGTGGGCGCCGATGCCAGTTTGCAGCAGACCGTAGAGCAGCTCCGTGGTGAAGGTGCGGTGGTGGTGCAAGGGTTCAGTGGTGAGCCGGCTGAAGCAAAAGAATTGAATTGTTCACATCGGCTGGAGACCTTGTCAGGAACCTGGCAAGTCGTTGCGGTGTGACGTTGAGTATTCGTCTAATTTCTCTTATTTGATTACTGAAAAGGTTAGTGCAACTCATGGGTAAGAACGTCGTAGTTCTCGGAACGCAGTGGGGCGATGAAGGCAAGGGTAAAATTGTTGACCTGATGACCGACGAAGCCAAGGCCGTTGTCCGCTATCAGGGCGGCCATAACGCAGGCCATACCTTGGTGATTGACGGCGAAAAAACCGTCTTGCATTTGATCCCATCCGGCATCCTGCGGGAACACGTTACCTGCATCATCGGCAATGGCGTCGTCGTGGCACCGGATGCCTTGCTAAAAGAAATGGCCATGCTGGAAAGTAAGGGTGTGCCGGTTCGTGAGCGCCTTCGTGTGAGCTTGGCGTGTCCGCTGATTCTGCCCTATCACGTTGCTTTAGATCAGGCGCGGGAAGTACGCCGTGGTGCTAAAGCCATTGGTACAACAGGGCGCGGTATTGGCCCTGCCTATGAAGATAAGGTCGCGCGTCGTGCGGTGAAACTGGGCGATCTCTACCGTCCGGAGATCTTCCGCGAGAAATTAACCGAAGTGTTGGACTACCATAATTTCACGTTGACGCAATACTATGGTCAGCCTGCGTTATCGGTTGATCAGGTCTTCGACGATGCTATGGCATGGGCCGCCCAGATTAAAGATTTAGCCTGCGACACCGTCGACCTGATTCATCAATTCAGAACCAGCGGTGCCAACATCATGTTTGAAGGCGCGCAGGGATCATTGCTGGATATTGACCACGGTACCTATCCGTATGTCACCTCATCAAACACCACCGCAGGCGGTGTAGCCACTGGCTCGGGTGTTGGTCCTTTGTATTTAGACTACGTGTTGGGTATCACCAAAGCTTATACCACGCGCGTGGGCGGTGGTCCGTTCCCAACCGAATTGTTGAATGAAACCGGTGCTGGTTTGGCGCAGCGCGGACATGAATTTGGTTCTACGACAGGTCGGGCGCGTCGTTGCGGTTGGTTTGATGCCGTCGCAGTGCGTCATGCCATTCAGATCAATTCCATTTCGGGCATCTGCTTGACCAAGTTGGATGTGATGGACGGCATGGACGAAGTGAACGTTTGTGTCGGCTATAAAGACAAAGATGGCAACCCGATGACGGTGCCTGCCGAGTCGGAAGGATTTGAACAAGTCGTTCCGGTGTATGAAACCTTGCCGGGCTGGAAAGAAAGCACCGTTGGCGCAAAATCCGTCGATGCACTGCCCGCCAATGCACGGGCCTATATCGCCTATATTGAAAAAGTCGTGGGTGCGCCCATCGACATCATCTCAACCGGGCCTGACCGCAGCGAAACCATCGTTTTGCGGCATGCGTTCGCGGTGTAAACCCGATCGGAGATCGGTTGAGTCCTATTGAATGTCCGGCGCGTTGGCTAAGGCACTGCCTTGTGTGCCAATGCGCCGGACCAGAGTACAAACCTGTACTCTGTTTGTGTGAGGACATTTCCCATGGGAAAGAAAAAGAATAAAGATCCCTTTGCTGAGCGGGAAGCCCAGCGCTATGACAACCCCGTCCCCAGTCGTGAATTCCTGCTGGATTTACTGCAAACCCGTGGCACACCGGCCACGCATCCGGAATTGGTCGCTGAACTCGGTCTGACCACAGAAGATGAGGTCGAGGCATTACGCCGACGGCTCATTGCCATGGTGCGTGATGGTCAGGTGATTTGCTCGCGGCAAGGGGCTTATGGCCTTATTGATCGAATGAGCCTGATTCGTGGTCGGGTGCAAGGCCACCCCGATGGCCATGGTTTGTTGATTCCCGATCAGGGTGGCGAAGCCATCAGCCTGTCGCATCGCCAAATGCGCGGTTGTTTTGATGGTGACCGTGCCGTGGTGCGTACCACCAGTCGCGACCACCGGGGCCGGATGGAAGGCCATATTGTTGAGGTGATCGAACGCAATACCCATTTTGTGGTCGGTCGTTATCACAGCGAATCCGGCGTGGCTTATGTATTGCCGGAAAATCGCCGGTTATCGCATGATGTATTGATTCCACCGGGTAAAGCGGGTGGCGCCGAAACGGGTGACATCGTTTCTGCTCGCATAACCGATCAACCCGACGTGCGACGGCAACCACTGGGTGAAGTCACTGAGGTGCTGGGCCGCGCCATGGCGCCCGGCATGGAAATTGATATTGCTGTTCGCAGTCATGGCATTCCTTATGAATGGCCGGAAGACGTTATACGCCAGTTGGATTCACTCCCGGACGAAGTGCAAGCCAGTGATTTGAAAGGGCGTGTCGACTTACGCGATCGTCCGTTTGTGACCATTGACGGTGAAGATGCTCGTGACTTCGACGATGCTATCTGTGTCGCCAAACGCCCCGGCGGTTGGAAACTTTGGGTTGCTATTGCCGATGTCAGCCACTATGTCCGCGTGGGCAGTGCGCTCGACAAAGAAGCAGAGCTGCGCGCCACCTCGGTGTATTTCCCCGAGCGCGTTATCCCCATGCTGCCGGAGAAGTTATCGAACGGTCTGTGTTCGCTGAACCCGGCCGTGGATCGCTTGACGCTGGTGTGCGAAATGCTCATCAAAGAAGACGGTGAAATCGAAGGCTATCGTTTTTATGAAGCGGTGATTTGGAGCCAAGCTCGCCTGACCTACAGCTCGGTCTGGGATTGGATGCAAGGTGACGATGCCGCCGTTCATAACCGTATTCAAGGTGACGAAGCCAAGGTTATTCGATCATTAACACAAGCGGTGGAATTGTATGAAGCACTGCGGCGCGCTCGGGCGCGTCGGGGCGCGATGGATATAGAAACGGTCGAACCCCGCATTATTTTCGGGGCCGACAAGAAAATTGAGCGCATTGAGCCCTATGCGCGTAATGACGCCCATAAGATCATCGAAGAATGTATGTTGGCTGCCAATACCTGTACCGGTGAGTTTTTAGACCGCTCCGAGTTGCCTGCGCTTTATCGCGTACATGATGTTCCGTCGGCTGAGCGTTTGGAAAATTTGCGTGCGTATTTGGCAGAATTGGGCTTGGCGTTGCGCGGTGGCTTGGAGCCAGCACCGGCCGATTATCGTGAGTTGATGGAACAGATTCATGATCGGGCAGACCATGACATCATTCAAAGTATGATCTTGCGCAGCATGTGCCAAGCGGTCTATCAGCCGGAAAACTTGGGTCACTTTGGTTTGGCGTACGATGCCTATGCGCACTTTACCTCGCCCATTCGCCGTTACCCCGATTTGTTGGTGCACCGGGCCTTGCGTGGCCTGATCTACAGCGGGCGGCGCATCAGCCAGTTGAAGCGCACCAAAGATACGCCACAGGTTAAGCTGGAGAAAAGCTACCCCTATTCGGAAGAACGCATGATCGCGTTGGGTGAGCACTGTTCACACTGTGAACGTCGTGCCGATGACGCCACGCGTGATGTGATTTCCTGGCTTAAATGCGAGTTTATGCAGGAGCGCATCGGTGAAGTGTTGAACGGCAAAATAACCGCCGTTTTAGGCTTTGGTTTCTTCGTACAGTTGGATGACTTTTGGGTAGACGGTTTAGTACATGTGACAGCGCTGGCGCGTGACTACTACGTGTTTGATGCCGCCAAACAACGCTTGGTCGGCGAGCGAACTCGGGTGGTGCATGCCTTGGGTGATGCGGTGCAGGTAAGGGTAGCGCGCGTGTCCTTGGATGACCGGAAAATCGACTTTGAGATGGTCGACGGTGA
Source organism: Salinispirillum marinum (assembly GCF_042650105.1). Lineage (NCBI taxonomy): Bacteria > Pseudomonadati > Pseudomonadota > Gammaproteobacteria > Oceanospirillales > Saccharospirillaceae > Salinispirillum > Salinispirillum marinum. Next base: position 137,695 of record NZ_JBHSAL010000005.1, on the reverse strand, counting down.
TAGCAACAGCAAGAAACGGCGTGCCGACGCCGAGCCGGTCAGAGCTGAACCGTCAAAGCGCAAGAAGAAAGCACAGAAGCCGGTCGCCAGCCGTAAGAAGAAACGTGCGCCACGACCGTTCTGATACTCACGTTTCGGAGTTCGAACGAATGGCGCGTTGATTACCGGCAGTCGACTGAGATCACCAGCATGTGATGTGTAACTATAGATCTAGGTAAAGCAATTATGTCAGCCATCGCCGGTATTCATGCCGTCAGTGCCGCGTTAGAACAACACCCTGAACGGGTGAAAGAAGTCTTGGTGAACGCGAGTCGGCAAGACAAGCGCACGCAGCGCATTATCGAGCAAGCCCGCGCGGTTGGCGTGCGTTTTGATTTGGTGCAGCCTGCTGCGTTCAATCAGCGGCTACAAAAGCTTGAACTGGGCGACATCAACCATCAAGGTGTCGTTGCCATTGTGCACGCCATAACGCCGAAAGATGAACATTTTCTGTGGCAATTGTTAGATGCAACCACCGACCCGCTGCTTTTGATATTGGACGGCGTGACCGATCCACACAATCTGGGCGCCTGCTTACGTACCGCCGACGCCGCGGGTGTCGCGGCGGTCATCGTGCCAAAGAACCGCTCTGCAGGCTTAACGCCAGTAGTGGTGAAAGTCGCCAGCGGCGCCGCCGAACAAGTGCCTCTGGTACTGGTGACCAATTTAGCGCGCACCATGGCCGAGCTGCGCGAACGTGGCGTCTGGTTAACAGGAACGGCAGGGGAAACGGAATCGTTGATTTATGACGCTAACCTCAAGGGTGCCACCGGCATCGTTATGGGTGCTGAAGGCGAAGGTATGCGGCGCTTAACCCGCGAGCATTGTGACCTGTTGGTTAAAATTCCCATGGTGGGTACGGTGAGCAGCTTGAATGTTTCCGTGGCAGCAGGGGTATGCCTTTACGAAGCTCTTCGTCAGCGGCAATAGCTTGCATCGCAAGCCCTTTTCCCCTATTATCCGCCGCCCCGGATACAAACTGATATTCATCGTGCGTTCTCCTTACCTTACGGCGGACCGGGACGTTGAAGGTTGTTGAACCCGAAAGGAGCATTTATGCGTCATTACGAAATCGTATTACTGGTCCATCCGGATCAGAGCGAGCAAGTACCTGCGATGGTTGAGCGTTATACCTCTTTAGTCGCGGAAAACGGTGGTCAAACCCACCGTCAAGAAGACTGGGGTCGCCGTCAATTGGCTTTCTCTATTCAGAAAGTACACAAAGCACACTATGTTTTACTGAACATTGAGTGCGACAACGCCACCATCGAAGATCTGAAGTCGACCTTCCGTTTCAACGACGCCATCATCCGTAGTCTGGTGATTCGTCGTGACGAAGCTGTCACTGAAGCATCACCTATGATGAAAGAAGTGGAAGCGAAAGAAGCGCGTAAGAGCTACGACTCGCCACGTCGTTATGACAATGACGACAACAGCAATGACGACAACGACGACGATGCTGACGAAGAAGTCAGTGCCGAAGCGCGTGAAGAAGTCTAATCAGATCGAATTCAGGAGAATAAACCATGGCTCGTTTTTTTCGTCGCCGTAAGTTTTGTCGCTTTACCGCCGAAGGCGTTAAAGAAATCGACTACAAAGATGTCGAAACATTGAAAGGCTATGTCAGTGAAACTGGCAAAATCGTTCCTAGCCGTATCACGGGTACTCGTGCTCGCTACCAGCGTCAGCTGGGCACTGCGATCAAGCGCGCTCGTTTTCTGGCTCTGTTGCCTTACTCTGATCGTCACGAGTAAGCCAGGCCAAGTGCCAACGTTTTAACGGTCAGTCATGGCGTGTTGCGACACGCCTAATAAGAGGAATTTAAGATGGATGTCATCTTGCTTGAAAAAGTCGGCAGAGTCGGCGGCCTAGGCGATAAAGTCAGCGTCAAGGCAGGTTACGGTCGTAACTACCTGATCCCACAGGGTAAGGCAGTTGCTGCAACCAAAGAAAACATTGAAACCTTTTCTGCACGTCGTGCTGAACTGGAAAAAGCGGCAAACGATAAGTTGGCTGCAGCGCAAGCGCGTGCGGCGCAATTGGCTGAATTGGAATTGACCATCGCTGTCCGTGCGGGCGACGAAGGCAAATTGTTCGGTTCAATCGGCACTCGTGATCTGGCTGATGTAATTTCTTCTTCTGGTGTTGAAGTCACTAAGAGCGAAGTACGTTTGCCGGAAGGTGCTTTGCGTACCACTGGCGAATTCGAAATCGATTTGCAGTTGCACCCTGAAGTGGTCGCCACGGTAACGGTTATCGTGGTTCCTGAAGAGTAAGCACTCTTCTTGGTTCTAATGAACGCTCGCTGGCTTACGCCATCGGGCGTTTTTTATTTCCGTTCTTTGGGCTTTAGGCGTATGCCAGCAACGCACGACGGCATGGATGCCGGAGGTATAGCAATGAAGGAGCGATTGCCGAGGAGCAGTTTCTGGTAATGTCCATGGGTCGGTGTATTCTGGCGCGGGTGTAGGGCGTATGCCTCCGGCGCTCCACGGCAGGCCGAAAGTCGCGCCTTGAGGCATACGCCCTGCACCCACGCCGCAGCCCGTCGTTGACCATAGGACGGAAAAGCGCAGCGTCATCCGCCAGTGAAAGTTGCGAATGCCTATCCATATTTCCCCTGAGTCAGTAAGATAGCCCATCACTCAATTCAAATCAGTGCAATAAACCTGCCCCATGACGGACGAATTTAATCTCAAAACACCCCCCCACTCACTTGAAGCAGAGCAAAGCTTATTGGGTGGTTTGATGCTGGACAACCAGCGTTGGGACTCCATTGTTGAGAAAGTCAGTGCGGCCGATTTTTACCGGCCTGAACACCGCGCCATCTTTACCGCCATGGTGGGCCAGATTGAAGCGCAACAACCCATCGATGTTATTACGCTCACCGAAGAGTTAGAGCGTGCCGGGGAGCTGGAAGACGCGGGTGGGGTGCTGTATCTCACCGAGCTGGTCGAAAACGCCTCAGGTATTGGCCATTTAGACGCTTATGCGGACATCGTGCGTGAGCGCGCGTTGTTGCGCAGACTGATCGATGTCGCGCAAACCATCGCAGCAGGAGCCTATGAGCCGGAAGGGCGCACGGCCGAAGAGTTGGTGGATGAGGCTGAACGGGCGGTGTTTCAAATTGCCGAAGACCGGCCTTCGGAATCCGGGCCTGTCATGGTCAAGGATATCCTGAAAACCACACTGAAGCGCATTGATGAGCTGTCCCACTCCGATAGCCCGATCACCGGCTTGAGCACCGGCTTTGAAAAACTCGATAACATGACCACCGGATTGCAGCCCGGCGACCTGATCATCGTGGCTGCGAGGCCCTCGATGGGCAAAACGACCTTCGCTATGAACTTAGTTGAGTCGGCCTTGATGTTCAGCGACAAGCCGGTGATTGTATTCTCCTTGGAGATGCCGGGCGAGCAGTTGATCCAACGGATGCTGTCGTCTTTAGGGCGTATTAATCAAACCAAGGTACGTACCGGTAAGCTCGAAGCGGATGATTGGGACAAGCTGACCAATGCGGTGAATAAACTGCATGACCGGCCTCTGTTCATTGACGATACGGCCGGTATTTCGCCATCTGAAATGCGCGCTCGGACACGCCGCTTGATTCGGGAGCATGGTGAGCCAGCATTGATCATGGTCGACTATTTGCAGTTAATGAAAATCAAGGGCTTTACCGAAGGCCGTACCAATGAGATTTCCGAGATTTCGCGGTCGTTAAAGGCCATTGCCAAAGAATTCAAATGCCCGGTGGTCGCATTGTCGCAGTTGAACCGCAGCCTAGAGCAGCGGCCGAATAAACGCCCGGTGAATTCCGACTTGCGGGAATCCGGCGCGATCGAGCAGGATGCCGACGTGATTGCCTTTATTTACCGCGATGTGGTGTATAACCCGGATACGTCGGAGCCGAATGTGGCAGAAATCATCATCGGAAAGCAACGAAACGGCCCCATCGGGACCTGTCATCTGGCGTTTATTGGTGAGCATACACGGTTTGAAAATCTGTCCTATGACTATCAAGGTCAAGACGAATAACTTCCGGTGCAGGCGGTGACAAAAATCACTGTTGCAAGAACCGAGGTAAGCGCACACTAACATTATGAATCATCGGTGCGATCGAAAATCCAGCTTAGCGCGTTTCCCTTGGTGGCATTACCGCGCTTGGTTGCCTGACAACCATCCTTTCTTTCTGGACTGGATGGTGCCTGCCATGTTGTTTGTTCATCTGTCCGTTTTCTGGCTCGGCTTGCTCTGGGTTGAAATCTCTACCGAACGTCTATTGCTTGGCCTGGCCGTTTCGGTTGTATCGCCGGTGTTGTTGTTTGCTGGTCTGTGGCAAGAGGGCGCACGGCGTTATGCCTTTGTCGTTGCCATGGCCTTGCTGTGTTATTACACCCTGCCTTATACCGAGGCCGGTTTCGTGTTCATGTTGTTCAGCCTCACCTTTTTGTCGCGCGCACAAAATAAGCTGCAAGCCTTTATGGTGCAACTGGTGGTTGTATCCTCGACCACGTATTACGGACATTGGCTCGGCATCAGCGGTCTACTGTTGACCATCGTATTCTTTTTGGCCATTTTTGGCGGCTTGATGGATGAGGTGTTCATACGGTACATCGACAAACATCAGGCCTTACTCAAATCACAAGGGGAAGCCGAAGAATTGGCCCGTACGGCGGAACGCGAGCGCATCGCACGCGATCTGCATGATTTGTTGGGCCATACCTTGTCGGGCATTCGCATCAAAGCCGAGCTAGCGGAGCGCCTCCTCAGCACGCAACCGGAACGCGCCCGGCAGGAAATCAACGACATTGAAAAGGCGGCGCGGGAAAGTCTGCAGCAAGTGCGGGCTGCGGTCAGTGGATATCACCTTGGCGGCTTGGCGATGGAAATCAATTCAGCGAAGAGTCTATTGTCGGCGGCAGGCATACGTTTAAAGGCGGATATGGACGTTAACGTACCCGAGCAGCTTGAATCCGTGCTGGGGCAAGTTATGCGTGAAGGCATTACCAATGTGGTGTGTCATTCGCAAGCCAAAGCCGTCACCGTTTCCCTCCTGCATGAAGACGGCCATTTGGTGTTTCAATTGCAGGATGATGGCATCGGCATTAACGGGCCCTCTGGTAATGGTATGACGGGTATCCGCACACGGGTGACCGAAGCGGGTGGCCGCGTGCGCTGGCAGCGCAATAATGGCACCTTATTGGAGGTGGTTTTTCCCCTACCGAGTGCAGCACCCAAAGGAGCGCTGGTTCATGGTTAAACCGACGCGCTTGTTACTGGTGGAAGATCAAACTCTGATTCTAGGCGCGCTTTCCGCATTGCTTGATTTGGAAGAAGACTTCACGGTCGTAGGGCAGATGCCAGATGGACAGGCGGCGTGGGCCTATATGCAACATGAGCCGGTGGATGTGGTGTTAACCGATATTGAAATGCCGGGCATGAGCGGTTTGGAATTGGCGCAAAAGATTCATCAAGCCTTTCCGCAGGTGGTGGTGGGGGTCATTACGACCTTTGCGCGCAGCGGGTATTTGCGACGTGCTTTGGATGCGGGTGTGCGCGGGTATTTGTTGAAAGACACACCGGCGCATCAGTTGGCGGACGCGGTGCGTACCATGCTGGCGGGTCAGCGGGTGATTGACCCGGAATTGGCGGCTGAGGCCCGTCAGGTGATGGATCCGTTAACGGACCGTGAGCGGCAGGTGTTGAAGTTGGCAGCCGAAGGCTTAACGACCGCAGCCATTGCGGAGCAGATTTTTCGTTCCGAAGGTACAGTACGCAATTATCTGAGCGAAGCGATCAATAAGTTGGGCGCCCGCAACCGGGTGGATGCGGCGCGGATTGCCCGAGATCAAGGGTTTTTGTAATTCTTGTTTAATGCAGAGTCGCCTGCATAGCCGAAGACAGCTTCGTCAATTCTTCGGCTTGCTGTTTCAATGCTTGTTGGCTGTCGCACAGGGCTTGCGCAGCATCGGTTTGTTGTTGGCTGATCTGCGACAGTTCAGAACTCGACCGGGCCATATCGGCCACTTCCTGATTCTGCGCCACAATCTGCGCACTCACCGCTTCAATAGAGTCGCTGATGCGTGTTACCGCATCCAATACCCGCGTCAATGTCGTCTGAGCGACGTTGACCACCTCTATGCCGTTGTCGATGTCGGCAATACTTTGGCTTAATAAGGTGCGAATTTCATTGGCGGACGTGTCGGATTTTTGCGACAGATTCCTTACCTCATCGGCCACCACCGCAAATCCTCGCCCCGCTTCCCCCGCCCGCGCTGCTTCGATGGCGGCGTTCAAGGCCAATAGATTGGTTTGTTGCGCAATGTCATTGATTAACCCGGTGGCGATCTCAATGCGATCATTGTTGCTTTTGATCTGATCCATACTGCTGACCACCGCCGCCATGGCATCCGCGCTCGCTGCGCTGTCCGCTGATGCGGTATTGGCTTCCTGGTTGATGGCTTGTACAAGTTCATTGCCTTCATTCAGCGAGGCAGAAACCTGTTGCAAACGTTCGTTAAAAAACGACGCCGCTTCGGCCAACTGCTGCGCTTGTTGTTGGATGCTTTGGCTGTGCGCCTGCACCGTCGTTTGTAGTTCGCCCAGATTCGAGCCGCCCTCAGACAGTGCATCCACGCTGGATTCCGCTTGCGCGATCACCGTCGCCAATTGTTGGGCATTGGCTTGTGCCGCATCGGCACTGGTTTTGGCATCCGCCAAAGCGGCAGTGGTGGTGGCCATCGCCTGTTGGCGAATACGTTGACTCAACACTTGCATCACCCACACCATGACCATCGGTAACAGAAAACCAGACCACGTTTCGACACGCAAAGCGCGCTCATCTAACGCCAGTGTCGGCAGTTCGGCCCCGGACGTGCTTTGCGCAATCATCACCACTAAGGCGACGAGAAACACCAGCGCCCATGCCAGCGCCGATCGCGCATCCGCCATGAAGTAGGTGCCCACCAACAAGGCGATCAGCCACAATATATGCGGCGATGCCATGCCGCCGGTTTGCCACACCATGTTGATGGCGTGTGCGGCAAATCCCAGTAAGGTAACATTAATGGCGATTACAGTAGCGACCCCGGCTTTCATTAGCCCAGCGGAGAGTAGCATCATGCCGAGTAAAAACAGCGAGCTGAGCACCAGTGGTGGAACGCCATAGCTGTTCCACTTCAAAAAACTGTATAACGAGATCAGAATGCCAAAGAAGCCGAACACCAGCACGATTTGCTCTTGCGGATGGTGACCATCGTCAAATCGAGCGTTTCGGGGTGTGCAAAGACGGACATAGAATGCGATAGGGTTCATGAGCGTAAGCCGATCTATTTATTATGTGGGCTCATTGTAGGTGGGGTTCTGGCTAAAGCGAGGTTTGGGCGGTCAGTGTGGAAGTCACTGACCGCATTGTAGGACAAATGCCAAGGATTACTGAACGAAATTCAGGAATGCCGAGTCATCAGAGAAAGACGGCCAACAGCACAATGCCCAAGGCGATACGATAGATCACAAAGGGCTGCATACCAATGCGACGTATAAAGACGAGAAAATAGTGAATACAGGCATAAGCGCTCACGCCAGAAATCAGGGTACCCCAAATGAGGGTTGCCCAGTCTACCGCTTCCTGCGACTGCACCAAGCCCCAAACCTCCAGCATACCGGCCAAGGCAATGACCGGGATGGACAGTAAGAATGAGAAACGCGCCGCGCCTTCGCGGCTCATGCCGACCAAGAGCGCTGCAGTCATGGTGATGCCCGAGCGTGATGTGCCAGGAATGAGCGCCAAGGCTTGCGCAAAAGCAATCCAGGCAACATCCTTCCACGACATCTGATACTCGGATCGTTCGCCACGGTGTTTCCAGTCCGCCCAGCCCAGTAACACGCCGAAGACAATTAGCGATAGGGCGAGCACGATGGGTGAGCGCAGATGCGTTTCAATCGCTTCCTGAAACAGCAGGCCGCAGGCTCCTACCGGTATCGTGCCCAGCAAGACTGCCCACGCCAATTTTGCGTCGGCATCCACCTCGCGGTGGGTCACTGAGCGTGTCCAAGCAAAGGCCATTTTCCAGAGATCACGCCAGAAATACATGATCACGGCACTCAGGCTGCCGACATGCAAGGCCACATCAAAGGCCAAACCTTGGTCTTCCCAGGGTGTAAACACGGGAACCAAGATCAAATGTGCCGAACTGGATACGGGCAAAAATTCGGAAATGCCTTGGACCAAGCCAAGTACCACAACCTGCAACCATTCCATGTGAACGATCCTATGCTTAAAAGTGGGGCTTAAATTCAGCGCGTTACCCTAGGCGATCCGCGCGGTTTTAGCAATCCTGCTGGTGGTGTTTCGCGTCCGGCTTCAGGGTCGAACGATGTGCTCACCGCGCGCTATGGCCGCCGCATCGAACACACCCGTATCTAAAACCCAAGCGCTGACTAAGGATGCTGGTGTCACATCAAACGCCGGATTCCACACCGGGGCATCGGCGGGAGCCCATTGCACCGCACCAAAGGCACCGGCAACACCGCGCACTTCGTTCGGGTCACGTTGCTCAATGGGAATGTCACTTCCGCGCGCGGTATTCGGATCAACGGTGGTGTAGGGTGCGACCACATAAAACGGAATACCGTGGTGGTGCGCCAACACCGCTAGCATGTAGGTGCCCACTTTGTTGGCGAAGTCGCCGTTGGCACAAATGCGGTCGGCGCCCACCATCACTTTATCGACCTTGCCCGCCGCCATTAAACTGGCCGCCATGCTGTCGCAGACAAGCTGGTGGCGAATGCCAAGATCGGCCATTTCCCACGCAGTCAGCCGACCACCTTGGAGCAGCGGGCGAGTTTCATCCACATAAACGGTGATATTCCTGCCGCGTTGCTGGGCCACGGCAAAGGCACCAATAGCCGTACCTACACCCGCCGTCGCCAGCGCGCCGGTATTGCAGTGAGTCAGTATGCGGTCGCCTTCAGCCAGTAAATCCGCGCCGCGCTCGGCCATGCGTTGACACAGCGCACGGTCTTCCATGAACAGCTCGGCCGCCCGCTCGATCATGCGGCTTGGACCAGCGGAGAAGCAGGCTTCCATAGCATCCAGGCAATACATCAAGTTTACCGCCGTGGGACGCGTAGCGCGTAAGCGATCACTCACGGCCTGCCATGTTTCCGGCGCATGATGTTGCGCATACTGTGCCAGCACCAGCGCTGCCGACAACCCAATGAGGGGCGCACCGCGAATGGCAAGTTTACGTACCGCATCTTGCCAGAGTTCGGGGGTGCTGCACGAGAACCACGCCTCTTGCTGCGGTAGCAAGGTTTGGTCCAAGTATACGATTCGTTCGCCCTGTACCCGAAGGCTGCGCGCATTTAATTCAAGCATGTTCAGTACCTTAGCGGTTCCCTTTGGTTAACGTGGAAAATCATATCATATACAATGGCGCAATTACGGAGCAGAACCCATGATGAACATGCAAAGCGAATTACTGGATGCCATTACTTGGGCTGCGAGCCGGGGTTGGGCACCCGCGACAGGGGGCAATTTTTCAGCTCGTACAGCGCAAGGGTATTTGATCACCGCCTCAGGCAAAGACAAAACGCGCCTGCAAGAAGAAGACTTATTGCTGTGCGACCCCTACGGCTTGGTGATCGATGGCATGGGTTTACCCAGCGCTGAAAGTGAACTGCATGCCGCGCTGTACCGCTTGGATGCGCGCATTGGTTGCGTTTTGCATACACACTCTGTCGCCAGTACGGTACTCTCGCGCCGTCATCCGAATGGTATTGAGTTCACCGGATTTGAAATGCAAAAAGCCTTGCAGGGCAATAAGACTCATGCCGCTACGGTGTTGCTGCCCGTCGTCCCCAACGCACAGGATATGACCGAACTGGCCGCCAGTGTTACGGCCGGTTGGCCGATGCCATGGGGTTTTTTGGTCGCTGGGCATGGGCTGTATGCGTTAGGCGATGACATCGCAAGCTGTCGGCGTCATCTTGAGGCCATAGAGTTTCTACTGGCCTGTGTGTTGGAAGAAGAACGGTGGCAGGCATGATCATCAACGCCATCGTCACCGACATTGAAGGCACCACCACCGACATTGCCTTTGTGAAGGATGTGTTGTTCCCCTATGCCTTCGAACAATTACCTGACTACGTGCGTCAGCATGTGACCGATCCGGATGTAGCCGCGCAGTTGGACGCCACACGTCAGGAAATGGGCCAGCCGCAGGCGGATTTAGAGGTGGTGATTACCCAGCTCCTCTACTGGATAGACATCGACGAAAAAGTGACACCATTAAAAACCTTGCAAGGCATGCTATGGTCGCACGGTTACAAAAATGGTGATTTTACAGCGCACCTGTACGCTGATGTAGCACCAGCGTTGCACCATTGGGCCGCCGAGGGTAAGGCCTTGTATGTCTATTCTTCGGGCTCGGTACAAGCCCAAAAGTTGCTCTTTGCACATACCCCGGTGGGCGATTTGACGCCCCTGTTCCGTGGCTATTTCGACACGCGCATGGGTCATAAGCGGGATGCCGACGCCTACCGGAACATTGCCCAGGTTATTGCGTTGCCCGCCGAACAGATTCTTTTCTTATCGGATGTCGCGGAAGAACTGGATGCGGCACGCAGTGCCGGTTGGCGTACCCTGCAACTCGTAAGGCCGGGAACCGAACCTTGTGCGGGTCATCTGACCGTACAGGCCTTTAATGAAATTGCCTTTTAAGTGAGGAGCTGTTTGCTATGTCACGACTGACCGTTTATGCCGACCAAGACCCCAGTAGCACCGTGCTCGACACCACCGATGCCGCCCAAATTGCGGCCACACTGGCCAAGGTCGGGGTACGTTTCGAGCGTTGGGACGCGCCCCATGATCTGCCGAAAGGGGCCAGCAATGACGAGATTCTAGCCCTGTATAAAAAGGACATAGATCGACTCATAGCGCAAGACGGTTATCAGACAGTCGATGTTGTACACATGGTGCCGGACCACCCCGAGAAGGCAGCATTTCGGCAAAAATTTCTCGATGAACACCGGCACAGCGAAGATGAAGTGCGTTTCTTTGTGCAAGGGCAGGGCTTGTTTTGTCTGCACTTACAGGATCAAGTGTTTCAGGTGCTGTGCACCCGCAATGATTTGATCAGCGTACCCGCGAACACCCCGCACTGGTTCGATATGGGCACGCAGCCGGAATTTACCGCCATTCGCCTGTTCAATAACCCGGAAGGCTGGGTAGCGCATTTTACGGGTTCAGACATCGGGCAGCGCTTTCCTTATTTGGACGCCATACAGCCAAAGGCCAACCAGTGAGCCGATTCGGGTGTTGAAGACTTCGATACGCATCAACAAGTACATCAGTGAAAGTGGTTTGTGTTCGCGCCGCGACGCTGACCGCTTTGTCGAGCAGGGCAATGTGTTTATTGATGGAAAACGGGCAACCACGGGTGATCAAGTATTTCCCGGCAACGTGGTGAAGGTTAATGGTCAGCGTATTGAGCCTTATGAAGCGGAAGACCTCATTATCATTGCGCTGAACAAACCGGTCGGCATAGTGAGCACCACCGAAGCCGCCGAGAAAGACAATATTGTGGATTTCGTGCAACACAGTGCGCGTATTTTCCCCATTGGGCGCTTGGACAAGGACTCACAAGGGTTGATTTTTCTCACCAATAACGGCGATTTGGTGAATAAAATCCTACGCGCCAATAACCAACATGAAAAAGAATATGAAGTAACGGTGAACAAACCCGTTACCGATGAGTTTATTACAGGTATGGCAAATGGCGTGCCTATCTTGGGGGAAGTCACCAAGAAATGTAAGGTGCGCAAATCCGGGGTGCACAGCTTTAATATCATCCTAGTACAGGGCTTGAACCGTCAAATTCGCCGCATGTGCGAGCACTTCGGTTACAGCGTGGAGCGCTTGGAGCGCACGCGCATCATGAATGTATCGGTCAAGGGCATTGAAGTAGGGGATTGGCGTGATCTGACCCCAAAGGAAGTCACTACCTTGCTGGAGTTAACCGCGCAGTCCTCAACGGCCCCAAACAAGCCCAATGCAGGTCGGGCAAAACCGAAGTCTACCAAGTCCATCAACGGTGCGACCGACTTTCGTCAAGGTGCATCGTCTGGAAATAAGAAGGGTTCGTCATCGGGGCGTGCTCGCACTCCTTCCAGACCGAGAGGTCGGGGGCGGCCAAATGCCGGCAAAACTCGGCGAGGTAGCGGCAAACCCGCCCGTGCACGTTGAGGCTGCGAAATTCATACTTGCTGATGCTGCTAGCCTACTGCATGCTACTTTCTGGCATATCCTATGAATGAAACGGGGCAAGGGCATGAAAACCTTAGGTTTACTGGGCGGGATGAGTTGGGAGTCGACCCAGCATTATTACCGGGCACTTAATGAAGGCGTGAAGCAAACGTTGGGTGGGCTGCATTCGGCGAAATTGGTCCTATACAGTGTTGATTTTGCCGAGATAGAACGATTACAGCATCAAGGTAATTGGGCGGAAACGGCCGTCATTTTGGCGGCTGCGGCGCAGTCGGTGGAGCGCGCCGGTGCCGAAGGTTTACTGATCTGTACCAACACCATGCACAAGGTCGCGGATGATATTCAAGCCGCAATCACGATTCCGTTATTGCATATTGCGGATGCCACGGGTGAAGCCTTGCAGCGTGATGGCATAAAACAAGTCGGCCTGTTGGGTACCGCCTTTACCATGGAGCAGGCATTTTACAAAGACCGTTTAGAGAAGCGCTTCGGTTTAACCGTGCGCGTACCCAACCCCAACGACCGCGCCGACGTGCATCGTATTATTTATGACGAGTTATGCCGGGGTAAAGTGCTGCCTGAATCCCGCACCCGTTACCTGACCGTTATGGACGAACTGTATGAAGATGGTGCCCAAGCCATTATTCTGGGGTGCACCGAGATTGCCATGCTGGTCGGTTCTGACGATACCGATATCCCGCTGTACGACACCACAGCCTTGCACGCCAACGCTGCGGTAACATGGGCTTTGTCTTGAGGCGTTTGTGTGCTTAGGATTGAACGGCTGTCGGGCGATGATTGATCGGCTACGGACGAGCAATCAATCCTCATCCGACTCCGCTTCTTTTAAGCGTTCGCGGCGTTCTTGTTCTTCTGCCAGGATGGCTTTAATTTCACTCAGAACACCATCCACATCCGTTTCGTGCTCATCGTCCGGGTGTTCGCCGGTCAGCGCATAATCGGGATGCAATTCACCGGCTTCGTACAGCGACCACATTTCCTGGGCATATCGAGTATCGAGGAGTTCTGGCGCGAACTGACCGTAGTAGGCCGTCATGTTGTTGATGTCACGCTGTAACATCGACTCGGCATGGTTGTTGGCGGCCGCGTCAACGGCTTGTGGCAAGTCGATGATTACTGGGCCGTAAGCATCGAGCAGGACGTTGAATTCGGACAGGTCGCCATGAACCAAACCGGCACACAGCATCCGCATGACATAGTGCATCATCAAGGCGTGGTCTTCTAACGCTTGCTCCGGCGTGAGGATGACTTCCCCCAGGCGCGGGGCCACATTACCTTCGTCGTCGGTGACCAGCTCCATCAACAGTACACCATCGACGCAACCGTAGGGTTCCGGCACACGGACCCCGGCAGCGGCCAGTTTATACAGCGCGTCGACTTCGGCATTTTGCCAACTGGCTTCTTGCTGTTGGCGACCAAACTTGGAGCCTTTTTCCATCGCCCGGGCGCGCCGACTGCTGCGGTCTTTACGGCCTTCGCGGTAAGTAACGGCTTTTTTAAAGCTGCGTTGCTGAGCGTCCTTATAGACTTTCGCGCACCGAACATCGTCACCGCAGCGCACTACAAATACGGCCGCTTCTTTGCCACTCATTAAGGGGTACAGCACTTCATCGATTACGCCATCGCTGACGAGGGGTTGCAGTCGAGCTGGGATTTTCATGCGGTCCTTGAAGTGCAGAGTAGTTAGCGGAGAGAATACCGTAAATAGAGGATTTAAACGATGACTGAACAAGAGAAGATGCTCGCGGGTGAACTGTATAACCCGGCCGACCCCGAATTATCGAAAGCGCGCCACCGCGCCCGCGACCTTTGCCGACAGTTCAATAACACACAGTCGTTTGAGCGATTGGAGCGCAAGCGCTTGTTGCAAGACCTGCTCGGCGCAGGCGGGCGCACCGCTAATATTGAACCGCCGTTTCAGTGCGACTACGGAACCCATATCCATTTAGGGAAAGATGTCTTCTTTAACTTCAATTGCGTGGTATTGGATACCGCCGCGGTGACCATCGGTGCGCGCACCATGATGGGTCCAGCGGTACAGATTTATACCCCTATGCACCCCATGAACGCTGCAGAGCGCAGCACCATGATGGAATTTTCGCGCCCGGTAACCATTGGAGACGACGTGTGGATTGGTGGTGGCGCCATCATTTGCCCTGGCGTCACCATCGGCGACCGAGCGGTGATTGGGGCGGGGAGTGTGGTCACGCGGGATATTCCCGCCGATGTGTTTGCGGCGGGCAATCCTTGTTGCGTGGTGCGCGCGCTTTAGCCGTTCATGGCCGCAATTTCTGCCGCAAAACGGGTTGCCACCATCTTTCGTTTAACCTTCATAGTGGCGGTGACCTCACCGTCATCGTGATCCAGCTCTTTGTTTAACAGCGTGAATTTTTTGATTTGCTCCACAGGCGCCAAACGTTGATTGGCGCGGTCAACTTCGCTTTGGATCAGAGCCTTAACAGCTGCGTTTTCGGCCAACGAACGAAAGGTGGTAAAGGCAATGTCCTGTCGTTCAGCCCAGTGCGCTACGGTGTCGTGGTTTATTTGAATAAGTGCGGTGACGTACTTTTGTTGGTCCGCAAGCACGATGCATTCTTTTATGTAGGCGCTCGCCTTCACTTCGTTTTCAATCATACTGGGCGACAGGTTTTTACCCCCGGCAGTGATCATAATGTCTTTTTTGCGATCAATGATGGTGGCAGAGCCATCGGCGTGTTGCTCGGCAATATCTCCGGTATGCAACCAGCCGCCTGCGAGCGTTTCTGCGGTGGCGTCAGCGTTGCGGTAATAGCCTTTGAAGACGATGTCGCCTTGAATCAGCAACTCCCCATCATCGGCAATGGAAAGTGAAACGCCGGGCAAAGGCAAACCAACGCGCCCGGTACAGTTCAAGTCCAGCGGCTGCATGGTGGCGGCTCCGGTGGTTTCGGTCATGCCCCAAATTTCCGCAAAGGGCAGCCCCATGCCGCGGAAAAAGGCCAGCAAATCGGGTGAAATAGGGGCGGCTGCCGTGAACGCGATGTGGCAGCGAGCAAGGCCCAAATAGCTCAATATGTGGTGATAAATCAGGGCATACCAAAACCGGTGTTGCAGTCGGTCCTGCCATGACCACTGCGCGCGCGGTCGTTGACCACGGCGTTGAGCGCCCCGCAGCGCCTGCTGAATTAACCAGCCCTGCAATTTACCGCTGCGCCCGGCGAGGACCAGAACCTCCGATTGCATTTTCTCCCAGATGCGTGGCACGCCAAAAAACAAATCAGGGGAAATTTCTTGCAGGTCGGTACGAATGGTACGCAGACTTTCGCCAAAGTTGACCACCATGCGCTGCGCCATGGCATTGAGAGTAGAGAATGCCTGTTCGGCAATGTGGCACAGCGGCAAATAAGACAGCACATTCTGGCCCGGCTGTGCGCTGATCGCGGTACTCAGCACCACCATCTCTGCCCACAGGTTACGGTAGGAAATCATGGCTGCCTTCGGTTGCCCGGTAGAGCCGGAGGTGAACACAATTAAGGCGGTGTCATCGGGTGTTTGTTGTGCCAAACGTTGTTGTACGGCGTCTTCGCCTTGGTCGCTTAAGGCGTGCTGACCCCGTTGAATGATGTCATCCAAACTCATCCAGAGTTCAGCGTCATAGTTGGCGAGGCCTTTAGGGTCGATCACCACGATGGTTTTCAACAGAGGTAGTCGATCACGAATGGTCAAAATTTTATCGACCTGTTCTTGGTCTTCACAAAATACCAGCGTGCAGTCGGCGCTGTGCAGCAAATGCTCTACTTCATTGGCTGGGCTGGTGGGGTATAGTCCGCACGCGACGGCGCCTGCACTGTTGATCCCCAATTGAGAGACAATCCATTCTTGCCGGTTCTCGGCGAGGATACCGACATGCTCACCCTGTTGGACACCCAGTTCAATCAAACCGGCTGCTATGGCGTAGGTTTTGGCGCGGTATTCATGCCAGGTCGTTTCTTGCCAAATGCCCAGCCGTTTCTGTCGCATGGCGATGTCGTTGGGAAACTGCTCCGCATGTTGCTGCAACAGTTGGGTAATGCTGATGTAGCCCGATGACTGCAACGAAGGCGTGGCCATGGTGTAAGAACTCCTGCGAATTTGCCGCCTAATTTAACCAGCGTTTACGCCGTTTGTAGTGTTTGATCGTCCGGTAGGACTGGGTTTCATTATGGCCGCCCATGCCGAGATAGAAGGTTTTGATGTCGTCATTTTCCCGCAAGTCGGCGACGGCGCCCTCCAGCACCACACGACCATGTTCTAAAATGTACGCGCGGTCGGCTATGTTGAACGCGGCATTGGCGTTTTGTTCCACCAATAAAATACTGACCCCTTGCTCCCGATTGATGCGTTGAATGATGTCAAATATCTCGGCCACCACTTGCGGCGCCAATCCCAAAGAAGGCTCATCGAGGAGCATTAAGCTGGGCTGGCCGATCAGCGCCCGACCGATCGCCAGCATTTGTTGTTCGCCTCCCGACAACAAGCCTGCGGTTTGTTTCGCTCGCTCCCGCAGGCGGGGGAAGAAATTGTAGACCATGTTATAGTCCGCTTTTGTCTCTCGCCCGCTTAAGGCATAGCTGGCGGCGATCAGATTATCCTCCACCGTCATTTCGGCAAAAATCCGTCGTCCTTCGCGCACATGGAGTAAACCGGCGCGGGCCAATTCATGTGGTTGCACCCGGTTAATGATACGTTCATTAAAGCGCACACGGCCTTCGTCAATCAGGCCTTTTTCCAACGGCAGCAAGCCGGAAATAGCCTTCAACAAAGTCGACTTTCCTGCCCCATTAGCACCCAGCAGGGCGATGATATCACCCTGATCGACCTGTAAGGTTAACCCCCGCAACACCTGAATGGCGTTATGGTAGGTTACCTCCAGGTTTTCTACACGCAGCATGGCCGGTTACACCTGTATCCAGTCGGAGACGGGATTGAACAATTTACTGCTGGCATCGTAACGATACACCCGGCCTTGACCGATTTTGTTATTGACCACACTGGCCGGGTTGCCGAAGAAACCGCCGCTGTCCCAGTCTTGAATACCATTTAACGCCGCCATGAGGTTGTCGGGGGTGACTTGCTGGTCGGCGTTGATCACCCGTTCCATACTTTCCTTCCAAAGTTCCAAACTCAACCGCGCTTCCAGTTCCCAGGTCGATACATAACCGGGGAACGCCGGGTTGCGGCTGCGTTTGAAATCCGCCATAGCGCGGTAAAACGGTGCATCCGCTTGATCATAGAAATAGCGATAGGGCATAACGCCTTGATAGCCGTCCAGAAACGGACCTGCTTGCTCGGTTACCCGGTCGGCAATAATCTTTTCCATCCCCCAGAACGTGCCCATGAACTGGGTGGTTAAGCCGAAGGCGCGAGCACCACCAATCAGTTGCGGCCAGACGCCGGTCACATAGCCCTGCAAAATGGCGTATTCAGGGTTCACCTGCGCCAAGCGGGTAACGTGGCTTTCTATATCGGCGCCTTCCGCGCGGGTGACTTCTTCAAGCACCACCTGAATGCCCAATTCTTCGGCCACTTGGCGGCCATGCGCGAGTGGGTCGCGGCCAAATTCGGTGTCGGAATAAACGAAGGCCACGGTTTTGCCGCCTTTGGCCGCAATATCTTTGAGTAAGATCTCAAACTGATCTTCGTACGTGGGACCCGCCATGAACTGAAAAGGCCGGTGGGCTCGATTCGCTAAAGAGGATGCGAAAGACGTAGAACCCATCATCACGGCACTGGCGCCTTGTAAGGTAGGACCAACCAACTCCATAAACCCGGTGGAGTCGCCAAAATAGAAATGCAATTCACCGGCGGCTTGGGCACGCTGAAAATTTGCCAGTGCGTTACGAGGGACATAACCGGAGTCTTCTATTTCCACCCGAATCGGGCGGCCGCCAATGCCGCCATTGTCATTGACGATGGCTTCAAACTCAGCGAAAGATGGCGCGACCAATTGGCCTGCGGTGGCGAACGGCCCCGTCATGGGCAAGGAAGCCGCGACGCGCCATTCCCGGGTTTGAGCGCTGAGAATGCTAGGCACCATGGTGGCACCGGCAAGCATCGCACTGGATTTGATCAGTGAGCGTCGTGTTATGGTCATGCTGTAGTCCTCGTGCTTATCGTTGTCATTATTTGGCGAAAGGCCAGCGCCCTACCACACGCCAGAAGCGATCCCATACGGACACCAGCCCCATGGGTTCAAAAATCAGAAATCCGATGATCATTAGGCCAAAAACAATGTCGCGCAGTGGGCTAAAATAGCGTTGCGCATTGGCATCACCCTGGGTGATCAATGTAGCCAGTACTTTTAACAGTTCCGGCACGAGAATGATCAACATCGTGCCAAAAATAGGGCCTAAGGTCCGTCCCATTCCACCGGCCACGAGGCACACCACGAGTGTTATGGACATGCTCAAGCCAAAGTCTTCCGGCAGAATAGCGGGAAAAAAATACGCCCATAAGCACCCGGCTGCGCCACAATAGGCTGCGGAAATCGCAAAACTTTTCAGTTTGTAGCTAAACAGGGAGATGCCCATGATTTCCGCCGAATAGTCTTTGTCGCGGATAGCAATTAAGGCGCGGCCAAAACGGGTGCGAAACAGGTTTTGCGCAAACAGCACGAAGATCACCATGACCGGGATGATGAAAAAGTACTTGTCGCGTTGGGTCGCTAATTCGATGCCGAACAACATGGGATTGGGGGTTTCAATCCCGGATACGCCGCCGGTCCAGGGTGCCATCCATTCACGCTTGATCAAAAACAACACAATGAAATTGGCCGACAGTGTGGCGACGGCTAAATACAGTCCTTTAACCCGCAAAGAAGGTAGGCCGAACAGGACACCAAAAAACGCCGCAACGGTGGTGGCAATGGCTAGAGTGATCAAGGGCATGGCGTTCGGCCAAACCCCGTGCACCGCCACGGCGGTATAAGCACCAATGGCGAAAAAAGCGCCATGCCCAAGGGACATAAGGCCGGTGTAGCCGACCAGGACATTCAGTCCAACCACGGCAATAATAAAGATAGCGATTTGCGACGCCAGCAATAGAACATAGTTGTTGGCGAAAAAGGGCAGGACGAACAGAGCCAACAAGCAGAGCACTAAGCTCAGTTTTTTAGGCCAGGTCGACCAGATACCCTCGTCGGCCGCGTAGCGTGTTTTAAAGTGACCGGTGATCATATCCGTTCAATCTCCTTCTGCCCGAGAAAACCGTGCGGTCGCACCAGAATAACCAGCAACACGGCCACATAAGGCACAATTTCAGCGTAGTCACCACCCAGCTGCCATTGCGTCATGGCTTCCAATATGCCTATTAAGAAAGCGGCGATGAGTACACCGGCGAACGAATCCAAACCACCCATCAATACCACGGCCAATACCGACAACCCGAACAGGCCGATGGCGGGCGAAAGCCCGGTGCGTGAAGCCAAAATGGCACCGGCAACGGCCCCGGTCATTGACGCAATTAACCAGGCCGCCGAGAACACTTTGGGTACGTTTATGCCCATGGCATAGGCAGTGCTTTGGTCTTCCGCCGTTGCCCGAATGGCCACGCCGTAACGGCTGTAGCGCAGAACCAGCATTAAAACGGCAAACAACAACAGGGCAATCAACAGGTTAAACAGCGACGCACTGAAAAAGAACAAACGCTCGCCGAACAGCTCAAAACGGATGGGGAAATTCGGCCCGAGCGCAGGCACTTGCTCGGCTTCTGCCGTCCAAATGAGTCCGGCTGAGCCATCCAACACCCAAATTAACCCGACGGTGGCCAGAATCATCGCAAAGGTAGACTGGCCTAACAACGGCCGCATTACCCAGCGCTCAATCGCTAACGCGAGCACTGCATTGGCGGCCATAGCGCCGACCAACCCTAGAACGATACGCGGCAGATTACTGATCCAGGTGGCGATCGCAGCTTGGGGTGAAAACATCATAGCCTCACCGCGATAGTCCAGTAACCACTGCGGTTCCCAACTGCGCACCCAAGCGGGCATAAAGGCGGCTTCCGGCAAAATCACTGCAAAGGTGAAATAGAAGTAGGCGCCGAACATGATTAAATGCCCATGAGCAAAATTCACGACCTTGGTGGCCTTAAAGATGGCCACGATGCCGACCGCAATCAACGCTAAAATACCGCCGGAGACCAAGCCATTGATGAGATATTGAATGAACTGCCCCATGTCACCCGCCCTGAGAATGATCGTGTAATGCTGCGGCTTCAGTGCCTAAATAAGCGGCAATCACTTCGGGATGCTGCTGCACTTCTTGAGGTGTTCCCAAGGCTATTTGGCGCCCAAAATTGAGTACGACCACCTGATTTGAGAGGTCCATGACCATGCCCATGTCATGTTCAACCAGCAATATGGTGGTCCCCCAGCGCTCTTGAATATCGAGAATGAACCGGGCCATGTCTTCGGTTTCTTCCCGGTTCATGCCCGCGACGGGTTCATCCAGCATCAATATCTGTGGCCGCATGGCCAGTGCCCGGCCCAATTCGACGCGTTTTTGTAACCCATAGGGCAAGGCCGCCACAGGCGCGTTGCGGATATGGTCCAGTTCGAGGAAATCGATGACATCGCGCTCTAGCACAGCGCGTAGCTCGGCTTCTTCACGTTGCGCCCGGCCATAAAACCAGCCCGACGACCAAAAGCCAGACGACAGGTGAATGTGTCCACCGAGTTTGATGTTATCAAGCACCGACATGCCGCGGAATAAAGCGAGATTTTGGAAGGTACGAGCCAGGCCCCATTGAGCGCGCTTATCAGGGCGCAAGCCGGTAATATCCTGGTCGCCGATAAGAATTTGGCCGCGTTGCGGACGATAAAAACCAGAAATAATGTTGAACAGGCTGGTTTTGCCCGCGCCATTGGGCCCAATGATGGCGGTAATTTCACCGGCACGAGCGATGAACGACACATCGTTCAAGGCTTGAATTCCACCGAAGGCCAAGCTGGCCGCCCTCACCGTCAGCATATTTACTGTCCTTATTTTGCTATCACCCAACGTACGTCGAACGGTTTTATTGTTTTTATACAGGCTTGACCAGCTAAGCTAATGCAAAGCGGCGGGGCTGTCTATCAGCAGAATAGGACAATGTGAACCAAATAACAAAAGGGGCCTTAAAGCCCCCGGATCATTCGCTAGATATCTTTCACTACGGCTAATACAGCGGTAAGCACATCGCGACCAAACTGACTGGAGCGTACGTCTGACCAGCCAAATACCGGATCAGGCAGGTTGTCGTTGTCTTTGAACGGCATCTCAACGGTGTAGGCCAAACAGTTAAATTGATCACCGACCCAGGTTGTACCCAGTGTCATGTTGGCTTTACCCGGCGCATCTATGGGGTAACCATGGGTGGTTTGAAAGTCTGGCGAGGCTTGCAGCCACGCGGCTTTGAAGTGCTCCTGCAGGCCACGAATACGCTCATTAAACGACGGAACACCTTCACTGCCAGCGACAAAATTGTACGGAATGTTCTCATCCCCATGGATATCCAGAAACATATCCACACCCACGTCCAGCATTTTTTGCCGGACCAAAAACACTTCCGGGCTACGTGCCATTGTGGGGTTTTGCCATTCGCGGTTCAGGTTTGCGCCGGCGGCATTGGTGCGCAAATGGCCGCGCACGCTGCCATCGGGGTTCATGTTCGGCACAATATAGAACACGGCGTGTTGCAGGAGCGTTTTGGCGACCGCATCGTCTTCGTCCAGCAAGCGTTCAAGCAGGCCTTCAACAAACCATTCCGCCATGCTTTCGCCAGGATGCTGGCGGGCGGTAATCCAGATGTTCTTTTTGTTGGGTTCAGGTTCGCCAACCACCAACAGGGACATGTCGCGACCGTCCAAGGTTGCGCCCAAATCCACCAGTTCAACGAGATCAGACATCTGGGCTTCGTGCAGTAAATCTTGATGCCGTTCGTAGCTGTAGGGTGCGAAATAGGCAAAGTACATGGAGCGGAATTCCGGTTGATGGCGAATCTCCAGCACCTTGCCGTCAAAATGCGTATCAACGCGGAACCAAGTTTCACGATCGTACGAAGCTACGGCCTGATAATTCTTCCAGCCCAGAGGGTAGGCTGATTCGCCGCAATTTTCCAAGCGTAAAACGTGTTCAACATCTTCTGTGCTGACCAAGCGGAAATGGAACCATTGATAGAAATCGGAGTTGTTGTCTTTGCGAATGGTCAACCGGATGTTGGTTGGGTCATCGGCAGCAATAACGTCAATATTGCCACTGTCAAACTGGCTGGTGATCTTAATCATAGGTTTGATTTCTCCGCAGGTTCATGTCGTGCGGATCACTATATAGAGGAAGTAAGGTCGTCGCTATGCACTGGATTTTCTGAACAAGCAGTCAATGTATCGCTCGCTATACATCCGACCTCACTGGGAGAGAATTTAAACTCAGACTTGAAAACAGATCCGTTCAACCCATCTAACGTAAACGCACTTAACCTTTATAAAGAGAAAACGATATGACCACCCCTTGGTTTCCGAATACTGAATTGTGGCCCGTACAGCATCCTGATCGCCTGCAACTCTACACCATGGCGACGCCGAATGGCTTGAAAGTGTCTATTGCTCTGGAGGAAATGGGCATTCCCTACGAGGCCCATTTGGTTAACATTTTGGAAAACACCCAGTTTGACCCGGATTACTTAAAACTGAGCCCGAACGGTAAGATACCCACGATATTGGACCCTAACGGCCCAGCGGGTGAGCCCATTACCTTGATGGAAACAGGTGCGATTCTGTTATATCTGGCGGAAAAATCCGGAAAGTTGATGCCCGCTGACCCGCGCCAGGCATGGGTGGTAAAGCAGTGGCTGTTTATGCAGGTTGCCCATATCGGACCCATGTTCGGGCAGTTCGGTCATTTCTATAAATTCGCCAAGGGTAAAACCAGCGATGAATACGCTGTTACGCGCTTTACCAACGAAGCGAAACGGCTGTTGAAGGTGCTGGATGACCGCTTGGCGACCACGTCCTGGCTGGCCGGTGAGGAATACACGATTGCCGATGTAGCCACCTTCCCATGGGTTGCTTGTTTGAGTTTCTATGACGGTCTGGAAGCCGTCGAGTTTGATACCTTTGGGCACGTAAAAGCATGGCTCGAGCGCTGTGAAGTACGGCCAGCCACGCAGCGCGGTCGGCAAGTCGGGTTGATCGGTTCCTAGAAATTACGGGCGAGCTGCCCTAACCATTGCGTGCATTGGCGAACACCGTTACCATTGCCGCTCAATAAATACACAAAAGGCCCCGCTTGCTGGGGTCTTTTTTATTTCAGTTCGAGAAATAAGAGAGCACGACACCATGGCCGCAAGACACTTTTTGACGCTGTTGGACCTTTCGCCGTCTGAGCTTCGGCAACTGATTGACCGAGCCATAGAGCTGAAGGCCATGCAAAAACGTGGTGATATTCACGAACCGTTGAAAAATCGTGTATTGGCAATGATTTTTGAAAAGTCGTCCACCCGTACGCGGGTGTCGTTTGAAGCAGGGATGTCCCAATTGGGCGGTAGTTCCATCTTCTTGTCGCCGCGCGATACCCAGCTTGGCCGTGGCGAGCCGATCGAAGATTCCGCACGCGTGTTGTCACAAATGGTCGATGCCGTGATGATCCGAACCTTCGAACATGACAAAGTGGAATTGTTTGCCGAGTACGCCACCGTGCCCGTCATCAACGCCCTAACCGACGATTATCACCCCTGCCAGTTGCTGGCCGACATGCAGGCCTATCACGAAGTGCGCGGCTCCATTCAAGGTAAAACCGTGACCTGGGTGGGGGATGGCAACAATATGTGCCACAGCTATATTAATGCTGCCCGGCAATGGGACTTTACCCTGAACATCGCCTGCCCCGAAGGCTTTGAACCGAATGCCGACTTGGTACAAGCCAATGCTGATCGAGTGAATGTCTTGCGAGACCCGAAAGCGGCGGTGGAAAACTCACATTTGGTCGTTACCGATGTGTGGGCCTCCATGGGCCAGGAAGATGAAGCGGCCGAGCGCATGAATAAATTTGCTGACTATCAAATCAGCCCCGCGCTCATGGATCTTGCCCACCCGGACGCCCTGTTTATGCATTGTTTGCCCGCGCACCGGGGCGAAGAAGTTAGCCATGACATGCTGGATGACCCGCGTTCTGTGGTGTGGGAAGAAGCGGGCAACCGGCTGCACGCGCAAAAAGCGCTGCTGGAATTTTTGCTGGCACATTAATAGTACCGGGTAGGCAATCCCCCCTTGAAACAAAAAAAATCTCCCTCATATAAGGGCCATTCTAATTCTTTGGCCCTAGGGAGACGCATCAATGTCGGCAGAAGAGCAAAAAGCACAGCCAGAAACTGAAAATGAAGCAACGACCTCTGACATCGAGGTAGACGCAAGCACCGTCGATTCGACGCCGTCGGATGCCGATGTCCCTGCGCACGGTGAAGACGTCAGCCTAGAAGAGCTGGTCGCCCAGCTGGCGGCAAGTCAGGAAGAAATTGCCAAGTTGAAAGATGCGGTCATTCGAAGTGAAGCGGAGATGCAGAACATCCGCCGTCGGGCCGAAAAAGATGTGGAAGCCGCGCACAAATTCAGCCAGGAAAAACTCATCAAAGAACTGTTGCCCGTGCTCGACAATCTCGAGCGTGCGCTGGAGGCTTCCACTGGCGAAGAGACGGGTGCGGCCAAGGCGGTACTGGAAGGCGTTGAGCTAACCCATAAGTCGTTCTCCGATACCTTGGTCAAAGCCGCTGTGGTTGCGCTCAACCCAGTGGGTGAAACCTTCGACCCACAACTGCATCAAGCTATGTCCATGGTGCCAAACCCTGATGTACCTGCCAATACCGTTATTGCTGTGGTGCAAAAAGGGTACAGCTTGCATGGTCGGTTAGTGCGTCCGGCCATGGTGATGGTGTCCAGCGGTGGGCCGACCAGTACACACATTGATGAAACCGCATAAGAACAATCCTTTAACGACTGCATTCGCAACCATGGCGTCAAAATTCATCACTTGACGTCAAGCGACTTGAAAAAACTGCGCCGGGACCCATATACCGGCTATAGCAAGATAAACCGAATTACTGAGGAGTAAACATCATGGGTAAAATTATCGGCATCGACTTGGGAACCACCAATTCATGTGTGGCTATCCTCGACGGTGACAAAACACGCGTAATTGAAAACGCTGAAGGCGATCGCACTACCCCATCCATTGTGGCCTACGCCGACGATGATGAAGTGTTGGTCGGTCAACCCGCGAAACGCCAAGCCGTGACCAATCCGCAGAACACGTTGTATGCCGTGAAGCGTCTGATTGGCCGCCGCTTTGAAGACGATGTCGTGCAAAAAGACATCAAAATGGTGCCGTACAAAATCGTTAAAGCCGACAACGGCGATGCTTGGGTTGAAGTGAAAGGCGACAAAAAAGCGCCGCCACAGATTTCTGCCGAAGTGCTAAAGAAAATGAAGAAAACCGCCGAAGACTTCTTGGGTGAAAAAGTCACCGAAGCGGTTATCACCGTGCCTGCGTACTTCAACGACAGCCAGCGTCAAGCCACGAAAGATGCTGGCCGTATTGCCGGTTTGGATGTAAAACGGATCATCAACGAACCTACGGCGGCAGCGCTGGCCTATGGTTTGGATAAGAAATCCGGCGACCGCACCATTGCTGTGTATGACTTGGGCGGTGGTACGTTCGATATTTCCATCATTGAAATCGCTGATGTTGATGGCGAAACCCAGTTTGAAGTGTTGTCCACCAACGGTGACACCTTCTTGGGTGGTGAAGACTTCGACATGCACCTGATCAACTACTTGGCCGACCAGTTCAAGAAAGACAGTGGCATCGACCTGAAAGGCGACTCGTTGGCCATGCAGCGCTTAAAAGAAGCGGCTGAAAAAGCCAAAGTTGAATTGTCGTCCGCGCAGCAGACCGACGTGAACTTGCCCTACATCACCGCTGACGCTTCAGGGCCAAAACACCTGAACGTTAAAGTCACGCGTGCCAAGTTGGAAGCGCTGGTGGAAGAGTTGGTTGAACGGTCCATTGCGCCTTGCCGCATGGCCTTGAAAGACGCTGACTTGGATGTGGGTGATATTGACGAAGTGATTTTGGTCGGTGGTCAATCACGTATGCCACTGGTGCAGCAGAAGGTAAAAGACTTCTTCGGCAAAGAACCTCGTAAAGACGTTAACCCGGATGAAGCCGTGGCCATGGGTGCAGCTTTGCAGGGTGCGGTATTGTCAGGCGATGTGAAAGACGTACTGTTGTTGGACGTAACCCCATTAACCCTGGGTATCGAAACCATGGGCGGCGTAATGACCGCGTTGATCGAAAAGAACACCACCATTCCGACCAAGAAAACACAGGTGTTCTCAACGGCTGACAACAACCAAACCGCCGTGACCATTCACGTGGTACAGGGTGAGCGTAAGCAAGCGGCGCAGAACAAATCACTGGGTCGTTTCGACTTGGCTGACATTCCGCCAGCACCGCGTGGTGTGCCGCAGATTGAAGTCGCCTTCGACATCGATGCCAACGGTATTTTGAATGTGTCGGCCAAAGATAAAGGCACCGGCAAAGAACAATCCATCGTCATCAAAGCTTCTTCTGGCTTGAGCGATGATGAAATCGAAGCCATGGTGAAAGACGCCGAAGCGAACGCCGAGGAAGACCGCAAGTTTGAAGAGCTGGTACAGGCGCGCAACACCGCCGATGCCATGATTCACGCTACTCGGAAAACCTTAGAAGACGCAGGCGACAAAGCGACCGAAGAAGAGAAAAGCGCCATTGAAAGCGCCATCTCTGACTTGGAAGTGGCTATGAAAGGCAACGATAAGGCGGAAATTGAAGCCAAAACCAAAGCGCTGACCGATGCGTCTGGTAATCTGGCGCAGAAAATGTATGCCGATGCCGCTGCACAAGGTGAAGCGGGTGCCAATGCAGACGCGACGGACAATGGCGCCGACGACGCAGTAGACGCCGAGTTTGAAGAAGTAAAAGACGACAAGTAATACGTAAGAGGCCAGCCTTCTGGCCTAATTTCGCGCGGAGGGCCGCACGCCTACCGAAACAAATGTCGTAGGAGGCCAGCCCCCTGGCCGAAGGGTTCTCGTAAGAGACCAGCCCTCTGACCGAACATGCGCATTAATCATCAAGGATGGACCTACGAGTCCATCCTTTTGTTTGCTGGAACATTCCAAGATGTCAAAACGAGACTATTACGAAGTACTGGGTGTCGATCGCAAAGCGGATGCCAAAGAAATCAAAAAGGCATACCGCCGTTTGGCGATGAAATACCACCCGGACCGCAACTCCGACGACCCGGATTCCGACGCCAAATTCAAAGAGGCCAGTGAGGCCTATGAAGTTCTGGCCGACGAAGACAAACGCCACATCTACGACCAGCGCGGTCATGCGGGCCTTGAAGGTATGGGGGCTGGTGGCTTTGATGCCGGAGCGCATGGTAGCTTCAGTGACATTTTTGGTGATGTGTTTGGCGATATTTTTGGTGGTGGCCGTGGTGGTCGCTCGACCTCGCGGCGCGGTTCCGACTTGCGCTATAACCTTGAACTGAGCTTGGAAGAAGCCGTACGCGGAGTGGAAAAGAAAATCCGTGTGCCGACGTTGGTGGGTTGTAATACCTGTGACGGCAGCGGCGCAAAACCTGGCACCAAGCCCACCACCTGTACCGTGTGCCAAGGTACTGGCACAGTGCGTATGCAACAGGGCTTCTTTGCCGTACAACAAACCTGCCATGCATGTGGCGGGCGCGGCACCGTGATTGCCGACCCGTGCCATGACTGCCATGGCCGTGGTGTAAAAGAAGAAACGCGCACCCTGAACGTGAAAATTCCTGCCGGTGTTGATACCGGTGACCGTATTCGCTTGAGCGGTGAGGGTGAAGCGGGCATGCAAGGTGGCCCATCGGGTGACTTGTTTGTGCAGGTGATGGTACGTGAACACCCCATTTTTCAACGTGACGGCAGCAACCTGTATTGCGAAGTCCCCATTTCCTTTGCTGACGCCGCTTTAGGTGGCGAGCTGGAAGTGCCGACGCTGGAAGGCAAGGTTAAACTTAAAGTGCCGGAAGAAACGCAAACCGGCAAGCTGTTCCGCTTACGCAGCAAAGGCGTTACGTCTGTGCGCGGCGGCCCGCGTGGCGACCTATTATGCCGCGTGGTCATCGAAACGCCGGTGAAGCTTTCGAGCGCACAAAAAGATCTGCTGCGAGAGTTTCAAGCGTCTCTGGAAGGCAAGAAACACAACCATTCACCGAAAAAAACCACCTGGTTTGACGGTGTGAAGAAATTTTTCGACGGCATGTAGATAGATAGTTCGTAGGAGCGCGGCGCTCGCTACACAAGCAGGCGCGAATAAATTACATGTGGGGAGCAATCATGAACATCATCATCACGGGCGCACCGGGCCGCATGGGTCGAACCTTGGTTACACTGGTGCACGAACACTCCCGGTTGACCTTGGCTGGCGCGACGGATCGACCCGACAGCAGCTTGTTGGGCACCGATATCGGCGCGCTTTGCGGCTTGGGTGAATTGAATGTGCCGCTGGTGGATGATTTGGAACAGTGCGACCCAGCCGCCGATGTAGTGATTGATTTCACCACCCCGGCAGCTTCGATGGATCACTTGGAATACTGTCGTCAGCAAGGTATTGGCCTGGTGATCGGTACGACCGGGTTTAGCCCGGAAGAAAAAGATCTCATTGCTCAGGCGGCGCGTGAAATCCCCATCGTGTTTGCCCCTAACTATTCCGTGGGAGTCACCGTACTACTGAGCCTAGTAAAGCAAACCGCTGCGCTCTTGGGCGATGACTACGACGTAGAAATTGTCGAAATGCACCATCGGCATAAGGTAGATGCTCCCTCAGGTACGGCACTGCGGCTCGGTGAAGCCGCTGCCGAAGGGTTAGGGCGTAATCTGTACGATGTTGCCGTATATGGGCGAGAAGGCGCAGAGGGCCCGCGTGAGCAACAAACCATCGGTTTTGCCACCCTGCGCGGCGGCGATGTCGTCGGAGACCATACCGTGGTTTACGCCACCGAAGGCGAGCGCATAGAACTCACGCACAAAGCCAGCAACCGCAATACCTTTGCGAAAGGTGCTTTGCGCGCCGCCCAATGGCTGGTCGATCAACCGGCAGGTTTGTATGACATGCAGGATGTTTTGGGCCTGAAAAACGGGTGAACTTTTCATTGCGGTGAGGTTTTTACGGGCATAGAATATTCATAAATACCCATTTTTATTAGGTTTTGAATATGGCCAGCACCAGTATGAGTCTTGGCAAGCACTGGGAAGTATTTATCCAGAATCAGGTCAGTACCGGCCGGTACGGCTCGGCCAGTGAAGTGATCAGGGATGCACTACGTCAAATGGAAGAACGAAACAATAAGCTAGAAGCCTTACGCAAACATGTAGCTGAAGGCATAGCTCAGGCCGACGGAGGCGAGCTTACTGGCTATAATCGAGAAGCCTTACTTGAAGAGCTAAGGAGCTAATCGCTATCAATAACATGGATGTTGTATTCACCCCTCGCGCCAAAAAGGACCTCAAAGACATCTGGCAGTTCACGCAGTTCCGGTGGGGCAGTGCTCAAGCTGACCTCTATGTGTCGCGCTTACTCGATGCCATAGAACTGCTCAGCAGCATCCCTAGTGCAGGGCGGGTAAGGCCGGAGATCGGCAAGAACGTCCAGTGTCTATCTGTAGGAAGACACAGCATTTTCTATCGACAAACAGACGGTATTGAAATATTGGCGGTGGTGCATCAATCCATGGATCAATTTCAAGTTGAATGAAATGTTGGTTGACGGATATTTTGAGTGTTGCGAAATAGTTCAGAACTTCAGTAGGCAGATTGCTTACGCAATCCTTACGATCGTTTTCGATGCCCTGCGCTGAAAATTTGATCTTGATGCTTTGGTCGAAAAATCAACAACCTAGGTTATCCTTGCAAAAAATTCATCACACATAGCACCCGCCCCCCGCATATCCGGATGTAAAACTGCGAAATCTGTCTAAAAAACCCAATTTAACGCCAAAAAACCGTTGACCACTCCCAAATTCTCTGGTGTGATAACGGCACGTTCGGGCCTTGGCTGGGGCGTTACACCGCAGAAAAACACTGACGGGCACGGTTTTCCGATTCGTCGGTGAAAAAGCTACGGAGTTTGAAGCCAAGGGTTTCAATTTTGTAATAGCCGTGTAATATGGCTGCTGCAAACTGAATAACGATAAGAAATCGGTGTGCACACAGTCCCATGGGTGAACACCAACTTATGGAGTTCAGCGCAATTGTGCGTTGAGTTCGTGATAATAAAAGGGGAATCTTGAATGAAAGCTTTTAAACTTGCTTCTGGTTTTGCAGTTTCTGCATTGACGTTGGCGATCGCTGGCACTGCAGTGGCTGAAGCTACTACTGAAATGTCCTACACTGGTTCAGTGCGTGTTCAAACTGTTTTCGATTTGGAAGCTGAAAGCCGCGAAAACCAACTGCCTGGTTATGCTGCAGCTGATGAAGACTGGTACAACTTCAACATCACTACCACTGTGAAGCATGGCCCTATGAGCGGTAAAATCCGTGTAGGTATCCATGAAGATGAAAAGGCTGGTGGTAGTGGTTGGTCGCCAACGTCAGTTACTAATGACAAGAATAACGGATATGTTCGTGTATTTGACTTGCGCGTAGACGAAGGCGCTGTTTCTTTCGGTCAAATTGGCGACATCGCTGATACCGTTGGTAAATTGGAAGGCTTAACCGATTTCGATACTGCCGCTGAAACAGCATTAGATGCTGGCTTAGGTGTTAAATCAGCAGCACGTTACACTGTTGCCGATTTAGGCCTGAAAGTACAAGCTGAAGGTAACGATGTAGCCGATTTCGGTTTCGCTGCCGCTGTACACCAAGACTTGGGCGTAGCTCAAGTTTGGGCTGACTTCCAATACCGTGAGCCTGATGGCGGCAACTCTGATGTAGACGCAATCACTGGTTTAGGTGTGGCAGTTGAAGCTTCTCCAATTGATGCTTTGACCATTGAAGGTGCATTCCGTAATAACTCGGGCGCAGACGATTCAGCTTGGGCTGCTAAAGCCACATTCGCTGTGTCAGATACTATCTCTGTATACGGTCAAGTAGCTTCTATCAGTACTGAAAACGAGCGTATGGCTGTTCGTGCAGGTGGTTCTGCTGCATTTGCTCCGATTACTGTTGAAGGCTGGTTTGCTACTGACTTGACTGAAGATGCGGAAGACACTCGTGTATTCGGTAAAGTGAGCTATGCTGAAGGCGCTATCGGTGCTTACGGCGAAGCCAAAATGGGCTTAGGCGAAGGCCAAGGCTTGGAAGCTGAAGTTGGTGGTTCTTACACCACTGAGTCTGGCGTTAAATATGGTGCTGAATACGCCATGGGCGACGTAGCTGATGAAGATTCAGAAGCTAGCAAAGCAACTGTATATGCTGAATACAGCTTCTAATCTGACCCTTAAAGGTTAATTGAAGTTAAAAAGCCGGCATTAGCCGGCTTTTTTGTGTCTGTCATCTTCTGGACGTTGCGTTAACGTTCACATCTCAACTGTCGTCAAATTGCCATAAAATCGTCGTCATTTTGTCAACTTGCCCCTAGAAAATCTCTCCTGCGTTTTTGAGTAAATGCTCAATCCAAACTTCAGGGGAAATAACATGGTTGATGATAATAATAAGCCGGTTGAATTTGACCGTTTAATTGATTCTGCGGTCAGTCGTCGCAGTCTGTTGAAAATGGGTGGTGCAGTGGGTGCGACAGCCTTCATGGGTGGCGTATCCGGCGTGGCCGCGGCGGTAAACCAAGCCACAACGTTAATGAGCTTTGACAATATACCCACCAGCACGGCAGACGACATCATGCTGCCGCCGGGTTACCGTTACGATGTGCTGATGTCATGGGGTGACCCGGTTTTGCGTGGTGCACCGGAATTCTCACGCAGCAACAATGCAGAAGCACAAGCTGGCCAGTTTGGTGACAACACAGATGGCATGGAGCTCTACCACCTGACCAACGCCGATGGGTCAATGGACCCCAACCGGGCCGTACTGGCCGTGAACAGCGAATACTACAATGATGAATACCTGTTTACGCACGGTGAAGCCGCGAAAACCGCAGATGATGTGCGGCGTGGGCTGTATGCGCACGGCGTCACCGTGGTGGAGCTGGAACGCAACCGTAACGGTGAATGGGCGTATAAAAAGTCCTCAAACTTGAACCGTCGCTTACACGGTTACAGTGAGTTTGAACTGACCGGGCCTGTTGCCGGTACAGAATATGTGAAAACGTCGGAAGATACTTCCGGTCGTCGCGTGCTTGGTACCTTGAATAACTGTGGTGCCAGCCGCACGCCATGGGGCACCTACTTAACTTGTGAAGAGAACTTCAACGGTTATTTTGGGGCGCCAGAAGGTACGACGTTCACCCCGGCACAGCAGCGCTATGGTTTAAGCACTGGTGGTTTCGGTTACCAGTGGTGGCCACATGAGCGCCGTTTCAATGTCGCGCAAGAGCCGAACGAAGCGAATCGGTTTGGTTGGATTGTGGAAATTGATCCGATGAACCCGAATTCAACGCCGAAAAAGCGTACGGCGTTAGGACGGTTCAAGCACGAAAACGCAGCAGTGACGATCAATAAAGATGGTCGTGCGGTAGTGTACATGGGTGACGACGAGCGCGCCGAGTTCATCTATAAGTTTGTGTCGCGTGATCTGTACGACGCCAACAATCCCTCACGCAATGCAGACCTGCTGGAACAGGGCACGCTCTATGCGGCACGGTTTAACGAAAATGGCAGCGGCGACTGGTTGGAACTGACGTTCGGTCGCAACGGTTTAACGCCCAGCAATGGTTTCCGAGATGAAGCCGATGTGTTGGTGCGGGCACGTGAGGCGGCGACCTTCGTGGGTGCAACCACAATGGACCGTCCGGAGTGGGTCACGGTGCACCCCTCAGCCCCTATGGTCTTGTGTGCCTTGACCAACAATAGCCGCCGTACAGCGGAAACGACGAATGGTCCGAACCCACGGGCAGAAAACCATTTTGGTCAAATTGTACGCTGGACGCCGCACAATGGTGATCATACTTCCGATCGTTTTGGGTGGGACCTGTACGCAGTGGCCGGTAACCCGACAACTCAAACGGGTCTGTATGCCGGCAGTGACAACATTACGGCGGAGAATATGTTCAACAGCCCGGATGGATTGGCGTTCGACCGTTTCGGTCGCTTGTGGATCCAAACCGATGGTAACTTCAGCAATGAAGGTCGTTATGCCGGTCAAGGCAACAACATGATGTTGTGTGGTGATCCGGTAACAGGCCATATCCGCCGTTTTATGGTGGGGCCGGTTGGCTGTGAAGTGACGGGTATTACGTTCAGTGACGACCATCGCGCCATGATGGTAGGGATCCAGCACCCAACGGGCGCTTGGCCGAATGCAGGTCGTGATGGTGTGCCGCGTTCATCGGTGATCACAATCTATCGTGAAGATGGCGGTGTTATTGGTGCCTAAAGCACTCGGGGAGGGCTCGTCCCTCCCCGGTTTTCTATACGGCTAAAATAAACTTTCTAATCCACTCCGCTACTAATTCCGGCTTTTCCGCGTGCAACCAGTGTCCGGTGCCGCCGACGATTCGACCTTTGGCATTGGGAAAAAGCCCCGTAATGGTGGGCTGGTCTTCTTTGCTGACGTAATCGGAAAGCTCCCCGACTAAAAACTGTGTTGGGCCGGTGTACTTCCCCGATTCAACCGGAAAATCCGCTAAATCTTCGTAGTGTCCATACAAAGCCTGCCAGTTGATCCGCCATTGGAAGCCCTGATCGGTGCGCTCCAGGTTTTTTAGGATAAACGTTCGTACATCCGTGGTTTGAATATGTTCTTGTAAGATCGCTTCAGCATCTTGTCGCGTTTGAGGTTTCGCTTCGACCACGGCGAGTAAACCGGCAAATACATCGCGGTGGCGTATGGGATATCGTTTCGGGGCAATATCCACCACCGTTAAACTGCTTACCCGTTCCGGGTGTTGTAGGGCAAAGGTCATCGCAATTTTGCCGCCCATGGAATGGCCAACAATATGCGCTTTGGGGAGATTAAGATCATCCATCAAGGCCGCAATATCAGCCGCCATGGTGGTATAGCGAATATCATTGTTATGCGGCGAGCGACCATGGTTGCGCATGTCGGGTAAGATCAAGCGGAAGTGGTCTTTCAAAATACGGCTGACGCCGCCCCAGTTCAGACCATCGCCGAACAGGCCGTGAATAATGATGACGGGTTCGCCATCGCCTTGGGTTCGGTAGTGCAGTTTCATGCAGTTTTCCATTGTGAACCATTAAGCATGCGCAGTAGGATACGTGATAGAACACACATAGGCTACGGTAGGCCTGCGCAATGCTTTTGTTGGCGTTGTCATAAATTGATGCTGTTGGAGAAGCCTGTTAGTGGAACCGGTCTATTTTTTAATTGCGCTCAGCACCTTGTTGTTTGTGGGTGTCATCGTCATTCTGCATTTTGAAGTGTTTGTGTGGTTTAGTCGTCAGATGGAGCGTCCAGGGTATCCTCCACGGGTTCGCATGGTATTGTTGATGTTTGGCATATTGGCGCTGCATGTGGTTGAAATCTGGCTCTTTGCTGCGCTGGTTTGGTTTTTATTACTGTTCGATGGTGCAGGTCAGATACACGCACACTACGCCGTCGGCTTTTTGGATACGGTTTATTTGTCGGCCGTTACCTACACGACCGTAGGCTATGGTGATATTTGGGCGGAAGGGCCTATTCGGTTTGTGCTCGGAACAGAAGCGTTGGTGGGTTTTGCGCTCATTACATGGTCAGCCTCCTTAACCTTTATTGAAATGCAGAAGCATTGGCTACCGAAACGATCGCCGATGGAGTAGTAGTGTTTAGGCTTCCGCCAACAATCGCTGTTTGGCGATCTTAATCACCTGTGTACGCAGGTTCAGCATGACATCACTTTCCGTTTGCCAATAGTGCCAGTAAAGCGGGGTAGATAGGGCATAACCGGGCACAACGTCGACCAACTCGCCACTGGCGAGCAAGTCACGGAATTGCAGTTCTGGAATCATCCCGTAGCCGAGGCCGACGCGAGTGGCCTCAACAAAGCCTTCCGATGAGGGGCAGTAATGTATGCGTTGGGGTGTTCCACCCACTACCGTCGCCAAAAATTCGTGCTGCAATGGGTCATCGCGGTTAAACACCAAACAGGGCGCATCCGGTAGCCGGGAAAGGTCCTTTAACCCATAGTTCGCAATAAACTCGGGCGAGGCTACGGCCCGGTAACGTAAATACCCCAAGAAGGCGACGCGACCGCCGTTTACCGGTTCGGCACTGGCGCATAAGCACGCCATCACCTCGCCTTGGCGCATCCGACGCAGCCCAACCGCCTGATCTTCCACTAACAGATCAAAAGAAACATTGGGATGGTCGGGTAAAACCAAGGCTTCGGGTAACCAGGTTGCCAGCGAGTCGGCGTTTACGGTTAAACGCACCGTGAGTTGATTGGGCGTGCTGGCAATGCCCAGTCCCGCCTCCAATAATCGTACCTGCTGCCAGTGGCTGTGCAAACGCTGGCCCATGGCTGTGGCCTTGGGCGGCGTAGTGCGCATCAAAACCGGTTGGCCGATCAGTGCTTCCAAGTGTTTTACGCGCTGGCTAACCGCCGATTGTGTGATAAACAGGTGACGCGCGGCGCGTTCAAAGCCGCCATGCTCGATCACCATGGCAAGGGCTTGCAGACCTCGATAATCAATCATTAGATACTCTTATGATGCAGAAGAATTATGTGTTGGATTAATGATACGCCACGCTGCTATCTTGCCCAAATGAAACTGTTGTCCAAATAAAGGTGAGGGATAGTTATGCTGTGGTCGCTGTTAACCGGCTTTGTGGTCACCATCGGCTTGATCGTAGCGATCGGTGCGCAAAATGCTTGGGTGTTGAGCCAGAGTATGCGTGGTGGACATCGCGGTGTTATCGCCATGGTGTGTATTTTGTGTGATGCAGGTTTGATTATTTTGGGCGTCTACGGAATTCATTGGGTGCAGGCGATTGTGCCTGACCTCGTGCCGGTGCTGACATGGCTTGGTGTGGCGTTGTTATTGTGGTTAGCGAGCCAGTCGGCGTGGCGAGCATGGCAGGGTACTTCAGGCTTGCAGGCAGATTTGGCGACGGGCTTGGGTGGGCGCTGGAAAACCGCTGGCACTGCGCTAGCTATTACACTACTGAATCCGCATGTGTATCTTGATACCGTGGTATTGATTGGCAGTATTGGTGCGCAACAGGCAGCGCCGCCGTGGTTTGTATTGGGGGCTTGTTTAGCGTCGTTTACGTGGTTTACCGCGCTCACCGGATTTGCTCCGAAACTGGCCAGTTATCTGCGTTCGCCAGCCCGTTGGCGGGCTTTTGATGCGGGCATGTCGGCATTGTTGGTTGTGGTGGCGGTTTCCTTAGTTTGGCACGGATAAATGTATGGTGACATTAACCATCGCGCAGCAAGCGTTCGAAATAGAGCCGGACAAAACGCTTTATGAAGCGTTGTTGGGACAGGGATTGGCGCTGCGCAAAGCCTGCATTAACGGCGCTTGCGGGGTGTGTCGGTACCGGTTGGTGGCGGGACATATCGATTACCGTGGCCGTACCCCCTATGGTTTAGACGAAGCAGCACGAAGAGAGGGGTTTATCTTGCCTTGCATCGCTTATCCGATCGGAGACGTTGGTTTAAGTGAGCTACGCCGTTAATGCAATGCGTTAAGCCACCCGCCTAGCAGCAGAGAGACGGCAAACAGGGGTAGGCTCCACGCATGAAATTCTTTCCACAGTCCGGGCTGGCGAGCCAGTCGCAGCGCAATCAGGTTCGCCAAGGAGCCCAACATAAAGCCTAAGCCGCCCACGCTCACTCCCCACGCCAGGGTGCGCCAATCGGACGTGAATTCAGCCAGCAATATATTGGCTGGTACGTTCGACATTGCTTGCGAGAGTAGCACCGAGCAGATGAATAGGGCATCTTAGGGCATGGACTGCATTTGAATGAGGTCAAGGTGTTGCATCATCCACTGGTGGGTTTTGTCGTTGTCGCCTTGTCGCCAACCGGCGACGATCTGAATGTCCGCCACATCCGGTTGTTCAACCAGTTCTTTGACGATCAGCTCACCCGCGAAAATTTCCTTTTGAATGCGATGTAAGGGCAGAAAGCCGATACCCAACCCCTGTTTCTGCGCGATGATCTTGGTTGCCATGTCCGGCACCATGATTTCGCGCTTGCGCTTGCGAATGCCGGCGGTCAATGG
The DNA here is from genome assembly GCF_042650105.1 of Salinispirillum marinum. NCBI lineage: Bacteria > Pseudomonadati > Pseudomonadota > Gammaproteobacteria > Oceanospirillales > Saccharospirillaceae > Salinispirillum > Salinispirillum marinum. Next base: position 100,017 of record NZ_JBHSAL010000005.1, on the reverse strand, counting down.
AGCGATTTGGCGAGCGGTGTCCTTCACAGTCACCACCGGGAAATCGGCCATGTCGTCTTCAGTAATCGCCCGATCAATGGCCGCTAAGGGATGGCTTCCCGCCACCGCCAGCACCATTTGCATTGAGCCAATGACGCGTGTCTGAATACCCGATGCGTTGGGCTTCGACAAATTCGGAGCTAAGACCAAATCCACCTGATGATTGATCAGTAACTCCCAAGTACCTGACAAGGTACCCTGTTGAATATGTATAGGCACCCAGGGGATATCCAGCTGCGCCTTACTGAGCAGCGGTACGACTTGACTGAAATCCAATACGTGATCAACCGCGAGGCTGTATTGGGTCGTCCAGCCTTCGGCAAGGCGTTGTGAACTGTGCGCCAAATTGTCGAGTGAAGTCAGAATATGGCGGCCTTCCTTCAGGATATGGCGCGCACTCTCCGTCCATTCGGCGCGGTGGCCGCTGCGGTCAAACAAGGTGATGTCGAGGTCTTTTTCGCACTTTTGCAATGTGTAGGTCAGGGCCGAAGGCACTTTGTGCAATTGCTCGGCTGCCGCCGCGAAGCTCCCATGTCGGTCAATGGCGTCGAGTGTTTTGATCAGGTCGATGGTAATCGGGTTGTGAGCCATGTTCGGCACTCATTCAAACTTTTTGAAATCATCCGCCAGATTATTCCGTTATTCAAGTGCCGATAGAGGGTCTACTCTAACCGCATCACTCAAATGAAGAGGTAATGATCATGACCACGAGAACTGTTGCCCGCTTGGCGAAAGGTATGCCGACTCAGGACGGCGCAGGCGTTAGCCTGTCACGCATTATCGGCAACCCGTACTTGCAGCGTTTGGATCCTTTCTTAATGCTGGATGAATTTAAGTCAGACGACCCGAACGACTATATTGCGGGCTTTCCATCGCACCCACACCGGGGCTTTGAAACCGTGACCTACCTGATCGAAGGCAGTGTGCGCCACCGTGACCACATGGGCAGCGAAGGCTATTTAGGGCCAGGCTCTATTCAATGGATGACGGCGGGGCGCGGCATTATTCATGAAGAAATGCCACAGCAGGAAAATGGCTTGCTGTGGGGCTTCCAGCTGTGGGTAAACCTGCCAGCGAAAGACAAAATGATCGACCCGCGCTATCAGGATATTCCGGCCAGCGATGTACCCGAAGTGGATGTGCCCGTGGGTAAAGTGCGTGTGTTGGCAGGTTCCTTGAAGGGTGTAACCGGGCCAGTCAGTGGCGTGGCTACTCAACCACGCTTCTTTGATGTGCGCTGGGAGCAAGCAGGTGAATTTGAGCACGACTTGCCCGCCGAGCATACCGGGTTTATCTACGCGTACAAGGGTGAGTTGAATGTAGCAGGTCAGGTCATTCGTGAAGGCGAAGTGGCGGTGTTGAGCGAGGGCGATTCAGTGAGCATCTCCGCGCAAGCTCACAGCGGTGCATTGTTGATCGCTGGCCAGCCGTTGAAAGAACCTATTGTGCAGTATGGTCCGTTCGTGATGAACACACCGCAGGAAATCGAACAAGCGATTCGAGACTATCAGTCCGGGCGATTGGTTTCGTAGCTTTCTACTTGCATGGGACACCATGGGCTTTCGGGGTGTGCCAATAGCGCTTCACGGCAGGCCGAAAGGCGCGCTTTATGGCACACACCCTACGCCCATTGCAGTTCAGTATCATGGTGTAATATGAAAGCGGACTGACTGATTCTTAATCTGCTTTTTCTGGCTTTGGCCTTGGGTTCAAGCAGGGCGCAGGGCGTATGCCTCAAGGTGCGATCAATTGCGATAGCAATTGACACCGCCACCAGGCGCCCGCAGGGGGAGAAAAATGCACAATCATTTTTCTCAGTCACTCCCGGCCTGCCGTGGAGCGCCAGAGGCATACCCCGAGAGCCCTACGGACTAAAACCGACAGACACAAAAAAGCCAGCTTGAGCTGGCTTTTATGTCCACGGATGGACGGTATTCTGGCAACGCAGGAGCAGTTGCCAGTGTTGTCTCCGAAGAGACGCTAGGACCTTGTCGGTCGTTATTACGCTTTCAGCGCTTTAACGTGACCCGACAAACGGCTCATGGTGCGCGCGGCCTTGTTTTTAGAGATAATGCCCTTACGAGCCATACCATCTAACTTAGGCTGTGCGGCAGACAAAGCGGTTTTGGCTGCCTCGTAATTGCCAGTTTCAATCTGTGCAACTACTTTCTTCACATATGTGCGGACCATAGAGCGCAGGCTAGCATTGTGTGCACGGCGACCAATCGCTTGACGTGCACGTTTACGAGAACCAGGGTTGTTTGCCACAGTGTGTGCGCTCCTATTACGAAATTAAGCTCATGATACGTGTTCAAAAACAGAACCCTATCAAAGAGAGCGCGCGATTCTAGATCTACTGCCTATTCTTGTCAACCAAAAGGGTGGCCACACCGACAAAACCGGAATCTCGCCTGACTTCGCACATCGAAGAAATTCAATTACACTGCGTCGACTCTCCATTGCGTTAGGATTTTTCACCTCATGGCCGGATCTCGCCTGTTAAAACAATCGGCCATTGTCAGTGCGGGCACCATGACGTCCCGTATCTTGGGTTTGGTGCGTGATGTTGTTATGGCGGCCTTACTAGGGGCCACCAATGCCGCCGATGCCTTTTATGTGGCGTTTAAAATTCCCAATTTTTTTCGCCGCTTATTTGCTGAAGGTGCTTTTGCCCAAGCCTTTGTGCCGGTGTTGGCGGAGTATAAAGAAGAAGGTGGGCTGGCTGCGGTACAGCAATTAGTGAATAGGGTATTTGTTACACTCGGTTTTTCCCTGTTTGTGGTGTGCGCACTGGCCTTTGCGGCGGCCCCCGGCATAACGTGGCTGTTTGCCTCCGGCTTTCATCAATACCCCGATAAGCTGGCCCTGACCACCGAACTCATCCGTATCACCTTTCCATACTTAGGGTTTATTTCACTCACGGCGTTTGCCGGCGGAATTCTCAATACGTACGGGCGCTATGCGATTCCGGCATTGACACCCGTGCTACTGAACCTGTCGTTGATTGGCGCAGCTTTCTGGTTAACGCCTTATGTGCCAACACCGGCGCATGCTTTAGCCTGGGGCGTGTTGATGGCCGGGGTGACTCAGTTGCTCTTTCAGGTGCCCTTTTTACGCCAACTGGGGTTGTTGCCGAAGCCGGTTTGGGACTGGCGGCACCCCGGCGTGGTGAAGATTCTGCGCTTGATGGCACCGGCCATGTTGGGGGTCAGCGTGGCGCAGGTTAATTTGTTGCTGGATACCGTATTGGCCTCCTGGCTGGAAGCGGGCAGTGTGGCGTGGCTGTATTATTCGGATCGGTTGGTGGAGTTGCCCTTAGGTGTAATCGGCATTGCCATTGCCACTGTCGTGTTGCCCGGATTGTCGGCTGACGTTGCCAAGAAAGATGACGATGCCTTTAGGGAAAGCCTGCACTGGGCGGTGCGGATGGTGCTATTGCTCGGCGTCCCTGCTGCCGTGGCGCTGGCGGTTTTGGCGGTGCCGATTCTGAGTACCCTCTTTTTCTACGGTGCTATGACCGCGCATGACGTGACCCGCAGTGCGGCCAGTTTAATGGCCTACAGTGGGGGGTTGGTGGCTTTTATGTTGGTGAAAGTATTAGCGCCGGGTTTTTTCAGTCGGCAAGACATGAAAACGCCGGTCAAAATAGCGCTGGCGGCGTTGGTCGCCAATATAGTCTTCAATCTAATCCTGATTTGGCCACTCGCTCACGTTGGCCTGGCGTTGGCGACGACATTATCGGCTTGGCTCAATGCCGGGTTATTAGCCGCCGGCTTGCATAGAGCTGGGTTGTTGAGCGTCGGCGGTTTAATGCGGCATCCGCGCACCTTGGGTGTTGTCGGGGCTGCTCTGTTAATGGCGATGGTGTTGGTGTGGGTTATGCCGGATACTGCGTGGTGGCTCGCCGCCGACCTTTGGTTAAGATTGCGCGCCTTGGGCCTGTTAATTGCGCTTGGCGGTTTGGCTTATGGGTTCGGCTTGGTCATCACCGGCTGGCGGGTGCGACATCTCACAGCACGGTAGCCGCTGACCGACTGGCCCGCTATAATGACGCCCCTTGTAATGGGTGAAACGATTCTGTGAAGTTACTGCGTGGCAGTCAGGTCCTCGAAGGGCCACATCAAGCAACGGTGGTTACCGTGGGTAACTTCGATGGCGTGCATCTGGGTCACCAGCAACTGTTGCGTGCCTTAAAATCCTATGCAGACGCGCATCAATTGGCCACCGCGGTCGTGTTATTCGAGCCACAGCCCAAAGAATTCTTCATGGGCGCCGACGCGCCACCCCGCATTTCAACGCTGCGTGATAAGCTCATGGTGTTGCAGGCGTTGGGCATTGATTGGGTTTGGGTGGTGCGTTTTAACAGTGCTTTTGCCAATCAATCGCCGGAAGACTTTATTCATCGCTACCTGTGCGCGGGTTTGCGGGCGCAACATGTGGTGGTTGGGGATGATTTTCGTTTCGGTCGTCAGCGCTTGGGTGATTTAGCCTTGTTAAAAGCGGTGGGTGCACATCAAGGCTTCAGCGCCGAAGGCACGGATTCGTTCATCGCCGCCGATCAACGTGTGAGCAGCACAGCGGTGCGGACGGCATTGAGTGATGGCAACTTCCGCCTGGCGGAAACGCTGCTCGGTCGACCCTATGCCCTTACCGGACGGGTAATTCATGGCCAGCGCTTGGGGCGCAAGCTGGGATTCCCTACCGCCAATATCGGCTTGGGGCCGCAGCGGCGTGCCGTAAATGGAGTTTATAGCGTATGGGCGTGGGTTGATGGCCATGGAGAACGCATAGCAGGCGTGGCCAATGTGGGGGTTAAACCCAGTTTTTCTCACCTGGCGCCGTTGTTAGAAGTCCACCTGTTGGATACCCAGTTAGACCTCTACGGTCACACTTTGACTGTGGAGTTTGTTCAGAAAATTCGTGATGCACGTAAGTTTGCCGCCTTGATAGACTTGCAAACACAAATTCAGAAAGACACCGAAACCGCTCGGGCACAATTGACCCGACAGAGGAATGACTAAAAGGCCATGACTGACTATAAAGCCACGTTGAACCTGCCCGACACCGAATTTCCGATGCGCGGAAACCTGCCGCAGCGCGAACCTGAGCGCCTGAAACAATGGGCAGAACAGGATATTTACCAAAAGATTCGCACCTACGCGGCAGGGCGTCCTAAGTTTATTCTGCATGATGGCCCACCGTATGCGAACGGCGATATTCATATTGGTCATGCGGTTAACAAGGTGTTGAAGGACATGATTGTGAAGTCGCGGGGCTTTATGGGCTTTGATGCGCCTTATGTGCCCGGTTGGGACTGCCACGGTTTGCCCATCGAACACAAAGTCGAAACCATGATTGGTCGCGCGGGCGATAAGGTAGACCACAAAACCTTTCGCGCCAAGTGCCGCGAATACGCGCTGCAACAAGTAGACGGCCAGCGCGAAGCGTTCAAGCGCCTGGGTATTTTCGGTGACTGGGATAACCCTTATTTAACCTTGGATAAAAAAGTCGAAGCGGACATCATTCGCGCCCTCGGCGATATTGCCAAAAATGGCCATTTGCACAAAGGCTTTAAGCCGGTGTACTGGAGTGTGGTGGGCGGCTCTGCCTTGGCAGAAGCGGAAGTCGAATACAAAGAGAAAACCTCGCAAGCCATTGATGTGGCATATCCTGTGTTGGACGGCGCGAAACTGTCTGCGGCCTTTGGTGAAGTGGGCATGTTGAAGGATGCCAGCGTAGTCATCTGGACGACAACCCCGTGGACCATTCCGTCCAGCTTGGCGGTCAGCGCGCACCCTGAAATTGAATATGCCTTGGTGTTGGCCAATGGCAAACACTATGTACTGGCGCGTGACTTGGTAGAAACGGCCGCGCAACGTTACGAATGGCAAAACACCAAAGTCGAGGCACTGACACGCGGCGCGGCGCTAGAAGGCCTGCGTATGAAGCACCCGTTCTACGACCGGGAAATCCCCATGTTGTTGGGTGAGCACGTCACCACTGAGGCCGGTACTGGCTTTGTGCACACGGCACCGGATCACGGCGCTGACGACTTTGTGGTAGCGCGGCATTACGGCATCGAAACCATCAATCCGATTGATGATGGCGGGGTGTACAGAGAGCACATCGAAGGTTTTGCCGGGCAGCATGTCTACAAAGTAGACGGCCCGGTGATCGAGCGGTTGAAGGCGGCAGGAACCTTAGTCGCCCATGAAACCATAAAACACCAATATGCCCACTGCTGGCGTACCAAAACGCCGTTGATCTATCGCGCCACACCGCAATGGTTTGTGTCGATGACCAAAAACAACTTGCGTGATCAAGCGTTGGACGCCATCAAGGGTGTACGTTGGGTTCCTTCTTGGGGACAAAACCGCATTGAAGCGATGATTGAGCAAAGCCCGGATTGGTGTGTGTCGCGGCAACGCACTTGGGGTGTGCCGATCTGTTTGTTCGTGCATAAAACGACCGGTGAATTGCATCCGCGCACCCAAGAGATCATTGAGCAAGTGGCGCAGCGGGTTGAACAAGACGGCATGGATGCGTGGTGGGAATACGACTCGGCGGAGCTGCTGGGTGCGGATGTAGACGACTATGAAAAGGTCACCGACACCTTGGATGTTTGGTTTGACTCCGGCGTCACCCACGCCAGCGTATTGCGCAAACGCCCGGAGCTGGGTCAATACCCGGCGGATATGTATTTGGAAGGTTCGGATCAACATCGCGGCTGGTTCCAGTCGTCACTGAAAACCGGTATCGCCATTAACGGTGCTGCGCCATACAAGCAAGTGCTGACGCACGGTTTTACGGTGGATGAAAATGGCCGCAAGATGTCCAAATCCATTGGCAATATTGTAGAACCGCAGAAGATCAACAATACGCTGGGTGCGGATGTACTGCGCCTGTGGATTGCCTCGACCGATTACAGTGGTGATATGAGCTGTTCGGAAGACATTCTTAAGCGTTCATCCGATGCCTACCGGCGTATCCGCAATACTTGTCGTTTCCTGCTGTCGAATATGGCCGGTTTCGACCCCGCCACCGATATCGTACCGATGGATCAGATGCTGAAACTGGACCGTTGGCTGGTGCATCGTACCGCGCAACTGCAAGCAGAAATTCACGACCACTATGACAACTACCAATTCCTCAATGTGTATCAAAACGTGCACAACTTCTGTGTGTTGGAATTGGGTGGTTTTTACCTGGATATCATTAAAGACCGGCAATACACCACGCAGGCTGATTCCTTGGCCCGCCGCAGTGCGCAGACGGCGTTGTATCATACTTTACAGGCCATGGTGCGCTGGATTGCCCCAATACTGAGCTTCACCGCCGAAGAGCTGTGGGAATGTATGCCGGGCGAGAAAGCCGAGTCGGTTTTCCTGAATACCTGGTATGACGGCTTGGCCGAACTGCCCGCCGAAGAAGAATGGAATGACGCCTTCTGGGATGTGGTGATGCAGGCCAAAGAAGGCACCAACAAGGTGCTCGAAATGGCGCGCAGTGAAGGTATGAAAGGTGGCAGCTTAGGTGCAGCAGTAACGCTGTATTGTACGGACGACATGGCCGATGTGCTTAACCGCTTAGGCGATGAGCTGCGCTTTGTGTTGATCACGTCTGCCGCCACGGTGAAGTCCTTTAAAGATGCTCCTGCCGAAGCCCAAGACAGCGATGTTGAAGGCTTGAAAGTTGCAGTGACGGCGGCGGATGGCACCAAGTGCGTGCGGTGCTGGCATTACCGTGATGATGTGGGTAGCCATGACGAGCACCCTGAACTTTGTGGCCGCTGTGTGACCAATGTCGCCGGCGTGGGTGAGCTGAGGTTATTCGCTTAATGGTATTGCAGGTCATGGGTTACCGGTTAGATGCAAAGCAGTTGCTCTGGTTGTTGATTGCGGCGGTGATCATTGTTTTTGATCAATGGACGAAGCACCTAGTAGCCAGCACTTTGCAATACGGTCAGCGTATTAATGTGTTGCCCGTCTTCGACATTATCTATGTGCACAATCCGGGGGCTGCGTTCAGTTTTCTGGCGGATGCCGGAGGCTGGCAAATCGTATTTTTTACCGCGATTGCTGCCATCATGAGTGTGGCTATGATGATCTGGATCTTGACCTTACCGCGTACCGCTCGTTGGTTGCCGGTGGCCTTGAGCTTGATCATTGGTGGAGCCATCGGTAATGCCATTGACCGGATCAAATACGGCTATGTTGAAGATTTTATTTTGGTGTATTGGCAAAACGCCTATTTCCCGGCGTTTAACATTGCGGATTCAGCCATCACTGTGGGCGCCATTATGCTGTTGATTGATGCATTTTGGCTGGAAAAACGTCGTGCGGCAGCGGAGTAAGTGGCCGAACGTTCCTAGTTAATAACAGAGGCAGTACGGTTGGTATGCAGATTACCGAGAATTCACTGGTGACCTTGCACTTTTCCCTGGCGTTGGCCGACGGTGAAGTGATTGACAGCAATTTCCACGGCAATGCCGCTACGTTTCAAATGGGCGATGGCAGCTTGTTGGAAGGCTTTGAAGCCTGTTTGCTGGGCCTCAGCGTGGGCGACCGGGAAACCTTTCAAGTACCCGCCGAAAAAGCCTTTGGGCTGCATTTGGAAGATAATGTACAAACCTTCAAACGACATCAGTTCGGTGTTGATATCGTGCTGGAGCCGGGTGTCGTGGTTTCCTTTGCCGATGCTTCCGGTGCAGAGTTGCCCGGTGTGGTCAGTCGTTTGGACGGCGACTATGTCGTGGTGGACTTTAATCATCCCTTGGCCGGTAAAGACATCACCTTCATGGTGTCGATTCTGTCCGTCGCCGAAGCGCCTGAGGAGGCTTAACGCATGTCTGCCACCGTGGTTGACCCGCAATCCATCGCCATCACTTTGGCCAATCCGCGCGGTTTTTGTGCCGGGGTTGATCGGGCCATCGATATTGTGAACCGTGCCTTGGAAATCCACGGTGCACCTCTCTATGTGCGTCATGAAGTGGTGCACAACAAGTTCGTGGTCGACAATCTGCGGGCGCGGGGTGCGGTGTTTGTGGATGAATTGGATGAAGTGCCGGACAATCAGTTGGTTATTTTCTCTGCCCACGGTGTATCAAAAGCAGTGCAGGAAGAGGCGCGTAAACGGGGCTTGAAAGTCTATGATGCGACCTGCCCCCTAGTGACCAAAGTGCATTTAGAAGTCACCAAATTCAGCCGCGAAGGCATGGAATGCATTTTGATCGGTCATAAAGGCCACCCGGAAGTGGAAGGCACCATGGGCCAGTTCGATGCTTCGCACGGTGGAGCGATTTATTTGGTGGAAGACGTAACCGATGTGGCGGCACTGCAAGTGCGTAATGAGCAGCAACTCGCCTATGTGACCCAGACCACGCTCTCTATGGATGATACAGCTCAAATCATCGATGCCCTGCGGGCGCGTTTTCCGCACATTGAAGGGCCGCGCAAAAATGACATTTGCTATGCTACGCAAAATCGGCAGGATGCGGTGAAAAGCCTGGCGACAGAATGCGATGTCGTGCTGGTGGTGGGCTCACCCAACAGTTCCAACTCCAACCGCTTACGCGAATTATCCGAACGTATGGGTTGCCCCGCGTACTTGATAGACTCGGCGGATGAAATTCAATCGGAATGGCTGGCCGGGAAGAAACACATTGGCGTGACCGCCGGAGCCTCCGCACCGGAAATCCTCGTCGAAGAGGTGGTAGAAGCATTGCAGGCACGGGGCGGTCGGGCACCGGTCAATTTAAAGGGTATTCCCGAAAATGTGGTGTTCAGTTTGCCGCGTGAGCTGAGAATCGAGGCGAAAACCATTGAATAAGCGTGGCGTTGTGTGATTCCGGTCACACTATCGCCATCTTCCTGTCCGTTGATGCGGATTTTCCTGCCGTTTATCTTTCTGTTCGTTTACCTTCCCAACCAAGGCCCTATGATGTTCACATCAGTATAGGGTAGGTTCATCCATGCCAGAGACACCATGGGCATCATGATAAAAAGAAAAAATACGTCATCATCCTTTAACACCGGCTTCAATTTGCTCGAGCTTATGGTCGTGGTCGCCATCTTGGGCATCACCGCCCTGATTGCTATTCCCAATATGTCGCGCATGGTGGAAAACAGCCAGCTTCGTTCCACCGTGAATGATTTTTCCACTGCGTTATCGCTGGCGCGGAGTGAGGCGTTGACGTCTGGAAGTGGTTTTGTGAATCCGGTCAATTTGGGTGGAGGTGCCAGTTTTGCCAACGGATGGTGTGTGTCCACCGCAGCCAACTGTGCGCCTGCGATTCGCGTGTTTCCTGCATTAACCGGGCAGACAGTTTCCGGCAGTACGGCATCCATCCAATTTAATAGCCGAGGCGAACTGGTCGGCGCAGCACCCACGATCACCTTTACTCCGACAGGGTGTGCTCCAGGTACAGCGGATCGTGCTCGGGTCATTCAGGTCGAACCCAGTGGCCGCACGTCTATAGATTCTGGGGCTTGTGTATGAAACGTATGAAACGAGTCCTGCAGCGTCGAGCCTCCGGTGTTTCATTGATCGAAGTACTGGTGGCGATTCTTGTTTTGTCGATCGGTCTGCTGGGCGTGGCAGCGCTGATGGGCAATGCCTTGCAGTTTAACCAAGGGGCGCAAGCCCGCACGCAAGCGGTTTTATTGGCTTCCGACATTGTGGAGCGGGCACGCGTAAATCGGACCGATCGAGCAGCCTATGCCCTAGATGATGAAGGCGATTGTGCGGCGGCCATTGTTGGAGCATCCGTTGCTGCACGAGATGTAGCGGAATGGCTGCGTCAAGTAGGTTGTGCTCTGCCGGGTGGAGAGGCGCAAATTGTCTTTGCCGGCGACCAGATGACGGTCACATTACAGTGGGCGGATACGACCAATGACAACACAGAAACGCTGGTCGTAACGGCGCAACTGCAATGAGGAATGAGGTCATGAAGGTTTATGCCAGACACCATCGGTTTGCCACGCGCCGCGCTGAGGCTGGTATGTCGTTGCTGGAAGTGCTGGTGGCGCTGGGGATCGGCTTGGTGCTTATTGCCGGTGTGACACAGTTGTTTATCGGTTCAAATCAGGCCTTTCTGGCGCGGGATCAACTGGCCCGTATGCAAGAGAATATCCGTTTTATCAGTGAACGGTTACAGCGTGATATCCGCATGGCGGGTTATCAGGGCTGTGCGCCATCGGTAAATGACTTGTTAGATTCAACGGACGCCGCTTATACCGGCCAACCCTATGTGTTTGATGGTACGCCTGTGATGGGTTGGGAATATGCAGGTTCAGCGATCGGCAATGCGCTGATACTGGATGATCTTGGTGCCAGTGAGGCGGCGAACTGGACAAATGGTGTAACGCCAGCTTTGCCGTTTACGCTTCCTGCTGGTGGCATTCTTCCTGGCAGTGACGTCTTGATGGTGAAGCGGAGTGCAAGGCATGATGTCGCGGTCACTGATGTGACCAATGGGGGAACGCCGAACATTCAAATGACCGCCGCAGAACCCGCCATTGCAGAGAACATGACCGTCGTATTGGTGGACAACAACTGCCGGGTCGCCGATAAGTTCCAGCGCACGAACGACAACGACGAAGACAGCATTGAGCGTGCTGCGGGTGCTGCGCCCGGCAACGCCACGCCGCTCGCGAATTGGAGTAATGCACTCGTCGGCAGTGTGTCCTCCCCAGCCACCTTACCTGTCTCTGTTTATACCCTGGAAAGCGAACTTTACTACATACGCAATAATCCTGACGACATACCCTCGCTGTACAGCGTGCGCTTGGGACCCTCCGGTGGCGCCACGCAAGAATTGATCACTGGCGTTGAAAACATGCAGGTTTTGTACGGCATATCAACGGGCGCACCCGATGACGTGGTGAATAATTATGTTCCGGCTAACGCTGTAACGGATTTTGACGATGTGCTGGCGGTGCGGGTTGCGTTTTTGATGCGCTCGACCGAATTGGCGAATACCGAAAATACCCTCGTCACCTACGTTTTGGCGGGTACGAATGTCACTCGCATGGACGTTGCCGTAGCCGGTAACGAAGGCGACCGCTTTCTGCGTTTATCTTCCACCATTACCGTGGGATTGCGAAACCAATTACGTTGAGGTCTATTAATTTGCGAGCAAACTCTATGGCAGGCTATTTGATTCAACGGTGCCGCGTTCCAAGCCTGACCGCTGCACGACAGCGGGGCGTTGCTTTGTTGGTTTCCTTGGTACTACTGCTGGCGCTGTCGATGCTGGCGATTAGTGCCATGCAAGGCACCATCATGCAAGAGCGGATGTCGGTAAACCAGCGTGATCTGGCGCAAGCGTTTAACGCCGCCGAGACCGCATTGCGTGCCGGGGAAGCGGCTCTGCAAGCCAATCCCCTAAATTTTCTGGGTAATGCGGCCCTGCCAAACCCGATGGTTTGGAATCCGGAAATGCCAGTGGGGCATGACCCTGCGGATCCGAATTGGGGTGGCAATGTGATCGCCGTCTTGGGCGTCGCTGCTGATCCAGCGCGCAATCCGGTGTATCACATCGCCGAAGCTGGCGTGATCTGTCCGGAAGGGGGTGAGTCCAGCGCGGCCTGTGATGAGTTGTATGTGGTTACCGCACGCGGACTGGGCGGGCAAGCCAATTCGGCAACGGTTTTACAAAGCACCATCGTGATTCGCCCTTGACCGGGTTCATGTTTTGGTGCGTCTTGATTCGATCTGAGGCAATGTTATGAACAGCAAATTTCCAAAAATTCTTCGTCGTGGTGCAGGAGTCTTGCTGTTGCTCCTGTGCAATGGACTGGTCCATGCGTCCATTGTGGACGACATTGCCGATGCACCTATCTTTCTGCGCCCCACCCAGTCACCCTCGGTTATGCTGACCCTCTCGAACGATCATCAACTGTATTTCGAGGCCTATAAAGAGTACGCCGATTTAAATGAAGATGGCCAAGCGGACGGCGGGTACCTACACGAAGTGGATTACTACGGCTATTTCGACAGCTATAAGTGCTATGCCTATAACACCACAGAAAACCGCTATCAGCCGAAAGGACTGACGGACAACAAGTATTGTGATTCGGTCAGCGATGGGGATTGGAGTGGTAATTTCCTGAATTGGGTGTCCATGTCGCGCATGGATGTGGTTCGGAAAATCCTGTATGGCGGTTATCGTAGTACGGACGAGGCAGATTTAACGGTTCTGGAGCGGGTCTATATCCCTACCGATGTTCACGCTTGGGTGCGTTATTACAACGGCGATGATCTCGATAAATTGACCCCCTTCGAGAATCCATCGACGGTCACCGGCACCAGTTCAACCGCCATTGAGGTGTCTAATGGTTCGAAGACTTTTTCGACCAGTGGCTTGTCGGGCGATACTCAATTGCAAGTGGGTGACCAATTGGTGATTGATGCCTTGACGGGTGGCTCGCCCAACGGCAACCGGCTGTGGGCGCATGTGACGAATAAGAGCAGCAGTGGCATAACGGTTGATGTACGACGTCATGAAGGTTCCGGTACACACAATAGTTGGCGAATCACCAATCGCTCACGAGCGGGTATTTCCATCTGCAATGTAACGCGCGTGGGCTCTGGTTTGTCGGAAGATGTTTCTTCCCCACCGCTGTTGCGCATTGCATCGGGCGACTACAGTTTGTGGAAAGCCAACGAACGTTGGCAGTGTCATTGGCATGAAGAGCGCAACAATACAGCGAGCGGTGTGCCAGGCAGTAACGGCAATACGGTGGGCATCACTGGGCTCTATGCCAACAATGACAATCCAGTACGTGAAGACGTACGGTTGGGTGGGCGTGATTTTGTCGTGCGAGTTGAAGCCTGTCGTCCAGACTTGGTGGGTACCGAGAATTGTAAAGATTATCCGGAAGGCTCACCCAAACCGGTCGGTTTGTTGCAAGAGTACGGCGACGAAGGCGCGATCAATTTTGGCTTAATGACGGGCAGCTATCTCAGGAACAAGTCCGGTGGTGTGCTGCGTAAGAACATTGGTTCGTTTAACGATGAAGTGAACGTTAATACCGATGGCACCTTTCAAGACTTGAGCGATAAAGACTCCATCGTCAATACCATCAACCTGTTCCGCCTGGTCAGCTATAACCATGGTAATGGCAACTACAACGATTGTCCGGCCCAAAGCGGTTTTGACGATGGAGACTGCAAAAACTGGGGCAATCCGCAAGCCGAGATGCACCTGGAAGCGGTGCGCTACTTCGCTAAATTAGAGCCCACCGCGGCGTTTGATATCGGCAGTGGCACCGACGGCATTGATGGTTTGCGCGTCGCGGAATGGAATAACCCGATCGGCGAAGATCTATGGTGCTCCCAGTGTTCTATCGTCAATTTCAATGCCAGCGTGACATCTTATGATATGGACCAACTGGGTTCAGCCTCCGATTTGCCGGGCAGTCCTGATCTCGCCGCCCTGACCAATGCGATTGGTGTAGCCGAAGGGATACAGGGTAAAGATTGGTTTGTCGGTAATGTCGGTGATACCACCAACGATCTCTGCACCCCAAAAGAAATTACCAGTTTGGCTGCCGTTGAGGGTTTATGCCCCGATGCTCCAAGTTTGGATGGCGGTTTTCTTATGGCCGGTTTGGCGCACTATGCCCATACCACGGACTTACGCCCGGACTTGCCCGGCAAGCAAACGGTGAAAACCTACTCCATTGCGCTCGAACCCGCGTTGCCGCGCATTGATATCCCGAAGCCCGGCGAAAGTGAGTCCGCCGTGACCTTACTTCCCGCCTGTCAAAATACTCGGGCGTCCGACCGAGGCAGTTGCGCTATTATTGACTTTAAAATCATCGATCAGGACATTGAAGCTGGTACGGGTTCATTTCTGGTGCAGTGGGAAGCGCATGAGCAGGGCGGGGACTTCGATTCCGACATGAACGGGATCATCAGTTATACAATCACGGACACTGAGCTGGCCGTTACCACAAGAGTTTTTTCACTGTCTGCGGGGATGATTGCCGGTTTCGGTTACGTGCTCAGTGGCACCGAAACGGATGGCTATCATGCACACTCCGGGGTGAACGGTTATACCTTCAACGACCCTTCGGGAGGCTTGGCCTGTACCTCTTGCCAAGCTAACAATGCCGCTACTACACGCACCTATACCTTGAGCGCTGATGAGGCAGCAGAGCAGTTGCAACTGCCCGGTTATTACGCCGCCAAATGGGGTGGATTTGATAAGGCGTTTGATGCCCCAACGGTCACTGAAGCCTGGGACACCACCGGCAACGGCTTGCCAGACAACTATTATTTCGCCATAAACCCGATACAGTTGGCGGAGGACTTGAGCGCGGTGTTTGCAGCGGTGTTAAAAGCGAACGAATCTTCCACCGCCATTGCCACCAACTCCACACGCTTGGATACCGAAACCACTATTTTCCAAGCGATGTTCGATAGCGGTGACTGGTACGGTGACATCACCGCTTATAAGTACGCCGACTTTGATGATGCTGATGATTATGAATGGCGGGCATCCGAACGGTTGGAGAAACAAGTTACCGATCCCGGAGAGGTACAACGAACTATCGTAACCTATTATGAAAGCGAAGGGATTGCGGTATCCAACATCGGGTTGTTAGATACGCCCATGTACGGTGCTCTGAACCATAATGTGAATGGCGATGAAGACAGTCTATTTTCAGCGCGTGTGGCCTGGTTGCGAGGTGAAGACAACCTAGACGCAGGATTGCGCTCAAGAACCATCGATGGCGAGCTGCAATTGTTGGGTGATATTGTGAATTCAGACCCGCAATACGTCGGCAAACCGAATTACGGCAATAGTTTGTTACCCGGAGCGGAAGGTTCGAGGTACAAAACGTTTCGAAGTGATTCGGCGTATAAAAGCCGCAGTGACATGATCTACGTGGCGGCCAACGATGGCATGCTGCATGGCTTTGATGCCGTGGATGGCACCGAGTACGTAGCCTATATACCCAGTGAATTGTTATTGCCCGAATCGGACAGCGTGCCGTTCGCGCCCATTAATCGCTTGATGATGCAGAACTATACCCACCGCTATTTTATGGACGGTACCGCAACGATTCGGGATGCCTACATCAATAGCGAATGGAAAACTGTGCTTGTTGGCACCATGGGTGCCGGCGGTCGAACAGTCTTTGCACTGGATGTTACAGACCCGAAAGAATTTGGGCCGGACAAAGTACTGTGGGAGTTTCAACATGAAGAACTGGGTTATGGCGTAACCAGTCCGACCATTACCCGTCTCGCCACCGGAGAATGGGCCGCCGTATTTGGCAACGGCTACGGTGGCAGCAGTAATACCTCTCAACTCTTTATTGTTAACCTCTCGACGGGTGCACTCATCAAACGAATCGATACCGGCGTCGGTGGCTTGAGCGCACCCAATGGCATGGCGCCACCCTATGTGACGGACTGGAGCAATGGTGATCGCATCGCGGCTTTGGCCTACGCCGGTGATTTGCTGGGGAATGTATGGCGATTCGATTTAACCTCGAATGACATCGAAGCATGGACCATGAACAAGATATTTACGACCCAAGATCTGGCGGATGAAGTCCAACCCATTACCGCCCCGGTGATCGCTGCCCCACACCCGGACGAGGCAGGAACTTTGGTGTTATCGTTTGGCACCGGCAGCTATTTCCGCAACAGTGATGCCGCGAGCGTGCAGGTACAGTCCTTGTATGGCATCTTTGATCGTGGTGGCGCCATAGTGGAAAACAATCAACTGATTGAACAAGAGATCATCTATCAGAGCAGCCTAGTGTTGGACAGTGTGACCTATGAAAGCGTGCGCGCCACTACGGCGTATTCAAAAGACGATTCACCGTATGATGTCCTTCCTCAGATTGATGGTTGGAAGATGGATCTAAAATTTGGGGCAAGCGCCAGTGGCGAACGCGTGGTCAGTCGCCCCAGTATGGCGCCGGGGCGCAGTGCGGTGCGTTTTACCACCTTGATGCCGGATGTTCAGTCCTGCGGCTCCGGTCGATATGGTTATTTAATGGAACTGGATTTGGTGTCCGGTTCTCGGCCCACCGATCCGGTGTTTGATTTGGATTTGGATGGGGTGTTCAACACAGAAGTCGATACGGTGCTGGTGACGGTCGAGGTGGATGGTATTGAAACAGAGATTCAAATACCTATTTCGGGCGTGGGTGGTGCTACTCAAGGCGAAGAATTGCGCACCGTGCAGGATGAAGAGGGTGTCGAAACGGTAGTGCAGTTGATCCCGGATGACAATTCGACACCGCCACCGATCCCGAATTTGCTGGGTGATGTTACGGCCACCGGTCGTCAATCATGGGAGCAATTACGATGACAACTAGGGTCAGATTGACGAAACAACAGCCTACAAGCAGCCCTAAGGCACAGGGTTTTAGCCTGATTGAGTTAATGATCGTGGTCGCGGTGATGGGTATTCTTGTTGTGATCGCCGTGCCGAACTATCAGCGCTACACACAAGATGCACGACGGGCGGATGCGCAAGCGGTCATGCTGAATTATGTGGCGCGCTTGGAGCGCAATCTATCCATCAATTCGTCCTATCTCGTCGGAGGAGTGGCACCGGCCTTACCCGCTAACCCTGAGGGATATACATTATCCTTTCCTGCGGCGACGCCGGTCACCGCCACCACCTTTGTACTGAGTGCCGCGCCTGTAGCCGGTGGACCACAGGCCACAGACCGTTGTGGCACCATGACGATCTCGAATACCGGCGCAAGGACGGCAGACGAAGCGAACTGCTGGCGTTAACAGGTCAACGGTGTGTCGTCGGGTAGCCATTCCGCCCGCGTCCGGCCCGTCATATTAACCACCACGCGGGCCATCGCTTTGTCATCATCCGGGCAGTACCGTACGTGCCCAATAGTTCCGTGCGAATGGCCCTGTGCAGTATATTGAAAATAGTTTTTGCTTGCCGGTGCGGCTTTCATGTGTCCAAAGGGCAATGGCGGAAATTCACGAATGATGGCAGCAGGGCTGGGTAATGCGCGCGTGTTATTCGGATCATAGAATACGGTAATGGCGTTGGACCAGTCCGTTGTGCACATATTATCCGCATCCAGCGGGCAAACCGTCACTAGCTGTTGCGCTGATACCGCTGAAAAACGCGCCAGTTGAAAGGCGGTGGTGGTTTGCGATAACGACGTTTTGGCTTGTGTGCGGTCGATCATGGGTTTGAGTTTGGGTACGCCCACCAGCGACAAAATGCTCACAATGGCTGTGACCGTCATCAGTTCCAGCAGGTTGAATCCCTGCTGTCTTTGCAGTAATGCAGACATCGACATGACAATATTCCCTGTAGTGTGTAACTCCTGTAAGACCGGCACATCATAGCAACACGGAATGTCGCAAAACACTTCCCCCGAGGGGTAGGGTGGTCCGGTCCGGTTCAGTCATGGCAATTTAACGCTCTTTCATCGACAATAGCCCCATCATGTCGAACCAAGCGTATGCCCCTAATTATGTCTGAGCTATTGAATATTCAACTGGTACAAGCCGATTTTCCGGTGGGTGATATTCCCGGTAACGCCGAGCGCATATTGGACCACGGGCGGCGGGCCTGTGCCGACGGTGCTCAGGTAGTGGTGTTTCCCGAATTGACCCTAACCGGCTATCCGCCTGAGGACTTGCTACTGCGCCCCAGTCTGGCCGTGCGCATTGAGGCAGCGTTAGATGTCATCATGGCCGCGCAACTGCCGACGGCCTTGGTCATTGGGGTACCTTGGCACGACAACGGTAAGTTGTATAACGCCGCCGTGGTGATTGACCATGGCGAGCTGGTGGCACGTTATTACAAACGTCATTTGCCGAATTATCAGGTGTTTGATGAACATCGCTATTTTGCATCAGGTGTGCTGTCGACAACTTGGGAATGCAAAGGGATTCGGCTGGGGTTGACCATTTGTGAAGATGTCTGGTTCGATGATGTACTGGCCGATCAGGTGCATGCGGGGGCCGATGTGGTGCTGACCTTGAATGCCTCACCGTTCCACATTGATCGTATTCCCCAACGACGTGCTTTGTTGATGCGCCATGCGCAAAATTTTGGCTTGCCCATGGTGTATGTGAATGCTTGCCACGCTCAAGATGAGCTGGTGTTTGACGGCGGTTCTATGGTGGTCGATGCCCAAGGCGTATTGCGTGCTGCCTTGCCAGCGTACGAGCAGACGCATCTCACCGTGCAGTATCAGCGTGGCAGCGACGGTGTCGTGCAGTTGTTGGGTGACTATCCAGTGGCCGAACTGATGAACACGGAAGCCAGTGTGTACGAAGCACTCAAAATGGGTTTAGCGAGCTATGTGAATCGGAATGGGTTCAAGGGCGTGGTGCTCGGCTTATCCGGGGGTATTGATTCGGCGCTCAGCTTGGCGATCGCTGTGGATGCGCTGGGTGCAGACCGCGTACAGGCGGTGATGATGCCGTTTGAATACACCTCGGCGATCAGTCAGGAAGATGCCAAAGCAGAAGCCGATTTGCTGGGTGTAACCTATCATGTGTTGCCCATTCATAGCATGTTCCACGCTGGCATGGACCTGTTAAATCCTCTGTTTGAGGGCCATGCGGCGGATGTCACCGAGCAAAACCTGCAAGCCCGAATTCGCGGGCAGCTCCTAATGGCGTTGTCGAACAAACTGGGTTTGATGGTGCTGACCACCGGCAACAAAAGTGAAATGGCGGTCGGTTATGCCACCTTGTATGGCGATATGTGTGGTGGTTTTAACGCGCTAAAAGATGTACCCAAACAATTGGTGTTTCGCTTGGCGCGCTATCGCAACAGCTTGAGCCCGGCCATCCCGGAGCGTGTGATCACTCGGCCGCCCAGTGCCGAATTGGCGCCGAATCAGAAAGACGAAGACAGCCTGCCGCCGTATGAAATTCTCGATCAAATCATCGAACGCTACGTCGAGCGTGATGACAGCGCAGAAGAGATCGTAGCAGCGGGCTTTGACCGGGAGAGTGTGTTCCGCGTGATCACCTTGATCGACCGCAATGAGTATAAGCGTCGACAAGCACCGGAAGGGGTGCGCATAACCCCTCGTGGCTTTGGTCGTGATCGGCGCTACCCCATTACGCATGCTTGGAAACCGGGCAATTAGAAATGCACCCTATCGTTTTGCCGCCCTGGGCATCGGTGTGTGCTTAAAGGCGCGACTCCCGGCCTGCCGTGGAGCGCCGTAAGCATGCACCTATTGGCCCAAGGGCCGGTGAATCTTAATGTCGGGTGGGGCCGGCAGGCTTGAGCGGTAAACGAAATGTAAAACGGCGTGGCCTTACCTTGAGCGTAGCGTACAAGACAACATATTAAAGAAAACCTTCAGCGCTTCCCTTATTGGTTGTTACGTTTCAGGAGTTGAATATGTTAAAGCCTACGCTACGTCGGTCATGGATTCTGGTCACCGTTTTCACGTTGTCGGTGTGGCAGCACGCCATGGCGCAGACTGTTACCTTGCCGGATTTCGCTACCTTAGCTGAAGATTATTCGCCTTCGGTGGTGCGCATTGAAGCCCAAGGTGAGCCGAGTCAGCGGCAGCAACAGCAGATGGAACAGTTCGAGCAATGGCAAGAGCAAATGCCAGAAATGTTCCGTTATTTCTTCGGTGATCAACCCCCTAATGGGCAGCGCCCACCGCAGGCTCAGCCCAGCCGCTCACAAGGTTCCGGTTTTATCATTTCAGCCGATGGCTTTGTGGTGACGAACCATCATGTGATCGCCGGTGCGAATAACATTCGTGTACGCTTGAATGACCAGCGCGTGTACGACGCCGAGTTAGTGGGCACCGATGAGCAAAGTGACTTGGCCTTGCTGAAAGTCGAGGCCACGAATTTGCCGTTTTTACGCTTTGGCGATTCGGATGACTTGCGCGTTGGGGCTTGGGTGCTTGCCATTGGCGCACCTTTTGGCATGGACTATTCGGTAACTGCGGGCATCGTCAGTGCGAAAGGCCGGAGCCTGGGTGAGCGTTACGTGCCCTTTATTCAAACCGATGTGGCGATCAACCCCGGTAACTCAGGTGGGCCGCTGTTCAATACACAGGGCGAAGTGGTCGGTATCAATTCGCAAATTTATACCCGCTCCGGTGGGTTCATGGGCTTGTCATTTGCCATCCCGTCCAACATGGCGATGGACATCATCGACCAGTTGCAAACCAATGGTCGCGTGGCGCGCGGTTGGCTGGGTATTGCCATGGACAGCAATTACAACAACGACCCCGACTTAGCGGAGTCCTTTGGTTTAGATCGACCCATCGGTGCCTTGGTGCAGCATGTGTACAGTGGCACGCCCGCGCAAGACGCCGGATTGCGTCCGGGAGATTTGATCCTGCGTTTTGGTGATCGTGACATTCAACAGTTTTCTGATCTGGCACCGCTGGTGGGTGCGACGCGCCCTGGAACGGTGGTGGATTTGAGCGTTGTGCGTAACGGGGAGCGCATTACATTGCCGTTGGAAATTGGTGCACTGCCCGAAAATGAGCAGTCGGTCATCGCCCAAGCGCAGCCACAGGCCATGCCTGATGTGGATAATCCCTTGATGATTCGGGCCCGAGACCTCACGCCTGCCGAAAGTCGAGTGTTGCAAGAGCGCGGGGTGATGATCGATGAAGTGTTTGCTGGCCCGGCGCAAGACGCTGGCTTGGTCAGTGGTGATGTGATCACCATGTTGCATGGCCAGTTTGTGCGCACGAAAGAAGAGTTTGACCGTGTGGTAGCAAATTTACCTGAAGGTCGACGTGTGGCCTTGCGTATCATTCGTGATAATGCGGTGCGCTTTGTCTCGGTGGCCCTATAATTTTTGTCAATCTACTGAGCAGAGCATGCTCTGCTCAGTATCTACATAGCCTTTTGATCGGCAATTGAGTAGAATCGCCGTCCATTTTTCGGACAATGTGCACGCAGCGTTGCCGCGTGCCGCTATAAGGTAAACCATCGGTGAGCAGCGATCTATCACACATTCGTAACTTCAGTATCATAGCCCACATTGATCATGGCAAATCCACCTTAGCCGATCGTTTTATTCAAGTCTGTGGTGGCTTGGAAGACCGTGATATGTCGGAGCAAGTGCTCGACAGCATGGACATTGAGCGGGAGCGCGGCATTACCATCAAGGCGCAGAGCGTCACGCTCAACTACACCGCGCGCGATGGCAAAACCTATCAGTTGAATTTCATTGATACGCCGGGCCATGTGGATTTCAGCTATGAAGTATCGCGTTCGTTGGCGGCGTGCGAAGGTGCGCTGTTGGTGGTAGACGCCGCACAAGGCGTTGAAGCTCAGTCGGTGGCGAACTGCTACACCGCGTTGGATCAAAACCTCGAAGTTATCCCCATCTTGAACAAGATGGACTTGCCGCAGGCCGAGCCGGAAAAAGTGGCTCGAGAGATTGAAGAAATTATTGGCATTGAAGCGACCGACGCCGTGCGCTGTTCAGCCAAGTCCGGCTTGGGTGTTGAAGATGTTCTGGAAGAGTTGGTGCGTCGTATACCGCCACCGGTCGGCGATACCGACGCTCATTTGCAGGCTTTGATCATTGATTCCTGGTTCGACAATTATTTGGGCGTTGTGTCTCTGGTACGGATTCGCCAAGGTAGCTTGAAGAAAGGCGACAAAGTACTGATCAAGAGTACCGGTCGCACGCATTTGGTCGACAATTTGGGTATTTTTACACCGAAACGTACGCCAACCAGTGAGTTAAAAGCCGGAGAAGTCGGTTACATCTGTACCGGCATCAAAGACATCCATGGTGCGCCGGTTGGCGATACCATCACGTCGGCTAAAACACCCGATGTCGCCCAATTACCGGGTTTCAAGAAAGTGAAACCGCAGGTATACGCCGGACTATTCCCGATCAGCTCGGACGATTACGAAGACTTCCGTGATGCCTTGGAAAAGTTGAGCCTGAACGATGCCTCCTTGTTTTACGAACCGGAAAGTTCAGACGCATTAGGTTTCGGTTTTCGCTGTGGTTTCCTCGGCATGCTGCACATGGAAATCATTCAAGAACGCTTGGAGCGTGAATACGATATCGATTTGATCACCACGGCGCCGACGGTGGTGTATGAGATCGTGAAAAACAATGGCGATGTCGTGTACGTCGATAACCCGTCGAAGCTGCCGGATTTGGGCAGTATTGAAGAGATTCGTGAGCCCATCGTGCGTGCCAGTATTCTGGTGCCACAGGAATATCTGGGCAACGTGATTACCTTGTGTACGGAAAAACGTGGCATTCAAGTCAATATGTTGTTTACCGGCAGTCAGGTCAGTGTGGTCTATGACATGCCGATGAACGAAGTGGTGATGGATTTCTTTGACCGCCTCAAGTCCGCCACGCGCGGTTTTGCTTCGCTAGATTTCGCGTTTGAACGCTACGAGGCGGCCCCGATGGTGCGCTTGGATATTCTGGTGAATGGTGATCGGGTGGATGCGTTGGCGGTCATCATGCACCGTGATCAGATTCAAAACCGGGGCCGTAACCTGTGCGAAAAAATGAAAGAACTGATTCCACGGCAGATGTTTGATGTCGCTATTCAGGCCGCCATCGGGCGGCAAGTGGTCGCCCGTACAACGGTTAAAGCCTTACGCAAGAACGTGACGGCGAAATGTTATGGCGGCGATGTATCGCGCAAGAAGAAATTGTTAGAACGCCAGAAAGAAGGGAAAAAGCGCATGAAGCAGGTCGGTAACGTGGAAATACCACAGGACGCCTTCCTTGCCGTGCTCAAAACCGATTAATGTGAGGGTTTCTTGTGTTTGGATGGATAGCCTGGGCGCTGGCCCTGTTGGTGGTTGTGTGGTTGGTGGATACCTTTTGGCTGGATCGTCGGCGTTTAAAAGCAGCGGCCGAGGGGCTTAATCAGGGTGATGCCAAGGTGGAACAGATTACACCGCTGCTGACGTATTCGGCCGGGCGCAAGTTGCTCTATACCGTTGGTGCGCCGCTGATTGTCTTGTTAATTTATACCGCCATTCGGGAAAACAAAGATCTGGCGCTGTTACTGATTCTCGGCACCTTGTTTGCCGGTCTGGTGGCCTTGGCTGATCGCTTTTTGCTCCGACCTATCCGCCTGCAAATTGCTGAAGCAGCGCACGATGAGAGCGTGCAAGAGAAGGCACTGACCGATAACAGTATGGTGGAGTACGCGAAAAGCTTCTTTCCTGTGTTGGCGTTGGTGGTGGTGTTGCGTTCGTTCCTGTTTGAACCGTACCAAATTCCTTCCGGCTCAATGCGACCGAACCTGGTGGTGGGCGACTTCCTGATCGTGAACAAATTTTCTTACGGTTTTCGCTTGCCGATCCTGAAGACACAACTCACGGATTTTGGGGCACCCGAAGCCGGTGACATCATTGTGTTTACGCCGCCACACCAAACCTATCAAAATTACATCAAGCGGGTGATCGCCACAGGTGGCGATCGGGTGCAGTACGATTATCGAACGAAGGAATTGCGAATTAATGGGGAACCCATTCCGCGCACCCTGATTGATACTTATGTGGAAAATGGCCGTCGTATTGCGCGCTTTGAAGAAACCCTGAACGGGCAAACCTATGAGGTCTATCAAATCACCAACATGAGTGTGCCCAATCTGTTGCCCTTGGATGTGATCGTGCCGGAAGGGCATTACTTTATGGTGGGTGACAACCGCGATGACTCGTTGGATTCGCGCTTTTGGCAGCAACAGTATGGCACCAGTCCGTTCGTAGAGCGGCGGGAAATTCAGGGCAAAGCGGTACTGCGCTGGATGTACTGGCCATCTCTGCTATCCTTACCCTCATTCAGTCGGGCTGGCTTGCTACACTGATTACAAGCCTAGGCCCATACATGGCTATGGGCCGCCTTGACGGCGTTAAATGGCATATCGGTATGGCTTTACCGTTGTGTTCGATGTCGCAATACCTTTAAGAGACTGTGCAGTGACCACCGGAACTACCCTATCTGATCAAGATGTCACCCGCCTTCAGCAACGTTTGAATTATCGTTTTGTCCGCCGGGAATTGTTGGCCTTGGCTTTAACGCATCGTAGCGTGGGGGCGCAGAACAACGAACGCTTGGAATTTATTGGCGACGCCATTTTAAATTGCACCATCGCGCAAGCGCTTTATCAGCAATTTCCCAAGGCGAATGAGGGCGAATTGAGTCGTTTTCGGGCGGCCTTGGTAAAAGGCGATACGCTGGCCGAATTAGCCCGCGAGTTCGATCTTGGCCCGTTTTTGCAACTGGGTACGGGCGAGATGCGCAGTGGCGGGCATCGCCGTTCGTCCATCTTGGCGGATACCGTAGAGGCCTTGATCGGAGCCATTTCACTGGACGCCGATATGCCTACCGCGCAAGCCCGGGTAATGGCTTGGTGGCAGCCGCGTTTGGCCGCACTCGACCCGGATCTGGTTTTGAAGGACCCTAAAACCCGCCTGCAAGAATACCTGCAAAGCCAGAATGAGCCATTGCCGCAGTATGAGGTTTCGGCCATTACCGGGCAGGCGCACAATCAACAGTTCACGGTGCAATGTACAACAAGTATGTTGCCAGAGCCGACCACCGCAACCGACAGCAGCCGCCGCGGCGCGGAGCAGGCAGCGGCGCGGCATGCCCTTCAACGTTTAGGCCAAAAAGTATGAGCACTGACATTAACCCAACAACGCGGTGTGGTTACGTTGCCATTGTGGGTCGTCCCAATGTGGGCAAATCCACCTTAATGAATCACTTGTTGGGGCAGAAAATCAGCATCACCTCACGCAAGCCGCAAACCACCCGGCACAGCATCGTGGGGATTCTTACCGAAGTTGAGACGCAGGTGATCTTTGTCGATACGCCGGGGATACACCAAAACGCGGCCAAAGCCATCAACCAGTATATGAACCGTTCAGCCTTGCAAGCTTTGCAAGACGTTGATCTGGTGCTGTT
This sequence comes from Salinispirillum marinum, assembly GCF_042650105.1. Lineage (NCBI taxonomy): Bacteria > Pseudomonadati > Pseudomonadota > Gammaproteobacteria > Oceanospirillales > Saccharospirillaceae > Salinispirillum > Salinispirillum marinum. The sequence continues at coordinate 74,066 of NZ_JBHSAL010000005.1, read as the reverse complement.
CGTGGTGGATCGTACCCATTGGACGGCGGAAGACGATCTGGTATTGCAGCATTTGGAGCGCGTAAAAGTGCCCGTGGCCTTGGTGCTCAACAAGGTTGATCAGATCGACGACAAAAGCAGCTTGTTACCGCGTATTCAAACTTTAAGCGAACGGCGTGAATTTGCTGCGATCTTCGCGATTTCCGCGCTGAAAGGTCAAAAAGTAGACGATTTGAAGCATTATCTGCTGGATAACATGCCGAGCAACGATTTCTTTTTTCCGGAAGATCAAATCACCGATCGTTCCGAGCGCTTTCTGGCTGCGGAAATTGTACGCGAAAAGTTAATGCGTAATCTGGGTGAGGAATTACCTTACGAATTAACGGTGGAAATAGAAGATTTTGGTTTTCAAGATCACGTCCTGCACATTCATGCCTTGATTCTGGTCGAGCGAGAAGGCCAGAAGAAAATTGTTATTGGTGAAAAAGGTGAGAAGTTAAAGCGCATCGGTACGGATGCGCGGAAAGATTTGGAGCTTCTGCTCGATACCAAAGTTATGCTCAACCTCTGGGTGAAGGTCAAGTCCGGGTGGTCGGACGATGAACGCGCCCTGCGCAGCCTAGGGTATCGGGATTAATGCTGGGCGTGCCGCCGGTCAATGCGTTTGTCTTGCAGCGCACGCCCTACCGTGAAAACAGCCTGCTACTGCGACTTTTTATGCCTGAGTACGGGCAAACCATGGCCGTATGGCGGGGTACAGCAACCACTCACCTGTATCAGCCTTATCATTTTACCCTTGCGATCAAGGACGACTGGGCCACCGTGCGCTCGGTTGAACTGGCCGGTAAGGTATTGCATCTGCGTGGTCCAAGCCTCTATATGGCGCTCTATCTGAACGAATTGCTGGGGTTGTTGTTGCCCCGCTGGGCACCGGCTACCGAGTTGTTTGGCGCCTACTACGCTACGCTGCGGCGTTTGGAAGCCGGTGAGGCCACCGAGCCGCTGTTGCGTTTTTTTGAGCGTCGTTTGCTGGAGCAGTTGGGCGTGGGTATCGATTTTCAGCGCGATACCGCAGGGCACACCATCCTGTCGGATACGCGCTATGATTTTGATGGCCGAAACGGTTTTGTGCCGATGGCGGAAGGGTCGTTTTCAGGCGCTCAGTTAGCGGCCGTAGAACACAACCAGTGGCAGGTGCCAGGCGCATTGTTGGCCGCCAAACGCCTGTTCCGTGCCGCCTTAGCGGTGCAACTCGATGGTAAGCCTTTGCGCTCGCGGGCCTATGTGTCGCCGCTGAGCACGGGCGACCATTCGCCACGCGCAGACACCACCACCCCGGAATGGAAAGCAGCATTGTGATTGTAGGTATTGGCACGGACATCATTCGAATCCAGCGCATGGACGAGGTACTGGCGCGCCATGGCAACCGTATTGTCGAACGGATATTGACGCCGGACGAGCAGGCCGACTTTGCCCAGCGTGCGGACCCGGGTCGCTTTTTAGCGAAACGTTGGGCAGCCAAAGAAGCCGCGGCGAAAGCGTTGGGAACAGGCATTCGTGGCGCCATTGGTTTTCGCAGTTTCTCGGTTCGGCACGACGACCTCGGTAAGCCGGAGTTGCAATGCTTGGATGGCGCCGCTGAACGGCTCGCTGCCTTGGGCGGCAGTCAGTGCTGGCTCACCCTGTCGGATGAAGCGGAATACGCCGTAGCCTTCGTTGTGCTGTCAAGATGAGGCGAAGAACGGTTGCCAGTCGCGGTGCGTGCTCCACCATTCCACCTCAGCCATGGCTTCCAACACACGGTTTAACGCAGCCGGTACTTCGGAACATTGCGTATTCTTAAGGTTAACTTCCAGCTCGCGTACCGCTTGTTCTAACACCGGCACCCCGCAGTAGCGCGTTAACCCGTGTAATGCATGTACGCGATCAAGCAAGGCAGAACGTGCTTTGTCGGCATGCAACTGTGCTAACTCGGTGCGGTCGGCTTGAATCTGTTCCAGCAGCCCTTGAAACATGTCCCGTGCCAGATCAGGCTTATTACCCGCTCGTCGCAGGGCCAGCGTAATGTCCACGGGACCGGATTCGTCAGGGCTCTTTGCTGCTCTCACTGTCTTGTCTGTCGCCGTGCTCACCGACATTGACGGTGCAGAACCGACTGCAGGTCCAGCGTCAAGGGTGGGCGGTGCGGTCAGCGGCACCAGCTCAACGCCTGTCCACTGAAATACGGCGTTCAGTAGTTGGGCTTCATCAATCGGTTTGGTGATGTAGTCGTCGAAGCCCGAATGGCGTAAACGTTCCTCTTCTTCCGGTAAGGCATGTGCGGTCAGTGCAATCACGGGCAGATGTTCGTCCGGGCGCTCATGACGACGAATTTCTTTGGTGGCGGTAATGCCATCCATCACCGGCATTTGAATGTCCATAAACACCAAGTCGAAACTTTGTTGACTGATACAGGCCATCGCCTGCGCGCCGTCTTCCGCTTCGCTTGGGGTAATCCCGTAGTCGCCGAGCAAGGCGGTCAGGAGTTTGCGGTTCGTGGCGTTATCGTCCACCACCAGAATGCGCGGTTGATTGTTGGCCGGGGGTGTCTCAGTGTTCAGCTCGGGCAGGGCGCGTCCGAGCAACTCCGTACAAATAGCGTACAGTCGACTGTATCGGATGGGTTTGGCGCTGTGCACGTCCACCAGGGGGGCAATATCGTTCAGCTCGGCGCGGATTTCGTTGTGGCGCGTGAGTAAAACAATAGGGATTCCGTGCCGTTGGCATTGTTGCGCGGCCCGGCGCAAACGGTCCGGATGTTGGGCGTCGCACGTCAGTATTGCCAGCCGTGGGCGCTGTTCGGAGGCACTCAGTGCTTGTTCGTCCGAGAGTACGGTCAAATCATGCACCACCATGCCCCATTGCTCCAAACGGTGGCCCAATACCGTACGGGATAACTCATGAGGCTCTAAAACGAGAACATGGCTGCCCGCGAGCAAGGTATCGGCAGGCTGTGCGGCAATGGCCTGATGGTCAATGTCGAGGTCCAGCGTGAACCAGAACGTCGAGCCTTCACCCTGCACACTTTCGACGCCGATGTGTCCGTGCATTTGTTCGATCAGGCGCTGGCAAATCACCAACCCCAGACCGGTACCGCCAAAGCGCCGGGATGTCGACGCATCGGCCTGACTAAACGCACTGAATAAGCGATTTTGTTGTTCGCGGCTCATGCCCGGCCCGGTGTCCGACACACTGAAGCGCAAATGCATGGTTTGCTCTGTGGCTTGCTCCAGCATAAGGCGCACGGCCACATGCCCGGCGGTGGTGAATTTGATGGCATTTCCCACCAGATTGGTGAGCACCTGACGCAAACGCAATGGGTCGCCAAAGGCGCGCAGCGGCACATCTTCATAGACCAGAGTGACCAGTTCCAGGTCTTTGTCTTGCGCCAACGGGCCAAGCAGATCCATGACATCTTCAATTACATCGCGCAGATGCATCGGGCGCTGCTCAAGTTCGAGCTTGCCCGATTCCAATTTTAGGAAGTCGAGAATGTCATTGATGATGGTCAGCAAACTTTCCGACGACCGCTGAATGGTCTGCAAATAATCCTTTTGACGCGTGTCCAAATCCGTCTTAGCCAGCAGGCGCGCAAACCCGAGAACACCGTTCAAAGGCGTACGAATTTCATGGCTCATGTTGGCCAGAAACTGCGTTTTAGCTTCGCTGGCTTCTTGCGCTTGGCGGCGGGCGTTGCCCAGCTGGATGTTCTGAATCTCCAAGGCTTCAAGCGTCTGATGCAAATCTTGTGTGGCCTGATCGACACTCTGTTGCATATCACGTTGTGCATGTTGCAGGGAGTCCGCCATGGCATTAACACCTTCGCCCAGCCGGCGCAGTTCGCCCGAGGTCTCCAGCGCTACACGTTCGCTGTAATGCCCGTCTTTAATGGCGCGCAAGGTATCTATGGTTTGGTGGAAAGGTTGCACAATGGGCCGAATCAAGCGCAAGGCCAGCAACCAGATAAGAACCAGTCCAGCCACGGCGACCACAGCACCTAGAGTGATCAGGCGATAGTTTTCCAGTTGCACATCATTGATGGAGTAGTCCACCACCAACCAGCCCAGAAGATCTGGGTAACCTTCGGGCAATTGGTGCCGCAAGACGGTGGCGCGAATCGGAATCTCGACGCGGATCCAGGTATCCTGTATCAGCCGGTGAACCTCGCCGGGTGGCCCGGACAGCAATGGCAGTGACAACTGTGCGCCTTGCTCGACGATGGGGTTGCCGGCGGCGTCCAGCACTTTGGCGGCGCGCACAAAGGGTGCGTTGAGCAGTACCTGGCTGGTCCGTCGTAGGTACTCTTCGTCAAAATACAACAGTCCCGATTCCATCGCGGGCAGTGTGCTGGTGGTTAGGGTGTCAACTTGGGCTTGAAAGTTCAAATTCGCCCGCTCGACTGTGGTCAGGGCAAAGTAGGCGACCATGATTAAGGCAAATACAAAGGCGGGCAAGAGAGCCAGTTGTAACAGGCGGCGGGATAAACTGGAACGCATGAGGGACAGTCCTCGCCCAAGCGGAAAATAAAGTAAGTACCAAGACTAGTATGGGGCTGCGAAGGCGTCAACTGTACAGTATGGACTTTCGAGGTATGCCTCCGGCGCTCCACGGCAGGCCGGGAGTCGCGCCTTGAGGCATACCTCTACGTCCATGCAAAGAGTTCCATAAAGGTTAGAATCCAAATAATGAACTACGCCTCGTTTATAAGCTCATGACCACTGGTACTTATCGCGGCGGTGGCAGAGTGGTTATACTGGGCACTCTTCGGTATTCGCTAATGAGAGCGCTATGAGCCCAGTTGATTTGAACGTCCCCACCATAGAAGACTTGATCGGCAATACGCCCTTGGTGCGTCTGCAACGCCTGCCGGGGCAAACCACAAATTTAGTTCTGGCGAAGCTGGAAGGCAATAATCCGGCGGGTTCGGTGAAAGACCGTCCGGCCATGTCGATGATTGTTGAGGCGGAAAAGCGGGGTGATATCAAGCCGGGTGACCGGCTGATTGAAGCCACCAGCGGGAATACCGGTATTGCGCTGGCCATGGCGGCCGCCATCAAGGGCTACCGCATGCGTTTGATCATGCCCGACAACATGAGCCATGAACGCAAGGCGTCTATGGCGGCCTACGGTGCTGAGCTGGTGTTGGTGAGCAAAGAGGAGGGCATGGAAGCGGCGCGCGACATGGCCTTGGCAATGGCGAGTCGGGGTGAAGGCGTGGTGTTGAACCAGTTTGGCAATTTTGACAACCCTCTGGCGCACTATCGCGGCACTGGCCCGGAGATTTGGCAGCAAACGCAAGGCAAGGTGACCCACTTCGTCAGCTCTATGGGCACCACGGGCACCATCATGGGCACCTCACGTTACTTGAAAGAGCAAAATCCCGCGGTTCAAATTGTTGGCCTGCAACCGGCCGATGGATCGCAAATTCCGGGCATTCGTCGGTGGCCGGAGGCCTATTTACCGACCATTTTCGAACGCAGTCGGGTGGACAGTATTTTGGATGTGACCCAGCAGGAAGCGGAAGTCACCATGCGCCGTCTGGCCATGGAGGAGGGTATCTTTTGTGGCGTCTCATCGGGCGGATCCATAGCCGCTGCACTGAAGCTGTCCGAGCAGGTCGAAAATGCCGTGATCGTTGCCATTATTTGTGACCGGGGTGATCGTTATTTGTCGACCGGGGTGTTTGATTCCGCCGTTCAATAAACGAACCGTGACACAGGGTGCCACCCTTCATTGAAATATGCCGCCAACAGGCGTATGTTGCTTGCCGAAGTACGCACGTGAGGTCAGGTGCATGGTAAAAGTACGGGACGACCAACCCATTTCCATGGATGGTACGGTTAACCTCGACGCGTGGATGCAACGCATGCACGCCAAAACGGTCATCATCGACGAAGATGAATTGTTGCGTGCCTGTCGAATTGCACGGCGGGCTGAGGAAGAGGCCAAAGCGGTTGAAAATGCCTGGGTCGATGGCTACAGCAGCTTCCGTACTGGCTTGGAAATGGCCGAAATCCTGGCCGAACTCAAGATGGATCAGGAAACCCTTGAAGCCGCCATTTTGTACCGCAGCGTTCGCGAAGGAAAACTTTCCCTAGACACCGTACGAGACCAATTTGGCCCCACCGTGGGCAAGCTGGTGGAAGGTGTGCTGCGCATGGCGGCCATTCACCAGAAACATAAAGGCAGCAATAAAACTGTTTTGGGCCAAACCGGCTCACAGGCCGAGAATGTGCGCAAAATGTTGGTCGCCATGATCAACGATGTGCGGGTGGCTCTAATCAAAATCGCTGAGCGTACCTGTGCGATTCGAGCGGTAAAAGATGTCGCTGCCGCCAAGCGCTATCAGGTCGCTCGTGAAGTCTTTGATATCTACGCGCCCTTGGCGCACCGTTTGGGCATTGGTCATATTAAGTGGGAGCTGGAAGACCTGTCATTCCGCTATCTGTATCCCACGGACTACAAAAAAATTGCCAAGTTATTGGATGAGCGAAGGCTCGACCGCGAAAGCTACATCAAGAATGTGATCGCGGCTTTGAACGATAAGTTATTGGAAGCCCAAATTGAAGGCCAGGTCGATGGACGGGTAAAACACATTTACTCGATCTGGCGCAAAATGCAACGCAAGAACATCAGCTTCTCCCAAGTCTATGACATTCGTGCGGTGCGCATTCTGGTGCCCGAAGTGCGCGACTGCTACAGCGTGCTCGGTATCGTGCATTCCACGTGGCGCAATATTCCGAAAGAGTTTGACGACTACATCGCCTCGCCCAAGCCCAACGGTTACCAGTCATTGCATACGGCGGTGATTGGGCCGGAAGGCAAAGTCGTGGAAGTCCAAATCCGTACGTTTCAAATGCACGACGATGCCGAATTGGGCGTCTGTGCACATTGGCGGTATAAAGGCACCGACGTTAAACCGGCCAGCCATGGTTATGAAGAAAAAATGGCCTGGTTGCGCCAAGTGCTTGAATGGCACGATGAATTGGTGGAAGACAACGTCAGCGACGATGTCAGCCATGAAGTGACCAACGACCGTATCTATGTGCTGACCCCCGAAGGCCATATTGTCGATATGCCCGCGGGTTCTACGCCCATTGATTTCGCTTATCGGGTGCATACCGAAATTGGCCATGCGTGTCGGGGTGCTAAGGTTAACGGGCGTATGGTGCCGTTGACGCACAGCCTGCAAATCGGTGATCAGGTGGAAGTGCTCACCGGGGCCAATTCGCATCCAAGTCGGGATTGGCTAAACCCGGATTTGCATTACGTCACCTCGTCGCGTGCGCGGGCTAAAATTGCTGCGTGGTTCAAGGCACAAGATCGCGAACAAAACATCATCGATGGCAAACAGGCCCTGCAACGCGAGATCAAACGTTTCGCGTTGGACACGCCAGACTTTACCGAGCTGGCGAAAGTTCTGAACCTGCATTCTGCCGAAGACCTTTTTGCCAGCGTCGGCGCGGGCGATGTAAAACTCATGGCGGTCGTCCATGCCTTAGAGCGGCAACAGCGACCAGCGCCTGAGCTGACCAATGTGCCGGTCAGCCCCAGTAAGCAACAAGGGCCGGTGGATGATGATCTGAACATTCTGGGGGTGGGCAATCTGCTCACTACCATGGCTGGATGCTGTAAACCGGTGCCGGGGGATTCCATCGTGGGTTACATCACGGTCGGGCGCGGCGTGTCCATTCACCGTGAAGACTGTGTGAACCTGTTGCAACTGCGCTCCACCGAACCAGAGCGCATCATTGAGGTGAGCTGGGGTCAGCAGGTTAATCATGCTTATCCGGTGGATGTGGAGATTCAGGCCTACGACCGAACCGGCTTGTTGCGCGACATCATGGTGGTGTTAGCCAATGCGCAGGTCAACGTCATCGCGGCCAATACGTTGTCCGACAAGGGCAAGAGCATGGCGCGTATTCGCCTGACGGTAGAAATCGACGGTTTAGAACGCTTGGGTAAAGTACTGACCCAGATTGAAAAGCTACCCAATATTGCCGAGGCGCGGCGGGTGGCGACGAAAGCGCATTGATGCGGATGCAGCAAAAGGCGGCTGATGGAGTTTTAGGATTGTCGGGGACGCCGTAAATCCGGTCCCTGGAGGCTCGCTGCCGCCATCCTTGGCGGCAAACGCCCCGCACTCCTAAAACTCCATCAGCCGCCCGATCGCCCTTTATTACCCATTCGTCTAAAAGCACTGGATGCATGTCACGTTAAATGAGAGTGAGTGTTTTTCGTATGCACACAATCAATGATCTTATTGTTCTTATGTCCCGCTTGCGTGATCCCGCCGATGGCTGCCCGTGGGATTTGAAACAAGATTTTGCCAGCATCGTGCCGCACACCTTAGAGGAAGTTTATGAGGTGGTGGATACCATTGAACGGCAGGACTGGACACACCTGCGGGAAGAGCTGGGCGATCTGCTGTTTCAGGTGGTGTTTTACGCTCGCTTGGCCGAAGAGCAAGGGGATTTTACCTTTGCTGATGTGGTGCATGACATCACCGAAAAATTATTGCGCCGACATCCGCATGTGTTTCCTGATGGTACTTTAAGCAGCCGACGCGGTGCGGAGATGTTTTCCGAGGCGCAAATCAACGCCAACTGGGAAGCGATCAAACAAGCCGAAAAAACCAGCGCGGCAACAGCAGAACAGCCCACAAGTATTCTAGCCGATGTACCCAACGCCATGCCCGCTATTGCGCGGGCCGAAAAACTGCAAAAGAAAGCCGCGCGAGTGGGTTTTGATTGGCCCGAGTCCGCGCCGGTGTGGGATGTCGTGCACGGTGAACTGGCCGAGTTGCAAGCCGCAGCGGCGTCGGGTGATGCTGAGCATACCGAAGAAGAATTGGGCGATGTGTTGTTTTCCGTCGTCAATCTGGCGCGTCACCTTAAGGTTAACCCGGAAACCGCGCTGCGCCGTGCCAACGACAAATTCATCCGCCGATTTGGTCATATCGAGCAGTCGTTGGCGGCCGAAGGGTTGGCGATGAATGAGCAATCTCTCGATTCACTTGATGCGCTTTGGCGCGCGGCAAAGCAGGCTGAACGTGGCGAGTGAACCTGTATCGACTGTGCCGGTGGTAATTATTGGTGGTGGCCCGGCCGGGTTAATGGCTGCCGAGGTCATTGCGCAAGCCGGTTATCCTGTGCACCTGTACGACGCCATGCCCTCGGTGGGGCGCAAATTTCTGCTCGCCGGGGTAGGTGGCATGAATATTACCCACGCCGAACCCAAGGCGGATTTTGTACAACGCTATCGGGAACGGGCAGGCGCGGTTGGTGACTGGTTGCAGGACTTCGATGCCGATGCCCTGCGTGCATGGATTCATGAGTTGGGCGTGGACACCTTTGTCGGATCTTCCGGGCGCGTATTCCCGCGTGAAATGAAGGCGGCACCTTTGTTGCGCAAGTGGTTGCAACGCCTGCGCGAACTTGGGGTGCAGTTTCATGTACGCCATCGCTGGCATGGTTGGAATGAGCACGGAGCGTTGCGCTTTGAAACGCCAGAGGGAGAGCACTCGGTTACGGCCACTGCTACCATTTTGGCCTTAGGCGGGGCCAGTTGGGCGCGCTTGGGTTCCGATGGGCGCTGGGTGCCGTGGTTGCAAGCCAAACACGTTCAGGTGCAGCCGTTAAAACCGGCCAACAGCGGCTTTGACTGCGCGTGGTCTGACATAATGAAGGAGCAACATGCCGGGGCTTTCGTGAAGTCCGTCGGTATGCGTGTGGTCGATGCCGCTAGCAAAACGACACAAGAAACGCGTATAGGCGAATTTATTGTGACCGCAACGGGTGTGGAAGGCAGCTTGATTTATGCCTTCTCAGCGCCTTTGCGCGAACAGATTCTGGCCTCTGGACGGGCGCATTTAGAACTGGATTTATTGCCCGATCGCTCTGTAGCTCAAATCACGCAAGCCCTGCGCAAACCACGGGGCAAGCAATCCATGAGCAGTCATTTGCGCCGTACACTGAACCTCACCGGTGTGAAAGCAGCGTTGTCACGTGAACGCGCCGCACAGGCGTTCACCGAAGCTGACAAACTGGCACGCGCGATAAAAGCCCTGCCATTGACCTTAACGGCCACACGTCCTATTGATGAAGCCATCAGCACGGCGGGTGGCGTTGACGTTTCGGCGCTGGACGACGGGCTTATGTTAACGGCCTTGCCCGGTGTTTTTTGCGCGGGCGAAATGCTGGACTGGGAAGCACCTACGGGCGGGTACTTATTAACGGCCTGTTTCGCCAGCGGACGTCGGGCAGGCCTTGGTGCTTTGTCCTGGTTAGCTAACCGCTGAATCACTTAATAAATACAGAGTAACCGCATGTTTTCTGAAACCTTTGAACCGCGTTTTGTGGATACCGACGCACTGGGACATATTAATAACACTGCCTTGCCAATCTGGTTTGAAGGCTGCCGCACCCCCATTTTTCGTTGGTTTACACCCGATCTCGATCCGAAAAAATGGCGCATTATTCTGGCACGCTACACCATCGAATTTCATGCCGAAATTTTTTACGGCGAGCCGGTGGAAATCCGCACCGGTATCGCACGGGTGGGTGGCAGTTCGTTCGATGTGTATCAAGAAGTGTGGCAACGAGGCCACAAGTGCGCCAGCGGCACGACCGTGTTGGTGCACTTTAATCACAGCACCAAAAAGGCTGAGCCTCTGCCCGATTCAATACGCTTATTGATGCAAAATTGCGTATTCCAACCCGCTGAATCGGTATAAATGCACAATAGGCGGTTAAAAAAGTATCACCATCAGGCAAAATTGTATTGGTAAGCTCAGTCCAGAAAGCGCGTAATAGATAGCACTACAACGATAAAAAAGAGTGTGCGTTATGTTTCTTGGCCTCGATTTAGGCACCTCTGGCCTGAAGGCAATGCTGGTGGACAGTAACGGTCACGTATTAGGCTCCGTGACCCAGCCGCTGACCACGACCCGACCACACCCGCAATGGTCCGAGCAAGACCCTCATGATTGGTGGGTTGCGCTCGTGGCCGCCTGTCAGATGCTCGCTGCGGAACATGATTTAAACGCCCTGAAGGCCATTGGGCTCAGCGGACATATGCACGGCGCGGTATTGCTGGATCAAGCCGGGGATGTATTGCGCCCCTGTATTCTGTGGAACGATGGCCGGAGTGCGGCACAGTGCCGAACGTTAATGCACCGAGCCCCTAATCTACACGCTTTGTCAGGTAACTTGGCGATGCCTGGATTCACGGCACCCAAGCTGTTATGGGTAGAGGAGCATGAGCCGGAAATATTTGCCCAAACAGCCACCGTGTTGTTACCCAAGGACTATCTGCGCTACCGGCTGACTGGTGATTGTGTATCCGAAATGTCCGATGCTGCGGGCACGCTCTGGCTGAACCCCGCCACGCGGGACTGGGATGATGACCTACTGGCGGCCACGCATTTAACGCGCGCGCAGATGCCAACGCTGATTGAAGGCAGTGCTTTGAGTGGCACCGTTGCGCCTTTGGTTGCTGCTGAATTGGGTATTCCCTCAGTGCCGGTTGCGGGCGGTGGTGGTGATAACGCCGCGGGTGCGGTGGGCGTGGGCGTTACGGAACCAGGGCAGGGTTTTATTTCCCTAGGCACCTCAGGCGTGTACTTCGTGGTGAGTGACCGGCATAACTCGGCACCCGAGCATACGGTTCACGCGTTTTGCCATGCTCTGCCACGCCGTTGGCATCAAATGGGTGTGACGCTGAGTGCCGCCAGTGCCTTAAGTTGGTGGGCCGACGTGGCAGGGCAAACGGTTGAGCAGTTGTTGGCCGAGTTGGAACACAGCGAGATCACCGAAACGCCGGTGTTGTTTTTACCCTATCTGAATGGCGAACGAACGCCGCACAATGATGCCTTGGCGAGTGCACAATGGTTTGGCATGACGGGGCAGACCACAAGGGCGCATCTCACCTTGTCTATACTGGAAGGGGTAGCCTTTAGTGTCGCCGACTGTGCCGCTGCGCTGCGCAGTGCTGGAACAGAGGCTAAAGAACTGACGTTAATTGGCGGTGGTGCACGGTCGGCCCGGTGGCGTCAGATCATTGCCGATGTGTTGCAGCGTCCTTTGGATTACCGTGCGGGTGGCGAAGCGGGGCCTGCTTTGGGCGCCGCCCGATTAGCCATGTTGGCGCTGACGGGGGATGGTGAAGCGCGTATTCGTCAGGTCTGTACGCCACCGCCGGTGGTGGCACGCCATGAGCCTGATCCACATCATGTCAGTTACTACACAGCCAAGTTGGCGCGATATCGTCAGTTGTATCGTCTAACGTTGCCGCTGGAGGCCCGCCATGAGCACACGTGAACCCGAATTCGAGTTGGTACCGGAGGACGCGCATTGCATACGCTATTTGGAGCACGGTGCCGACAGTCAGTTGATCCGCTGGCATTACCATAAAGAATATGAGTTGCACCTCTTAGTCAGTACCCGGGGAAAGGCCTTTGTGGGTGATTACATTGGCCCGTTTGCGCCGGGCTGCCTGGTGCTTACCGGGCCTAATTTGCCGCACAATTGGATCACCTTGGGTGATATGGGCAGCGGCATTCGTGATCGGGTAATTAATTTTTCGCACGAATTTATGGTCAGTTTGATGCAATCCATACCGGAGGCACGTCAACTTGAAACCATGCTAGAAAGTTCCGTCTATGGCTTGCAGTTTACGCCGCATGTGACCGAACAAGTGTTGCCATTGTTTGAAGAGGTTAGCCAAAGTGAGGGCTTTTCACGGGTAGCTGCTTTTCTCAAGATCATGGCGCATTTGGCCGCGTCGAAAGCCTACACCACGTTGTCCAGCCGACGCTATAACCACCAACATGACCAAAAAACCATTGCGCACATTAATCGGGTGGTGAACTACATTACACAGAACTTTACCCAAGACATTACGCTGGAGGACGCTGCGGCCCAGCTCAATATGGGCCCGGTGGTGTTTTCCCGCTTTTTTCATCGCGCTACCGGACAGCGCTTCAAAGACGTGGTGTTGCAGCTGCGGGTGAGCAAAGCCTGCGAGTATTTGGAAATGACCGATGACCCGGTGACCAACATTTGTTTCAACGTGGGTTTTAGTAATGTGTCGAATTTCAACCGTCGGTTTCTGGCCATTAAGGGTATGACGCCCACGGAATACCGCAAGAATATCGCCCAACGTGATCGTCGGGCGCGGGAGCATATCTTGTTGTGAGGTGTCTGCACCTACAGTATGGATTCAGGGACTTTCCATTGTTCAAATAGCAATCAGCAGAAAACTTAAGTCACTATAAATCAATAGCTTACGATCAATTATGCATTTTTTGACGGCCATTTTTGGTTAAAAAAGTATCAGCATTGGGTCAAGGGGTATTGGTTGGGGTCGCAAAAAACTCCTTTAATTGTCCATGCAAACCACTGGTCGAATGATCAAAGATTAGCCGGTCAGTTCATTACAAAAACAACAAAGAGATCAACACTATGTTTAATACCAAGCCCCTGGCATTCGCCTCGGCAACCGGTTTGGCCATGCTTATTGCCGGAACCGTTGCCGCACAGACCACCATCACCATCGGTACCGTGAACAACGGTGACATGGTACGCATGGAATCACTGTCTTCGGTGTATGAGGCCGCTAACCCCGGTATCAACCTCGAATTCGTGGTGCTGGAAGAAAACGTTTTGCGTCAACGTCTGACCACCGACATCGCGGCTGGCAGTGGCCAATTCGATGTGATGACCATAGGCAGTTATGAAACCCCGATTTGGGGCGAAAATAACTGGCTGGTTCCTCTAGGTGACCGTCTGCCGGCAAGCTATGACCTGAACGATGTGTTCCCGTCCGTACGTGATGCATTGTCCGCCAACGGTGAGCTGTACGCGGTGCCGTTCTACGCTGAAAGCTCGATGACGTACTATCGCAAAGACCTGTTTGAGCAAGCAGGCCTGACCATGCCGGAAGCGCCAACATGGAGTCAAATCCGTGAATTCGCCGTCGCCTTGCATGATCCCGCACAAAACCAATACGGTGTTTGTATGCGTGGTTTGGCAGGCTGGGGTGAAAACATGGCGCTGGTGTCCACCATGGTTAATGCCTTTGGTGGTCGCTGGTTCGATATGGAGTGGGAGCCACAGTTAGAAACAGCTGAATGGAAAAATGCCATCAACTTCTACGTTGATCTGTTGGGCAACTACGGTCCTCCAGGTGCCAGCTCTAACGGCTTCAACGAAAACTTGGCCTTGTTCAACAGCGGTAACTGCGCCATGTGGTTCGATGCCACGGTAGCGGGTTCGTTTGTAACGGATCCAGCACAAAGCAGTGTGCACGATCGTGTTGGTTTTGCCGCCGCACCAAGCCAGGTAACGACCAAAGGCAGTGGTTGGTTGTGGGTATGGGCGCTGGCGATTCCAGATAGCTCACAAAACAAAGACGAAGCCGCTAAGTTCATTGCTTGGGCAACATCTAAAGAGTACTCGCAACTGGTTGCTTCACGTACCGGTATTGCCTCTGTACCTCCAGGTACCCGTCAATCGACCTACAACGATGCGTACATGAATGCAGCACCGTTCGCGCAGATGACACTGACCCAAATGGGTAAAGCTGATCCTGCGGACTCTACGCTTCTGCCTTCTCCATACACGGGTGTCCAGTTCGTCGCCATCCCACGCTTCCAAGCGTTTGGTACGACGGTTGGCCAGCAGATAGCGGGTGCTTTAGCCGGTAACTCTTCGGTCGACCAAGCCTTGCGCAATGCCCAGCAACTGGTGCGTCGTGAGATGGTTCGCGGCGGTTACATTAACTAAGCCTTTCTGATAGCCCCTGAAATCGATGGGCCTTGCCAAGTGCAAGGCCCATCTCTTCCGAAGTGGTGTGCATTATGACGACTCACAGTTACAACAGTGGCATTGCCCGTTGGTTGCTTATGCCTTCCGTGGTTTTGTTATTGATCTGGATGGCGGTTCCCCTTGCCATGACGATCTACTACTCAACCATTGATTTCAACTTGCTGATGCCCGGATTTCGTAGCTTTGTCGGCTTTGAGAACTATCAGTATTTCTTAACAGACCCCAGCTTTCTTACCGGTTTAAAGAATACCTTCGTTTTGGTGTTTTCGGTGCTGGCCATCACCATCGGCTTGGGAACCCTAATTGCCGTATTAATCGACCAGCCGTTTTATGGCCGTGGAATAGCCCGGGTTCTGCTGATTGCGCCGTTCTTCATTATGCCTACGGTCAATGCGTTGATTTGGAAAAACCTGATTTTCCATCCGGTCAACGGGTTGTCGGCATGGATCGTTAAAGTATTTGGTGGCACCCCGGTGGATTGGTTCGCCGATGCGCCCATGCTCGCAATCATCATTATCGTGAGTTGGCAGTGGTTACCCTTTGCCATCCTTATCTTGATGACGGCTTTGCAATCCATGGATCAGGAGCAAGTGGAAGCGGCAAAATTGGAAGGCGCAGGCCCAGTCAGTGTGTTTCGGCACATTGCCATTCCGCACCTCACCCGCCCTT
Source organism: Salinispirillum marinum (assembly GCF_042650105.1). Taxonomy (NCBI): domain Bacteria; kingdom Pseudomonadati; phylum Pseudomonadota; class Gammaproteobacteria; order Oceanospirillales; family Saccharospirillaceae; genus Salinispirillum; species Salinispirillum marinum. Next base: position 58,551 of record NZ_JBHSAL010000005.1, on the reverse strand, counting down.
TGATCGTGGTGGTGATGATTGAAACCATTTTCTTACTGACCATCTTTGCGGAAATTTTCACCACCACCGGTGGTGGCCCGGGTGATAGCACAACCAATTTGGCGTACCTGATTTTTGCCCAAGCCTTATTGCAGTTCGATGTCGGTATGGCCTCTGCAGGCGGTATCGTGGCGGTCATTTTGGCCAATATTGTTGCTGTCGTGTTGATCCGCGTGGTCGGCAAGACCCTAGCCAGTTAATTGGAGGTGAGCATGGACTTACATACGTCGAAACAACTTAAAATGCTCGGTGCAACCTTCATTTGCTGGTTGGTTGCGCTCCTGATCTTCTTTCCGATTTTTTGGATGGTACTGACGTCGTTTAAAACGGAATTTGAAGCCATTTCGTTACCGCCAAAATTGTTCTTTACCCCAACACTGGAGAACTATGCGCTGATTTTCGAGCGCACCGGCTATGCCCGCTTCGCGTGGAATTCCGTGGTGATCAGTGTTGGCTCGTCGTTACTGGGTATGCTGTTGGCTGTCCCAGCCGCTTATGCCATGGCGTTCTACCCTTCCAAGCGTACCAAAAGTACCTTGTTGTGGATGTTGTCGACCAAGATGTTGCCCCCGGTTGGGGTGTTGATTCCCATCTACTTGTTGTTCCGCGACTTCGCGTTGCTGGACACCAAGTTGGGCTTAACCATCATTTTCACCATGATGAACCTGCCCATTATGGTGTGGATGATTTACACCTACTTCAAAGAAATTCCGGTGGAAATCCTTGAGGCCAGTCGGATGGACGGTGCCAGCCCTCGGCAGGAAATCATGAGCGTCATCATTCCCATCAGCATGGGGGGGCTCGCGTCAAGCTTTCTCTTGGCCCTTATTCTGAGTTGGAACGAGGCGTTCTGGTCGCTCAATCTCACGGCCTCAAAAGCGGCACCCTTAACCGCGTTTATTGCTTCCTACTCCAAGCCTGAAGGGCTGTTCTGGGCCAAGTTATCGGCGGCGTCAACCCTGGCGGTCGCGCCCATCGTGATTTTCGGTTGGCTGAGTATGAAGCAGTTGGTGCGTGGCTTGACCTTTGGTGCGGTGAAATAACTTTGTGAATAACGCAGGCGGAGCCCTGGCTCCGCCTCTCGATTGGAAGGCATTATGACGGCTTTACTCGATATTTATAAGAAAAGTCTAATAGATGGAGCGTTGCCAGCGTATGACCGGAAAGCGCTGAAGGTCGGCATCGTGCATATTGGTGTCGGCGGCTTTCATCGCGCTCACCAGACGCTGTATTTGGAGAAGTACCTGCGCGCCCATCCGGATGACTTGAACTGGGGCATTCTCGGTATTGGTTTGATGCCCAATGACACGGCTTTTTTGGCCCAATTAAACCAACAGGAGGGGCTCTACACCCTGCAATTGGTTGATCAGACGCAACGGACGTATTACCCCATCGGGGTGATTAAGTCGACGCTCAGCGGTGCTGATGTTCCTGCAGGAGCGATTGCCGCCATGGCCGATCCCGCAGTGAAAATCATCAGCATGACCATCACGGAAGGTGGGTATTTGTATGATTTTGAGACTGACCAGTTTATGGCCGACCATCCTTTGGTGCGGCATGATTTAGCACCGCAAAACACCCCAAAGTGCATTCATGGTTTTTTGGCGCGTGCCTTACGGCAACGCATGCTGGATGGCGCTGGGCCGGTGACCTTGCTGTCCTGTGATAACGTGCCAGGCAACGGACAGGTATTGCAGCGTGCGCTTACGGCATTTATCGCGTTGACGGGCGACGCGGCATTATTGGCGTGGTTGGACACCCACGTCAGTTTTCCCAACTCCATGGTCGACCGTATCACGCCTATTCCAACGGCTGCCTTGCAACAGCAGGTGAAGGCGGATCTCGGGGTTGACGATTTGTGTCCGGTGTTGGGTGAGCCTTTTGGCCAATGGGTGGTGGAAGACCATTTTATTGCCGGCCGACCCGCCCTGGAAACCGTGGGCGTGGAATTCACTGACGCCGTGGAAGACTATGAAAAGCTCAAGCTGCGCATTTTGAATGGCACGCACATCCTCATCGCCCTCATCGGCTATGTGGACGGTCTGACCTATATCCATGAATGCATGGAAGACCCGTTGATTCTGCAGCGGGCTCGCGAATTGATGGACCTCGATGCGCATCCAGCGATTGAAGGTTTTTCGGATGCGGCCATCAACGATTACAAGCACTTGATTGTGCAGCGGTTCAGTAACCCCGTCACGCTCGACAGCGTTGAACGCGTGGCCTCCGATGGTTTCAACAAACTGAAAAACTACCTTATGCCGATTTTGCGCGACGGGATGAGCCGTGGTCGCATTTCGCCACTGATTTCCCTCGCGTTTGCCTGCTATGCCCGGCACCTCAAAGGCATCAACGATCGTGGGCAAGCCATTCGCGTGAATGAGCCCCGGCTCACCATGGCTGAACGGCAGACCTACAGTGACGATGTTGAAGCAATCTTGCGCTTGGAGAGCTTTTTCGGACAGGACGAAAGTGCGCAGGTAAATAGCTTTATCGCCCAAACCCAAGCGCTGTATGAGGTCATTAAAACGCATGGTGTGCGCGATGCGTTGAATAGCGCGATCAATGCGTCGTCAGAAGAGCAAAGGGTGAATTAAAAAAGCCCCAAAAAAACGCAAGGGCTCTGGTGTCTATCCCGTACTTGAGCCCGCGAGTCTGTGGTTGTTGTTTGGCGTTACCTTGCCGCGTTGAGTTCCTCGTCTCACGCGGCCTTTTTTCCGGGAGTGCAATGAACGGAAGGATTGTCCAATATAACGATAAGAATAAGGTGGATATTATGTCTAACCCAACGTGGTCAGTGGCCTTAGCCCTGATCTTGTGCCTTGGCAGCACTGTGCATGCGCAAACCCGTTTGCGCAGAGCGGCAGTGGATAATCCAGACATGCTTCTACTGTGTGATTTATTGACCCCCGACCGACGCTTCAACCTGTGCCCTATGAAGGCATTCAATACGTGGGCATTGCCGAGTTTCTTTCATTGCCGAACAGTTTGGCAAGAAAGCACTGGCTGCGGTGCAGGATGAGATCACGGTGACACAAGCGTTAGACGATGTGCAACAACTGGCCGAAGGCTTTATGGCCATACAAAGACGAAATCGTTAGGGGTATTGCTATGAAATTCTCATTGACCACCGTAGTTAAGCCTTCCATCTTGATGAAAATCGCTATGGGCTTTGGGTTGTTGGTCTTACTGATGGCATTGGCCAGCACCGTAACCATGTTCACCTCAACGCGCACCATTGAAAGCGTGAACCGGTTGACGGGCAATGCTAACCCCATTGTGTTGGCCAACAATGCGCTCGACTTGCAACTCAGCCAGCTCAGTGAGCAATTTCAACTGCATCAGAGCACCACCGACGAAGCGCAGATGCAACGGCTGGCCCGAGATATGGCGGCCAGTAAGTCGGTCATTCAGGCCGAGGCAGAGCGCGTGCATGGTTATCTGCGCAATTTACCGGATACCAGCGCCGAAGAAGCGGAGGTCGGGCGTTTTCTGGCGGTTGTCGGCACCATGAGTGCGCAGATGGACACCATGATGGCCGAACATCGAAACAGCCTGCAAGCCAATGCGTTGCTGCGTGACCAGCGGGTGGCCATCGCGGAGTTGGAGAATCAGGTGGTCACTTTATTTTCGGACCTGATCTGGTCGTTAGCTGATGATGAATCCATCATCATTGCGCTGGAATTTTACGCGTCGTTTCTGCGTGGTTTGATGATCATAAAGAATGCCGATATTGCCGACACCATGACGCTACTGGCCGAGCGCGAGCAAGAGTTTGCACAATGGATTGATAACCACAATGGGCAGTTCTTTGCCTTCACCAGCTTGGTGGTGGCCAATCCCAGTGCGCGTGAATTGGTGCAAACCGTGGATGGCATTACCAAAGGACTCATTTCCCTGACGCAGGGCGACGAGGGTGTACCTGGCCTGATCGATAATCGACGCGAGCTGATCGCCGTCATTGAACGCTACGAAGAAGGTCTGGCAAGTCTTAACAGCGAGCTGGTGGAAGCCAAGTCTGCGCTGGCGGCGTTGAATCAGTTTGCCTCGCGGTTTGCCGAATTTACCGATGCACAGGTCTCGGACAACCTACGGTTGACAGTACGGTTGTCGGCGGCCTCGCTGGGTGTTTCCGCTGTGCTGGGTTTGCTGGTATCGTGGCTCATTATTCGCAGCATCCGCGGCCCGATGACGCGCGTTAGGCAAGCCCTAAAAGCATTGGCAGCCGGCGATTTATCGCATGCTATCCATGACCACAGTACGGATGAGATGGGCGAGTTGTCACGGTCGGTCGAACAGGTGCGACAATCCTTGTTGGATATGATCAGCCACATTCGGCAAAAATCGGATGAGCTGCAGCAAATGGCGCAAGCCAGCCATGCGATGGCAACCAGTGCGCGTGACCAAGCCGCGGCACAAAGCCAGGAAACCGATATGATATCGACATCGATGCAAGAAATGGCGTCTACCGTACATGAGGTAGCCCGAGCCACCGAAACCGGTATGGCGCAGGCGGAATCGGCGATGGAAGAAATCAACCAAACGGTGGAGACCATCGACCAGAATCTCGATGCCTTAACCGGATTGCGCGATCAAATGGTGGATGCGGTGGCGTTTACAGAGCAATTGGCCGAGCGCATGAGCAGTATTGAAGCGATGTCCGATGTCATTCGCAGCATTGCCGAACAGACCAACTTACTGGCCTTGAACGCCGCGATAGAAGCGGCTCGGGCGGGTGATCACGGGCGGGGTTTTGCGGTGGTCGCGGATGAGGTGCGGACGTTGGCGAGTCGTACGCAGGCCTCTACGACTGAGATACGCTCAACCATTGACGGCCTGCTGCAAGGGCATCAGGAGCTGGCCGCTACCATGCAAGTGAGTCGACAAGGGGTGATAGACACGCACGGCGTATCGGAAGCGGCTAATACGTCGATTAAAGCGTTCCGGGAGCGCATGGAGTCGATTCAAGATATTAGCCGCCAAATCAATGTGACCGCCACCGAACAAGGCTCAACGGCCGAGGACATCAGCCAGCGGTTGACTCGAGTGGCCGATATTGCCCGTGACAACGAAACTAGCGCCGAGCAGGCGACCGAGGCTAACGAGGCGATGAGTCACCTTGCGGAGGAGCTGGAAGCCTTGGTTGGCCGGTTTCAGATTAACAACACCGCGGGGTAAGGTAACCGATGGTGCATTCACGCCCGGGATACGAGCTGATCGAACCACAAGAAAGCTGCTTTCAATTCAGAGCCCACGGTGCCGACAGTGACTTGGTGCGCTGGCATTTTCACCCGGAGTATGAATTGCATTTGTTGGTCAGTAGCCGTGGGCAGTCGTTCGTCGGTGATTACATGGGGACGTTTGAGCCCGGTTGTCTGGTGTTGACCGGGCCACATTTACCCCACAATTGGATATCGCAGCAGGACGTTTCCGACGGTTTACGCGATCTGGTGATCAATTTCTCCGACGATTTTATGCAACGCATGATGGACCTCGTACCGGAGTCGCGGGCTATGTCCCGCATGTTACGTGATGCCTGGTATGGCATTCAATTCACGACCGCCGCCAGTGAATCGGTAACGCCGCTGTTTTGGGCGATGTCGCGACAAACCGGGTTTGCCCGCTTTGTCACCTTTATGCGCATCATGGAACAACTGGCGGTGGCGAACGCTTATGTGCGGTTATCGACCCGTTGTTATGATGCATCTCCCGACGCGGATGTGTCTGACCGCATTGGTAAAGTGGTGCGTTACATCACGGATCGGGTGACTGAGCCGCTGACATTGGAGGAAGTTGCCGCGCACATTCATCTTAGCCCGGTGGCCTTCTCGCGTTATTTTCATCGGGCGACCGGACATAAATTTAAAGAATTCGTCTTACGGTTACGAATTGGCAAGGCCTGTGAGTTGTTGGAAGAAACCGATTGGCCCATCACCCAGGTATGCTATGAGGCCGGGTTCACGAATCTGTCGAACTTCAATCGGCGCTTTTTAGCGATCAAACAGATGACGCCCAGTGATTTTCGCGCCCAAGCCGCCCAACGCTAAAAAACCGAAGGCAACGACGCCGCAGGCGTCGTTTAGCCTTTCAGAGTACGTTCGTTAAAGTAGCCAACCCGCTCATGGATGCCCAAATAATCAAAAATACGTTTGGGGTATTCGCTCGGCCGTAATACGTCGACAATGCTGAGATCGTCGCGCTCGTTGAGGTCGATCAACAAAGCATCCTGCTTGGGGATGTCCGGGTTATAGAGCAGGACTTCCGGCTTCAGTAAGGCCTTAGCACACACGGCCACGACCAAACCAATGCTCTCGTCCGATAATTTCACCACTGTACCCGGCGGGTATACCCCCATGGTTTGAATGAAACGGCCAATCAGCTTTTCATCCAATGGACCTCGGTATTTGGCGTACAGGGTTGCCACCGCCTGTTTGGGCGTGACCGCTTTCGCCACATTCGGTGGGTTGCATAAATTGTCGTACAGGTTGGCAATGGCGACCGTTTGCGCGGCATTGCTGATGTCCGGTGCTTTGATGCCGCGTGGATAACCCGAGCCGTCGAGCATTTCATGGTGGTTTTCAATGATTTCAATGATTGCACCGTCCAAATACCCGACCCGCGACGCCATTTTTGCCCCCAGGGCCGGATGGGTGTCGAGAATCGACTGTTCGCTGGGGGTTAAATCACCTTCTTTCAGGGTAATTTGCGACGGTACCAGTATCTTGCCGATATCATGCAGCATGGCGCCGATACCAATGTATTTTAGCTCTTCACCACGCACGCCACGGGCTGCGCCCATGGTCAGGGCCAGTACGGTGACGTTCAACGCATGGTGGTACAACGAAAAATCGTTGTCCGACAACGACACCAGGTTCATCAACACATCACCATCGTCATCAAAAGCCCCGGTTAAGGTTTCGATCAACTCGCCGGCATCCCGAATGGCATTCGCGGGTGCTGTTTTCAAGTCACGGGTCAGGTTCTTAACCCGTTTGATGGTCTCCTGATATTCCTTTTCAATCTTTAATCGCCGGTTCCGGTATTGTGCCGCTTCCTGAATGCTTTCTTGTTTCGCCTTCCACATTTTATCGTGGTCACTGACCGCCGATTTTTCAGCGGGCGCGGGGGCTTCGGCGGCGGGTGTCGCTGGGCCAGCTTGTGCTTTTTTCAGCAGGCCTTCGCTGCGCCCCGGATACACCGTGACTTCTTTGAGGCCCAAGCCTCGGATGATGTTGATCTCTTCTTGTGTTTTGATCTTAAAGCGTTTGAACAGGAAGGGGTGATCCGTCCATCCCAACCCAAGGTCGATGTATAAGCCTGGAATCAGGTTTTCCACAGGAAGTAGAATGGTCTTATCTTTGTCCGCCATGTATTGCTGTGCGCTCTGTCACGGGTTGCTAAGGAAACTCTGAAAAACTACCTGCGTAGCTGACATTTTTCTGGACCTCCCTAATCATTAGGTTGTGGTAAGCATAAAAGACTCGGTTCAGTGACGCCAACGGAAATCCAGAAATATGACCATTAACTGATGTTGATCAGTGTTCATTTATGTTTGCTCAGTCGATTGGGGGCGGAGAATCTACCAATCCATGACGATTGGGTTGTGGTCCGACACGCCCCACGGTTGAGTAACCGGAAACAACGGGTGATTGAAGGGCATGGGCGGCAGTTCGGCATGGCCTTGAATGACCTGAGCTTGCAGCGCTGCGGGCATGCCCGAGACCCAGACGTGATCCAATTGTTGCGCTTGGCCGCGATACCAATAGGTGGGCGCCGAAAGGCGCACGGGTTGCGCACCCTGCTGCAACAGCGGTTGCCACAATGCTTCGTCGGGAAGGGTATTAAAGTCGCCTGCTAACAGCCATGGTGCGGATGGTTGTTGTGCCAGCCATGCCGCCAGCGCTTTTACACCTTGGGTACGCGGTTCGGCACATTGATTGGCGCAACCGGCGCGCGACTTCAAATGTACATTGACTATGCCGATCACCTGAGCCTGACGATCGACAAAGCGCTGCGCGAGGGACGGCCTGGGGTGCTTGTCAATCAACAGGGGTTGGCCGTTCGGTCGAACCTGTTCGGGGTCATACAAAAAGGCTTGGGTAATTTGATCGTCACCGCTGCGTCGGGGTAAAGCGATGATGTCATAGGTTCGGCCCCCGGCCTGTGCTATGGCAGCCACCAACTCCGGCAGAACCGCGTGCTCCGTACCATAATCGTGTTCAACTTCCTGTAAGGCCACAATGTCGGCGTTCAGCTCGGCCAGATGGCGGGCAATGGCGGTGCGTTGAACCATCCATTCCTCGGCGTTACTTGCGCCTCGTGAGGCGCGAAAGCCTTGTTGGTCGCCATTGAACAGATTCTTCAGATTCCAAACCACCAATCGGGTACGGTCGACGGGTTGCCGCGGGATGCGCCAACCCCCGGTGTAGGTGGGTGTTAACGCGGTGTCTGGCAGGACGACCCATTGATCCCAGCGCCAGGATAGCACCCCAGTCAAGGGCGCCAGAGGGCGGCCATTGGCCAACAAAGACGGGTCTTGCGCCATACCGAAGGGCACGTAGGTCAACCGGCGGTCATTGCTGCCGTCTTCGAGGATCCATGATTGGTCGCCTTGCGCAACCACCAGTTCGCCAAAACCGAAAAGCCGATAGTTTTCCGTGATGCGGGTGGCGGGCAGTTGCACGCGCATGCCTTCGTAGCGCTCGGCAGGTGCCTCTATGGTGACGGGGGCGGGTGGGGCGGCCTGACCACAGCGTTGCACACGTCGTACCCGTGTCACTTCGGTCAGGCCATGGAATTCCAGAACGTCGCCGTCGACCACCACGTCATCACCGACGTTAACCGGGTGATTTGGTGCATAAATAAACAAGCCGTCAGAGCTTTGCGGCTGGTAACTGGGTGGTCCTTGAATAAAAAAGCCACGCAAACTGTTGCGTTGTGGCGTGTCGATTTGGTCGCTGTAGGTCACCACGCCACGAACCTGTACCCGTTGTCCTTGCAATGGGCTGCTATCTGTAGCGCCTTGCACCAGATGGGGTGCCATGGCAGGTGGGCAGGCGGCGTGCGCGGCACTGCACAAGACCCAGACACACAGCACGAGCAGGCAGGTCCGGCGGCGCGAAACTTGGTGATGGTGCGGGTTTACGATATGATCCCCGCACTTTTTTGATGGCTCGGCGCTATCACCCATACTCCCCGCTTTACATCTAGGGTCTGTGGCCTGTTTTGCTCGACGCAGAACAGGTGGCCAATAGTTGACTAAATTACTAGGATATTCCATAATTTGCGCCGTTTCGTTCTTTTCCTGTAATGGTCTGTCCTATGCGCTTAACCACGAAAGGTCGCTATGCGGTCACTGCCATGTTGGATCTCGCCTTGCACGAGGCGCAAGGCCCTATCAGCCTTGCTGATATCTCGGATCGACAGGGTATTTCCTTATCGTATTTGGAGCAACTGTTTGCTAAGTTGCGGCGTCATGAATTGGTGAACAGTGTCCGTGGCCCCGGTGGCGGGTATCAATTGGCTGGCGGCCCCGGTGCTATTTCGGTGGCGCAGGTGGTGGACGCGGTCAGCGAATCCATGGATGCGACGCGGTGTCAGGGGAAAGAAGGCTGCCAGCAGGGTGAAATTTGTCTCACCCACCATTTATGGGAAGACTTGAGCGAACAGATACACCGCTTTCTCAACGACATCACCTTGGCGGATTTGGTCGCGCGTGGTGATATTCAGTCGGTGCGGATACGCCAGGATTCACACCAGCGCAGCAAGCCTGAGTCGCACATAGCGCTCAGTCCGATTCAGTAGCAGGTGGTTGGTCATGCGCACGCCGATTTATCTTGATTATGCTGCCACCACGCCGGTCGACCCGTTCGTTGCCGAGCGCATGATGGCCTGTTTAACGTTGACCGGAAACTTTGCCAACCCGGCGTCACGCTCGCATTTGTTCGGATGGCAAGCCGAAGAAGCGGTAGAACATGCCCGTGGACAAGTCGCCAGCTTGCTCAACTGCGATGCGCGGGAAATCGTATGGACCAGCGGTGCCACCGAGTCCGACAATCTGGCGCTCAAAGGTGCTGCGTTGGCGCGGCAGGCGGAAGGCAAACACATTGTCGTTTCCAGCATTGAGCATAAAGCGGTTCTGGACCCTGCACATTGGTTGGCCGAGCAAGGGTTCGACGTCACCTTTATCGCACCGGATGCCAGTGGCCGGGTATTGCCCGAGCAACTGGCGGCGGTATTGCGGCCGGATACCATTCTGGTCAGCGTGATGCATGTGAACAATGAATTGGGCACGGTGAACGATATTGCGGCGCTGGGTGCCTTGTGTCGAGCGAATGACACCCTGTTTCATGTCGATGCGGCGCAAAGCGTGGGCAAGTTGCCACTGGATATGCAGCGCTTGCCGGTTGATTTGTTGTCCCTGTCGGCACACAAATTTTATGGCCCGAAAGGCATTGGGGCGCTTTATGTGCGCCGTGATCCTCGGGTACGAGTGCTCGCCCAGCAGCATGGTGGTGGGCATGAACGGGGTATGCGTTCCGGCACGTTGCCGACGCACCAGATCGTCGGCTTGGGTGCCGCAGCAGAACAAGCGGAACAGTTACTGGCAGAGGACGGTGAACGCATCACCGCGCTGCGCAAGCGGTTGTGGCAGGGCATGGCTGACCTCCCGGGTGTCAGCTTGAATGGTCATCCAACAGAGCGCGTCAGCGGTATTCTTAATGTCGCCTTCGCTGGACAGGATGGCGAGACCTTGTTGATGGCGCTGCGTAATATCGCCATCTCTACCGGGTCAGCCTGTACGTCGGCGAGTATTGAGCCCAGTTTTGTGTTGCACGCCATTGGCTTGCCGGACGACCTAGCGCATGCGTCGTTGCGTTTCAGCGTTGGGCGTTACACCACTGAAGAAGAAATTGATTTTGCGGTCGGACATATCCGGCAAGTCGTCAGCGCCCTGAGCGCTGCCGCCTAACGAGGAAAGGGCATGAGTGAACAGGTCGAACAGTTAATTAAGAAAGAGTACGCCGCCGGTTTTCACTCGGCGATTGAGTCGGATACTTTAGCGCCCGGCTTAACCGAAGAGACGGTGCGTTTTATCTCGGCCAAAAAAGGTGAGCCGGAGTGGTTGCTGGAATGGCGCCTGAAGGCCTTTGCTGCGTGGCAGGAAATGGAAGAGCCGACATGGGCGCATGTGCACTATCCGGAAATCGACTTTCAAAAGGTGTCGTACTATTCCGCGCCAAAAAGCATGGCCGACAAACCCCAGAGTTTGGATGAAGTAGATCCGGAGTTGCTGGCCACCTATGAAAAGCTCGGTATTCCGCTGCATGAGCAGGAAATGCTGGCCGGTGTCGCGGTGGATGCGGTGTTTGATTCCGTGTCGGTAGTCACGACCTATCGCGCCAAACTGGAAGAAGCGGGCGTGATTTTCTGCCCGATCAGTGAGGCCGTGCACAAGTACCCCGATCTGCTGAAAAAGTACTTGGGTTCGGTGGTGCCGCAAAAAGACAATTTCTACGCCGCGCTGAATTCGGCGGTTTTTTCTGACGGCTCGTTTGTCTACATTCCCAAAGGGGTGCGCTGCCCGATGGAATTGTCGACCTATTTCCGCATTAACGAGATGAACACCGGACAGTTCGAGCGCACCTTGATCGTCGCCGATGAAGGCTCGCACGTCAGCTATCTTGAGGGCTGTACGGCCCCCATGCGGGATGAAAATCAGTTGCACGCCGCCGTGGTAGAACTGGTGGCGCTGGACAATGCGGAAATCAAATATTCTACCGTGCAAAACTGGTACCCCGGCAATGCCGAGGGCAAGGGCGGTATCTATAACTTTGTCACCAAGCGCGGCATTTGCCACACCAGCGCTAAGATTTCGTGGACGCAGGTAGAAACGGGTTCGGCGGTGACGTGGAAATACCCGAGCTGCATCCTGAAGGGCGACAACAGTGTCGGCGAGTTCTATTCCGTGGCCTTGACCAACAATTTCCAACAAGCCGATACCGGCACCAAGATGATTCATTTGGGTAAGAACACCAAGTCGACCATCATCGCCAAAGGCATTTCGGCCGGAAAGAGCAACAGTTCTTACCGTGGTTTGGTGCGGATGAACGCGGGTGCCGATGGGGCGCGCAACTTCACGCAGTGCGATTCACTGCTTATTGGCGACCAATGCGGGGCACACACTTTCCCCTACATCGAAAGTAAAAACCCGACCGCCGTCATCGAGCATGAAGCCACAACATCGAAGGTCAGTGATGACCAGATGTTTCTGTGCCAACAGCGCGGTTTAGACGCTGAAAAAGCCATTTCGATGATCGTCAATGGGTTTTGTCGTGAAGTGTTTAAAGAATTACCGATGGAGTTCGCCGTAGAAGCGGGCAAATTACTCGAAGTGAGCCTGGAAGGCTCCGTAGGCTAAGTCGCCTTTTTTACTGCATTCAAAATTTGGAATATATCAGCCCATGTTAAGCATCAATCAGTTGCACGCCCAAGTCGAAGACAAAGAAATCCTGAAGGGATTGAGCCTTGAGATCAAGCCCGGGGAAATCCACGCCATTATGGGGCCAAACGGGGCGGGGAAGAGTACGCTTGGTAACGTGTTAAGCGGACGGGAAGGCTATGAGGTTACCGGCGGTAGCGTACAATTTAAAGGGCAGAACCTTCTCGATATGGACACTGAAGAGCGTGCCCGCGAAGGCTTATTTCTGGCATTCCAGTACCCGGTGGAGATTCCCGGGGTCAGTAACATGGAATTCTTGAAGGCAGCGGTAGACGCCAAGCGCAAACACCATGGGCAGTCTGAGTTGTCGGCGGTGGAATTCATGAAGTTAGCGCGTGAGACCAGCAAACAGGTCAGCTTGGACCCCAACTTCTTAAAGCGCGGCGTCAATGAAGGCTTTTCCGGCGGCGAAAAGAAACGCAACGAAATCATGCAAATGATGTTGTTGGAACCCAAATTGTGCATTCTGGATGAAACCGATTCCGGCCTGGATATCGACGCTCTGCAAGTCGTGGCGGATGGCGTGAACGCCATGCGGGCGACTGATCGTAGCTTTATCGTGGTGACGCATTACCAGCGTTTGCTCGACTACATTGTGCCGGACTATGTGCATGTGCTGGCCAACGGCCGCATTGTGAAATCCGGTGATAAGTCTTTGGCCTTGGAGCTGGAAGAAAAAGGCTATGGCTGGCTGGAAGGCGAGGTAGCCTGAACCCATGACCACGGCAACAGACTTTCAACAACAGGCATTACGCCTCGCCGCGCAACAAACCAGCCCCGCGTGGTTGGCCGATTTGCGTGCCCAGAACGCCGACATTTGGCTGCAATCGGCCTGGCCGGGTCGGCGCACCGAAGACTGGAAATATACGCCGTTGCAGGCCCTGCAAACCGATGGTTTTACCCAATGGGCGCAGCCTTCCGATGGGCATGAGCAGGCAGAATGGCTGGCCCTCGACGCGCACCGGTTGGTGTTGGTCAATGGTGTATTCAGTGAGGCGTTATCGACGGCCTTGCCGAGTAACCTGGTCCGTTTCGACCAGGCCAACGCGGACCAGCAATCGATCATTACGCAGCACCTTGGCAGCGTGGTTGACCCACAACGCCACCTGTTCGGAGCACTCAGTAACGCCTGTGTAGCGGACGGTTGGCTGTATCATCTTGGCCCCAATTGCCAAGCCGATAAGCCGCTGTACGTGGTGCATCTGTCAACCCCGGCTGCACAGCCTGCGCTGGCGCAGCAACGTTTGCTGGTGGTGTTGGAACGGCACGCGAAGGCATCGGTGATCGAGCATTATGTATCGACCGCAGAGCAGCAAAACGGCTTTGTGAACAGCCTGACGGAATTGGTGGTGGGTGAAAACGCTCACCTGCACCATTACCGCTTGAATCTGGAAGAAGAACATCTTCTACATGTGGGAGGTGTGCATGCCAACCTGCAGCGCACCGCCGTATTGGATGCGTTCGCCTTGGGGCAAGGCAGTCGGTTGAAGCGGGTGGATTACCACATTCGGCACATCGGCGAAGGGGCACATCTTGCCCTGAACGGGATTTACTTGCCGCGCAACAAGCAGCGCATTGACTACCATACCCACGTCGAACACTGCGTACCTCATTGCACCACCGACGAAAACTTCCGGGGCATCATCGCGGACGCAGCAAAAGCCGTGTTCAATGGCCGCATACACATTCATAAAGATGCCCAGAAAACACTGGCGGAACTGAGTAATAAGAATCTTTTGACGTCGAAAACGGCCGAAATAGACACCAAGCCCGAACTGGAAATATACGCCGATGATGTGAAATGTGCGCATGGTGCTACGGTCAGTCAACTGAACGAAACGGCCATGTATTATCTGCAAAGCCGGGGTGTCGCGCGCGCTGAAGCCGAAGTGATGTTGAGTTTTGGCTTCATCAATGAATTGCTGCAGAACGTCGCCGAACCGGCCATCCAAACCTATTTGCGTCCTCGGCTGGCCAGCCTGTTTGGCAACGATGATGAATTGGCGAGGCACCTGATCCATGACTAAATTCGACGTAGAGCGCGTGCGTGCCGACTTTCCCATTCTGCAGCAAGAGGTAAACGGCCACCCCTTGGTGTATTTGGACAACGCGGCCACCACGCAGAAACCGGAAGCTGTCATTCAAGCGATTGCAGACTACTACCGGCACGACAACAGCAATGTGCACCGGGGCGCCCATGCGTTAAGTGATCGGGCGACGGAAAAATTTGAAGGCGCCCGTACCAAGGTGGCCGCGTTCATTAACGCGCCCTCCTCGGCACAAGTTTTGTGGACGCGCGGTACGACGGAAGGCATCAATATGGTGGCCGCTACCTGGGGCCGCCAAAACCTGAAAGCGGGCGATCGCGTCTTGGTTTCCGCGCTAGAACACCACTCGAACATTGTGCCTTGGCAGATGATTGCCGGCGCCGTAGGCGCTACCGTCGAAGCCATCCCGGTGGATGGTGATGGTACGTTGAACCTGACTGAATTCCGGCAGATGCTCGACCCCAGGGTGAAAATGGTGTCGTTGCAGCATGTCTCGAATGCGTTGGGCACCATTCATCCTATTGATGATGTGATTGCCATGGCGCATGCCGTCGGCGCTAAAGTGCTGATCGACGGCGCACAGGCGATCAGTCATTGGGCAGTCGATGTACAGGCTTTGGACTGCGATTTCTATGCCTTTTCCGCGCACAAACTCTTTGGCCCTACCGGCTTGGGCGTGCTGTACGGCAAGCGCGAACTGTTGGATGCCATGCCGCCGTACCAAGGCGGTGGTGAAATGATCGAAACGGTCAGTTTCGCGGGCACCACCTTTAACCAGTTGCCGTACAAGTTTGAAGCCGGTACGCCGGATATCGCGGGCGCAGTGGGTTTAGGTGCGGCCATCGATTATTTGAATGCTTTGGATCGGCGCGGTGCCTCCGCGCACGAGCACGCGTTGCTGAAATACGCCGAAGATAAAGCGCGGGCGATGCCGGGCATAACCTTGGTCGGGACGTCGCCGTACAAGACCAGTGTGATGAGTTTTATGGTAGATGGCGCACACCCGGCCGATGTAGGCACAATATTGGACCAGCAAGGTGTTGCCGTGCGTACCGGAAACCATTGTGCGCAACCCATCATGGACCAATACGGTATTCCGGGAACGGTGCGCGCCAGTTTTAGTTTCTATAATACGTTTGCAGACGTAGATCGTTTGTTTGCTGCGTTAACCAAAGCCCAACAATTTTTGCTGTAGGAGAACAATGCCATGTCAGTGCAATCGTTTGACCCCGCGCAGCAGACGGTGAAAGTCAGTCCGGCTGCCGTGCAACATTTTCGGTCGCAATTAACGCAAGATGGTGCCGCCAAGGCGGTTCGCTTGAGCGTCAAAGAAAGTGGCTGCACCGGGTTTATGTACGTGGTGGACTTAGTGCAAGAAGGCCAGGTAGATGACGTACATGTGCCGTTAGACAGTAGCGTTGAACTGCTGGTGGCGAAAGACAGCTTGGCCATTGTGGCGGGCACGGAGATCGATTACGTCAAAGAAGGCGTGAATCGGCAGCTAAAATTCTTGAACCCGAACGCCAAAGACCATTGTGGTTGTGGCGAGAGCTTCAACGTCAATTGATAGGATAAACACAATGGAAAGACGCATGGTGGTGGCGCAAGCCGATTGCCCGGCCCGTCGCGTGCCGGATGGCACGCCTGTGACCATTCCGCGTGATACGTTTGTGACCATTACCCAAGCACTGGGTGGTAACTATACCGTGACCTTCAACGGCCAAATGGTACGCGTTGACGGGACGGATGCTGCCCATTTGGGGCTAGAGGCCGAAACACTCAGTTTTCCGGCACCTGAAAATGATGACATTCAGGAAGAGCAGGTGTGGACTGCGCTCAAAACCGTATTCGATCCGGAGATTCCGGTGGACTTGGTTAATCTGGGGCTTATATACCGGGTTGAAGTCGACCAAGCGACGCACAGTGTACTCATTGATATGACGCTCACCGCACCAGCCTGTGGCATGGGGCCCGTGTTGGTAGGCGATGTGGAATACCGTGTACGCCGGGTCCCCAATGTACAAAGAGTGAAGGTCAACCTGGTGTTTGATCCACCGTGGCGCCGCGACATGATGAGTGAAGAAGCGCAACTAGAAACCGGCATGTTTTTTTAAGGATTATAGGCTATGGCAACGTTTGGCGTTGATATTACTGCGGACGATGTGCTCGACGCGCTAGCGTTTTTTGATAGCTGGGAAGACCGCTACAAATACATTATTGATTTGGGCAAAGAACTTCCACCGCTGGACGAAGCCTATAAAACCGATGAATTCATCGTGCGCGGCTGTCAGAGCAAGGTTTGGTTGGTGCCGCGCAACGAATCCGGGCAATGGTTTTTTGCCGCCGACAGTGATGCTTTTATTGTAAAAGGGTTACTGGCCGTGGTTTTGGCCGCGTATAACGGCAAAACGTCTGAAGAAATAAAAGCCTTTGATATCGAACATTACTTTGCACAGCTAAATCTCCTCAAACACCTCAGTGCTACCCGTGGCAACGGTCTCAAAGCGATGGTGCAGCGCATTCGTGCCTGGGCCGACCCGGCAGCCGAGTGACCTGACCCCTGCGATCGCGTTGTCCGATCCCTTCACATGGCTTTATGCTTCAAAAGAATCTTGTGTTCGTGCTCTATGGTCTATTATGTCGTAAGTGGAATAAGGGTAATGAACTAACCCCTACAACCACTTGTTGCGGGATAGAACACTGCGCTATGGTATAGGTACAAAAACAACAACGGCGGTGCCATCAAGTTTCACCGCCCACCATCTGAGAACGCTTGCATGTCGAATGATCATCTGTACGACAGCGCACCGTGGAAACAGTTCTACGGTGCTGCACAGAATGCGATACAAGACCGAAAACAATCCGATGAATTAAGGTTTGCGAACATCCCGGCTATGGTGTCGGCAGCCGCAAAAGAGTTCGGTGAGCACAAAGCTTTCACCACCTGTATGCCCAACGGGATGAACGGTAGTTTGACCTATAACCGCGTTGAGGCGATGTCAGACGCTTTCGCTGTGTACTTACGCGAAACCTTGGGCCTTGCGGCGGGTGCGCGTGTAGCGGTGCAAATGCCCAATTGTTTAACCTTGCCTGTGGTGGCCTTTGGCATCCTTAAAGCGGGGTGTGTTTTGGTCAACGTGAACCCTTTGTACACCCGTCGGGAAATGGAACACCAGTTCAACGATAGCGGTGCCGAGGTCTTGGTTATTGTCGATATGTTCGCCGACAAGCTGCAGGACATCATTGCCAAAACGCCCATTAAACACGTTGTCTTAACGTCTTTGGCGCAATGGTTTAACCCCGTGGTGCGTGGCGTTTTGCACGCGGTGTTAAAGTATTGGAATCGTGTCATTCCGAAGCATAATCTTGCTGCGACATCGATCAATGACGCCTTGGCAGCCGGTGAGGCCGTGCTGTCGAGCAAATCCATCAATGTCGAAGACTATTGGCGTGCCAGTACGCGCAACGATACCGCCGTATTGCAGTACACCGGAGGCACCACAGGCGTCAGCAAAGGCACCGAGTTGACGCATGGCAATTTGCTGTCCAACCTCGAACAGGTCGATGCGGTGGCCAGTGCGTACATTGACCCCGGTAAAGAATGCATCTTAACCGCCTTGCCGATGTACCACATCTTTGCGTTCACTGTGAATTTGCTGGCTTTTTATCACAAGGGCGCGCACAACATCTTGGTGCCCAGTCCGCGACCCATTCAAAATTGCCAACGTGCCTTTGACAACTTTCCCATTTCTTGGATATCCGGCGTGAATACGCTCTACAACGCCTTGTTGAACGAGGAGTGGTTTACCGCCTACCCACCGCAAACCATGAAAGTGGCCTTGGCGGGCGGTACGGCATTGCACAAATCAGTAGCGGAACGCTGGGCTAAGTTGGTTGGCACGCCCATTACCGAGGGGTATGGGTTAACGGAAAGTTCACCCATTATTTGTTTTAACCCCATTGGCAAAGAGCGCATGGACAGCATCGGGATTCCGGCGCCGGGCACCGACGTTCGTATCGTCGATGAGCAAGGGATGACGATGGCCCTGGGCGAGCCCGGTGAATTGATTGCGCGTGGTCCGCAGATTATGAAGGGCTACTGGAAGCGCCCGGAAGAAACAGCCAAAACGTTGAAAGACGGTTGGTTGTATACCGGTGATATTGCCGTCATGTCGGACGATGGTCATTTTCATATCGTTGATCGCAAGAAAGATATGGTGCTCGTGAGCGGATTTAATGTGTACCCTAATGAAGTGGAGGACAGCATTGCACGATTGCCACAAGTGCAGGAGTCGGCAGTGATCGGGGTGCCGGACAACCAAACCGGAGAAGCGGTGCATGCTTATGTGGTGTTGCGCGAGGAAGGTCTGACCGCGCAGGACATCATTGCGCACTGCAAAACCGAATTGGCTGCCTATAAAGTGCCGAAAAAAGTGGTGTTTTGGGATGAGTTACCCAAAACCCCGGTGGGTAAGGTGTTGCGCAAAGAAGTTCGCGCCGCTGCCATAAAACAATAATTTCCCGGAATATACGGCCCTTAGCGGGAAGCTGGTCACGGTCTGTGACACCAGATCCCAGATGGAGAACTGACGATGTTAAGTCCATTAGAAGAAAGTTTATTATCGATCATGATGGTGATCATTATGTTCGGCATGGGGTCTTCGCTGACCTTTAAAGATTTCCGCTTGGCTCTGCGTCACCCGCAAGCCATCGGAGTGGGTTTTGCTTCACAGTATTTGCTCATGCCGTTTATCGGGTTTGCCTTAGCGCGCCTGCTGAATTTGTCGGTGGAGCAAACCGTGGGTATGGTGCTGATGGGGTGTATGCCCGGTGGTACTACCTCGAACATTTTTGCCTATTTCTCCAAGTCACTGCTCAGTTTGAGCATCATGATGACCATCTGTTCCACACTGGCCGGGTTTATTTTGGTGCCGCTGTGGATGGAGTTCTATACCCAAGGCATTGATGACGCCTTCCGCATTCCACCGGACCAAATTGCGCGCTTACTTTTCGTACTGTTGATCCCGACATTGTTGGGTATGTGGTTGCGCCGCAAGAACGCGAACATTGGCGCCGTGATCGAGTTAACTGGCGGTATTCTCGGTGCTGTGGTGATCATCTTCCTGGTCGTTACCTGGGCGCCGCGCAACTGGCGTTTGCTGGTGGAAACCAGTTGGCAGGTCTATGCCGCGGTCATCCTGCTGGGGTTGATCGGTTTCCTGTTCGGTTACCTGTTCTCGCGCGTGCTCAAGCTGAATCCACAGAAGGCGCGCACCGTATCTTTGGAAACGGGTATCCAGAATGGGCCACTGGCGGCGTTGATCGTCATCATGACGTTCAGTGGTGAAACACAACAGTTGATCTTGTTGATTCCGGTGATGTACTCATTGTTCATCGTCCTGAACTCAACCTGGGTCACGGTGTTCTATCGTCGCTGGACCCGGCGCGAAGAGCTGGCGCGTGATCAAGCCAAGGTAGAACCTGCCTAACGGCTTCCTTGGTTAGCCTCGCAAGCTCTATCTGTATTAGATAAGGGCTTGGGAGAACGTCAATTTCGGCGTATTTTGACCCTGTTTCCCCATCAAAAAAGGTATTCGTCCAATGAAGTAATCTCCTGACTCCGTTGTTTATTAACGCTTTCAGACGAGATACTTGTGATGACGAATACCGTGCTTTCAGCTCTGGGTTTAACCTTGGGCTATGCTGAACAATCCTTACTCCTGTCTTCTGTTGACCTGCATCTACCGCCAGTGCCGATGGCCTTGGTGGGGCGCAATGGGGTGGGTAAATCAACTTTGCTGCGTTGTTTGGCGAAGCATTTAACGCCGCAATCCGGGCATATAACGGCCACCGTACCTATCGCGTATTTGGCCCAAACCGAACGGGATGCCGCGCCAGCGATGACCGTTGAGGAATGGCTGGGTGTTGCACCGGCGTTAGCCGCCTTGGATCGATTATTGGCGGGCAACGGTTCTGCTGACGATTTGCTGGTGCTGAATGACCGTTGGACCCTCCGCGAAGACGTTGAAGCGCAATGTGCCGCTTATGGTTTGCCGACCTCGATCTTAGCGCAACCTATGCGCAGTTTAAGTGGTGGGCAGCGTACCCGCTTAGCTTTGTGTCGCTTGAACCCGTCCCCAGAGACGTTTTTATTGCTGGACGAACCGACCAATCATTTAGACCGCGCCGGACGGACTTGGTTTTATGACTGGTTATTCCAACATCCTGGTGGTGCCTTGGTCGCCAGTCATGACCAAGATCTACTGCACCGCATGACACATATTATTGAACTCAGGTCGGGTAGCGTATTTACCTACGGTTCCGGGTGGGAGGGCTATCTCGTCTCACGGCAACAGGAAGTGGCGCGCGCAGAGGCCGATAAAGCCCATGCGTTACGAACACTGAAGCACGAAGCTAGGCAACTGCAAGAGGCACGCGAACGACACGCCCGTCGCGAGCGACAAGGGCGAAAAAAAGCAGCGCAAGGCGATGCTCCGAAGATATTGCTGGGCATGATGAAGGCTCGCAGTGAGGCGACGGGTGGTCGTTTAAAAGCTCAACAACAGGACGCAATGGAAAAAGAACAGGCGCGTGTCAGGCGTGCGCAGGATCGCCTTGAGATTTTCGATCCCTTACATTTTGCGCTGTCGCAGCCCGCCGAACGTGCGGGTAACTTACTCTTAGCACAGGATCTGGTTTTGCCCTACGTCCAGCGTGCCGTCAGTTTACAGGTTGACCGTGGTGAACGATGGTTGATTCAGGGGCCGAATGCGAGTGGGAAGAGTGTGCTCCTGCAAGTCTTGCATAAAACGTTAAACCCTGCGTCGGGCGCGGTTCAAGGGCATTATCGTTCCGTGTTATTGGATCAGCATCTAGCGTTGCTATGTCCGCATGAACCCGCCATTGCGGCGTTCCAACGACTAAACCCCGGATGGACGGAGCAGGCGTATCGAGACAGCTTAGCCCTGATGCGGTTACGCCGTGAACGGGCGCTCTTGCCGATACAGGAATTGAGTGGTGGGGAGCGGCTTAAACTCGCGCTGGCCAGTGTACTTATGGGGCCGACGACGTTCGACTTGGTGCTCTTGGATGAACCGGACAATCACTTGGATTTGGAAAGTCAGCATCTGTTGGCCAGTACCCTATCAGCTTTTAAAGGTACGCTGATGGTGGTGACGCACAGCACACAGATGGCCGAAGCCTTGCGTGTTGACCAACGACTCACTTTTTAGTGCCTTAGAGATCAGAAAACAGTGCGGCAATGCAACCCACTAAGGTCATCACAAACAAGAACCATTTTAACGTCGAAGGTTTAGCTTTGATGGCGAACTTCACCGCCCCGAAGGCCCCTAAAACTGTGCCGATCGATAAGGTCAGACCTGGAATCCAAAGCACCTGGTCATTGTAAATGAAAATGGCCAGCGCAATAGCGGTAAAAAACAAGGTAGTGAACATCTTCAAGGCATTAGCGCGCACGAGGTCATAACGCAGGCTACCGGCAAATGCCGCAATCAAGATAAAGCCCACCCCGGCTTGCACAAACCCACCGTAAAAACCTGCCAGCAACAGAATGGGAAAGGACGATGGCCGCTCGCGCACCAAATATGGCACGGTATCGGGTGGGGGCGCCACCACCGAAGGCTTAACCAACATCACGACGGTCATGGTGAGCATGGCACCCAGTAGCATGTATTTCAGCAATCCGGGCGGCGCATAAGAGGCCAGCAGGGAGCCAAACACCGAGCCGATTAAGGTAGGGACAACAATGGCCTTGATGTCGTGGCGCGGTAAGCGGTCATTGTGGTAAAAGCCAGCACTGCCCGCCACCCCTTGTAAAAACACCGCCACGCGATTGGTGGCATTGGCCACGTCCGGTGGCATACCCATCACCATCAACGCCGGAAGCGTCAGGTTTGAGCCGCCGCCGGCCAGAGTGTTGATGATGCCCGCGACAAACCCGGTACCCAGCAACAACGCGATAAACCAGAGTTCCATGTCGAGCATAGTTGGAAGCCTTCGCCAAACCGTAAAAAGGGCCAACATCATACTATGCGGCTCGAAATAGCACTATGGACGTGGGCGGAGAAGTACCGTTCCACGAGGGTCTTGCCCATGAGCCGGTTTCCGATTTGCGACTTGCCACTAAAGTCGGTAGCCTTTGCCGTCCCAATATGAGCCAGACTATGCCTGACACCACCTCCGCTGATGCTCTAACAACCTCGCAAGGCCGCCCTTCTATGCGTGCGCTCTTTGCTGTGCTTGGCTTTCGTCGCTATTTTTTGGCCAGCGCCTTTTCAACCTTTGCAATCTGGATTACCCGATTTTTGCTGGGCTGGATGGCGTGGGCGTTAACCGAGTCCGCGTTCTGGGTCGGCGTGGTCAGTGCGTTATTTCTGGCGCCAACGTTTTTGTTGTCTTTGCTGTTCGGGGTGGTGGCGGATCGGGTGCATCCGCTCCGTGGCATGTGGATCACCACGGGTGCGCAGGCTGTTATCGGGTTGGTTGCGACGGGCGCCTCTGTTCTCGGCGTTTTGCAGCTGCCTTTGTTGTGTCTTATTGCGGCCTGCATTGGCATTGTTACTGCGGCGCATCATCCTCTACGTATGGCATTGTTGCCTCTGTTGGTGGCTAGACAGCACTTTACCGGTGCCATTGGCTTAGCCTCAATTGTGTTCAATACATCCCGCATTCTCGGGCCAGCTCTGGGTGCCTTGTTGCTGTGGTTGGGGTCGCCTGCTTGGGCTTTTGGTGTCGCTTCTGGCCTGTATTGCGCCACTTTGGCGGCATTGTTGCGGGTGCCTGTGGTAGCGCCTGAACGTACCGTAGCTACCCCGCATCTTTGGCGTGAGCTAGCCGCCGGCCTTGGCGTGGTGCGGCAAAGCCCAACCATTCGTATTATCTTATTATTGACCATGATCAATGGACTCTTTGGCCGGACTCTGATTGAAATGCTACCCGCTATCTCGGGTCAGTTGTTGCAGGGCGACGCTGGAACGTTGGCGATGTTGACCTCAGTCGCGGGTGCGGGTTCCATCATGGGCGGATTGATTATCTCCCGCCAACGCGGTACACCGTCGCGATTGGCGCATTTAGTGCTGCTGTCCGTGTTGTTGGGCGCCGCGGTGATGCTTCCGGTCTGGTGGATTCATACGGGCTATGTATTGGCCACACAGGTGTTCGTGCTGGCGTTGAGCATGACCATCATTGGTACCGGATGCCAAACCACGCTGCAATTAATGGTGGACGATGCCTTTCGTGGTCGTGTCATGAGTATCTGGACGGTTATATCCATGGGTATGCCGGCGGCGGGCGCTTTGCTGTTGGGTGCACTGGCCGATTCTTTCGGGTTGCCAGTGGTCATCACGGTGTTTGCCTTGTTGGTGTTGCTGATAGCCTTGACCTTGAGAGCGCCCCAGCAGCGCTTGTTTGCGGAGACGAAACCCCATGAAGAAACCTAGTCCGATCCAGTCGGTTCCGGTTTATGTACTGTTTGGCTTTCTTGGCGTCGGTAAAACAACAGCCCTGCGGCAGTTAATGCAACAGCGTCCGGTTCATGAACGCTGGGCAATTCTGGTGAATGAATTTGGCGAAATCGGGGTCGATGGCGTAGCCCTGCAAGAGAACAATATCGCAGTACGGCAAATACCGGGCGGTTGTATGTGCTGTGCAACCGGACCGGTTACTCAGGTAACACTGAATACCTTGTTGCGCCGTGAACGGCCGGATCGCTTGTTCATCGAGCCCAGTGGTTTAGGCCATCCTGCCTCGCTGTTGGCACTACTGCGCGCACCGGAGTATCGTGGCGTGTTGCGCCTGACTTCGCCCGTTACCCTGGTGGATCCGCGTCAGGTATTACAGTTGCGCTATCAAACCCATGCGTTGTTTCAGGATCAAATTGCCCGTGCAGGGCGCTTGCTGATCAATAAAACCGATTTGGTTGACCAGTCTATGCTGACCGCTGCCACCAAATGGTTGCAAGCGCAGGTGGGTGCTGGTGTGTCTATAAAAGCGGTGACGCAGGGCGCGCTGTCCTTGGACGATTTTGGTTCGCCAGAGCAGCCAGAAGTCATCGCAGACTCAAAGGGAGAAAGCCTCGCCCTGCCTGAACCTGCATTGGATTGGCGCAGTCAGCCTGCTGCACCTACAGCGGCGCAGTGGATCATGGCGCAACGTCAGGCAGACGGTTACTACAGCATGGGGTGGCGTATGCCCGCCAGTGCAACGTGGTCCATAGCGCCTTTGTTGGAATGGATAGCGGGGACCCGCGCGTTGCGCATAAAGGCCGTATTGCCGACGGCGGAGGGGTGGGTGTGGTGCAATGTGGTCGACGGTGCCGTATCGGTGCACACTACAGCGGCGCAGCAGGAGGCGGTTTTGGAGTTGATTGCCAATCACCCGCTCGACGCGGATCAGCTTGAAGAAGGGCTGCGGAAAGTGTTAGAAAATAGTTCGATAAAAGACAAGACATCGCCTTGAATTCCGTATAAAATCCGCGCCCCTCGTAACGTTGCTCGAACGCCGCGAGCATTGCCTAAAGACACAATACAGAGGCACAGCAGCTTGGATTTCCAAATACAGCAGATCGATGCCGAGGCCACTTGGCCCATTCGCCAGTACGTACTGTGGCCCGACCAGCCCATCAGCCATTGCATGCTCGAAGACGATGCCGTGGGTACGCACTATGGTGTTTTTGTGGACGGTCGCTTGGTGAGTGTCGCATCGTTGTTTCCTCAGGGTGACGGTGTGTCCAGGTTGCGGAAGTTTGCTACCTTGCCCGATTTTCAACATTTGGGCATGGGCACCGCCTTATTGAAGCATGTCATTGCCGAGCTGCCTAAGATGGGCGTTGTCCGGCTGTGGTGTCATGCCCGGTCCTCGGCCCTGCCGTTTTACGCGCGCTTTGGTTTTGTTGCCGAAGGCGAGCCGTTCAACAAAGGCCCGGTCAGTTATGTGCGTGCCGAGCTGGCGTTGTAGCCAAAAGCCTGGATTCTTTTCGCGTACAAAAAATAACCAAAATGCCTGATCCAATTACCTAACAGCACGTACACTTAAACGTGTATCAAAGCGGTGAGGTTGGCACAGTGATGAGTAAGCTGTGGTTGTTTTTTGTGCTGATGTGCTGGTCATCTTGGGCGGTGGCGCAAACACCTGAGTCAGCGCAAAGTGTCATTCGGGCCCAGATTCAAGCGCTCGCGGATGATGATGCCGAGCATGCATTTTCGTTCGCTGCCGATACGATTCAAGCGCAATTTGGTGATGCCCAGCGCTTTGTACGTATGGTCAGAACGCAGTATCCGGCGTTGTACCGCCCCAGACAAGTCCTTTTCTCTGAGCCCGTGGTGGTAACACCTGAGCAAATGTTTCAAGAGCTGGCGTTGGTCGATGCACAAGGCCAAGCATGGCGGGCCGTGTACAGTTTGCACACGATGGCGGGCGCGTGGCGTATAGACGGTGTGGTTTTGGTGCGGTCTCGACAGCAAGCCATTTAACGATTTGATATGAACAATGGTCGTCCGAAGCAAGCGGCTTTTGTTCGTTCCCCTGTGGCCAGCCGCCCGGCTGGCCTTTTTTTATTAATTCACCAAAGGCTTCAGTTGCGCCACAATATGCTGGCCGATCGGCAGGGCAGCGGTTGCCGCTGGCGATGGTGCATTGCATACGTTCACCGTGCGCTTGGTATTCATGAACAAAAAGTCATCCAACAGCTTACCTTCATTCGATACCGCTTGTGCACGCACACCCGCCGGGTAAGGTGTGAGGTCGTCGAGCGTTAACGATGGGCAGTATTTTCTTACTTCCTCTAAATAGCCGCGTTTGTACATCGAATTCTTCAGTTCCACCAAGCCAGAGCGCAAATGTTGACGCAAGACTTTGCGCACCCCGGAGTGCGCGAGTTGTTGGAAGGTGTCGCGCAACGACACGTCCGTTTTGCGATAACCTTCACGCTTCCATGCCAGCACTGCGTTTGGGCCGACGGTTACAGAGCCGTCGATCATCCGAGTCAGATGCACGCCCAAAAAGGGCATGCTGGGGTCGGGTATGGGGTAAATAAGGTGGTTAACAATGCGGTTGTGCTGTGGGGCTAGGCGGTAATACTCGCCGCGAAACGGGCAAATGGTAAAGGTCGTGGTGAGGCCGAGCATGCGTACGATGCGATCCGCCATCAGGCCCGCGCAGGTGACAAGATAGCGGCCGGTAAAATCCCCTTGGGTGGAATTAACCACCACGTCATTGGCGCTTTCCAGCAGTCCCGTTACTTCAGCCTGGTATTGAATGGTTCCGCCGCCGGCTAAAAAGCGGCGCGCCATGGCCTCTGCGACAGCTCGATAGTCGACGATGCCACTGGACGGCACAAAGATACCACCAACGCCCGTAATATTCGGTTCGCGTTCCTTAAGTTCATCGGCGCTTACCCAATGGCGTTCGACACCATTGCTGGCGGTGCGATCCCAAAGAGCTTGCATGCGCGTAAGTTCAATGTCGTTGGTGGCCACCAGTAATTTGCCGCATTCATCATAGGCAACGTCATTGGCCTGGCAAAATGCTTTGGTCGCCTTATTACCTTCGACACAAAAACGGGCTTTCAAACTGCCGGGCGTATAGTAAACGCCAGCATGGATTACGCCACTGTTATGGCCGGTTTGGTGCTGTGCCGGGCGGGGCTCTTTTTCCAGCAGTAAAAGGCGGTGATCGGGAAACTCGGCTTGCCATTGCATGGCGGTGGATAAGCCAAGAATGCCTCCGCCAATGATAATGACATCATACATTGCCTACGCTCCGTTTAACTAAAATGAGGGTGAACCAGTATAACGTGAAAATATCTCCAAAAGGCAAGGCTTCTGCATTGGAGTTAAGGGGCAACGGCCTGTATAATCTGCGCTCCAAATTTTAACCCCTCTCGGATATTCAACATGGCTATCGAACAAACCTTTTCCATCGTAAAACCTGACGCTGTTGGCAAAAATGTCATCGGTGAAATTTACAGCCGCTTTGAAAAAGCGGGACTGAAAATTGTTGGTGCTAAAATGATTCACATGTCCGAAGCATTGGCTGGTGAGTTCTATGCAGAGCACAAAGAGCGTCCATTTTATGGCGAACTGGTCGGCTTCATGACCTCTGGCCCAGTAATGGTGCAAGTATTGGAAGGCGAAAATGCGGTTGCCTTAAACCGCGAAATTATGGGTGCAACGAACCCGAAAGAAGCGGCACCGGGCACCATTCGGGCTGACTTTGCAACTGAAGTATCAGCCAATGCTGTGCACGGTTCAGATGCACCCGCGTCGGCGGCGCGTGAAATTGCCATTTTCTTCAAGCCAGAAGAGATCTTCAGCCGCGCTTAAGGTGCGGTGTCTTTTGTCGAGGTGGTAACATCGATTGGCAATGGATGACGAAAGGGGGCTAAGCCCCCTTTTTGGCGCTTATGTCAGGGCGTATGCAACAGTGTACAGATGGGTATATTGTTGCATGGGTCTTAACAACCTAACGATCAACTATACAGGGTTTCAGTGTGGCACAAACAGCAATCAATTTATTGGGCATGACCAAGGCGCAATTGGAAGCGCATTTCGTGGCCATGGGTGAAAAGCCGTTTCGTGCTGCACAGGTGTTGAAATGGATTCATGCGCGTGGAATCACGGACATTGATCAAATGACCGATTTGTCCAAACCGCTGCGCGAGAAGTTGAAGGCGACGGCGGTGTTGGATGTGCCCGAAGTGATCTACGACGCCACCGCCAAAGACGGTACCCGGAAATGGGTCATGCGCATGCCGGGCGGATCTTCCATCGAAACGGTCTATATTCCCGAAGAGCGGCGCGGTACGCTTTGTGTGTCGTCACAAATTGGCTGTGCGTTGGATTGTTCGTTTTGTTCTACCGGCAAACAAGGGTTCAATCGGGATTTGTCGGCGGCAGAAATCATTGGCCAAGTTTGGGTAGCAGCAAAAGCCTTCGATGACTTATCCGGCAAGCGTGAACGCCGGATTACCAATGTCGTGATGATGGGTATGGGCGAACCCTTATTGAATTTCGACAATGTCATTGCGGCGATGAACCTGATGATGGAAGACAACGCCTATGGGATTTCCAAGCGTCGCGTGACTCTGAGTACGTCCGGTGTGGTACCTGCCATTCGTGAACTGGCTCAGCATACTGACGTTAGTCTGGCGTTGTCATTGCATGCGCCAAACGATGCGCTGCGAGACCAACTGGTGCCAGTCAACAAAAAATATGGCATTGCCGATACCTTGGCGGCCTGTAACGAATATTTATCCGGGCTGAGCGACAAGCGTGTGTTGACGGTTGAATACACGTTGATGAATGAAGTGAACGATACGCCAGAACAGGCCCATGAACTGGCTGCGTTGCTGCGCGAAACCCCTTGTAAGATCAATTTGATCCCATTTAACCCGTTCCCTAATTCGGGTTATGAACGGCCAAGCAACAATCGACTGCATCGCTTCCGTGACATCCTGTCGGCCGCAGGCTATAACGTCACCATTCGTAAAACCCGGGGCGACGACATTGATGCGGCCTGTGGGCAATTGGTCGGGCAAGTGGAAGATCTGACTCGACGCAGTGAACGCTTTATCAAAGCGGTTGAAATTGGCACCACGGCAGCCGATCTGGCAAAACGTAGGAGCAAGAGGCTATGACACGATCCGTCAATATCCTAGGGTTGGCCCTATTGATTGTATTGTTGTTTTCCGGTTGCGCCAGTCGCGGTGTCAGTACGGAAGATCAAACGTCAGCAGAACAGTACGTAGAGATCGGCTTTCGGCATTTGCAGTTCGACAACGCTGCTCAGGCGAGGGTCGCTTTTCGCGAAGCGCTGACGTTCGATGA
This sequence comes from Salinispirillum marinum, assembly GCF_042650105.1. Taxonomy (NCBI): domain Bacteria; kingdom Pseudomonadati; phylum Pseudomonadota; class Gammaproteobacteria; order Oceanospirillales; family Saccharospirillaceae; genus Salinispirillum; species Salinispirillum marinum. The sequence goes on along the minus strand of NZ_JBHSAL010000005.1, from coordinate 29,119 downwards.
AGCGTCCGATTCGGCGCACTTAGGCATGGCTTTGGTGTATCAGCGCGAAGGCGAACCGGAATTGTCGGAGCGATATTTTAAGCGCGCCATGGCGTTGGGAGAAGATACGCAACACCGTCACCTGTATGCGCAGTTCTTGTTTCGGCAGAATCGAATTGATGAAGCCCAGAAGGTGCTGAATGAGGTCATAGCAGATACGGACTATTTTGACCGCGCCGTGGCCTTTGAAGACCTAGCGATCGTTAGCCTCTATTTGAACGATACGCAGAGTGCGAAGAACTTTTTTGATCGGGCCATCGTGTTGAATAAAATGTTGCCAATGCCCTATTGGCATATGGCAAATCTGCTTCTAAATGAGGGCAATACTGCACGCGCGGCCAGTTATTTTGACGGTTTCCAAAGCCTGGTTACCAGTGAGGTGGTTGAGCATACCGAGGCATCGCTGGTATTAGGGCTCCGCGTTACGGAAGCGATGAACCGGCAAGAATCTTATGCGGCGCTGCGTGCTCAATTAGAAGCCCGTTTCCCGAACAGCACGTTTTTGGAAGAATGACATGAACAAGCAAATGGTTTCTCCGATCAAGCGGCGGAAAAGTCGGCAAATCATGGTAGGCAATGTGCCGGTGGGTGGTGATGCACCCATTTCTGTGCAAAGCATGACAAATACCGAAACCTGCGATGTAGCGGCTACTGTGGCTCAGATTCAACGACTGGAAGCCGCCGGTGTAGACTTAGTTCGGGTGTCAGTACCCAGCATGGACGCCGCCGAAGCCTTTGGCAAAATACGGCAAGCGGTTCAGGTGCCACTGATTGCCGACATTCACTTTGATCACAAAATAGCGCTACGGGTAGCCGATTTGGGTGTGGACTGCCTGCGCATCAATCCAGGCAACATCGGGAATGAAGAGCGTATTCGGGCGGTGGTCGATAAAGCCCGTGATAAAGGCATTCCGATTCGTATCGGTGTTAATGCCGGTTCGCTGGAAAAAGACCTGCAGAAAAAATACGGTGAGCCAACACCTGAAGCCCTGGTGGAGTCTGCACTGCGACATATTGATATTCTGGACCGGTTGGACTACCAAAACTTTAAACTCAGCCTAAAAGCCTCCGATGTGTTCATGGCGGTGGCCGCCTACCGACAAATTGCGACACAAATCGATCAGCCCTTGCACCTGGGTATTACAGAAGCAGGTGGTTTGCGTTCGGGTACGGTTAAATCTTCGGTTGGCTTGGGCTTACTGTTGATGGATGGTATTGGCGATACCTTGCGCATATCGTTGGCGGCAGATCCGGTAGAAGAAGTTAAAGTAGGATTCGACATTCTCAAAAGCCTGCGCTTACGCAATAAAGGCATCAACTTTATCGCTTGCCCCAGTTGCTCACGGCAGAATTTCGATGTGATCAGCACGATGAATGCTCTAGAAGAACGCTTGGAAGATATCCTCACACCCTTGGATGTTGCCGTCATTGGTTGCGTAGTAAACGGACCGGGCGAGGCGAAAGAGGCTGACATCGGCATTACTGGTGGCTCACCCAACAATTTGATCTATTTAAACGGCACACCGCACACCAAGCTCAAGAACGCTGAACTGGTCGACACCTTTGAACGAATGATCCGCGAACAAGTGGCCCTGCGGGATGCTGCCGAGCGCGATCTGATAGCAAAATCTAAATAGGAAACCGTGTGAAAACTATCCAAGCCGTTCGTGGCATGAATGACATTTTGCCTGACCGCTCACCCCTTTGGCAGTATGCAGAACAGCAGATGCGCGAGCTGTTTGCGCGCTATGGTTATCGGGAAATACGCACCCCCATTGTAGAAGACACCAGTTTGTTCCAGCGCTCTATTGGCGAAGTAACGGACATCGTTGAAAAAGAAATGTACACCTTTAATGACCGCAATGAGGAAAGCCTCACGCTGCGTCCTGAGGGTACAGCAGGTGTAGTGCGTGCGGCCCTGCAGCATGGTCTGTTGCACAACCAGATTCAGAAGTTGTGGTATACCGGCCCGATGTTTCGCTACGAGCGGCCACAGAAAGGCCGCTATCGTCAATTCCATCAATTCGGGGCCGAGGTCTTTGGCCTGAATGGGCCGGATATTGACGCTGAAATTATTATTATGTCGGCGCGCCTTTGGGCTGAGTTGGGCATCGCGGAGCACTTGACCTTAGAGCTGAATACCTTGGGCAGCGCCGACAGCAGAGCCCGCTACCGGGACGACTTGGTCAGCTATTTACGTCAACATGTAACGCGTTTAGATGCCGATTCCCAGCGCCGTTTGGACACCAACCCGCTGCGTATTCTTGACAGCAAAGATGCTGAAACCCGTGCTGTACTGGCCGATGCGCCGGACTTTTTCAGTTACCTTGATGACGATTCGAGAACGCACTTCGACCAACTGTGTGCGTTATTGGATGCTGCAAAGGTTAGCTATCGTGTTAATCCAACATTGGTACGCGGCTTGGATTACTACGGTAAAACGGTGTTTGAATGGGTGACCACGGCTCTGGGTGCGCAAGGTACTGTGATGGGCGGCGGGCGCTACGATGCTTTGGTAGAACAGCTCGGTGGCCGCCCTACGCCAGCCATTGGCTTTGGTATGGGTGTCGAGCGTTTGTTGCTGTTGTTGGAAGGGCTGGAGGTCGTGCCTGAATGGGTGAATGCCATGGCGGACGTCTGTTTAGTGACCGTGGGTGTGGCGGCCGACCAACAAGCCTTGGTGCTAGCCGAGCAACTGCGTACTGCACTGCCTGACCGTCGAGTACATACCGTGCTGGGTGACGGCAGCATGAAATCGAAAATGAAAAAAGCCGACAAAAGTGGTGCGCGCTTGGCACTGATCGTCGGGGATGATGAATTATCCCGCGGTGAGTTCATGGTGAAAAATCTGCGCAAAGACGACCCGCAACATTCGATTGCATGGTCAGATACCGGGGCATTAATACAAGCCCTTAACGACTCTCTCTAATGACGAAAATGCAAGGAGTGAATGGTGTACGATACCGAACAAGAACAAATTGAAGCGATTAAAAACTGGTGGTCGCGTTGGGGTAATGCTGTCATCGGCGGGGTGCTTATTTTTGTCGTGGGCTATTTTGGGGTGTTCTTTTATAACGACCAACAAGCCAAGAAATATGCGGCGGCGTCCGATTTGTATCAGCAAGTGCTGCGTGTGGTGGCGGACAAAACCACGTTAACCACCGATGAACAAGCGCGCTTTGATGCTTTGTTCGCAGATTTGAGCGATCAGCACGCCAAGAGCACTTACACCACTTACACAGCGATGTTACAAGCTCGTTTCCAGGCCGATGCAGAAAACTACTCGACCGCCCGTGAAACGCTGGTGTGGGCATTGGAGCAGAATACAGATGATGCACTTGATCGGGTAATTACGCTGCGGATTGCACGGTTACAGGTAGCGGAAGGCGAGTTAGATGCCGCCTTGGCAACCTTGGATTCGATGTCAGCAGAGGGGCAACAAATGGCGTTTGACGAATTGCGTGGCGACATTTATCAGGCGAAAGGGGACGCAGACGCTGCACGTAATGCGTATCAGTCGGCCTGGACCATTGCTCAGCAACAGGGCCTAACGGCACCGCTGCTACAAGCGAAAGCTGAACGCTTTGGTTTATTGTAACCGGCGGTATAAGGAGTACGGTGGATGAAGGTTTTGCATAGCCTCTGGGTGGTAGCACTGCTGGTATTGATGGGTTGCAGTGGCCTGAATCCACGTTACCCCGCTGCACCGCAAGCGTTTGCAGAAGACCGGGTTGATTTTTCCTGGAGCCATTTCTTGGTTGACGGTTGGCAGCCCGGCGATGGCGCTGTGCGTTTGCGGCCTGCGCACGATGAAGCGCGCCTGTATGCGGCGCATATTGATGGTACGGTCGTGGCGCTGAATAATGCCGATGGCCGGGTGCAATGGAAGAAAACGCTGAATCCCTGGCAAGTGGGTATTACGCTGCACCGAGATCAACTCTTTTTGTTGAGCCAAACAGGGGATCTGGTGGTGCTGGATGCCAACACAGGGGCGGAACTCCAACGCACCGAGTGGGGCATATCGGCGGTCAGTCCTATGGTTGTGCAAGGGAATCAAATTGCCATCCTCGGGCAGGATGGTGCACTGCGCTTATGGGACAATACCAGTCGCTCATGGGTGTGGATTTACGACAGCGAGCAACCCGTATTAACCTTGCACGGGCAAGCGCAACCGTTGTTTTATCGCGATGCTTTAATTGCCGGTTTTGCTAATGGCCGTGTCGTCGCCTTTGATTTGTTAAGTGGTGAAATTCGCTGGTCGCATCGGTTGGCCCAGCCGCGCGGCGTGACCGATCTGCAGCGCTTAGTCGATGTGGACGTGTCGCCCTTACTCGTCAATGGGCGTATCTACGTCGCGGCATATGAAGGACAGTTGATGGAGATCATTCCGGAAACGGGTGAGGTCCGCTGGCGAACCGAGCTATCGGTCAGTACGAATTTGGCTACGGATGATGCCTTATTGTTTGTGGCTAATCGTACCGGCGAATTATTCGCCTACGATGTAAACAGCAAGGCCATTCTCTGGCAACAGCAGGCGGTTGCGGGGCGACCACTCACGGCGTTGACAGTGCAAGGCGACCATTTGGTGGTGACGGATCGGCGTGGCTATGTCTACGCCTTTCAGCGCAGCAATGGGCAGCCGGTCGGGCGCTTGGATTTCTCTGGCCGACAACGCTTTACCGTACCGGCAATCGCCGATGCGCAGAATTTTTATGTGCAATCCATGCAAGGTCTGTTACTTAAAGGCCATGTCAGTGCACCACAGGAGTAAACCCGCGTGACGCCGGTAATCGCTTTAGTAGGACGCCCCAATGTGGGCAAATCCACGTTATTTAATTGCCTCACGCGGACCCGTGATGCGCTGGTGGCCGACTGGCCCGGGCTGACGCGCGATCGCAAATACGGCGAAGGCAAGGTAGGAGATATTCCCTATATCGTAGTGGATACGGGTGGTGTCAGCGGCTACGAAGAAGGTTTGGACCTTGAAATGGCCGAACAGTCGTACGCGGCTATTCAAGAGGCCGACTTGGTGTTCTTTATGGTTGATGCCCGGGATGGGGTGACGGCCAGTGACCTGATGCTGGCCAAACATCTGCGTACCGCGGGTAAGAAGACCCAATTGGTGGTGAATAAAGTCGATGGCCTGAATGAAGACACCGTATTGCTCGATTTCTTCGAGTTGGGTTTGGGTGAACCGTTTCCGTTGGCTGCGTCACACAACCGAGGCGTGACCACTCTCATCACCGAGGCGCTGGAGTGGTTCCCAGACGCTGAACCTATTGACCCGGATGCTTTACAGGGCAGTGGCATTCGCTTGGCCATTGTCGGCCGACCCAATGTCGGTAAATCAACGCTGGTAAATCGGATGTTGGGTGAAGAGCGGGTGGTGGTGTTTGATCAGCCGGGCACCACCATGGACAGCATTTTCATTCCCTTTGAGCGTGAAGGCGTGGACTACACGCTCATTGATACCGCCGGGGTGCGGCGGCGCAAGAACATCACCGAAGCGGTCGAAAAGTTTTCCATTATCAAAACACTGCAAGCCATCCAACAAGCGAACGTGGTGGTGATGGTGTTGGACGCGCGGGACAGTGTGGTAGAGCAAGACTTGCACATGCTGCACTTCGTGCTGCAAGCCGGGCGCTCTGTGGTGTTGGCGGTGAACAAGTGGGACAACATGACGCTGGACGACCGGGAGCAAGTGAAAAAAGACTTGGACCGACGCATGAGCTTTATGGATTGGGCTGACTTGCATTTTATTTCGGCCAAACACGGTACAAACGTCGGGCATTTGTTTGCGTCGGTGCAAAAAGCCTATGAATCGGCGACTAAGCAATGGTCAACGAATCACCTGACTGAATTGATGAATGGACTGGTGCAAGAACATCAGCCGCCATTGGTGAACGGTCGACGCATTAAATTGCGTTATGCGCACTTGGGTGGGCGTAATCCACCGGTGATTGTGATTCATGGAAATCAGGTCGAGAAACTGCCGAGCAGCTATCATCGCTATTTGGAAAACAGTTTCCGCCAGATTCTCGACCTGAGAGGAACGCCGATTCGGTTCGAGTTCCGCAGTGGTGAGAACCCCTATGCGCCCACTACGACCGGGAAACCGCAGAAAAAACGTGGCCCCGCGCCGCGCGGCAGTGCGAAGGCTAAAGCGGGCCCGCGCGAGCGCAAGAAGCGTTAACGCGGCTTTTCGCCCTTTAGTATAACGTCTGTAACGGTGCTTTTTACTTGCCCGTCGGCCAGTCGATGGGTAAGTGTTTGACCCACCGCTAGCCGTTTAGCCGATGTCACTACCTTGCCTTGTTCATCTTGCGTAATGCTATAACCGCGCTGCAAGGTGGCCAGCGGGCTGGCCGTATGCAAGCTGTGCGCTTGCGTGGTTAGGTGACTGCGCCAACGTTCAAGCCGATGCGTAATAATGCGCAACAAACGTTGTTGTAGCAGGTTCAGTTGTTGTTTTTGCGCCGGTAAACGGTGCTGCGGTGAGGCACGTTCGACCCGTTGTGTGGCTGTGTGCAGGCGCATACGAACCTGCTGCAGACGATGCTGTAGCGCCCGCTCTAAACGCACGCTGGCGTTGTCGAGGCGTTGTTGTTGTTCACGAATGCGATCCGCCGGGTGACGCAAGCGTTGCTGCGTATGATGTAAACGCTGGCGGTAGGTCGTGATGGTGCGTTGTACCGCGAAACTCAGGCGACGTGCCAAGGTAGTCAATTGCTGCGCGCGCAAACTGTGGTCCGCAGACACCAGCTCTGCTGCTGCAGAAGGTGTGGGGGCACGTACATCGGCCACAAAGTCCGCGATGGTGAAATCGACTTCGTGCCCTACGGCGCTGACGACCGGAATAGGCGAGGCAGCAATATCCCGCGCCAACCCTTCGTCGTTGAACGACCACAGATCCTCACTGGAGCCACCGCCTCGGCCGACAATGATCACATCTGAAGCTGCATCCTGTATGGCTTGGGCGAGTGCTCGTCGGATGTCCAACGCGGCCTCTTTACCTTGCACCAAACACGGATAAACCAAGACTTCGATGAAAGGGTCCCGGCGTCGTAACACCTGCAGAATATCTTGCAGCGCGGCGCCGGTTGCCGAGGTGATCACTGCCACGGTACTGACGGATGATGGAAGGGCGCGCTTTCGTTCTTGCGCAAACAGCCCCTCGGCTTGCAGGCGTTTTTTTAGTGCCTCAAAAGCAATTTGCAGGGCACCATCACCGGCGGGTTGAATGCTGCTAACCAATACTTGGTAGTCGCCCCGGCCTTCAAATAAGCTGACTTTGCCGCTAACCAAAACGGCCTCGCCTTCTTGCGGGCGATAGGTTTGCCGCATCGCTTGGCCTTTAAAAAAGGCGCAGCGCACCTGCGCAGTATTGTCTTTCAGGGTGAAATAGACGTGCCCGGATTGCGGGCGAGACAGGTTGGAAAGCTCGCCGTGGATCAAGACTTGGCCGAAATTCTGTTCAAGGATGAACTTTGCCTGACGATTGAGCTGAGCGACACTGATGGCCTGTTCCATGTAACTTCCTTAAATACGGCCTCAGTTGAACAGGCGGTCACCGAGTTGGTCTATGGCTTGCCGTGCTTTAAGTCGGGTATGGACGATAGCAGTATCCATGTCAGGCAGTAAATCGGCACGGATCAAATGATGCGTGCGTGTATCATCACCCACTTTTTGAATATGTGCTGCAATGCGAAATTGGCCACCCACAGGTTCGGGGGCGAATTGAATCCGGTAGCCCTTGTATTCTTCTTCCTCTTGAACCTGGGCGGCCTTGTTTTGTGGGGCAGAAGTAAAAGCTGACTTTAACCAACCAAACATGAAAAACCTCAGCACGGAAAAAACGGATGCACAGTGTACCCTGTTCATCGCTTGGGTGCATCGTGGGGTGGTGAGGAATTCTGCGTTCTACGGAAGTCTATGTGTTGCCTGCGCTGTCATCAATCTTCCACAGATTCTGTGGATAACTCTGTGTGTAACCTCGTGACAAAGAGGGTCAAGCCACGCAGGATAAGGGGTTTGCCAGATTGATCAAAAAATAAACAAATCTAAAAAATACTATATATATCAATAATATAGAGCGTTAAATTATTGTGACAGTGGAGGAGTGCTGGTGTTGCTTGCTATAACCAAAGGCACGAGCAGAATTGTGTATAAATGTTATTGTCAATGCTTGACAGGCGAAAAACTTTCCGGGTCTAGCTTGTGGCGGTAGGCAGCAGCCCACAAGCTGGTTAAAATCAGCGACCTTTAAGAGAACGGACACAACGCATGCATTGTCCTTTTTGCGGTCAAGCGGATTCCAAAGTCATCGACTCCCGGCTGGTGGCCGAGGGTCAGCAGGTGAGGCGTCGGCGTGAATGCCCGCATTGCGGCGAGCGTTTTACCACCTATGAATCGGCCGAGTTGGTCATGCCTAAATTGATCAAACAAGATGGCTCACGCGAACCTTATAATACCGAGAAACTCCGTGCTGGTATGATGCGTGCGCTCGAGCGGCGTCCTGTTTCAGTCGAAGACATTGAAGCGGCGATTACCCGTGTTGAGCACCGCTTACGCGCCAGCGGCGAACGCGAAGTGCCCTCGCGCTTGGTAGGCGAGGCCGTGATGGACGAACTGAAAGAATTGGATCAGGTTGCCTTTGTCCGGTTCGCCTCGGTCTATCGCAGCTTTCAAGACATCGCCGAGTTTCGAGCTGAAATCGAACGCCTTGAGAACAAGGGTAAATGATGTCGGCTGTCGATGCACACTGGATGCAGAAAGCCTTACGTTTAGCCGAGCGGGGGCTCTTTGCGACCACTCCAAATCCGCGCGTCGGTGCGGTGGTGGTGCAAGGCGATGTTGAAGTGGGAGCGGGTTGGCACCCTGGAGCAGGTCAGCCTCATGCTGAGGTGTTTGCTTTGCGGGCCGCTGGATCTGCCGCAAAAGGCGCCACGGTGTATGTCACCTTGGAGCCGTGCAGTCATCTCGGTCGTACGCCACCTTGCGCTGATGCACTGGTTGCAGCGCAGGTCGCGCGTGTTGTGGTGGCGAGCCACGACCCTAACCCTTTGGTGTCTGGCCAAGGCTTGGCGCGTTTGCGCGCTGCCGGAATTGACGTCACTGAGGGCGTACTGACCGCCGCCGCCGATGCCGTCAATATCGGCTTCTTACAGCGCATGCGTACCGGACGACCATGGGTAAGAGCGAAAATTGCCCACAGCTTGGACGGACGCACCGCTATGGCCAGTGGTGAAAGTTTTTGGATTACTGGAGAAGCTGCGCGGGCGGATGTGCAGTACTGGCGGGCGCGCAGTTGTGCCGTTCTGACCGGCGCCGATACGTTATTGCAAGATCAAAGCCGCTTACAAGTGCGTATGGACTTGTTGGCGCAACGCTGGCCGGGACATCCGCAGGTTAAGCCGCCCCTGCGCTGTGTGATTGACAGTCAGCTTAGGGTGCCGCCAGAACACCCCTTTTTTGCCGAGTCGTCGGCTGTGTTGTGTACCTTGGCGTCCCAGCCCGAAAGAGACTTGGAGCCCTATCGAGCACGCGGCGTAACCGTCCTACAAGCACCCGCCCTTGCGGGCAAGGTAGACATAACGTTCGTGTTGCAGCAGCTTGCGGCCCAACAGGGTGTGAATGAGGTTTTGTTGGAAGCGGGCCCTACCCTAATCGGCGCGTGTTTCAGGCACAAGCTGATCGATGAGTTCATCTTCTATCAAGCGCCCCGCTTGCTCGGCAGCACAGGGCGTCCATTAATGGACTTGCCGTTGTCACGAATGGATGAGGCCATAAACCTACGTGTAACGGATCAGCGACAGTTTGGTGCTGACTGGCGCATTATGGCGCGGGTTGAAGGCACATCGACGGATGAAGTTAACGCAAGAACAAGGTAGAATCGCCGCCCAAACATGCGAGGCGCATAAAGCCTTAGCGTAAGCCACTGAATGTGGCCACTTTCTGGGAGACATGGCGTTGGCTTTGAATACCGTTGAAGAAATCGTTGAAGACATTCGGCAGGGTAAGATGGTCATCCTGATGGATGATGAAGACCGCGAAAATGAAGGCGATTTGATCGTCGCTGCGGAGAAAGTCACCCCTGAAATCATCAATTTTATGGCCCGTGAAGCACGCGGTTTGATCTGCTTAACGCTGACGGGCGAGCGCTGCGATTACCTGGGCTTACCCGCAATGGTGAAAAGTAACAGCGCGCAGTATGGCACGCATTTCACCATTTCCATTGAAGCTGCTGATGGTGTTACAACGGGTATCAGTGCCGCTGATCGGGCCCACACCGTGCGTACGGCCGTAAACCCGAACAGTAAACCGTCCGATATTGTGCAGCCGGGCCATGTATTCCCATTACGCGCCGAGCGTGGCGGTGTATTGAGCCGCGCCGGTCATACCGAAGCCGGGTGCGATCTGCCGCGACTGGCCGGTTTGACGCCAGCCTCGGTCATTGTTGAAATCATGAACGACGATGGCACCATGGCGCGCCGCCCTGATTTGGAAATCTTCGCAGAGAAGCACGGCCTGAAAATCGGCACCATTGCGGACTTGATTCACTATCGCATGATGAACGAACGGACCATTCGTGAATTGGATCGCCGCACCGTGCAAACTCGTTGGGGTGAATTTGATCTCCGTGCTTACGAAGACCAATTGCAAGGGGGTACGCACCTAACCTTGTCGCAGGGTACGTTCAACATTGACGAACCGACCTTAGTACGAGTGCATACCGGACAAACCCTGCGGGACACTCTCGGCATCGAGTCTCCAGCGTGGACGGGTTGGTCGTTGTCGGACGCCATGGCGCGTGTGGCAGCGGAAGGTCATGGGGTTGTGGTGCTGTTGGATGCACCGTCCGGCAATGGCTTGTTAGATGAGCTCGAGCGTTTGCAAACACCCGAAAAGAAGAAGCCGACATGGCACGTTAACCGCAGTGGCAACTACGTCACCATCGGTACGGGTTCGCAAATTTTGCGCGATCTGGGTATTGGAAAAATGCGCCTGATGAGTTCGCCGATTAAATTTGGTGGCATTTCCGGTTTTGATCTTGAAGTGGTGGAATACGTGTCCAGCACTCAAAAGCCCGCCTAAGGGCAGAGGAAAACGATATGACAGTTAAAGTGATTGAAGGTAATTTGCAAGCCAACAATGGACGTTATGCCCTGGTGGTAGGGCGCTGGAATGCCTTTGTGGTGGACGCACTGGAAAAAGGCGCGATTGAAGCGCTGGAGCGCCATGGTGTTCCTAGTAGTCAGATCACCGTAATTCGTGCTCCGGGTGCATTTGAAATTCCCCTTGTGGTGCAAAAAGCGGCTGCGTCCAGGCAGTATGACGCGGTGATTGCATTGGGCGCGGTCATTCGTGGTGGTACGCCGCATTTCGAATACGTAGCAGGCGAGTGTACCAGCGGTTTATCCCATGCATCCCGCACCACGGGTGTGCCGGTTGCGTTTGGTGTGTTAACGGTAGATACCATTGAACAAGCCATTGAACGATCTGGTACGAAAGCGGGCAATAAAGGCGAAGAAGCCGCGTTGAGCGCTTTGGAAATGGTTAATTTGCTAGCGCAGTTGGGGGCTTGATGACCGAGCAATTTCGCCCAGCAGCACGACGTCGTGCACGCCATATGGTGCTGCAGGCGCTGTATCAATGGCAGGTTAGCAAAGCCAGCGCCAATGAAATTGAAGCGCAGTTTTTGGTAGACAACGATCTGAGTAAGATCGATAAGCCTTATTTTCACGAAGTGTTGCACCAGGTCCCGGCGCGGGTGAATGAATTGGATGCCGCGATAGCGCCGCTGTTAGACCGGGCGCTGGCGGATATGACGCCCATCGAATTGGCCATTCTGCGTATGGGCACCTATGAATTGATGCACCGCGTTGATGTGCCCTACAAAGTGGTGATCAATGAAGGTGTTGAACTGGCAAAGTCGTTCGGGGCAACCGACGGACACCGCTATGTTAATGGTGTTTTGGATAAACTGGCGGTGCGCCTGCGTCCGCTGGAAGCCGGTCATCGTTCACGTTCATGAGTTCTGAATTCGAACGTATACAACGTTATTTTTGGCCCCTCGCTGCACCGGAGGCTAACCCGCCCGCGCTTATTGGCAATGGCGATGATGCCCTTGCCGTGTGCAGCGGCCAAGCGGTGGTTATTTCGGTCGATACCAGTGTGTCGGGTACACATTTTCCGCCCGATGCAGCGCCCGAGGATGTTGCGAGCAAAGCGGTGCGATCGGCCATCAGTGATCTGGCGGCCATGGGTGCTCGGCCTTGGTTTTATACGTTGAGTATTGTGGTACCTAAGGCGTATGACGAATCCTGGTGGCAACGCTTTACCGACCAGCTAATGCTGGAAAATCAACACTGGCGTATGCCGTGTTTGGGTGGCGATACCACCTCGGGCGCCATTCTTGTGGTGACTGTTCAGGTGCATGGATTGACCGACCAGCCTTTGCGTCGGTCAAGTGCGCAGCCGGGCGACGATATATGGGTGACCAGTTATTTAGGGGATTCGGCTGGCGGTTTGGCCGGTTTGCAGCAACGCGCACCCATTCGCGCCGAGTTGTTGGAGCGATTCTACCGACCTGAGCCACCGGTGAGCTTTATGGTTGCGGCAGCGCCGATGATTCATGCGGCGGTTGATGTGTCGGATGGTTTGGTTGCCGACTTGGGGCATATTGCGAAAGCGAGCCATTGTGGTGCCTGTATTGATGTTGATAGCCTGCCGTTATCGCCGACGCTGCAAGATATTGTGTCCACCGAACAAGCCATTGCCTGGGCGCTCAGCGGCGGCGAAGATTTTGCGGCCTGTTTTACCGCCGCGCCAGTGCATGCTGATGAGCTGTGTGCTCTGGCAAAGGAACATGGCCGCACGCTATGGCGTATTGGTACTATGATTGAAGGTAAAGGTGTACAGGTGTTGCGCGCCGATTCACCGTACAACCATTCGGATGCGGGGTACGATCATTTTGGCTAAGCCAGTTATGTTACATGAAAAATGGGTGCATTGGGTTGCCTTCGGTTTTGGCTCCGGCACCTCGCCTAAAGCGCCCGGTACCATGGGAAGCTTGGCAGCGCTGTTGACCCTACCTGTATTTGGTGTTCTTTCTTGGCCATTGCAGCTTGTTTGGGTGTTGGTAACCTTCATGGTCGGTGTCTGGCTGTGCGGACGTACCGCAACAGATCTTCGTGTTCATGATCATCCCGGTATTGTGTGGGATGAGTTCGTCGGTATTTGGATCGTGTTTGTTGCTGTTCCGCTGACCTGGCCGAATATTGTTCTCGGGTTTCTCTTGTTCCGCTTTTTCGATGTTATAAAACCATGGCCGATTCGCTGGCTTGACCGCAAAGTGAAGGGCGGTTTCGGCATCATGATTGATGATGTGCTGGCCGGAGTAATGGCCTGGTTCATGTTGCAAGGTTGGTTGATGACTGACTGGAGTGCTCGCTTCTTTTGACCCGGGTTGTGAGCGCTCTGGGGTAGCGGAAATACCCGACTCAGTGGTAAGGTTTAGCCCGATATGGGGCATATTGCCTCGGACACTGTAAGAATTCGAGAATCCATCATGAGCAGTGCAACGCATACGTCGCCCGATGTGGCCCATCAAGATTTGTTAGTGTTATTGGCCCGCCAAACCAATTTGTCGTCTTTGCTGGGTTTTATTGTGGCGGAAGCCATGCGTATCACGGGTGCGGATGGCGGCACACTGTACTTGGTGAAAGGCGAAGACGAAGCACGTGAGCTGCAGTTCACCGTGGTTCGAACCGACTCGTTAGGTATTGATATTAACGGGCATGCGGGCGACCACGTGCCGATGATGCCCATAAAGTTGTACACCGATGGCCAGCCGAATCATCATAATGTCGCCAGTTATGCGGCGCTGAGTCGGCAAACGGTCTGTATTGAAGATGCTTATACCGTTGACGAGTTTGATTTTTCCGGCACCAAGCGGTTTGACGAAAGTAACGGTTATCGGTCCAAAAGCTTCCTAACTTTGCCGTTATCCGACCACCAGGACGAAGTGATTGGGGTATTGCAACTGCTGAATGCAACCGATGCAAAGGGTGAAGTCACGGCATTTGCGCCAGACGTAATACCGTCCATCGAAGCTTTAGCCACCTATGCGGCGATTTCGTTAAACAATCAAATTCTTATTGAAGGCCACAAAGAGCTGCTGGATGCCTTTATCAAATCGCTGGCGCAAATTACCGATGTGCGTTCGCCTCACACCTCTTTACACTGTCAACGCATTCCAGAACTGACCGAGCTCATTGCCCGCGCCGCGTGCGAACAAAAAGAAGGTTATTTTGCAGATTTTAATCTGAACGAAGAAGAATGGTACGAGTTAAGTGTGGCAGCGTGGATGCACGATTGTGGCAAGCTGGCCACGCCCGACTATGTGGTTGAAAAAGCCACCAAACTGAACCTCATTCTGGATGGCATAGACGCCATCAAAGCACGTTTTTCAGCCCTCATATCACAGCGCGAGAACCACTATTTGCGTGCCATGCTGCAGGGCGGTGATGTCTCACTGCTGCAACAAGAAATGGATGCCGAAATCGCCAAGTTGCGCGAAGATTGTGATTTCTTGGCGCGTGCGAATCAGGGTGGCGAGTTTATGCGCCCGGAAGATCAAGAACGTGTTCGTCAATTAGCTACGCTCACCTGGCGTAATGCACAGGGCGAAGAGCAAAGCATGTTGAATGAGCAGGAAGTGCACAATTTGTGCATTTCGCGCGGTACGTTGAACGATGAAGAGCGCGCCATCATTAATCGCCACATTGATATCACCATTGATGTGTTGGAAGCGCTGCCCTTCCCAAAACATCTGCGTCGGGTGCCTGAATACGCTGGCGGCCATCATGAAAAAATGAATGGTAAAGGGTTTCCACGTGGCCTTACCCGTGATCAATTGTCAATTCCAGCACGGATGATGGGTGTTGCGGATATTTTTGAAGCACTGACCGCAAAAGAGCGGCCCTATAAAAAACCGATGCCGCTCAGTCAGTCATTCAGCATATTGCGTAATATGCGTGACGATGAGCACATTGATCCCGACGTTTATGAACTCTTTTTAACCAGCGGTATTTGGCGTGAGTATGCCGAGCGCCATTTGTTGGACGTACAGAAAGATGTGGAGGATGTCACGCCCTACCTCTGATGCAGGGCCGTGAGTACTCCTTCCGTAGCCCCTGTTACTGCGTCAATTTGGCCTGCCACGCCTGAATCTGGCTTGTTATGCCAGCCACATCCAAGCCTGCGATGGCCAGTTGGCGCTGCGCGGACGCATGCTCAATGTAGGCATCGGGTAGCCCTATGTTCAGAACGGGAAGTACGTAACCTTGCTGATTTAACCACTCGGTAACGCCCGCCCCCGCGCCTCCGGCTATGGTGTTTTCTTCGATCGTTACGAATGCCGCATGTGTTTGCACCAACGCTTGCAGGCGTTGAGTATCTAAAGGTTTTACAAAGCGCATGTTGATCACGGTCGCGTTCAGTGCTTTGCCGACCACTAGAGCCGGTTCAACCATGCTACCGAACGCAAGCAGGGCCAGACCTTCACCTTCGCGGCAAACAACGCTTTCACCAATGGGCAGCGTATCCAGCGTATCCAGTGGTGTGACACCGGTACCGGCGCCTCTCGGATAGCGCACCGCCGCCGGGCCTTGGTGGTGATAGCCGGTACTGAGCATTTGTCGTGTTTCCCGCTCGTTGGCCGGGGCCATGATCAACATGTTAGGAATGCAGCGCAAGTAGGTGTAGTCGAAGCTACCGGCGTGCGTTGGGCCGTCTTCGCCGACTAAGCCCGCCCGGTCGATGGCAAATAACACATCCAGATTTTGCAACGCTACATCATGAATGAGTTGATCATAGGCACGTTGGAGAAACGTGGAATAAATCGCTACAACCGGTTTTGCACCTTCACACGCCATGCCCGCTGCCAGGGTAACGGCATGTTGTTCTGCAATGGCGACATCGAAATAGCGTTTGGGGTACTGCGCTGAAAACGCGACCAAATCTGAGCCTTCGCGCATCGCGGGCGTAATGCCCATCAAGCGCTCGTCTTCAGCGGCCATATCACACAACCACTGTCCGAATACATTCGAGTACTTTAAACCCGGCGTGCTTTTGGCGGGCGTGGTTTCCAGCTTGCTGATGGCATGGTACTTAATGGGGGCGGCTTCGGCAGGCGCAAACCCCTTGCCCTTTCGGGTAATAATGTGCAGAAACTGCGGCCCGGAAAGGTCTTTTAAGGTATCCAAAACATCCAGTAATTTGGGTAGATCATGACCATCGACGGGGCCGATGTAGTTGAACCCGAGTTCTTCAAACAAGGTGCCGGGCGTCACCATGCCCTTCATATGCTCTTCGGCTTTACGGGCTAATATGCGCGCTGGCTCTGGCAAATGCATTAACACTTTCTTGCTTTCTTCACGGATGCTGGTGTAGGTGCGACTGGCAATCAAGTTCGTGAAATAACGGGACAACCCACCGACATTTTCAGAAATCGACATGTCATTGTCGTTCAAAATAACCAGCATGTCTGCATCTTCATGGCCCGCGTGGTTCAGCGCTTCAAAGGCCATGCCCGCGGTTAATGCGCCATCACCAATAACCGCCGCGACGCGGCGTTTTTTACCTGCATTTCGCGCCGCTAAGGCCATGCCTAGTCCTGCTGACAAGGATGTGCTGCTGTGGCCCACCCCAAAGGCGTCATAGGGGCTTTCATCGCGTGCTGGGAAGGCCGCCAAACCGCCTTCTTGACGAATACTGAGGATGGCGTCGCGTCGCCCGGTTAAAATTTTATGCGGGTATGCCTGGTGGCCAACGTCCCAAAGCAAGCGATCTTCCGGTGTGTTTAAGGTGCGATGCAACGCAATGGTCAGCTCGATCACCCCCAGGCCCGCACCAAAGTGGCCACCCGTTTGACCCACGGAGAACAATAAATAGGCGCGCAGTTCATCCGCCAGTTGCAACAGATCCTGCGGCGCCAGCGAGCGCAAATCGGTCGGCGCGTTGATTTGATCTAATAGTGGGGTTTCAGGGCGTTGCGCCGGAATCTCAGTAAATACTTTCATGGTGCGATCAGTCAGTGACTCCTAGACTCCTAAAGCGACAAAGGTGCCGATCAGCGCGAACGTAGCACAATAAAATCGGCTAGGGCACGCAAGGCCGTGGTATCCGAAGGCAGGCATTCTAACGCAGATAAGGCCTCGGCATGTAATGCTTCTGCTTTTTTTCTTGCCTCTTCGATGCCCAGTAGCGACACATAGGTAGCCTTCTCGTTCGCGAAGTCACTACCTGCGTCCTTGCCAAGAGTTTCAGTGTCACTTGTCACATCCAAAATATCATCGATGATCTGAAAAGCTAGGCCAATCGATTGTGCATAGCGTGACAGTGCCTTTACAATTTCCTGGCTGGGTTGCGCCGGCGCACATTGTCCGCCCATAAGTACGGCGGCTTCGATCAAGCAGCCTGTTTTACGGCGATGCAGTGCTTCAAGTTCGGCGAGCGTCAAAGTCGAACCTTCGGCTGACAAGTCCAAGGCCTGCCCATCCACCATGCCTTGTTGTCCGGCAGCTTTTGCCAAGGTGTGCACCCAGGCCAGCTGGTGGGTCGCAGAGCGCTGCGTAAGCGAGGCATCACTGAGCAGCGCAAACGCCATGCTTTGCAAAGCATCACCAGCCAGTATGGCCGTTGCTTCATCAAAGGCAATGTGCATCGTGGGGCGCCCGCGCCGCCATTCATCGTCGTCCATTGCCGGCAAATCATCATGAATTAATGAGTAGGTATGGATCATTTCAACCGCCGTCGCTGGCACCAGCCATGCATCATCCGCACAGCCAACGGATTGCGCGGCAGCCATCACCAGCAAAGGGCGAACATGTTTCCCACCAACTTGCATGGCGTAGTTTAGGGCGGCTTGAAGTTGTTGGCTGGAAGCGGAATGACGAGATAGGTACGCTTGGGCAAACGCCGCGTACTGTTTACCGGCGTTGGAAAGTTCTTCTGGCAGCGACCCCACGATGATTAGTCCTCAGACTGATTGGGGGTGTTTTCAGCGAGCAGGGTGCGCACCTTGAGCTCTGCTGCATCAAGTTGTTGTTGACAAGCACGTGTCAGGTGGACACCTTGTTCAAAGGCAGCCATAGCAGCATCCAAACTGAGGTCACCTTGCTCAAGTTGAACGACAATATTTTCTAAATCCGCTAATGATTTCTCAAAATTGTTCGACTTACTAATAGATGCCATAACAGTTGACCGTGCTGTAAAGTGCGCAAACCGTACTGAATTGAACCTCTGGGGTCAATAAGTGTCGTAAAGCCTATTGCTGATTCGCCCAGAATGGGGCATCAATGCAATATTATAGTATGATGATGCGACGACAATGGTATTGTCGTTCAACTATACCAGGTGGAGTGTAGCGCGTGGATTTAGCAACGATAGTAGGCCTTATTGGCGGCATTGGCATGATCATCATGGCCATGGTGTTGGGCGGTGATGTGACCATCTACTACAATTTGCCGTCGGTGTTGATTGTGGTGGTGGGGTCCGTGTTTGTGGCCATGCAAAGTTACACCCTAGAACAATTCTTGGGTGCTATGCGCATTGCCAGCAAAGCTTACTCCTATAAAAGTATTGCGCCGGAAGAAATCATAGAAGAAGTCGTTGAACTGGCGGATGCGGCGCGTAAAGGCGGGTTACTCTCCCTGGAAGGTAAAGACGTCAGTAATGAGTTTCTGGGCAAAGGCATTCAGTTACTGGTGGACGGTCATGACCCTGACGTCGTACGCGTGATGTTGAACAAAGATATTGAAATGACCGCAGAGCGGCACCGCGACGGTGCAAAAATGTTTGCCACCATCGGGGATGTTGCACCTGCCATGGGCATGATCGGAACCCTGATTGGCTTGGTGGGTATGCTGGCGAATATGGATGACCCAAAAGCGATCGGCCCACAGATGGCAGTAGCTCTCCTGACTACACTCTACGGTTCGGTCATGGCGAACGTGATCGCCATTCCCATTCAAAATAAATGTATGCTGCGTTCCAATGAAGAAGGTCTTATTCAGCGCATGATCCGGGATGCGCTAATGGGTATTCAAGCTGGGCAAAACCCAAGGATTATCGAGCAAGCATTGAAAACCTATCTCCCTGCTACACAACGCGGTGTGGACGCCTAAGTTATGAGCGCCATTGTCGAAGAAGAGAAGAAGTGTCCGGAATGTAAGCCCGGTTTGCCTGCGTGGATGGCAACGTTCTCGGATTTGATGGCGTTGTTGATGTGTTTCTTTGTGTTGCTGTTGTCATTTTCTGAACTGGATGCCATGCGCTTTAAGCGCCTCGCCGGTTCTATGCGTAATGCGTTTGGGGTGCAGAACCAGTTAAATTTTGATGCCATTCCGAAAGGCACATCCATCATAGCGCAAGAATTCAGCCCCGGTCGCCCCGACCCTACGCCGCTCAATGTCATTACTCAAGATACGGTTCGCGACTTGATGGACAGTCTGGAAGTGCTGTGTCAGGACGAAATGACCATACAAGAAACCCGACAAGGTGATACCGGGCAGTTAACCCGCCAAATCGTGGTGCCAGACGATGTCCTGCAAGAGCAGGTGGAACAGGAAGCTGCAAGTATTGCCTCGCGTCTTGGCGAGTTTATTGATGTCGGGGCGTTGGAAGTTGAGACGGTCGATCAAACCATCATTATACGCGTGAAGGAGCAGTCGTTCGGGCCGGGTTCCGACTTTGTGGCGGATGAATTTTTGCCCATACTGGATCGCGTCCGCGCTATTTTGCTGACCACGCCGGGCGAATTGCACATTGCCGGCCATACGGACTCTATTCCACTGAACAACAATGCTCGATTCCGCAATAATTGGTTGCTATCGTCATCGCGTGCTTTAGCGGTCGCAGAATACCTGTGGGCTGACCCGGAAATGGATGAGAACCGTTTTGTCATTGTCGGACATGGCGCCTCCCGGCCCATTGCCGACAATGAAACGGCTGAAGGTCGTTCAACCAATCGACGGGTTGAGATTATGATTCGGCGTGACAATCCAGAGTTTGCTGGGCCAGTCGTGCCAGAATCTGAGCAGGGCGATGAGGTGGATTTTGGTCCGCCAGACCTTTTTGGTCTTAACCCTGATGAGATCTTTTAACGGATCGTCTAAAAGCCATAGCGTGCCAAGCGCCCGCCCCAAGGGCGTTGGGCAACAAGGGTAGCGCGTAAGGGGGCCGGATGGCCTTCCTGCGTTCGGGTCGGGTCTTTGGGGTCGAGATAGTCCGCCAGTGACTGGCCGGGCTTCCATTCTGTGGTGCGCTGCTCGTCGGCCGTTGTTGCTGTGATATCCACGCAGCGAACCTCATCGAAGCCCATTTTTCTGCACCAAGCGATCAGCGTGGGTACGCTGGGCAGAAACCACACGTTGTTCATGCGAGCATACCGGCCTTCCGGCACCAAGCTTTCGCCTTCTTTTCCGTCGATCACCAGAGTTTCCAACACCAATTCACCACCGGGGCGCAGCGTGTTCCTTAATTCTTCCAGGTGATCAAGCGGGGACCGTCGATGGTACAAAACGCCCATGCTAAAAGTGGTATCAAATGCTTGAATGTTGGGCGTTAGAGCTTCCAGAGTAAGCGGTAGAATGTGGTGTCGAGGGTCACGCATGTAGTGGTTGACGGCGAAGTGCTGCACCACCGACAGCCAAGATGGATCAATGCCGATGACGCGACTGGCGCCTGCGCCAAGCATACGCCACCCGTAATAGCCATTGCCGCTACCCACATCCAGCACCGTCCTGCCGTGTAAGTTGCTTAGATGCGGTGCCACGCGGTCCCACTTTAGATTGCAACGCCATTCCGTGTCGATGTGGTCACCAAAGAGCGTAAAAGGGCCTTTGCGCCATGGCATCAAACCCTGCAGGCTGGCATTCAACTGCGTGCGTTGCGTTGGCGATAGCTCATGTGCATGACCGACACCGATGCTGTCTTCAGTCAGAATGTTGTGCTCTGTTTGTACGTCAGGGAGGGCATCCAGATGCGCAAGAAAGCGTGGCAGGTTGCCGTTATTGTGTGCTGTGATCAGCTGATGCAGTTGCTGGCTGAGGTCGGCCCGCCAATGCTGCAGTGGTGAGTCTGCCAGGCTGCTGATCAAATCGTTGTAGTTAATCATTTGTGGGCAACGAAACTGGCGAAGTTAAAGCTGCGGAACCAGCAATGAGCAGCGGAGAAACCGGCGTCGCTCAAGCGCTCATAATGATTGTCTTCTGTATCGGGGATGAGCACGTTCTCAATGGCCGCGCGCTTCTGGGCAATTTCCAGGTCACTGTAGCCTTGGGCACGCTTAAAGAGCAAGTGATGCTGGTCGAGCCATTCCTGCTGCGCTGGATTGTCAAAACGAAGCTTTTCAGAAAGAATGAGAATGCCACCAGGCAGTAGACCCTGATGGATGCGGGTAAGCAACGCCAGTCGGTCAGCGGGCGGAATAAACTGAAGGGTAAAATTCAAGACGACAACGGACGCCTGTTTTATGTCTACTTGCCGGATGTCTGCGCAAATGTTATGCACCGGGATATCAGATTCTTCGGCGTCCAAGAAATCGCGGCTGCGTCTTAGCATGTCAGCGCTGCTGTCGATAGCCAATATTTCCACGCCGGGCGCCGAGATACGATGACGCATGGCAATACTGGCGGCCCCCAGTGACGACCCGAGGTCATAAACGTTGCTGTTCGGTTGCGCATACGCACCGGCTAAAACGCCTATGTTCAAAATAATATGGCTGTAGCCGGGCACCGATCGTTTGATCATGTCGGGAAAGACACGCGCTACCTGTTCATCAAACTGGAAAGGTGCCAGTTGATCGCGTGGGCTGGCATATAGGTCGTCTTTTTGCATGGCTTTATACCCGGATTTTGGCGCGCTAGTGTAGGCTAAAACCGCCTGGAACTGAACCGCGAGTTGCCAATAAGGGCGTTGCTCTGGGTGAAATGATATCGGACTCGAAACTGGACGGTAAAAGGGTATAATTCGCGGCAAATTTCAGGCCGATTGAGAATTTCTATGTCTAGCCTTGCCCAAGAAGTGGCAAAACGTCGTACCTTCGCCATCATTTCACACCCGGATGCGGGTAAAACCACCATCACCGAAAAGGTGTTGTTGCACGGTCATCTCATTCAGCGCGCCGGAACGGTAAAAGGCAGAAAATCTGGCCAACATGCGAAGTCGGATTGGATGGAAATGGAGAAGGAACGGGGCATCTCCGTTACCACCTCGGTGATGCAGTTCCCGTATCACGACAAGCTGGTCAATTTGCTTGATACGCCAGGGCACGAGGATTTCTCGGAGGACACCTATCGGACGTTGACGGCCGTGGACTCTTGTTTGATGGTGATAGATGCGGCCAAAGGGGTCGAGGAACGCACCATTAAGTTAATGGAGGTTACGCGGCTGCGCGACACGCCAATCATTACCTTCATGAACAAGCTTGATCGTGACATTCGAGATCCGATCGAATTGATGGATGAAGTCGAAAACGTACTGAAGATTCGTTGCGCGCCCATTACATGGCCGATCGGTGAAGGCAAGAACTTTAAGGGTGTTTATAATTTGATGACCGATACGGTCACGCTCTATGAAACCGGCAAAGGTGCGGTGATACAGGACGGTAAGCAAATTGTCGGCTTGGATAGCCCAGAATTAGATATAGCTATTGGTGACTATGCCGTTGATCTGCGTGATGAGATTGATTTGGTGCGCGGTGCTTCAAATGAATTTAATTTGGCGGCGTTTTTGTCCGGTGAATTAACGCCCGTGTATTGGGGTACGGCCTTGGGTAACTTCGGCGTGGATCATATGCTGGATGGCTTAACCGCATGGGCCCCCAGTCCACAGTCGCGCGCCACCGAGCATCGCGTCGTCGAGCCGAATGAAAGTGGATTTACGGGCTTCGTCTTTAAGATTCAAGCCAATATGGACCCCAATCATCGGGACCGTGTTGCATTTATGCGTATTGTTTCCGGGTGCTATGAGAAAGGCATGAAGTTGCAGCATGTTAGGCTGGGCAAGGAAGTCAGGATCGCCGATGCAGTAACCTTTGTGGCGGGCGATCGCGAGCAGGTTGATCAAGCGTGGGCTGGCGATATCATCGGCTTGCATAATCATGGCACGATCCAGATAGGGGATACCTTTACGACAGGCGAAGCACTCAAGTTTACCGGAATTCCAAACTTTGCCCCGGAATTGTTTCGCCGTATTCAGTTGAAAGACCCGCTGAAAATCAAACAACTGCAAAAAGGGCTGATGCAGTTGTCTGAAGAGGGCGCGGTGCAGGTGTTCCGACCGCTGCGTAATAATGACCTGATTGTAGGTGCGGTGGGTATTCTTCAGTTCGATGTGGTTGTGCACCGACTGCGCAGCGAATACAAAGTCGAAGCGATCTACGAGCCGGTGAATGTTGCCACAGCGCGTTGGATACAGGCGCGTGATAACAAGGTGTTGGAACAGTTTAAGCAAAAGGCCTATGATAATCTGGCTTTGGATGGTGCGGAGAACCTTACCTATATTGCTCCAACGATGGTGAATTTACAGTTGGCGCAAGAGCGTCATCCCGATGTGGCTTTCCTAAAAACTAGGGAGAATTGATGCATGCTTTGGTATCTGGGGTTGATGATCGTTTGTAACATCGCTGCATTCTTGGTGTGCTTTCGCGCCAGTCAGTTTTTGGGGCAAAGGTTTGCACTGTCGGTAGACCGCGTCAGTGGTATCTACATTGCGACGATTCTTCCCGCCATGTTATTGGTCGGTGGTTTTGCTTACGCTGCCGCCAGTGCCTCAGATGCAACATGGGGTGCGGCGGGTATGTTGTTGCAGTCGATTCTTTTGGTGATGTTGGTACCCAGTGGTTTGCTGCAGTTGAAAAAAAGTGATGGGATGGCATGAAATGCCTTGAGTACGGGTAAGCCTTTCTATAGAATCGCCCACCTGAAAAATCTGAAGATTAACTTCCCCCTGAGCCCCCACTTATAGGTGGAGTTAAAAGAGACTAAATGAAAACATTTAATGCAAGTTCCGAAACAGTTCAGCGTGAATGGTTTATCGTCAATGCCGAAGGTAAGACGCTAGGCCGTATTGCGACTGAGATTGCCAGTCGTTTGAAAGGCAAGCACAAACCTGTCTTTACCCCTCACGCTGACACCGGTGATTATATTGTTGTGGTCAATGCGGCGAAAGTTCGTGTAACCGGCAACAAAGCGGGTGACAAGATGTATCACCGTCACACCGGTTATCCTGGTGGCTTGAAGTCCATGAGCTTTGAAAAACTCCGTGATCACGCTCCAGAGCGCATCATCGAGTTGGCTGTTAAAGGCATGCTTCCTCGTTCTCCTTTGGGCCGGACAATGCTCAAGAAGTTGAAGGTGTATGCTGGGGCCGAACATCCCCATGCCGCACAGCAGCCCAAAGAACTGGATATTTAAGAGGTAATACATGTCAACTCAATATTATGGAACTGGCCGTCGTAAAACCTCTACCGCGCGTGTTTTTTTGCGTCCTGGTACTGGCGTTATTACGGTAAACAACAAGACCTTGGATGCGTATTTTGGTCGTGAGACCTCACGCATGGTGGTTCGTCAGCCTTTAGAGCTGACGCAATCGGTAGGTAAGTTCGATCTTTACGTTACAGTTGCTGGTGGTGGTGCAAGTGGCCAGGCGGGTGCAATTCGTCATGGTGTAACTCGTGCTTTGATGCAATACGACGAGACCTTGCGTCCGGTATTGCGTGCTGCTGGCTATGTAACGCGTGATGCGCGTGAAGTAGAGCGTAAGAAAGTTGGTTTACGCAAAGCACGTAAGCGTCCTCAGTTCTCGAAGCGTTAATTCAACGCCGGAAGCTGTTCAAGAATGCCCGCTTTGCGCGGGCATTTTTTTTGGTAAGACCCTGGCATGGGATGGCGCGATTTGTCTGTGTAAGTTGTTCTTGAAGTATGTATGCTGCCTTGTAAGGCTGTGTAAATTTCATTACCATCTGCACAATTTAAAAATCTCACCCTACAGTTTTCTTATTTGTTTTCAGAGGATTTAAGAATGAGTCAAGACGGCGTGAACACAGGCCGCCGACGCTTCCTGATGGCCGCTACAGGTGTAGTTGGTGCTGCGGGTGGTGTTGGGGTCGCTGTGCCTTTTCTGTCTTCGTGGCAGCCTAGCGAGCGGGCTAAAGCCATTGGAGCGCCAGTGAGCTTGGATACGTCCAGTATCGAGCTTGGTCAGATGGTGACGGTAGAGTGGCGCGGTAAGCCTATCTTCATCGTGCGTCGGACCCCAGAAGCGCTGGATCGCATGACTCAGTCCGAAGCCTTGTCGCGCTTAGCAGACCCTGAATCGACTGAACCTCAGCAGCCTGAATACGCCTCCAACAGGTTTCGCTCTCGTGGTGAAGAATTTCTGGTTATCGAGGGCGTCTGTACCCACCTTGGGTGCGCTCCGCAATATATTCCGCAGGTTGAGCCACAGGCTTTCGATAGCAACTGGCAAGGTGGTTTCTTTTGCCCCTGCCACGGTTCCGCATTCGACCTAGCGGGGCGGGTTTATCGCGGTGTTCCAGCACCATCAAATCTGGTCGTGCCGCCTCATTTCTTTGAGGGTGCGGTGTTAACCATCGGTGAAGACGGGGGTGCTGCCTAATGAGTAGCAAAGAAACAAACGGATTAATGGGTTGGATTGACGCCCGTATCCCGCTGACGCGCACCATGGAAAAGCACGTCACAAAATATTATGCACCGAAGAACTTTAACGTTTGGTACGTTTTTGGTGTACTGGCAATGTTGGTCTTTGCAAACCAGATTATTACTGGGATCTGGCTGACCATGAAATATGTACCCAGTGCGGAAGAAGCGTTCCGTTCTGTCGAATACATCATGCGTGACGTCGAGTGGGGTTGGTTGATCCGCTACATGCACTCCACAGGTGCTTCAGCCTTTTTCATCGTTGTCTATTTGCACATGTTCCGTGGCATCATGTATGGCTCATACCAGAAGCCCCGTGAACTGATCTGGATCTTTGGTATGACTATCTACCTCTGCCTGATGGCTGAGGCGTTCATGGGCTACGTATTGCCATGGGGTCAAATGTCATACTGGGGTGCGCAGGTTATCATCTCTCTGTTCGGTGCGATCCCTGTCATCGGTGACGCTCTGGTGGAGTGGATTCGTGGTGACTACCTGATATCGACGATTACCTTGAACCGATTCTTTGCCTTGCACGTGATTGCGCTGCCTTTCGTGTTGGCTGGTTTGGTGTTCTTGCACATTGTTGCCTTACACGAAGTGGGTTCAAACAACCCTGACGGTGTTGATATCAAGAAGAACCTGAGTGAGCAGGGTGTGCCTGTTGATGGTATTCCGTTCCATCCGTACTACACCATCGGCAAGGACTTGGTGGCCATTGTTATTTTCTTGATGGTTTTCTGTGGCATTATTTTCTTTGCTCCTGAAGCAAATGGCTATTTCTTGGAGTATGCGAACTTTGAGCCGGCTAACCCACTGAAGACGCCAGAAAACATCCACCCTACCTGGTATTTTGGTGCGTTCTACGCCATGTTGCGGGCGATTAACTTCAGCTTGTTCTTCATTGATGCCAAGTTGCTGGGTGTTATCACCATGGGTGCAGCCATCGCTATCTTGTTTGTTTTGCCATGGTTGGATCGCAGTCCTGTACGCTCTTGGCGTTACAAGGGTCGTATCAGCAAGGTCATGATTGTTCTGTTTGCGATCGCTTTCGTCATCCTGACGTGGTTAGGTATTCAGCCAGCTTCTGAGTTGTACACCTTGATCGCGCAGCTGTGTACCGTTATTTACTTTGCGTTTTTCATCGGTATGCCATTCTACACCAAGTATGAAAAGACCAAGCCGGTTCCAGAGAGGGTAACAAGCTAATGAAAAAGGTTATTTTTACTCTATTGGTTGCCTTGTTGCCCATGGTTGCGATTGCCGCCAAAGGGCCTGCCTGGGTGGATCACGTCAACAATGATGTCTCCGATGTGCGTTCATTGCAGCGTGGTGCCCAAGTGTTTTTTAACAATTGTATGGGTTGTCATAGCTTGGAATATGGCCGCTATAACCGCGTGGCACGCGACTTGGAGATCCCTGAAGACTTGTTTCAAGAGTATCTGATGAGCACTGATCAGGCGATCGGTGATTTGATGACAATCTCTATGAACCGTGACTTAGGTAAACAGTTTTTCGGTATTGCACCCCCGGATTTGACCTTGGTTGCCCGCGTTCGTGGAACCGATTGGTTGTATACTTATCTGCGTGGCTTTTATGCGGACGATTCACGACCTTATGGTGTGAACAACGTAGTGTTCCCCGGTGTCGGTATGCCGCATGCCATGGTTGATGCGCAAGGTCTGTGTGCTGAGCCGCCCAAGCCTGTGTCTGCGGTGAGTATTGATCCATTGACGGGCGAGCGCATCAGCGAAGGTGGGTGTGAGCGCTACCTAACAGAAGGCACCATGTCTAAGGTAGAGTTTGATCAAGCGACTTATGATCTGGTTAACTTTTTAGACTACATGGGCGAGCCTCGGCAGTTGGAGCGTGAGCGTCTTGGTTGGCTGGTGTTGGCTTTCCTAACGGTATTTTTGGCCTTCGCATGGCTGTTGTACCGTGAGCTTTGGAAAGACGTAAAATAACGGATCGCCTGCTTTTTTAAGCATGATCCACATGCGCGGCTCTGCCGCGCTTTTTAGTTTGTTGGCTATTTGTTAGGAGATATTCCATGGGCGTAGTGGCCAAGCGGTCATCCATGACATTTTTTTCAGACCCCGCATCGCATTACAGTCATCGTGTGCGCATTGTTTTGGCTGAAAAAGGCGTGGCGGTTGATATTGTAGATAGCGATCCTGATAGCGTTCCGCAGGATGTGACAGATATTAATCCTTATAATACATTGCCAACCTTGGTTGACCGTGACTTAGTGCTGTATGAGCCAAATGTCATGATGGAGTACTTGGATGAGCGGTTTCCCCACCCACCCTTGTTGCCTGTCTATCCGGTCGCGCGTGGGGAGAGTCGACTTTACATCTATCGTATTCAGCGTGATTGGTGCACCCTGGTAGATACGATTGTTGCAGGTAAAGATCGTGCCGTCGTTACAGAGGCCAGAGAGAAATTGGCCGAAAGTATTATCAGTATTTCGCCGATCTTTGGTGAAAAACCGTACTTTATGAGCGAAGACTTCACGTTGGTTGATTGTTGTGTTGCACCGATTTTGTGGCGTTTGCAGGATTTGGGTGTTGATGTCGAAGATCGTGCTGACAAAAATCTCAAGAAATACATGGAGCGTGTGTTTGAACGTGAGTCTTTCAAACTCAGCTTGTCTGAAGTAGAGAGTGAAATGCGTGACTGAACAGTTGACGATGTCGGATAACAAGCCTTATCTGATCCGAGCTATTTATGAATGGATTGTGGATAACAATTGCACGCCTTATTTGGTGGTGCAGGCCAGTTATCCCGGCGTCGTGGTGCCTGAGCAGTTCGTTGAGGATGGAAAAATAACGTTAAATGCTGCGCCACGGTCGGTTCGAGATCTGGACTTAGGTAACGACAGAATTACGTTCACTGCCTCATTCTCTGGTGTTGTTTATGACATTGTCGTTCCGTGCTTTGCTGTGGCGGCTATTTTTGCACGTGAGAATGCGCAAGGGATGATGTTTGAAGTAAAAGTGCCCGATGAAGTTCCGGAAGATCCCGCGCCACCAACCGGTGGCGGCAAGCCAACATTAAAAGTTGTTAAGTAATAGGTTGACTCTCAGAGGCAGGCCTCTATAATGCGCCTCCGCTGTCAGGGAGACGGTGTTTCATCAGCAGAATGAGTGGCGATAAGCGACTGATTCGCAAGAAGAAAAAAGCAAAAAAGGAGTTGACACGCAGCGCAGGATCATTAAGATGTGCGCTCCTTGCCAAGGCAAGAAGTTCTTTAAAAATTCAGGTAATCAATCAAGTAATTCGTGTGGGCACTTGTTGATGTGGGTTAGCTAGTCTAACAAATATCAGTAAGTGACTGTGAATTCATACATGTG
>NZ_JBHSAL010000004.1:0-68296 GCF_042650105.1 Salinispirillum marinum | reverse complement strand
ATCCCGAACTCAGACGTGAAACGAGGTATCGCCGATGGTAGTGTGGGGTCTCCCCATGTGAGAGTAGGTCATCGTCAAGCTCTTAAATATGAAACACCCCGTCCTGGATTCAGGGCGGGGTTTTTTATTGCCGCTAATCTAACTTGGGTCGCGGTGTAAAATTTCGTCGGTTTCTGCATTCAACGATTTAGCTCGATGATCAGGCTGCTTTAGGGGTTCCGGTTGTAATGTTGTTTTGTGCAGGAAATCATGACCCGCATCAATACCCTGCAATCGTTGCAACTCCAGTCGCTCAAGGTCACGGTGCCTAACGTCATCTTCTGTTTGCCGGGCACGCTCTGAGGGCACACCTAACGCTTCCAGCATCGTTCGTCCTGCAATGATGGCTGATTCAAAGGTTTCTCGAATTTGGTAGTCCACCCCGGCATTCGTTAAAGCAATCGCGTGGGCTCGATCATAAGCTCGCGCATGTAATTTTAGGTCAGGAAAGGCACTGCGGATCATCCGACAGATATTAAGCGACTCTTCGGGGTCATCGACGCAAACCAGAACTAGTTGTGCCTGCTCGGCACCCGCTGCGCGCAGCATATCGAGGTTCATGCCCTGACCGTAATATACTTTAAACCCGAAACGTGCTGCGGCACGAATGCGGTCGGGCTTGGCGTCGATCAGTGTTGTATCTATGCCTTCTGCGAGAAGCAATTGTGAAGCGATTTGACCAAACCGACCAAAGCCAATAATCAATGCCGAGCCGTTAGCGTGTGCGAAATCTTCGTCCAGAGTCTCAGGTCTCTGCTCACGCTTCTTGATTCTATATTCAATCCACACGGATAGAGGTGGCGTGATCGCCATAGATAACGCAGCTAGGGCAAGAAGTATGTTGGTCAGTGTAGGGCCAATAAGGCCTTCACTCGCAACTAAGGGTAAAAGCACAAACGCAAATTCACCCGCCGCGCATAACAGCAAGCCTACCCGCCACGCATCAGGCCATGTTGATCCGGTATATCGAGCAATCACTGCTGCAATGGTTACTTTTACCGTTAAATAAAGGGCCAGCAAGGCGATGATGAGAGTGATGTTGCTCCATACCTCATGCACATCAATTAACATGCCGATGCTCATAAAGAACAACGCCAGCAACAAACCACGGAATGGTTCAACGTCGGCCTGCAATTGGTGTCGATAAGACGATGTCGCGAGCATCACCCCGGCAAGAAATGCCCCCAATGCCATCGATAGCCCAGCAAACTGTGCTGAAAGTGCTGCTCCAGCAACCACCAATAATGCTGCTGACGTCATGACTTCTCGAGCGCCAGCTGTTGCCAGCCAGCGGAAAATGGGATCAATCAAGTACCGCCCTATCAGTACAATGGCGGCAACTACGCTGAGGGCCAAAAGGGTGTCGCCAAATGCAGACCCAGTTCGACTGGCCGCGCCGGAGCCGATTAAAAACAGTGGGATTAAGGCAAGCATGGGTACGGTGAGGACGTCTTGTGTTAACAATATAGCAAAGCTCTTTTGTCCATAAGGGCGCGACATATCACCACGTTCGTTCAGTAGTTGAAGGGCTATTGCAGTACCTGAGAGCGCAAAAGCAAAGCCAACGATAAACGCAGCGGAGAACGACAATCCAAGGGCATAAGCGATGCTGCCAAGCACTGCCGTCGTCAGCCAAACTTGCCCATTGCCGACCAACAGAATATCGCGCCGTAGCGCCATCAAACGGGAAAGCTTGGTATCCAGGCCGATCACAAATAAGAGAAGTACAACACCTAATTGAGCAACATTCATGACGGATTCGGCGCTGTTAAAGACACCTAAAACTGAAGGCCCAATCAAGATACCAGACACCAAGTAGCCAACGGCGGTGCCAAAACCTAATCGTTTGAATAGGGTTGCGGCGACTACCGCAGCCAGTAAAAAGACAATGCCTTGAAGAACCATGTCATTCATGTTTAATAATCACCGGACAGTAGGTTTCAGTCGCATTTATAACATGAAATGGCGGGCCGAGGATGCCCGCCTGTCTTAGGAGTGCTAGGCTAGCGCTGTTTGGCGGTACAGTGGGCTCGGGATGTCGGTAGAGGCTTGATACTTTACCCGTATAGGATTGAGTAAACTTAACCCCTTTTCCAGGCTTTTGTCGTCGGGAATGGCAAAAGCATTGAAGCCTACACGATTTAAATAAAACAACTGATCAAGCAGGATGTCACCGATTGCCCTTAACTGGCCTTGATAGCCCAAACGGCTGCGCAGTAAATAGGCGGTAGAGAACCCACGGCCATCGGCAAACTTGGGAAATTCAATCGCCACAACGTCTGCTTGGCAGATGCTGTTGTTCAATGTTTCAACTAACTCGTCACTGGCTAACCAAACGCCGGTCTTCTGTCCGCTCTCTTGCCGGGCGATACCGTCTGTTAACCATCGAGACCAAGATAAAAGAATGTCACCGGTGTCTGGTATGGCGTCGTCTTCACGCAAGACACGAAAAGAGTCTTCAACGGCTTGTCCGTCCAATATCAGCTTAGGCATATACGCGCTCCTTAAATGGGGTGATGCCTAACCGGTTCACCGTATCGACAAACAATTCTTCTTCGGTGCGTTGCTCAACAAAGACATCAATAATCTTTTCGACCACATCGGCCATTTCGTCGGCTTTGAAAGAAGGGCCTAAGATTTTTCCAATGGCTGCGTTCTGGTTCGAGGCGCCACCGAGCGAAATCTGATAAAACTCTTCGCCTTTTTTGTCCACTCCCAATATGCCGATATGCCCGACATGGTGGTGACCACAGGCGTTCATGCAGCCTGAGATGTTCAATTCGATATCACCCAAATCATACAAGTAATCCAAGTCTTCAAAGCGTGCTTGAATTTGTTCGGCAATGGGGATGGACTTAGCATTGGCCAAGGCACAAAAGTCGCCGCCCGGACAGCAAATAATATCGGTGAGCGTACCAATATTTGGCGTCGCAAAACCTTGAGCTTTAGCAGCTTCCCAGAGCGCCGGGAGGTCTTCCTGCCGTACATCTGCCAGAATGAGGTTTTGAAAGTGACTGACTCGGAGTTCACCAAAACTGAACTGGTCGGCGAGCTCGGCGGCAGCACGCATTTGCTTGGCGTAAATGTCACCAGGCGCCACGCCCGTTTTCTTCAATGACAAGGTCACAGCGGTGTATCCCGCTATTTTGTGCGCTGTCGTATTGCGCTCAACCCAGTTGCGGAAACGTTTACTGTCAGCTTTTAACGCTTCAACGGCAGCGGATTCAGAGGGCAGAGCTGCATAGTCTGGCGCACTGAAATGTTTAGCGACACGATCGATTTCCGCTTGGGTCAGTGTGCTAGGACCATTTTTCAAATGCACCCACTCTTGCTCAACCCGTGTCCGGAAGGCTTCAATACCCAAAGCCTTCACCAGAATCTTAATCCGTGCTTTGTACTTGTTGTCCCGCCGTCCATGCTGGTTATACACTCGAACGATGGCTTCCAAATACGTCAATAGGTGCTCTTCAGGTAAAAACTCGGTGATCACTTGCCCTACCATAGGCGTACGACCAAGGCCGCCACCGACATATATTCGATAGCCCAACTCATGGTTTGCGTTGCGAATGATCTGCACGCCAATGTCGTGTACTTGAATGGCGGCACGGTCGGTATGCGCAGCGCTGTTAACGGCAATTTTGAACTTCCTCGGCAAGAAGGCAAATTCAGGGTGAAACGTCGACCATTGCCGAATCAGTTCACAATACGGACGAGGGTCTACCACTTCGTCGGCTAGGACGCCCGCAAATTGGTCGGTTGTAGTGTTACGGATACAGTTGCCACTGGTTTGGATGGCATGCATCTGCACGCTGGCGAGTTCGGCCAAAATGTCCGGAACGGTTTCCAGCTTCGGCCAGTTGAACTGAATGTTCTGACGGGTACTGAAGTGCCCGTAGCCGCGATCATATTGCTCGGAAATGTCGGCCAGTTTGCGTAATTGAGCGGACGACAGCATGCCGTAAGGAATAGCAACCCGTAACATGGGAGCATAGCGCTGTACGTATAAGCCGTTTTGTAGACGCAGCGGGAGGAATTCCTCGTCTTTGAGTTCGCCTGCCAGATAGCGCTGGGTTTGCTCTCTGAATTGATCGACGCGGTCATCAACCAGTTGTTGGTCGTAGTCGTTGTATACGTACATGGGTCGTTCCGTAGGGGGTGCTGAAATTATAATGCGGAACGATAGCAGACTGTCCTTATAATAAAAAAGATTAAAATTTCATATTTAGATGCGAAATTTATATATGTCATAGTGATAAATTCACTAAGCGCCGCTTAAACGGTTGACGCCTTTAAACGGCTCGCTATCATACACGCCAAGTAAATTTTTAGTGTGAAGGACTGTATCATGGCCAAGCCAAGCAAACTGACCGATAGCCAAGCGGATTCTTTGGTTGCTGCCGTTACGATTTTAGTGACAGCTGCGGCGATTATTTTTTGGGTAGCAGGGCAATAGGTTTTTAAACAAAAAAAGGCCGTAAGGCCTTTTTTTGTGCTCGCTGATTTTTACCACGTACCTTGATTCGCCATGGACGCCCAAGGTTCCGCTGGCGGCAATGGAGCGCCTCTCTGCAAAAGTTCGACGGAAATCTGATCTGGCGAGCGCACAAACGCCATATGCCCGTCGCGGGGCGGCCGTAAAATAGCGACACCTGAATCCAACAGTTTTTGGCAGGTTGCATAGATGTCATCAACCGCATACGCCAAATGACCAAAGTTACGCCCTTCGCTGTACGGTTCCTGTTGATCCCAGTTGTACGTTAACTCGATTTCTGGCGCTCCGGGTTCAGTGGCCAAGAATACCAGCGTGAAACGACCTTGGTCATGGTCCTTCCGGCGCGTTTCCACCAATCCCAATTGGTCACAAAAAAAACGTAAGGCGGCATTCAAGTCCCGGACACGAATCATGGTATGTAAGTACTGCATAGCGTTCTCTTCTTTTCGTTAGCTTTCTGACTGTTTGAAGGGTAACAGGGTTTTGGCCTCTGCCATATAACGTTCGACCTGTGTACGTTCCTGGCGAACATGGTGCGCGATGGCGGCATGAAAGTCGCGCTGTGCCAGCCAATGGACACTGTAGGTCGAAATAGGTTCAAATCCGCGCGGGATCTTATGTTCGCCTTGCGTGCCAGGGTCAAACACCTGCAACCCGTGAGCAATGGCGTATTCTATGCCTTGATAATAGCAAGTCTCAAAGTGCAGGCAGTCAATGTCTTCGATGGCACCCCAATAGCGCCCGTACAACCTTTCGGCGCTCTTAAAGAACAGGGCGCCACCCAGCAGATTCTTGCCCCGATAGGCTAAGGCAAAAACGGTCTGTGCTGCCATGCGCTGATGCAACTGGACAAAGAAATCCTCAGTGAGGTAGCCCGTGCGACCTCTTTTGAGATAGGTCGTGTGGTAAAACAGATAGAACTGACGTAACTCTTCCACGGTCAGATCATTGCCCTCGACCATGCGCATTGTTATGCCTTGATCGATGACTTTTTGGCGCTCTTTGCGCACGGTTTTTCGACGACGGGCCGTCATGACATCGAGAAAGTCTTGGAAATCGCGGTAGCCTCGGTTGTGCCAGTGAAATTGGCAGTCCTGGCGGACGATGAATTGAGCCGGATCAAACGCCGCCAACAAATCCGCTTCAGGAAAAAGTAGGTGCCAGCCACTGCTGCCGGTCTGGAGGCACAACTCAGGTAACTGAGTTGCCCATTCTTCTAGATGTTGGCGCTGCCAATTGCCTAATACCCTAGGGCCTACTGAAGGTGTGTAGGGTATAGCAGAAACCAATTTTGGATAGTAGTCGAGCCCATGTTGAGCATAAGCATTGGCCCAGCTCCAGTCGAAAACGTATTCGCCGTAGGAGTGGTTCTTGCGATACAACGGCATGATGAGGCCATCTCTATGGCTTGCGTGCAGTGCCTCCCAGCCGGTTTCTGCCACCGTACTGCCCGATGCTTGCAGGATGTTCAAAAAGGTCGCGGTAGAAAAAGGGTTGGCTTCCGAGGCGCTAGGAAAGATCCAGTCGCTAGGTTTTAGGTTCCAATTCATAATATGTCGTCGGTTAGTGGCGTCTGTCGTCCTTTGGCGAATACGGCTATAATCCCGAGCCAGACTTGTCGTTTCTGAAAGCGACAGCATGCATGATATTGAACGGGGTGATGATTTCCAATGACGAAAAACCAAGCCGGGGGTTTCGAGCTGGACCACCGATTACAAAACGACTGTGTATGGGTGG
Organism: Salinispirillum marinum; assembly: GCF_042650105.1. NCBI lineage: Bacteria > Pseudomonadati > Pseudomonadota > Gammaproteobacteria > Oceanospirillales > Saccharospirillaceae > Salinispirillum > Salinispirillum marinum. The sequence goes on along the minus strand of NZ_JBHSAL010000004.1, from coordinate 62,028 downwards.
GCGATTTGATGTTGTGTCGCGTGCTGTTGATGAAGGACGCGAATTATCCATGGATTGTGTTGGTACCTAAACGTGAGGGTATCTCTGAAATGTATCAATTGGATACCGATGACCAAGAGCAATTGATTTGGGAATCGTCCTTCGTTGCCAGTGGGCTAGCGAAAGAATTTCAAGCCGACAAAATGAATGTTGCTGCTTTGGGTAATGTCGTGAAACAACTGCATATCCACCATGTTGTGCGCAAGCATTCTGACCCGGCATGGCCAGATCCCGTTTGGGGCCGCGTTGCGCCGCGTGCTTACAGCGCTGCCCAATTGAAGGATCGAGTAATACGGTTACAAAAAACCTTTCAAACCAGCACATTTAAGCCGGCTACCCCAAGTTAGCCGGTCAAAACCCGGCCTGATTGTCACTATTCATTCATGTTTCCGCCATATTCGCGTCATCAAATATCGAGATAGTAAGGTCATCCAATGCTGAGGAGGCATGACGATGACTCGACAACTGTTTGCCAGTATCCACCAATTTGATGTTCTCGCCTTTTCTTGGTGTATGAACCGCAAGCGCCGCGAGCACTTAACGCAGGTCGGGCGTTATGTATCAGCGACCGCCGATGGCCCGTTGTACGCGCTGATGGCATTGCTCTTATACGCACTGCATGATGCCTTTGATGAGCGTTGGCTGCAGGCGATGGCACTGGCCTTTGTGGTTGAGCGGGTTATTTACTTGTTGGTCAAGCGGGTCTGCAAGCGCAATCGTCCGCAGGATGCGTTGATCAATTTTCACAGTTTCATTCGTCCGTCCGATCAATTCAGTTTTCCATCCGGTCATACTTCCTGTGCCTTCTTGTTCGCTACTTTTTTAGTAGCATTGTTCCCAGCGGTCGCTTTGCTTTGGTGGCTTTGGGCGGCCTCGGTTGGGCTTTCTCGTATCTTTCTCGGTGTGCATTTTCCAACCGATACGGTGGTGGGTGCCTTCATGGGTGCCAGTGTGGCGCTTTGGGCAATGGGGTACGTCGGTCTATGAAAATTCTTTACGGCGTTCAGGCAACGGGCAATGGACATATTACGCGGGCACGCGTCATGGAAGAAGCCTTGGCTGCTCGGGGCATCTCGGTAGACTATATTTTCTCAGGCCGCCCGGCTGAAAAACTTTTTGATATGGAAGCCTTTGGTGAATTTACGGTACGTAAAGGCCTTACGTTCACCGTAGAGTCTGGCCGAATCGACTATTTCAAGACGTTTTGGCAGGCCGATCTCAGGACACTATGGAAGGACATGCGAACCCTGAACGTTCAAGATTATGATATCGTGATTACCGATTTTGAGCCGATCACGGCTTGGGCTGCACGGTGGGCTGGCAAGCCATGTATTGGGTTGGGGCATCAGTACGCGTTTCGTTTTCCAATTCCCAAGGCACAGGATTCTTGGCTTGCTCGTCAGGTGATGCGGTGGTTTGCGCCTGCTTCCATATCCTTTGGTGCGCATTGGCATCACTTTGGTGCTCCCATTTTGCCACCGTTAATTCACGTAGCCGATGCACCAGAAAGTGCCGATCCTGATCGCGTTCTGGTGTATTTGCCGTTTGAGGACCTAGCTCAGGTTCTAGCTTTAATAGAGCCCTTGGAGAATTACCTGTTTGATGTATTCACGGACGCCAAAGAGCCCGGTCAATACGGTCATATCCATATACACCCGTTTGGACGAGACAATTTTCAACAGTGTTTGCGGCAGTGTGAATCTGTCATCTGTAACGCCGGGTTTGAATTGGCCAGTGAGGCGTTGCATCTGGGTAAGCGCATTTTGGTCAAACCGGTACATGGCCAAATGGAGCAGGCTTCCAATGCTTTGGCTTTGAAACAGCTGGGTTACGGTACAGCGATGGATCATCTATCAATGGAACGAATTGCGGAATGGTTGAGCACGGCGCCAGTCGTACAGGTGTCTTATCCCGATGTGGCGGCGGCGGTGGTCGAATGGTTGCTGGCTGGCGAATGGTCGAAGCCCGATGACTTGAGCGCACAACTGTGGCGCACGGTTGAAAGCGTCTGACGCTGCCCAAAGCTTAACTTTACCAGTAAGAGTAAACATCTTTTGCCAAAAAGGGTTGAGTCTGAAGCGTTCATTGTAAATAATGTTTTACATAATAATGAACAATACGACTAGAGCCCTATGCGCATACATATACACTGTGAAAACCGTCTTGGTATTGCCCAAGAAGTCTTGAATCGTCTCGTGCAAAACAACATCAATTTACGGGGTATCGAAACCCATCTTGAAGGTGAGATATTCCTTTCAATTCCGACCTTAGCGTTCGATCAATTTCAGCAAATCATGCCTCAATTACGGCATATCGAGGGCGTGCATGATGTCAGTACGGTTTCCTTCATGCCCATGGAGCGCGAGAAAGAAGAGTTAAAGGTGTTGCTCACCACCTTGCCCGAGCCAGTGATCAGTATGGATGTCAACGGACGTATTCAGATCGCCAATCGCGCTGCTGGTGCCGTGTTGCAGATAGATCCCGCCGAATTGCGCGGGGAAAACCTGCGCAAGCATCTGCGTGGATTCAATTTGAACAAGTGGCTGCGTGATGAACAGCATGACCATGAGAGTGCGTTTGTGCAAATCGCCAAACAAGCTTTTTTGGCAGATATTTACCCGGTGTACATTCCCGATGATCAGGGAGAGCAAAAGTTTGCGGGCGCGGTGATTACGCTGAAATCGCCGACACGGCTTGGCCGGCAGATGCAAACCTACAGTCAGACCCAGAGCGAATTTTCAGCCATGGTGGCCGAAAGTAAGTCCATGCGTGAGCTTATTCGGCAGGCTCGGCGCATGGCCGTATTGGATGCACCCGTGTTGATTACAGGTGAAACCGGCACGGGCAAGGATTTAATGGCCCGTGCGTGCCACAATTTCAGTTTGCGCCGCGATAAGGCCTATGCCGTAATCAATTGCGCCTCTATGCCACCGGAGGCTGCGGAAACGGAGTTGTTTGGGGTATGTGAAGGGGCCATTCCCGGCGTTGCTGCCCATGAAGGTATTTTCGAGAAATATAACGGGGGCACCTTATTTCTCGATGAAGTGGGTGATCTCCCATTAAGCATTCAAGCCAAACTGCTGCGTGTGTTACAAGAGGGTAGCTTTCGCAAAGTCGGTGCGGAAGAAGAACAGTCGGTGGATGTACGGATCATTTGTTCAACCCAGAAGGATTTAGCCGTACTGGTGGATCAAGGCATATTGCGACGGGATCTCTATTATCGAATAAACGTTCTTACCCTCAGCCTGCCTCCCCTGCGTGATCGTCGGGCCGACATTATTCCACTGGCACGTCACTTTGTGCAGCGCATCGCGGAGACTAGTCGGCGCTTTGTCACCATGAGTGACGAAACCCTGAATCTGTTGAAGCAGCAGAATTGGCCAGGCAATGTACGGCAGCTAGAAAATGCACTCTATCGTGCCGTTTCCATGGTGGAGGAGGACATTATTGAACCCCGCCATTTGGACATACCTGAAACCGCCTCGGCCATGTCGGTACAGGTATCTGAGTTTGAAGGCAGCTTGGAAAGTTCGGTGAAGGAATTTGAAGCTAAATTGTTACGGGCGCTGTATCCGTCTTTTCCCAGCTCACGTCAGCTCGGTAAGCGCTTGGGCTTGTCGCATACGGCGGTGGCCAATAAGTTGCGGGAATACAACATTGGTCGGCGGAGAGGTTAAAAACTAAGGCGCCTCCTTAGTGGCGTTAACATTATTCGCCAAGCGCTCACTGACTTGCCAGAACAACGAAAAGTCGGCCCGGCGGGTGAGCGAAGCGAATATTTAGCATCAGTTCAACGTCGTATATTCCGGCCCTACACCGATGGACCAAAAAATCACGGTTACCGCCATCATGCTGACAAACATCACCAATCCGATGGTCACGATGGACGAAGCAAACATAAAGCCGCGGCCCTCGGGAATCTTCATGAGAATGGGCGTGCCTTCATACAGCAGGTAAACAGCATAAGCCAGACCTAGTAAGGCGACGATCATCATGAACCAAAGATTAGGGTATGCAGCGGATACACCCGCTAAAAACAAGGGTATTGAGGTGTAGGTTGCTAGGGCTACGCCGCGATCCGTTGGGTCTTCGTCTTGATAGGTTATAGACAGGAAATCGATAAACTTGCCCAATATAAACACTGCAAGTACCGTGGCAATATAAAATAGAGCGCAGAGTTGCAAGGCACTCGCTGGCGTTAATGCTTCAATGATCCCACGCTCACCGAATGACCAACCCACTTGAGTGACGCCCCAGTAAGCCGCCAATGCAGGCAGGGCCGCAATGAACGGAATGTGGGTCAGGAAGTGGCGTTGTACCGTATTGGGTTCTTGGCGGATAGCTTCCCATTCTTGATCAGGGCGCGTAAACAGTCCTAGAAGGTGGTTCAAAATCATAGTGCTACACTCCGGCAGTGCTATTGTTATTGTGACGTTCGCCGATTATAGGCAGGCGCTGAGGCACCTGCAAAAGAAGTTCTATGGCTCCATGATCTGGATCAAGGATTATGGTGCGAAATACGTGCCGCAGTGATCGTATTGTTGTTGACCTGCAGAATCTCTACCCGATACTCGCCAATACGCAAGCTCGTGTTGGCATCGGGAATGTCTTCCAGTTGTTCAATGATTAAACCTGAAAGGGTTTTGGCACCGTCCGTGGGCAATGACCAGTCGAGCGTTTTGTTGATCTCACGTACGCTCGCGGTGCCGTCAATAACATAACTGCCATCACGTTGCGGATGGATGTCTTTGGTGTTGTCAGCCTCATCGGTGGTAAATTCACCGACGATCTCTTCCAGTATGTCATCGAGAGTCACCAAGCCTTGGACATCACCGTACTCATCCACCACCAAACCCATACGCAACTTTAAGCGCTGGAAGTTAATCATTTGAGTTTGCAGTGGTGTGGTCTCTGGGACGAAATACGGGTCTTTTACCTTCCGCGACAGCATAACCAGAGAAGGTTTATCACTGGCTAGGAAGTCTGCCGCATCTCGAATATGTAAAATACCGACGACTTTTTCCAGATCGCCTTTGTACACCGGCAGGCGTGTGTAGGGGGTTTCGTTTAATTGTGCTCGTATATCTTCCAAGGAATCGTCCAGATTGATCCCGGACAACTCATTGCGGGGAACCATGATGTCTTCCACGGTCACATTGTCCAGATCCAAAATACCCAGCAACATGCTTTGCCGATTGGCAGCAATAGCACCGCCCGACTGAATCAGCATGGTGCGCAATTCTTCCGAGTTCAATGCATGGTGATCACCACCATCAAAAGGAATACGAAAGATCTTCATGATCAACCGCGACGTCCAGTTCACCATGACCACAACGGGGTAAAGAATATACAACAGGGGTATCAGCACCAGGGATGCAGGATAGGCGATGCGCTCAGGGAATTTCTGCGCCAGCGTTTTTGGTGTGACTTCCGAGAAAATGAGAATGACCAGTGTCAAAGTTGCCGTTGCGGTGGCAATGGCGAGGTCTGGATGGGTTGGATAGAGCCGAATGGCAATGATCGTCGCAATGGAGCTGGCCGCAATATTCACCAAGTTGTTGCCAATCAAAATGACACCGATCAAGCGCTCAGGCATCCCGAGCAAGCGCCGGACTCTCACTGCACCAGAATCACCGGCATCTGCACGATGATTAAGTCGATATCTGTTTAATGACATCATGCCGGTTTCGGAGCTGGAAAAAAACGCCGAAATGGCCAGTAAAACTGCGAGGGCAATAAACAAAATCCCTATGGGCACATCGTTCAAAGAAATGTTAATCCTGTATTAAGAACACAATCGGTTTTTACGGCTCGAGGTCAAAAAAGTCAAGCAAATGCATCGTGGATGGGGTGGGATTTTCCGTCATGTGGATCAGCTCGTGCGCTGAAGAAGAACTTCCAGCACAAATTTAGAGCCAAAAAATGCAACCAATAAAAGGCCATAGGCGGCCATATACCAACGTAAAGTCATTACCGCTCGCCAGCCCGCCCGATAATGGCCGACAAAGAGAACGGCAAAAAACGCCCAAGCCAAAATCGTCAGCGATGTTTTATGAATGAGGTGCTGGGCAAAATAATTCTCAACCAGCAAGAAGCCGATCACCATCGCAAGGGTCAGCAATATGAAGCCTACCCAGGCGAGTTTGAATTGCGTGCGCTCCATGGTATCGAGTGGCGGTAATCTTTTCGTCAGAGCGGAAAAATGGTGATGCTTCAGCGCGCGCTCATGGGCCCTCAGCAGCAGGGTATAGGCCATGGTGAGCGTAAACATGGCTAGAGCGAGCAAAGAGAACAGAATGTGCAGCGTAATACCGAACGAAAAATCACGAATTGGGTAAGGGCTGGCAATAAAGGCGCCAGCCAAGACGGAAATGGCCGCAAACGGCAGTAGCCATTGTCCGAGTTGAACGGAATACGATTTTAATTGTGCCAACAACAGCATGATGGCAACGACTAAGCCAACGGTAGACAGCGCCTTGAACACCCCGAGATCAAGGCCGGAATCCAGCCACATGGATTGCTTTAAGCCCCAGGTGTGAAAAACTACGGCCAGCAAAATAAGCCCGCGCACTCGCCAGGTAGGATCCATATTCTGCTGTGGACGCCATTGCATCCAAGCAGCAAGGGAATAAAGTAGAGCAGCGGACAGCGCGAACACAAATAACCTCTGGGTACGGTCGTCGATACACCGACGAATCATGACAAGGCTGCAAGCATACCTCAGTTGCAAAAAAATTTGATCCCCTTTTGTCGGTCGATGACGCACTGCTACTGTGGAACCTGGCGGTTACGACCAGTATACTTGCCCGACATTATTGGGTGATTCTTGGAAAAAGCATGTTCGGTAACCTAACAGATCGTTTAAATGCCTCGTTGCGCAAAATAACAGGGCAAGCAAAGCTCACCGAAGACAACATCAAAGATACATTGCGTGATGTGCGTATGGCGCTGCTAGAAGCGGACGTCGCCTTGCCGGTGGTGAAGGCTTTTGTTGATCAAGTGCGTGAAAAGGCGCTAGGTTCGGAAGTGTCGCGCGCCTTGAATCCCGGACAAGCATTTTTGAAGATCGTGCATCAAGAATTGGTGCACATCATGGGCGATGCCAATGAAGCCTTGGCGTTAAATGTCCAACCGCCTGCGGTCGTCCTAATGGCCGGTTTACAAGGTGCGGGTAAAACCACTTCCGTTGCCAAGCTGGCGCGTTATTTGACCGAGCGCGAAAAGAAGAAAGTTGCTGTGGTCAGTGCGGATGTTTATCGTCCTGCTGCTATTGGTCAGTTGGAAACGCTGGCCGGGCAAGTCGGGGCCCAGTTTATTCCTTCGCAAATAACGGATAAGCCCGCGCAGATCGTCAAGAACGCTATTGATATCGCCCGCAAACAGTATGTCGATGTATTGCTGATTGATACCGCTGGTCGTCTGGCGATTGACCAAGACATGATGGCCGAAATTGCAGAACTGCATCGCATTGCACAGCCCGCGGAAACGCTGTTCGTGGTCGACGCCATGACAGGGCAGGATGCCGCCAATACGGCAAAAGCGTTTAACGAGACCTTGCCGTTAACCGGTGTGATTCTGACCAAGACTGACGGCGATGCACGTGGTGGTGCAGCCTTATCTGTTCGCCAGATCACCGGTAAGCCGATTAAGTTTTTGGGTGTGGGTGAAAAAACCGATGCATTGGAGCCGTTTCACCCGGATCGTTTAGCGTCTCGTATTCTCGATATGGGCGACATGTTGTCGCTGATCGAAGAAGTTGAACGCAAAGTTGATAAAGCCAAAGCCGACAAACTGGCGCAGAAAATTAAAAAAGGCAAAGGTTTTGATCTGGAGGATTTCCGTGATCAGCTGCAGCAGATGAATAACATGGGGGGGATGGCCGGTTTACTGGATAAACTTCCCGGCATGGGCCAGATGAAAGAAGTGGCGACCAAGCAGGTCAATGACAAGATGTTCGGGCAAATGGAAGCCATCATTAACTCCATGACCGTGCTGGAGCGTCGCTTCCCCGATAAAATCAATGGGTCACGTAAACGGCGTATTGCCTTGGGTTCTGGTACCCAGATTCAAGATGTTAACCGCTTGTTAAAGCAGCACAAGCAAATGCAAAAAATGATGAAAAAAGTTGGCCAGAAAGGCGGCATGCAGAAAATGATGCGCGGCATGTCGGGCATGTTCCCCGGCGGCGGTGCGGGTGGTGGCGGCTTTCCACCGGGTGGAATGCCGCCGTTTGGCCGTTAACATCCAAAGTTAACGGAGGTTCCAGATTTACACCTTCAATTGCCCAAGCTGTTGATCGAGGCTGTCAGTGATACCTTGCATTGTATCGCTGACGCCTTTCACATCGCTGGCCAGGGTCGCTAATTGGGCACTGGCTTCTTCAATGGCGGTGATGTTCCGGTTGATCACTTCATTTACCTGGTTTTGTTCTTCTGCCGCTGTAGCCACCTGCGCTGAATTATCTGTGATAGAGGAAATGCTCGCAGCGACCTGCTCCATTTGCTGATAGGCATCATCTGCACTGTTCACGGCGGTTGTTACCCGTTCCGTGCTGGTGCTGATTTGTGTCACCGAGGCATCCACGTCGACTTGTAGCGAATCAATCAACGCAGTGATTTCTTGGGTCGACGACTGGGTACGCGCGGCCAGATTGCGTACCTCATCGGCCACCACCGCAAAACCGCGCCCTTGTTCCCCGGCGCGCGCGGCTTCAATAGCGGCATTGAGCGCTAATAAATTGGTTTGCTCGGCAATACTTTGGATCACTTCAATGATCTTGGTGATGTTTTGTGAGCTGTGTGCTACCCGACCAATGCGCTCACTGGCGCTGTTCATTTCTGCGGCCACAGAACGGACTTCTTCAACCGTACTTTGGAACGCCGTTTGTGCCTGTTTTAAGGCTTGGTTTGATTGCTCCGCATCGCTTGCAGTGCCGCTGGCGAGCCGAGCGACTTCGTTGGCGGTGGCGGACATTTCGTTCATGGCCGACGCCACGTTCTGCATTTCTTCCTGTTGCGCGTTGGTGGCGGAAGCCGTGTCGCGTGAGGTGTTTACCAAAATGCCGCTTTGTGCCCGCAGTTCTTCCGCCGAAGATTTGAGTTCGGTGATCATGGAACGCAATTTTTGGGTGAACAGGTTGAACCCTTGCGCAATGCCGATCAGTTCCGCGTGTTGGTCGATGTGCAGTTCTTTGGTCAGGTCGCCATCCGCACTGGCGAGTTCTTCAAAGAGCGAGCGCATGGCAACCATGGGTTCGGTTGCATGACGCAACCAAAGACTGATCAGAGCAATGGCGATGACCAGAAGTACAACCCCAGAGATCACCATGGTCGTTGCCGTGGTTTGGTACCCGTTGATTAACGTGGTTTGCAGGTCACTGCTGGCGGCAAAGGCCACCGTTCGGGGAATCGAGATAACGACGGTCCACGTATCCTCAACATCGGCGATAGGAACCTCTGCCCGCACGAGTATGCGGTCGTTGTATTCGCCTACAGAACCCTCTATGGCCTGCAAGCCGTTTTGCAGTTCAGGATTAACGCGACTTGCCAGTTCACCGAGTTGATCAGGGTGGCGCGAGCTGGCTACCAGAAGCCCTAATTCGCTCAATAAATGAATGTCCGCTGCACCGTCAAAAAGACTGGCTTGCTGGGCCATAAACTGTTCTTGCACGTCGGGCATATTGATATCTACCCCGGCAACGCCACGAAACACTCCATTGATGACGATGGGGTAAACCAACGACGTTAAGAGAACTTCATAACCAGGTTCAATTTCATACAAGTAGGGCTCCATGATGCACGCGCGCAAGCTATCCCGGCTGCACAGATACCATTCCGCTTCACGTAGTCCAAATTCGTCTACCTCATCCAAGTACTTAAAATCGGTCTCATCGGTACGGTAGTAAACCAGATCGTCGCCGTCCCGGACCCAATAAATTTCTAATGTGCCAACATCAGATGAATGGTCAGGGCTGCCAGAGAGAAACTGTGAGTCATTGCCATCATATCCGTTGGGTTCGAAATGTGCATAGACCGAACCCAGCCGAGGATTGGCGGCCAAGGTATCGCCGACCAGGCTCAATACTGTGTTGCGCTGAAAGGGGGTACGCCCTTCCGCGTTGCCAATGGCGGTAGAGGTAAAAATTGTACTGAGGGTGCGGGACGCATCAAAACTGCGGTCGAGAAAGGTAGCGACTTCCTCCGACAACAATTGCGTAGTGTCCAGCAAGTTTTGCTCAACCAGCACCGACAAAGATTGTGCTGCCTCAGCAACGGCTAGGTCGCCATTTCGTTGCATGGTTTGCTGGCCAATAACAATCACCATCATCAAGGCAATGAAAATGCCACTGGCGATACAAGGGTTAGCTTTTTTCTCAGGGACCAATGACGCATGGTAATGACCTCAATATCGAACAGAAGAAGCGTGCAGGTAGATTATCTAACCTCATGCAAAGACGATGGGCCTAGGTACGGTTGTCAGTTAGCCACGGTCAGCACAAAGATCGACAAACTAAACCTAGTTCAGTTGTGTGAATTCAAGAAGGATGATAGCTGAAGAAATATGAAGGTTCGGTGACGGTCCGGTTCGGCGGGCAGAGTGTTGCGGTTTTGATGATAGGGGCATGGCAACGCCATTCCTTTGGCGAGGGTGTTTCGTTCATATTGGTTTGCGCCAAGTATCAGACCATTAAGAGACGCAAGTCCGCAAGGCTGCGGGCATACTCACTGAGGAAACGAGCCGCTAATGCACCGTTAATTACTCGATGATCATAGCTGAGATCCAGTGGCACCATGGGTGTGGCGACGAACGATTCACCATTCCATACCGGCCGCTGTTGCATGCGCGTGATACCCAAGATGGCGACTTCGGGAGGGTTCACGATGGGGCTGAACGCCGTACCGCCGATGCCACCGAGGTTGGTGATCGTCATGGACGCGCCACCCATCTCATCCGGCCCCAATTTGCGGGCCTTTGCACGTGTGGCGAGATCGACGATTTCAGCCGCCAGTTGCCATAGGCCTTTTTGATCCGCGTGGCGAATCACGGGCACCATCAGACCAAATTCAGTATCCACTGCAATACCAATATGCACGGCGTCTTTCAGGTACAGCGTTGTACCATCGGCGCTCAGGGAAGCATTAAACTTGGGGTATTTCTTCAGTGCCACCGCTAACGCTTTAACGAAGAAGGGTAGCGTGTTCAGTTTTACACCGCGCACGGATGCTTCCTGTTTGAACTGGGCGCGCAAGCGCTCAACATGACTGACATCCACCTCATCGTGGTGCGTCACTTGCGGAATGACGGCGTTGGCCGCGGTTAAATTCGCCGCTGCTACGCGGTCAAATTTGCTGGTCTTCACAGCTTCCACCGAACCGAACTGTTGGTGATCGATGTCCCAATATTGGCGGTAATTTTGCACAGGCTGCTCCACGGTTTCCTGAGGGTTGAGATCATCCATCGTAAGCTGGGTTCGGCCAAGGCGATCCGCCAGAACATGAAGATCAATCGACATTCGTCGTGCCTTGGCGCGAACGCTGGGTGATGCCACTACGTTTTGCATACAAAAATCCTCTCAGTTACCACGTGGCTGAAATGTATTGTGTTTCCATAAACTCCAGCATGCCATCGTGGCCACCTTCGCGGCCCAGACCCGACTGTTTGCTGCCGCCAAAGGGTGCGGCGGGGTCACTCACCAAACCACGGTTTAGGCCAACCATGCCGTAATCCATGCGTTCGCAGACCTGTAAGGCACGTTTCATGTCCGACGAGAACACATAAGCCACTAAGCCGTATTCTGTGTCGTTCGCCCGGCGAATCACATCTTCTTGATCGTTGAAGGTCTGGATGGCGACCACGGGCCCAAAAATTTCGTCATGCACACAGGCGGCATCGGCTGAGACATTCGACAGGACGGTCGGCGGGTAAAAGAACCCTTTGCCGGGCAAACGCTGCCCGCCGCATTCCAGTTTAGCGCCTTTAGCAATGGCGTCCTCTACGAAGCCCTCGACTTTCTCAAGCGTACTTAAATTGACCAACGCACCGACATCGACGCTGGGATCTATACCGTTGCCGATTTTCAGGGCCGACATTTTTTGCGTCAGTCGCCGGGTGAATTCATCGACGATGTCTTCGTGCACGTATACGCGGTTAGCTGCGGTGCAGGCTTCACCTAGGTTACGCATCTTGGCCAGCATCACGCCTTCCAAGGCGGTGTCCATGTTGGCATCTTCAAATACGATCACGGGAGCGTTGCCGCCGAGTTCCATGGCTGGCGTGAGCACCTGATCCGCGGCGGCTTTCAGCAGTTTGCGACCAACGGCGGTAGAGCCGGTAAAGGACACCACACGCACGCGCGGGTCGTGCAACATGTGATCGACCACCTCAGCTGGACGATGCGTGGGCAACACATTAACCAGACCGGCCGGTACGCCCGCTTCCTCCAATAGCGGCATCAGCGCTAGCATGGTCAGTGGGGTTTCTGCGGCTGGTTTGATGATGACGCCGCAGCCCGCCGCCAACGCCGGTGCAATCTTACGTGTTCCCATGGCCGCCGGGTAGTTCCATGGCGTTACGAGCACCGCTAAACCGGCGGGCTTATGCTGCACGATGATGCGGGCACCGGAAGCCGGTGCGTGGGTGATGAGCCCGTCGGCACGCACCGCTTCTTCGGCGAACCAGCGAAAGAACTCGGCGGCATAACGCGCTTCGCCCATGGCGTCGGTTTTACCTTTGCCATTTTCCAGGGTGATCAAATGGGCAAATTCTTCCAGTCGGGCATCCATCAATTCCCAGGCTTTTCTGAGCACTTCTGAACGCTCGCGCGGGGTTCGTGCAGCCCAATCGGCCATCGCTTTTTCCGCCGCGTTCAGCGCCGCATCGGCATCTGCGACATCGGCGGAGGCGACGGACGCCAGCACGTCTTCAGTGGCGGGGTTAATGACGTCAAATCGAGCGCCGCCTGTGGCCGCGACAAATTGACCATTGATGTACAGGTTCGTGGGAACCGACTGAATGAAATCGTTCTGTAATGCCATATCAATACCTTACCTTAAAAGAGGTGCTGGAGTGGCTCTGCTATACGCCCAGCAAAGTTGTTGAGAAAGACGGCGGCGTCCTTCCCCGACAATTGGGAATCGATACAGGTCAATGTCAGGGTTAATTCGTCTTGGGAGCCGACAATCGAGATCACCGGTGCCGCGTCGGGTTGCAACTCCGTAGAGGAAATAAAGGTGTCTCGGAGATCATGGACAATGACATCGGGTTCACCTTCCGACGGTGCCGTGGCCGAGAGTTGTTGGTGGGTAACAAAGGTTGCGCTGTGGCCTCGGCTATCCACCCGCACCCGGGCGGCCGTTGCGAGACTGGCACCGGCGAAGGTTGCCAGCACCTGTTCCGCTGAACAAGCCTCAACATGCTCCTCGGCCCACGCCAAGAACGCCGCAAAATCCTGTGCCGCGACGCGGGCAGACAGCCGGTTCGGCGCGTTGTAGGTTTGACCTGAGCTACGGGTTGCCAACTGCGCTTCATGGGCCTGTTTGAGTGCTTCGAAATCCCGCGCATGGAACGGCTGTGGACGTGTGGTTTCCGCCAACAAGCGCAAATCGTATCCTGCTTGCAGCGCCAGTCGTTTCAACTTCGGTGATGCTAAGATTTTACCGTTCGATGATCTAGGCGCGTGCTGCATGGTCTTGGGTGGGGGCGGCGCTAACGGGGTCGGTTTCGCCGGGGCCTGTGAGGGCTCGACCGTCGGTGCCGAGGCTTCAACTGTCGGTGGTGAACCTGCCTGAGCGTAAGCCCGATCGACGGTATTCGCGGATGATTCCGCACTGATGATGGCAATGGTTTCACCCGTAGGCACCTCATCGCCACCCGCCGCCAAACGTGCCACGAGGTAGCCATTCATACCGGCGGGAACCTCAACCACGCTTTTGTCGGTTTCGACTTCAAAGAGCGTATCGTCTTCTTGTACCTTATCGCCGACGGCTTTGAGCCAGCGCACCAGAACACCCGTGTCTTGCGACATGCCGAGTACCGGCATGATGATGGCCTTGCCTTCCGGTAAGGTTTCCGCATCGGCATTGGCCGCAGGCACTGCGGGTGTGGCGCTCGTTGAGGCCGTTACCTTCTTATCCGCTTCCGTCACGGTCGCGGAATCACTGATCAACGCCATGACCTGTCCGACCGGCACTTCATCGCCATCGCGGGCGCTGATGCCCACCAAAAAGCCACTGGCCGGCGCCTCAACCTCCATGGTGGCTTTGTCGGTTTCGACTTCGAACAACGTCTCGCCCTGTTTTACGGCTTCGCCCTCGGCCTTATGCCATGCGATGAGGGTTCCCGTATCTTGTGCCATGCCCAGGGCTGGCATGATGATTTCATGCCGCATGGATCAACTCCCCGCTGACAAGCTTTTTAGCCTGCTCATAGACCTGTTCTGCGGTGGGCACCGTGAGGTCTTCAAGCGCTGGCGAGAAGGGAATAGGAACATCCATAGCGCCAATGCGTGTGGTTGGGGCATCCAAATAGTAAAAGGCTTTTTCGTTGATCCGGCTGGCGATTTCAGAGGTCACGCCAAAACTTTGGTGGCCCTCATCGACTACGATGACCCGGCCCGTTTTCTTGGCCGATTCGACCAGCGTTTTCTCGTCCAAGGGCACGATGGTGCGCGGGTCGATCACTTCGGCGCTTATGCCGTCCGCTGCCAATAGCTCGGCCGCTTCTTCACAGACTTGCACCATAGATGAGGTGCCGATTAAGGTAATGTCGGTACCCTCGCGTTTTACATTGGCAACGCCAAAAGGAATGGTGTATTCCTCCTCCGGCACGCCTGCGGCATCCTGGTACATCAATTTGTCTTCGAAAATCACCACCGGGTTATTATCACGGATCGCCGTTTTCAACAGACCTTTGGCTTCATAGGCGGAGGAGGGCATGGCGACTTTCAAGCCGGGGATGTGGGCGACAATGGCGTGCAACGATTGCGAGTGTTGCGCCGCCGAACGCCGGGTGGCGCCCATGTTGGTCCGCAGAACCAAGGGCACGCTCAGTTTACCGCCAGACATGTAGTGCGTTTTAGCGGCTTGGTTGCACAACTGGTCCATAACCAAAAAAATAAAGTCGCCGAACATCAAGTCCACCACCGGACGCAGCCCGGTCATCGCAGCACCGACCCCAATGCCCATGAAGCCGGGTTCGGAGATTGGGGTATCGATCACCCGCTCGGTACCGAATTCTTCCACCAAACCGGACAGCACTTTAAAGGGTGTACCCGCTTCTGCTACGTCTTCCCCAAGGATAATGACCGATTCGTCGCGGCGCATTTCTTCAGCCAACGCTTCGTTGACCGCTTTAGATAATGTGATTTGTCGCATTTTATTCCCCTTAGGCTAAGACATGCTCGACATCGGTGAATACATGCATATCCACTTCTGCGGCATCTGGGTACGGTGCGTTCAAGGCGTAAGCCACCGCTTGTTCGGCATCTGCTTCAACTTCTTTGTGCAGGGCGTCTAACGCGTCTTCGGTGGCATAGTCGTTCTCAACTAGCCAGGCGCGCATGCGGATGATCGGGTCTTTGTTGTCCCGCCAGTCCTGCTCTTCCGCTTTGGCCCGGTAATATTCACGGTTGATGTCACCCACATGGTGGCCGTGGTAGCGATAAGTCATGAGTTCGAGAAAAAACGGACCTTCACCTTTGCGCGCTCGTTCAACCAACTTTTGTGACAGCTCGTGGACCGCGATCACGTCCTGGCCATCTACTTGGTAGGACTCAATACCAAAGGCTTCAGCACGGGCGACGATGGAGCCGGCGGCAATTTCTTCCGTTTTTGTGTATTCGGAATAGCCGTTATTTTCACAAGCATAAATAACCGGAAGATTCCACAAGGCCGCCATGTTCATGACTTCATACATCAAACCTTGGGCGGTGGCGCCATCACCAAAGAAGCACACTGCGACATCGCCGGTCTTTTGTAGCTTCGAGGTCAATGCCGCACCGGTGGCGATGCCCATGGAGCCGCCCACGATGGCGTTCGCGCCGAGGTTGCCGTTGGATTGATCGGCAATGTGCATGGAACCGCCTTTACCCCGGCAGTAGCCTTCTTCACGCCCCAGCAGCTCACAAAACATGGCTTTGAAGTCTGCACCCTTGGCGACACAATGGCCGTGCCCACGGTGCGTTGAGGTAATTTTGTCGGTCGGCAATAGCGCTTCGCAGATGCCCACCGCAACCGCTTCCTCGCCAGAATACATGTGGGTTAGTCCTGGCATTTTGGCGGATAAATAGAGTTGATTCGCATTGTTCTCAAAGGTCCGAATACGAACCATTTGGCGAAACATTCGCAATGCATCGTCTGTGCTCAGTGTTTTTTTCGCTTTTCTCATTGCAAACCTCGTTGTTGGCTTAGCAGCCCTGGATCATTGGCCGGCTCTTTGGGCAGGGCAGACGTGAGGGCGTGTTAATTTCGTTGCCCGGATATTGCGCAAAACGCATCAGTCAACACGGAAGGGGGCGTTATGGCTACACCGCCCCCGCCGTGTTCTTGGCTGTTCGCCAACGGGCCTTATTGCATGACAATACCGCCGTCGATCATGATCAACTGACCGGTCATGTAGTCACTGTCGTCCGAGCATAGGAAGGATGCTGTGCCGGTTACGTCGTCGGGTGTTGACAGCTTTTTCATCAGAATCATGGTTTTTGCCAGATGGTCCATGGACTGGCCTTCTTCTTTGAACATGCCAATTTCCACCAGATCTTTATCCAATTGTTCCCATAACTCGGTTTTGACCACACCGGGGCCATAGCCATTCACGGTAATATTGTGTTCCCAGAGTGCTTTCGCGCCGCCAGTGATCAGTGCCAGAACGGCGTGTTTAGAACAGCCGTAAGGGATAACGTCGAGAAAGGTGGTGCGCGACAAAATGCTGCCCACGTTAATGATTTTGTAAGGGTGATCGGCCATTGGGCCTTGTTTGATCATCTGCCGCGTGGCCTCTTGCATGCCATAGAGCACGCCTTTGGTGTTCACGTTCATGATCAGGTCCCAGTTGGCGTCATCAATATCCATGAACATTTTGGGCTTGTTGACGCCTGCGTTGTTCAGGTAAATGTTGAGCGAACCGAAAGCGTCGACACAGGCTTGCACGGCGGCAGCGTGGTCTTCCCGTTTGGTCACGTTCATGGCAACCGCAATGGCTTTGCCGTTGCCTTTGGCATTAATCTGCTCAGCGACAACTTGCGCGCCCTCTATGTTTAAGTCACCCAATACCACGTTGGCGCCTTGTTCGGCAAAGGTGACGGCGTTGGCCGCTCCCATACCTTGTGCGGCGCCTGTGATGACGATGTTCTTGCCAGCCAGTCTTTTCGAATCCATGGTTATCTCCAGTCTTGTTTTTATGAATCAATGGGTTGTTATTGCCAGTTTTGGATGAGTTTCTGAACACCTTCATGTGAGCGCATTACAGCTTCTTCGGGGGTGATCACCCCACGCAGCATTTCGTGTAATACGACCCCACAAAATTGGGTGATCGCTCCAAACTCGGGAGTCGGTGGTCTTGGCCAGGCTTGCAGTTGGTCTTGCATGGCCAATTGATCAATTGCATCAAAAATGGGTGAGGTAGTGCGGATGTTCGGGTCTTCGCTTGCGGAATAGCGCGAACAGCCCCGGCTACCGTTTTTTACATACAGGCTTTGTGCCCGTTCCGAGGTAAAGGTTTCCAGCGCAATGGCGGCTTCTTCGATCCGGCGCTCGCTCAAATTGCTGGGGATGCCGAGTACAAAGCCACCGAGCGGCGAAATGGGCTTTTTGCCTGATCCGGCCGGGTGTGGAATAAAGCCGGTATTGTCTTTGGCCGGTGAGTTGTCATCGTATTCAAAGTACGGCGTCATCTGGGAAAAACTGTAAGCCATGGCCACCTGGCCTTGGGCATAGCTTTTGGTGCGCTCGTACCATGACATGTTCAAGATGCCAGGGGGCGAGTATTTGATCAGTTCCAGCAAGAATTTGGCTGCCGACAAACCAGCGTCTGAGTCGATCATCGAGCGGTATTTGCGGTTCCCCAGCCCGGCAATCGAGAACTCTTCGCCGTCTGGCGCTAGGTCAATGATCGGTTGTCCATAGTCGGCCATGGCCATCATAAAGGTATGGCTGAGCGCCGTGCCTCTGGCGCCATTCCAGGCAATGCCATAAATTTGTTGCTCCGGCTTATGGAGCTTTTCCGCCGCAGCCAACAGCTCGGTAATGGTTGAAGGGGGTTCCAGATTTTCTTCCGCGAATAAGTCTTTGCGGTACATCAAAACTTCCGAGGTGGTCTCCACTGGAATGCCATAGCAACGGCCACCCCAATGCGACGCCCGCCAGCTCGCAGCGTGAAAGTCAGCCGGGTTCAAGGCATCGATATCGATCAATTCATCCAGCGGTAAGAGCATACCGCGTTCGGCAAATTCACCGATCCATGGGAAGTTGACCGCGACCAAATCGTAACTGCTTTTGTCACGACTGGCATTTTCCACGGCTTCGTCATACAGCTTGTCGAGTGAATAAGAGCGGTAATGAATCGGGCAACCCACGATCAGTTCGAAGTGGCGCTTCAGATTGTTCATGATCAGGAACGTTGGGTCGCTGTGCGACAACATGCGCAATCCACCGGCCAATACCAGTGGGCTGCTTAAGACATTCAGGGGTGGGCCAACCCGTTCACTGAAATAGGCACTGCCATAAAAACGTTCATTCGACTCCGACGCATCGTCCGATAAGTTGATGGTATCGTTCATCAATAATTGGTTATCTCTCGCCAACTGAATCCACAGCGTTAACAGTTGATCGCTGGGGTGCAACGTAAAACTGCGCTCGCTTTTATGGCGCGCCCGACGGTTGATCAAACCCGATTCAATCAATTCATTTAGCCGACGCGTAGCCGTTGCATAGGGAACACCGCTGATATCCACCAATAGGGTGGGAGACGTTATTTTGCCTTGGAAATGGCGCCGTAACAGTTCTGCGCACATGCGAATGTGTGCGTTGGGTTTAAACAACGGATGCGCGGATTCAAACGCCAGCA
The DNA here is from genome assembly GCF_042650105.1 of Salinispirillum marinum. Lineage (NCBI taxonomy): Bacteria > Pseudomonadati > Pseudomonadota > Gammaproteobacteria > Oceanospirillales > Saccharospirillaceae > Salinispirillum > Salinispirillum marinum. The sequence continues at coordinate 42,930 of NZ_JBHSAL010000004.1, read as the reverse complement.
AATGCTCGTCCATATAATCCAGAAAGCGCAGAAGCCCTTCGTCTGGGGCGGCCAAAACCGAAATTCGATCGACCGAATTGTGCTGTGCTGACGACATACGAACCGCTCCAAGCCTCGTTCAGTGATACGGATATTCTCGCGGACTGAACATAATTCTTATGGGAAATGAATATACTCTCAGTACCTAATCATATTAACCATTATGATGTCCAATATGGATGTTGATATATCCAAAATGGATATCTTAGGGGGTTTTCAGCTTGGCAAACGGGAGTATGGTTATCTCGCTGGTTTCACATTGAGAATGCAAAACAAGCATTCCGTCCTGTTAATACAGCTTCGACGTAGCGAAACACAACAAAAATAACGGAGATAAACTATGAGCACTAAAAAACTACTGACGTCCGCCTTAGCGGCCACCATTCTGATGGGTCCTGCCTTTGCCACTGCACAGATGCGCATTGGTATTACACAGAATAATGTGGGTGTGGACAGTTATCAAACAACCTACGAGCGTGCCTTTATTGCCGCCGCCGATGCCAACCCTGACGTCCGCGCAGTTGTACTGGATGCGGGTGGCGATGTAGCGCGCCAAATTGCCCAAGTGGATGACCTCATCCAGCAAAACGTGGATGCCATCATCATCTGGCCAACCAATGGTGAAGCGGTTATTCCTGCTGTTCGCCGGGCGCATCGTGCCGGGATTCCCGTCGTGGTGACCAACTCGAACATTGCTGAAAATGGCTTCGACTTCATCCGTTCGTTCTCCGGCCCAGACAACGTGACCCAAGGTCGTCGTTCGGCTGAAATCATGTGCGACAAGTTCAAAGACATGGGTATCGAGAACGAAGCAAAAGTGGTTCACATTACCGGGCAACCCGGCTACACCACTGCCATTGAGCGTGCTGGTGGTTTCGAGGAACGCCTGCCTGAAGTGTGCCCTAATGTAGAAATTGTGGAAACACAACCCGGTGACTGGAACCGTGAGAAATCGCAGCAAGTTATGGAAGCTTTCCTAGTGAAGTACGATGACATCGATGGCGTGTACGCCGGTGACGACAACATGGGCGTAGGCGCATTGAATGCTGCCCGCGCGGCCGGTCGTGAAGGCATCATCTTTGTCGGTGCAACGAACTTCGCGGTAGGTTACGACGCTATGGCGGCGGGCGAATACTGGGGTTCTATTTACCAATCACCGGTCGACGATGCGCAAGCGGCGCTGCAAACCGCCGTGGATATTCTGAACGGTGAAGATGTACCTTTCTTGAACTACTTCGATACACCCAAAATCACGCAAGACAACATGAGCGAATTTACTAAGCCTGTGTTCTAAACGTGGTGTTGCGCTCCGGTGCCTTCGGGCACCGTTTTTTCTTGAAAGAAGGCCCGGGTGTTCATGCCATGAGCGCCCGGGTCCCTGGAACAAATACAATCATAAACGTATCAGGGTCTTGATATGGCAAACCTAGCCAATAAGCCAATTCTAACCATTCTCGGCAAGCACGGTATTTTAATTGCCTTTGTCGTGTTTATGGTGATCTTTGCCTTGGCCAACTCCAGATTCGTCTCGATCGGCAACTTAGAAAGTGTTGTCCGTTCGTCGGCAATTCTCGGCGTGATGGCATTGGGCGTAACCTTCGTGGTCATCAGCGGTAATCTCGACCTGTCGGTCGGCTCAATGATGTCCTTCGCAACCATTGTGGTGCTGGATTTACACGACCAGATCGGCGTGACCCTAGCCATACCAACGATGTACCTGATGGTCCTTGCCTTGGGCGGTTTCATTGGCTACTTGGTCGGCTATTTACGACTGAATTCGCTGATCGTTACCTTAGGTATGTTGTCCGCCATTCATGGCTTAACGCTGATGTATTCTGGCGGCAAGAATATGGACATCGCCGATAAGAGTGGTACCTGGTTCAGTTTCTTTGGGCAGGGTGAAGTGCTTGGCGTACCCGTGCCTATTTTGTTGTTTGTCTTATTGGCGGCGTTTCTGGGTATTTTGCTCGCTAGGACACCGTTTGGCCGCAAGGTATATGCGGTAGGCGGCAATCCTACGGCGGCGATTTTTTCCGGCGTGCCACGGGCGCGCACAGTATTTTCCTGTTATTTGATTTCGGCTTTTTGTGTGGCGACCGCAGGCTTGATGCAGGCCAGTCGCTCCATGGGGAGCCAGAACACGGTAGGCCAAGGGCTTGAACTTGAAGTCTTGGCTGCCGTGATTTTGGGTGGCGCATCCTTGCTCGGCGGATCAGGCACCATTTTCAAAACAGTGATTGGTGTGTTGATGCTCGGTTTTATTCAAAACGGGCTGTTGCTGATGGGCTATCCGTTCTACGTACAATTTGTCATCACCTGGATCATTATCATCCTCGCTGTATGGCTCGATATCGCCGTGAAACGCGGCAAATTTTGGGCCTCGATATAGGAGTCGGCAATGAATTCAGTCTTTATTAAACGTCATCTGAGCACCAGTGCGATCTGGATCTTCATCGTCATTGAATTGATCTTCTTCAGTGTCGCGGGCCACTTCCTGTCGTTAACCGATACGGCGTTCATGGATCTCGACAATATGCTGTTGCTGCTCAAACAAGCAGCGCCGATTGGCATCATCGCGGTGGGTATGACCTTGGTGATGGTGAACGGCAACATCGACCTCAGTGTGGGTGCGGTCTTTGCTATTGCGGGCATTATTCTGCTCGACAGTCTGACCTGGCCAATCTTCGCCGGACTGGGTGACTGGGTGATTCCGGTCAGTTGGCTTCTGGCCTTGGCGGCGGGTGTTGTGTTGGGCGCGTTGAACGGTTTGATCGTCTGGAAGACTGGCGTCGATGCCTTCATCGTCACCCTAGGTTCCATGTTGGGCTATCGCGGTTTGGTGTTCATGTTCAATGGCGAGAACCCTACGTCACACTTGAACTGGACGCTGGTGGACTTCGCAGAAGCCCAGTTTCTCGGCTTCCATACCGCGACCTGGTTTCTGGCGTTAAGCGTGTTGATCGTATGGTTGATTACCCGCTACACCGTGCATGGTCGCAATGCCTATGCGGTGGGCAACAATCGGGTGGCGGCGGTGAATGCCGGTATTCGGGTTGGGCCACACATGATGCTGAACTTCATGCTGATCGGTTTTCTCGCGGCCTTGTCTGCCGTGGTCTTTTACTCCGAATCCGGTTCGGTGAACCCCAATGATGGGCAACTGTATGAGCTCTGGGTGATCACCGCCGTGGTGTTGGGTGGTACCAAACTGGCCGGTGGTTCGGGATCCATTATCGGTACGCTCGGTGGTGTTCTGGCCATTCAATTATTACGCAAAGGGCTGGGCTACATCGGTGCCGACACGTCAACCGTGAACCTGGTCATTGGCCTGATATTAATTGTGGTTCTGTACATTGATCGGAAGATCAATCAGAAGGGTGCACAGGAGCTTAACGTATGACACAACCAATGCCAGCACTCCGTCTTGAGTCCATCACCAAGACTTTTCCTGGGGTCAAGGCACTCGACAACGTTTCGTTGTCTGTGATGCCGGGTGAAGTCCATGCCTTAATGGGGGAAAACGGGGCCGGGAAGTCAACACTGATGAAAGTGTTGGGGGGGATTTATCAACCCGATGAAGGCCAAATCTTTGTCGGTGAAGAGCCGGTCGTCATGGCGAACCCGATTGATGCCAAACAAAAGGGTATCGTATTCATTCACCAGGAGCTTAGCTTAGCCGATGAGCTTTCGGTGGCAGAGAATGTCTATTTGGGCGAACTGCCGACACTGTCGTTCGGGCGTGTCGATTGGGCCTCTCTGTACAAGAAAACCGATGACATTCTGGCCCGGCTGAATGTGAATTTCACCTCCGACACGCGGGTCGGCGAGCTGTCGATCGCCAATCAACAAATGGTGGAGATCGCGCGAGCGCTGACCGTCAATGCGAAGGCTGTTATTTTTGACGAGCCGACCGCATCTTTGACGGATGCCGAGAAACGAGTGTTGTTTGATGTAATTGCCGACCTGAAAGCACAAGGTGTCGGCATTGTGTACATCTCTCATCGGATGGAAGAAATCTTCAAAATCACCGACCGCGTCAGCGTGTTGCGCGACGGCCAATACCAACAAACGTTGCCGACCGGTGATACATCGGAAGAAGACATTACCCAGTTAATGATCGGTCGCAAACTTGATCTGTCGCGCGCGGCGGTTGAGCACGATTTGGGCGAAGTGGCCATTGAGGTGCGTGACCTGAGTTGCGGTTCGGTCTATCAAAACATCAATTTCTATGTCCGTGCCGGTGAAGTGTTGGGCTTCTATGGCTTGGTGGGTGCGGGCCGCACAGAAATTGCGGAAACACTTTTCGGTCTGCGCCAACCGAGTGCAGGGCAGATTTTAATCGAAGGGAAGGAAACGCACCTGAACTCGCCAGCCAAGGCCATTCAAGAGGGCATTTCCTTGGTGCCTGAAGACCGTAAGGGGCAGGGGCTGATCCTCGGCATGAACTGCCGCGACAACATGACGCTACCGCAAGTGCAAGACATGACGGCCGGTCCTTTTGTCTCTGATGGGGCTGAGATTGCCATTTTTGACCAGTATCGGGACCGTCTTGATATCCGCACGCCCGGTTGGCAGCAGGCGGTCGGCAATCTGTCGGGCGGTAACCAACAAAAGATCGTCATCGGTAAATGGCTGTCTATGCATCCCAAGGTGCTGATTGTTGATGAACCTACACGGGGCATCGATGTTGGCTCCAAGTCGGAAATTCACAAACTCATTCGTGAGCTGGCGGCAACGGGTTACGCCGTCATCGTCATCAGTTCTGAGATGCCCGAAGTGTTGCATGTCTCCGATCGTATTGTGGCCATGTATGCAGGAAAGATCATCAGGACGTTCTCGGCCGACGAGGTGACAGAAGAGAGCCTGATTCAAGCGATATCCGGAATTACACCTAAATAACCATAATCAATATTGTGTCCTGCCGTGAAAAGGTCGAGCACGACACCCTATGTGAGGGATATATCATGAGTAAAAATATCATTGTTGAGCCCAGTATCATTGATACCGATGCATTGGATCCGCGCTGGAATTGGAATCGCCCCATTCCCGCACCCGGACGGATGAACGTGGATTTTGAGGAGCGGGTTGATTTCCGTCGGCTGCATAAATATCGGGTTGAACGGGCCAGACAGTCACTGCGTGAATCTGACTTGGGTGCCATGCTGTGTTTCGACAACAACAACATTCGTTATCTCACCAGCAGTGTGATCGGTGAATGGAGCCGCGATAAGATCTGTCGCTATGCGTTGTTCACCGGTAATTCCGATCCCTATCTGTGGGACTTCGGCAGCGCAGCCGCGCACCACCGGATTCATAACCCGTGGTTCGATAATGACCATTGGCGTGCTGGTATGTTGGGTTTAAGAGGTTCCGTGGCAGAAGAGGCAGGTCTGTTCGCCAATGCAGCCAAGGAAATCCACGATATATTGAAGTCGGAAGGTGTCGCGGATATGCCCATCGGGGTGGACGTGTGTGAACCGCCGATGCTGTTTGCCTTGCAAAAAGAAGGCTTGGACGTGCGCGATGTGCAGCAGGTCATGTTAAATGCGCGACAGATTAAGAGCATGGATGAAATTATTCTGCTCAATCAATCGGCGGCTATGGTGGACGGTTGCTATCAACTGATTGCCGACAATTTGAAACCCGGCAAACGTGAAAACGAACTGGTGGCGATTGCCAATAAGTTTCTCTATGACAACGGATCGGACGATGTAGAAGCGATTAATGCGGTGTCCGGTGAGCGCTGCAGCCCGCACCCGCACAATTTTACCGACCGCATGTATCGCCCGGGTGATCAGGCGTTCTTTGACATCATTCAGTCCTACATGGGCTACCGTACGTGCTACTACCGCACCCTGAATGTCGGCAGTAAAACGCCAGCGCAGGTTGATGCTTATCGAAAAGCGCGTGAATGGATCGATGCGGCCATCAGTCTGGTAAGGCCGGGAATGACGACCGATAAAATTGCGGCGGTCTGGCCCGCAGCGCAAGAGTTCGGCTTTCAAAGTGAAATGGAAGCGTTCGGACTGCAGTTCGGGCATGGCCTTGGCTTAGCCTTGCATGAGCGTCCTATCATCAGCCGCTTGGTGTCCTTCGAAAATCCGTTTGAATTGCAAGAGGGCATGGTGTTCGCCCTGGAAACCTATTGTCCGGCGGCCGATGGTAATGGCGCGGCCCGGATTGAAGAAGAAGTCGTGGTGACGGCAGACGGGTGCAGAGTCATTACGCTGTTCCCGGCGCAAGACTTGTTCGTCGCAAACCCTTATTAACGTATTGAGCCAGAGGAAAACACCATGCCAACCTATCATTATCGCGCCGTAGATTCTGGAGAAATTTTTGAAATTTTTCACGGTATGAATGACGGTGCAATGGATCACCATCCTGAAACCGGTGAGGCCATTGAACGGATCATTGCCAGTGCTCCGGCGCTGCACATGAAGGGCTTAAAGAAGCACGTACAGATTGACTACAAGAGCCCGGCCGCCACCGCATGCGGGTGTGCGTCCAATGTGGCATTGGCAAAACAAATGTACTCCAACAGCCGCGAAACACCGCGCTATGGTTCCATTCAAAGTAAAAAGACGGTGCATGGCGGTATCGTGACCGGTGGTTCGCATGGGCACAGTCATGGCTCGGGTTGTGGCCACAGTCACGGTGCCGGGGAAAGTTGCGGGCACAAGCACTGATCGTCGACGCAAAAAATAAAAATAAAAACAAAGTCACCTTAAAATGTTCGAGGTTGTCCTATGGCGAGCATTCAATGGCAAAACTGGGCTCGGCTCACCATTGCTAAACGTTTGACCTATGGCTTTAGTTTGCTGGGGATTGGGGTCATGGCGATTTCCGTCGCCAGCCTCATGGGCCTTACCCGTATTAATGCCGGCTTGGACGGACTGGTCAAGGCCGCTATTCCGGCTAAGGCCAGTTTGGCCGAAGCGCGTATAGCCTTGTTGCAGATCAGTACGGCGGCGGCCGAGCATTACAACAGCAGAGCAGGCGAACAACTGACAATCATCGAAGATGAGATGTCGCAAAACGTCGAGCAGTTCAATGCACTGGTTGACCGTTTGGGCACCAATGATCTGTTGCTGTCGTCTTTGGGCGATCAAACCGCACAGCTGGAGCAGGCGTTCACCGTGGCGAGTGAACAAATCGGGTTAATTCAGACCAATATGGAGACTCACCAACGGTCGTTAGAGCGCGAGCAAAGGATCAACGAATTGCGACTCCAGTTACAAGACCTTCGAAACCGGGCAGCGCCGGTGTTTGCCAACTATCGAGACGACATTACCGTGCCGTCCGCGCAGGCGATGGCCTATCAGATTTATGGCTTGCTCGACAGTTCCATCCTGATGGCGATCAATGTCTCCTTGGCTGATAGTATGGCTGTGATTGAGGATTTACAGACGCAGTTGCGCGATAACATCGATGGGGTTGCCCGATTGACCTTTGATATTCTCGATCAAGCCGATGCAGATGCCGCCTTTGACGCCTATTACTCGGAATTGGAGCCCTTCTTTCGCGAGCTAAACGACCTAACGGTGTCCAACGAGGGGCTGATTGCCCAGCAAAAGAATTTATTTGTCGAAATACGGAATAACTTGCCCGGTCGAATTGAAGCCGCGCAGGAAAATCTGGCGCTCTCGGCGCAATCGTTGCAGAACATTTCGACGCTGTTGGATACGGGCGTCAATCAAATCGCGCAGGAAGCCGTGGCAAACGTCGCCGTTTCCCGCACCATCATTGTGGCGTTGACGGCGGCAATCATCGCCCTCTGCATTATTGTTTCCTGGTTGGTGATTCGTAGTATTCGCAAACCCATCCGACGTTTGAGTCACTACATGAAACGCGTCGGCGAAGGCGACTTCAAAGCCAGTGTCGGTCAGTACGGCAAAGATGAGATTGGTGAAATATTTGTCGCGACTGAAACTATGGTCGATGATTTCAAAGGCATCGTTACGCGGGTGTCCGATGTGAGTGAACGCATCAATGAAGTTTCACAAAGTACGGCGGAAGATACGGACATTACGCGTGATACCTTAAATGTGCAGAGTCAGGATCTGGGGTCTATTGCTACCGGATTGACCGAAATGTCGGCCAGTATTCGTGAGGTGGCGCACAATACTCGCAGTGCTGCAGACGAAATGAACAAAAGTGAGGGTACGGCACACGAGATTGAACAGTCGATTGAAGCGACCGTCACGTCATCTGATAAGCTGACGGACACCATGCGTTCAGCAGCACAGGTGATCACGCGGCTGAACGAAGATGTGTTGAGTATTGAAGATATCTTGGAGGTCATCCAAAAAATTGCGGAACAAACCAATTTGCTTGCCCTGAACGCTGCCATAGAGGCCGCGCGTGCGGGCGAGCAGGGGCGAGGTTTTGCCGTGGTAGCGGATGAGGTTCGCACGCTGGCGAGCCGCACACAACAGAGTACGCAAGAAATCCGCGAGAAAATTGACCGGGTGATGACCGGTTCAACAGACGCGGTGAACTCGATTCAAGCCAGCGAACATAACGTTGCAGAGGTTTCGGGCCGTGTTCAGCGCATACATGAGATGTTCGAAGGCTATTTGCAGTCGGTCACCCGACTATCGGAATTGAACCTGCAAGTTTCGGCGTCAACCGAACAGCAACAGGCGACCAGTGAAGAGATTAGTCGGCGCACCAATGGCATTAACGATCAAGGCACCGAGCTGGCAGCGCGTTTTGAATCCACCTCGGAAAGGGCCAATGAACTGAACAGCATTGCGCGCCAATTGAACGACGCGATCGCCATTATCAGGCTTTAGTGCAGAGCTTCCTTAAGCAAACAAGCTGTCACTAAAGGTACGTTCACAGTAATGGCATTTCAGTTGTACATGGTCGCCGTGTTGGAACACCTTAAAGTGTGACTGCACGGGCTCATTGTGCGAAATGCAGTTGCTGTTGAGGCAGGTCAACACGCCAATTAGGTGTTCTGGCAACGACATTTTGTATTTGTTCACCACATCGTAGTGATCAATCACATTGATGGTGGCATCCGGGGCGAACAGGGCTAACTCATAGGCTTGTTGTTCGGTAAATAGCCAGTCGTCGACCTTCACTAAGTCTTTCTGCCCCATGTCTTTACTGGGCAGATTTAAACCAACCGTCAGTCGTACATGCGGGGCCAGTTTTTGAATACGGTGCACAATTTTAATGCCGTTGCCCTGCGGGATATGGTCAATCACCGTACCGCGTTGAATGGCTTCTACCTGTAACTTATGGTCAGTCATGGTGGGGTTCTCATCCATTCCTTAAAGGGTTTCGTTCAGAATTAACGCCAACAGGGCCATGCGGGCATAAACGCCATTTTCCGCTTGTTGAAAATAGTAAGCGTGGGGTGTCGTATCGACCGATACATCAATTTCATTTACTCGGGGCAGCGGATGTAGGACTCGTAGATGCGGTTGCGCGGAATTGAGCATGGCGGCATTGAGAACGTACTGCGACGCGATGTGCATGTACTCTGTCGGATCGAAGCGTTCTTTTTGTACCCGGGTCATATAGATCACGTCGACCTCGGGAATGATGGATTCAATGTTGGCGGCGCGCTCGTAATAGACGCCTTGGCGCGATAGATCGTCGAGCAGATATTCTGGCATTGCCAGCGCATCCGGGGAAATAAAATAGTAACGCGCGCCAAAGTGCGCGCAGGCTTGGGCGAGCGAGTGCACGGTGCGACCGTATTTCAGGTCGCCGACAAACGCGATATTCAACCCCTCAAGACGGTCCTGGCATTCATACAGTGTGAACAGGTCGAGCAGGGTTTGCGTGGGGTGCTGGTTCGCTCCATCGCCACCGTTAATCACCGGCACATCAGAAAACTCACTGGCGAGGCGGGCGGCACCTTCTTGCGGGTGGCGCATGATGATGGCGTCGGTATAGGACGCGATCATGCGGATGGTATCGGCAAGGGTTTCCCCTTTTTTGGCGGAGGTGTTGCTGCCATCCGAAAACCCAATCAATTGGCCCCCCAAACGATGCACCGCCGTTTCAAAGGACAAGCGGGTGCGGGTGGACGCTTCAAAAAAGCAACTCGCTAATACTTTGTCTTTCAGCCAGGGTTTGTAGTTTCCTTGCTTTATCGCTTCGGCGGTTTTCACGATCAGTTCAAGGGTTGACTTGTCCAAGTCGGTGATGGAGACGATATCGCGCTGAAAGAGCATATTGGCCATGATTAGGGTCCGGTAGGGCGTAGGTCACATCAAATAGAGCGAGTCCAATGTTACCTGAGTGCAACCCTGGCAAGCAACGCACCAACGCGACGACAACAGCTATACCCAGGGTTAACTTAAACCTAAGGGCAAGTTGTTAGGTCGAGTATTTTTTGCCATAGTCCACGCCAAGCTCGTCAAACAACGAGCCGAGGAGCAGGGATCAGGGAAGCAGTCGGTCACGATGACGCTCCGCCCCATCATCGTAATTAAAAAAGGAAATGATTTATGAAACACGTCAATACGCTGTCGATTCGTTTTATATTCGCTTGTTTGCTCGGCTTCGCTGCGATTGCGCAAGCAGAAACTCCCGAGCAAGTGCTCAATGAAACGCATGATGAATTGATCGTCATGGTCAACATCAATCTGGATGATGCCGAAAAAATGGCCACCGTTCTGCAGGGCATTGGGCCAGCACGGGCCGATGCCATTGTGGCCTATCGAGAAGAACATGGCCCGTTTCTAACCGTGGACGAATTGTTAAACATTCGCGGCATCGGCGAACGCACGCTCGCCAACATTCGTCATCAACTGCACCTCGGTGAAGAAGTGCTTTAACGCTTAATACGACTGAGACTGTGGCGCCAGCGTGGGTCGTCCGCGCAGGCCGCCACAAACCATGGGTTTAGTAAAGATTCTTTGGTGTTGTACTGCAGTCGCAGGCCGGTTTCGGCGTTGATCAGAAGGCCGCCTGCCTGTTCAATGATGACTTGTGATGCCGCCGTATCCCATTCTGACGTTAAGCCAAGGCGAGGATAGATATGTGCTTGCCCTGCGGCAATCATGCAGGTTTTGATGGCACTGCCCACGGGCGCTAACGTATGCGGCCCTAAGTCATTTAAGAATGCTTGCACGATATCTTCGTGAAAAGACCGGCTGCCCAGCGCAAGCCAGGGTTGGTCCTGGTCGGGTACTGAGCAGGTCTTCAGCTCGATGGGATTAGCCAGATCGGTTGTACGACGGTAAAAAGCACCCTGACCGGCAACAGCATACCAGAGCTCTTGCCGCGCCGGGGCGAACACCACACCTAGGACGGCCTCATGGGCGTCTACGAGTGCAATGTTCACGGTAAAATCACCATTGCGTTTGACGAATTCCTTGGTGCCGTCAAGTGGGTCTACCAGCCAATAACGTGACCAATGTTGACGTTCGGACCAAGGGGCGAGCGCAGACTCTTCGGTGAGGATCGGCATGCCGGGCGTCAGGGCCGTTAAGCGTTCAACGATATGGTGGTTGGCGGCCAGATCGGCTGCAGTGACCGGTGTATTGTCCGATTTTTGGTCAACGTCGAAATCATGATGATAAATCGCCAAAATGGCGTCGCCCGCTTCCAAAGCAATGTCTATTACATCGTTTATCATGCCATCTCGTGCTCGCTTAAACCGAATGCAAAGGGTAACGGCTGCGGTTTATGGTGTCATGCATTTGTCGTATCTTGAACGATAAAATAGACGGAAAACGTTGTGCATTTTTTCATCATAATTGTAAAAACCCCTTAGAATTCAGTTGCTTATTTGATCAACTTCCCTATAGTAACCCTATCGAAAACCAATGATTGAGACATCCATGGAAAATCTGGACACCTTGGTGGCAGAGACGCTAAAAATTATTGCTGCCACGGAATCACCCGCCGAACTGGAAGAATTGCGGGTGCGTAAGTTGGGAAAGAAAGGTGAGATAACCGCTCAACTTAAACAACTGGGTGCATTATCACCGGAAGAACGTCCGGCGGCCGGTGCATTAATCAATGCGGCCAAAGAGCAGGTTTCAGATGCCTTAAATGCACGCAAAGCGGCTTTGGAAGATGCCGAGCTGGCGCACAAGTTAGCGCATGAAACCGTTGATATTACCTTGCCTGGTCGCCAGCAAGGGCAGGGTGGTCTGCATCCGGTAACGCGCACCGTAGAACGCATGACGGATTTCTTTACCCGCATGGGTTACAGCGTTGCGGAAGGTCCTGAAGTCGAAGACGACTACCATAACTTTGAAGCGTTAAATATTCCTTCGCACCATCCCGCGCGGGCAATGCACGATACCTTTTATTTCGATGCAACCCGTTTATTGCGTACCCACACGTCACCGGTACAGGTGCGCGTAATGAGTGCTCAAGAGCCGCCTGTTCGTATTGTCTGCCCTGGGCGTGTGTATCGCTGTGACTCGGACTTAACTCACACCCCGATGTTCCATCAAATGGAAGGGTTGTTGGTGGATGAGCGAGTCAGTTTTGCGAACTTGAAGGGTACGGTCATATCATTTTTGCGCGAGTTTTTTGAGCAAGACCTAGCCGTGCGTTTCCGCCCCAGTTATTTTCCGTTCACGGAGCCGTCGGCAGAAGTCGATATGGCGTGTGTGCATTGTGGCGGTAAAGGTTGCCGGGTATGCAGTCACACCGGCTGGTTAGAGGTTATGGGCTGCGGCATGGTACACCCTGAAGTGCTGCGTTATGCCGGTATCGATGCCGAGAAGTATCAAGGCTTTGCGTTTGGCATGGGTGTTGAACGCTTGGCGATGTTGCGCTATGGGGTGAACGATTTGCGCATGTTCTTTGAGAATGATCTGAAGTTCCTGGCGCAATTTAAGTAATGGACAACGAATTAAGTAAGTCATCATGAAATTAAGTGAACGCTGGTTAAGACAGTGGGTAAATCCTAATATCGAGTCTGCTGCACTGTTGCACCAGATCACCATGGCCGGGCTGGAAGTGGACGGCGCAGAACCTGTAGCCGGTGACTTTTCCGGGGTCGTAGTGGCTGAAGTTATTGCGGCGGAACAACACCCCAATGCCGACAAACTGCGTGTTTGTGCCGTGAATGACGGCATAGATACCTGGCAGGTGGTGTGTGGTGCACCCAATGCGCGTGCCGGGATCAAAGTGGCTTTTGCCCGCGTTGGCGCCGTGTTGCCGGGTAATTTTAAAATCAAGAAAGCCAAGCTGCGTGATGTGGAAAGCTTCGGCATGCTGTGCAGCGGGAAAGAACTGGAGTTGTCAGATGACCATGATGGCATTATGGAACTGGCAAAGGATGCACCGGTTGGTAGCGATTTGCGCGGCTATTTGGAGCTGGATGATCAGTGTATTGAAGTTGACCTCACGCCCAATCGTGCAGATTGTTTAAGTATTGCTGGTTTGGCCCGCGAAGTCGGTGTTCTGAACCAACTTCCCGTATGTGAAGTGGTGGTTGAACCGGTCGCAGCGGCGATTGACGATACCTTCCCCATTCGCGTTTCTGCACCCGAAGGCTGCCCACGCTATTTGGGTCGTGTCATTCGAGGTATCAACCCCGGTGCGACAACTCCCTTGTGGATGGTCGAGCGATTACGCCGTGGTGGTGTGCGCAGTATTGATCCTGTGGTGGATGTCACCAACTATGTCATGTTGGAATTGGGTCAGCCCATGCACGGCTTTGACTTGGCGACCTTGCAGGGTGAAATACATGTGCGTTGGGCTACCGAGGGCGAGCAACTCACGTTGTTGGATGGCCAAGCCGTCAGTTTGCGAAATGAAACCTTGGTGATTGCTGATGCAGCACAGCCGCTCGCTATGGCGGGCATCATGGGCGGTGAAAACACAGGCATCAGTGCCGAAACACGCGATATATTCTTGGAGTGTGCATTCTTTGCACCCTTGCAGGTTGCGGGCCGTGCGCGTTCGTACGGTTTGCATACTGATTCGTCACACCGCTATGAGCGTGGGGTGGATTATACCTTGCAGGCCAAAGCGATGGAGCGTGCAACGGCTCTGTTGCTGGATATCGTCGGTGGCCAGGCAGGTCCTGTCTCAGAAGTGGTTTCAGAGGCTGATTTGCCGATGCAAGCCAGTGTCAGTGTGACCGAATCGCAGATCCACGCAGCGTTGGGGGTGATGATCCCGGCCGATCGCATTACGCAGATTTTTACAGGCTTGGGTTTTGGCGTTGAGCGTCTGGCCGATACTTGGACGATTCAGGTGCCCTCTTGGCGGTTTGATATCAGCATCACGGCCGATCTCATAGAAGAAGTGGGACGTATTTACGGCTACGATCATTTGCCCGTGTCCCACCCCGTTGCGCCCATGGTGATTGCGCCGCTGCCTGAAGCCCAGCAAAGCGTTCGCTTGGTGAATCAGCGTATGGTGTCGTTGGGTTACCAGGAAATCGTGAGTTACAGCTTCGTTGAGCCCCAATTGCAGGCTCTTTTGGAGCCCAATTTTCCAGCGTTAGCGCTGGCGAATCCTATCTCGGAAGACTTGGGTGTGATGCGCACCACGGTCATTGCCGGTTTGTTGGGTGCCTTAAAGCACAATGTGAATCGTCAGCAAGAACGGGTACGTTTGTTTGAGACCGGCTTGGTGTTTCGTGGCGAGCTGAATGAATTAGAACAGACCAAAAAAGTGGCCGGTTTAATTTATGGTCCTCGCTCTGCCGTGCCTTGGTTGGGTGCCGGAGCAATGGTGGATTTTTATGACATTAAAGGCGATGTAGAAGCCTTACTGGGGCTCTCGGCCGGTCATCAAGTCACCATGGAGCGTGCGGTCGATGTGCCTTACTTGCACCCTGGGCAGTGCGCTCGTGTCATGCTGGGTGGCAATGCGGTAGGGGTTGTTGGTCGATTACACCCCAAAGTCGAAAAGTGGCTCGGTTTGAAAAAAGCTGCGTTTGTCTTTGAGCTGGACTTTGCGGCCGTTATCACCCGAAAGATGCCTGCTTTTACCCCTATTTCCCGTTTCCCGTTCAGTCGCCGTGACATCGCGGTGGTGGTCGACAAGTCAGTGCCTGTTCAATCCTTAATGGATGCAGCGCTGCGGTCGGGCGGAGAGTGGATGACTCATGTGGATGTTTTCGATGTATACGAAGGGGAGCGCTTGGGCTCAGAGAAAAAGAGTGTGGCTATACAGCTCACTTGGCAACACCCCGAGCGCCCGATGGCCGACGATGAATTAACGGCGGCCATGAGTGAAACCATCACTCTCCTGCAAGAGGATTTTGGAGCAACACTGAGGAACTGACCATGGCATTGACCAAGTCAGAAATGGCAGAACGGTTGTACGAAGAGTTGGGTCTTAACAAGCGTGAAGCCAAAGAAATGGTAGAGTTGTTTTTTTTGGAGATCACCGAGAGCCTGGTGCATAACGAGCAAGTTAAGTTGTCGGGGTTCGGCAACTTTGACTTGCGCGACAAGCGCCAAAGACCCGGCAGAAACCCGAAGACGGGCGAAGAAATTCCTATTTCAGCGCGTCGGGTGGTGACGTTTAGGCCGGGTCAAAAGTTGAAGGTTCAGGTTGAGACCTATGATGGAACCGAACCGCCGAGCGAACAGTAATATGTTGGAAATACCCTCTAAACGCTATTTCACCATTGGTGAAGTCGCTGAACTGTGTGGGTTGAAAACACATGTATTGCGCTACTGGGAACAAGAGTTTCCGCAACTCAACCCGGTGAAGCGGCGTGGTAATCGACGGTATTATCAGCGTGATGATGTGTTGTTGATCAACACCATTCAGACATTACTCTATGAGGAAGGCTTTACCATTAATGGTGCCCGACAAAAACTGGAGCAGGAGGCCAAAACCAAGCAGAAGCCTAGCAAACCCCCAGTGTCCTTGAGTACGGCGATGCAGCCGGCCGCCGAAGAGCCAAAGGACGAGTCAACGGCAACACCGCTTACCGCCGAAGAGATTGGTACGGACTTTGATCTTGGTCATCTCAATGTGCCACGTACCGCACCCCCGATTAGAACGATCGCCCGGCATGAAGTATCAGAGCTGATTGACCAGCTTGAAGATGTGCTCGATCTGCTCGCCGGAGGCGAGAAATAAACGCTTGAAATTTCAATTAGTTAGAGTATTATGCCTCGCGTAGTCGGGCATTAGCGCAGTCTGGTAGCGCATCGTCATGGGGTGGCGAGGGTCAGAGGTTCAAATCCTCTATGCCCGACCAAATTTCCTCAGTTTTCTTATTTCCTGCCATTTTTCTTCCCACGTTTCGTTGTTGTCATCTGTTGAATTAGTCGAATAGCCTGAATCTCCCGATTGAGCACGGCTGTGTGTTGTGGTACTGTATCGTCCCGTCTTAAGAGTGGTTTGCCGTACAGCGTTGGCGTGTCGGAAACTCTCAATTTATTACCCTGAAGCCTTCCTGAATTGATCCAAGTCTATGCTGTGGTCACGGGAGGGTTTTTTGTTTTTACACCAAGATGGGCTATCCAATGACTCGCTACATTTTTGTCACCGGCGGTGTTGTTTCTTCTCTCGGGAAGGGCATTGCTTCCGCTTCACTCGCGGCCATTCTCGAGGCCCGTGGTCTCAATGTGACCATGCTCAAGCTGGATCCTTACATCAATGTAGATCCAGGCACCATGAGCCCATTTCAACACGGTGAGGTTTTCGTAACACAAGACGGTGCCGAGACGGACCTGGACTTGGGTCATTACGAACGCTTTATTCGCACCAAGATGTCGCAAAATAATAATTTCACGACGGGCCGTGTTTATCAGCATGTGCTGCGCAAAGAGCGCCGTGGTGACTACTTGGGTGGTACCGTTCAAGTCATTCCGCACATCACCGATGAAATTAAACGCCGGGTTATTGCCGGTGCCGGAAATGCCGATATTGCCTTGGTCGAAATTGGCGGCACGGTTGGCGATATCGAGTCATTACCGTTTTTGGAAGCCGTGCGTCAGTTGAAAATTGAACTGGGTAGCCGCCGTGCGTTGTCGATGCACCTGACCCTGGTGCCGTATATTGCGACGGCAGGCGAGATCAAAACCAAGCCAACCCAGCACTCGGTCAAAGAATTACGCACCATTGGTTTGCAGCCTGATATTCTGATCTGCCGTTCAGAAGTTGAAATAGACCGCAGCGCATTGAAAAAGATCGCGCTATTCACCAACGTTGAAGAACGCGCTGTTATCCCGTTGCCAGACGCCAATACCATTTATCGTATTCCGCGTATGTTGTCAGATGCCGGTCTTGATGACATCGTCGTCGAGAAATTCGGTTTGGACTGCCCTGCTGCGGATTTGTCCGAATGGGATGACGTGGCCTACCGGAAGCTCAACCCGGAGCAGGAAATCACCATTGCGATGGTGGGTAAATACATGGAGTTGTTGGATGCCTATAAGTCGTTGATCGAAGCCATCGATCATGCCGGTATTCGCAGTAAAACCAAGGTGAAAATCCGCTATATCGATTCGGAAAAAATTGAAGAAGAGGGCGCCGGACTCTTGCAAGGCGTCTCGGCCATTTTGGTGCCTGGCGGTTTTGGCTATCGCGGTGTGGAAGGCAAAATTGAAACTGTGCGCTATGCCCGTGAGAACAAGATTCCCTATTTAGGTATTTGCTTAGGTATGCAGGTCGCCGTTATTGAATTTGCGCGCCATGTGGCCGGGCTTGAAGGGGCACATTCGACCGAGTTTGACCGCCAAAGCCGTCATCCGGTGGTCGGGTTGATTACGGAATGGATCGAGTCGGATGGGCGCAAAGTCGAGCGCTCAGAAGAATCGGATTTGGGCGGCACCATGCGTCTTGGCGCGCAGGAATGCAAGTTGTTGGAGGGTAGCCTCTCGGCGCAAGCCTATGGTGGCGTCGATATCATTGAGCGCCATCGCCACCGCTATGAAGTGAACGACCATTACGTTCCGCAGTTGGAGAAGAAAGGTCTGCGTATTGCGGGTCGTAGTGTTGACGGAAACTTGGTTGAAGTGGTTGAGGTGCCTGACCATCCGTGGTTTGTCGCGTGCCAATTCCATCCTGAGTTCACCAGTACACCGCGTGATGGACATGGTCTGTTCAGTGGATTCATAACGGCAGCCACCGAGTACGCGAAAGCGCAGGGCAATTTGTAATTAAACAACAGATATTGCTCTTGGCTACTATACATTGATGAATTTTTGTAAGAAAATTACATCAATAAGCAAGAATACCGCCTGCCGGTAGTAGGCGATCAGCAATCAGGAGAGTACGCATGGCGATTATCGCAGATATCAAAGCAAGAGAAGTTCTGGATTCACGCGGCAACCCAACGGTTGAAGCTGATGTGGTGTTGGCCTCAGGTGCTTTTGGCACTGCCTGTGCCCCGTCCGGTGCATCGACCGGTTCACGCGAAGCCTTGGAGCTGCGTGATGGTGACAAATCTCGCTACCTGGGCAAGGGTGTGAGCAAAGCCGTAGAGAACATCAATACCGCCATTCGTTCTGCTTTGGTGGGCCAAGATGCGGATCAGCGTGCCATTGACAAGATCATGATTGATCTTGACGGCACCGAAAATAAATCCAAGTTAGGCGCCAATGCGATTCTTGCGGTGTCTTTGGCGACGGCTAAGGCTGTCGCCGCTGAGCGTGGCATTGAGCTCTATGAATACATTGCTGAAGTCAATGGTACCCCTGGTCAATTCAGTATGCCGGTGCCAATGATGAACATCATTAATGGTGGCGAGCACGCCGACAATAACGTCGATATTCAAGAGTTCATGGTGCAACCTGTTGGGTTTACCTCGTTTAAAGAAGCGCTGCGTTGTGGTGCGGAAATCTTCCATGCATTGAAAAAAGAATTGTCGGCTTTGGAATTAAGCACGGCCGTAGGCGACGAAGGTGGTTTTGCTCCGAACCTGGAGTCTAACGAAGCGGCCTTGGCGATCATTGGTAAAGCAGTAGAATCAGCGGGCTACAAGCTGGGTGAAAATGTGACTTTGGCTCTGGATTGTGCAGCGTCGGAGTTCTACAAGAACGGTAAGTACGACTTGGCTGGTGAAGGTAAGGTGTACGACTCACGTGGCTTCTCTGAATTCCTGAAATCCATGTGTGACAAGTACCCTATTGTTTCGATTGAAGACGGCTTGGACGAAAGTGATTGGGATGGCTGGAAAGTTCAAACCGAATTGCTGGGTGATCGTGTGCAATTGGTCGGTGATGATCTGTTCGTGACCAATACGAAGATCTTAAAAGAAGGTATCGACAAGGGCATCGCTAATTCAATTCTGATCAAGTTCAATCAAATTGGCTCGCTGACAGAAACGTTGGAAGCCATTAAAATGGCGAAAGATGCGGGCTATACGGCGGTCATTTCGCACCGCTCGGGCGAAACCGAAGACACTACCATTGCCGATTTGGCTGTGGGTACGGCGGCTGGCCAAGTCAAAACCGGTTCATTGTGCCGTTCTGATCGCGTCTCAAAATACAACCGTTTGTTGCGCATTGAAGAACAACTCGGTGAAAAAGCCGTGTACAATGGCCGCCGGGAAATCAAAGGCCAAGCTTAATTCTGACGGATAAGCGCTAAAAGGGCCCTTGAGGCCCTTTTTTTGTGGGCATTCATCGCTTGTTAAAAGGTTATACCATGAGAAACCTGCTACTGCTCAGCCTTATTGTGGTGCTGATGTACCTGCAAGGTCGCTTATGGTTTGGCGAAAATAGCGTGGCCGAAATTCGCAGCCTGCAAACGCGGATTGCTGAATTGGAAGCTCAAAGTGCGGTGCAACAGGCCATTAATGATCAGCTTCGGGCTCAGGTTCGAGCGTTAAAAGACTCCGGTGATCAAGACGCCGTCATTGAACAGGCGCGTGAGCGCTTTGGTCTGATCCGGCCCGGGGAAACATTGTTTTTATTTGAAGATGAGTAGACTGTTTGACCATACAGCGTAAAACGGATGGATTTTGGGTATTGATACCCGCCGCAGGTGCCGGGCGCCGAATGAATGCACCGATACCCAAGCAATATCTTAATGTTGCGGGTAAAACCGTGTTGCAACATGCCATAGATCGTATGGCCCAGGTGGCGACATTAACGGGCTTGGTGTTAGCGACGGCACCCAATGACGATCGCAGTGATGTGATCTTACCGAGTCATTTAACTTGCCATAAGGTTGTCGGTGGTGCAGAGCGCGTTCATACGGTGCTGGCCGGGCTTACCTCGATCATAGCTGCAGCGGGAGATCAGGTTTGGGTATTGGTGCACGATGCAGCGCGTCCTGGTGTTCGCCTTGCCGATGTTGAGCGCCTAATGGCCCATTGTGTTGAGTTTCAAGAAGGCGGGTTACTGGCGCAACCGGTGCGGGATACCGTAAAACGTTCGGGTTCCGCCAACCAAATTGAACAGACGTTACCCAGAGACCAAATCTGGCTCGCGCAAACGCCACAGTGTTTTCGCGCCGGAGAACTTTTTCGAGCTTTAGAAGGTGCGTTGGCAGAAGGCTTAGAGGTCACGGATGAGGCCTCTGCAATGGCACATTTTGGTCACGTCTGCCATTTGATTACTGGACATTGGCGGAACATGAAGTTAACGGAACCGGAAGACCTACCTCTGATTGAATGGATATTAACGCACGATGAATGATTTTCGCATAGGACATGGCTATGACGTTCACCGGTTCGCTACCGATGCAGCGGAAGGTATGCAGAAGTTGGGTGGTGTCAACGTGCCGGTTAAATACCCTTTGCTCGCGCATTCCGATGGTGATGTAGTATTGCATGCGATTGCTGATGCAATTTTAGGGGCTTTAGGCAAAGGTGATATTGGTGAGCACTTCCCGGACAGCGATGATGCTTGGGCTGGTGCCGACAGCGCCGAGCTTTTGCGCAGTGTCTGGGCGCAAGCAAAGGTAGCAGGCTACCAACTCGGCAATTTGGATGTGACCATTGTCGCTGAAACGCCGAAAATTTCGCCGCATAAAGCGGCCATGAAGGACGTTATCGCCCATGTCCTGGGAGCCGATATGAACCGGATTAATATCAAAGCTACAACGACAGAGCGCTTGGGCTTTGTTGGGCGAAAAGAGGGCATTGGTACGCATGCCGTGGTCCTGTTGTGTCGGGCACAATAGCTGATTGGCCCACAGCTCATGGCGCTCCGTTGGGGGATGCGGTCATTCGTCGCTATCCGGCCGATTTTGTGGTGACGGAGCAGTTGGTTCCTACCGAGCCGTCGGGGGGTGAGCACCTATGGCTCTGGATCGAAAAAGTCTCATCGAATACGCAATGGGTTGCGGGTCAATTGGCCGAATTCTTCGGTGTAAGAAAACGCGATGTAGCCTATGCAGGGTTGAAAGACCGACATGCCATCACGCGGCAATGGTTCAGTGTATGGTTGCCTGGCGGTGAAAAGAAGGGCGTATTGCCACCACCTGACCATGCAGAATTTCGGGTTTTGCAGCATGTTTGGCAAGCCAAGAAGATTCGCCGAGGCATGCATTCGGGCAACCATTTTGCGTTAATCTTGCGCGACGTTAAGGTATCGACGCACGGGTTAGTGCAGCGTTTGCAGAAGATTTCAGCGCAAGGCGTACCGAATTATTATGGCTCGCAGCGTTTCGGTATAACATTTGATGCGCGGCCGCTGGCCATCCAATGGTCGGATGATCGTTTTCAACGCGGTATGCAGTTATCGGCGGTGCGTAGTTTTCTATTCAACTTGCAATTGGCTCAACGGGTTAAACAGCAACGGTGGCAGACCCCGGTGCTTCCGGGGTGGCTCAGCTGGCGCGGGAGCAATGCGGGTTTTGTGGCGGATGTGCTGGATGAACGTTTGCAACATCTTTTGGCATCGCACGAATTATCACCCAGTGCTTGGTTGCCCGGTATAGTGGCTGACCCGCGTTTAGCGGCAACCGAAGAAGAGCTGGCGGCATTAACAACCCATTCAATTTGGTTGGATCAGTTGCGGGAGCGTCGAGTATTGGCCGCCCGTCGAGCGACGGTGCTTGGGGTTAATCAGGTCGAACATCGCATAGAAGACGACGCGCTTAAGCTATCTTTTATCTTGCCACCGGGTGCGTTTGCCACTGTGGTGCTGTCTGAATTATTTAGGGTGGTTGATGCGGCTGCCCGCAATGCTTCGGAACCGGGATTGACGACATGAAACGAGAGTTTTTATAGCATGCCTTCAGCGCTAAATGAACGCCAGCTTTCGGGCATTGGTATGACGTCGGCGCGGGCGCGTCAACGGATGATCGAGCGCCTGAGAGCGCGAGGCATTGACGACGAACCGTTGTTAAATATCATTGCCAGTACACCCCGCCATCTGTTCGTAGACGAGGCCTTAGCGCATCGTGCCTATGATGATTCAGCCTTGCCCATCGGCTTCGGACAGACGCTATCAAACAGCTATACCGTGGCGCGCATGACCAGCCTTGCGAGATCCAGCTCATCGATGGAAAAAGTATTGGAGATTGGCAGTGGCTCGGGCTATCAAACGGTGATTTTGGCCCAAGTTTCTGGTGTGGTTTGGTCGGTTGAACGGATTGCCGAGTTGCAACGCAAGGCGCAAGACCGATGCCATTCCTTACAGATCAGGAATGTCCGGTTTCGGGTTGCGGACGGGCATTGGGGTTGGGCCGAACAGGGGCCTTATGATGCCATTGTGTGCACAGCGGCCCCCGAGTCTGTTCCGGAAGCCTTGTTGGATCAGCTTTCTCCCGAAGGCGGTGTGTTAATTATTCCTGTTGGCGACCAACAACAGCAACGCCTATTGCGCTGTACGCGCGTTGGTGACAGTTTTCAGCAAGAAGATATTGAAGAAGCGTTTTTTGTTCCCTTGATCGCTACACAGGCGTCCTTATGAAAGTAGAAGGCTGGAAAGCAGTTCCCGGGTGGTTGGCACGTGGCATGTTAATGGGTATTGCCGATATGGTGCCTGGTGTTTCTGGCGGAACCATGGCATTAATCACGGGTATCTATGGACGGTTTATTGATGCCCTTGCCGCTGTGGATTTGCAATTCCTGCGCTTCTTGTTCAAAGGAGAACTGCGCCTGGCATGGCGACACATTGATGCCAATTTTCTGCTGACCTTATTCAGCGGGATACTGTTGGCGCTGTTTGCCATGAGCCATCTGGTGGGTTGGTTTCTGGCCTATCAGCCCGTCCTTCTGTGGGGTTTCTTTCTGGGTTTGCTATCGGCGGCTTCTGTTAACCTTTTACATGATGTGGTGTGGTCGGTTAACGCTGTTATCGCATTGGTGCTGGGTATGTTGCTGGCGTTGGTGACCGTCTTTGCTGGCAGTGCGGCGATGGCGCCCATTCCTGTTTGGTTCTTTTTTGGCGGTATGATAGCGATAAGCGCCATGATTCTGCCGGGCATTTCTGGCAGCTTGATTCTGTTACTGCTGGGCTTGTATGGTCCTGCTGTGGATGCCATTAGACAGTTCGAACTATCCGTTATTCTGTATATTGGTAGTGGGTGTGCGGTTGGGATTTTGGTCTTCTCCAAGTTCTTGCATTGGTTGATGGCGACCCACCGATTAATCGCTATGGCGGCATTAACCGGTGTCGTTTTGGGCGCCATGCCAAGGCTTTGGCCATGGCAAGGTGACCTTAATACCGGTGGCTCATTAACTTTGCGTTTGCCAGACAGTCTAAATGACCTTTTCATGGGTATTATGGCCACTCTGTGTGGGGTAATAGTCTATGCTGTTATCAAATGGTTGGCGCGTGGTACAGTGAAAAGCCGGTGAACCCATCAATCAAAGACTATTTAGAATATTTGGTTATATATGAATGTTCTCTTAACAACTTCAATTACAAAAATTAACAATATGTAATGACAGCTTTCAGGCCGAAGTATGACCCAGTGTCAAAAAAAAGTAGCTCAATGTATGAGGCGTTCTATCGATTCTCCGCGCTTCTTTTGCTGACTTTATTGATCGCAGGGGGTTGTGCAAACAACGCACAGTATGTGGCCTTGGAAGACATCCCCGGGCGGGCCAGTTCGGCGCCTGCCCCCAGCAACAGTCAGCCTGTTCGGCCGCGCCCCAGTGCGACGGAGAGTGCAACATCGGCAAATCGAAATGCCCAGTCGACGGCGCCCAATCAAAGTTCATCCACACGGGCGGAAGTGCGTCCCCAAAGCTATGTTGTACAACGTGGAGATACACTGTATTCGATCTCCTTTCGCTACAACTTAGATTTCAGGCGGGTTGCTGCCGCAAACGGCATCAACGAACCCTTTACCATCGTACCAGGGCAAGTCATTCGCTTGATTGACGATGCACCGCAAACGACCATTACTGCGGCGCCGACACCCCCCGCCCCCCGCGTCGTGGAGCCAACATCGCCTCGCCAAAATGTTGTCACACCGCCACCCTCGACGAGTGCCAGTTCACCGGCACCGAGTAATTGGCTGTGGCCAGTGGATGGGAATATAGTGCGAACGTTTTCTGATACTCCGTCTGGTTCCAAGGGTATTGATATCAGTGCTGCTATCGGTGACTCTGTACGCGCAGCAGCGGACGGGCGCGTCGTGTATGCCGGTGACGGGTTACGCGGGTACGGTAATCTCATCATCTTGGAACATGCAGGCCGAATACTCAGTGCATATGCTTTTGCCAGTGTCATTAATGTCACCGAGCAACAGGAAGTGAAGCAAGGTGACATTATAGCAGCCGTAGGAAGCCGCGGTGACGAAAGCTTACTTCACTTTGAGATTCGCCGAGATGGCCGCCCCGTTGATCCGCTGACGTTTCTTCCAAGAAAGTAGGTGTCAAACACCGACATAATCTTGGAATCACTGTAGCCGGCAGGACCCGTTTCTGTGCGGTGGTTCTAGGATGAGGGCAACGAGATGGCAGCATTAGACAGTGAAAAAGCAAAACGACTCACCAATGCCGTGTACATTGATGTAGAAGACGACTTTGCTGAGGAGACAGTCCTCGAGTTAGAGGGTGCTGATGATGAAGGCAGCGTTGTAGAAGAAGTTGATACGTCGGTCGTTTATCAAAAGACTTTGGATGCAACGCAGCTGTACTTAAATGAGATCGGATTTTCGCCTCTGCTCACGGCAGAAGAAGAAGTCTACTTCTCACGCTTAGCTCAACGGGGTGAGGAAAGCGGCCGGAAGCGCATGATTGAGAGTAACCTGCGCCTCGTGGTGAAAATCGCCCGGCGCTACATTAATCGGGGCTTGCCACTACTTGACCTGATAGAAGAGGGCAATCTCGGCCTGATCCGTGCGGTCGAAAAGTTTGACCCGGAACGTGGTTTCCGCTTCTCAACCTACGCCACTTGGTGGATCCGGCAAACCATTGAACGGGCCATCATGAATAATACCCGAACCATTCGCCTGCCCATCCATGTTGTTAAAGAACTGAATGTCTATTTGCGCGCAGCACGTGAGCTGACCCAAACGCTGGACCATGAACCTACGGCGGAAGATATTGCTCGGTTGTTGGATAAGCCTGTTGCTGATGTGCAGAAAATGCTGGGGCTCAATGAACGCATGGCGTCGATCGATAGTCCAATGACGGGCAACTCCGATAAGACTTTGGTTGAGACCATTGCCGATGACAATGTAGGACTGGATCCCGAAACAACGCTGCAAGACGATGATTTGAACGCCAGTATCGATATGTGGTTAAGTGAATTGTCCGAAAAACAACGTGAGGTAGTGGTGCGTCGCTTCGGTTTGCGTGGGCATGAAACCAATACATTGGAAGAAGTCGGACGTGAAATTGGATTAACGCGTGAACGAGTTAGGCAAATTCAAGTAGAAGCACTTCGGCGCATGCGCGAAATAATGGAGAAACAAGGTCTTTCGGCGAACGCACTTTTCCATGAATAGCGGGCGCGTTGGGCGCGCAATGCCGTATTGATTTTGAGCGATGAGGTTTTGTACTGAAATGTAAACATCTGGTGTTTTTCCTTGGCGGACACCGACAGTATGACTAAGCTCAATAAAAAGCGATCAAGTGAGAGGTAGGTACGATGATCATAGCCCTGATAGTGTGTGTTGGCCTAACGGCGTTTCTGGTCAGCCGTATCGATTGGACGTCGATGTACGGTGATCAACGAGCACCGATCAAAATCAAGATTGAGGATGACCGATCTACTAAGCGTTGAGTTGCTGGTGTAGAGTCAAAAAAAGCCCGAGACATCGGGCTTTTTTGTGGGTCATAATGGCCGGCGGACGGTTGAGCAGTAGAGGCGCGATATGCGATCAGCTATTGCGGTTCAACGGCTCGAAGATGATGTATTATCGTTCGAGCTGGGCCACCTTATTGGGCACACCATTCCATTCTTCGGCATCCGGCAGCGGGTCTTTACGTTCTGTAATATTAGGCCATACCTCTGCCAAGTCGGCATTCAGTTGAATAAACTGCTGCTGACCTTCAGGTACTTCATCTTCAGATAAAATCGCTTCCGCAGGACACTCTGGCTCGCAAAGCGCGCAGTCGATACACTCGTCAGGGTGTATAACCAGAAAATTTGGTCCTTCGTAAAAGCAGTCAACCGGGCAAACTTCAACACAGTCGGTGTATTTGCACTTGATACAATTATCTAAAACTACAAATGCCATCGTGGACACTCCTGCGCTGGGCTGTGTTGGAACCTCAATTTCAGGTTGCGTATTCTATTGACCCAAACGTCTCGTCACAAGTCGATAGGGGCAATAAAACAGTTTTTTTTAGAACAATTCGTTATTAGCTGAAGTATCTCCGTGACATTCTTCAGCCTAGGCTATGCTTACTTTTTGTGCCAGTCGTAAAGCCATTCCAGTGCTTGCCGTGGCGTCATGTTATCCGGTTCTAGTTGTCGCAACGACACCATCGCAGGGTGTTCCTGGATCGAGAATAGGTCCGGCTGTGCCGGTTCCAAAACAGCACCTTGTAGGCCTCTGGTCGGCTTCTTCACCGCGGAATCCTCCAGCTCATGAAGTTTTTGGCGCGCAGACGCTAAAACCGAGGGAGGAACGCCCGCTAAGCGCGCCACTTGAATACCGTAACTTTGACTTGCAGGGCCGTCGAGGACCTGGTGCATGAAGATGATGTGTTCATCATGCTCTGCGGCTTTTAGGTGTAAGTTGCCGACACCCTGATAGTGTTCTGCGAGTACCGTTAACTCGAAATAGTGCGTCGCAAACAGGCATAGAGAGCGGTTGTGCTCTGCCAGATGTTCTGCGGCCGACCAAGCGATGGATAAGCCATCAAAGGTTGACGTACCCCGTCCGACCTCATCCATCAGAACCAGGCTGCGTTCGGTAGCGTTGTTCAGGATATTGGCGGTTTCCGTCATTTCCACCATAAAGGTAGAACGACCGCCAGCAATGTCGTCGCTGCTGCCCATACGGGTAAAGATACGATCAAAATCCCCTACAATGGCTTTTTTGGCGGGCACAAAAGAACCGATGTGCGCGAGAATAGCAATCAGGGCATTCTGCCGCATGTAAGTCGATTTACCCCCCATGTTAGGGCCGGTGACAATGTACATCGGACACTGCTTGTTGAGGGATACATCATTTGGTACGAAAGGCTGGTCAAGCAGTGCTTCAACAACCGGGTGGCGACCTGACTCAATGATCAGTTCGGCATTCGGGGTCAACACGGGTCTTGTCCATTGCAGTTGTTCTGCTTGCGTCGTAAAACAACACAATACATCGATTTCAGCCAGTGCCTTGGCGGTGCTCTGGAGACTGTGTAAATGCTCGTTAAGCTGATCGAGTAAAGCCTCGTACAACTGTTTTTCGCGCGCGAGGGCACGACTTTTACTGCTCAGTACACGGTCTTCGTATTCTTTAAGCTCGTCAATGATATACCGTTCAGCATTCTTTAACGTTTGCCGTCGAATGTAGTGTGCGGGCACGCCCTCGGATTGTGCTTTACTGACCTCGATGTAAAAGCCATGGACGCGGTTGTAGCCAACCTTCAAGGTCGACAAACCGGTCGCTTCGCGTTCACGAGTTTCCACACGGGTCAATAGATCGCCTGCACCCTGGCTAAGCTGGCGCAGTTCATCCAGATCCGCATCGTAGCCGTCGCGGATAACGCCGCCATCACGCAGTACCATAGGTGGGTTATCTTCGAGCGCCCGACTCAATTCTTGGGTCAACGCTTCGAAGTCGTGCAACGCGGTATAAAGGCTGGTGGATAATTCGTTGTCCAACGACGTTAATAAACGTTTTACGTCCGGAATTTGTTGCAGACTGTCGTTGAGGCGAGTCAGGTCTCGTGGACGCGCCGAACGCAGGGCAACGCGCCCGAGAATGCGCTCTAAATCGCCAATGGGTGATAGCAGTTGACCGAGTTCATCGGTCTTTAGGGACTGTCGCAGTGCGTCATTGAAGTCCAAGCGCGCAACCAGAGTAGATAGGTCACGTAATGGACGATTCAGCCAACGCCTTAACAAGCGTTTGCCCATAGTCGTACGCGTTTGGTTGAGCACCCAATTCAAGGTGAAGTCTTCGCCACCTTGTAAGTTGATGTCCAATTCAAGATTACGTCGTGAAGCTGCATCCAGCACAATGGCGTCGTTCGGAATGTCGGCACTGATGTGCTGTAGGTGTTGTAGGTCTGAGCGTTGAGTGTTCCGAGCATACTCAAGCAAGGCACCCGCACAGTTGATGGCAGCGCTCATGTGGTCGATACCAAAGCCTTGTAAATTCTTCACCTTGAAATGTTCTTGTAGCAGCGTTCGGCAGGTTTGATGTTCAAAGTGCCAGGGCGGCAATGTGCGGCGACCGACATATTGATTGAGCTCATCACCCCAGTCTGCTTCTTCATCCAAGAGCAACTCTGCGGGACGCAAACGCTGAAGCTCCGCCAGCGCTCCGCCCAGAGAATCAACCTCTATAACACCAAACCGACTGGTGCTGATGTCTAGATACGCTATGCCTACAGGGTTATCCGTCGACGGTCGGTGACGTGTATTATACCAAGCCGCTACCAAGAGGTTGTCTAGACCCTCAGCCAAAAACGCTTCGTCTGTTAGCGTTCCAGGCGTTATTACCCGCACCACTTCGCGTTGCACAGGCCCCTTCGTCAAGCCCGGCTCGCTCATCTGCTCACAGATCGCGACGGTACGGCCAAGCCGGACAATTTTCGCAATGTAATTCTCTGCCGCATGATAGGGAATGCCCGCCATGGGGATGGGTTTGCCACCACTTTGACCGCGAGCGGTTAATGTGATGTCCAGCATCTGCGCGGCATGGCGCGCGTCATCATAGAACAACTCGTAAAAATCACCCATGCGATAGAACAGCAAATCATGAGGGTGTTGTGCTTTGATGCCCAAATACTGTTGCATCATTGGCGTATGTTCGTTGCTGGCCACGGCATTTTCCATTTAGAGTAGGGCGACAGATTAAAAAGCGCCCTATGGTAGCAGAGGATAAAGCGGATGAAAGTCCCCAGTGATGATGAAATTAACAATCAGGCTCGTCGTGTGGCCGAGGCGCTGGTAGCCAGTGGTGAGACCATGGCAACCGCTGAATCCTGTACCGGTGGGTGGGTAGCCAAGGTATGCACAGACCTATCAGGTAGTTCGGCTTGGTTTACGGGCGGGTTTGTGACCTACAGCAACGACTTAAAACATCAGTTGTTGGGTGTTACAGAGGCAGACCTCGAACTTCATGGCGCCGTTAGCGAGCCGGTCGTGCGCGCAATGGTGGCTGGAGCCTGTCGCGCAGCGAACTCTGACTGGGCTGTCGCCGTCAGTGGTGTAGCAGGTCCGTCTGGCGGTACGGTTGAAAAGCCGGTGGGTACCGTTTGGTATAGTTGGGGTACGACCGAGCAAACCCAGGCCCGATGCGAACTTTTTTCGGGAAATCGAGATGACGTGCGACGGCAAGCGGTAAAGGCAGTGCTGCAGGCGTTGTATTCCGATGTAATAGCAAGTCGATGAACCTGCACCTTAAGTTCAGGGTTTTCATTTGCCAGCGCTTGTGGCAACATACTGATTAAATATACAGTAGTTGGGTTTGGCGCCCGGTAAGTCGAATCCTTCGCCCCTATGGTACAGGAACAGGAACAAGTACATGACAGAGAATCGCAGCAAGGCTTTAGAAGCCGCTTTAGGACAAATTGAACGGCAATTCGGTAAAGGTTCCGTTATGCGTTTGGGTGACGCGGGGCGAGTGAAGATCCCGGCTATTTCAACGGGTTCTCTAGGGCTGGACATTGCGTTAGGTATTGGCGGTTTGCCAAAAGGTCGGGTGGTGGAAATCTATGGTCCTGAGTCATCAGGTAAAACGACCTTGACTTTGCAAGTGATCGCAGAAGCGCAGCGCTCGGGTGGAACCTGTGCCTTCATTGATGCCGAGCATGCTTTGGACCCCATCTATGCAGCTAAACTTGGGGTCAATGTTGACGATCTCTTGGTGTCACAGCCAGACACCGGTGAGCAAGCATTGGAAATAGCGGACATGTTGGTGCGGTCTAATGCGGTTGATGTGGTAATCATCGACTCGGTCGCCGCTTTGACGCCGAAAGCCGAGATTGAAGGCGATATGGGTGATACGCACGTTGGTTTACAAGCTCGCTTGATGTCGCAAGCGCTGCGCAAGATTACCGGTAACATCAAGAATGCTAATTGCTTGGTGGTATTCATCAACCAGATTCGAATGAAAATTGGTGTGATGTTCGGCTCACCGGAAACCACTACCGGCGGCAATGCACTCAAATTTTACTCCTCAGTACGTTTGGATATCCGGCGTATTGGCACGGTAAAAGAAGGCGAAGAAGTGGTCGGCAGCGAGACGCGGGTGAAAGTTGTGAAGAACAAGGTGGCGCCTCCGTTTAAACAGGCCGAGTTCCAGATCATTTACAACAAGGGCATATATCGCTTAGGTGAAGTGATTGATTTGGGTGTCAAAATTGGCATTGTTGATAAGGCAGGTGCATGGTACAGCTACAAGGGCGATAAAATCGGTCAGGGCAAAGCCAATGCCGCTAAGTTCCTCGAAGAAAACGCCGCACTGGCGGCGGAGATCGAAGGACAGATTCGCACACATTATTTATCTGATGCCACAGCAGAACAAGACAATGGCGAAGCAAAACCTGCACCAAACAAGTCTACAGGTAAAGCTGCGAAAGCAACCAAGACCCCGGTTGATGCAGAGACAGATCTGAGCAGCTTCGACGAGTAGTATGAAAAGAACACCGCGACATGTGGCAATGGACTGCCTAGCACGACGTGAGCATAGCGTACGTGAATTGAAAGAACGGTTACACAAGGCGTTTCCTGAGCTGACGGTGGAGGTTTTTGAGCAGGTTATTGCCCAGCTGCAAGAAGACAATCTTCAAAGTGATGTCCGCTTTACCGAAGCCTATGTGCGTCATCGGACTGCCCGTGGTCATGGCGATGTGAAGATCCGTTTTGAGCTGTTGCAACGCGGCATTGCCGATCATTTGTCGGATACCGTTTTACAAAGTTGTAACTGGTATGAATTGGCTGAGGCCGCATTAATTAAGAAGTTTGACGGCATCAGTCCGGAAAATTACGAAGAGAAGGCTCGTATGGCGCGGTTTCTGCAGCAGCGAGGCTTTGCCTATGATGTCATCGAAGAGCTGATTGACCTCCGGCAACTCTGAATCCCCTTCTATCGCAGCACCTCCCATTGTACTATTGCGCACAATTTTATTGCATTACGGTGTTTGTTGATGAAAACCGCTGAAATTCGCCAACGATTTCTCGACTTCTTTGCGGCTAACGGCCATGAGGTGGTGGCTTCGTCCAGTTTAGTGCCCGCCAACGACCCAACGTTATTGTTTACCAATGCGGGAATGAATCAATTCAAGGATGTCTTCTTGGGTCAAGAGAAACGGCATTACAGCCGGGCGACCACGTCGCAACGCGTAGTGCGTGCTGGAGGAAAGCATAACGATCTGGAGAACGTGGGCTACACCGCGCGTCATCATACGTTCTTTGAGATGTTGGGTAACTTCAGTTTTGGTGATTACTTCAAACAAGAAGCTATTGGCTTTGCGTGGCGTTTTTTAACGGAAGAACTGCAGCTTCCGAAGGAGCGCCTGTTGGTGACCATCTACGCCGATGATGATGAAGCTTATCAAATATGGGCAAACGATATTGGCGTGCCAGCCGATCGCATTATACGAATCGGTGACAACAAGGGGGCCCGTTATGCATCAGATAACTTCTGGCAGATGGGAGATACCGGCCCTTGTGGTCCCTGTACCGAGATATTCTATGATCACGGAGACCACATATGGGGCGGCCCTCCAGGCAGTGCTGAAGAAGACGGCGACCGGTTTATCGAAATCTGGAATGTGGTGTTCATGCAGTTCAACCGTCAGGCGGACGGCACCATGGACCCGTTACCAAAGCCCAGTGTTGATACCGGAATGGGCTTAGAGCGCCTGGCGGCTATTTTGCAAGGTGTTCACGCCAACTATGAAATCGACATATTCCAAAACCTTATTGCGGCGGCTGCGCAAGCGACCAATAGCGCCAACAATGACAATGCATCACTACGGGTACTGGCTGACCATATCCGCAGTTGCGCTTTTTTGATCGTCGACGGTGTTGTGCCTGCCAATGAAGGTCGTGGTTATGTGTTGCGTCGCATTATTCGTCGTGCCGTCCGGCATGGACATAAGCTGGGTCAGGAAGAGCCCTTCTTTTATCGCCTAGTGACCACTCTGGTGCAAGAAATGGGAGCGGCCTACCCCGAGTTGCCTGCCGCACAAGCGCAAGTCGAACGTGTATTGTTGCAAGAAGAAGAACAGTTCGCCAAAACCTTAGACAAAGGTATGCGGTTATTAGACGAAGCTATTACTGCATTGCCCGATCGTGTTATTCCGGGTAATACCGTCTTCACGCTCTATGATACGTTTGGTTTTCCAGTTGACCTCACGGCAGACATTGCCCGTGAACGTGAACTGACGTTGGATATGGACGGTTTTGAGCGGGCTATGGAAGCCCAACGAACGCGGGCTCGGCAAGCCAGTAAGTTCAGCTTGGATTTATCTAATTTGCTCGCCCTGGATACTGAAACCCAATTTGCCGGGTATGAGTTGTTGTCCGTGGCTGGTCGAGTAACGGAAATTGTCCGCGATGGGCAAAGGGTTCAGCGACTGGACGCGGGCGAAGAAGGCATTATTGTCTTAGATGAAACAGCGTTTTACGCTGAGTCAGGCGGTCAAGTCGGCGACACCGGGCAGTTGCGCGGTGAATTGTCCGTATTTGATGTGGCTGACTGCCAAAAACAGGGCAAGGCTCATTTGCACATCGGTAGCGTCGCGTCGGGCAGCATTGCCGTGGGTGATGAATTGGGTAGCTTTGTAAACAGTAAACGGCGTCATATCACCGCTCTCCATCACAGTGCGACGCACTTATTGCACGCTGCGTTGCGTAAGGTGCTCGGTGAGCATGTGCAGCAAAAGGGATCATTGGTGACGGCCGACCGCCTACGGTTTGACTTCTCACATTTCGAAGCCGTTAGTGATGACCAGTTACAGGCGATTGAGCACCTGGTCAATGAGCAAATTATGGCCAATACACCTGTGCAGACGGAAATCATGCCCATAGAAGCGGCGCGGGAAAAAGGTGCGATGGCGTTGTTTGGCGAAAAGTACGACGACGAAGTGCGTGTATTGACCATGGGTACAGAGCAATTTTCGATCGAACTTTGTGGCGGCACGCACGTCAAGCGCACCGGTGATATTGGTTTGTTGAAAGTTGTCGCAGAGCAGGGTATTGCGGCGGGCGTTCGTCGTATTGAAGCGGTTGTCGGGCCGGTAGCACTGCACTTGGTCGATCAAATGGCGGCGCAATTGCATCATGCGAGTCAATTGTTAAAAGCCAAGCCGGAACAGTTGCACGAGCGTGTTCAGTCATTAGTGGCGCGGCAGCGTGAGCTGGAGAAAGAGCTGGAGCGTCTTCAAGCCAAGATGAACAGTAAAGCGGGCGGAGACTTGGCGGCGCAAGCAGAAACATTGGGTGCGATAAAGTTCGTGGCTGCAAAGGTCACGGTGGCTGACGCAAAAGCCATGCGTGATATGGTGGATCAACTCAAAAACGCGCTAGGTTCCGGTTTGGTGCTTTTAGCTGCGGAGCTGGACGGTAAAGTTCAGTTGGTGGCTGGGGTCACTAAGGACTTGGTGGGTCAATGGCGTGCTGGTGAGTTGGTTAACGTGGCGGCGGAAATTGTCGGCGGTAAAGGTGGTGGTAAGCCTGATCTGGCGATGGCTGGCGGAAAAGATGTGCAGGCCATTGATCAGGCTGTTAAAGCAGCACGCGATTGGGTGTTCAATAAGGTTTAAGCGAGAAGGGTTGAGGGCCTGTTGCGCACACGGCTCTTAAGGACTCTTATGGTCAATATAGGAACTCAGTAACATGGCGCTCTATGTGCAAAAATTTGGTGGAACTTCGGTGGGCAGCGTTGAGCGTATCGAAGGTGTTGCGGATAAAATACAAGCGTTTCGTGCTGCTGGACACGATATTGTGGTTGTGGTTTCGGCTATGTCAGGTGAAACCAATCGATTGATTGCGTTAGCGCACCAAATTACCGAAGAGCCTTCACCGCGCGAAATGGATGCCTTGGTGTCCACAGGGGAGCAGGTGACCATAGCCTTGTTGTCGATGGCATTAAATAAACGCGGCTGTCCGGCCCGTTCCTATACCGGCTGGCAGGTGCGCATTAAAACGGACAGTGCACACACTAAGGCGCGTATTCAAGACATTGATGTAGAAAATATGAAGGCAGACCTCGCGGAAGGTCGCGTAGTCGTAGTGGCCGGTTTCCAAGGCGTTGATGATGACGGTAACATAACCACGCTGGGACGCGGTGGTTCCGATACCACAGGTGTTGCGCTCGCTGCTGCATTGAAAGCCGACGAATGCCAAATTTATACGGATGTGGATGGTGTGTACACCACTGATCCGCGTGTTGTGCCCAAGGCTCAACGCATGAGCAAAATAACCTTTGAAGAAATGTTGGAAATGGCAAGCCTTGGCTCCAAGGTGCTGCAGATTCGCTCCGTCGAATTTGCGGGCAAATACAACGTTCCGTTACGCGTGCTGTCAACCTTTCAGGACGGTCCCGGCACTCTGATTACTTTTGAGGATGAGAATAAAATGGAACAACCGGTAATTTCTGGTATCGCATTTAATCGAGATGAAAGCAAGCTCACCGTTATGGGGGTGCCGGATATCCCAGGTGTAGCCTCTCGTATTCTGGGGCCGGTAAGCGCGGCTAACATTGAAGTCGATATGATTGTGCAAAACATTTCGGAAGAGGGTAATACGGATTTTACTTTCACCATCAACCGTACTGATTTCAAGCGCGTCAAAGAGATTTTGATGCGTGTTGCGGATGATCTGGGTGCTCGTGAAGTGCGCGGTGATGACAAAATTGCCAAGGTGTCCATTGTGGGTGTTGGCATGCGCTCTCACGCCGGTGTTGCATCACGGATGTTTGATGCCTTAGCGGCAGAATCGATCAATATTCAGCTTATTTCTACTTCTGAGATCAAAGTATCGGTCGTTATTGAAGAGAAATATTTGGAATTAGCCGTTCGTGCATTGCATACTGCTTTTGGACTGGATGCAGTGGAAGAAACGAACTAAAACAGATATTCTCTTCCTTGCGCGATTGTGGAACCTTTGTTGAACAGAGCAGGAAGTCCTCGCTAAAGGAATTTCGTCCTTTGGCGAGGACTTACGCACGGTTATTTAGTGGCTCTCGACAAATGGGTTCTGGGAAAGAATCCGATAACAGGAGACCGGAAAAGATGTTAATACTGACTCGCCGTGTGGGCGAAACCTTAATGATCGGTGACGAAGTTACTGTGACTGTGTTGGGTGTGAAAGGCAACCAGGTGCGGATTGGTGTCAACGCGCCTAAAGATGTAGCGGTTCACCGCGAAGAGATCTACCTCCGTATTCAGCGTGAGATGGATGATCCAACCGAAGGCGAAAGTTAAGGGGCCCTCCCATTAGCATTCGCTCTTCTGCGCGGCGCTGTAATCCATTCATTTTATTAAAGTTTTTCCTTTTAATTTATAAATATCATGGTATTATGCGCCGCGTGATTCGGAGAGATGGCCGAGTGGCTGAAGGCGCGCCCCTGCTAAGGGCGTATGGGAGAAATCTCATCGAGGGTTCGAATCCCTCTCTCTCCGCCATCACTTTGATGACGTGAAAGCTTCTCTTATGTTTTGACGTAAGAAGTTTGTAACACCGTATACGCGCCCGTAGCTCAGCTGGATAGAGTACCTGGCTACGAACCAGGCGGTCGCACGTTCGAATCGTGCCGGGCGCGCCACCTTTAACTCAAGGCTAAAGAGTTCCTTGGCGAAGGCAAACGTAGATTAAAGCGTTATCAGTTTTACGCGCCCGTAGCTCAGCTGGATAGAGTACCTGGCTACGAACCAGGCGGTCGCACGTTCGAATCGTGCCGGGCGCGCCATTTCTGCTGTTATCCCTAACTCTTCTACCTATTATCTTTCAGTGCATAGCTACCACAATGGGTTGCTGTGTGTTGCATCCCCGGCACCACAATTTCCGTATGAGCTCTCGGATTTAAGCCACTAATACTTTCGTCTGATTCATCATTTATTTGTTCTTGAGTTACAAAATTATTCGCTTTCTTTCTGATCAGCGTCTTTTAACTGTAATTTAATTACAAAATTTACAAAAAATAGACTTATCGATTGGCGGTCTGAATCCTTTAAGTTCTCCTATAATCTTTTAAATAACGAGAAAGAGTCAATAAAAGTCATTAAAGTACTCAATAAAATAGATTGTTAGAGAAAACGCATAAGTGTGTTGCGAATTTGTTTACCCTTGGGTAAAGTTGGTTCGTTTCACAAAATTGACAAAAACAGTCAGGTTTTCCCTGTCTGAACATTCAATGCCTGAAAAGTCGAGAGACGTTTCTGACCAGAGGGATAATTCTCAATGTCCGACTTGATGCAACAAGGCTGGCAGCTGCTGGTTTTAGGGATGGGAACCGTATTCACGTTTCTCATTATTTTAACTTTTGCTACCACGGCCATGACCTTAATCGTACGGCGCATTCCACAAGCAGCGCCTGTAGCAACGCCAACCCCATCGCAACGCAACAATAATGCGCTGCAGATGGAGAAAATTGCTGCGGTCGCGGCGGCTGCGAAAGCTGCCCATAACCGTTAAGAAACTTATTCAGTGTTAGGAATAGAGTCTCATGAGTGCTAAGAACCCTGTAAAGATAACCGATGTGGTGTTGCGTGATGCACACCAATCGCTGTTTGCTACCCGACTGCGTATAGACGACATGCTCCCCATCGCTGAGAAGCTGGATCAGGTGGGTTATTGGTCCATTGAGTCTTGGGGTGGTGCGACCTTTGATGCCTGCATTCGCTATCTTGGTGAAGACCCATGGGATCGTATTCGTGAGCTGAAGAAGGCGATGCCGAAAACTCAGCAGCAGATGTTGTTGCGTGGCCAAAACTTGCTAGGTTATCGCCATTACGCCGATGACGTGGTAGACAAGTTTGTCGAACGTGCAGCCACCAACGGTGTTGATGTGTTCCGGGTATTTGATGCCATGAACGATCCGCGCAACTTACAGCGTGCCATGGCTGCGGTAAAGAAACAGGGCAAGCATGCCCAAGGTACTATCTCCTATACGACGTCGCCGGTGCATACCAAAGAAAGTTGGGTGACCTTAGCCAAGCAAATAGAGGATATGGGTGCCCAATCGTTGGCCATTAAGGACATGTCAGGCATTTTAGCGCCCTACGATGCCTATGAATTAGTGACGCAACTCAAGTCTGCGTTGGATATTCCCGTACAGTTGCATTGTCATGCGACCGCAGGATTGTCCTCAATGACCATTTTAAAGGCCATTGAAGCAGGGATCGATCATGTGGATACCGCCATATCGTCTATGTCCATGACGTACGGTCATTCGCCCACAGAGTCTATCGTGGCGGCATTACAAGGTACTGATCGTGATCCTGGTTTTGATTTGTTGTTGCTGGAAGAAATCGCGGCTTATTTCCGCAATGTGCGCAAAAAATATGCGTCCTTTGAAGGGGCGTTGCGAGGGGTAGACTCTCGTATCTTAGTGGCGCAAGTGCCCGGTGGCATGTTAACCAACATGGAAAGCCAACTAAAAGAGCAGGGGGCAGGCGATAAGTTTGATGAGGTATTGGCTGAAATTCCGAAGGTTCGCAAAGACTTGGGCTACATTCCATTGGTGACACCGACGTCGCAGATTGTCGGAACGCAAGCTGTCCTAAATGTGCTGACGGGTGAACGCTATAAGAGTATTTCGAAAGAAACGGCCGCCATTTTAAAAGGTGAATACGGCAAAGCCCCGGCCGAGTTCAACAAAGAATTACAAGCGCGGGTACTCGATGGTGCCGAGCCGGTGACCTGTCGTCCGGCTGATTTGATTGAAAATGAAATGGATAAGCTTACGGCTGAAGTAGAGGCCTTAGCGAAGAGCGAAAAGTTTGAGCTGGCTGAGCAGGCGGTGGATGATGTGTTGACCTACGCATTATTTCCCCAAATTGGCCTGAAGTACTTGAAAAATCGTGGCAATGCATCAGCCTTTGAGCCCGTGCCTACTGTCTCCGCTGCTGCGGCTACCAAGCCTACTGCATCAGCAACATCCGCTGGATCGTACACCGTTACCTTAGAAGGCAAAAAGTACATTGCGTCTGTTCAGGCCGATGGCAAGGTGTCCGTTAAGTTGAATGGTAAGACCTATGATATGTCAGTCGCTGAAGGCGGTTCGGCCGAGTCTTCTGCAAATGACGTTGCAGCCGCAGGCGATGGCGAGCCCATTGCGGCACCGTTAACGGGAAATATTTTTAAAATTCTTGTGGGTGCGGGCGATGACGTTGAGGAAGGGCAAACGGTGATCATCCTCGAAGCCATGAAAATGGAAACTGAGGTGAAGGCTTCCAAAGCCGGTACGGTGAGTCGAGTTGCTGTCAAAGAAGGCGATTCGGTCAACGTTGGCGATGTGTTGCTGGAACTTTAAGGAGCCGAAATGGACAAGTTATTGAAGTTGGTCAATGATTCCGGTCTGGCCAATATTGAATTTGGTCAGGTTGTGATGATGCTGCTGGGCTTGGTGTTGTTGTACCTTGCCATTGCACGTCAATTTGAACCCCTGTTGCTTCTGCCGATCGGTTTTGGTGCCTTATTGGTCAATATTCCAGGTGCTGGAATGGCGGCGGCTCCGGTGTACAACGAACTGGGCGAGTTGGTGAGCTATGGGGGTCTGCTCTATTACATCTTTAAGATGGGTATAGAGTCCGGCATCTTTCCCTTGCTCATCTTTATGGGTGTCGGGGCAATGACGGACTTCGGCCCTATGCTGGCAAATCCGAGAACCCTGTTATTGGGTGCTGCTGCACAGTTCGGTATCTTTGGTACGGTGATAGGGGCCGTGCTCTTGAATGAGACCGGATTGGTTTCGTATACCATTGAGCAGGCTGCGGCGATAGGGATTATTGGGGGTGCCGACGGTCCGACCTCTATCTATGTGGCAAGTCAATTAGCTCCTGAGTTACTTGGAGCCATTGCCGTTGCTGCATATGCCTACATGGCGTTGGTGCCGATGTTGCAACCGCCTATTATGAAGGCATTAACGACTAAGCAAGAGCGCAAGATTGTTATGACGCAGTTGCGTCCGGTCAGTAAACTGGAAAAGATTGTATTTCCGTTAACCTTGCTGATCCTTGTTGCTCTGTTCTTGCCGTCTGCCGCGCCTCTTCTCGGTATGTTCTGCCTGGGTAATTTGATGCGCGAATCCGGTGTGGTAGAGCGCTTGAGTGACACAGCCCAAAATGCCCTGATCAATATCGTGACGATATTCCTGGGCTTGGGGGTGGGTTCAAAGCTGGATGCGGCAAGCTTTCTCAATCTACAGACGGCCGGCATCATGATCTTGGGTATCGTGGCGTTTTCAGCCGGTACTGCTACCGGTGTGTTGATGGCTAAGCTGATGAACAAGCTGTCCTCACAGCAACTGAACCCATTGATCGGTGCGGCCGGTGTGTCTGCTGTTCCGATGGCGGCGCGGGTGGTCAATAAGGTGGGTTTACAGGCCAACAACCAGAACTTCTTGCTGATGCATGCGATGGGTCCCAATGTGGCGGGTGTCATCGGGTCCGCCGTGGCAGCCGGTGTTATGCTGAGTTACCTCGGCTAGCGTTCGGTCTTTGTAAATGAAAAGCCTCTGAATTTATCGGATCAGGATAGTTCAGAGGCTCCCTTGCTTTGTTTTATTGCTGTATCCTGCTTACTCTTTCGTATCGTTCCGCTAGGAGTTACAGGATGCTCATGCCTTGGATGACAACAGGTCTTATTGGTGTAATCGCACTGCTGACGATTGTTGTTCATTTCATTCCTCGTTCCCCTCAGGTTGCGTCTCAAGCCCCTTCAATACTCACGACGTTGGGTATTTTTGGTACTTTCATTGGTGTCGCGCTGGGTCTCTATCAATTCGATGTGAATGCCGTAGAAGATAGCGTGCCGTCATTGTTAGAAGGCTTGAAGACGGCGTTTTGGAGTTCTATCGCAGGCTTGTTGGGTGCTCTGAGCATCAAGATACGTTACGCCATGGTTGATATGCTCAAGCCCAAGCAAGCGTCGACGGACCAGCCGGTTTCTGCCTTGATTGCCGCTGTTGAACTGCAAGCGGCCAGCAGCGAGCAACATTTAACGGCCTTGGTGGAAGAAACGCGAAAAAACAGCGCCCAGTTGGCCGAGCATCAAGCTAATATGGTTGAGGCGAACACACGGGCACTGTCGGCAGCCATCAAAGATATTATCAGCGACTTCAATGCTCGTATTGAAGTGCAATATGGCGACAACTTTAAAAACTTGAATGAATCCGTCGGCCGTATGTTGGCATGGCAAACGGCGAACCATGAAACGACTAAGGCAATCGTTGCCGAGTTGGAGCGGGCGACCGTGCAGATGACTCACGCGACCACTTCCTATGAGCGCTTGATGCAACAAACGCAGTCATTCAGTCATGTCGCTGAAGGAATGGATGCCCTGTTGACGGGATTGAATCAACAAAGTGAACAATTGGCGCAGTATTTGTCGTCTATGTCGGGCATGGTGCAAGAGGCCCAAAAGGGCCTACCGGATTTGGAGCAGCGTATTGGTGTATTAACCACCGGTTTGGCAGAGGCACTGAAGCAGCAAAACACCGATATGCAACGTGTTATCGAACAGACCGGCAAGCAATGGCTCGATACGTCAAAGCAGTTGGCGGAAGAACTGGCATCCGGCGTAACCTCGGTGCAGCAAAAATTGGTCGATCAGGCTGGTCGTGCGCTTGCTCAATCGGAAACCCAATTGAACCAGCTGGATGAACATTTAGAACAACAATTAACGCAGTCGTTGCAGTCCTTTGGTTATCAGCTTACGGCGTTGTCCGAAAAATTCGTCAACGATTATACCCCGTTAACAGAGCGCTTGCGGGCGCTGTTGATGGCGGTAGAGCAGGGTACGGCGGGTACGAAGCGATGACGGAGTTTCAAGCTGACAATGAAGAGCACTGGTTATCCGTCTCTGACTTGATGGCGGGATTAA
Source organism: Salinispirillum marinum (assembly GCF_042650105.1). Taxonomy (NCBI): domain Bacteria; kingdom Pseudomonadati; phylum Pseudomonadota; class Gammaproteobacteria; order Oceanospirillales; family Saccharospirillaceae; genus Salinispirillum; species Salinispirillum marinum. The sequence goes on along the minus strand of NZ_JBHSAL010000004.1, from coordinate 1,414 downwards.
TGATGGTTTTTCTGCTTGTTGCGGTGATCTTTATGGTCAATGCAGAGCAAGAAAGACGCACGGTGACCGATGTCGCCTTACTATATGAGCGGTTGAGGTTGGAATTGTACCAAGATCTTTTAGATGAGTTTTCGGATGACTTGCCTCGGTGGGGTGCAGAACTCGACGAAGATTTGACCTTTCGCTTTTCGCGCAATGATTTGCTATTCGATCGTGGAGAAAACAGCTTGCAACCGCAGTTTGAGGCTATTTTGGCCGACTTTTTTCCACGTTATGTAAACATAATCTATGCTGAACGTTACCGCGACGACATTCGAGAGTTGCGGATAGAAGGTCATACCGATTCTTCATGGACTGGCCTTGATCCGGACGTTGCCTATATTCGCAACATGGAGTTATCGCAAGCACGCACGCGTGCCGCAGCGGCATTCATACTTGCGCTGCCTGAACTGGCTGATTTACAAAGCTGGCTAAAGGAAAATTTAACCGCGAACGGTTTGTCGTCATCTAAGCTCATTCTAGGCCCGGATGGATTAGAAGATCCTGATCGCTCGCGCCGTGTCGAGTTCAGGGTGGTAACGGATGCAGACCAGCGTATCCAAGAAATCATTCAGCGGGCCCGCTAATGGAACTCCCTGACTTCTTGAACTTTAAGCCCTTTAACACGATGCGTGAGCGAATGGGGACAGATCGTTTAGGGTACTTCGAAATGTACGACCCGAAGCGTCACCTCAGCGGTGAAGAACGCAGTACACTTCGTATGCAAGGGCTCTCTGTGCCTCGATCGGCCTTGTATTTTTTAGGTGATCATACCTTAGCCTATAAGAATTCTCGCGTTGGTCTGGTGGTTGAGGATGTCCTGCACGTAACGCGATGCAAGGCCGTGACCGGCTTTGAGCAGGGCGTGGTCGTTGCTGATGATGAAGCGCTGGGCGGCGGTGTATCGGCTTGTAAGGCCTGTCTTCATCATCTTAGGTTTGATGGTTTGGATCTCGACAAAGAGCGTAAGCATCACCATAACCAGCGTGTAATACAGCAATTCTCTCTGGCGCGATTTTTTGAGAGCTATCCGGACTATCCGTTATTTGAACTTACGCATGTTCGTCATCCACTGTAGTGGTGGCCTGTAACCTATTGGAATTTCAGAAAAAAATCCGCTTAACCGTTTGACACCGCAGTAAAATAGATTACAATGCGCCTCACTTTTTTGGAGCCTCTGGCCCAGAAAAAGTCGATGATTTACCGAGTAGCTTGGGTGTGTAGCTTTTATGCCCGGATGGGTGCAGCTGAGGCACGAAGTGCCTGACTGACCGCCGAGTTAAAGTGAAACACTGTTTTATGATTTACCGAGTAGCTTGGGTGTGTAGCTCAGCTGGGAGAGCATCGCCCTTACAAGGCGAGGGTCAGCGGTTCG
>NZ_JBHSAL010000003.1:0-3454 GCF_042650105.1 Salinispirillum marinum | reverse complement strand
GTCCTGTTGAAGGTATCTCATTGAGATGGCTTTAATGTGACGGTCTAGCATCACTTGTTGACAGCAGATGCGTACATGCCCTGAGGAGGGTATGTGCCGATCAGAAACCTTAGGGTTATATGGTCAAGCATTTAAGCGTACAGGGTGGATGCCTAGGCAACTGGAGGCGATGAAAGACGTGGTAGCCTGCGAAAAGACTGGGGGAGGTGGCAAACGACCTGTGATCCCGGTATATCTGAATGGGGAAACCCACTGCATACGTGCAGTATCTCTTAGGAGAGGCGAACGCGGGGAACTGAAACATCTAAGTACCCGTAGGAAGAGAAATCAAACGAGATTCCCAAAGTAGCGGCGAGCGAAATGGGAACAGCCCTTAAGCTCAGTGGACGTTAGTGGAAGGTTCTGGAAAGGACCGCCGTAGTGGGTGATAGCCCCGTACACGAAAACCAAACTGAGTGAAAACGAGTAGGTCGGGACACGTGGTATCCTGATTGAACATGGGGGGACCATCCTCCAAGGCTAAATACTCCCAGTTGACCGATAGTGAACCAGTACCGTGAGGGAAAGGCGAAAAGAACCCCTGTGAGGGGAGTGAAATAGATCCTGAAACCCTGTACGTACAAGCAGTGGAAGCCTCTTTAGGGGGGTGACTGCGTACCTTTTGTATAATGGGTCAGCGACTTACATTCAGTAGCGAGGTTAACCGACTAGGGGAGCCGTAGAGAAATCGAGTCTTAATAGGGCGTCTAGTTGCTGGGTGTAGACCCGAAACCGAGTGATCTATCCATGGGCAGGTTGAAGGTTGAGTAACATCAACTGGAGGACCGAACTCACTCACGTTGAAAAGTTAGGAGATGACCTGTGGATAGGAGTGAAAGGCTAATCAAACTCGGAGATAGCTGGTTCTCCCCGAAAGCTATTTAGGTAGCGCCTCGGACGAATACCACTGGGGGTAGAGCACTGTTTCGGCTAGGGGGTCATCCCGACTTACCAACCCGATGCAAACTCCGAATACCAGTGAGTACTATCCGGGAGACACACGGCGGGTGCTAACGTCCGTCGTGGAAAGGGAAACAACCCAGACCGCCAGCTAAGGTCCCAAAATTCCAGTTAAGTGGGAAACGATGTGGGAAGGCTCAGACAGCTAGGAGGTTGGCTTAGAAGCAGCCACCCTTTAAAGAAAGCGTAATAGCTCACTAGTCGAGTCGGCCTGCGCGGAAGATATAACGGGGCTCAAACTGGATACCGAAGCTGCGGCAGCAGGTATCACTTAAGTACATTTAGAGAGGCTAAGGCTTAACGTCGAGCGAAGCGAGACGGTCAAGCGCCCCCGACGTTGAGTCGGACGGGAATGGCAGAGAAAAGTGTACTTAAGGATACCTGCTGGGTAGGGGAGCGTTCTGTAAGCCGTAGAAGGTGTATCGAGAGGTATGCTGGAGGTATCAGAAGTGCGAATGCTGACATGAGTAACGACAAAACGGGTGAAAAACCCGTTCGCCGGAAGACCAAGGGTTCCTGTTCAACGTTAATCGGAGCAGGGTGAGTCGGCCCCTAAGGCGAGGCTGAAGAGCGTAGTCGATGGGAAACGGGTTAATATTCCCGTACCGATGTGTATTGCGATGGGAGGACGGAGAAGGCTAGGCCAGCCTGGCGATGGTTGTCCAGGTTTAAGGGCGTAGGCAGAGGTTTTAGGTAAATCCGGAACCTTAATGCTGAGACCTGATGACGGTGACACTACGGTGTCCGAAGTGGTTAATGCCATGCTTCCAGGAAAAGTCTCTAAGCTTCAGATACACACTGACCGTACCCCAAACCGACACAGGTGGTCAGGTAGAGAATACCAAGGCGCTTGAGAGAACTCGGGTGAAGGAACTAGGCAAAATGGTACCGTAACTTCGGGAGAAGGTACGCCGCATTAGGGTGATGAGACTTGCTCTCTAAGCCTGAAGCGGTCGAAGATACCAGGTGGCTGCGACTGTTTATTAAAAACACAGCACTCTGCAAACTCGAAAGAGGACGTATAGGGTGTGACGCCTGCCCGGTGCCGGAAGGTTAATTGATGGGGTTAGCTTAGGCGAAGCTCTTGATCGAAGCCCCGGTAAACGGCGGCCGTAACTATAACGGTCCTAAGGTAGCGAAATTCCTTGTCGGGTAAGTTCCGACCTGCACGAATGGCGTAACGATGGCCACGCTGTCTCCACCCGAGACTCAGTGAAATTGAACTCGCTGTTAAGATGCAGTGTATCCGCGGCTAGACGGAAAGACCCCGTGAACCTTTACTATAGCTTCACACTGGACTTTGATATGACTTGTGTAGGATAGCTGGGAGACTTAGAAGCGTGAACGCCAGTTTGCGTGGAGTCGACCTTGAAATACCAGCCTGGTCATCTTGAGGTTCTAACTCAGGCGTAACAGCGTCGAGGACAGTGTGTGGTGGGTAGTTTGACTGGGGCGGTCTCCTCCCAAAGAGTAACGGAGGAGCACGAAGGTTGGCTAAGCATGGTCGGAAATCATGCGGTTAGTGTAATGGCACAAGCCAGCTTGACTGCGAGACGGACAGGTCGAGCAGGTACGAAAGTAGGTCATAGTGATCCGGTGGTTCTGTATGGAAGGGCCATCGCTCAACGGATAAAAGGTACTCCGGGGATAACAGGCTGATACCGCCCAAGAGTTCACATCGACGGCGGTGTTTGGCACCTCGATGTCGGCTCATCACATCCTGGGGCTGAAGCCGGTCCCAAGGGTATGGCTGTTCGCCATTTAAAGTGGTACGCGAGCTGGGTTTAGAACGTCGTGAGACAGTTCGGTCCCTATCTGCCGTGGACGTATGAGACTTGAGAAGAGCTGCTCCTAGTACGAGAGGACCGGAGTGGACGAACCTCTGGTGTTCCGGTTGTCACGCCAGTGGCATTGCCGGGTAGCTACGTTCGGACAGGATAACCGCTGAAAGCATCTAAGCGGGAAGCCCCCTTCAAGATAAGGTCTCACTGGACGCAAGTCCCTAAAGGGCCCTGGAAGACCACCAGGTTGATAGGCTGGGTGTGTAAGCGTTGTAAGGCGTTGAGCTAACCAGTACTAATTGCCCGTGAGGCTTGACCATATAACGCCTAAGGCGTTTGGTCTGCAGAGATAAGTGAGAAGAGACGTACCGGTGCTTGAATGATTAAACTTGTGCAACGATCGAGAGATCGGACGTGTTAGAATCGCATATTCAGAACGCATGATTGCTGTGGGAAGATATAAGCCCACAGTGACGGCAACGAACAGAGAGGGTGTGGGTAGCGTAGATCGGAAAGAGAAGATCAACAACGCACCGGCACAAACTCGACCAGTTTGCTTGACGATCATAGAACCTTGGAACCACCTGATCCCATCCCGAACTCAGACGTGAAACGAGGTATCGCCGATGGTAGTGTGGGGTCTCCCCATGTGAGAGTAGGTCATCGTCAAGCTC
>NZ_JBHSAL010000002.1:663678-1276749 GCF_042650105.1 Salinispirillum marinum | reverse complement strand
GGTCTCCCCATGTGAGAGTAGGTCATCGTCAAGCTCCTAACAGACCAACGAACCCAGCCTTGTGCTGGGTTTTTTGGTTTTGGGGCAAGGCAAACATGACCCCAAGATGGGCTTTCGGGGTGTGCCTCCGGCGCTCCACGGCAGGCCGGGAGGCCGCCTTGAAGCACTCGCCCTACGCCCGCGGAATGTTCATCAACATTGGATGCAAATATGCCTGAACGTTTTGATGTGATCGTCGTTGGTGCCGGAGCTGCTGGCCTAATGTGTGCTATAACGGCAGGCCAACGTGGTCGGCGCGTTTTAGTGTTGGATCACGCCAATAAGCCGGGGAAAAAAATCTTAATGTCGGGTGGCGGGCGGTGTAACTTCACTAACCTTGATATTGAAGCGGAGCATTTTCTATCTGCAAACCCCCATTTCTGTAAATCTGCACTCAGTCGTTATACCCAATGGGATTTCATTGCTTTAGTTGCATCCCACAGTATCCCTTATCACGAAAAATCCGATGGCCAACTTTTTTGTGATCATAGCAGTAAAGATATTCTACAAATGCTATTGGCGGAAGCAGGCCAAGCTGGTGTTGAAGTGAGATTAAACACTGGCGTTGAAACCCCTGTCCAGATACCCAACGGAGGTTGGTCAGTACTGACCAACAAAGGTGAGCTGAGTGCGGATTCTGTAGTCATCGCGACGGGCGGGCCGCCAATTCCCACCTTAGGCGCTACTGACTGGGGTCATCGTATTGCACGTCACTTTGGGCATGAAATCTTACCTTATAGACCTTCGCTCGTGCCTTATACTGCGGACCTAGAACACAAAGCCACTTGGTCTGAATTATCGGGTGTTTCCATGCGTGCCGAGTTGACGGTAGCCTCACGCAGTTGGGTTGGCGATGTGTTATTCACGCATCGTGGTCTTAGTGGGCCAGCGGTATTGCAGATTACCAATTACTGGCGTGAGGGCGAGCCCGTTGTTATTAATTGGTGTCCAGATCAGGATGTGCTAGTGGCGTGGCAACGTGATCGACATAGTCAAGGCCGCAAGCAACTGCGTACATGGCTCTCTGAACAGTTACCACGCCGGTTTGTTAATGGGTTGATGCAAGGGTGGCCTGGTGCTGAGCAAACGCTTGCTGACATTCGACAAGATGCCATGGCTCAGTTAGCGGAAAAGCTGCACCGATACAGTTTTCAGCCTTCGGGAACTGAAGGATACCGCACCGCAGAGGTTACCTTGGGTGGGGTCAGCACTACGGAAATATCCTCGCGTACGATGGAAAGTCAACGCCATGCAGGCTTGTTCTTTATTGGCGAAGTATTGGATGTTACAGGCCATCTTGGCGGTTACAATTTCCAATGGGCATGGTCATCCGGTCATGCAGCGGGTGAGGTCGTGTGATGCCATGATCTCTTTAATGCCGCTGTAAACGCAGGTCGAAATACACTGAGAGTAAACGCATCAATACCGTTACGCTCATGCCGCCGAGAATGGGTACGGCATCGGTCGTGAACCAAAAAGTAAGCATCCAAAAGGTGAGTGCACCTGCCAATGCGCAGGAAGCATAAAGGTGTTCTTTCCGGAAAATGAAGGGCACTTCATTGCATATAATATCGCGTGCCAGCCCACCGAAAGTTCCTGTAATCACACCCAGCAAGCAGGCGCTGAAAACAGGCACCCCCATTTTTAACGCTAACTGCGTTCCCAATACGGTGAATATTCCTAGCCCGATGGCGTCGGGCAAGACCATAAAGCGTGCTGGTATGGCCCGAAGTTTAGGTATATAGCTAAACCCCAGAGTGAGCAGAAGGATAATAATTGGGAATTCTTGGTGTGATATCCAGTACACAGGTTGATGGTCAAGAATCACATCACGCAAGGTGCCGCCTCCAAATGCGGTAATGCAAGCGATGGCAAACACACCTACGGGGTCCATATCTCTATTCTGTGCTTCCAACATACCGGAAATAGCAAATGCCAAAATACCAACAAACTCAAGTGCGTAGATCAGTTCTGGCAAGGCCATGGTCACACTCACTTGCGTTGCAGGTCAGAGAATAATCCAGAATATGAATACCAAGGCGATCGCGGCCCATATCCAGGGTGTATCGTTGGTCGATTGCCCGACTGGCGGCGTCCAGTCGCGCATTGATATAGATTCGGGCGCGATGCTCGGGTCTTCCGGGGTATCTTCGATGCCTTGTTCAAGCACATCCCAGTATTCGACTTCCAAGGCGCGCTTCAAGGCATTCACGGTCACTTGTGACTTGGCTTGGCGTAGCACGGCTTCGCGAAATTGGGTTGGGTAGACCGGGTCGGCAAGTGCATCGTGTAGAGCACGTACATATTGGTTGACCAGTTGTTCTAACCATTCGGTTGCCTTGGGTGCCGGAACTAAGTCGCCCAACGGGAGATCAAGCCCGCCGATCTCCTCAGCGGCCAAGATATCCTTTACGAGATCTGCCTTTTTTTGGTTTTTCCGTATGCCATCCACTTGGGCCGCTAGGAGCTGAAGGTCACTTACGGTGAATTCACTGAGCTGCTGTGTGCGCTCAACCGTCGAGATCGGCGCGTTTTCAGGTACCGCCAATCCCGTTGCCAATACTGCGAGTCGCGCGGACATCGTCGCCTTGGTAACCACTTCACCACGGGCCAAAGCGAACAGCACGCTGCTATGGCCTTTCATTATGGTGTGTTCACCTAGGCAATTGCCTCGGTCATGGTCGATCATGTCCGCTAGCGTATCCACAGCGACACTGAGCCGCTCGGGCGTCATGGTCTTGTGATAGAAATCCACCCATGCATTTGCCGTGGTAAAGGTATCCGCTTGCTTTTTCAGTTCGCCCAAGGATGTTACGTCGTGGATATGAACCATGCCACGTTGAACCGCAGGCCAATGCCGAACATGAGGTTGTTGTTTAGATTCGTTCCAGAGCCAATCGATACTCGCTGTATTGAATCCTGACATAACATTCTCCTCCGAGCTGTGTCTTGGCAAATATCCAACTACTATAGAGTGGTCATGCAGACTATGCCACCTCTGTCCTGCGTTTACAGGCTTTGCATTTTTGGTTGAAGTGCGTAATCTCGCGGCATTCATTTGCTGGACGTTCTACCTATGACTGAAATCCATCCCTACGCGGCATTGACCCCAGACACGGTACTCGATGCTATCGATAGTCAGGGGTTTTTTACCGATGCACGCATTGCGCCGCTCAACAGCTATGAGAATAGGGTATACCAAGTTGGCATCGAAGATGAGGCACCGGTTATTGCCAAGTTTTATCGTCCAGATCGGTGGACAGAAGCGCAAATTCGGGAAGAACATGCGTTTGCTTTGGAGCTGGCCAGTTTAGAAATACCGGTCGTTGCACCTTGGTGCAATGCACAGGGTGAGACATTGTTTCACTATGCGGGCTTTTCGTTTGCCGTGTATCCCCGCTATGGTGGGCGGGCACCGGATCTTGAAAATGATGATGACCTTGAAGTCTTGGGACGCTTACTCGGTCGCTTGCATGCGGTAGGCGAGCAGCGGCCATTTGTTGCTCGACCGGCGTTAACGGTGGATTCCTTTGGCACCGACAGTGTGGCGTTTTTGCTCTCTTCTGATGTGATACCCAGCACCATAAGACCGGCTTATGAGGCCATAGCGCTGCCTTTAGTGGAACACATTCGAACGCGCATGGCAGAGATACCGGTGCGTACATTGCGGTTGCACGGTGACTGCCACCCAGGGAATATTTTGTGGCGTGATGAGGCTGCGCATTTTGTCGATTTGGACGACGCTCGAAGTGGTCCGGCCATGCAAGACCTCTGGATGCTGATTTCGGGTGACCGAGCACAGCAGGCTCTGAGCTTGAGTGCCATTGTTGATGGCTATGAACAATTCCGAGAATTCGACCGGCGGGAATTGGCACTCATTGAACCCCTTCGTGCTTTGCGTGCCCTGCACTACGCCGCTTGGCTGGGGCGTCGTTGGCAAGACCCCAGTTTTCCCATGCATTTCCCTTGGTTCGGTACGGAACGCTACTGGGGCGAGCATATTCAGAATTTGCGGGAACTGCAGATGAGCTTCAATGAGCCTTTACTTGATCTACTTTGATGCTTTGTAAGGATTTCGTAAACCGGATAATTGTCACTCATCTATAAGCATGCGGTGAGGCACAGTCTCGTCATCTTTTATTAGGTGCTCAGTTTGGCGCCACAGGAATGCATATTTATGAAAAAGGTATTACTGCGCGTTGGCGTCGCACTACTCCCACTGCTTGTGGCAATTGCCGCTACGGTAGCCATGACAAGTAACTCTGCACCGTCAGAGGCGGCCGAGGAAGAGGAGCTGCGCTTATCCGTTGACGTTATTACCGTAACACCAGGTCTTCATTCACCTATGGCGGAGTGGACGGGAGAGGTTGTGGCACGACGGCAAGTTACTGTGCACGCTCCTTATAGCGCCGACGTGGTGTCTGTTGATGTATCAGAAGGTGTAATGGTTGAGGCTGGACAGCGGCTGTTGGCCCTGAATACACAAACGCCACGATGGGAATTGGCGAGCTTGCAGGCCGACCAACAGGATTTTGAAGCTACTGTCCTTTCTACCCAAAACCAACAAGCGGCAGATCGTGATTTCTTGGCCTATGAGCAAACACTGTTGGCGCAAGCTGAAGCAAAGCTTGAGCGCGAACGTGGGTTATTGCAGCGCGGTGTGAGTACTGAAGCCGCTTTGGAACAGGCTCAACTGGCAGTAACCCAGGCCAGGCAAAGTGTCCGAATGCGACAACTCAGTATTGATAACCATGCCTCAGCGCTGGAAAGCCTGTCTGCTCAACGTCTCCGCCTCGCCATCGCCCTCGAACGGCAACAAGATGTTTTATCCCGAGCGGTTCCAGAGGCTCCTTTTACCGGGCGGGTGGCAAGAATGGATGCCATGGTCGGACAGAATGTATCTGCAGGGCAGTCGTTGGTAACACTGTATGCGCCGGAAAGTCTGTCTTGGCGTGTCGTCATGCCCAATCATCTTTCCCGTGACGTACAGGCCATTATTGGTGGGCGCATTGTTTCACTGCAGCAATTATCAGGAGCGATATTGAGTGGTGAGGTTGGGCGTTATGCATGGTTTGGCGTGCCTGAGGAATCGGCTTGGGTACCTGGGGATACACGAAGTGCTTGGGTCGTTTTACCCGCCATTCCAGACACCTTCCTATTGCCGTCTAGCGCCCTATATGCCGGTGGTCGCGTATTCTTAGTTGCAGAGGACGGAAGTCTCGCATCTGCATCCGTCAACATTTTGGGGGTTACGCAAGTTGAGGGGCAAGAGTTTTGGCTTGCGGATGCTGCGAACCTCCCGCCGGGTAGCCGAGTGCTGGTCACCCGCATTGCCAATGTGTTGGCGGGAATGTCAGTGGATGTTCAAGGTGAATATGCAATGCCAAACAGTGGCGGAGCAACACGATGAGCACGCCAAAGATGGAGACCAATACGCCGCAATATCGTCAACCGGCTGCCGCCAACGCGTTACTGAGCTATTTTGCCCGACATCGGGTGGCCGCAAACTTGATGATGTTGTTCGTCATCTTGTTGGGTTTCTTGGGCATGTCTCGCCTAAACACACAAATATTCCCCGATGTAACGCCGGGCGCGGCTGCGGTTGTCGTTGAGTGGTCTTCAGCGGGAGCAGAAGCCATTTTGGACCAAGTAACTCGACCACTCGAGAAAGCCATTCTCGATTTGCCAGACGTGGATCGCTTAACCTCCAATAGTCGTGATGGTGCGTCTGCACTCAGTGTGTACTTTAACGCCGGAGCCGATTTTGAACGGGCGATGAATGAGCTGCGCAAAACCGTTGATGGAGTTGCTTTGCCGGCCGCTGCTGAAGAGCCGAATGTGCGGGAATACAGTTTTTCTGAACCTGTTATCTTGCTTATCTTGACGTATGACGGTGTTTTGGAAGAACTGCGCCCACTGGTTAATCGTTTGACACAAGAGTTTAAGCAGCGCGGCATTCCCGACGTAACGGTATACGGCTTTGATGATCCTGAGTTGGTCGTTGAAGTAACGGCTGAAACCTTGAAACACAATGGTTGGACCTTAGATGAACTGGCCCAACGGATCCGTTCCATCAATAACCAGTACGCCGCTGGCAGTGCTGGAGATCAAGCCGCTCGGCGTAATTTAGTGAGCGGTGAGCGCGTGTTGACTGCGGTTGAAATGGCGCAGTTACCCCTAGGGTCGAATCGTACTTTGGGCGATGTTGCGACATTAAAGGATGCATCGGGCGATCCTGCATTGCGCATGTTTTTTGAAGGCCAGCCGGTGGTGATGCTGCAGCTCAATCGCTCTGCTGCTATGGATACATTGGGCACCGCGGAAATATACCAGCAATGGTTTGATGAAGCCGCTGATGATCTGCCTGGGAGTGTCGGTGTTCACTTGTTTTACGATACCTCCGAGTTCGTCTTGGACAATATTAACTTGTTGCTGACCAATGGCTTGTTCGGCTTGGTCTTCGTGTTAATAACGCTCTTTGTGTTCTTGAATCTGCGCGTCGCTTTTTGGACGGCGATGGGTATTCCTGTGGCGATTTTTGGCACCATGGCATTGATGTATTTCACTGGGAATAGTCTGAACTTTTTTTCCATTTTCGCCATGTTAATGGCGCTGGGCATTATTGTTGATGATGCCATTGTCGTGGGTGAGGAAACACAGTCATTGATTGAACAAGGTGTCGATCATGACAAAGCGGCCGGGATTGCGGCCACGCATATGTTCAGCCCTGTACTTGCATCCCTGTTGACCACTGTAGCGGCATTTTCTCCCTTGCTGTTTGTGCCGGGGATTTTTGGTGAACTATTGCGCCCGATTCCCATGGTCATCATCGCGGTGATTATCGCTTCTATGGTGGAGTGTTTTCTTATTCTACCGGGCCATTTGCACCACAGCTTCGCCAAGCGCAGTGGCCGGGCGCCAAGTCAGTTGCGCCAAACGGTGGATCGTTGGATGCGTGTGTTGCGCGATGACTTTTATCGGCCACTGGTAACGCGCGCTCTGCAGTACCGCATGTTTACGGTTTCATTGGCGATATCGCTACTCGTGCTGGCGAATGGGCTTATTGGTTCAGGACAAGTTCAGTTTTCACAGGATTTAGAGATCGAAGATGATCGCGTAATGGCGGAAGTGGACTTCATGGACGACACCCCTCGGCAAGATATTGAGCAGTTCGTTGCCACGATGAATGCGGCACTCCAGCAAACGGACGAGCACTTCTCTGCTAGGCATGGCGCACCGGTAGTGCAGGACAAGTATTACGAGTTTGATATTGATAACGCATATGCTTTTTTTATGGTGCGATTGCCGGTGCGAGATGATCGACAGTTTTCCAATCATGATTTCTTGGGTTATTGGGAGTCTGTGGTTGAACGAACGCCCGTGGTTGAACGGCTGCGTATTCAAAGTGAAAGTGGTGGCGGTGCGTCTTCCCGGGAGATCAGTCTCCGCTTGGTCGGCGATGATACCGAGCGGTTAGCGGCAGGTAGTCGAATGTTGAAAGCACAATTGGAGCAGCGTGGAGATTTGCGCAACATCGAAGATACGTTGCCAACAACTCATCGCCAAATGGATATTCAGCTAACGTCGCGGGCTCGTGCTTTAGGGGTATCCGAGCAAGCCCTAGCGGCACAGATAGCGGTAGCGGTGGATGGTGTGACTATCCAGCGGCATGCGTATCACGGTACGGACTTGAATGTTGTACTTCGGATGGATGAACAGGCTCGAGGAAAACTGGAGCTGGTAAATTGGTTGATGATTCAGCTTCCGAACGGTCAACAGCTACCCTTGAGTGAACTCGCCAGATTCAGTGTGCGAGAAGAACTGAGTGCAATTTTCCAGTATAACGGCCAACAATCGGTAACGGTAACGGCCGAGCCTTTGAGCGAAGAAATCCGTTCCCAAGATTTGCAAGCTGAACTGCAGCGCGATGTCTTGCCGGAGATATTACGTCAATATGATCTGTCCGTTGAGTATCAAACCGGTCAGGATGCGGCGGAGTTACTCGATAACCTCATATTGGCAGGGTACATAGCCGCAGCCTTAATCTACTTGATTCTGGCCTGGATGTTTCAATCGTACAGTTGGCCCATCGCGGTAATGTTAGTGATTCCCTTTGCCATGACCGGTGCTGTTGCTGGTCACTGGATCATGGGCTTTGATTTAACCTTTTTGTCTATTTTTGGCTTGTTTGGTTTGGCTGGAATTGTCATCAATGGAGCCATTGTTTTGATTGTTCGGTACCGGGAAATGCTGGAAGAAGGCTTCGCACCCGATGTCGCTATCGTTGAAGCGTGTTGCCAACGTTTCCGGCCGGTAGTGTTGACAACCCTTACCACGGTATCAGGACTTGTACCTATTCTGTTTGAAAGTTCGGTGCAAGCGCAATTAGTGCGCAGCATGGCGACCTCTATGGCTTTCGGGCTCGGTTTTGGTGCCGTCTTGGTGTTGTTGGTGGTGCCTAGTCTGCTCAGTTATGTTCAAAGTGCTACTGCACAGGTGCTACGTTTATCGTCATGGTTTATGCGCCCGGTGCGTTCAAACCATGGGCGTGATTGAAAAGCATTGAGTTCATGCACTTGATCTGCTCTACTCCGCTCCAGCCCGTACCCTGCTGTTTGCATTACATTATCGTATAAGCATGCTGCGCCTTTGTTGTCTATGCTGGTATCAGTAGATGGCATTATCTATACGAAGATGCCGAGTGTCTGCGTGGGTTACAGGGGCTTTTCGATAGTTTGGGGACAACATGAAGGTCGATGAAAATTTACAGCTGGTTGGCTGGAGAGAGTGGGTAAGTCTACCTCGGTTAGGGGTGAGTGCCTTGAAATGCAAAGTGGATACTGGGGCTCGTACGTCGGCTTTGCATGCGTTCTCAGTGGAGGCATTTCAGCGTGATGGTGAAGAATGGGTGCGTTTTGGTGTACACCCAAATCAACACGATTTGGATACCGAAGTATGGTGTGAAGCGCCGGTGATCGACCAGCGTGAAGTCACCGACTCCGGTGGCAACACGTCGGAACGCTATTTCATAAAAACCGATGTGATCGTCGGCGGTATGCGATTCCCCATAGAATTGTCACTCACCAGCCGAGATACCATGATGTTTCGCATGTTGCTCGGCCGAGAAGCCTTGCGCCACCGTTTTGCGGTTGACCCTAGTGCATCGTATTTACAACCCTTACAACCTCATGCTGAACCCAATGCGGAAGCGGGAGCTGCCCAATGAAAATTGCTATTTTGTCACGTAACCCTAAGCTCTATTCTACCCGTCGCTTGGTTGAAGCCGCCGCAAACCGAGGGCATGAAGTTCGCGTGATTGATGCGTTGCGGTGCTACATGAACATCACCTCGCACAATCCGCAAATTCACTATAAAGGTGCGTTGCTGGAAGATTTTGACGCCGTCATTCCGCGGATTGGCGCGTCGATTACGTTTTATGGCACGGCGGTTTTGCGCCAGTTTGAAATGATGAATGTCTACCCGCTAAATGAATCCGTGGCCATTTCGCGTTCCCGTGACAAGTTGCGCAGCTTACAGCTATTGTCGCGTCGCGGCATCGGTTTGCCGGTCACCAGTTTTGCGCACTCACCCGATGATATTGAAGATCTATTGAGCATCGTTGGCGGCGCGCCTGCCGTCATTAAACTGTTAGAAGGTACGCAGGGCGTTGGGGTGGTGTTGGCCGAAACCAACCAAGCGGCCGAAAGTGTTATTCAAGCCTTTATGGGCTTGAAGCAACATATTCTGGTGCAAGAGTTTATTAAAGAAGCGAAAGGTGCCGATATTCGAGCGTTTGTGGTGGGTGGTAAAGTGGTTGCAGCCATGAAACGTCAGGCGAAAGAAGGCGAGTTCCGGTCTAATTTGCACCGTGGTGGCACCGCTGCCTTGTGCCGTATTACGCCGGAGGAGCGTGCTACCGCTATTCGTGCGGCCAAGGTAATGGGCTTGAATGTCTGTGGTGTCGATTTATTGCGTTCGAATCATGGCTCTGTGGTCATGGAAGTAAATTCTTCTCCCGGCTTAGAGGGCATCGAAAACGCGTCAGGGAAAGATGTGGCGGATATGATCATTGATTTTATCGAGAAAAATGCAAAGCCCAACCGCACGCAAACCAAGGGGCATGGTTAATGGCGAATGGTTCGACCGTAGCGGAGCGACCACGCCGCAATAAAAGCATCACCATCGGCGGTGTAGAAGTTAAACCGGGTGAACGAAAAACCATTGATGTCGAAGGGGGTAAGTTTTACACCCACACCCCATTAACCTTACCCATTCAGGTCTTGTGTGGCCGCCAAGCCGGGCCGGTTTTGTTCATCAGTGCAGCAATACATGGTGATGAGATTAATGGCGTTGAGATCATCCGTCGCCTGCTCAAAGTCCCGGCTTTGAAACGTTTGAAAGGCACGTTGTTGGCCGTTCCTATTGTCAATTTGCATGGCTTCATCAACCAAAGTCGTTATTTGCCGGATCGGCGTGATCTAAATCGCAGTTTTCCCGGATCTCAGAAGGGTTCCTTAGCAGGGCGCTTGGCGCGCTTGTTCATGACGGAGATTGTGCATCAGTCCACGCATGGTATTGACCTGCATACTGGCGCTATTAATCGCTATAACTTGCCGCAGATCCGGGCAAATTTAGATGACCCAGAAACCTTGGAGTTAGCAAAAGCCTTCGGCACTCCGGTCATCCTGAATTCTGCACTGCGTGATGGTTCATTGCGTGAGGCTGCGGATCAGAAGAATATCCCTATTCTATTGTATGAAGCGGGCGAAGCGTTGCGCTTCGACGAGCTTTCGATAAGGGGTGGGGTAGAAGGCATTGTGCGTGTGATGCGTGCTTTGGGCATGTTGCCCAAGTCGCGCAGAGTTGCGCTGCCTGACCCTGTAATGGCGCGTTCGAGTGCGTGGGTTCGGGCACCGCAAAGCGGCATATTTCGAGCCTTTGTACAAGAGGGTGCTCGGGTCACGCGGGACCAAACACTGTTGGGCGTGGTGTCTGACCCTTTTGGTGAGTCGGAGGAAGAAATCTGGTCGCCATTCAGTGGTATCATCATCGGTGTGCTGAAACTGCCGCTGGTGAACGAAGGCGATGCTGTGTACCACATTGCCCAGTTTTACCGCACGGATATCGCCGCCGACCGGGTGGAGAGTTATCAGGAGAGCTTAGAGTCCGATGACTATCCCTATGCCGAGCCTTTGATGAATGATGCCTAGGGCGCGTGCTTAGGCTTCTGTTTGCGTGATTTCAACCCGTCTTCTCAATATGGTAAACTGTCGTACTTGGTAGCCTATACTGGCATACACTCATGTTCGACACAGGACTATTTCATGATTGCACAAGACAAAGCCGTGGCCATTCAGTACTCGGTAAAAGACGAAACCGGTACCCAGGTAGATTCCTCCGAAGGTCGCGGACCCTTGTGGTATCTGCACGGCCATCGGAACATCATTCCAGGTTTGGAAAATGCGTTACAGGGCTTGAAAGAGGGCGATACCTTCAGTGCTGAAATCGCCCCCGCAGATGCTTATGGTGACCACAATGAAGCGCTGGTTCAGCGGGTGCCCAAAGCGGCTTTTCAAGGCGTGGATAAAATCGATATCGGTATGGTGTTCAATGCCCAAACCGATGGTGGTCCAGTGCAGGTTGAAGTCACTGCGGTAGAAGATGACGTGGTCGTGGTGGATGGGAACCATCCATTAGCGGGTAAAGCCTTGTCATTTTCTGGGTCTATCGAAACCGTTCGTGATGCCACGGAAGAAGAATTGGCACACGGCCATGTTCATGAGGGCGATAACGCTCACTGATAGGACTGATAGTACCGTTGACGAAGGGCGACACGCGTGTCGCCCTGATATTCAAAGTGCATGTCGACGCTGTTCGATGCGTCGATGATAGGGTTACGAAGATCCATAATATGGGCATAGCCCTTACGCAATAATTGATCGTCTACCCAGTAGAATTCCTCCTGCACGTCAAACTGGCGTATCCGGAATAATAGTTTAGAAAACGCTTCCTGTGTGCGTATCTCCACCCGTGTAACATACCCGTGCTGGGCGTCATACCATAAACGGCCGGTAAATTTTTCACCATCCGCATCCGGCTCGCCATTGATATGCAAGATGGGTTGGAAGTTCAATATCCACTCCTTATCCGATGCAGACACCAGCGATAAGCTTTGTTCATCCAGCAATAAGCGAATGCGCTGTGTTTCGCGTTGATCAGGCTGAGGCCGACGATTGAACTCACGTACTGCACTGTCGTCAGGTGGTTCACCATTGACCAACACCAGTTGTTCTTTTTCGCCCGTTGGCCGCCGTGGGTCAAACTCTGTTTCTTGAGTGCTGACGGGTTCATTCGGCCGTGTGACCTGAGCGATGGTGCGGTATTGATGCTGTAGCATGTTGTCGTCAATAGCGGCGTATTGCGCTGCAATGCGTTCACGCAGCTCCACCGAAACTTCGGCATGGGCGATCCAAGGAAGACAGCCAAATAGAATAAATATTGCTCGATGTTGAAGTGTCATAGCGCGCCAATATGGTGTTTATCCGTTGCAGCGTATACGTACGACTTATTGAGTCAGATGTTACTCCATTGGTGTGCTGATGATTTCGCCGTGTTGGCTCGACAATTCGATATAAAAACAATTGTGTCGGAGGGTATGGCAGGCAGGGCCAGTTTGATCAACTTTGATCAACAAAGCATCGCCATCGCAATCTAAATAGGCACCCACCAAGCGTTGTTGATTGCCGGAGCTTTCTCCTTTACGCCAGTAGCTTTGCCGGGATCGGCTCCAATAGCATACGCGTCCGGTGCTCAGTGTTTCGCGCAATGCTTGGTCGTTCATCCAAGCCAGCATTAATACTTCGCCGGTATCGTGTTGTTGTGCAATGGCAGGAATCAGTCCGTCACGGTTCCATTTTACCTTTGCCAACAGCTCCGCAAGGGGAACCTGAGTGTGCAGTGGTTGGCTTTCTAGTGTTTTAAAATCCATTGTTTAATCCTTAGTTTGCCGTGATCTCGAAGTCTTCAATCCAGCCGTTCAAGTTGCGCTCTACCCAATCTAAAAGGGTATCAGCATCACGGCGTGCGCTGGCGGTGTCGATGCCCAGAATCATCACCGTTACATTCAGGTGTTCAATATCACACTGACGGGTATCATCGACGATAGCGATATGGGATTGCTTTCCCCAATATCTTAGCATGGGTGCAAACCGTTGCGTGCGTTCGAGGGCCGAGTGGCAGCCATCAAAACGTAAGCGGAACTCAATGGTCAGCGACGGAACACTGGGGTAGGTGGTGAAGCGAGACATACGATATGCAGTACCTTGTGCGTGATATTGACACGAGCGTCACAGCATATCGCATGCGTTTTACGGTGTCTTGCGGTCAACACCAGAAATCAATGTTGTGTTGAAGGCCCGTCTATAAACGCTTTCACTTTAGCTAGAGGTATATGATCGCTGGTGTCGCGTCCGTACCATGTTTCGACAATTCCACCATTTTCATCCAACAAAAAATCGGCTGGAACGAGTTTGACATGCGGGTTCTTGCTCGGTCGGCCTCCGGTCATTATTCCGCGCACAATGCGTGGTAGCTTGAACACAAGCGCTTTCAATAGGGCGCTCGCGGACTGCTCTACACCATACTGTTGGTAGATGGTCAGGTCGGGGTCGCTGATCATTTTGAACGGGCGGGGGTAGCGTGCAACATGTCGGCGAACATCCTCTGCCGGCGAACTAAAGACAGTGACTACTTCGAGACCGGCAGCCTGCCATTGTTTGTAAGAATGGGTGAGTTCATAGAGCCTGAAGTTGCAAAAAGGGCAGGCGGCATCGCGAAAAAAGGACAACATCACCTTTCGGCCCTTAAGGTCGGATAACCGCAAAGGTTGGCCAAAGATATCAGTCGTTTGAAAATCGACCGACAAAGACGGGGCAGTTAGGCGCATTTCAGATTCCTTAAAAAAATATAATGCCGAATACGAACCAGACCGTAAAGCCGATCAGCACGCTCATGCTTAAAAGTCGCTTGATGCGCAAAGGATGCTGGGGTTTTTCGGGTACCGAGGGTGTAGGTAAAGGGTCGGTGAGTGCATGTATGTCAATGGCATCGGGATTAATAGGTGGCTCGGCATAGTATTCCCATGGAAAGCGTGGGTGATCACTCGGTAATGTTCGAATGGGGTCACTTTCAAAGATCGCGATGTAAATATCGCGTGCGCGGTTGAACAACATACCGAGGGTGTTTCGAGCTGCGTCTTGGGCGGCATGCTCTGCCGGTTTCTGAGCTAGATGTAGAGCTTGATCGTGCAGTTGAACCAAGTATTCAGCCGGTACGGAGGTGTCGATATGAACAACCAGCGCGGAAAATGCCCGGCAGGCGTTCACCGCAGCCCCGTGAGGGTCGTCTCCGTAGTAGTCCAGCCATTGCAGCTTTTGATGAATCATTTTGTGCAATAGGGCCTGATAGTGGATCAGGTCATTCACGACGGGCTTCCTGTTTTTTATTTTTGTTATAAAAACCAATATAGCAGACTATTTTCACATCTGCCTACGTCGTGCTTGAAAATAAGTGAACACGATGCTTGTGTTGTGATAGAAATTAATTAAGATAAATCTAAATTAAATCAATGCGATAAAAGGTGTGCTTATGAAGGTCAATGTTGGGAGTCTGGATAAAACGCTGCGGGTTGTCGTCGGCGTGGTATTGCTGGTACTAACAGCGACACAAACGATTGGCCTGTGGGGGCTTATTGGGGTTGTGCCATTGTTGACGGGGCTGTTTAACTTCTGTCCCTTGTATACGCTTTTCGGCATCAAAACCTGCAAGGTTAAATAAGCCGCTCTGGTCGATATGGATGGCCCTGTGCTAAGGTGCTTCCATATCGAGAATCAAAGTTGGTGCGTTATGGCTCCCGCAGACAGCCCAAAGCTTGTGTTGATTACAGGTGCTACTAGCGGCATTGGAGCGGCCTATGCACGGCGCTTGGCAGAGCAGGGTTATGATCTCTGGCTCACCGGGCGACGTATGGCCATCCTAGACGCTCTGGCGGATGAACTTCGTGCAGCTTACGACGTTGAGGTGCAAGCCGAGTCTGTTGACCTGTCGCATGAGGCGGAATTAGATACTTTGGTGGGGCGTGTTCAGGCCTGCCAACGTTTGCACGGGTTAATCAACAACGCCGGCTATGCCGATGACGGCACATTCCATCTCATGACCCCACAGCGTCATCGTGCGCAAATGCGGGTGCATATGGAAGCCACGACTCTGTTGGCGCAAGCGGCCTTGCCACATTTGGAAGTCGCCCGGGGCTTTTTAATCAATGTTGCTTCATTGGCGTCGTGGATGCCAACACCGGGCAGTCCCTTATATGGGCCGACCAAGGCCTTCGTTCGGTTGTTTACCGAAACGCTCGCGCTGACCTATCACCAAACCGGCATTCGTTTTCAGGCCCTGTGTCCTGGGTTCGTGATTACGGATTTCCATGCCCGAATGGGCTTAGACCCGGATCAGTTTTACCATAAGCGCGGCCCTGCCAAAGCCTTTCCGGCCGCTTGGGTTGTGGAGCGCTCTTTGCGTGATTTAAACAAACCGACGGTGATTTGTTCGCCAGGCATGCATTATCGGTTTTTGGCGTGGTTGATTCGATATACGCCGCGACGACTGCTCTATCGACTGTTAAAAGTGGGTATGAAAAGCCGATACGGTTAAAACGTGTTGGCAATGTAAGATTTTGCAAGAAAACTCTTTGTGTTTTCCCGCCCCTATCCATTGGCCTAGCGCGTGCAGGCGTCTATGATTTATGGCATGCATTCTTCTCCGAGGCCGTTTTATGCTGTTGCAACAGTTATTGTCGATTCGGCAAGAATTTAACGAAAAGCAAATTTTGCTCTGTTTCAATGGCCCTATATCGCGCAGTTTGATCGAAGAAATTGGTACGGCTCTGCGCAACTATTTAACCGAAGATCAAGTCGGTCCATCGGTATCTACCGATGTGTTTGGAATCTACATTGAACTGACCCAAAACATTCGCCATTACTCACAAATGCGCGGCTATGCCGATATGGAAGGTTCTGCAACCGTCGTTGTGGCTCGTCACGGTGAAGCACAATACAGTGTGCTGGCGGGTAATGTCATTGAGCGGACCGATGGCGTGGCCTTGATGGAACAGGTCCAAGCACTCGCGGCGATGGACAAAGTCTCGTTGAAGGCAGCCTACAAGAAGCAATTAAGAGCGCCGCGTGAACATGAAGGGGCGTCGGGCGCCGGGTTGGGGTTATTGGATGTGGCGAGAAAGAGCACAGAGCCTTTACGATGCCATTTGGTTGAAACGCCGGATGGTAAAGCATTTTTCAGTTTGTTGGCGGTGGTGTAAGCAATGACGGTGAACGATATTTTAGCAACAGGCTTGAGCCTCCAGGCCAGTCAGTCAACTCCAGCCGTTGAAACGGACTTTGAGCAAGGCATCATGACGATGCGGGGTGATTCCTACCCGGAGAATTCGTTTGAGTTTTTTGGCCCAGTGCTGGACTGGGTAGAACAATTTTTAGCGATGGAAGATCGCCCATTGCGGCTGGAGCTCCATGTCGTGTACATGAACACGAGCAGTGTAAAAGCCATGATGGACTTATTCGACCTGCTCGAAGCGGCGAATCTTGAAGGTAAATCGGTCGCGGTTACCTGGACCTATGATCCGCGCAATGAGCGAGTGATTGAAATGGTCGAAGAGTTTAAAGAAGACTGCACCTTCCCTTTTACGATAGATCCAGAGGCTTAACATGCCGTTTTTGCCACCATTGGACGAGGACATAGTCGTTGATGAAGTGCAGAGCTTGCTTGACGAAAATTCGCCGGATACGGACTGGAAAGCAATAACTCAGCGTCTTCTTGCGGTGCATGAGCAGCAAAAGAGACGGCTAGATAAGCTGTTGCGGATTTCTGACGGCTTTGGCGACCTCACCCATGTGGAGAACTTGTCGCTTACTGAACAGTATAAAAAGCAGTTGCGTCGTCTACAAAAGATTGCCCGCATCTCCGACCTCTATCAGCGCACCATGGTGGAGTTGAACGAGAGTTTGAAGCAAGCCGCTTTGCATGACCCTCTGACCGGGCTGCCCAATCGACGCTATATGATTGAGCGACTCAGAGAACAAGTGGCACGGGAGCAACGGGGTGCTAATGGCTTCACGCTCCTGATGCTTGATATCGATCATTTCAAAGGTATTAATGATCAGTACGGACATGAATCCGGTGATCACGTGCTGATGGCCGTAGCCACGGCGATACAGCAGTGTCTGCGTGAGTACGATGTCTGTGCCCGTTGGGGCGGTGAAGAGTTCCTGGTATTTCTGCCGGGCAAGGCCGTTGTAGACGCACAGGTGGTGGCATCGCGCGTACTGGATCAGGTTCGTCGTATTGATGTTGGCCGAGTATTGGGTGGTGCTGAACAATCTTTACCGGCTATTACGCTCAGTGCCGGGGTTGCAGAATACTTACCCAAAGAACATTACGAAGAAACCATAAAACGTGCCGATCAGGCGTTGTACGATGCCAAAGGGCAGGGTCGTGATCGCAGTGCATCCCGCGCCCACTAATTCACTTATAAAGAGTTTACGATGAATCGGTGGACTTTAGGTTTACGCAGTAAAGCCATGTTGGCACTACTGCTGGCCAGCTTAATTGCTTTGGTGCCCGCCGCCTTCATGGGTACGCAAGTGGTGGCCTCGGTGCAAGATTATTTCGGTCAAGCGTATGCGAGAAACCTAACGGACTTAAGCCGACAACGCATCCAGTCGCCTATCTTGATGGACTTGGTGTTGTCTGAGCGTTTGGCGTCCACACAACTGCTGTTGGACTGGTTACAGGATGAAGAAAACCCGGAAAAACAAGCGGCCTTTTTCCGCGAGGCCGAAGGCTATGCAACCGCGTTACGCGGACAAACCTATTTTGCCATCAGTGCCCAATCAGGAAACTACTACTTTAACGACCCGCAAACGGCTTACAGTGAAGGGCCGCGCTATCAGCTTAACCCTGATGACCCCAATGATGCGTGGTTTTTCAACCTCTTAGACGACATTGGCGAATACAACATTAATGTCAATCCGGATGTTCAGCTGGGTACTACACGTGTATGGCTTAATTTGCCTATTCGACTGAATGGCGATTTGTTGGGTATTGCAGGCACCGGACTGGACCTTACAGCGTTTCTGCGCGACTTCATTGCCACCAATGAACCCGGGGTTACCCCGATGATCATTGACCAGCAGGGCTTTGTGCAAGCCCATCCGAATCCAGAACTCATCGCCTTTGGTAGTTCCGTTGGCTTGGACACCAGCAACAAAACCCTACAGGCCATGCTCTCAACGGATGAGGCACGGATGGCCTTGGAAAGCGCTTTAACCAACAGTCGCGCGCAAGAAAATGTGGAATTATTGCCCGTCGTGTTAGACGGGCACTCGCAACTGCTGGCCATCGCCTATATGCCGGAATTGCGTTGGTATCTCGTCACCGCCGTTGACCTCAGTGTCGCCCAAACCATCAGTGGCTCGTGGTGGGTGAGCATTGTGATAGGGTTTGGGGTCATGCTGGTATTGCTCTTAATTATCATCGCTGTGGCTGTAGAGCGACTGTTGATACACCCGCTGAGTCATCTTCAAGCCTCAGCTACCCAGATCACCCAAGGGAATTATAACGTGGCCCTTCCAAAGGCCAGAAATGATGAAATAGGTGATCTCAGCCGAGCCTTTGGTGCCATGGTAAAACGGGTGCAAGACCACACGGCCGAACTTGAAGCACGCGTACAACAGCGAACGCAAGAGCTCGAAAACAGCAACCGGGAGATTGCTCAGTTCAATAAAATGGTGAATGACTCGATCGACTACGCCAGTCTCATTCAGCAAGCCATTTTGCCATTTGCCAAATTGAACGCCGTTCTAGGTGAACAGCAGTTTGTGTTGTGGCAGCCCCGAGACGTGGTAGGTGGCGACTTCTATTTCTTTCATGGTGATCAAGATGCCTATTTGATTGGCTTGGTGGATTGCGCCGGTCACGGCGTGCCGGGTGCGTTGATGACCATGTTGGCGCGCGCTGCGTTTGACCAGGCCGTACGTGATGATGGTATCGATGATCCTGCCGCCGTTTTGCACGACACCGATGAAGCATTACGCAACATGTTGCAGGACCTTGACCTCCCGCGCGCCCTAGCTACGAACATGGATGCTGGATTGCTGTACGTGAATGTTAAAGAGAAAGCCGCGCGTTATGCTGGGGCAAAGATTCAACTTTATATGCATTCCGCGCAAGGCGTTGAGGAGATCAAAGGCGCTCGTCGAGCTCTGGTGGCACGAAAACCAGGAGATTATGCCAACACCGATATACAACTGCCCAACCCTGCCACCTTCTATTTAACGTCAGACGGCTACCTAGACCAAGCCGGTGGTGACTTAGGTTATGGTATGGGATCAAGCGGATTTAAAGACATCATTGCTCAGCATAGTCACTTGTCTCTCCCAGAACAGGGACAAGCCGTGCTGGACGCTTTGTCCGCGTATCAGGGTGATTATCCACAACGTGATGATATTTGTGTGCTGGGTATCCGATTAAAAACGGCTGATTAGCCCGAAATTTGATTGGATTCGAACAAGCGAGCATCCAACAAGGAATCGCGCCAAGTTCGCCAAACATGCCGTAGCGTTAAGTGCTGATGCTGAGGAAACAGGCGAACGCCATAAGCTTCAATCTGCACAATTTTGCTCGCGCCCACATGCAGGAGTTGAATCCAAGCCTCGACGGCGAAACGGGGTTCTGGTGGGCAGTTGATGTATTTTTTCCATTGCTGAAGCAGCAACTTTTCGTCGACTAACTCGAAGTAATCCGTAAAACTGCGCTCCAAGACACCTTGGCGGACTGACAATCTCTTGGTCAGCACTTCATTTGAGAACATCGACCACTGCGCAATGTCGTCGAGGGTGCGAAAGCACCCCCGGCAAACAGTGTCGCCTACAGTGACACTGCAAATCCCTATGCAGGGGCTGGCCCCGGCGGGTGACAAGGCAAGGGCGGGCTTGGCCTGTTGTACTATTCCCACGTCAGTGCGCCGCCCACTTGGTACTCGGTGACTCGGGTTTCAAAGAAGTTCTTCTCCTTCTTCAAGTCCATGATCTCGGCCATCCACGGGAAGGGGTTCTTTGCGCCGGGATACGCTTCTGCCAGTCCTAATTGCTGTAAACGGCGATTGCTGATGTAGCGCAGGTACTCGCCCATTTGTTCTGCGTTCATCCCCAGTACACCGCGTGGCATGGTGTCTTGTGCGTAGGCGTATTCTAATTCGTAGCCTTCCATGATCATGCGGGTGGCCTCTTGCTGCATGGCGTCGTCCCAGAGTAGCGGGTTTTCTGCTTTGATCTGGTTGATGACGTCGATGCCGAAATTCACGTGCATGGACTCGTCGCGCAAAATGTACTGAAACTGCTCGGCTACCCCGGTCATTTTGTTGCGGCGGCCCATACTGAGTATTTGCGTGAAACCGCAGTAGAAGAAGATGCCTTCCAGCACGCAGTAAAAAGCAATCAGGTTACGCAGCAATTCACGGTCGTTTTCAGTCGTGCCGGTGTTGAACGTTGGGTCGCCCAGCTTTTGTGTGTACGTCAGACCCCAAGCGGCCTTTTTGGCCACGCTGGGTACTTCGCGGTACATGTTGAAGATTTCGCCCTCATCCATTGCCAGCGTTTCAATGCAGTATTGGTAGGCGTGGGTGTGTATGGCTTCTTCAAATGCTTGGCGCAGAAGGTACTGGCGGCACTCGGGATTGGTGATCAGCCGATAAATAGCGAGCACGAGGTTATTGGCCACAAGGCTGTCGGCGGTGGAGAAGAAACCGAGATTGCGTTTTACAATGGTGCGCTCGTCGGCGGTGAGGCCGTTCTCGCTTTTCCACAGCTGAATGTCGGCGCTCATGTTGATTTCTTGTGGCATCCAGTGGTTGGCGCAACCCGCAAGATACTTCTGCCACGCCCATTCGTATTTGAACGGTACGAGCTGGTTAAGGTCAGCCCGGCAATTGATCATCCGCTTGTCGTCGACTTGGACGCGACCGGCATTCATTTCAAGTTCTTCCAAGCCAGCGGCGACATCCAGTGCGGCCAGTTCAGCTTCCACTTGCGCTTGCAAATTAACATCAGCGGCAGGCGCGGGTTCAGCAGCAGGCTCAACGGCTTTGGCCTTCGTCGGCGCTTGCACCTCCACCTGAGTTTCGTCTTCTAATGCATCCCAATTCAACATACATATCCCCTTAATTGCTCCGATGAGGCTGCTTGCTGAACCGTGTCTAAGTCTTAGGGACGCTGTAAATACATCCCTGTAAGCTCGACAAGCGCATCCATGCGCTTGAACGCCCTGCGACTCAGACACGGTTCAGCAAACAACCTCATCTGCCCCCGAACATATGGGAGCCTGATTTAGTAATGAAGGCTATTCGAGGCTTTGCTCGCCTATAGCCGTGGTGGCGATCTGGTGTTCGAGCTTGGGGGAAGGGTGGAGCGGACGTGCAAGCGCAAGGATGCGCTTGACGAGCCCCCATGGACAAAAACGCCTGGAGCGTTTTTGCATGAACGAAGTGAACCCGACGGGTCAGGTGCATGGATGCACCTGATAATCGGTTTACGGCGTTCCGTGTAACCCTTCCCCCAAGCTCGAATACCTATGGCAATGATCTATTGGCAAGCCTCGCAATCCGGGTCGTCAATAGAGCAGGCGCTCGGTACGGGCGCTGCCACCGATGCGGTAACCTGTGGTGCTTGCTGCGTGGTTTGCACGGCATTCAGCTCGCCTTGCGCCACGGTGGATTTCTCCGCACTGGTCGCTCCCATCGCCCGTAGGTAATAGGTCGTTTTCAGACCCAGCAACCACGCCATTTTGTAGGTCACATCCAGCTTCTTGCCGTCGGCCTCAGCGATGTACAGGTTCAGCGACTGCGCCTGATCCAACCACTTCTGGCGGCGACTGCCCGCCTCAACCAACCAGCGAGGTGACATCTCAAAACTGGTCGCGAAACGTGCTTTCAGTTCAGCCGGAATACGGTCGATCTTCTGCACGCTGCCGTTGTAGTACTTCAGGTCGTTCACCATCACATCGTCCCACAGGCCTTCTGCCTTCAACGCATTGACCAACCACGGGTTGATCACCGTGAACTCACCGGACAGATTCGACTTCACATAAAGGTTTTGATAGGTCGGCTCTATAGATGCCGATACCCCGATGATGTTGGCGATGGTGGCCGTTGGCGCAATCGCCATCACGTTGGAATTGCGCATGCCTTGCTGTTTGATTTTCTCGCGCAGCGGTGCCCAATTCAGCGTTTGCGACGTGCTTTGCTTCAGGTAGTCATTGCCGCGTGCTGCGCCCAGCAACTGAATAGAATCGATAGGAAGAATACCCTGATCCCACAATGAACCCTTGTACGTCTCGTATTGGCCGCGCTCCGCTGCCAGGTCACTGGATGCTTCCAACGCGAAATAGCTGATCTGCTCCATCGTCTGGTCGGCGAAGTCCACAGCAGCATCCGAGCTGTAAGAAATACCGGCTTTGTACAGCGCATCCTGAAAGCCCATCAAACCTAACCCAACAGGGCGGTGACGGCTGTTCGAACGCTGCGCTTGCGGCACGGCGTAGTAGTTGATGTCGATGACGTTATCCAGCATGCGTACCGCCGTGCGGACGGTACGGCGAAGCTTCTCAGTATCCATGCTGCCATCGGCGTTGATGTGCTGCACCAGATTCACCGAACCCAAGTTGCAGACCGCAATTTCATCCGGGCTGGTGTTCAGTGTTATTTCTGTACACAGGTTTGAGCTGTGCACCACGCCGACATGCTGCTGCGGCGAACGCAGGTTGCAGGCGTCTTTGAAGGTGATCCAAGGGTGGCCTGTTTCAAACAGCATGCTCAGCATCTTGCGCCACATCACCTTGGCGGGCAGACGCTTGAACAGCTTCAGTTCGCCGCTGGCGGTTTGCCGCTCGTATTCTTCATAGCGGGTTTTGAACGCCAAACCGGTGAGGTCGTGCAAATCTGGCACGTCGCTGGGTGAGAACAGCGTCCAGTCTTTGTCTTCGAATACCCGCTCCATAAACAAATCGGGAATCCAATGCGCGGTATTCATGTCGTGCGCACGGCGGCGGTCGTCACCGGTGTTCTTGCGCAGTTCTAAGAACTCTTCAATATCGAGGTGCCAGGTTTCCAAGTACGCACAGACTGCGCCCTTGCGTTTGCCGCCTTGGTTCACAGCTACCGCCGTGTCATTCACCACTTTCAAGAAGGGCACAACACCTTGGCTTTCGCCGTTGGTGCCTTTGATGTGCGCGCCCAACGCCCGCACTGGCGTCCAGTCGTTGCCCAAACCGCCTGCCCATTTGCTGAGCAGCGCGTTGTCTTTGATGGCGCTGTAAATGCCTTCCAAGTCGTCAGGTACGGTGGTCAGGTAGCAGGAACTCAACTGCGGACGGCGTGTACCGGCGTTGAACAATGTCGGCGTGGACGTCATGTAGTCGAGGCGCGACAGCACTTCATAGAATTCTATGGCGCGCGCGTTGCGATCGTCTTCTTTAATGGCGAGGCCCATGGCAACGCGCATGTAGAAGATCTGCGGCAACTCGAAACGAATCTTGCCACTGTGAATGAAGTAGCGGTCGTACAGCGTTTGCAGGCCCAAGAATTGGAACTGGAAATCACGTTCGGGTATCAGAGCCGCGCCCAGTTTTTCTAGGTCAAATTCGGCCAGGTCAGGCGCCAGCAGCTCTAATTCGATGCCTTTGGCGATATAAGCGGGCAGGGCTTTGGCGTACAGAGTTTCCATGTCGCGGGCGCTGGCTTGTTCGGCAATGCCCAGAAAACCCAGTGCCTCGGCGCGGAGCTGTTCGAGCAAGAGGCGAGCACAGACTTGGCTGTAGTTGGGCTCTTTCTCTACATAGGCGCGGGCGGTCATGATGGCTGCGGGTACGATGTCTTTGTAGTCGACGCCTTGGTATAGGTTCTTCAAGGCTTCGCGCTCAATGCCTTCGGGGTCCACATCAGCAAGGCCACTGCAGGCTTCACGAATAAGACCACGGAACCACGACAAATCCAGCGGTTGCTGCTGGCCGTTGCGTGTTACCAACAGTGGCGTGCCCGCGTTCGCGTCTAGGCGGCCACCAGCGTGGTCACGACTTTGCGCGTGTTTTTCACGGTACAGCACATAGGCACGCGCCACGGTGTGCTCGCCCAAACGCATCAGGCTGAGTTCCACTTGGTCTTGAATATCTTCGATATGAACGGCGCCACCCGAGGGTAAGCGACGCTCGATGACCATAACCACGTCATCGACGATGCGTTGAATTTGTTCGCGCACACGGTTACTGCTCAGGCCATGTTCGCCTTCGGTGGCGATAAAGGCCTTGCTGACGGCAATGCGGATTTTGTCGGGATCAAACGGTACGCGATCGTTTTGGCGTTTGATGATGGAGTAACGACTATAAGCCGAAGTAGGCTCAGCCGTTGGGGCGTCTTGCATTTGCGTACTCATGTTCTGCTCCTTCGCGTTAGCTTTCGGGAACAGAAACAGGCATGAGCAGCCGTGGAGTGCGTTAAACGCACAAAGGCATTTCACCCTGACCTCTATTCGCGAAAGGTGGTGATGTATGCTCAGGCCGGTCTTCGGACTTGGGGGCACGATGCACAGAATTTGCCTATGTGCATCACCTTGGGCGACGGCTTCCCACTTCTACGTCTCTGTAAAAGCAGTGCTTTGCGATCATGTAATGAAACATGATCGGTCACCCTCGTTCCCCCTCACCGCTGCGCGTCAGTTCCGGAGTTTCACCGGATTCCCGCTTAGCACGTCAATGCAGTTATCCACAGTTCATTGTGTATAGGTTGTGCGTAACCTGTACACAGGCTGGGTACTACATATTGAGGTGAACCTGAGTTGAAAGCACTATATAGAGTGTTTTGCGGGGAGTAAAGTGCGGGGTGATGTAAACGTAAATGGGTTAGGCTTCGACGGTTCATGGGCTGCGTTGCTGGAACTTTTTGCGTTTACCGCTGTCTCAGGCTACAAGACCCAATAGAGAGCATGTTATGGTGAGCACCTTGGCGTTTGGCGTCGCGGATTCCGCCCCTCTAAGCTTGACGACGGCCCAACATAGATTGCCTCATGAACAGGAAACGCATCGGGTGACAGAACAAACCGATAAGGACTTAGATGCCATCTTGGTACGCCGAGTGCAGCGGGGCGATCGTCGTGCATACGATTTCTTAGTGGTGAAATACCAGCATAAGGTGGCGGCATTGATTCGTCGTTACGCGCGTGATCCGCAAGATGTTGCCGATCTGTCGCAGGATACGTTTGTGCGCGCTTATCAGGCACTTGGCTCATTTCGCGGCGACAGTGCCTTTTATTCCTGGCTCTATCGCATCGCCGTCAATACCGCTTTGAGTCATGTCGGTGGCAACAAAAAATCCTGGAATGAAAGTGAATTAGGGTACGACCAGCCGCTGCAAGATTTGGTCGATGGCCAGCAGAGCAGCCATGGACCGGAAGAAGAACAAGCCGCCAGCGAATTGCACACCATCGTGCGTGCCGCAATGGCGGAAATTCCGGCGGATATGGCACAAGCCTTACGCCATCGTGAATGGGATGGCATGAGTTATGAAGCCATTGCTGAGGCCATGCATGTACCCGTCGGCACCGTCAGATCACGCATTTTTAGAGCCCGCGAAGCGGTAGAGCAACGTATCCGCGCGTGGCAAGCCGGAGGGCAAGAACAATGAATAAAGAACCTAAGTTCGAACAACTATCGGCTTGGATGGATGATGAGCTGGATGAACTCCGGCTGCATCGCCTGTTGGAACAAGCCAAAACTGATCCGAGTGTACTCGAAGACTGGGCGCAGATGCACCAAAGCGCCGCGGCCCGCCGAGGCTTGCCGGTGGTCGATGTGCTGGCCAGAGTAAACGCCACGCTTGATCAACAAGAAGCTGATGAACAGGAAATGCGACGCCAGCGTCGGGTGCAATGGCAGTACGAACGCCGCGGCATGGTATGGGGTGCGTTAGCCGCCAGCGTGGTGCTTTCCGTGGTTACGGTGATTTGGCGGCCTGTTGGAACACCCGCGTCTACACCCGATACCGTAATAGCGTCTGTGGTAGACGCATCAGTTGACCCGCGTGTGGCAGCCCAATTGCACGCCTACTGGAACGTGCACGCGCAGTATGCCACCTATCAACCGGGGATGCGGTGGGAAGAAATGCCGTCCACCCTGCCCTCGAAAATGGATCAACTATGATGCGTCGAGTGCTTGGCTTTCTTCTCCTTGTTGGACTCAGTGCGGCCAGTGTCGGCCAGACCCGAATCACCGATGTGATGGCGTGGGCCGACGGTTGGCTGAACTCGACCCGCAGCCAAAACTATACCGGTGTGTTGAGCATCAGCGGCGACAGCGGCATGTACACCTATCGTTTATGGCATAAGTATACGGACGGACAGGAAGAAGAGCGGCTACGCCGTTTAGATGGGCCGCTGTTAGAGGTGGTGCGTGTCGGCGATAGCGTCACCTGTTTGCATGGACCAGGTGCCGATGTGCCTGCTGATCATGCTTTGCCGGCATCGCCCTTTGCCCAGTTATTGCATTTGGAATGGATGCGTGTGGCGGAACACTATGCCGTGTGGTCTGTGCGCACGGAGCGGGTTGCCGGACGCCCGGCGCAATTGTTTGAGTTACGGCCGCAGCACGATGCGGAGGTGTATCGGCATCGCCTATGGCTGGATGAGGAAACCGAGGTGCTACTGAAATATCAGATTATCGGTTTGGACGATGCGGTATTAAGTGAAGCACGTTTTACCGATATCGAATTCGGGATTGTTGAATTGCCGCCGCAATTTGGTTCGACGTTCCCAAATAGCTTTTGGCATCAGTATCGTCCACAGTCTATACAGTCTACCGTGGATGCCGCCCAGATATGGCAGGCCGGTTACATGCCAGAAGGCTTTACCTTGCGGGTGGAAGAAGCGCGTGGGGAGGGGTGGTATCAAATGTGGAGCGATGGCGTCGTGAAACTGTCAGTAATGGTTGACCCTATTATGAACAACATGCCCATGAACACCAGCGAACGGCGCGGCGCGAATGCACTGGTGGCACAAGTGCATGGCCCCTGGCAAGTGGTGTTGATTGGCGCAATACCTGAACGTACGGCGCAGCGCATTGCGACAGAGATTGAGTGGCGTTGAGCGTTAAAACCTTGGAATCATTTGGGTTAGGAATCGAGCGTTATAAGAGGTGCTGTATCTGGCAGCTTTCAAGTATTGACCTTGTGCCATGTAAGTCTCGGTAAGGGCTTTATCGATGAACAACAGCCAGAAATGCGTGTCCCTTGGGGCTTGAAGAAAGATATTTCGGGCTTCCAAATTCAACATTTGAGCTTGTTCCCATTCAGCCCTTTCCTTATGAACAGATGCTAGATAATGAAGATAAACGCCGCGTTCGGGGTCTAATGAGCCGTAATGATGTTCGCGCAACAGGGCTGCATGATGCCAATACTGGGCGGCTTCATCTAACATTGACCGTTGGCGATAATAATTCGCAAGGATCTGATAGGTTGCCTCAACTTCATCGGTTCTTAATGGAATATTATTTTCATAAGCCTCTATTGCACGTTCAAAGCTTTCAATGGCTTCATCATTTTCTTTTAAAGCCAGCAAATTCTGCCCGCGTAGAAAGTACATAAAGCGCACATTGGGATTATGCGGCCCGAGCTCGGCTAAAAAGTATGGAAACCATTCATTCAAGTGCTGAAGACTTAACTCATGCTCTTCCACGTCTCGTAAGCGTCGCGCTAGCGCGAGATACGCTTGCGCAGTTTCTAAATTGGGCTCAGTTTGGATTTTTTCGAGCCAGGTGATGGAAGCTTGATTGTATTGAACGGCAGACAGGGCATCGCCATGCTTATCTGCAGCTATGGCTTGTAAATAGGCGAATCTATAGGCATGGTGTTCTGATACAACAGTTCCATCAGGGTTCTCATTGGCTGCAATGCCTTGCTGTAAATATTGCTGCATTAAAGGCACGTTGTCCCAGTAGACAGCGATGCTCGCTTGCGTATCCAAAACGTCGAGTAAATGAATACGGTTGACATCCGGGTTGCGCTTTAGGGTGTCTAGGGCTCGATTAAAAACCTCATGAGCTTGTCTATAATCTTCATCATTCGCCAGAATCGTACCCTGTTCATAGAGCGCCTCGAATGAGTCATTGGCAGGCTGCGAGTAAACGGCGAGGGGGAAAATCGCGCACAATAAATGCACCAATAAACTACGCAAAATCCTTTCTCCTTCGCTGGTTTTCATCCTTCGTGGATGCCATCGCATGTTCACTGACACGCACTAAAAAAGCAATATCAATCCAGCGCCTCAGGGTTCAACACATGCGACCGCTCACCGGTGAAGAATTTCACTACATTGTCGAATGCGGTGCGGATATACAGGTCGTAACCGGCTTGCTCAACATAACCTAAATGCGGGGTGCACAGTACGTCTGTGCGCTGCAATAGCGGGTGGTTAGGGTCATAAATGGGTTCTTGCTCAAACACATCGAGCGCGGCAAATCCGGGCGTGCCCGCATCCAATGCTTTAATCAGTGCCTCGGGGGCAACCAACTCGGCTCGGCTGGTATTCACAAACATGGCACTGGTCTTCATGGTCAGTAAGTCATGCAGCGTTATATTGCCTTGTGTCGCTGGGACCAAGCGCTGATGTACGGTAAGAATGTCGGACGTGGCAAAAAATTCGGCCCGCGAGGTTGGCACGTCAAACCCCTGTTCACGGGCTTCCTGCTGGGCACGCGCGCTGCCCCATACTTGAACGTTCATCTCAAACGCTTGGGCATACCGGGCGATTCGTTTACCGATTTTCCCAAAGCCCAGTATACCCAACGATTGGCCCGCAACGGCGCGACCGATATTCACTTGCCAGTGCCCCTTAGCAATCGCATTCACCGCCGGAACCAACTGTCGTTGTGCCGCCATGATCAATAACCAGGTTAATTCCGCGGGCGCGATGGGCGAACCTACGCCTTCTACCACGGCAACACCGGCCGCTGTACAGGCATCAAGATCAATATGCGGCGCAATTTTGCCGGTTTGGCTGATCAGCTTCAGTTGGGGTGTCCGGCGCAAAAATGCGGTGTCAATGACGGTACGTTCGCGGATTAGTATCAGCGCTTCGGCAGTACTCAGGGTGACGTCGACATGCTCCGCTTTGGATAAGTCTCCGATGACCTCTGTGGAATATCCTTCGGTGGAAAACAAAAAGGGAAGTTGGCGGGTTGCCTGTTGGTAGTCGTCTGGAATAACCACATGCCGCATATCAATAATCCTTGCTGAACAGGAAACCCGATTATGCCTGTTCGATTTTAGAATGCTACCTACAGAATCGGGCACAATGCCGCCTAGGGAAAGGGCATGCGCGGTTTAGGGTATTCCGTTACAGTCTCTGCTCCACGTCACTTCCATCAGGTACTGCTGTTTTATGCTGTCTAACGCCATCAAAGCTGATCTTTATTTGTTGCTGGTTACCTTCATTGCAGCGCTTGGGTGGGTGCTGTCGCGGGAGGCATTGGCGGCCATGACGCCCTTATTTTTTATGGGGGTTCGTTTTACCGGCGCTGGTCTTATTTTGGCGCTTTTGGGCGGGAATGCATTAATGCGGCTTTCGCGGCAGGACTGGTATCGAGGACTCCTGACGGGCAGCGTTAATGCGCTTGCGATGGCGTGTTGGATTATAGGTTTGTCGCTGACTGAAAACCTCGGTATCGCCGCCTTCTTGAACAGCTTGGGCGTGGTGTTTATTCCCGTTGTTGCACGACTCTTTTTTCATGCGTCCATTACGGTCAGTACCTGGGTAGCGGTAGCCGTGGCGCTCATTGGCTTGGTGTTGCTACGGGTGGAAGGTGGGTTCGCATTAGCGCCCTCGGATGTGTTTTTTTTGTTGTCGGCGTTAATTTTCTCGGTGCAATTTAACTTGAACAGCCGGTTTGTAAAACGCATTCCGGCTTTGCCATTAACGGCTATACAGCTATTTGTGACCGGTGTTTTTTGCACATTGTTGTCTTGGTGGCTTGAACCCTCACCGACGAGAGTCGGTGGCAGCATTATCGCCATTGTCCTAACCAGCATCCTGTTCGCGACCTGCTTCCGCTTTTGGTTGCAGGTAAAGGCGCAGAGCTTGTCCACAGTCGGTCATGCGGCGGTGATTCTGACCTTGGAGCCGATATGGACCAGTTTGGTGGGTGTTTGGATCTACAGCGAAGGAATGAGCGCTCTGCAGGTCTTAGGTTGTATGTTCATATTCTGCGGGTTGTTAATCAGCCGTTGGCGGGTACTGTTTTGTCGGCCACTGCCCGTGACAGGCTAATATTTCCAACCTAACTTGCGAAACAAGAACGCCATGACCCACGCCGGGCCGATCATCAAAAACTGGATGTCTTTAAAGAACGATGGCCGCTTGCCTTCGATGTTGTGTCCGACAAATTGGAAGATCCATAACACCACGAATACGACCACAGCGGTGATCAACAAGCCCATCGTACCTATGGCGCTTTCTATGCCGTAGGCGATCAGATAGCACAGCACCGTGATGGCGACCATGCCTACGGTAAGCGGGATAGATAGGCGAACATAAAAACCAACAATAATAAGCAACGCCAGTGTCGACCAGTTCAGCCAGGCCAGTTCAGCCATAAAGGCCGGTGTCGGGATGGTCCATAGCAACGCAACAATGCTCCAGTAAATGCCCGGCACGGCAAACCAATGAATGAGTTTGTTGGTGGGGTTTTGGTGGCTGGTGCCGTATTCGGCCAGCCAGTTGCTAATGGTTCGGCTCATGCTGTTGGCTCTTATTGTTGGTTTTATGGGGCTTTGCGCGCTCACTTCTGACCGCAGGTTAACTCTGCCATTCCGCCCGCGCAATCCCTTCACCACGCATTTGTTTGGCCTGATGTTTTACTTTCGCAAGCGACGACGTTAACGCATCCAAATTTGCCGGCATGGGTTTTTGCACATTAATCACCCCAATGGACAGCGTAGGCAGGCTGAAAACCCGGTATTCACCGTGTCGATCAATGGCTTGATAGGGCTTGGGATCAAACCCGGCGTCGAGCACAATTCGGCGCACCGCTTCGCGGTAGAGTTGCTGTAGTAGGCGTAATTGTGGGAGCGGGTCGTTGTGGGTAGAGACCACCACGAAATCATCTCCGCCAATATGACCCAAGAACTGACCCCGGCCACGCAGACGTTCTTTCAACAACTGCGACAACTGCAGGATCAATTCGTCACCTAACGAATAACCGAAGGTATCGTTAAACGGCTTGAAGTGGTCAATGTCGACGTAGGCCAATAAAAACGGCTGTTGGTGTTTGATCAACTCAGCCAAATGCTCATTGGTGGGCACATTGCCTGGCATATGCGTTAACGGATTGGCGTGCCGTGCCGAACGCAGTTTGATGTCGGTCAGTTTGCGCAACAAGTCGCGCGTATTGCCTACACCCAAATATTGGCCGTCGTCATCTTGCACAATAAAATACTGCCGCGCCATTAAATCATCTTCGTTGGTGACCATTTGGCTCAGAGCGGACAAACCGGTGTGTCGGTTCACAATCAGCGCATGGGGTGCTAGAAATTTGAACACCGGCTTGTGCGAAAACAGTTCTCGGCCATAAGGCTTGGAAAACATTTCATAAATACGTGAGCGCTGGATAAACCCACTGGGTTTACCATTACTGACCACAGGGAAGGCATGTGCTTCGGGTTCACGTTCCAAGCGCAACCAGACTTCACCCAGTTCCGCATAAGGATCAACCGGGCGCACCCAATGGGCTAAGTCTTCCGCCAGGTGAAGGTCATGGATGGTGCGCTGCTGCGCCAATTGATACAACGGATGGCTGTTCTCCACCGGTTGTTCATCCGGGCGGGCCAATACATAGCCTTGTACGTATTGCACCCCGTAGTCCTGCAAGAGCTCTAATTCTTCTTCGGTCTCAACACCTTCGACAATCAACGTTGTACGCAGTTGATCGCATAAATGAATGATGGAACGAGCAAAGGCTTGCTTAACCGGATCGTATTTGATGCCTTGCACGAAGTGTTTATCCAATTTCACATAATCGGGCTGGATTTCAGACCACAAGCGCAGCCCGTTGTACCCGGCTCCGAGGTCGTCGATGGCGGTTTGAAACCCCATGCGGCGATAGTGTTCCAAGGCTTGCTTTAACACAACGTAGTCTTCGGTGAGGTACTTTTCGGTCAATTCGATCACGATGTGATCGGGCGTCAATCCTGTGCCACGCAACATTTCCAGTGTTCGGCCTTTGGGATAATGCTGATCCACGAAGGCATGCGGATTACTGTTCAAAAATAATTTGCCCTGAAAACCGCGCTCGGTGAAACGCCGCATGGACAGCGCACGACATTGCAACTCCATCTGCGGCAGCAGATCAAACTCTTCGGCATAGGCAAATAAATCCAGCGGAGATTCCCAGTCAGTACCCGCCGGGCCACGAGAAAGCCCTTCATAGCCCAGAATTTCGCCATGAATGACATCCACAATAGGTTGGAAAACGGAGCGGATGCCGCTGTCTATAATGCGTTCAATATCCGTTGCTGTGGGTTTAGCTGCCATCGTTTCCTTGGATCTCCTTTGTCGCGCAGGGTTGAACCATCTTTGTTGGTTGGACGACGAACGTCGTTCTTGCACCTGTTCATTGACGGTGATGAACGACGGTAGGGATGAACCGTGTCGCTCGTCGACAGTAACAAGATTTAGATTAGCGGCTAATGCGGCAGAGTGACAGTAGATTTTTGAATGCTTCATAGACAGCTGACTTATGTAGAAAGAGGCTCGCCACAACAGTAAAGAAAATTTGTTGCAGTGATATGGCAAAGGATGATGCAAAGTCATTGACACTAAAGGGTTTTCTTGTAAAATGCGCAGCCACAACGCCAGAGTGGTGAAATTGGTAGACACGACGGACTCAAAATCCGTTGCCCTTAAAAGCGTGCCGGTTCGAGTCCGGCCTCTGGTACCAAACACTGAAAAAACCCGACCGTAAAACGTCGGGTTTTTTTATGCCCAGCGATGTCTGTTAAACGGCGTTGGTAATGCTCTCCGCAATCGCCTTGCCTAACCCTTCGGTGTTTCCGCTCCCGCCCAAGTCCGGAGTTAAAACGGATTGATCGCCTTGCGCCAGCACATATTCAATGGCGTTCACGATGGCGTCCCCAGCGGCTTTATGGCCTAAGTGATCCAACATTAAAGCGCCCGACCAAATTTGGCCTATGGGGTTGGCAATGCCTTTTCCAGCAATGTCGGGTGCACTGCCATGTACCGGTTCGAACATGCTGGGGAAGTTACCTTCCGGGTTGATGTTGGCAGAGGGTGCTATGCCAATGGTGCCTGTGCAGGCCGGGCCGAGGTCAGACAAAATGTCGCCAAACAAGTTACTGGCGACGACAACGTCGAACCAATCAGGGTGCATCACAAATTGGGCGGTAAGAATGTCGATGTGAAAGGAATCTACCTGAACGTCGGGAAACTGTTGCCCCATGGCTTTTACGCGGTCATCCCAATACGGCATGGTGATGGCAATGCCGTTCGACTTGGTGGCCGAAGTGAGCTTCTTCCGCGGACGGCTCTGCGCCAGTTCAAAGGCGTACTTCAGCACGCGGTCTACGCCTATGCGGGTCATGACCGTTTCTTGAATCACCAGTTCCCGTTCGGTGCCTTCAAACATCTTGCCACCGACACTCGAGTACTCGCCCTCGGTGTTTTCACGGACGACAAAGAAGTCAATGTCACCTGGCTTTCGGTTGGCCAATGGGCTTGGCACACCGGGCATGAGTTTCACCGGACGCAAATTGATGTACTGATCAAAGGCGCGGCGGAATTGCAGAATAGACCCCCACAATGAAATATGATCGGGCACCGTGGCAGGCCAGCCGACCGCGCCATAGAAAATAGCATCGTGATAGCGCAATTGTTCGAACCAGTCATCGGGCATCATCTGACCATGCTTCAAGTAATAGTCGCAGTTAGCAAAGTCGAACGTTTCGGTGGTCAGAGCGATATCAAAGCGTTGGCAGGCGGCGGCCAAACAGCGTAAGCCTTCGGGCATAACTTCTTTACCAATCCCGTCGCCGGCAATGACCGCAATGTTGTGTGACATGGTGCTTCCTCTCTTTTTTATGGTCGTTATTGTTGGGAACAGTATAGCGATTGTGAAGGTGGCGATAATCCGACTAAACTGCAATCCATTGTTGCATCTTGGTAGATAATCCATGAGTCCGCTTGATGATTTGGCGTTTTTCCAGCAATTAGCCGCGACCGGAAGCCTCACCGATACCGCCCGCGAGCTGGGTGTTTCGCTGTCTACCGTCAGTAAAAGGTTGAAGCAACTTGAGGCGCGACTGGGTGTTGCCTTGGCACACCGCACAACGCGCAGCCTGACATTAACGGCCGAGGGTGAACTTTACCGGGCGCGCGGCGTTGCGATCTTGGAAGAGTTGAATGAATTAGAAGAGCATCTGGTGAGTCGGCAGGCTGTGCTCCAGGGGCGGTTGCGCATCAACGCCACATTCGGCTTCGGCCGCCATCATATTGCACCCATTTTGTCGCAGTTTTGCCGCCAACACCCCGCGTTACAGGGGCTATTGGAATTAACCAACTTCCCGGTCAGCTTGCATGACCAAGGCTTTGATTTGAGTATCCGAATTGGTGAACCGCCCGATTCGCGTTTAATTGCCCGGCGAATCCTCCCTAATCGGCGCGTGCTGTGTGCCTCTCCGAGTTATATACAGACGTCTGGTGTGCCGGAAACTCCGGCTGATCTGGCACGATTTTCCTGCTTATTGATTCGGGAAAATGAGGCCGACTATGCCGTGTGGCGCTTGGAGCATAGAACGGAAACCCGGCCCGTGGAGGCTATTAAGGTGTCTGGCGGGCTAGCCAGTAACGATGGCGATGTCATTAAACGCATGGCCCTTGATGGGCATGGCCTACTGTTCCGTTCTTGGTGGCATGTTCATGAGGATTTGGCGCGCGGTGATCTGGTTGAAGTCTTGCCCGAATGGCAGGGTTTGCGAGCGGACTTCTATGCCGTCTACCCACAGAGCCGGTACTTGCCAGTGCGTGTAAAGGCGTTCATGGACTATTTGACCGAATCGATGCAAGGCAGGATTCCCCCGCAAGAATCGACCGGACCCGTTAAGCTTTAGGGGCTGTTTTACTTAGCCTTGACTTGCCGTGCCGATCACCGCTCCTTACGATCAGGAGTGACATCTATGAGGGCTTGCTGTTTTGTCCGAAACCGATTTGCCTTACCTTATTGTTGGTCCCATCGTACGCCGTGTGACGGCGGAAAACCTTGTGTTGTGGTCGGTCACTACGCAACCACCACAAGGGCAACTCGTTATTGAACGCGCAGATCAAACGCGCCAGAACGTGGATGTGGAGACCACGGCGGCGTCTGTTCAGGTCGGTGATCGGGCTTGGATTGTATTGTTGTCCATTGCCCTGAATACACCCCTAAAGCATGGTGAGCGGCTGACCTACGATTGGCTCCAACATCAGCAGACGGTGTTGCCGTCCCACTTATCGTACCAGCCCAAGTCTCGCCCCTCATTGATCTTTCATCAGCAGTTGGGTTCGGTGCTGCACGGCTCCTGTCGGAAGCCGCATGCGCCGGGTGATGACGCGTTAGTCGGGGTTGACCGCCTTGTCGAGGAAGCCGAAACGACCGGGGCAGAGCGCCCCTCCATGTTGATTATGACCGGTGACCAAGTCTATGCCGACGATGTGGCTGGGCCTATGCTGCGTGCTATCCACGATGTGTGTGCGTTGTTGAAATTGTGGCCTGAATCCTGGTCGGGGGCGTCGATTAATAACAGTGTTGAGCTGCATCAGTCGTCTGCGTCGTACTACCGTCGGGAAAGCCTACTGCCGAAACAAGATTCCACGTTATATCGCCGGTTTTTTGCTGGGGGTCATAAGCCCATTTTTACCTCGGTATACGCCAAAAACCACCTGATCAGCTTGTCCGAAGTGGTAGCGATGTATTGTTTGGTGTGGTCTAGCCGTCTTTGGCCGTTGGTGAATTTAGAAGAGCCGGCTGGTCTGACGGCCGAAGAACAGCAACGGTATCAACACGAACGAACTCAACTTGCCTCGTTCCAGTCCGCTCTGCCGGCGGTTGAACGTGCTATGGCACATCTGCCGGTCTACATGATGTTTGATGACCACGATGTGACGGACGACTGGAACTTATCGCGCGCTTGGGAAGAAGCGGCCTACGGCCACCCCTTTTCTCGACGCATCATTGGTAATGCTTTGGTCGGATACGCCTTATGTCAGGGGTGGGGAAATGATCCGAAGGCTATAACGCCATTGATTAATGCCCACATCCGACCCTGTATTACACCAGACCCGGATGACTGCGCCGTGCATGATGGCATGATTGACGCCACGCTCCACTGGTCGCAATGGAGCTACAGTGTGCCTTCATCGCCCCCCGTGGTGGTTCTGGACACGCGCACCCAGCGTTGGCGCTCGGAGAAGAGCGCGCATAAACCCTCCGGTCTTATGGACTGGGAAGCATTAACCGAAACCCAGCAGTTATTGCTGGGTCATGCTGCCGTGTTGATGGTCTCGCCCGCGCCCATCTTTGGGGTCAAAGTCATAGAAGTGGTGCAGCGGGTGTTTACCTGGTTAGGGCTGGCCTTAATGGTGGATGCCGAAAACTGGATGGCACACCGTGGTGCTGCACAAGTAATGCTGAATATTTTTCAGCACGCGCGCACGCCCAAATCGTTCACGGTGTTAAGTGGCGATGTGCATTATTCCTTCGTTTACGATGTGCGTATTCGCCACAGCAAAAGCAGTCCAAAGATCACGCAAGTAACGGCCAGTGGTTTAAAAAATGCCTTCCCAGAACCTCTGATCGGGCGCTTTGATCGCCTGAATCATTTTTTATATGGTAGGGGTTCACCGCTGAACTTGCTGACCAAACGCCGCCGAATGCGCATTAGGCCCCGGCATCCTAGCTCGGGCAAGCGTTATGAACTGCATAATCAACATGCACTGGGCGTTGTGAAACTGAATGAACAGGGTGAACCAACCTATATTGGTTTGTATCACCCGGATCAATCGCAGACAGTCTTTGTGTCCACGATTGACGATTGAATGACGAGACGTTGCCTTTCTCAGGAGGTTTTGTTGGTTTTTTCGTCTTCTTCTTGTTCATCCATACCCTCAAAGCCACTGCGCAGGTAGTGGGTTTCAGGGTCATAATTTTCTTTCAACCTGTCCTTAATGGTGCCCTCCCAAAGAGGCACCCCAACAAAATACCCCGCGCGCCCAATGACATGGCCTGCTACGGGGGACGTGAGCAGAATAAAACCGATAATGGCAATGACGCGCGCGGTCACGGCCACTTCGGCAAAATACACCGCCAAAGCCACCATGATCAAACTGGTGCCCAGGGCGCCCGCCTTTGTGGTGGCGTGCATGCGGGTCGGCAAGTCCGGGAAGCGGAGCAAGCCGATGGACGCCAGCAACATGAACAGAGCACCGGCCAGTAACAGGATATAAATGATCGCATTAATCATCACGCGGGCCTCCACGTTCCAGGAATCGGGCGAATCCAATGGCGCCCAAGAAAGCCGTTAGGGCCAGAACGATGGCGATGTCCAAATAAGCGGTCACGCCGCTGTCGATGGCATGTACGCCGACAATACCCGTCACGATAGCGGTAATCAGCTCCAGTGCCACCACACGGTCAGGCAGAGAAGGGCCTTTTGCTAATCGAATAAACGAAAATAATAGAGCTAGGGTCAGCAACAGGTAGATCGAATTAATGATCAGTGGACTCAACACAGGGCGAGCTCCTTAACGCATGATGTCTAAAATTCGGCGCTCTATCTCACGCAATTCTTCGCGCAGGCTTTTTTCGTCCTGCGCAAACATGGCATGAATGTATAACACGCGCCGGTCGTTGGAAACGTCCAAACTTAGGGTGCCGGGGGTCAAGGAAATGAAGTTCGCCACCATGGTGATTTCTAAATCCGTTTTCGCTTCCAGTGGAAAGGCAATAACCCCAGGCTGCATGTACAGCGGGGGTGTTACGATATCAAAGGCTACCTTTAAA
The DNA here is from genome assembly GCF_042650105.1 of Salinispirillum marinum. Lineage (NCBI taxonomy): Bacteria > Pseudomonadati > Pseudomonadota > Gammaproteobacteria > Oceanospirillales > Saccharospirillaceae > Salinispirillum > Salinispirillum marinum. Next base: position 1,238,499 of record NZ_JBHSAL010000002.1, on the reverse strand, counting down.
TTGGCACTGATCAGCTCTTTCACGAAAAAGCATAGGAACAGAATAAACCGTGGAATTCGTTTTGAGTACCCGCCCAGAATCTTCACTTGCCCTTGCATCAGGGCAATGGCGGCATAGCCCAATGTAAAGCCGAACACAAAGTTCCACGCCGTGAAGCTGCCGGACAGAGCTATCCACGCCAACGCCAATAAAATATTAAAGAAGAAGGCAATCATGGGCGTTCTCCCAGCACGGCTTCAATGTAGCCCATCGGGTTCAACAATTGGTCGGCCGACGCGATGGCTAATTCATAGATCGGCTGGCCGTTCAGGCCGATAAAGAGCGTACAGACGGCCAAACCGATGATGGGCACCAACATTAACCACAATCCTGAATCTGTGGTTTTTCCAGTGAGTTTATCGGTGTTGACGCCTTCAGGTGTGGCTTTCCAAAACACTTCAGCCCAGATTTTGATCATCGAGTACAGTGTCAGCAAGCCCACAAACAACGCGACGGCCGTGACCACCCACGAGCCCGCTTCGACACCGGCACGAATCACAATAAATTTAGCGAAGAACCCCGACAACGGCGGTAAACCGGCGAGTGAAAGCGCTGGCACCAGGAACAATAGAGCGATCATCGGGCGCTCGCGGTAGACGCCACCGAGCTTTTTCAAGTCATAGCTGCCCAATAAGCGATAGACCAAGCCACTGACCAGGAACAGGTTCGTTTTAACAATGATGTGGTGCATGATGTAAAACACCCCGCCAACGAGGGCGAGCGGGGTAAACAGCGCCAGCCCTAACATCATGTAACCGATCTGACTGACAATGTGAAAGGACAGGATACGGCGGAACTCAAACTGCGCGGCCGCCCCGAGCACCCCGGTTACCATCGTCAAAGCTGCGGCCCACAGCAGAATATTATGGGTGAACTCAACGTCACCGATGAAGATTAGGGTGAACACACGATAGAGCGCATAAACCCCGACCTTGGTCAGCAACCCAGCAAACAGCGCCGATACCGCGACCAAGGGCGTATGGTAGGAGGCAGGAAGCCAGAAAAACAACGGAAACGCGGCGGCTTTAATGCCAAACGACACCATGAACATCATGGCCAACACGTTCACAATGCCCTGATGCTCAACCTGACTGAGTTTATAGCCGATGTCGGCCATATTCAGTGTGCCCACGGTGCCATACAACAAGCCCACGGCGGATAGGAAAACCGCCGACGAGAAAAGGTTCAGCGTCACGTATTTGATTGCGCCTTCCATTTGTGCCCGCTCACCGCCGAGGGTCAGCAGGGCAAAAGACGCCAGCAACATGACTTCGAACCACACGAACAGGTTGAAAATGTCACCGGTTAAAAACGAGCCCGCAACCCCGGCCAGCAACAAGTGCATCAGCGGGTAATAGCCGAATTTCTCATGGCGTTCGGGTGTGCTGGCTAACGAATATAGGGCAATGGACACGGCAATAATACCCGTCAACACCACCATGATGGCGCTGAGCAGATCTGCCACGATGGTGATCCCAAAGGGCGCCACCCAGTTGCCCATGTGCATCACGACATAACCTTCCGCGCGCGTGGTGTTAAGCAGCCAGATACTGGCCAGCAATAACGCCCCTGTACCGATCACGGCAATCACCCGCTGTGCCTTGGTGGAGCGCCAGCACATCACCGACAGCGCGGCGGCCAGCAAAGGAATCAGGATGGGTAATACAACTTCTGGGCTCAAGTGTCAGTATCCTTCATCTGGTCAAGGTCATCCGTACCTACAACTTCATAGGCCCGGTGAATCAGGACAACGGAAAACGCCAGCACCCCAAACGAGATGACAATGGCGGTCAAAATCAATGCTTGCGGTAAAGGATCGGCCACGATGCCAGAGGGCGCATACAGCCCTTCGGGAATCAATGGCGGTGCACCGCGCGTCATACCCGCGACGGTAAAAATCAGCAGATTAGCGGCATTGCTCAGGATGATGAGGCCAATCACCAGTTTAACGATGGAGCGTCGCAGCATCATATAGATGGCGCATGCAAACAGAACGCCGATGACCACGGCCATTAGGGTTTCCATTATCGGCTCTCCCCGTTGTTTCTTCTATTGTTCATGAATGTTCAGCCTCCGCCAGCGATACCACAATGGTCAAAATGGTCCCGATAACCGCAAAGTACACGCCAATATCAAACAATAAGACGGTTGAGAGTTTAACCAGAGTGTCAGGCCCTAAATAAAACTCCCACCATAAGGCGGTAAAAAAGGCTTCGCCGAGGAGCAGGCCGGGGATAACCGCTAAAACGCCCAGCAACAAACCGAAACCCAGTAGATCATGCGGATCAACGCGCATGAGCCGTCGAGTTGCTTCCACACCGTGTGCAAAGAGGTACAGCACGATGGCACTGGCCGCCACCAGACCGCCTATAAAGCCGCCACCCGGCTCATCATGGCCGCGCAGAAGTAAGAAAATCGATAGCAATAACTGCATGGGCAGAATAATCAGTGCCGCCGTGTGCAGAATCACCGTGTTGTCTTTCAGTGTTTTAGGGCTATTTGGCTTCATCGTTAGCCTCCGCACGCAGTTTCAACATGGAAAATACGCCCATTGCAGCGATGGCTAACACGAAGATTTCCCCCAAGGTATCCAGCGCCCGATAGTCCACCAAGATTACGTTCACCACGTTGCGACCTTTCGCCACGGGATAGCTGGTATCGAGGTAGTAACCCGAGATGGTTTCAAACAATTGTACGTCTATGGTTGCCATCACCAAGAACATCATCAGTAGACCCATGGCAACCGCTACCGAACCATCGCGCCACACTTCGTAGCGGGTAGAATAGCGTTTGAACCCGGGCAGCTTAAACAGCACCAGCACCAGCAAAATCACGGTTAAGGTTTCCACCAACACTTGCGTGATTCCTAGGTCGGGTGCACTGAACAGAATGAATGTCAGCGATACCATGAAACCCATTACCCCGAGCGTCGCCACGGAACCGAGACGAGAGCGCGTAAACACCGCAAAGACGGCGGCAATGATCAATACCGCGACCAGCGTCCATTCAAAAAATTGCACCTCGGCCGTGCGCAGTGTAAAGGAAAGACCGACTTGCGTTACTAGCGGATAACCCGTCAATACCACCAATACCATGATCAAGACGATCATGTACTTGCCCAACACACCGTTTTGCAACACCCGCGTTTGCCAAGCGGCAAAACCGGTGACTCCGTCCATAAATTTAAAGTAGCCCGCTTCCGGCCCCACACGCGCCAAACGATCATTGAAGGCCATGACGCCACCGCGATTGCGCTGCCACACGGAAAACAGTGCTAAACCTCCGGCTAGGCTCAAAGCAGAGAGGCCCAACGGTAGGTTAATCCCATGCCATAACGCTAATCGGTAGTCGATTGGGGTTGGGCTGACGGACTGCACAGCCGCCATCACGAGCCAGTCACTGGCCAGAAATGGCATCAAGCCAAACAGCAACGAAACGAACGTTAAAGCAATAGGGCCAGCCAACATCCCTATGGGTGCTTCGTGCGGATGTTTGGGTGTTTCTTGCAACGTGCCAAAGAATGGCTTAATCGCGATAACCAACGCGATGGCGGTCACCATCATCGCGGATAAAATTGCCAAGCCCAGCAGCATAATGTGCAGCATGGAGGCGGACAATACGGCTTCAAACATCAATTCCTTGCCAACAAAGCCGAATAAAGGGGGTAATCCCGCCAGCGACAAGGCGGCCAAAGCCGCTACGGTGGCGGTCACAGGCATGAGTTTGCGCAGACCGCCCAGCTTGGTGAGGTCTTTGGTGCCGGTTTCATGGTCCAGAATACCGGCGATCATGAACAGTGCGCCTTTGTACAGCGAGTGTCCGAGTAGAAAGGCGGCAAAGGCGATCATGGCATAGCGCGTACCAATACCTATCAGCATGGTCAGGGTGCCCAAGGCCATTACGGTTGAGTACGCCAGCACCTTCTTCACACCGGTGGCACCATAGGCCAAGTAAGCACCCACAAACATGGTAATGGCACCGAAGAAGGACAACATGAAGGTCCACAGTTCGTGTTCACCCAATACCGGGTTAAGACGAGCCATTAAGTACACACCGGCCTTGACCATGGTGGCCGAATGCAGATACGCGGAAACAGGCGTAGGAGCTGCCATGGCGTTGGGCAGCCAGAAGTGAAACGGGAATTGTGCGGATTTGGTGAAGGTACCCCCCAGAATACACAGAATCATGCCGACCGTGAGGCTGCTGGTCAGAATGCTGTCGCTCGACGCCATCAATTCTGAAATCTGATAGGTGCCGCCCAAGGTGCCCAGCATGATCAGGCCCGCCATCAAAGCCAGTCCGCCACCCACGGTCACAAACAAACCTTGCAAGGCCGACTTGCGCGCGTCGGCATCTTCGTGATTAAAGCCGATCAGCATGTATGAGGTAATGCTGGTGAGTTCCCAGAACACAAAGAGCGAGATCAAATTGTCCGACAGTACCACGCCCAGCATCGACGCCATAAACGACAACATGATCACGTAAAAACGGCCCAGATCCTTATGCCCCTGCAAGTAACTGCCAGCATAGATCAGAATGAACGTACCGATAAAACTGATAAGCAGGGCAAACATCAACGACAAGCCGTCGAGCAGGAAGCTGAGATTGATGTCAATGCCGGGGAACCACGCCCATTCTTGGGTAATGATTGCGCCCGCGCTGATGGCGGGAATAAAAGAAGCGAAATAGAGCGTTAGCCCTGCTGGTAACAAAGCCAATAACCAACCAATACGGTCTTTGCTTAGAGACCGAAGCATGGGTACGAGCGCAGCCAGTACGAAGCCCGATAGAACGGCGAATAACATGGTGTCAGGTAGCTCCATTCAATGGTTGTAGGCTATAGGAAGTACGTCAAAACCTCTTGTTCTCAATCTGGCGTTGTTAACAATGGCCAGATGTTCGCCGCTGAAGTTTTACGATACGCCCAATTGTTCAATTGGCCTTACATACGGAGAAATAAAACGTCGACGAAACCAACGATTCGGCAAAGCTGATCAGAGAATAGCGGAGGAAAATCCGCCACGCAAGAATATCCGGTTCGGAAGAATCTGTGTAGGGCGTCGAAAAAAGTGGCCAATTTCAAGAGCTTAGTGACCTACTTAGCTGGTATTTCCGCCTCTGCTAACACTTGCTGCCAGAGCGCTTCAAACGCCTTCGCGGCTATGCGTCGACCGCCGTATGTGCCAACGGGAGCGCGCTGAATCCCCATGCGCTCAACGTCAGCACTGTAGGGTATACGCGCGTCCAGGATGTAAGGGTATTGTGCGCTAAACGTGGCCATTACTTCTTTTTGTAAGGACTTTCTGCCTTCCACCATGCTGAAAAAAGGCAGCAATTTCTTTTCCTTTACACCCACGTCCGCCATGCGTAAACGCAATTGCTCATAGGTTCTTGCGGAAAGGGTAGTGGGTTGGACGGGTACGACAATGCGGTGCGCTGCGCGAAAAATCTGTTCTGAAAGCCGGTTGAAGGTAGGTGGACAGTCCACAATCACCAATTGATAACGCTTTTTTAGAGCGCGGAGTTCGCGTCTGAGTGCGGTATCGTCTTCGCCGTCCAGTACGAGGTCGAGATCTCGAAACGAATCGTGTGCGGCCACAATATCCAGCCAGTCGTAGTCAGTGCTCAGTACATGGTCAGTAAGTGCAGACTTACCTTTCAGCCAGCGTTTCGCTTCCAATGATCCTTCGGCGTCTTGGCGCAAATAAAAGGAGCTGGCACCTTGCGGATCAAGGTCAAGGAGCAATGTGCTGATGCCGGAGCGATGTGCTAACCAAGCTAAATTAACCGCTGTGGTCGTTTTTCCTACGCCACCTTTAATGCTGTAACTGGCCAGTATTTTCACTGCATGCCCTCAAATGGATACGTTTTCAGCCTAGCATGAAGTGTTAAGGTAAATATGACGAAACGATGACAAAGCCCGCTTTTGACAAAATGTTTGCACACCCTTTTTCACGTAAATGTCCCGTAAGAATCCCTCAGCTGTCCATGAAATACGCAGTCATCTGCTAGGGTTATACGCTAAATCTTCATTTTAACGGGAGGTAATGCCCTCGTGACACCTGTGTGGGATGACGTGATCACCGCCGCCATTGCCTTTCGGCGGACGCTACATCAACACCCTGAACTCAGTTGGCAAGAAACAGAAACGGCGCATCGGATACGTTCGGCACTCACGGCGTTATCCATTGCGTGGCGTCCTTGTGCCGACACCGGCACGGTAGCAACCCTAGCGGCGCAAGCGACTGGCAAACACATCGCGCTGCGCGCTGATATTGATGCTTTGCCTGTCCAAGAGCGCACCGATAAAGCGTGGTCGTCAACCTCGGACGGCTGCATGCACGCCTGCGGTCATGATGGTCACACGGCGACCTTGATGGCAACCGCCCAATGGTTAAAAGCCCATGAAGACGAATTGCCGGGTCCAGTTACGTTAATTTTTCAGCCTGCGGAAGAGGGCGGCCATGGCGCAAAACGCATGATTGAAGACGGTGCCTTGCGAGGGGTCGATGAAATCTACGGCTGGCACAACTGGCCTGCTATTCCCCTGGGACAGGCCGTCTGCCCGAACGGCACGGTCATGGCCGGAAATGGCACCTTTGAAATTGAAGTGCAGGGTCAAGGTGGGCATGCCAGTCAACCAGAGTTGTGCCGCGACCCCGTACTGGGTGCTGCCGCCATTGTGGTCGCGTTACAGCAGGTGGTGGCACGCCGTTTGCCGCCGCAGGATGCGACTGTGCTCAGCGTCACTTCCATAGATGCCCCCAGTTCGGCGACCGTGATACCGGAGACCGCACATATTGGCGGTAGCTTTCGCATTGCACAAACCCACACCCGGGAGCGGTTGGAGCAATTGATACAGGATGTCGCCACCGCCACCGCCGCTGCACATGATGTAACCTGCACCGTAAAGGTGTATCCGCGCTACGGCGCGACAGTCAATCACCCGCAGCCGGCGGCAAAGTTCCGAGCTGCGTTACAAGAAGAACTGGGTGCCCATGGTCTGAGCCAAAGTACGCCCATCCCCATCATGGCCTCGGAAGACTTCAGCTACTACCTGCAGGAGATTCCCGGTGCCTTTTCATTGATAGGTTCAGACGATGGCTTGCATGAACATCAGCGGCCATGTCACAGTCCAGAATACGATTTTAACGACGCACTCATCGCCAAGGTGACGCGGCTTTACTCTCGCTTGGTGGGGGCGCCCCTGCCCAGCGAATCGAACTGATCACATATTCTTCGGTGATCGGTATCGCTTATGGCATTCAGGCTCGTTCTGCTGCCACGTATTTGGCCAGGGTAGACCCGTAAGGAGCTGTCCTGTGCTGTCATCAAGGTGGATATCCACCTGTCTTAATCGAGGAGGGACTTTTATGAAAGTCTTTGAACAATTGGAATCGGACATCCGCGGTTACTGCCGTTTGTATCCGACCGTCTTTAAATCAGCATCGAATGCCCGGCAAGTGGACGAAGCGGGTAAGAGCTACATCGACTTCTTCGCCGGTGCTGGGGTGCTGAATTTCGGGCACAATAATCTGCTGATGAAAAAAGCCATCATCGAGTTTATTGAAGCGGACGGGGTGGCGCACAGTTTGGATACCTACACCACCGCCAAGCGAGACTTCCTCGAAGCCTTTCACAAAACCATTCTGCAACCCCGTGGCATGAACCACAAAATGCAATTTATGGGGCCAACGGGCACCAATGCCGTGGAAACAGCCTTGAAGCTGGCCCGGAAAGTAACGGGCCGCCGCACGGTGGTCGCGTTCACCCATGGTTTTCATGGTATGACCTTGGGCGCGCTGGCCGCCACCACCAACAGCTACTTCCGTAATGCAGCCGGTGTTCCCCTGGAGCATGTGCGGCACGAGCCCTTTGGCTGCAACAAACCCTGCCAAGGCTGCACCCTAGGCTGTGGAGTCGGTGCGGTTGACCGCTTACGGTCACTGTACGCCGACTCTTCCAGCGGTCTCGAACCACCGGCCGCCTTTTTGGTTGAACCGATTCAAGCCGAAGGTGGCGTCAATGTGGCCAGCAAAGAATGGTTGTTGGCCATTCAGACCCTCGCTCACGACTTGGGTGCATTATTGATCTTCGATGATATCCAGGCGGGCTGTGGTCGTACCGGGCAATATTTCAGCTTTGACGGCATGGGTCTTGACCCCGACATCGTTACCCTCGCCAAAGGCATTGGTGGCTTCGGCACACCACTGGCGATGAATCTGGTGAAGCCAGAGCATGATAAACACTGGTCTCCGGGTGAACATACCGGCACCTTCCGTGGGCAAGGGCTGTCGTTTGTGGCGGGTAAAGTCGGCCTGTCGTACTTCGACAACGACGACCTGATGAACGATGTCAAACGCAAGGGCGCCCAGATGCAAGAGCACCTTGAAGGTTTGGTAGAAACATTCGGTTCGGGCCGATTCCAAGTGCGTGGCAAAGGCATGATGCAAGCCTTGGACTTGGGCGACGGCGCACTGGCAAAACAAGTCGCCGCGAACTGCTTTGAACGCGGCCTGTTATTGGGTGCCTGCGGTACAGGTGGCAAGGTGATCAAGATGATTCCGCCACTGACCATACCCGATGCTGATCTCTCCGAAGGGTTGTCGCTGTTCACCGCAGCACTCCAAGACGCATTGGAGGCCGCATGATTGAACGCGATGATATGACCTTTCCGTTCGCGGAATACAAAAGACGCATCGACGGCTTGCGTGAACGCATGGCAAAACGGTTACTGGACGCGGTGGTTATCACCGATCCGGAAAACTTAATGTACCTTACTGACTATCAAACCACGGGTTATTCGTTCTTTCAGGCGTTGGTCGTGCCATTGGAGGGCGAGCCCTTCATGATCACGCGCAAATTGGAAGAGTCCAACGTGCATGCGCGTACCTGGGTCGAATTGACTCGGCCCTACCCGGATACGGGTGACGCCATTCAGATGTTGGTGCAGTCACTGCGCGAATTTGGTTTGAACGGCAAGCATGTGGGTTATGAGCGGAACAGCTATTTTTTCCCGGCCTATCATCAGGATGCCATTCACACCACCTTCACCGATGGCCGCCTGCTCGACTGCTTCGGCATTGTCGAACAAGGCCGCATCACCAAATCAGCGGTAGAAATCGACATCATGCACAAGGCGGCGCGTGCCACCGAAGCGGGTATGAAAGCCGGTTTTGACGCCACCGTCGCCGGTGCGACCGAAAACGAAATAGGCGCGGCCATCAGCTCGGGTATGTTCCGCGCCGGGGGTGAGCCGCCTGCCGTTATGCCTTATGTCGTCAGTGGGCCGCGCACCATGATCGGGCATGCGACATGGGAAGGTCGTACCGTACAGCCAGGTGAACATGTGTTCTTGGAAGTGGGGGGCTGCTATCGGCGTTACCATACTGCCATGATGCGCACCGTGGTGCTGGGTGATATGACCGATACCTTCTACAAAGCCCAAGAAAAAATGAAGATGGCACTCAATCAGTTGAAAGCCATTATGCGCCCGGGATTGACGGTTTCAGACGCCGACAATCTTGTCCGTGCGATCATCACCGAGAACGATATTGGCGGCAGCCTGATCACCCGGTCGGGCTATTCCATCGGTATCGCCTTTCCGCCCAGTTGGGATGAAGGCTACATCATCAGCCTGAAGCAGGGTGACTCCACCGTATTGGAAGAAGGCATGACCTTCCACATCATTCCGTGGATGTGGGGTGTAGAGGGCAATAAGACCATGGGTATTTCCGATACCCTGTACGTTACGGCCAATGGCTGCAAATCGTTCTTCACGCTGGATGAAGACTTCGTGATCAAACCGGAATACAGCGCCAAACGGGTGGCTAAGGCAGAAAAGAGTGCAGCGACCGATGCGCCAAGCACCCCTGCATCCCCCGCCACCGCGGAAAAAGCCGACCTCAAGGCGGTGCCCAATGCCAAAAGAGGAGGTAAATAAGATGTCGGTTTCTGTGATAAACCCCACCACGGGTGCCACACTCGGCACCAGCCCGGAGCTCAGTGCTCCGGCGCGTGAAGCTATTTTGAATGACGCAGTGGCGGCCTTTCCTGGTTGGAAAGCACTGACCTTTGCGGAACGCGGTGACGTCTTACGTGCCGTCGCCCAACGCATGCGCGACGATGTGGAAACACTGGCGCCGTTGATGACGCTGGAAATGGGCAAGCCGATTAAGGAAGCCCGCGCCGAAGTCTTGAAAGCGGCGCTCTGTGCCGACCACTACGCCGAGCATGCGCAAGCGTATTTGCAAGCCGAAACGCTGCCATCGGATGCCAGTCATTCTTATGTGCAGCATCTGCCCTTGGGTACCGTGTTGGGCATCTTGCCGTGGAATGCCCCGTTTTGGTTGGCATTTCGCTTCTGTGCGCCCGCGTTAATGGCAGGGAATACCTGTGTGATGAAGCACGACCCGCACGTGCCTGCTTGTGCGAAAGCCATTGCCGAATTGTTTGACGCCGTGGGTGCGCCAGCGGGCATCATGCAGAATATGCCGATGGCCAACGCCGATGTCGAAGCGGTCATCCGCGACACGCGCATTCAAGCCGTTTCCCTGACCGGTTCCGAGCGGGCTGGTTCTGCTGTAGCCGCCATTGCTGGCAGTGAAATCAAGCCTGTCGTGCTGGAACTGGGTGGCTCCGATCCCGCTATTGTGCTGGCCGATGCAGACTTGCAAAAAGCAGCGGAAACGCTCGCGTTGTCACGCATCATTAATGCCGGTCAGTCGTGCATTGCCGCCAAACGCATCATTGTCGAAGCCAGCGTCCATGACGAATTCGTCAGCCTGTTGGAGCCTTTGCTGGAAAAGCTCAAACAAGGCGACCCACGCGAAGACACCACGGATGTAGGGCCATTGGCGCGTGAAGACTTGCGGCAAAACCTGCATCGGCAGGTGATGGAGTCGGTTGTGGCAGGCGCAAAATGTCGCCTCGGCGGTGAGTTGCCCAAAGGGCCGGGGTTTTTCTATCCCGTGACCTTATTGACGGATGTCACCAACGACATGACCTGCGCCCGAGAAGAAACCTTTGGCCCGGTCGCCGTGGTGCTGAAGGCGGACGATGAAGCCCACGCCATTCGTATGGCAAATGACAGCTTATATGGCTTGGCTGCTGGCGTATGGACCGAACGTAGCCGGGGCGAGCGCATTGCGCATCAACTGCAGGTAGGGCAGGTCGCCGTTAATGGCATCGTGAAAACCGATCCACGGCTGCCCAGCGGCGGCATCAAACGTTCCGGCTTGGGGCGGGAGTTAGGGCCGCATGGGATAAGGGAGTTTGTGAATCATCAGCAAGTCTGGTTGGGATAACTTTTTCTCAAGCTGGCGTTGTTAAAAAAGCTCTCAAATCGCTCACTGGCTTGCCAGAACGACCATGGGTCGGCCCGAAGGGTGAGCGCAGCGAATACTTACCTAATGTAAGCTCGACTCCTTGAGAGCTTTTTTGCCTAGCCAGCTTATCGCCTCTGTGGTTTATCGACTCTTCAAGGCGCGCCATCAAATAAACTGAACGAAGCGTTGAAAGACCTTCGCTATGGTTTATAGGCCGATCTTCTATAATGACGCAATAGATATTACAGGAGATTGGCCATGACGCGTTTACCCACTTACTTTCTTTCGCACGGCGGCGGCCCTTGGTCGTACATGGATGGCCCCATGCGGGAAAGCTTTGCCGTGCTGGAAGCACAGCTTAAAGCCTTACCCAGCGAATTACCCGAGCGTCCTAAAGCGGTATTGGTGATCACCGGTCACTGGGAGGCCGATCATCTGCGTGTCAGCGCTGCCGAACGCCCCGGTATGGTGTATGACTATTTCGGTTTCCCGGACTACACCTATGACATCGTCTACCCCGCCCCCGGCTCGCCAGCTTTGGCGCACCGCGTAAAAGAACTGCTGGATGCCGCCGGTCAACCTACTGAATTAGACCACGAGATAGGTTTTGATCATGGCACCTTTGTGCCCATGTCCGTCATGTATCCGGAAGCCGATATGCCGGTGGTGATGCTCGCCATGCGCAGCGACTATGACCCAGAAACGCACCTCGACATTGGTCGCGCATTGGCACCGCTACGCGATGAAGGCGTGTTGATTATTGGCAGCGGGTTCAGTTACCACAATTTGCGCTTGATGGGGCCAGCAGGCAAAGCGCCTTCGGAGGCTTTTGATGCGTGGCTGCAAGACAGCGTGGTTAAGGCCTCGCCGGTTGATCGTTCGCAGCGTCTTTTGCAGTGGGAACAAGCCCCGGCAGCGCGTATTGCACACGCGCGGGAAGACCATTTGGTGCCGTTGTTTGTAGCTGTCGGCGCAGCAGAGGACGAAGCCGCTGAGTGTGTGTACCACGAAAAAGACTGGCGAGGCGGGATTACCGCGTCCAGCTTTCGCTTTGGCTAGTCTACCGTAGGAGCGCAGCCCCCTGCGCGAATGTTCGGCCAGAGGGCTGGCCTCCTGCTGTAAATGGCTCGCGCAGAGGGCTGCGCTCCTACGGTAAAAACGCTCGTTCTTACCTAGCCGACGGTAATAACCAAGTTCCCCAGCGCACCAGGCTTCAACACATCCAAGTGCGCTTGTGGCAGTTCGGTTAACGCATATTCTTTGCGTACCACCGGTTTCAGCAAGCCTGCGGCGAATAACGGATACATCGCCTTGGCGGTTTGTTGGTGGTCGGCTGGCGTCATGTTCATCACCGCCATACCCATCACCTGCGCATCACGCGCCATCAAATCCCGTGGGTTGATTTCCACTGTGCCACGGTTACCCACCACCACCACGCGGCCTTGACGCGCCAACGCTTTCAAGTCGATATCCAGGTTCACGTTAGCGAGCATCTCAATAATGATGTTAAAGCCGCTGTCGAACGAAGAATACGAGTCTAAATGGCCTTCGGCATCATGACGAATAATCATGTCCGCACCCTGTTTTTCCAGCAACTTAGCACCCTCATCGGTGCCTGCACTGGCCACCACGGTCAAGCCCGCAGCTTTAGCGAGCTGCACACAGGCAATGCCCACCGCACCGGTTGCCCCATGAATCAGCACCTTTTCACCCGCTTTTGCCTGCGCACGGCCAAACAACGCACGGTGAGCTGTGGTGTATGGCACCCCAATTCCCGCACCTTCGGCGAAGCTCACGGCATCGGCCAGCGGAAAGCAGTTGCTCGGTTCACACAGGGCGAATTCGGCTGCTGATCCCGTTAAGTTGCGGTTGAAATACACCCGATCACCGACCGCAAACCCCACCACGTTTTTACCCACTGCAGCCACTTCACCCGCGCCGTCCATACCCGGCGTATGCGGAAATTTGGCAGAATAGTTGTTGATCCCGGCACGAATGTAGGTATCGACCGGATTGACGCCAGCGGCCTTAACCGCGATCAGCAATTGGTCATCGTTGGGGGTGGGTTGGTCCACTGTTTCGAGGTTCAAAACATCAACATCACCGTGTTCATGGCTGCGCATGGCTTTCATCAAATTCACCTTTTGTTTTTTTAACATAAGAAAACGCTGAGCAGTATAGACGACTCGACGGCAAGGCGCATGCAACGCTCTGTACTGGTTCTGGGCGAAGGAGCGCGAAATGTAGGCCTTGCGTGCAGTGCACTAGGCCAACAGCAGCGCCAATACCGAAGCGCCACCAAACACATAGGCTGCGTTTAGCACAGCCTCACCCGTCATGACACCACCCAGAATGACCCGTTTTTGGAAACGTAACAAGGTCGCCAGGTAGACGATTAAATCGGTGGGGACCAGGGGAAAAAAGCTCCAGCTTACAATGATGGGGAGACCGTGTTGGCGCAGCCGTCGCTCCATGCGCGCATACCGTTGCGTACGTAAACGCTCTAGGCGCTGACCAAAATTCAAATGATTAATGGCTAAGATAACAATCAATGAAGACATAAAAATGCCTACCATGTTCATCCAATAAGCGGTCCACGGCGGAAAGAGTACGATGCCAACAAACAGCAGGGGTGTGCTAGGCATGAGCGTAAGGCCACGAATGGCCAACAGCAGAATATAGCCGATGGTGACTTCGGCTAAATTTTCTTCGGCGAGGGTTTGCACGCGTGACAACGTGGCATCAAGGTCGTTCGCAAATACGGTGAAGTGAATCGTCAATCCGGAAGCAATCAGGAGAAGCCAAAGCGCCATGAGGACCTTACGCATGGCCGTCATCCTCGACACAGTAATTATGCTCGAACACCACAGCAAAGTGACGCCACCGGTGGAGTGCAATGTAGGTTTTGCGGCATTCGGTCGGGTAATCCCACACCAGCACGCCGTTGAACAAGAGGTTGTTTTTCCGTTGTTGCTGGTCGTTCTGTGCTTCCGCCCATGCCGCAATAGCCGCACCATCACTGACGTGGGGAACGCCCAACTGTGTGGCAAGTTGCTGCCGCGAATAGATGGCTAACGATGCTTCCTTGTTGGGTTCCTTGATAGCAGCCACAACCGCTGGCCCGTAGGTACGCAAAAGAGAAGGCGAGGAGAACACCAAAACCCCGGACACCAAAGCAAGTACGCAGAGTGCGGCAATGGAGTAGCAGAGGGAGCGCCAAAGGCGACGGGTTCTAAGGCGAGCCATAAACATCTCAGATAAAAAAGAAGCAGAGACTATAGAAGAAATTCACTTCGACACAAAGTGTTGTGTGGCGGTTTCCTCCAACGGTATACGAATAAAAAGTACCTATTTCCACATCGGCTTTCTCCCGATTTCCGGCTCAAGTGGCTATTTTTTGAAAAATATTTACGGTGTTATCTTTACATCATAAAGTTTACGGTGTTAACTAAGCGGGCTTGCAAAGTAAGCACTGTAAACATAAGTGATGCCACTAACACTGAACTGCTGAGGAGAACAGCCGTGAAATCATTCATTCAATTGTGGGCCAGGTCGGTGATCGCCGGCCGCTGGCTTGTGCTGGGTGCGGTCGCGATCGCCATGGCACTGGCCATTCCACCCATGAGTAACCTGTATTACGACAATTCCAATGAGCGTTTTTTCCTCAATGGTGACCCGAATTTAGCGACCTTCAATGATTTGTTGGAACGCTTTGGTGATGTGGAGTACCTGTCGGTGGGGGTCGTTGCTCCGGAAAATGCGGAGGACTTATTCAACCCTGAAAGCCTGCAAGTCATCGCGGAGCTAACGGAGTTTTTGGAAAACCGGCCTGAAGTCACGCAGGTGCGTTCCTTGACCAAATATCAGTACACGCATTCCGGCGGCGGCATGATGGCCACGGATGATGTGTTTGAAGACATCACAGACCCCGTTTATATCGCCGAAGCGCGTGACATTATGCGCGGTGAGGAAATGGCGCTGGGTAGCCTGATCACGGAAGACTTCCGCCACACCCGCATTGCGGCACGTACGCAATACGAAGTCGGTGAGAGTGTATTGAAGATGTCGTTAATGGTAGCGTTGCGTGACTTTGTCACCGAGCAGCAGTTCGCGGAACGTGGTTACCCGCTGTATCTCAGTGGTCAGCCGGTATTTACCGAGCAGTTTGAAACGCTGTCCAAACGGGATCAAGCCTGGTTAAACCCCACCATGGCGGTGGTGATGATCATCATTCTGTTCATCAGTTTTCGCTCCCTAACCGGTACGTTAGTCCCTTGGGTGTTGATCGGCAGCGCCATCACCTTAGTCACCGGAATACAGGGCCTGATGCGTTGGCCGCATTCGGTGGTGGAGTCGGCGCTAATTCCCGCCTTAATCATCATCGGCGTAGGGGTGTCGGTGCATGTGCTGGTGGAATTTTATCGCTTCCGCGCCGAAGGCCAGAGCCCGCAAGCGGCCGCACAGGCCACCATCGAACACCTGTGGATTCCGGCTTTTTATACTGCGTTTACCACGGCGGCTGGCTTTATGGCGTTGAGTGTTACGCAACTTTTGCCGGTGCGGCAGTTCGCGTGGTTGGGTGCCATCGGGGCGATGATGTTGTTTCTGCTCGCCATGACGCTCTTGCCCGCTGTGTTGAGCTTTATTGCAGCGTTTTCTGATCGCACCCGGCACAGCGTTAGCACGGGCATTGTGGCGCGCATAACCGAGGCTGTACCGGCGTTTACCTATCGCTATAAGCGCGGCCTGACGTTGTTGGGTGCGGCCTTGTTGGCGGTCAGCTTGGCGTTAATTCCCCGCATTGAGGTGGATTCCAACTTTATTACCTACTTCAAGCAGAGTAACCCCACGCGGGCGGACTTGGTGTATTTCGACGACCAGTACAACGGCATTCAGAACATTGATGTGATGATCGACAGTGGCGAGCCGGGTGGTATCCATAACCCGCAGTTCTTATTGCGCGTTGCGCTGTTGCAGGAATGGCTAGAGGCACAGCCGGAAACCGGGCAGGTAAATTCACTGATCGACTTCCATAAAAGCATTAATCAAGCGCTGAATTTTGACGATCCCGCGTACTTGCGCTTGCCCGATACGCGTGAAATGGCGGCGCAGTTTCTGTTGTTGTACGACAACAGCGGCAGCGATGAAGATCTGACCGATGTAAAGGATTTCGATGAACGCTGGCTGCGCATCAGTGTGCCCATTCGCAACATGAAAGCCTCAGAAACCACCGCCTTTTTGCAGCGCATGAACGGCCATGTGGCGCGCAATTTTCCAGACCTGACGATCGAAACCAGCGGCAGCTTGGTGATGTACAACGCGCAGGATATGTACATCAATCAGGGCATGTTCCAGTCATTTCTGGTGGCGCTGGCCATTATTGGGGTGAGTTTTATCGTACTCTTCCGTTCGGTGAAATATGGCCTGATCGCCTTGGTACCGAGCATTGTGCCCATTTTAATTACGGGGGCTTTGTTGGTGGTTCTGGGTATTCCCTTGAATCTGGGCACCATGGTGGTGGGCGCGATGACCATGGGTATCGCCGTCGATGACGCCATCCACATGATGAACCGCTATCTCATTGGCAAGCGTGCTGGCATGAATGCCTATGATGCCATCACCCATGCGGCGAATCAGGCTGGTCGTGCGGTGGTGTTCACTTCCATCATCTTGGTACTGGGCTTCAGCGTCATGCTGATGGGTTCATTCATTCCTTACATTTATGTCGGTTTGTTCGCCGCCAGCATCATGTCCTTAGCTTTATTGGGCGACCTGATCTTCCTGCCTGCCATTCTGCACTGGGTTGATGGCCGCGCCGAAGAACAGGCTGATCCTTCCACCAATCAAACCATAGTTTCTGTTTCCCCCAATGGAGGTACTGTTTAATGTTGATGTTCAAATCCAAGACAATGTCATTGGCACTGGGTGGTCTTTTGCTGGCAGCCGGTATGGTTGCGGGTGGCACACAAGCCCAAACCCTGACCGCGCAAGAGATTATGGAAAGGGTAGATACACGCTATACCGGCGATTCATCGGTATCCAGGGCGCAATTGATTTTGGTTGACCGCAACAACCGCGAACGGGTGCGTGACCTCCGTTTGTTAACCTTAGAAGAAGAGGGCGTCACCAAGGGCGTTACCTTCTTTCTCTCACCGACCGATGTCGCCGGAACCGCGTATTTAAGTTACGACTACGACGCCAGCGACGATGAGGCCTGGTTGTACTTACCCGCCCTGAAACAAGTCCGGCGGGTTGCTGCAGGCGATCGTTCCGGCTCCTTTATGGGCAGCGATTTCACCTATTCCGATCTCAACGGTACAACCCTTGAGTGGTACGACTACCGACTGTTAAGCGACAGCGAAGTGGTGGATGGTGCGCCTGCCTGGTTGATTGAATCGACCCCGAAGCCGGAATTTCGTGATCGGGTACTGGCAGAAACCGGCTATGAGCGTTCACATTTATGGATTCGTCAAGACAACTTTGTGCAAGTTCAAGGGCAAATTTGGGTCGCTCGTGGCGGGCGGGTGAAGTATTTCTCAGCGCGCGACCTGGAAGAAATTGACGGTATTTGGACCGCCAAGCGCATTCAGATGATTACCACGAGAAATGGCAACCGTGAGCACGCCAGTGTGTTTCAGATCCATGACGTACGCTACAACGAACACAATGATCCTGCACTGTTTACCACGCAAGCCATGCAGCAAGGAGCCAATTAATGAAACGTATTGGGCTCGTGCCTTTGGTCATGGCGTTCGCCATGCCGGGGCAGGCGAATGACTTCTTCGGTGATGTGGATACCACGGCCAGTGCGCCTGTGGCTCCATCTGGACCGGTGCAATTTCTCGGCTGGGCACAGCACAAAACAGCCTTCGGGTATCGAGCGCCAGCGTCGGGATTCAGCCGCGATGAAGCAGCATTGACCCGTTTTGAATCAACACTCTATGGTCAGGTGACCGGGCGCTGGGGTGATGTTTCGGTGCGTGCAGCGGGGTCACTTGCGCACGACTGGTTGCCTGATGTTGCCGATGCCGGGCTGTGGTCCGCTTACGAATTCACCACGGCACAGGCTAATGCGCGGCGTTGGCAGGGGTTTTGGGATGATAGCTATGTACGCTGGCAACCCGGTGATCTGTGGCTCACGGCCGGGTATCAAACCTTTGCATGGGGTGAAGCCGAGAGCCTGACCGTGACCGATGTGTTGGCACCACGAGATCAGCGCTGGCCGGGTCAGGCCGATCTGGAAACGGTTCGGTTACCGGTTCCGGCACTGCATATGACCTGGCGAGATGCACTGGAACTGGTGGTGTTGGACGCTACCGCAGCAGACCGTTTGGCAGGACCTTTCGACGAATTTGATGCCTTGGCAGAATTGCGCGCCAGCGGCGCCAGTCTATCCACTCAAACACCGAGTCAACGGGTTGGTTTGGCCGCCCGATGGCAACAGCGCTGGTCGGGGTTGGATGTGCAAGTGATGGCTGCCAGCCTGAATGCGTACACACCCACTGTGCGTAGCGTGACTTTTGGCGGTAGTGGTCCTGAGCAAGTCGTTCTGCGGCCTGAAGCGCTCACTGTTGTCGGTGCCGGTGCGCAATGGGTGCTTGGATCCTGGTTATGGCGTACGGAACAAGCCTGGCATCAAGGTGTTCATTTGCCCACTGAACAAGCCTTGGCACCGTGGGAATCGGTAGACGAATGGCGCAGTATGGTGGGTGCTGAATACAGCGGGTGGTCGAATTTAACCGTGTCAGCAGAACTCGGAACAATGCGTATCACTCGCAACGGTGCGGCTGTCGATGCCGATGCGTGGCGCTGGTCACAGTCGCTGCGTACGCGCTGGACGGGCTGGAACGAGCGGCTAACCCTGACCGCCCAAACGGTCAATCTGCCCGGTAATGATGGGCTGTTGGGGCGACTGGACGCGGAATGGAAGCCCAGCGATCCGCTCACGGTCGGGGTCAGTCTGGTCGAGTACCATGCGTGGGACGAGGAACAGATGCTGCACCCGGCGCGGCACAACGATGCGATAACGCTAAACCTGCGTCTGGGGTTTTAAGGTCATTAGCCACCGCGTATCGTAGTCTGCTAAACTAAAGCGGTTTCCAGCAGTGAGAAGTTGTATGACCCAGCCGAAGAAATCCGCCTATCATCATGGCAATCTTAAAGCCGCCTTAATTGACGCGGGTTTTAAAGCGCTGGAAACCGGATCGTTAGAAGAACTCAGTTTGCGTGCCTTAGCGAAAGCGGTGGGTGTGACGCCCACCGCTGCCTATAACCACTTCGCCGATAAAATGGCCTTGATGGTAGAAATGAAAACGGAAGGTTTTCAGCGCTTCGATGCGGCCTTGCATGAAAGTCTGAGCGCGGCGGATCCCGCCAGCCCGGAAGGCAAGGTGCGGGCTATGGCTCGGGCCTATTTGCATTTCGCCTTTACCCACCCCGGTATTTTTAACCTGATCTTTTTCTGGACGCCGGAACCGGAATATTTTACCAATGACCTAATGCAGGCCGCAGGCTGTGCCGAGCGTCATTTGCAAAACACCATGTCGGAAATGTTTGCCCAAGAAGGTTTTGAGCTGACCGAATACCAGCAGGCTGTAGCCTCGTTCAGTGCATGGTCGTTGGTGCACGGTGTTACCTTGTTGCTGCGCACTGGCGTAGTGGATGCCGTGACCCATTGTGGTAACTGGCCAACGCAGTTTTCCTCGGCAAATCGGGAAGAACAGGCACGTATCTTGGAGCATGTTTTTACGATCGAGCTGGAAGGCTTGAAACACACACTCAGTAAGTTCCAACCTTAACGTTCTGCACATTGCGTGCACATTCATGCCTTATTATAGGGTGTTGTCACGGCCTCAAAGTCTCTTAATCGATGAAAATTCGCCTCCGTTACAAGTTGTTTGCTGTCATATTACTCGCCAATACGCTGTTGAGTCTGGCGATTGTAGGGGCGAACACACGGGTCTTTAATGTCGGCTTTTCACGTTATGTTGAAGCATCACAGCGCCAGCGTTTAGAACCCTTGGCCGAGTTGCTGGCGGAGGAATACGCACAACAAGGTAACTGGGACTGGTTGACGATGACGGACGCGCGGCAATGGCTGCGCTGGCAGCAACCGCTGATGATGCCGCGTCGGGACGGCCGCCCTGCACCGTCATCGCGCAATGCCATTATCCTTTTACAAGTCCGTGATGCTGAAGACCAACGCCTGCTGGGCAGCCCGGCACCCGCCAACACGATGAGTTGGATACCCATTGTGAGTGACGGGGTAACCGTAGGCAGCCTGGGATTTCCCAATCAACAGCGGTTGATGTCTGAACTCGATGGCGTATTTGCCGATCAACACCGCCGCCAAACCCGCTGGGTTGGACTGGTGGCATTGATGTTGGCCGCGGCGATCAGTATTCCAGCGGCGGCGATGGTATTACGCCCGGTAACGCGCCTGAAACAAGCCACTCATGCGTTGACCCAAGGCGACTACAACGTTCAATTGCCGGTACGAGGTTCGGATGAACTGGCCGATTTGGCACATGATTTTAATCGGTTGGCCAACGTGCTGCAGCATAACCTGCAAGCACGACAACAATGGATTGCCGACATATCGCATGAACTGCGCACGCCCATTGCCGTTCTAAAAAGCGAGTTGGAAGCCTTGCAAGACGGCATTCGACCCTTGGATGCAGACGCCGTTACGTCCTTGCAACAAGAGATTGCGCGCTTGAACGACTTGGTCAATGACCTGCACCAATTGTCGCTTTCTGACGTGGGCGCTTTGAGTTACCGCTTTACATCGTTGGACCTGATTGCTCATTTGCGCGCCATGTTGGCGCAACACAGTACCAGCTTGGTTCAGCATCATGTGCAGTTATTGGACGAGTTGCCCACCACGCCCGTGTTGATTCAGGGTGATGCGCAACGTTTAACCCAGCTCTGGACCAATTTGTTGTCGAACAGCGTGAAGTACACCACCGCCAGTGCTGAGCGGCCGGGATATTTGCGCCTGCGTCTTAACCAAACAGCCGATGCGGTCATCCTCGAATGGAGTGATTCGTCACCTGGCGTGCCAGAAGAAGAGTTGGCCAAGATTTTTGACCGCCTTTATCGGGTCGACGCATCCCGCAACCGGGAATCCGGTGGTTCGGGTTTGGGCTTGGCGATTGTGCACAGCGTGGTGCAGGCGCATGGCGGCTCGGTGACAGCCAAGACGTCTAACCTTGGCGGTTTGAGTGTTTGTATCCGCCTGCCGCGCCTCGATGCGGGCAAAGCTGCGGCGGCAGAATAAGGAACTTAACGATGGCGCATATATTGATTGTGGAAGATGAGCCCAAGCTGGCGCAGGTTTTAAGTGACTATTTGCGGCGTGATGGTTTCGATACCCACATCTGTGGCGACGGAGCGGACGTCATGCCATGGTTGGCGGAACACGCAACGGACTTGGTCATTCTGGACTTAATGTTGCCGAACATTGATGGTATGACGTTGTGTCGACAAATTCGCCAACAGCATCAACCACACAGCCGCACGCTTCACCAAACGCCCATCATCATGACCACGGCGCGGGTAGAAGAAATAGACCGCTTGTTGGGCTTGGAACTGGGCGCTGACGACTATGTCTGTAAGCCCTACAGCCCACGCGAAATCGTAGCGCGCGTTAAAGCCGTGCTGCGCCGCACGGCCCTGACGGCAGAAGTGTCTACGGCTCCATTTTCGCTCGATTTGGTGGTTGAGCCTAATCATAACCTGTTGCGCGTGGGCGAGCGGCGCGTGGAATTGACAGCGGTAGAAATGCGCTTGCTGCAAGTGATGGTGGGGTCACCCGGACGTATTTTCACCCGCGAACAACTGATGGACCAAGCCTATCCCGACCGGCGCCTAGTCAATGATCGTACCATTGATAGCCATATCAAGAACCTGCGACGGAAACTGAACGCACTGAATGCTGAGCATCAGTACGTGCGTTCGGTGTATGGCGCGGGATACAAGTACGAGCCCACGCCATAAGGCCGTTAAGCGCCCTGCGAGCGCAGGGTGTGTAAAAGTGGTGTCATGCACATTCCCTCCATATTCTCTGCGCTTTTAGCGTTGATGATGTCCTCATCGTCATCGTGCGTTCCACACCGGAATGACCTTCGGCGACCTTTCAATGACTAGGAGCGTTATCATGAAGACAACACGTTATGCAAAATCTCTATTGGCTGCCACGCTGGGCTTATTCATGGCCATTGGTTCATCCCAGGCCATGGCGCACGATGGACAACGAGATGGCCAGCGCCACGGACAACGCGGTGGCATGTCCATGAGCTATATTGCCGATCAATTGGATATTACGGAAGAACAGCAAGTACAAGCGCATGAGATCATCCGCCGCATCATGACTGAACAACGCGATGCTATGCGGACTGAAATGAAGGAAACGCCGCGCGCCGAGCGCACGCGTCCTAGCGCCGAAGAAATCACGGCACGTCGCGCGCAGATCAATACCCTGTTGGCCGACGAATTAGGAACGGTATTGCGCCCCGAGCAAATTGAAGGGTTATTGACCTACATGAACGCCCACATGCCTTCGCCTGGCCGAGACGGGCACATGCGTGGTGGACGCATGGGCGGTGGCCATCATGGCGCTGAAATTTAGCAGACCCTGCTTGAAGAACTAATGTTTGAGATTCATCCCGTTTGCCGCCCACCGGGCGGCTTTTTTCAAGAGAAAGCCACGGTCTATGCCAAAACAGGCTGCGCCTTATGATGCTTAGGTGCGCAGCCAAAATGCTGGCGATAGGCCCGGGTCAGTGCCGTTGGTCCTGAATAACCGGCATGACGCGCCGCGGCCGCGACACTGCTGCCCTGATTGAGCAGACGCTGTGCCGTGTGCAGCTTCCAATGCGCGATATAGCTGCCCGGTGGCTCACCGATGACGCGCCGAAAATGCTCAATAAATGACGAACGTGACATCGCCGCATGGTCAGCCAGCCGTTCAACGGTCCAACCTTGCTCTGGATGATCGTGCAGTGCCACCAAGGCGCGCGCAATCTGCGGGTGCGCCAAACCGGCCAGCAAACCGTCCGGTGCCTGTTGTTGCTCCAAAACCGTGCGCAATAACTGAATCAGTATTACCTCCGTCAGATGTTGTAGCATCATGCCCCCGCCACACCGCGAGCTGTTCAACTCGGTCGACAATAGCCCAACCAGCGCGGACAGATCAGGATTCTCGGCCCATGACATGCGAAGATTATCGGTTAGGGCATAGGCCAACGGTGCATGCGGGTGTTGAAAGAGAATGGCCAGCGACTGCTCATCTGGCCGGGCCCGTTGTCGCCAGTAGATCGTTTTCGCGTGATGATCCAAGATCAGAAAGCCCGCTGCTTTGGCCGGGTCATGGGTAATGAGTGGCAGTGATAAACGTAACAGCGTCGTCAGACGATCCATAAAGTCACCGATTCAAACGAAAGGTTAGGTAATAAGAACATAATAGATCGATAAGTTCACTATGATTCTGAGCATGATCCTGCACCTAGGGTGTTTGATCTTCCATCATCTATTTGGAGAAACGACAGATGAGCTTAATACCACGCCAACCCGTTCCCGCTTTACAGGTGCCACTCTTTGGCCATGAGTCCTTTGATCTTGCGCATGAAACGGCCGAGAACTTTACGTTATTGGTGTTTTATCGCGGTCATCATTGCCCAATTTGCATGAGCTATCTTCGGTCGCTGAATGAATTGCATGATGAGTTCACAGCGCGCGGCGTGTCTGTTCTGGCCTTGAGCAGTGACTCGGCAGAGCGTGCGCAAGCGACGCACGACAAGTTAAAACTTGGGGCGTTACGGTTGGGCTATGGTTTAACGGCTGACGCAGCACGGCAATGGGGCTTATTCCGTTCGGCGGGTAAAGGCAAAACCTCCATTGGCATTGAGGAACCCGCCGAGTTCTCCGAGCCTGGCTTGTTTCTCGTCCGTCCAGATGGCACCTTGTATTTCAGCACCGTACAAACCATGCCGTTCAGTCGCCCGGATTTTCCCGCATTGTTGAAAACCATCGACTTCGTATTGGAGAAGGACTATCCGGCGCGTGGTGAGTTGCAGTAGCTGCGAGCCTTAATCACCTAGGCTGGGTTGCCACCAAGACAACGAAACGCTTGTCTTGGCTGATGGTGCGTACCTGCTTGAAGCTGTGTTTCAGCAGGGCGTGGTAGCCCAAATGGCGATTGCCCACCACCACGAACTGCCCATCCGTTCGCAGTACGCCGCTCGCTTGGGTAAACAGGTCGCGCGCCACATCGGTGGTGACCGTGTCGGCCTGATGAAACGGCGGGTTACAAAGAATGACATCCGCACTCCGCGTATCTAGGCCGTGCAGGCCATCGCCTAAGCGAACGGACCATGAAGCGGTCCTCGGTGCATTGGCGGCCAGCGTCAGTTCGGCGCTGGTGACCGCCGCAACGGACGCATCGGTACTCAGTAAATGATGACTCGGGTGGCGCAGCAACCAGGCCAAACCGAGTATTCCACTGCCACAACACAGGTCAATAATCTGCGCATCTTCACCCTGTGTGCGGCGCTCGATGTCGGCCAAATAGCCCAGCAAACAGGCCGCGCCGGGGTCCAGTCGTTTTGGGGAAAAGACACCCGCCCGATGATGCAATACCACCTCCGGCTCACTGATCTTGACGTGTTGAATAGAGGGTATTTCGCTGCGTGAAGAGGTCACGGCCTGCCAAGTTCGGGCTTTTTTAACAATACGCGATGCTGCCAGGCCGTCCAACCGAGCGCCTAGGACAGCAAGGTCAGCGGGTGTCACGTGCTTTAACATACCGCCTAATAGCAGGGGCCTACCGGCGGGTAGCTGCTGATTGATCTGGGCCAGTTGCCAGTCCAATAATGCACTGCTGCGGGGTAATTTAAGCAGGACGCCGTCGACATCGTTGGGCAGGGGCTCTGACTGCGCGTGATGCTGGGGTGTTGGTATGCCGTTTCGGATGGCATTATCTACCAACGCGTCGGCTTCGACGGCGCTGTCATACCATAGAACGGGTGCTTGTGTTGCTAAACCGAGTGTAAGGGCGCCAAAGCTGTCATTAACAATAGCCCAACGGCCATTGGGGCTTTGTTCGGCGGCTTGAGCAAGTAGATATTCATCGGCGGCATCCCACGCCCGCAGGGCCGGATGATGCGGAAACGGCGAGCGCCGCAATTCCAGAGTTCGGTGGATACTCTGGAATTGGGTCTCAATGTTGTTGTTTTCTGGCATTTATAACCGTTGGCCTCAGGCCTCAGTTGCCTTTGCGGCGACTACCGGCAGCACTTTGGAAGGGGCTGACTTCGCTGATTTGCAGCACCGCGTCGGGTTCATCATCACCGTAGGTGCCAACCCAAACGGCGTAGCGTCCGGCGGCGGCAGATTCAATGGAGAGGCCGGGGTTCAAACCTTCATAGTCATCATTGCAGTACCAAACATCATCGGGGCTGCGAATAACCAGAGTGAGGTCGCTGTCGGAGGTGGCAGAAAAATGCAGCGCACCGACGCCGGAATATTCGACGGTCACATCCGGTGCCGCGCCGTAGATGTTGCCATAACAGCTTGAGCCGATAGAGCTGGGTACCGTATCGGTACCACCCGCAATCAATTCCAGTTCAATGGGATTAGGGCCAAAACCTGCGGCAAGGGTGTAGTGTTCAAACGTGGGCTCTGCCTCCCAATCTATGGCTAAGGATACGCCAGGCTTCTGCGCCATCATGGGTGAAGTATAGGCCACACGAACGGCGGTTTCGGGGTAATCACCGGGGTAGTGAATGCCCACCCACACCGAATAATCACCGGGTACAACCGGCATTTCGACACCGGCATTCAAGCCACGGCCATCGGCGTCGTCGTTGCAGTAAATCTTTCCGTTCGGGTCCATCACCACCAAGGTGCTGTCATCACCGGAATAGGTAGCGAAATAGATTTGCGATTGTGCATTCGCAGGAACGGAGATCACAGCATCCGGTGCCTCAGACACATAACCGGAGCAGTACATGTCGGTGTCCGGTACGCTGTGCATGCTCATGTCATAGTCGCCACCCGCGCGCACCATAACCATCACTTGATCATCGGCAGCCGTGCCAAGGCTTTGTGTTCCGTAGTTTGCCTCAGCTTCTGGGGTCAGCGCTGTGCTGTGGGCGGCAAGAGCAGTCAGGCTGATTAGGGCCAAGGTGCGTGCATTTGTCTTCATGGAATAATCCTTCATGAGTCTGTGGGTAGAAACGCGCCGCACGAAATTGGACGACGCTGAATCGGGTAAGCTTTGCATTTTGCACCAGACCTGCGCGTTAGGCTACGACTCCGCAACACTAAATGTGATCAGCATCACAAAACTTTGCTAACGGCCGCTAAAAGCTCGGTGTAGGGTGCTTCATGGCTGATCAGATCATGAATGCGGCCTTGCCGGTCAATTACATAGGTGCGTGCTGTGTGTTGCACCATGTACCCCATGGCGGAGTCGGATTCTTCGAAATGATAACTGGCGGCATATTGGCGGGTAACGGCGTCGATCTCTGCCTTGGTGCCGGTGATCCCAACAATGCGCGGATCAAAAAACTGGGTGTAATCGTGCAGGCGCTGCACGTCGTCGCGCTCAGGGTCTACACTGATAAAAATACCTTGTACGTTGTCTCGTTGTTGCTCGGGTAACGCGGCAAAGACTTGGCGCATCACCGCCATGCTGGTGGGGCAAATATCCGGGCACTGCGTAAAGCCAAAAAACAACATGACGGCTTTACCCTCGTAGTCCGATAGCTGCACCGGACCGTTCAGACTTTGCAGTTCAAAATTACCACCCAAATGTTCATACATCGGGTTGGCGGGGGTGCTGCGGTCACGCAACGACATAATGGGTAACACGGCCATGAGGACGACCAAACACAATAGCAAAAGGACGGAAAGATGGATGCGATTCAGTTTCATGGTCGACAGGCCTATTACGTAAGAAGAACAAAGAGAGTCAGTGCTGACATTATGCCAATATTGTGGAACGATTTCTGCTACTGCGGTCGGACAGGCCTCTGCACTTTACACGCGGCTGGCAGTCAACCTGCTATTTTGCGCCGTTTGTAAAAAATGATCACTGTTCATCTTGGGTAGGCTATACCCATGGTTAGGATAGTCCGCTATTCTTCTTGCAAAATCTTACAAAAATGTGATGTTTCATGTGGTTGCCACGCCCGAAAGAAACATCAGAAAGGAGATCCGCTATGCCAAAGGTTGCCTTGGTTGTCGATTCAGTGTGTGCGTTGCCACCACAATTCATGCGTGATTTTCACATTTACCAAGTGCCCATTGGTATTGAAATCGATGGAGAGCCGTTTTCCGATCCTTGTCATGATCAACAAGCGTTGGCGTTGTTTGAGTCCGGTCGGTTGACCCGCAAACATTCGGTCACCACTTCCGCGCCATCCGTAGAGGCTTTCCAGAGCCTGCTCTGGCAATTGGTGGATGATGGATACGATTACATTTGGATACAAACCGTCAATCGTGGACAAGGCCTGACCTATGATCACGCGAACGAAGCGGCCTCGACCGTTACCCGGCGTATGACGCCCACCCGCAAAGCCGTCATTCGGGTGATGGACAGCCGCACTGTATTTGCCGGGCAGGCATTGCTGGCGGCAGAAACGGTGCGGCGATTGCAAACCGATGAAGACCCGGTGGCCATGCGGCGCGCCTTGGATGTCATGTCGGCCAAAGTGCACACCTATGTTATACCGCGCAGTCCTTTGATAGCGCTGGAGCGTTCAAAAACGCGCGGCGAGCGTTCGGTTAAGTGGAGCCAGGCCTTAGTGGCCAACACCTTGGGTATTCATCCCATACTCTGCGTGGTTAACGATAACTCGGAACAGGTAGCGAAAATTCGCGGCTTTACCGCCGCCGCTGATGCGGTATTCAGTCATGTTGAAAGCCGTATAACCGCCGAGTTGCTGTTGTCACCCATGGTGACAGTGAACTATTCCGGGCCATTGGCCGAGTTGCGTGCTTTGCCGGCCTACAGCCGGCTGGCGGATACCTGTGCCAAGCATCATGTGCAGCTCATCAGCAATATCGCCAGCGTAGCGGGCGGCATCTATGGCAGTGTGGGGTCTGTGATGGTGGCAGTCGCTACGCCAGCACATAAATGGTAGTGAACAATTTTGTGTGTGAAATTGCGCAAATGATCAGGGTTCCGACTACAGTAATGACAGAGGTAGTGCACCTGAGTGCCCGTTATGAAGGGCTGGGTGACGCAATCATTCCGTGAGGCAAAAGAGCTTGATGACCATGGCAGTCAAAGCAGGATCCGTTCGGTCGAAAGGTAAAACGGTATTGATCGTCGATCATGATGCTATCAATCGTCGACGTTTGGCCGACTATTTTGCGGCGCATCAATTTGACGTATTAGAGGAAGAAGATGGCCGTGCGGCGCTCAATATCATTGCAGAATGCGTGCCGGATGCCGTCATTGCCGATGTCGATGTGCCCGGTGACAACGGGCTGACCCTGTGTAAGTTGTCGCGGACCCATTATGACGGAGCCTTTATACTCCTCTCCAGCCGTGCGGACGAGTTGGATCAGGTGATGGGTTTGGATATGGGGGCCGATGACTTCATTTCTAAAAAAGCCTCGGTGCGGTTGCTGGGCGCACGCTTGATGGCCGTACTGCGGCGCTCGAGTCCGGATGTCAAACGCACCACGCATTTGCATGAACGGCTCGATCTCGGCGATTTGGTGATCGACAACACCATGCGAGAGGCTTGGCTAAAGGGCGAAACCATTGATTTAACCAGTGCGGAATTCGATCTGCTTTGGTTGCTGTGCAGCCATGCGGGCAAGATTCTTACGCGAGAGGAAATCTTCACCGCATTACGGGGCATAGAATACGATGGGCAAGACCGCTCGGTGGATGTTCGCGTATCCAGAATTCGACCGAAAGTGGGTGATGACCCTGATCACCCCAGGCGTATCAAGACGGTGCGCAGTAAGGGGTACTTGTTGGTAGAGGATGCGTTTACCGACGATTACGAATAAAAATCTCCTTGGCTCAATCTGGCGTTGTTAAAAATGCCCTACCGTTGCGCTTCCCACACATCAAACCCATTCTTGTGCTCGATACGTTTCGGGTTATTCAGGTGTTGTTTTAACCAAGGTTCGTAGGGCAGATGCGCATTCACAACGGCCAGCCAGCGGGCGCGGGGCAGCAGCACATCTTTGGATCCGGCAATTAGCTGGTGGGTGATGTCGTAGTCGGTAGCAATGCCGGTATGAAAGGGCGGGTTGGTAATCAGGGTGCGGAATCGTCCTTCCACCTCATCTAATACATCGCTCCACACCACCTTGTAGATCAAACCATTCTCCGAGGCCGTGCGTTGAGCACTTAATACCGCCAGCCAATGGTGGTCGGTGGCGACGACTTCTAACGCGGGTTTATGGGTTTGCGCCACCGCCGCTAACAGTCCGCCACCACAGCCGAAGTCCAGTACCGGTCCGGACAAATCCGCCAAGTGTGGCAGAAAAATCCGACTGCCCTGATCGATTTTGCCGTGACAAAACACACCGGGCAGGGTCCATAGCGACAGTGCTGTGTCAGGAATGGATGTGGTTTTCCAAAAACGGCTCACATCAAAGTCCTCAACAGCCGTCGTGGTGGCTTTGCGAACTCGCAACAGAGCACAGTGCTTGGCGCTGCCCACTTTTTGCACCTGCCAACCTTGCTCGGTCAACAGTTTGGGCGCCGATTTGATACCACCTTTATTGTGTCCAACAATCCATAGCTGACCATCGTCCGCCAGTTGCGGTGCCAGCCATGCCAACAGCATCAGGGCTTCATCTTTGGCTTTTGGCCACACCCAGTACACATCGGTCAGTGCTGATGTTGTTTGCGGGAACATCAGTTCAGGCAGGTTTAGAGCCGCATGTGCTAAATGTTGCGCGCGCGCAAAATGCGCGTGCTGTACCTTGTGGTGGCGCTGCATACAGGCTTCTGCCACGGCGCTGTCGGGTAAATTAAGCAACAAACACTGGGCCGCCGTATGGGGTTGAAACCAACGCAAAAGCACTTCACTGTACGGCGACATATCAGACTCTGGACGGGATGATGAAAGAGCGGCATTGTACCCTTTCTGCCCAATAAACCTAAAGGCTAAAGATGGTTCTCCTTTTGAAGACACCGGCGCAAGCGAAATTCTGGTTTACTTTGTTGTTGTGCGTGAGTGCTGGTTTTGCGGGCGCCGAAATCACCCCGACCGAACGCCAACAATTGTGGCTGCGCGTGGAGCCCGTATTGCGCGCGCAATTGGCGCGTCCATACGCCCGACCTTTTGCGGCCACACCTTGGCAAACACCGGCGCGTTTGGTGGATGAAGTTGCGGCCTATGATGCATTGGCCAATGCGGGCTGGGCCGAGCGTGTGGCGGTCCGTATACCGGCTCCGGTGGTGATCAATGGCGCGGTGGTGCAGCGTACTGAACCCGGCTGGCGCTATACCTGGACAACACAAGGGCTAACGGCCCTAACTGAAGGCGGAATACCTTGGGCGCAAATCGGACTGGTCAGTTTAGACAGCATTACCTGTGCGGAGGGTGACTGCACACGCATGAACGTTCAGTTCCATTGGCGCACGGAACGGCTGGAGCCATGGGCCTTAGCGTCTTTTTTTCGCACATGGCCGGGACAGAATGCCCTATTGGCGGCCCAAACGAAAGGTCAGCGCGGTACAGCCAAGCTGCTCTGGGTGACCGAGCGCGTGGGTGAAGACATTCCATCTGCCCCCTATTGGTTGCTATCTGACGTACAATTGTGGTCGCCTTAAGCCATTCCTACCGTATGCATACATGTACTTTTTAAATCAGAGGTTAGATATGTCCACCCCCGTTATCGACATCAAGATCGCTTCCGATGTGGTATGCCCTTGGTGTGCCATCGGTTACGCCCATTTGCAACAAGCCTTAGCCACCCTGAAGGATGAAGTGCAGGCGGATGTTTCATGGCTGCCCTTTGAGCTGAATCCGGACATCGCGTTCGAGGGTGAGGAGCTGGGTGAGCATCTGGCGCGCAAATATGGCAGCACAGCAGCCGACAGTGAAGCCAACCGGGCGCGCATCACATCGCTGGGTGAAAAGGCTGGATTTACCTTCAACTTCAGCCCCGATATGCGTATTTTTGGCACCTTTCAAGCGCATCGCCTGTTGCGTTGGGTGGGTGAAACCCACGGCGCGGAACAACAAACGGCGTTGAAGCAAGCGCTGTTCAGCGCCTATTTTCAGCGCCATGAAAACCCGAACGACCTCGTTGTGTTGCAGCAGGTAGCCGAGTCGGTCGGGTTAGTGGCGGACGACGTGCAAGCGGTGTTGGCATCCGATCAATATGCCGACGATGTGCGCCAAGAAGAAGCCCAATTGCAGCGTATGGGGGTTAGCTCGGTGCCGACCTTCATCATTAACAACCAATACGCCATCACCGGCGGGCAGCCGACCGATGTGTTTGTGCAGGCCTTGCGGCAAATTGCTGGTGAAATGAGCGCTTAGGGCTCCAACCAACGGTACAGCGTGCGGCGGCCTATTCCGAGTAAGGCTGCGGCACGGCGTTTGTTCCCACTTACTTCGTCTAACACCATACGTACATAGCGTGCTTGCAGTTCTTCCAGCGTGGGTAACACCGGGCCCGCCAGTAGCGCGCTATCTGAGGTCGAGGTAGCTGCGCTATGGGTTGCAACATGGCTACTCTGCGGCCTAGATCGGTCGGACGTTTGATTCATGCGCTTGGGTAAGTCCTCCGGTTCAATGCGGCCGTTTTGACAGAATGCCAAAGCTCGCTCTACGGCATTTTGCAGTTCGCGCACATTACCGGGGAAGTCGTAATGTTGCAGAACCCTCAGCGTCGCCGGGGAAAATGCGATGTCACGGCGGCCTTGATTCACCATGAGTTGGTGCAGAAAGCGTTGGGCCAGCCAGACGCGGTCTTCATCACGATCACGCAAGGGTGGCACATGCAGCGCAAACGTCTCAAGTCGGTAATAGAGGTCTTCCCGGAAATCGCCAGCGGCAACCTGAGCATGCAGATCCCGGTGGGTGGCGGCTATGATGCGCACGTCAACATGTTCCTCATGGTCTTGTCCGACGGGGCGAATAGAACCATCTTGCAGCGCACGCAGTAGTTTGGCCTGCAAAGACAGGGGCATTTCGCCAATTTCATCCAACAGCAGGGTGCCGCCATGCGCTTCCTGCAATAGTCCCTTACGCGCTTTACGTGCCCCAGTGAACGCTCCGGCGGCGTGGCCAAAAAACTCACTTTCCAGCAGCTCAGCCGGTATGCCAGCGCAATTGACAATCAAGTAAGGAGCCTGTGCACGGTCGCTTTCGGCCACCAACGCCTGTGCCACTAATTCCTTGCCCGTACCGCTCTCACCATGAATCAGCACGGGGCCCTGAGCTCGTCCAATGACTCGAATTTGGTCAAATAATTGCCGCATGGCTTTGCTTTGTCCGAGTAGGCCGTGAAAGCCCGTATCTTGCGACAGCGACCGATACTGCCTCACTTCGTCCTCTAGGCGCCGATGTTGCAGTACTCGATGGACGGTCAACAAGAAATGATCCATATCCAAGGGTTTGGTTAAAAAATCATCAGCACCGTTTTGCAACGCTTCGACCGCCTGCCGGACACTGCCAAAGGCAGTAATGACGATGCATGCCGGAGCGCTGGTGTGAGACGTATCTGCTTTTTGGCTGGTGTGCTCGGATACCAAGTCCATGCCATGCCCGTCGGGCAGATGGAGGTCGGTAACCAATAAGTCAATCGATTGTGTCTGCAGACTTTTCCGGGCTTCGTGCACGGAATGGGTGATGCTGACGGTATAGCCTGCACCATCAAGTTCTTCGCCGATCAGGCGTGCCAAGGCGGCGTCGTCTTCCACGATCAATATGTGGAGATCAGTGTTGGTTGAGGTCATGATAGCCTTCTGTTGTTGAAAGCGGTAATCGGAGGCGAAACTGTGTACCGCCGAGTTCATGGGTGTGCACCGTAATGCTTCCTTGATGCTCGCGCAGTACTCGGGTAACGATGGCGAGGCCCAGTCCCGTTCCTTGTCCCGGTTGTTTGGTGGTGAAAAAAGGGTCAAAAATGCGCTCTGTAAGCGCACTTGGAATACCGTCGCCATCGTCGTCTATGCTTAGCTCAAGCAAGTTATCGGCAACACGCCAATGGATTTGCACACGAGTGCAATTCGGCGCCTGTTGTGCGTTTTGAATTAAGTTTCCCAGTGCTTGACCCAGCCCAAGGGTATCGCCAAGGACGGTAACGTCTGGCCCGCCAGAAACCTGTACCTCAGGTTCGGGCTGTGCATACTGATGCAGGCATTGGTCTACCCAGTCAGTCACCGGAATCTCTTTGAAGGCTTGCCCGGTCGAACGACCATAAGAGAGTAACTGCCGCACGATATCGGTCATGCGCTGTACTTGCTGACGAATATCGGTTAATTCCTGCTGGTCTTCCGGGTTTGGTAAGCGCTTCAGTAAGCGTCGCGCCCGACCATCAACCACAGTTAAAGGTGCACCCAATTCATGAGCCACACCGGCTGATAGTTGACCAAGTGCCGCCAAGGTTTCGTGCTGGCGGAGGCGTTCGGCCATCACACTGCGCGCCTTTCGCTGCTGCTCGGCTTGTTGCTCTGATTCGGCTAGGGCATCTAAGGTACGGTTGAAGGTTTGGCTCAATTCGCACATTTCACGCGGCCCTAGGGCTTCGGCCCGGTGTTGTCGGTCACCCTGCGCAACGGCACGCATGCTTTGGATCAGTGCGTTTAACGGTTGCCCCACTCGCCATTGGTGGGTGCTGATGACCGTTGCCACAATTAGCAGAGACACGACCGCATAGGCCAGCCAGGCGTGCCAATTCAAGGTTCTTAGCTCTTGTTCAATGTCCGAGCGTAAGCGGGTAACCTGAAGGAAACCGTTGGGTTGGCCGGTCGCGGTGAATAACGGTAGGAAAAACGAATAAACCGATTCACCACGGATGCGTTCATACTGGGCGAACTCGCCTTGTTCTGTCAGTTCGAGGGCTTCGGTGGTTTGCTCCCGCGTTGGGTTAACTGCACCAAAGCTCACCAATCGAGTACCGGAGCGGTCGAATAAATAGGCGCCAAACACTTCATTGATGTCGAAAACAGAGGCGACACTGGCCTGCACCTGATCCAAATCCTCGCGTGCGAGTGCTTCTGACACAGGAAGGTGTATGGCGCGGGCGACTTGTCGCAAGTCTCGCTGTAGCCGCTGTTCACTGATGTCGGCAATCACCTGTAAGCCGACGGCCAGCAGCGCGGCCAGTAGCACAAGAACAGGTAGAGTTACTTGAAACAATAGCACGGTTTGCAAACGCGGGCTGGCAAACGCCCTATGGCGAAAAATCGAGATGATCGGCTCCTGGAAATTATTGGCACATGCGTCAAAATGACACATTTCTTGGTCGTAGGTCAATGCTAAAGCATCGGGTCAGGCCATCCCTAAACCGGATTGAATTTTAAAAAATACATATAAAACAATGACATATAGAAGTTTTTTGCACGTTTAATGCAGTTGGTACAGGGTGTGCAACACGTCGAATGTATTCATGAAAAATAGGAGATATACCCTATGTTTAAATCATCAATGACGCGTGCAAATGCCCTTCTGTTGGCGCTGGTTCTAGCGCTGGGCTTCAGCGGTGGCGCTATGGCGCAAGAAGTACCTCAGTTGGGTACCGACTTTGACGAAAACCAGTTGTCGTTGTTTGTTGAAGTGCAATCGGACATTCAAGAGATCCGGGTTGAATATTCCGAGCGTTTAGCCACTATCGAAGATCCTGAGCAAGCAACAGTATTGCAGGAAGAGGCCGGGCAATTGATGGTCGACGCGGTGGAAGACAAAGGGTTAGAGGTTGAAACCTACAACATGATTGCTTTCGCTCTTCAGAATGACCCGGAATTGCTTGAGCGCGTACAAACTATGATGAACTAAAGAAACCCTTTATTAGGAGTCAGAACAAGCCGCCATTGAGCGGCTTGTTTTTGTTTATATCAACCGGTTTGATCCAATTCGTGCTAAGCCCAGTATTCTTTGGTGGGTAAAACAGCACTGGTCAAAATACATGTCGTACAAAAATCGTCTGGTTCAGTCACTTATCGCCCTCTGCTTGGCTCTACCTCTGGCATGGTTGAGTGCTGAAACCTATGCCAGCGATTTTCCCGAATCCGCCCGACAGCAAGCGTTGAATATGGCCGCCGAGTTCCCTCGGTTGCACAGCATAATGGCGGCTCATGACGGCGACGTGATTATTGCTGAAGCCTTCCGTGGACCCGGTTTGGATACCCCGGCCAACATCAAATCCCTTTCGAAAACTGTGCTGTCAGCGGTTGTGGGTGGTGCGGTCGATCGCGGTGAGGTGCGGCTTGACCAAGCGATAACAGATCTGATGCCGAACCGCATCCCGGACAATGCCACACCGGGCATCGAGCGGATCACGCTGGCGAACCTGGTGTCGATGCAGGCGGGTTTAGAGCGGACATCCGGTCGCAATTATGGCCGTTGGGTGGTGAGCAATGATTGGGTAGCCTACGCGTTAAGCCGACCGTTTGTCGATGAGCCGGGTGGACGCATGCTCTATTCAACGGGCAGCACGCACCTCGCATCGGTGGCACTTACGGAAACAACGGGTCGCAGCACCCTGGCCCTCGCGCGGGAATACTTGGGTGAACCCTTGGGAATTCGCATCGACCCCTGGTTACGTGACCCGCAAGGCGCGTATTTCGGTGGCAACGATATGGTGATGTCGCCGCGCGATCTATTAACCTTCGGTGAAATGTACCGGCAAGGTGGGCGGCACAATGGCGTGCAAGTGTTGTCCGAACGGTGGGTCAATACATCATGGCAACCGAACGACCGTTCGCCATGGACCGACGATGCCTATGGCTACGGTTGGTTCATTACTGAATTGGCGGGAGAGAGGGTCTACTACGGGCGGGGTTTTGGTGGTCAGGTATTATATGTCGTGCCGAGTGTTGAACTCACCGTGGTAATTACCTCCGACCCGAACCCGCCATCACCCGGCGGTCGCTACCTGCGTGAATTGCACCAAATTGTCGCTCAGGTACTGATACCCGCTGCGCATCATCTCTAGCAAAAAATGGTTTGACTGACTAGTCACTCCTATATACGATTGGCGTATGACTGATCGAAGAAACCAAATCCTAGATGCCGCAACATCTCTCTTCTTGGAGCAGGGTGTTAGTGTGCCCACAGCAAAAATTGCTAAAGCCGCCGGCGTGTCGAATGGCACGTTGTTTAATGTTTTCCCAACAAAACAAGCCCTGATTGATGCCATCTATACAGAAGCAAAGATTGGCATGTTCGCCAATATGCGCTATTGCGGTGAAGATCCTCTCACGAAGGTCACATTGCGTGCCAACTGGGATGGCTACATGAACTGGGCAAATCGATATCCTGAACGTCGTCGAGTCATGCATCTTTTATTGGATGCAGGCCTTGCCAGTGCTGATGCGCAAGCAGAAGTAAGTGCTGTGGTAGAGCCCCATGCTGCTTGGATATACATGGGGCTAGACCGCGGAATCATCCGAGGCCCAAGCGTCTCGTTCATTGGTCAATTGGTATTTTTCCATATTGACCTTGTTATCAATGAGCAGCTCGATCGTCAGGGTGAGAATCTAGCCTTTGAGATGCTATGCAACGCGATAGGACTGAACCCATGAGTAAAGTGTTTTTAACCGGTGCATCCGGCTTTATTGCCAAACACATTCTTCGAGAGCTGATCGAAAAAGGTTACTCCGTGCGTGCCTCGGTGCGGTCTGACCAAAGAAAGCAGGAACTTCAAGGCTTGTTCCCGACAGCGACCATCGAATTCTCCATGTTGGACCTGAACAAAGACGATGGTTGGCATGAGGCGCTTCAGGGTTGTGACGTGCTCATTCATACCGCTTCACCATTCCCGTTGAGCGAACCGAAAGACCCCGAGGAACTTATTCGCCCTGCCGTAGACGGCACGTTGCGAGCGCTACGAGCTGCGCAAGCCGCTGGTATCAAACGAGTGATTCTCACATCCTCTTGTGCTGCCATCTACAAGCAAGCAGACAAGCCAAAAATGCAACCGTCGACAGAAGCGAATTGGACAACACCGACCGACCCCTCGGTAGGCGCTTATGAGGCGTCTAAAACATTGGCCGAAAAAGCGGCTTGGGATTTCGTAGCACAGCATCCCGACATGGCACTCACCACCATCAATCCCGGTGCGGTATTCGGACCTCCGATGGATGCACGATATGGCTCCTCTCTCGAATTGGTTGAGCAACTTATGTCGGGCAAGATTCCAATGGCACCGCCCATGGATATGGTAGCGGTTGATGTGCGGGACGTTGCGCGTATGCACGTTGAGGCCATCGAGCTTGAGGCCACAAAAGGCGAACGATTTGCAGCGTCCAGTGGCGCATACCGCATCTTTGAGCTGGGTAGTATGCTTAAAAACTGGGATGCAACTCTTAAAACGCCCTCCCGAGAAGCACCCAGCTGGCTACTGAAAATCATAGGTCTGGTGTCTAAAGACGTGAAAATGGTTGCAGACAATATAGGTCGCACACTCGCCGTATCTGGCGATAAGGCTGAAAAAACCTTTGGCTTCAAATTTATACCGGTTAAGGATGCGTTAATAGCATCGGCTGAAGCTGTTAAATCGGCCAAATAACCGGGTTATCAGAACGCGCGCGAGCGTTTGCAAAGGTCCGAGCGCCAAATTGACATTGCTCGATCAAGGAACAATAAAAGCGCGCCAAGCTCTGATACCTAAGCCAAATGCCGGTTCACTCAATTCGGAGTGAGCCGCAATAAACGGCCTTCAGCGCTATCGGTCAGCACATAAATAGCCCCATCTGGCCCGACACGCACATCGCGTAAGCGTTCGTCCAAGTTCACCAGCAACCGTTCTTCGGTCAGAATTTGATTGCCGGTCCATTTCAGCCGGTGCAAGGCTTTACCCGCGAGCGCGGTGACGAATAAATGCCCGCGCCACTGAGGGAAAAGATCTCCGGTATAGACCGCTAGGCCCGAAGGTGCAATGGACGGTGTCCATGTCCACAGTGGTTCTTGCATACCCGCACGTTGCTGAAACGGTGTGACCATCGCGCCCGTATAATCCAATCCAGTGGTCACAATAGGCCAGCCGTAGTTATTACCGGCCTGAATTCTGTTCACTTCATCGCCGCCACGCGGGCCATGTTCGTGACTGATCACTTGTTGGGTGATGGGGTCGTAGACGATACCTTGCGGGTTGCGATGGCCCAATGAATACAGCTCGGGGGCAGCTTCAGGTTGATCTAAAAAGGGGTTGTCATTCGGTATTGAGCCGTCTTGTTCCACACGGACAATTTTGCCCAAGGTGTTGGTTCGATTCTGGGCCTGTTCGCGGTAATCGAACCCATCGCCGGTGGTCAGCAAAAGTGTTTGATCGGGCAAAAAGGCCATACGCCCGCCATAGTGGGCGCTACCTGCTTTGGCGGGCTGCGTGCGAAAGATTTCCTGCACCTCAGAAAGGCTGTCGTCAACGAAGCGTGCAGACGCCAAACACAGATGATTTGCTTGCTCGGTGCCACAACTGTAGCTGAAAAAGACACGCTGGCTGGTAGCGAAGTCAGGCGCGAGGGCAATGTCTTGTAGCCCACCTTGGCCGGAAACATAGATGTCTGGCAGGCCGGGTACGCGGCGGTCGAGCAATACGCCGTCCTGAGTGACCAAACGCAGATGGCCGGTACGTTCGGTAATCAGCATGCGCCCATCGGGCAGGAAAGTCAGCGCCCAGGGATAATTCAGCCCGGTGGTGATGACATCGATCTGTACGCGCTCGGTCGATGTTGGTTCTGTGGTCTGGGCATGACTCACGACGGGCAGAAAACCGAGCCCGGCCAAAAATACGAGCGTTGCGCCGAAAGGGCGTGACAAGATTGAGCAAAACATTAACGAAACCTCATTCTGATGTCGCCTTGTGGATCCCAGCCTTGGCGGCCCGTGCGGGTCAGACGGGCAAACACCCAACCGCCTACGACACCGGTCAGTACCATGCTGTACAAGCCAAGCGATGTGCGGGTAGCGGCGATTAAGGTGGGCATGGGTAAGACCGTATTGATGACCCAGAAAGCAACCCACAAGGCGCTGCCCCCCGCCAACGCGAAGATAAGGCCGCGCAGCGGAGAAAGTAAGCGCGCCAACACACCGGCCAGTAAAAAAGCGAAGAAAAACCCCGGAACGACCAAGATGGCAAATATGGGGCTGAAGTAGAGCAGATCATGTTGCGTGCTAGACCAGCGCACGGCCCAGTCGATATCAACGTCCATCGCGGCCAGCGCAGCCAGATTGAATTGGGTTTGCACGGCGCTGCCCAGGGCGGTTGTGCAGCCCACAGCGAGCACAAAGCTGAGGAAGCGGCGCAGTTTTCCGACGGTATGCATAGTGTTACGACCATGTGAATCCGAAAAGAATACGGCACGATAGCATGGTAGTTCGGGTGCTTCCAAGTGTGGGATGCGTGCACCCGCTAGAGTGCGGGTTTGCGGTAGGGCATGTCGTTTGGAAATAGGTTACCCAGCGCTCATGAAGCGCCGGATAACATAGGTCATCGAGCCGTTAGGAACTCAGTGTTTGCGCCAGTTTCTGCACGCTGTCTTTGGCGTCACCAAACAACATACGGGTGTTCTCTTTGAAGAACAGCGGGTTTTGTACGCCAGCGTAGCCAGTGGCCATGCTGCGTTTTAAGACCACGCATTGACGCGCCTTCCAAACTTCCAGTACCGGCATTCCAGCAATGGGGCTGTTGGGCTTTTCAATGGCGTCGGGATTGACGATGTCGTTGGCGCCGATCACCAACACCACATCGGTGGTTGGGAAATCTTCATTGATTTCATCCATCTCCATCACGATGTCATAAGGTACGTTAGCTTCCGCCAACAGTACGTTCATGTGGCCGGGTAAGCGGCCTGCGACGGGGTGGATAGCAAAGCGGACATTCTTGCCCTGTTTGCGCAACGTGGTAGTGAGGTCACTGACCGCACCTTGGGCCGTTGCTACCGCCATGCCAAAACCGGGCACAATGATCACGCTGTCGGCTTGCGCCAGGGTTTCACCCAGTTCTTCAATAGAGGTGGCAATCACATCACCGTGTTCTTCATCACTGCTGGCGGTGGAGGAGTCCGTACCAAAGCCACCCATGATGACGCTGATGAACGAACGGTTCATGCCTTTACACATGATGTAAGACAGAATCGCCCCACTGGAACCGACCAATGCGCCCACCACGATCAGTAGGTCATTTGACAGCATAAAGCCGGTGGCCGCAGCGGCCCAGCCGGAATAGCTGTTCAGCATGGATACCACAACGGGCATGTCGGCACCGCCGATGGCGGCAATCAGGTGGATACCCAGCAACAGCGCAATGGCCGTCATCACGATGATCAGTGCGGCGCTTTGCGGGTTTGGCTGTTGTGGTACAACCAACACCAGAATGATGAAGGTGATGATCAGCGCCACCAGATTCAGCCAGTGCCGGGCAGGCAAGGTGAGCGGTTTGCCAGAGATAAAACCTTGCAGCTTGCCGAAAGCGACCAAAGAACCGGTCAGCGTGATGGCACCGATGAAAATACCCAGATAAATCTCGGTATTGTGGATCACCATTTCCGCACCGCTGTAGTAGAAGTTGGGGTCGAGATAACTTCCCCAGCCAATCAATACTGCGGCTAAACCAACAAAACTGTGCAATAAGGCAACTAATTGTGGCATTGCCGTCATTTCAACGCGGCGCGCTAAAGCGAAGCCAATGATGGCGCCGATGATCATGGCGGTAGCGATCAGGCCATACGCCTGCACTGATGCACTCATCACCGTGGCGATGATGGCGATCAGCATACCGGTCACACCATACCATACGCCCCGTTTTGCGGTTTCTTGTGAACTCAACCCGCCCAGGCTGAGGATGAACATAATGGCGGAAAAAAGGTACGCCATTGAGATAGTGCCTATCATGAGTCGCTCTCCTTATTTCCGGAACATGTTCAACATGCGGTGCGTGACAAAGAAGCCACCCGCAATGTTGATAC
Organism: Salinispirillum marinum; assembly: GCF_042650105.1. NCBI lineage: Bacteria > Pseudomonadati > Pseudomonadota > Gammaproteobacteria > Oceanospirillales > Saccharospirillaceae > Salinispirillum > Salinispirillum marinum. The sequence goes on along the minus strand of NZ_JBHSAL010000002.1, from coordinate 1,197,015 downwards.
TGGTGACAAACACGGCAATGGTCGCCATGACGGGCACGATAACGCTGCCCTCAACGGAAACTTGCAGCAATGCGCCGACGATCACGATACTGCTGATGGCGTTGGTGACGCTCATCAGAGGCGTATGCAGGCTGTGTTTGACGTTCCAGATGACCTGCCAACCAACAAAAATCGACAGAATGAAAATAAAGAAGTGACCAACGAAATCCGTTGGTGCCACCGAACCTAAGCCCAACAATAGAGCACCCGCAATCGCCCAATACAGGGCAATGCTGCGACCGGAGATAGGTTGCTTTTCTTTCTTGGGTGCTGGTGGCTCTGCGGCTGCGGCGGGTTTCACGCCACCGTCTTGTCCACCTTTTGGTGGCGGAGGTGGCCAGGTGATTTCACCCGCATGCACCACGGTTGCACCGCGCTGCACTTCATCGTCCATGTTCAGGACGATCTCGCCGTTTTTCTCGGGTGTTAAGTCGGACAGCAGGTGTACCAGGTTGGTGGAATACAGTTGCGACGACTGAGCGGCTAAGCGGCTGGGTAGGTTACTGTAACCAATGATGGTAACACCGTGTTGCACCACCACTTCATCCGGCGAGGTCAGTTCACAGTTACCGCCATTGGCCGATGCTAAATCGACGATGACGCTGCCGTCCTTCATGGACTCGACCATGTCTTTCAGGATCAGCTTGGGCGCAGGCTTGCCGGGAATCAACGCGGTGGTGATGATGATATCCACTTCTTTGGCTTGTGCCCGAAAGAGTGCCATTTCGGCTTCGATGAACTCTTTGCTCATCTCTTTCGCATAGCCTCCCGCGCCGGTGCCGTCTTCGTTGAAGTCCAGCTCCAGAAATTCAGCACCCATACTTTCGACTTGGTCTTTAACCGCTGGGCGAGTGTCAAACGCGCGCACGATGGCGCCCATGGACTTGGCGGCCCCGATGGCAGCCAGTCCGGCCACACCGGCACCAATGACCATAACCTTGGCGGGCGGTACTTTACCGGCGGCGGTAATTTGGCCGGTGAAGAAGCGCCCGAACACGTTTGCGGCTTCAACCACAGCACGGTAACCCGCAATGTTGGCCATGGAGCTGAGTGCGTCCATTTTTTGTGCGCGTGAAATACGCGGCACGGCATCAATCGCTAATGCCGTCACGCCTTGTTCGGCAAAGCGCTTGAGAGTGTCGGGGTTTAAGGCGGGTTGTAAGAAACTGACGAAATAGCTGCCTTTTTTCAGCAGCGCGACTTCGTCGCCGTTTTTCAGGTCGGTGCGGACTTGTGGGCCATTCACTTTCAACAAAATGTCAGCACGCGAATAGACTTTTGCGGGCGTGACGATTTCAGCACCAGCGGCTTCATAAGCAGCATCGGCGAAGTTGGCCGCGGCACCGGCGTTACGTTCAATGACCACAGAGTAGCCCAGCTTGATCAGCTTCGATACGGAATCTGGCGTTGCAGCCACCCGATTCTCTTGCTTGCTGGTCTCTCTGGGAATGCCAATCGTTAAAGACATACGTTTTGCTCCCATGTGTTATTAGCGGAGGTCAGGCGCTCCTCCGTAGGTGTTGTGATGATACCTATGCAGTATCCACCTTTTTTATTTCTTGCTTAGCCAGTTGTCAGCTGTCCCTGAGCCGAGGCTCGGTCAGTTTTATCGTTATAAGGTGTAGCAGGTTAGCAGACTTGCTGCTTATTATTTGTTTTTTGGTATGAAGACAGTTGTGCTGTTCGATACACGTTCTGGCAGGGTGCGACGCTGCGGGTCCACAAATGCCCAGAAATAACCCAATCCGCAGAGCAGCACAGAAACGAGGCCGACGGTAAAGCGAAGCAGAATTTGCCGTGCGTTCAGTCGGTTGCCATCTTGATTTATGGCTTTGATGCGCCATGCTTTCATGCCGATGGTTTGGCCTGCACGTTGCCAGCTAAGGTACACATAACCAAACACGATGAATAACAAATAAACCTGAAAAGATATCGTGCTGGTGGCTACGGCATCGGCACCGGTCAACCAGTGATAAATGCCTAAATAAGGAAACGAGAGAATAATGAGTAAGCCGACCACCACCAATACGTCATAGAAAAAAGCCGCAAGGCGACGCCATTGCAAACGCACGAGTTCAGAAACCGAGGTTGTCATAAGGTGCTTTTAGGCCATGCTGGAACCAATTTGACCCGCGATAGTGCCGCAGAGGATTTCCGATGTAAACTGCTTTTCGGCGAAAAATTGGACACATTGAGGTGGAATTTTTGGCTAATAGCCTTGCTAGAATCCGCTGTTTGGGTGCAAAATAAGCGCCCACTTGATTAAATATTACTCATCATGGCGATTTCACAAGAACATCAAAACACTGATGTACATCTGACTTTGACTGCTGCGCAGATGGCGGCAATGGCAGAGAATGCAGCGGAAGCAGCCGCTTTACTCAAAACACTGGGTCACGAATGTCGACTAATGATCATGTGCATTCTGCTGGACGGCGAAAAAACCGTGTCCGAGCTCAATGCCCGTGTTCCACTTAGTCAGTCAGCATTGTCCCAACATTTGGCACGTTTGCGTGCGGAAGATCTGGTCAGCATCCGAAAGGAAGCGCAAATGGTGTATTACCGTTTGAAAAGCGACAAGGTCGAGCGCGTGATCGGTTTGCTGCACGACATGTACTGCTGATCTAACATCATTAGAATGATCTAATTGTCGGAATTTTGTCGACTGGTCGTCAAAATTCCGTTGTCACGTTTGACATCCCGTCTCTGACCCACTACTGTCTGGTTAAATATTGCTCAACTTAATGTCAATTAACCGGAGGGAGAGTATGTCGAGCCCTGCTTTATTGGACAATAACCCATTGGTCATGGATGAGCTTCCCCAAACGCCTGGGCGTCGCCGTTTGTCGGCGCGTTCTTGGGAAATCGTTTGGAATATTCAGATGCAGTCACCGTTACACAATCCCGATACGCTCCAAGGTTTTGTGCGCCAATACAACACTGATCAAGTGGTGTTTCGCACCAAATTACGTACTGCACAACGCTTGATGGTTGTGGTCACACTAGAAGATATGGACGACGAAATTTCAACCCGTATGTTGTTTGATTTGCTACGCGGTTTAGAACGTCAATATGGCCCTATTCAGACGATTGAAAACCGGCCCATCGAATTATGGCCGTTGCGCCAAGCCTCGTTTGGTTAGTCTCGTGGCAACGTGTGTCGATGGATTGTCCGGCCATGGATGGCGCGGGTAACGCCCGCGCATTTCTTTTCGGATGTCCGGGTAGGCGTTTTGCCAGAAGGTCGTTAAATCTCCTGTAATGGCCAGTGGGCGACCAGCCGGTGACAACAGATGTAAGGTCAGCGGTATACGGCCTTCCGCTATTTCCATTGTTGTAGCACCGAAAAACTCCTGCAATTTCCCTTCGATATGCGCACTGGTGGGCGTCGTGTCCGTCCGATAGTGGATGCTTACCTCGCGTCCACTGGGCAGCCTCAAGGTATTGGGTACAAGGCTATTCAATGCGCGCAGGTGCTCATGCCCCAGCCGATATTCTAACGCCGCCAGCCATGGCAATTGTTGTAGACGACTATCGGGCGAAAGAAAAGGCAGTAGCCATTCACCCAGGGTAGAGAGCAGAGCGTTTTCACCGAGGTCGCCGAAGGGTATCAGTTCGTGGTCCAGGGCAACTTGGGCGCGAATAAGCAATTGCGCAGCGGCTTCGGGCCAGTTGAAATGCCACAAGCCTTGCGCTGTAATTTCGGCCAAAATGGCGCTAGGGATATCTTGTTCAGACAGTGGCTCGCGCTCTACCGCCACCGTCAAGTTGCCTAATATCCATTGAGTTTCCCTAAACCAGCCTTTTCCCTGCTGCACGGTACGCGTGGTCGGTTGGCTCAGTGCCTTCTCTTGTGCTTTGGTCAATGTCAGCGGTAAGGCGAACCCAGAAATGCGTTTACCTTCGGGCGACAAGGTAACAAACACCGCCCACGAGCTATTAAGTTCTCTACATTCAGCGCTGATGCCCATGGTTAAACGATAACGTTCAGACGGCTGTTGCAGACCAATACGCTCCGGAAACAGGTGGGCAAAGCGCAACGCCAAATCTGCCAGTTCCACCTTTGGGCTTTCCGATAGGGCTAATTGCCGCAGCCAGCGCTGTTTCATCTGCTGCCAGTGTGGGTGTTGCTGGCTAAGTGCCTCCGCTCGAGTTAGCCATGCTTCATCCGAACTGATCATCTCGGGCATAAAATGCAGGCATAAGGCGAGGGTTAGTGCGGTACTTGGGATGGATGTTTGTGTGTGAAACGAAAGCAGCCAAACGGCGATGCGCGGCTCGGTGCCTAAACTGTTGGCTAATTCACCCTTCGGGCTGATTTTCCCGTTGGCCTGCAGTAAACCCCAGTGGGCAAGGCGCTCATGCGCCAATTGCAACGCGGGAAGTGAGGGCTTATCGGGCCATAGAAGCTGATTGGCAGGTGTGCCCCAATGCGCAATATATAGGGCGAGGGCGAGGGCGTCGGTGTGTACGATGTCTGGCCTTTCTGCGGGTGCCAAGGGTCGCTCTGCGGACCATAAACGAATGCAATTTCCTGCTAAAATTCGGCCCGCCCGGCCACGGCGTTGGTCCGCCGAGGCCGCGCTGATTTGACGAGTTACCAGGCGAGTAATACCGGATACCTGATCAAAGCTTGGGTAGCGCGCCAACCCGGAATCAATCACCCAGGTGACATCGGGAACGGTTAAGGCGGTTTCTGCAATATTGGTGGATAGAATGATGCGCCAACCGGAATCCGGATTAAGCGCGTTGGCTTGTTCCTCGGGTGGCACATTGCTGTGTAAGCGGCAGATGCTGCGCTCCGGGAACGTCTGGTGCAATGCTCTGTGGGTGTCTTCAATCGCTTGCCAGCCGGGTAGAAAAACCAGCACCGTGGCTTCTGGCGGCACCGGCGTTACCCGCAAGGCACGACAAACGCTTTGGGCTAGCCGCTCGCGGTCTTGGCTTGGCAGCCAGTGCGTTTGCACCGGAAATTGTCGCCCTTCGGCGCGCAAAATGGTGGGTACTTGCGCCCTTAAGGTTGGGTCTGGCGTGGCGGTCATCACAATGACGTTCAGTTGCTCACGCAGTACCAATAATTCTTGCAGCCAAACCCAGGCGAGGTCTTGTTGCACGCTGCGTTCGTGAATTTCGTCTAGGATTACGGTGTGCACACCCGGCAATTCCGGGTCATGCAACAACCGCTGTAAAAATATGCCGGGCGTCATCACGACCAAGCGGGCTTGAGGGCCAATTTGGCGTTCATAGGGTACTTGGTAACCCACCCAATGCGGTTTTTCTGACAGCTCACGAAGCCGCTTGGACACCGCCCGCGTGGCGAGAATGCGTGGTTGAATTAACCATACTTGCTGCCCGGCGGGGCAGCTTTCCATGGCCCAGAGCGGAATCAGCGTCGACTTCCCGGCACCGGGCTCTGCTTCTATCAGCAGTGGGTTTTTCCGGCGGTCGAGAAAAGCAGACTTGTGCTCATACAACGGGAGCTGCACAAGGTCGTGTGGTGCTGTCATACCGTCAGAGCACAGGCCCATAGGGTAAAAAGCGATTTTCAGTATTGGCTTTGATCCACCGCACCAATTCTTTGTCCGGGCTGCCAAATGCGGACTTGTGTTGCCGGAAAGCATGAATTACCGCAGATTTTGCCCCCGCATCACAGCCGCCAAGGTGGCTTTCCGCGAGCGTCATCAATTGCATAAAATGGCAGAGTTGTTGTGCGGTTAAGTGGGTAAGTACCGGCTCCCACGCATGCCAATCCAGGCTTATCCACTGTTGAATGGATTGCTTGTCAAGGTCATCCAAGCGCGCCAAATCAGCGGCAGAGGACCAGCTTTCGGCGGCCCAGTTGGCGACCCTTTGGGCATCGGGTTGGCTGGGTTTAGCGCTTGGGTCAAAGGTTGCAACGGTCATAGCATTCTCATACAGGTTGTTACCGCCCCATCAAGGCGGCTAGGTGAGTTTCGACACATTCGGCCAATGCTTGTACATCATACCCGCCTTCCAAGAAGCTGACGAGGCGGCCTTGGGCATAGGTATCCGCCTCCACCATAATGGCTTCCGTCAGCCAGCGGTAATCTTCGGTAGACCAGTTTAGCTCGCCGAGTGGGTCGTCTTCGTGGGCATCAAAACCCGCAGAAATAAAGAAAAACTCGGGCTGATGCGCCCGAATGGCGGCCCGCCACTCACGTTGCCACACATCGCGTATTTCGGTGCCATCGGTATCCGCCGCCAACGGCGCAAAATGCATGTGTGGATGCTCGGCCTGCCAGTGCGAGTTCGGGTAAAACGGGTGCTGAAAGCTGGACAGAAATAAGACGTCCGGGTCGTCGCGGAATATTTCTACCGTGCCATTGTCTTGGTGCACATCGAAGTCGATCACACAAATGCGCTTAATATGGTAGGTCTGGCGCAAATAGCGCGCCGCAATGCCGAGGTTATGAAAAAAACAAAACCCCATGGTGGTGGCGGGTTCGGCATGGTGGCCGGGTGGGCGGGTAGCGCAAAAGGCATTGCGGTAGAAGTGGTTCATAATGCCGTCCACCGCTTGAATGCCCGTACCCGCAGCGCGATAGGCCGCCTCCAAACTACCCGGACTCATCGCCGTATCTGGCCCCGCGTGAATCATGCCGTGTTGCGGTGCCAGTTGTTTAATCTGTTCCAAATAACGCGGGTGATGAATAGCCAACAAATGACGATCTTCCGCCCGGTGCGCGGTATAAATATCCAACTCCGCCCACAACGGCCCGCGCTCAAGGCGCTCAATGATCGCTGCTAAGCGGGCAGGGCTTTCTGGATGCTCCGGCCCCATGTCATGCGTTAGGCACGCGGGATGGTAGATGAAACCCGTCTTCATGGAGGTTCCTTAGCGCATTAGATACTGCGAGAGTATATAGGGTATTGGTGTGGTTAGAAATTGGGGACGACTATGTCGTACCAATCGGCCAGATGGGCCTTGGCTTCATGAATATTGACGGTTTTCATTGTGATTAGCTCCAAAATATGGCCAACATAGTAAGATACTAGGCCAGCTACTAAAAACCCACAAAAGCACCTGAAATAACTTATGCCTAATTACCAACCGCCATTCACTCTGACGAGTACCATTTTAAGCTTGGTTGCAGACATCGGCAGTGCGGTAGGTCAACTGACGGCCGAGTTCGAGTAAACTCAGTTGCACTTACGCAAAGTGAATCGCATGCGTACCATCCAAGGCTCGCTGGCGATTGAAGGGAACACGCTTTCTGTGCAGCAGATAACGGCGATACTGGACGGTAAACGCGTGTTGGCTCCGGTGAAACAAGTCCAGGAGGCCCGCAACGCTATAGCTGTCTACGAACAATTGCCACAGTGGCAGGCAGCAAGCGAACGTGATTTGCTGGCGGGCCGTCTTTACCAACATTCCGGTTGAAAGCATGGTCTACCAACATCAAGAAGGTTACTACCGTGCGATACGTGCAAGCACCGCCTTGGGCGAATCAGCCCCCTTCATAGAATTCATGTTGCAGATGATTTTAGCGGCAATGAATGAGGTGATTAATGATGAAGGTGTCGGTGTAAATGTCGGTGTAAATGTCGGTGTAAATGTCGGTGTAAATGACCGTGGCCTACCTGCGGTGCAACAACACATCTTGTCTCTGTTGCGAACATCACCGCAGATGACCATTCAGGCGTTGGCGGATGCCACAGGTAAATCGAGTCGCACCATTGAGCGCCACCTTAAATCGCTGCGTGAAGCTGAGGCTATTGAGCGCGTTGGCTCGGATAAAACCGGAGTTTGGCACGTGCTTTGGTGACTTTTACAGGGCTATTCAAGGTATCGGTATGCCCCGAAAACCCATCTTCACATTGCACCCACTAGCGCTTTCGGCTTTACTGTTAAGCACACACCCAGAAGCCAGAATGATGTGATGCATGGCCGACCTTGACGCGTTTTTCCAACCCAAGTCCATTGCTGTTTTAGGTGCGTCCGAACGCGACGGCAGCATGGGTGGGTTGGTGCTCCGTAACCTACAAGCCTCTGGCTATCCGCATCGTATTTTGGCAGTGAACCTGAAACGCTACGAAACCGTTTATGGTGTTAAGTGCATCTATCAAATTCGTCCGCAAGACCAGATTGATTTGGCCGTCATTTGTTTGCCCGCGAAGGCATTGTTGCGCGCTATAAAAGGTGCTGCTGAAGCGGGTGTTAAGGCTGCCTTGGTGCTTTCCGGTGGGATGGCGCGCGATCAATTGGGGCCGCGCACCATGCGCCGCATGACGGGGCTAGCGCGCCGCTGGGGCATTCGCTTAATGGGGCCGAACAGCCTTGGCGTTATCGTGCCATCGTTCAATATGAACGTGTCGTTTTCGCACATTCAGGCCAAGCCGGGCAGCATCGCTTATGTGGGTATGTCGTCCGCCTTGGGGTCAGCATTGTTGGATTGGGCGACCGGCCGTGGGTATGGTTTTTCGCACTTCGTGACGGTGGGCGCGCGCGCCGATGTCAGTTTAAGCGATGTGGTGGATTATTTAGCGGAAGACCGGCGGGTTAAAGCCATTTTGCTGCATGTTGAAAACATTCGAAATGCGCAGCGCTTTATGACGGTGTTGCGAGCTGCCTCAAAAAGCAAAAAAGTGTTGGTGCTCAAAACAGACTTGCATACGCCGGTGCCGCCCGGCTTGGCATCGCGTGACCGGTTAGACCCTGCCTACTTTGACCGGGCAGGCGTTTTGTTGGTCGATAACATACAAACCTTGCTCGGCGGGGTAGAAACATTGGTGCGTTCAAAGCCTTTGTATTCCTACCGGGTGGCGCTGCTGGGCAATGGTCTCGGGCCGGTACTGCTGGCCGAGCAAGAGCTGGTACGCCAAGGGGGGTTGTTGGCACAGCTCTCGGGGTTGCCGCAGAACCTGTTGGAGCAAACTCTGCACGGTAACCGCACCCAGCACAATCCGTTGGTGTTACCGGCCAGTGTCAGCCCCGAGTTTGTGCGCAGCATGTTGAGTGCCATTGACCAACTTCCTGACATTGGTGCAAAAATACTGGTGTTGGTGCCGAGCGTGAAGTTGGATGTGAATGGCGTGACCGATGTGCTGCTGGAACATCATCGCCAATCCCGACGCACCCTGATGGTGGTGTGGATGGGTGAAGCGACCGTCGGTAGGGCTCGCCAGCGTTTGGATGAGGCCGGTATTCTGAATTTTGATATGCCAGCGGATGCGATTGTGGCGTTTTCGACCATTGTGCAGCATGAAAAAGTCCAAGCGAATTTGCGCGGCACGCCGGAAAAAACCACTCTGGCACTGCCTGCACCCGAGCAACTGCAAGCCTTTGACCGGGCGAAAGAGGCCACAGCACCGCAGGCGTTAAGTTGGGATGATACGCGAACACTGCTGCAACTGTTTGGGTTTGATCTCAATGGCTCCACTTTTTATCCCACGCAGGAAGCGCTGGCAAACCACCCTATTCAGGCCGGGCAACCCCAGTCAGTGCGTTTGTTGCACCAATACTATCTGCACCCTTTTGCCTACAGTGGTGACCCCCAACGGCGCTGGCGGGCGGTATCCGTCGACATCAACACGCGGGCGCAATTACAGGACGCCGCTGAACGCTTGAAAGCGGACTGTACCCTGCATTTTCCCGACAGCACCCAACTTGGTTTTGTGGTGCAGCCGATGCGCCGCCGTTTGGATTCGCTGCAGTTCAGTTTGGGGATCACCCGCGATTCGGTCTATGGCCCGATCCTGTTGTTTGGCCGCGGTGGCACCTCGGCCAATGTGCGGGCCGATCGCAACATGGCTTTGCCGCCGTTGAACCGTACGCTGGCGCGCATGATGATGCGTGAAACGCACGTTTATCAGCTGCTGCAAGAGCATTGCCGACTGCCATTGGTGGCAGAGGATACGTTGCTACATGCCTTGATGCGTCTGTCGGCCATGGCGGAGCAGTGCCCTTGGTTGGTCGGTTTGGAAATGAATTTGATGCTGGAAGGGGATGACCGCTTAGTGGTGTTGGGGTCTGCAGCAAACGTCGGCCTGTGGGTGTCACCTGCCATTCCGGTCTTTCCGCGCGAATGGATAACCCGGCTGGAACGCAAAGATCAGCATTTTATCCTGCGCCCTATTCGCGCCGAAGATGAACCGGCCATGAAAGTGCTGTTTGAAAGCCAGCCGCCGGAAGCCCTGCGCCTGCGTTTTTTTGGTAGCCGGTTAAATTTCGAACATCGTGAACTGGCGGCCATGTGTCAGGTCGACTATCACCGAGAAATGGTGTTGGTTTTAGAGGCTGAAAATGGCACCTTGGTGGGCGAGGTGCGCGGCCTGACACGGTTGGGTAAGGTGATCAGCATGGAGTTCGCGGTGCTCTTGGATCGAAGCGTACAGAAGAAGGGGTTGGCCATTGCCATGCTGGCACAATTGGAAGCCTTTGCGCGCACCCAAGGCGTTGAATTAATGCGCGCCGAAATGCTGCATGAAAACACCGGTATGAGAAACTTAGGCCTCAACAGTGGCTACGCGATCGCGCATCAAGACGCCGACATGGTCACCATTGAAAAGTCGTTATTGCAGCTCTGAATATGTTTAGGCTTTCAGTATAAAAAGTAGGACGTTTGATGCTATATGATCTCAACCCGTTAACTTGGGAACTTAATGCCCCGCCTGAGACCATTCCGGCGCAATCGCGCGTGGTGATTGTGCGCGGACAGGATGTGTTGTCCACGCAAGCCGACCACTGGCAGCCTCCTCAGTTGGTGGATATGGGCTTGGCTGAAGAACCTATTTGGTTGGGTTATGTTGAAGCACGGCCATATTATGCTGTGCAATGGCCTGAAGAAGTGATTGCGCCGCAGGGCCATTACTGGATTCCACTGCGTGATTTATTGTTATTGTCGGAACAAGCCTTCGCGGTGGCCAGCCGCGCCGCGCAATTGGTCACTTGGTTACGCCAACATCAATATTGCGGCCAATGCGGGAGGCAAACCCGGCGCGCCTATGAAGAGCATTATTTGGCGTGTGACCCATGTCGCCTGCGCTTTTATCCGCGGATTCATCCTTGCATCATTGTCTTGGTGACCCGTGGTGATGAAGTACTGTTGGCGCAAGGAGTGCGGCAACAGAAGTCGGGGTATTACAGCACCTTAGCGGGCTTTATGGAGGTGGGCGAGTCGGTTGAGCAAGCCGTGCATCGGGAGGTTTTCGAGGAAGTCGGGTTGCGGATTACCAATTTGCGTTACATCAATAGCCAGACTTGGCCCTTTCCAAATCAGCTGATGCTTGGCTTTTTGGCCGATTACGCGGATGGTGAGTTTGTGTTGGAACCCACCGAGATTGTCGATGCGCGCTGGTGGCCGTTGGATAATTTGCCGAAGCGGCCACCCAGCGGGTCGATCAGTGGCTATCTCGTGGATACCTATAAGCGCGAACGCGGTTATCTGTAGGGGTCATTCACGAATGACCCGCCATGCGTTTACCCTAGCATGGGAATTCGGGGTATGCCTATGCCCCTGGCCTAAACGAATTCGGTGAGTACAAAAAAGGCAGCCCGGTATTTGCTAAAAAAAGAGGGGTAGCCATCCTTGGCTCAGCGTTAATCCTTCTACCTGTGTCTGCGAACTGATGCGTTTCCTTTTGCATGCCGGCAAATCCTTCGCAGGCAACTTCCCTGAGGTGGAGCATCCTTCACCCGCTCGCTTCAACGGGGGTTAGAATAACACCCTTATTTTCCCCAGCACCATAGTGAAACCTGACGATTTTGGGGGTGGAAAATCGTCAGGTTTCACTAGATTAGAATATACGAAAATAATAATGTTAATGGAAATAAACGTAAATATATCAATAGCTTAATAGAATTTAAGTAAGTAGTTTGTAGAATATTCTTGCGTGATCGGTCGAGAAAATAATTTTCAGGGTTTTGAGTGCCCTGAGGGGTGATCTTTCGATCAGCGACGAGGTTGAGCAGGGCTGTGCGACAAAGAAAGCTTTATACGCTGAGTGCGAAAAAGCTCTGCCCGCGGGCGTAGGGTGTGTGCCTCAAGGCGCGCCTTCCGGCCTGCCGTGAAGCGCCGGAGGCACACCCCGAAAGCCCAGCCGGGATACGCCGCCAGCATCAACGAACATTAAGCCAACACATGCTCTTTTGCCTGCGCCAACAACGGGGCGAGGAACTTCCCGGTCAGCGAATGCGGCATCGCCGCTATAGCTTCAGGGGTGCCAACACCAATGATCTGCCCGCCACGAATACCGCCCTCTGGGCCGAGGTCCACTACCCAATCGGCCGTTTTCACCACATCCAGATTGTGTTCGATAACCACAATGGTATTGCCACGATCACGCAGTTGATGCAGTACCTGTAACAACTGCTTAATGTCGTGGAAATGCAAACCGGTGGTGGGCTCGTCCAGAATGTACAGCGTTTTCCCCGTATCACGCTTTGACAGTTCTTTCGCCAGTTTAACCCGTTGTGCTTCACCGCCTGAAAGTGTGGTGGCTGACTGGCCAAGTTTTACATACGACAGGCCCACATCCATCAGCGTTTGCATTTTGCGCTGCAGAGCCGGGATGTTGGTAAAAAACGCATTGGCTTCTTCTACTGTCATGTCCAGCACTTCATGGATATTTTTGCCTTTGTACAGCACTTCTAACGTCTCGCGGTTATAGCGTTTACTCATACACACGTCGCAGGGTACATAAATATCCGCGAGAAAGTGCATTTCGACCTTGATCACGCCATCGCCTTGGCACGCCTCGCAGCGTCCACCACGTACGTTAAAACTGAAGCGGCCCGGCGTATAGCCGCGTGAACGGGCTTCTTGGGTGGCCGCAAACAACTCACGCACCGCGGTGAATATGCCGGTGTAGGTCGCGGGGTTCGAGCGAGGTGTCCGGCCAATGGGGCTCTGGTCTATATCCACCACCTTGTCGAAATGCTCTAAGCCCAAAATGCGCTGGTGCGTGCTGGCACGCAACGTCGTGGCATTGTTCAGAGCCGTGGCGGCGAGTGGGTACAGTGTGCTGTTGATCAGGGTAGATTTGCCCGAGCCTGATACGCCGGTCACGCAGGTGAATAAACCGACCGGAATTTCCAGTGTGACATTCTGCAAATTGTTGCCGTTCGCGCCTTCTAAGCGCAATACATGGCCTTTCGGGAATGGGTGGCGCTCGTGTGGTACATCTATGCGTTGTTTTCCTGACAAGTATTGGCCCGTTAAGGATGCCGGATTGCGCATCACCTCGTCGGGCGTGCCACAGGCCACCACTTCACCACCATGAACGCCCGCGCCGGGGCCTATGTCTAGCACGTAGTCGGCAAGGCGAATGGCGTCTTCATCGTGCTCAACCACCAAAACGGTGTTGCCCAGGTCACGCAGATGGCGAAGCGCGTCGAGCAAGCGTGCGTTGTCGCGTTGGTGCAAGCCGATGGAGGGCTCATCCAAAATGTACATAACCCCAACCAAGCCGGCGCCAATTTGGCTGGCCAGTCGGATACGTTGCGTTTCGCCACCGGACAGGGTGTTAGCGGAGCGGTCAATGCTGAGGTAATCCAAGCCAACATTCACGAGAAACGATAAGCGCTGGCGAATTTCTTTGAGGATTTTATCCGCAATTTCACCTTGTTTTCCCGGTAACGCCAGTTGCTCGAAATAGGTGTAAGCGTCACCAATGGGCATGTGGGTGATGGCGGGCAAATTGTGGTTGTCGACAAATACATGGCGCGAAGATTCCTTCAAGCGCGAGCCGTGGCAGTCCGGGCAAGGTTGCTCGGTGAGGTATTTGGCAAGGTCTTCACGCACGGAGGCCGATTCGGTCTCGCGGTAGCGGCGCTCCATATTGGGTAAAACGCCTTCAAAAGGATGCGAGCGTTCTACCGTATCGCCCCGGCTGTTGACGTAGCGAAAGCGGATTTTTTCAGCACCCGTACCGCGTAATACGCGGTCTTTAAAGCGCTCGGGAAGCTGTTCCCAGTCTTTGCTTAAATCAATGCCATCGTGCTCCGCTAAGGCTTCGAGCATAGAAAAATAGTAGATGCTGCGCCGGTCCCAGCCAGAAATAGCACCTTCCGCCAAGCGTAAATGCGGTCCTTGGACGACTTTATGTTCATCAAAATACTGCTTTACGCCCAAGCCGTCGCAGGTCGGGCAGGCGCCCGCCGGGTTGTTGAACGAAAACACCCGTGGTTCCAGTTCAGGGATAGAGTAGCCACAAACGGGACAGGCAAATTTGGCCGAGAATATCAGTGGGTCAGGGCCGTCGTCGTCCATCGACATGATGATGGCGACATCGTCCGCCAGGGCCAAGCAGGTTTCGAACGATTCTGCCAACCGCAAGCGCAGATCATCACGTACTTTAAAACGGTCGACCACCGCTTCAATGCTGTGTTTTTTCTTTTTGTCGAGTTCAGGGACGTCATCGAGATCACATACCAAACCATTGACTCTGACGCGCACAAAGCCCTGCGCCCGAAGTTGCTCGAACACATGTAAGTGCTCGCCCTTGCGCTCTTTCACAATGGGGGCCAACAACATCAAGCGCGCGCCTTCCGGCAGCGCCATCACTTGGTCGACCATCTGGCTGACGGTTTGTGCGGCAAGCGGTTCGCCGTGTTCCGGGCAACGCGGTTCCCCGGCGCGGGCGAACAGCAGACGCAAATAGTCATAAATCTCGGTGGTGGTGCCTACCGTAGAACGCGGGTTGTGCGTGGTGGTTTTCTGTTCGATGGAAATAGCAGGCGACAAACCCTCAATGTGATCAACATCGGGTTTTTCCATCATCGACAGGAACTGCCGGGCATAGGTGGACAATGACTCGACATAGCGCCGTTGACCTTCGGCATAGAGCGTATCGAATGCCAGGGATGATTTGCCTGACCCACTGAGGCCGGTGATGACCACTAACTGATCACGCGGGATCGACACATTGATGTTTTTCAGATTGTGCGTGCGGGCACCCTGTACGTCGATGTTCTTCATAAGCCTCTGGTACACTCAATAGGATCGGGAATAATACTGGAATGATATACAGTCTTCCAGTCGGCCTTTCGATGTGTCGCAAAGGTCGCCATTTTGTTGCCACATCATTACACTAAGCGCCCCAAATTCGCGCTAGGACCTATCTGTGCCATTACGCACCGTTATCTCGATCAGTTTGATTTATATGACTCGGATGCTGGGTTTGTTCATGGTGTTGCCAGTGTTGTTTGTACTGGGGCAGGACTATCCCGGCGCGACGGCCACCACGCTAGGTTTGGCCTTGGGCATCTATGGGCTCACGCAGGCGAGCTTGCAAATTCCATTGGGGGTATTGTCGGATGTCATTGGCCGCCGACCGATTCTGGTGGTGGGTTTGTTGGTGTTTGCGGTGGGCAGTGTCGTAGCGGCACTGGCGGACCATGTTGTGTGGTTGGTGGTGGGTCGTGCGTTGCAAGGTGCGGGGGCTATATCCAGCACACTGCTGGCGTTGTTAAGTGATCTTACTCCTCCCAAATTCCGCACCCGTGCCCTTGCGGTGGTGGGTATCAGTATTGGGGCGTCGTTCAGTTTAGCCATGGTGGTGGGGCCGTTGGTCGCCAATGCGTTCGGGTTGTCGGGCGTGTTCTTTTTTACCGCTGTGTTGGCGTTGGGCAGCATGGTGCTGGTGTTCAGCTTGCCGGTTCCGGTGCGGCACAGCGAACATGGATATCAACGCTGGCAGGCCAGTGCCATGCGCCCGGTGTTGGCGGAACGCAGTTTGTGGACGCTCAATCTCGGCGTATTCTTTTTACATGCCATTCTTGCCAGTACGTTTTTGTATTTGCCGCAGCAGTTGTCGGAGTTGGGATTGAGCCTGGCCCAGCAAGGTTGGCTGTATTTGGTGGTGGGTGTTCTGGCCTTTGTGGCCTTGGGCCCCATGATGGGGGTGAGCGAAGGCCGGGGCTTGCCCAAACCCATGCTGTTGTTGGCGCAGGTGCTCTTGGCGGTCGGGATCGGCTTGATGTTTTGGGGTGGCATGGGGATGGGCACTCTCGTGGTGGCGATGGCGTTATTTTTCGTCGGGTTTAATTTTCTTGAAGCCAGCCTACCTTCATGGTTAAGCCGTATGGCACCGGTGGCCCAGCGCGGAACAGCCATGGGCTTCTTCTCCACCGCGCAATTCTTGGGCGCAGCGGCCGGTGGAGTTGTCGGTGGGCAGGTAATAGACCGCTGGGAAATGACCAGTTTGGGTACCGCTGCATTGATCTTACTGCTGATATGGTTCATGCTCACACTCCTTCAAGCACCGCCACCTTTAACCCGGCAACTGGTGCTGAATCTCAGTGATATTCCCGCAGCGCGGCATAACTCGTTACCGGTTTGGCAAGAGCAATTAGCGGCGTTAGACGGTGTTTTGGATGTCCATATTGATGAGCAAGAAGGGTCCGTAATGCTACGGGTGTCCCGACATGAATTTGATGAGACTGCTTTGATGGCAGCGCAAGATAACAGGAAGGCGGATTAGAACCATGGCAAAAGGTACAGTAAACAAAGTGATCATTCTTGGCCGCTTGGGCCAGGACCCTGATGTTAAAGCAACGGCCAGTGGCATGCAGGTGGCAAACTTAAACGTAGCGACCAATGAATTGGGCTCGAAGAACCCTGATGGCACGCGCGGCCCGGACCAAACCGAATGGCACCGCTGCACCTTGTTCGGTCGTCAGGCCGAAATTGCCGCCCAGTATTTAACCAAAGGTTCACTGGTTTATTTGGAAGGACGCTTGCAGACTCGTAAGTGGCAGGATCAAAACGGTAATGACCGTTGGACGACGGAAATCGTCTGTAACGAAATGCAGTTGATGGGTGGCGGCAACCAAGGCGGCGGCAACCAGGGCGGTCAGTCTTACGGTGGCTCACAAGGCGGTGGTTATGGCAACCAGCAAGGCAACAACAATCCGTTCAACCAGCCGAACCAAGCGCCGCCACGGCAGCAAGCCCCACAGCAGCAGGCTCCGCAGCAACAAGCCGCACAGCCTACCAGTTCCTTTGATGATTTCGATGACGACATTCCTTTTTGAGCCAAGGCCTCTTCAGTACTATCACAGGCTTGATCATTGAGGCGTTCGTGCCTCTGCAAGCCTGTGAGTCTTAGCTAAGGAATTCATTGTGTCTATATCGCCTGCCGTACTCGTGGTTGCTCTCACCTTGCTGTTGGGGCTGCAACCACTGAGTACTGACCTCTATCTGCCTGCGTTGCCAGCGCTCACTACGACCTTCGGCGGCACCATGGTACAGGCACAGTTGACCTTGTCATCCTTGCTGTTGGCATTTGGCGCATCACAACTGATTTGGGGGCCGATTTCCGACCGCGTTGGGCGGCGTCCCATTTTGATCATCGGCTTAAGTTTGTACACCCTGTCGGCCATCGGCAGCAGTTTCTCTTTTTCGATGGAAAGTTTGATTGCCTGGCGGGTGCTACAGGGCGTTGCGATGGGTGCGGCCATTATGGCCGCTCGTGCCTTGGTGCGGGATTGCTTTGATGATCCTATCATGGCGGCCAAGGTCATGAGCCAGGGATTATCCGGCCTGGGTGTGGTGGCGTGCGTCAGTACGCCGATCGGCGGTTTATTGACCGACTTGTTTGGCTGGCGTATTGCCTTGTTGTTTCTTGCCGTGGTGGGCAGCGTCGCCTTGGGTTTGATTCTGTTGAAAATTGATGAAACCTTGCGGGCACCGAAGCTCGATGCCTTGCGACCAAACGTATTGCTGCATACGTGGAAGTCCATTTTGGCGAATCATACGTTTTGGTCGTTTGCGCTCTTGCAGTCGGCAACCTATGCCGGTTTGTTTGTGTTTTTAGCCACGTCGTCCTTTGTGTTTATTCAGATCTTGTCGTTGTCGTCGTCCGTCTACGGTTTATTGATGTTTACCATGTCGGCTTCCTACATCAGCGGTACTTTGTTATGCCGTCGATTGTTGTTGCGCTACTCGGTGCAGCGCACGGTGGCCATTGGCGGTGTCTTTGCGCTGGTCGGTGGCACCTTGATGGGTGTGTTAGCTTTGGCGGGTATTCAAGCCGTGTGGTCGATCATGTTACCGCTCTACATCTATATGATTGGTCATGGCATTAACCAGCCCTGTGCTCAAAGTGGAGCCATGGGGCCATTCCCACGCTCTGCCGGGGCGGCTACGGCATTGAGCAGTTTCATTATGGTGATTTTTTCGTTCTTCATCGGTCAATGGTTAGGGGTGCGCATGGACGGTACGGTAATGCCGACCGCCTTAGGGATTTGGGTCAGCGGCGTTGCGGTAGCGGTGGTAGCGTGGGGCTTTGTGGTGCGTATACCCTTGCCGCCTAAAACGGCCTAGGTTTCGTCATCGTCCCAGGTACGCTTGCGTTTAGGGCGGTATATTTTCCGGTCCCGATACCAACCGATGATGTAACAACATACCCCCAAGGGTAACAGCATGATTGATGGTTTGGGGAAAAGACCTGCGGTATCAATGGGCAGCGCAATAACGCCGAGCAAGACGAAGACCATGCCTACGCGCGTAAATGCCGACGTCAGTTTGGGTTTGCGAACACGCATAAGTCACGTTTCTCCATGTTCAGTTATGTCATTGTGTGTCGAGATCCCGAGATTGTCCAATTCTTGCTTAAATTCCCCACGTGAACTCTGTTCTGGCGCTGCGCTCTGGGTTACATTACTTGGACGAACTTTAGTAATCATTGAATAAAGGCTTTACCGTATTGATAACCGCTAGCATGGAACCCCGCGCGCTATGAAGATTTTGATTGCTGGCGCGAACGGCCAACTAGGGCAAGCAATGCTGCGTGTCTGTGCTGATTTGCAGTTACCGCACTGCGGCGTGGCGCATGCGCAGATGGATATAACGGACCTAAAGCAGATTGCTGCCGTCGTTGAGCGAGAGCAACCGACCTATGTTGTCAATATGGCGGCCGTGTCTGATGTGCGCGCGGCGCAGTCGGATGCTGCGCATTGCTACGCCGTCAATCGGGATGGGGCCGCTAACCTGGCCCGGGTGTGTGCGGAACATTCGATTCCCTTGCTCCATTTATCCACGGATTATGTTTTTGACGGTCAGTTGGGCCTGCCCTACACCGAAGAACACAAGCCCAATCCGCAGAACGTATACGGTAATAGCAAGTTGGAAGGCGAAGAAGCGGTGCGTGAGCTGTGCCCGCAGCACGTCATTGTGCGATCCAGTTGGGTGTTTGCTGCAACAGGCAATAATTTTTTTGCGCGGACATTGGCCGCATTGCAGCGTGGCGATAGCGTGCAGGCAGCGAATGACCAGATCGGTTGTCCAACCTATGCGGTGCATCTAGCGCAAGTCTGTGCCGCCATTCTGCAGCAAGTGGATTGTGATACCGACCCGCCGTTGTGGGGAACCTATCATTATTGCGATCGCGGCCCCACGACGCGGTATGATTTTGCTCGTACGATTGCAACGACGTTCGCCCAGCGTACCGAGGCACCAGAGCCAAAAGTCGAGCCCATAGACAGCAGTGCATTGAATGACCGGGTGTATTCGGCGCGCCATGCCGTTTTGGCAACGGAAAAATTATTTTTTACCTTTGGCATTCGTCAGCGTGGTTGGCGCCAAGGGGTAAAGCGGGCGGTAGAAGTAGCTGCCCAGCATGGATTAACAGAATGACGCCACAGGGGAATCATGGCCAGCGTTGAACTCACAAAACTAAAAATACAACCGGGTGTTGGTGTTCATATGGAAGTGGCAGATCGGCCGGATTCCCGCCTGAGTACGAAACTGATTGGCTTGGTCGCCCCGCGCTCCGTGTTGGTCCAAACGCCCATGGTGGACGGTCGACCTGTCCTGTTTCGTAAGGATCAGTCTCTGATTGTGCGTTTTTTCGCCAATAAAGTGGCCTGTGGTTTCCGTACGAAAGTGATTCATCTATGCACCACGCCCTTTCACTACCTACATTTGGCGTATCCGGGGCGTGTCGAAGTCGGCGAGGTGCGTAACGCGGCGCGGGCGCAAGCGAACTTGCCCATCACCGTGATCAATAAAACCAACACCCAGATCGAGAATGTGCATGGTGCCATTGTGGATATCAGTACCACAGGCGCCAAAATTGAAACCTTGCAGCCGGTAGCGGAAATGGGTGATGAGTTGTTAATCACCGCTAAGGTTGCCGTGGGGCATATTACGCGGATTGTGAATATCGAAGCCTATGCGCGTACAGCGATAGACCGTTTTGATATGGCGAATTCTGTCGCGGCCTATGGTATTCAATTCAAATACCTGAGCGACGTAGACTTTCTCGCTTTGCATGCCTTCGTGAACAGTCAGCTCGTGCGTAACGCCGATCTCTAATCTAAGGTAAAGCGCCGAGCTATGTTTTGCGTTGAACGGCCAATATCGCCAGCCCGCATAAGGCGGCTTTAGCTTCGCTGTCAGGCCAGTCGGCCAGAGCATCGATGGCACGCTGGGCATGTTCATGTGCTTTTTGGGTGCAATAGCTTAGTGCCCCAGTAGCCTGCATGGCAGCCAAAATAGCCTGCACGGTGTCGGTTTCTGTGGTGCCTTGGCGAATGGCTTTGCGGATCATTTTCCGTGTTCCGTCATCGGTGGTTTTCAGCGTATGGATGAGGGGCAGTGTTACCTTACCTTCGGCCAGATCGTCACCAACATTCTTACCTAGCGTGGCGCTGTCGCCCGCATAATCCAATACGTCGTCTTGAATTTGAAAGGCCAAGCCCAGTTCCGTACCGTACTGCTGAGCCGCGGCAACGATGGCCGCGTCGGGTTGCGCTAACTCCGCTGCGCTGCCGGTAGCGGCGGCGAATAACATGGCGGTTTTGCCTTCAATCACCCGCATATAGTCGCTTTCACTCAAGTCAGGGTTCTTCACGTTCATCAGCTGCAGCACCTCGCCTTCCGAAATGACGTTGGTGGCATCGGCCAGAAGATTCATCACCGGCAAATTGCCGATTTGCACCATCAGCTGAAAGGCGCGTGAGTAGAGGAAATCTCCGACCAGAACAGAAGGGGCATTACCCCAGCGTGCGTTTGCCGTAGAGCGGCCACGTCGCATTGCTGACATATCCACCACATCGTCGTGCAACAAGGTTGCGGTGTGCAGAAACTCAATCACCGTCGCCAGCTTGATCAGATCCGAACTATCGTGGCGCAGTGCTTTGCCAACCAATAGGGTGACTAACGGACGAAGGCGCTTGCCGCCACTGGATACAATGTATTCGGCGATCTGTTCAACCAAGGGTACGCGGGAATTCAATTCGTCGTGAATGACGGCATCCACCGCAGCAAATTCTGCGGCAACCACGCGTTGAATATCGTTGATGTGCATGCTGGTCTGCATTGTTTAAGGGTCGCCTACCTACCGTGAGCCGGGGCCGATGCTATGGGCAGTCGGAGGGGGTGTCAAGGTGCAGCCCTAGCAAATTGACAGATCATTGACTCGCGTGGGGTAAACGGTTGCGTTGTAGCAGGGGATAGTCAACATTGCCCCTGTATATACTTGTTTTATGCATTACCTTTCGCTACAATTGCGCGCCTTCGAAAACCTCTCCCCACCATAGGGTGCCGCAGCGTAGGCGTTGCCTTTAGAAGTGGGTCAGTCAGAGGGAAGGTGTAAAGTCATATTTTTATTGGAACGTCATTATGTACGCTGTGATCAAATCTGGCGGTAAACAATACCGCGTTAAAGAAGGCCAGTTACTGAAGCTGGAAAAAATTGAATTGGAAGCCGGTTCTACTGTTAACTTCGATGAAGTTTTGTTGATCGGTAATGGCGACGATGTAAAAATCGGTGAGCCATTAGTGGCTGGTGCCAAGGTCACTGCTGAAGTGATCGCTCAAGGTCGTCACAAAAAAGTTCGCATCTTGAAGTTCAAGCGTCGTAAGCACCACATGAAGACCATGGGTCACCGTCAGTGGTTTACTGAAGTAAAAATCACCGGTATCACGGCGTAATTTAGGAGAGTATAAACATGGCTCACAAGAAAGCAGGTGGTAGTACCCGTAACGGTCGCGATTCACAGGCCAAGCGTCTGGGTGTAAAAGCCTTCGGCGGCCAAACCGTTACCGCAGGTTCAATCATTATCCGTCAGCGTGGCACTTCTTTTCATCCGGGTACCAACGTAGGTTTAGGCAAGGATCATACCTTGTTTGCTCTGAAAGACGGCGCAGTGAAGTTTGAAGTGAAAGGCCCGAAAAACCGCAGAACGGTTAGCATTGTAGCGGCTTAATCACCTCATTGATCTGAGTGACAAAAAAAGCTCTGTTGCTACAACAGAGCTTTTTTTATGTTCAGTTATCTATCCACAGAGAAATATCATGAAATTCGTAGATGAAGCCAACATCCATATACGTGCCGGTAAGGGCGGAAACGGTTGCGTGAGCTTCCATCGTGAGAAATTCATCACCAAAGGCGGCCCGAACGGCGGCGACGGTGGTGATGGTGGGTCTGTCTGGTTACAGGCCGACGAAAACCTTAATACCTTGATTGAATACAAGTTTAAGCGCAGCTATGCCGCAGAAAGCGGGCAGCCGGGCCGGGGCCGTGATATGACCGGTGCTAAAGGCGAAGACTTGGTTTTATTGGTGCCGGTGGGTACTGCAGTCCGGGATCTGGATACCGACGAGCAGTTGGCTGATTTGACCGAGCACGGCATGAAGGTGAAAGTTGCGCAAGGCGGTTGGCATGGCTTGGGGAATACCCGTTTCAAGTCGAGTGTGAACCGTGCTCCCCGTCAGTCAACCAATGGCTCACTGGGTGAAGAGCGCAACTTGCAACTGGAATTGAAGGTCATTGCTGATGTGGGTTTGTTGGGCTTGCCCAATGCCGGTAAATCGACCTTCATTCGGTCGGTATCGGCCGCTAAGCCTAAGGTCGCGGATTACCCCTTCACTACGTTGGTGCCGAACCTTGGTGTGGTCAGGGTCGATCATTTGAATTCCTTTGTGATCGCCGATATTCCGGGTTTGATTGAAGGCGCAGCCGAAGGTGCCGGATTAGGGATTCACTTCCTCAAGCACATTGTGCGTACCCGCGTGTTGCTGCACCTCGTCGATATGGCACCCTATGACAACACGACGCCAGAAGATAACGCGCAAATCATCATTAATGAATTGGAAAAATTCAGCCCTACACTGGCGCAGCGTGAACGCTGGCTGGTGTTGAATAAGATGGATTTGATTCCGGCAGAAGACCGTGCTGCAGCGGTTGCCCGGGTGGTGAAAGCTTTGGATTGGCAAGGGCCGGTCTTTGACATTTCAGCGATGAATCAGCAAGGCACTAAGCCGCTGACGCAATCCATCATGCAGCATTTGCAGAAGCAACGGGAATTGCTGGCCGAAAACGAAGATGCTGCTCGTGCTGACGCAGAAGAACGTGCTTTGGTGGAAGAAGAAGCCCGTGCACGCATTGAAGAAGTGAAACAGATGCGTCGTGCCGGACGTGATGCCGATGACGACGATGATGACGATGACCATGATGTAGAAGTCGTTTATGCACCGTACTGATGAGTCGATACAGACCGAATTGACGCAAGGTAAGCGTTGGGTGGTGAAGATCGGCAGCGCGCTGCTGACCGAAGACGGCCAAGGCATTGCTCGCGATCGAATAAAGGATTGGGTAGATCAAATAGCGCAATTGCATGCCGAAGGTGTGCAAGTGGTGCTGGTGTCGTCGGGCGCCGTTGCTGCCGGTATGATGGAACTGGGCTGGGACAAGCGCCCGGTTGAGCTGGAGTTGCTGCAAGCCGCCGCCGCCGTGGGGCAAAGCCGACTGATTCAATTTTATCAGGATTGTTTCCAACAACACGGGCTCGGTGCGGCACAAATTCTGCTGACCAATTCTGACCTGGCGGATCGGCAACGTTATTTGAACGCACGTTCAACGTTGCGTACGCTGTTGTCGTTGAATGTCATTCCGGTGATCAATGAAAACGATACGGTGGTGACGGATGAAATTCGGTTTGGCGACAACGATACCTTGGGCGCTTTGGTGGCCAACCTGGTGGAAGCGGATGCGCTGATCATCTTGACCGATCAAAACGGTATTTTTGATGCCGATCCGCGAAAATACCCAACGGCCAAACTCATTGCACGTACCCGCGCGAATGACCCAGTGTTGCAGGCTGTGGCGACGGAAGGCGGTGCCTTGGGGCGGGGCGGTATGGTGACCAAGGTTCGGGCAGCGCGGTTGGCCTCTCGCAGCGGTGCGCTGACGGTCATCGCGGGTGGACGTGCGGCACAGGTGCTGTCGCGGTTACGCGCGGGCGAGCACGTTGGCTCTTTCTTGTTGCCCGACGAAGAGCCACTGGCGGCCCGCAAACAATGGTTGGCGGGGCAGTTACAAGCCATGGGCTGGGTACGGCTCGATGCCGGGGCTGTAAAAGCCATTCGAGAGCAAGGTAAAAGTCTATTGCCGGTAGGGGTTACGGCAGCCGATGGCCGCTTCCAACGGGGTGATTTGGTGGATTGTGTCGATGAGCAAGGCGTGGTCGTTGCCAAAGGGTTGTGCAATTACAACGCCGATGAAACGCGCCGCATTGTGCGCAAAAGCACCGTCGCCGTTGAGGAGACCCTGGGCTATCTAAGCGAGCCCGAATTGATTCACCGCGACAACTTAGTGATTCTCTAGCCGCTAAATCCGGTAGGTGGTCAGGGTCATTACTTTTGCCACCACCGACATGGTTTCTTTAACTGGCCGCGGAAATTCATAACCTCCTGCAGCACGCGCGGAGGCCGCGTGGCGTTCTTCATCGCTCAGCATTTGTTGGACAATGGCGCGACTCTTCACGTCGTTTGCGGGTAAGGTGCTGAGATGCTCCTGCAGATGTCTGCTGACTTGATCTTCCGTTGCGGCAACAAATCCCAAGGAATAGCGGTCGCCCGCCTTGCCAGCGATAGCGCCGAGGGCGAATGACATACCATAAAACACCGGATTTAACAGGCTGGGTCGGCTGTTCAGTTCTTCAAGCCGGGTTTCACACCATGCCAGGTGGTCCAGTTCTTCATCGGCTGCCGCTGACATTTGCTGCCGAATGTCGGGTAAGGAGGCGGTACTGGCTTGCCCTTCATACAGCGCCTGTGCGCACACTTCACCCGTGTGATTGACGCGCATCAGACCAGCGGCATGTCGGCGTTCACCATCGCTTAAAGCGGTTGTTTCTGTCAGCGTTTGCGCGGGATTGGCGGTAGCCGCAACCACACTGCCCGGAACACAGGTTTTTAACGCACGGTCTATATGGCTGAGTGCGTGATCGATCCAGCTTAATGTTCTCATCCGTCGGGGTTCTCCTGCAGTAAACGAAGTAACTCGCGCGTGTTGATCGGTTTGGGTAATACGCCAACCGTACTTAAATCAGCGACCGCTTGTTCAACAAAGTGTTGATCGACACCGGTCAACATGATCACTTTGAGCCGCCGCAACCCTTCAATCGAGCGTATCTTACGCAACAGATCGAGGCCGTTCATGCGCGGCATTCGGTAATCAATCAGCGCCCAGTCAAACGGTTGGTGAAAGTACATATGGCTTTGCAAAATGGCTAAGGCTTCTTTGCCGTCACTGGCCAGCTCGGGCAGCATACCCCAGCCTCGTGTCTGGTCTTCTAATACGCGTCGGCAGGCAAAGTGGTCATCCACAATCAGTACTTTTTTGTGCAGCAGGGTTTCTAAATCACGCTGCATGGTGGCTGATTCGGGTACAACTTCGGCACTGAAAGGTATGCTGATCCAGAAGCTGGAACCCCGCTCAGCCCCCCGACTCATACCGATTTGGCCCTGCATGGCGTGCACAAGCGCGCGTGCAATCGGCAGGCCTAATTTAAGATAGGTGCGGCTGACATTGGGGTCGGATACCGGTGCTTTAAAATCGAACAATGTTGTTTGTTCCTGCTCCGGAACGCCGCGGCCTGTGTCGTCGACGCGCAAGCGGAGTCGATTTTCGCCTTCCAAACGAATGGTTACCACAATGTCGCCTTCTTCGGTATACCGTACGGCATTGTCCAAGAGAATGCGCAACACCTGACCCACAGCGTCGGGATCAAGGCGCACAAACTGCGGTACGGCAGGAAGAATCTGCGTCGCGACCTCAATCATTTTCTGGCTGGCCAGGTGCGCAAACGGGCTGACCACATCGTGTATAAACACGCCCAGCTCAACCCGTTTCGGGCGAATCTTCATCTGGTCGGACGTTAATCGGGTTAGGGTGCGAATCTCATCCGCCAGGTTGAGCATTTGCAGACCGGCATTGTTTATGGTGGCCACATACTCTTGTTGTTGGCTGTTCAGTTGGGTATCGCTCAACAACGAGGCCATGCCTAAAACACCATTAATGGGTGAGCGTAGGTCATGGTTTAGTTTGCGCAGCAGACCAATGCTGTCGCGCGTGGAGTCGGTCGGTAACTGCAAGTTGGAAAATACCGGGCGTTGTTTCACCCGGGCAACAAAGGCGCGTTGTATAAATACGCCATGAATCAATAATAGCGTTAATTGCAGTGGCTGATGGGCGCGGCCGGTGATGGCAAATTCGGTATGATATAACCATTCGAGTAGTGCCCACAGGATAAGGGTGAGTACCGCCGCTACGGTTTGAAACTGATGTACGTCTTCCCGGCGGATGCCAAAGCCAGCCAGGCGTGTCATTAGAAGTACGGCCAGCAAGGCGACCACGCCCAGTGTTCCAGCCAGTAAGGCGGTAACAGCGGCCGCAAGCACAAGCGCGTAACCCAACATGCGTTGATCTTGTGCTGCCCAACGTTGACCCCACCACATCAGACCTAACATGCTGGTACCCATGGCCAGTGCCAGTGCAGGCAGCCATTCCTTGTCGGCGGTTCCATTGACCCCCAGCAAGGGGGTAATGCCAACGTATTGAAATAGAGTAAACAGTACGAGCGTGAACAAATAGCCGGGCCACAAGAGAAAGTGCGAATTGGCCGTGTGTTCTTTGCGTCGGGCGGTTTGTCGGAGTAGCTGCACGACAGCCGCCAACAGCCCGGCACCCAGCAAGGCATAGATGTAAAAGCTCAACCATTGGTTGCGGCTGGTGAAGTAGCCCAGATTCTCGCAGTACAAGCCAAGGGTGTAGGGACGTTCACTGACCAAGCGAAACACCCAGTGATCTGTGGCTGCGCCGTCGGATAGGGCAATGGCATAACCACGTAATGTGGGGGTCAGCAGAGGGGTTACCTCAATGCCGTTTTTCCAGGCTTGAATCTGTACGCTACGACCGGTATCCAAGAGCAATAGGGCGTTGCCGTTGGTGGGTGAGTCCAAAGTGATGCTCAGCCATTGTGCGCTGGTGTCACCGGCGCCGCGTAAGCGGTTGGCCTTAACGGGTATCCATTGTGCCGTAAAACTCGGACTGACCACATCGGCGAAGCTGAATGAAGCCGAGTCATCCAATAGTTGGTAGGCTTTAGGAAGGACGTTTTCTACCCGGGCACGCGGGTCGAGGTGGTCGTTCGCCCACGCTAAGGGGGCGAGTAAAACCAAAAGTGCAGTGAGCAGCCGTGTAACCTGCCCAATAGACCTACGGGGCCATGTCAGCCTAGACGTGCATGGATGGCGCATGGGCGAAGGTCCTCCAGCATCAACAGGGGTGGGCCATGAGGCCGGTCAAACGGTGGGCTGCCATTCTATGGTTGCCCACCCAACCGTTCACTCAGTGATCAGCTCGACTGTTCGCGCTTAATCGCCCGGTGGCCAATATCCGTGCGATAGTACATGTCTTGCCAGTTGATTTGCTGCACCAAATCGTACGCCAGCGCTTGTGCTTCGGCAACATTGTGGCCCAGTGCGGTGCAGCAAAGGACGCGGCCACCGTTGGTGATTACATCGTCATCCTGTTCGGCCGTGCCCGCATGAAATACTTTTTGTTGCGCGTTTTCGTGCTCTGGTAAACCGTGAATGATATCGCCCTTGGCATAGTCACCCGGGTATCCACCCGCCGCTAGGACGACTCCCAGTGCGGCACGTGAATCCCATTCGGCGGATACGGTGTGCAGCTTCCCGCCAATGGCCGCTTGGCACAAGGCGACGAGATCGGACTTAAGACGCATCATGATGGGCTGGGTTTCAGGGTCACCAAAACGGCAGTTGTATTCCAGGACATTCGGCGTACCGTCCGCATCAATCATCAGTCCAGCGTACAGGAATCCAGTGTAAGGGTTACCTTCGGCCTTCATGCCGTCAACGGTAGGCCGAATGACGTCACGAATGACACGAGCTTCGATGTCGGGGGTGACCACAGGTGCGGGCGAGTATGCGCCCATGCCGCCGGTATTCGGGCCGGTATCACCGTTGAGGGCTGCCTTATGATCCTGGGAGGTGGCCATAGGGAGAATATGGTCGCCATCAACCATGACAATAAAGCTGGCTTCTTCGCCGGTCAGGAATTGTTCGACGACAACCCGCGCGCCGGCTTCACCGAACGCATTGCCCGCCAGCATGTCTTCTACGGCGGCACAAGCTTCGGCTTCTGTTTGCGCCAGTATCACGCCTTTACCCGCCGCTAAACCATCGGCCTTTACCACAATGGGTGCGCCCTTTTCTTTGATGTAAGCCAGTGCCGGTTCTACTTCTGTAAATACGCCATAGAATGCGGTGGGTATGTTATGGCGGGCCAAGAAATCTTTCGTGAAGGCTTTGGAGCCTTCTAATTGCGCGGCACCTTGCGTCGGGCCAAAAATGGCCAAGCCTTCCGCTTGAAAATGATCCACCACACCGATCACCAGTGGCGCTTCCGGGCCAACAATGGTTAAGCCAACGTTATTTTCGCGGGCAAAACGGCTCAGCGCTGCGAGGTCGGTTGGCTCTATGGCAATGTTTACTACCCGTGACTCCAAGGCAGTACCTGCGTTACCGGGCGCGACAAATACGGTATCAACGAGCGTTGATTGTGCAGCTTTCCAAGCCAAAGCGTGTTCGCGACCACCGCCGCCAATAATCAAAATGTTCATTGCGTGATCCTATTGCTGCGGTGCGGCTTGGTGCCGCACATCAATTAATGACGGAAGTGGCGCATGCCCGTAAACACCATGGCAATACCGTGTTCATCGGCGGCGGCGATGACCTCATCATCGCGCATCGAGCCGCCGGGCTGAATCACTGCTTTTACGCCCATATCGGCGGCTTGATCCAAGCCATCGCGGAAGGGGAAAAATGCATCGGAAGCCATCACCGAACCAGCAATAGTCAGCTGTTCATCGGCGGCTTTAATGCCGGCAATTTTGGCGCTGTAAACACGGCTCATTTGCCCAGCACCAACACCTACGGTCATCCCCTCATGGGCATAGACGATGGCGTTGGATTTAACGAACTTGGCAACTTTCCATGCAAATAAGAGGTCTTGCATTTCGG
Organism: Salinispirillum marinum; assembly: GCF_042650105.1. Taxonomy (NCBI): domain Bacteria; kingdom Pseudomonadati; phylum Pseudomonadota; class Gammaproteobacteria; order Oceanospirillales; family Saccharospirillaceae; genus Salinispirillum; species Salinispirillum marinum. The sequence goes on along the minus strand of NZ_JBHSAL010000002.1, from coordinate 1,167,679 downwards.
TGGGGCTAGGCTCGCGCTGGGTGACGACTTTCAGGGTGTCTTCCGAAACGATGCCTAAGTCGCGGTCTTGAATCAGCAAGCCGCCATTGACGCGCTTGAAATCCCAGTCGGCAGTTGGTTCGTTCCACTGTCCGCAAGCCAATACCCGAACGTTGGGTTTGGTCGACAAGACTTTCAGTGCGCTGTCACTGATTTCCGGTGCAATGATCACTTCCACAAACTGGCGGTCAATGATGGCCTGTGCGGTTACGGCATCCAACGCACGGTTAAAAGCAATGATGCCACCAAACGCCGAAGTCGGGTCTGTTTTGTAGGCCCGGTCATAGGCGCCGATGAGGTCACTGCCCATCGCCACGCCACATGGGTTGGCGTGCTTAACGATCACACAGGCTGGTTCAGCCAGGGTTTTTACACATTCTAAGGCTGCATCGGTATCCGCAATATTGTTGAACGATAAGGCTTTGCCTTGCAGTTGGCGCGCGGTAGATACCGAGGCTTCGGGGTGTTTGGGGTCAATATAAAACGCAGCGCGCTGGTGCGGGTTTTCGCCGTAACGCATATCTTGCGCTTTGTGTAATTGCAGGTTGAAAGTGCGAGGAAAAACCGCGCGTTGCTCAACGCTCAATTTATCGGCGGTTTGGTCTATGGAACCCAGGTAGTTGGCAATCATGCCGTCGTACTGAGCGGTATGTTCAAACGCTTTGAGCGCCAGATCAAACCGCGTTTTGTGCGTAACGCCACCTAAGCGGTCGACTTCATCCAATACACGATCATAGTCATCGACGTTCACCACAATAGAAACCCACGCATGGTTCTTGGCCGCACTGCGCACCATGGTGGGGCCGCCAATATCGATGTTTTCAATCGCCATAGGAAGGTCACAGTCAGGCCGGGCAACGGTGGCGGCAAAGGGATACAGGTTGACCACCACCAGGTCAATCGGGGTAATGCCATGTTCAGCCATAATGGCGTCATCTTGGCCCCGTCGCCCCAGAATCCCGCCATGAATGGTGGGGTGCAAAGTTTTTACCCGACCGTCCATCATTTCCGGAAAACCGGTGTGTTCGGACACCTCAGTGACCGGTAAATGATGCTGTTGCAGCAACTTGAAGGTGCCGCCGGTGGACAATAGAGCGACGCCGCGTTGATGGAGCGCAGTGGCAAATTCAACGATCCCGGTTTTGTCTGACACGCTGATCAAGGCGCGTTGAATGGCTACGGTGGCTTGCATAACGAATCCTATGGCTGTGCGAGTTTAAAGAAGGCCGTACTGTTTTAATTTCTTGCGCAAGGTACCGCGGTTTAAACCCAATACTTGGGAGGCTTTGGTTTGGTTGTCGTGGGTGTAACGCATCACCACTTCCAACAAAGGCGCTTCGACTTCCGACATAACCATTTGATAAACATCGCTCACATCCTGGCCGTCTAACTGTGAAAAATAGTTGTCCATGGCCTGTTCAACGCTGTCGCGAAGGGTTTGTGACTCAGTTGGTGTTTCTTGCCCAGCGACGGAGTGTTTCATGGTGACCTCAATTGAATTCGTATTCATGCTGCTATGATCTGTTCCTGTAAATCGGGTAAATCGTCAAAGTACTGATGGATCAACTGCAGTTGATCCATCGCGGTATTAAGCGTGTTGAAGCGTTGGCGAACGGTTTCACCTTGCGGCTGGGCATGTAGATACCAACCTAAGTGCTTGCGCGCGATGCGCACCCCGAGATATTCATCATAAAAATCATACAGGGCCTGCATGTGCGCTAATAATGTCTCCTTCCGTTCCGCGGTGGTGACGCGTGTTTGTACGGTACCGGTGCGCAATAATTCCGCGGTTTCCCTGAAAATCCATGGGTTTCCTTGAGCCGCGCGACCAATCATGACGGCGTCCGCATGGGTATAGTTCAATACCGCCTGGGCTTGTTCTGCCGTCTGAATATCGCCATTGGCGATGACCGGGATAGCTACTTGTTCCTTAATGGCGCGAATGGTGTCGTACTCCACCGGGCCTTTAAAGCGGCATGCCCGCGTACGCCCGTGCACGGCAAGCGCTTGAATGCCTGCGGCTTCCGCACATTGTGCAATGCGCACGCCATTGCGGTGCTCTATGCTCCAGCCGGTGCGAATTTTCAACGTAACGGGTACATCAACGGCCGCCACAACGGCGTCTAGAATGCGTGCGACCAGCGCTTCGTCCTGCAATAACGCAGACCCTGCCGCACGGTTGCACACCTTCTTGGCTGGACACCCCATGTTGATGTCGATGATTTGCGCACCATGGTCCACATTGAGACGCGCGGCATCGGCCATCTGTTGCGGATCACTGCCGGCGATTTGCACACTGATCGGGCCGGGTTCGTTGCGGTGGTCCATGCGCAAACGGGACTTTCGCGTGTGCCATAAACTGTGATCGGATGTCACCATTTCGGACACCGCCAACCCAGCCCCCAGCGCACGGCATAATTGGCGAAACGGGCGGTCGGTAACACCGGCCATCGGTGCAAGCACCACGGGCGGGTCAATCTGATAGGGTCCGATCTTCACGGCGCATCCAAAGTTGATCAGTTTGTGTCCAGCAAGGGCGGCGTATGATACTGATTCAGGCCCCGTTAGGGAACCTCTGAAGCCCCCTTTTTAGGGGTCGGCTTAATATTGGAAGGTCAGACGAAAATTATCGAGGTTGTCAACCGGGCGATTGGTGTTGATGCTGATGCTGATAGGTTGTCCCGGCGGTACCAAGTCCTCGGGGCGAAAGTCGCCAGAAATATAGTCGGCGGGGGAGAACAAGCCATCCGCTACGACATCGCCTTGCGCATCAGTAATGGCCAGAAGCACATTGGGGAAGGGGAGGGGGCGTGTACCGCGATTAATCAATACAGCGTCTAAGCGCATGCGTTGGTTCGGCATTTCGCGTAATACAGAACTGATGGGTCGCAGCGCGGTGGCATCGGGCACGGGTTCGGCAAGGTTACAGGCCACATATTGGCAAAGTTGCGCATAAACCGGGCTTAACGTGGCGTTTTGCGACAGCTGCGCACGCTGCCACCAAAGTATCTGACCCGCGAAAACGATCAGCATAAACACCGCCGCTAGAGTCCATAACCCGGTCGCCGAACGCGGTTGCTCCATGCGCTCAACCATTTCATCCAGATCATGGTGGGCAAACATTGAACGTTGATTGGATGCCTTTGCAGGGTTGTCGGGCGTGCTATCGAGGTTGTCTTCCTCGGTATCTAAACTAAAGGACAAGTCATTCAGTGGCTTGATGGCTTTGGCCTTGGGAGCGCTTCGTTTCGCAGGCGCCGATTCAACGGCCGCTTTCTCCGCCAAGAGGTTGCGTGACCAGGCGTCTTCATCCGCGTCGAGTTGTTCTGGCCGACCCATAGCAGGCGCCGATTTCTGCCCCTTGGTGCTGTCCTTTTCGGATGCTGCACTGTCGTCCAATGCCAGAAAAGAGTCACTGAACTCGAGGTCGTTGTCGCCCGCATCCAAGTCGTCATCTAGGTCCTGGTCGTCATCCATGAAGATGAGGTCGCCATCGTCGGCGGATGGGTCATCTTCGGAAAAAAGAAAATCATCATCATCGGCATCAAACTCACTGCCTACGTCCCACGCCGGGTCCTTTGGCAGGCTATCGACGGCTTGGGTGGCTGCGCTGGTTGTAGGCGACCTTTGTGCTATGGGCTGCGCAGGTGCGGCTTTCGGCGCTGGCTTTGCGATCGGTTCTTCCGTTGCTCGCATCGGCGGTATGGGGGTGTTGTCGCGGAAGTGTTCATCGGCCCGAAACACCTTTAAGCAGCTACCACAGCGCACGGCTCCCTTTGCTACACCCAGTTGTTCGTCGGACACACGAAAAGCGGTGCGACAATGCGGGCATTGTGTGATGTGCGATGTGGTCATCTAGACAGCAATTCCATGTTGTTCCCTGAGTCAACGCGATTAGGCAATGCGTTGGCCCGTGATTCTAGCCCAGTCTTCGTCGTAAGTAATGTCCATGTTGCGCAAAAACGGTCGGTAGGCGGCAGCCACATCCTCTACTTGCGGGCGAATAATGCCCGATAAGGCCAGCCAACCGTTAGGGGTGACATACGACAAAATAGCGTCACGTAATTCGATCAGCGGCCCGGCCAATATGTTTGCCACCACCACATCAGCGGCGTGCGTGGGTGCGTCAGCGGGCAGGCAAACGGCGTAGCGGTCGGGGCTGATTTGATTACGTTCAGCATTTTGTCGCGTGGCCAATAAGGCTTGCGGATCGATATCAATCCCCAACATGGTGCGGGCACCCAACAGCAAACCGGCCAAACCCAGAATGCCGGAGCCGCAGCCATAGTCCACAATGGTTTTATCGCTCAGGTCCAGACTGTCCAGCCAGCGCATGCAAAGTGCTGTGGTTTGATGGGTTCCGGTGCCAAAAGCAAGGCCAGGGTCCAGCATCAAATTGACGGCTTCGGGCTGAGGTGGGGTATGCCAGCTCGGACAAATCCACAGCCGCGTACCAAATTGAATGGGATGGTAGCTGTCCATCCAGGCCCGAATCCAGTCTTTGTCTTCCAGCAGGTCACTGGTCCAATGCGGCAGGGGAATGCCCTGCTCGGCGAGTTCACTTTGGCAGGCCACCCGAATCAGGTCGGCATCCGTATCGGCCGGGAATAAGGCGGTTAAACGAGAATGCAACCAGAGTGGCGTGGTCCCTAACTCGGGTTCAAAAATAGGGTCATCGGCGGCATCTTCAAAGGTTACAGCTTGTGCTCCTAGGGCCAATAGAACATCTTCGTACGCTTCGGCGTGTTCTCGGGCAATGTCGTGGAGTTGAATTTTAAGCCAGTTCATGCGAGTCCTATGTTGTCATTCCGGGTTGGATGCTTGCGTTCAACCACGTAGCCTTGAGTTGGGTGGTGGCGGACGATCTAACGAAAAAACGCACTGACCCCCAAATTCCTTCGAAAAGGACATGGGAGGCAATGCGTTTTCGTCCGCTGTAACGTTATTTGATCAGCTTGCCTTCGAGGTAGTGAATATTTACCCCACCCGCTTTGAAGCCTTCATCGCGTACCAGCATTTTCTGTAAGTCCACGTTGGTTTTGATGCCTTCAATGACTAACTCATCCAACGCTACGCGCATTTTTGACAAAGCCGCTTCACGTGTTTCACCGTGTGTGATCAGCTTGCCAATCATGGAGTCGTAATAAGGCGGAATGCGGTAACCATCATAAATGTGCGAATCCCAGCGTACACCGTAGCCACCCGGTGAGTGGAATTGCGTAATGGTGCCGGGGCTCGGCATGAAGGTTTTGCTGTCTTCCGCATTGATCCGGCATTCGAACGCATGACCGCGCAATTGGATGTCTTCTTGCTTAACCGACAACGGCAAGCCAGAAGCAATCCGTAATTGTTCCTTTATGATGTCGACGCCCGTCACCATCTCGGAAACCGGGTGTTCAACCTGTACGCGGGTGTTCATTTCAATGAAATAATACCGACCATCTTCATACAGGAATTCGAAAGTACCCGCACCGCGATAGCCGATCTCTACACATGCACGTACACAGGCCGCCAGAACTTCAGCCCGCGCTGCCGGGTCAATGCCTGGCGCCGGCGCTTCTTCCAACACTTTTTGGTGTCGGCGCTGCAGCGAGCAGTCACGGTCGTACAGGTGAATGGCATTGCCTTGGCCGTCAGATAACACCTGAACTTCCACGTGCCGGGGGTTAACCAGGAACTTCTCCATATATACCGTACCGTCACCAAAGGCCGCAGCGGCTTCTGATTTGGTAATGGATATAGAGCTCAGCAAGCTTGCTTCACTGTGTACTACACGCATACCGCGGCCACCGCCACCGGCGGCGGCTTTGATGATCACGGGATAGCCGACTTGACGACCAATTTCAATATTCTTGGCGTCGTCTTCGCCGAGCGGGCCACCAGAGCCCGGCACTGTAGGAACGCCGGTTTTGATCATGGCGCGAATGGCAGAGACTTTGTCCCCCATCAGGCGAATAACATCGGCGGTTGGGCCAATGAAGGTAAAACCACTGCGCTCAACCTGCTCACAGAAGTCGGCATTTTCGGCCAGAAAACCATAGCCGGGATGGATACCCACAGCGCCGGTGACCTCTGCAGCCGCAATCAGGGCCGGGATGTTCAAATAACTGGCTGAGCTCGGGTTAGGGCCGATACAGACCGTTTCATCGGCCAATTTCACGTGTTTCAGGTCACGATCAACCTGAGAGTGCACCGCAACGGTCTTGATGCCCAGCTCTTTGCAAGCGCGCATTATCCGCAAAGCGATTTCACCACGGTTTGCAATGAGTACTTTTTCCAACATCAGGTCACCCAATTAAACGATTGTGAACAAGGGTTGATCGAATTCTACGGGTTGACCGTTTTCGACCAATATTTCACCGACGGTGCCATCTTTGTCACATTCGATTTGGTTCATCATCTTCATGGCTTCGACGATGCACAGCGTATCGCCTTTTTTCACCTTTTGACCGACTTCAGCAAATGAGGCTGACGTCGGTGAGGCGGCACGATAGAAGGTGCCGACCATGGGTGAACGGACAACGTGTCCGGTTAACGCCGCGGGCTCATCAGACGGTGCGGCTGGGGCCGGGGCTGCTGGTGCTGCCGGTGCAGGAGCCGGCGCAGGCATGTGCTGCATAGGCGCTGCCATATAGTGTTGTGGTTGCGGCAAGGATCTGGATGCGCGACTGATGCGGATTGACTCCTCACCTTCGGTAATCTCGATTTCATCGATGCCAGATTCTTCCAGCAGCTCAATCAGTTTTTTTACTTTGCGAATATCCATTGGGTGATCCTGTTGGTCTAGTAAGGTTAAAATTTTTGGCTAAGAAAACGCAACGCGGCGCGATACCCCTCGCTGCCCATACCGCATATAACGGCCAGCGCGAGGTCAGAAAAATAACTGTGATGGCGAAACGCCTCACGTTGGTGCACGTTCGATAGGTGAACTTCCACAAACGGCAGCTCTGCGGCCGCCAGTGCGTCACGAATGGCGACACTGGTGTGCGTATATGCAGCCGGATTAATGATCACCGCACTGCAATGCCCGCGCAGGCTGTGAATATGGTCAATCAGCACATGCTCGGCGTTACTTTGTAGGCAACTGACTTCCACATTGAGTGCCTGACCCAAGGTCAGTAGTGAAGTATTGATGTCGTCTAAAGTCTCATGACCATAAACGGTAGGTTCGCGGGTGCCCAGCATATTAAGATTGGGCCCATGTAACACAGCGATGTGAGGCATAGGTAAAAAAGCCGAAAGTTGCAGTGATCGTCATCGAACGGGTAGACAATATTGTGTGTTAGGTTATGGGTCAACGGTTCGAGGTGATTTTTGTTATGAAAAAAACTCAAAAACCCGACGAATTGCACAGAAATAATAGAGAATGTCGCAGAAACGAAAGGGCTTTCCTGCCTCTCTCGACTGGCGAATTTCCACCGGGGCGCGTATCGTGTATAAAAAATTTGGGAGGAAACCTAAATGAGTAATTTTCGTCGATGGCTTTCGCTGGTCAATCCTTGGTATTGGGTAAAGGCGCTGCTCCAGCGGATCGGTACGATGACTGAAGGGCGCGGATTCTTAAAGGCAGGTCTGATACTGGGCTGTGCGGTGTTTGTGGTGTTGGTGATTGTTGGTATGTGGTGGAGTCGTGCCCCCAGTCAGTTTGATGTGATGGCACAGGCGCAAAACCGGGCGGAAGCACAAGGACATTCTTTGGCCGTGGGATACACGACAGCGGCCACCCTAGAGCATTTGATGCAAACACTGTTGGACAAACCCGGTGGTTATCTAATGAACGATGTGATGCCACCCGGGCTCTGGCTGGACAACATGCCGAATTGGGAGCTGGGTGTGGTCATTCAGTCCCGAGATATGGCCCGAGCCCTGCGCCGGGATATGAGCCGCTCGCAGTCGCAATCGACTGAAGATCCGGATTTGGTCATCGCCGAACCACAGTTTCACTTTGATACCGGCAGTTGGATATTACCGTCCGCCGAAGGCGAATACCGCCGCGGTTTGCGTGCCTTGGATTCCTATCTGAACCGCTTAACCGTTACCGGCAATGCGCGGGCCGAATTTCACCCGCGTACCGACAGTTTGGCAAACTGGCTGGGCGATGTTTCGACCCGTCTGGGATCACTGTCACAACGGTTGAGTAACAGTGTGGGCGGCCGAGTGTATGGCGTAGGAATGGACCCGGAATCCTTCTCGGAAACGCCGTGGTTGGAAATCGATGACATTTTTTATGAAGCGCGTGGCTCCGCCTGGGCTTTGGTGCACCTATTAAAAGCCGTTGAGCATGACTTTGCACCGGTGTTGGAACAACGCAATGCTGCGGCCAGTCTGCGCCAGATTATTCGTGAACTGGAGGCCACGCAACGACCATTGCGTTCACCTATGGTGCTGAATGGAGACGGTTTCGGCATGGTAGCAAACCATTCCTTGGTAATGGCAAATTACCTGTCCCGCGCCAATGCGGCGGTGATTGATTTACGCCAGTTGCTGCAATCTAACTGATTGGCCGTAGGGGCGACATCTGAGTCGCCCCTTAACGCTACTCCCTCCGCTGAATGAGCGGTTATAACGAGCACTTAAGGCTGCGAAATCGTGTTTGCTCGTACCATTGCGTATCTACAGTGCCTTCAGCTCGATCACCCGGTCAGCACTGGTAATGGTTTCTTTCCGGTGCGCCACGATAACCCGCGTAATCTTTAAGCGTTTAATGTGCTCATTCACGATGCTTTCATTGGCCGAATCCAAGTGGCTTGTCGCCTCATCCAAGAACAATATCGTCGGTTGACGGTACAGCGCCCGTGCTAACAATACTCGTTGCTTCTGGCCACCGCTTAACGAGGTGCCCATGTCGCCAACCAAGGTGTTGTACTGCATTGACAAAGTAAGAATATCATCGTGAATAGCCGCCATTTGGGCGCAACGGATGATGCGCTCATGGTCTGGCTGTGGGTCAAAACAGGCGATGTTGTCGGTTATTGAGCCACTCAACAACTGGTCGTCTTGCATAACAGCAGCAATGGACTGGCGATAGTGCCCTAATTTACCGAGCGGTGTGCCATCGGCCAGCACCTGGCCTTCTTCCAGTTGTAACAGGCCCATTAGACATTTGAGCAACGTGGTTTTGCCGCATCCGCTGGGGCCAATGATCGCCACGGACTCACCCGGTGCAATGTGAAACGACAGGTTTTTGAACACCCACGCATCCGCTTCGCTGTAGCGATAGGCGAGGTTGTCCGCTTGCAGTGCGCCGATCAGCGGTGTAACGGCTTGGCCGGGAATGCTCTGGTCGTCGACTTGTTCCGGTTCGGTAAAGGCTATGTCGGCCAAGCGGTCGAGGTGCAGGCCAATCATCTTGATGTCAATTAACGTGGCAATCAGGCTATCCATGCTGTCGACAAATTGCTGTTTGTAGCTCATGAACGCAAACAACATACCAACGGAGATGAGGCTGCCCATCACAGCCTGTGCAGCAAGATACACAATGATGATGTTCTCCAGGCCAAACAGCAGCCCATTAATAGCCCCGTAGCCGATTTGCCATTTGGCGATGCGAATGTCGGTGTTCATGGCGGAGGCGTATTTGTTTTGCCACAGGTTCTGCCGATCGTTCTCACGCTGAAACAGCTTTACCGTTTGAATGGCGCGTACTGACTCCATAAAGTTAGATTCATGTTTAGCATGTGCCACGATGCTTTCTTCACTGAGTTGACGCAGCGGTCGATACAGCGCCAGCCGGGCCAAACCGTACAAGACCACAAACCCAATCACGACTAAGCCCAGCTTGACCGAATAGACCATCATCACTACGAGGGTAATGATCGCCATGATGCCGTCTACCACCGCAGACACCAGCCCTGTGGTTAACAGCTCACGGACGGCCTGCAATGAACCAAAGCGCGACACCACATCGCCCATGTGACGCTTTTGGAAATAGTCGATGGGCAAACGAATCAAATGGCGAAACAGGTTCGCCGCCATTTGAATATTGAGCCGCGTGGAGAGATGTAAGATACATAACTCACGCAGCGCTTCCGTGCCCACCCGAATGAGCATCAGCAAGGCAAACCCGATTGCCAACACCAACAGCAAGTGCGCATCGTTGCGCAGCAATACGTCGTCCACCACGGTTTGCATATAAAACGGCGACAGCACCGCGAACACCTGCAACACCAACGCCAGTGCTAAGATCTGGAACAGGCTGCGCTTTAGCCCGCGAATGCGAGTCCAGAACTGGCTTAACCGCAGGTGCCGCCGCTCTTTCGCCGGTTTAAAGGCTTCGGTGGGTGTCAGTTCTAAGGCTACACCGGTGAAGTGATCACCCACTTCTTCCCAGCTCAACGACACCTCGCCTTGTGCCGGGTCATGAATCAATACGCCTTTGCGGCTTGTGGATTTAAGCACCACAAAATGGTTCATGTCCCAATGCAACACACAAGGTGTTTGCAGTTGCGGTATTTCGTCCACTTCCAACTGCAATGCACGGCCTACCAGTTGTAAGCGGGCCGACATATCCATCAACTGCTTTAGGTTGACACCATGCTGGCTAACCGAAAACCGCTTCCGCAAATGCAGTAAATCGGTGTCGTAGCCATAGAAACCGGCAATCATTGCCAAGCACGCCAAACCACATTCCGCTGCTTCACTTTGGTGAACCACCGGTAAGCGCCGACTGCCACTGAAGTTAAGTAGCTGAGTGGTAGCGTTGGACTCCGCCGTATGCTGATGACGGGCCATGTTACTAGATGCCCCAGTACACGAGAGTGATTGCGGCTATGCTGTTATTCAACGCGTGCAGCGCGATCGGCGTCCAGATAGAACCCGTCTTCTCACGGGCCAGCCCCAATATGACCGAAAAGGCAAACAGATAAACCAAGAGTAAACCGGAGTATTGTGTCGCATGAATACTGGTGAAAATCAATGATGTCAGGATAATCGTTCCCCACAACTCCAGCCGGGTGTGCCGCCATGCTTTAAACAAATACCCTCGAAATATCAATTCCTCTATGAGAGGTGCTAACAAAACCAAGGCAAATACAAGACCTAAGTGTCTGCTCCCCACTAGGGATGTCATGAGGTCACCGAGATCTAACGGCACAATAAGGTCAAGTATCGACTGTACAACAAAGTAAGCGCCGTAAACCAATACCCAAAAGCCCATGACGCGCCATGACACTGAACGAAAAGCCAAGGTTTCACGCCACGACTGATGGGAGAAATGGGAGACCCAGATCAATACCGGGATAACCAAAACCGCTTGCATTAGAAAAGTAATGGCTATGCCTGAAGGGCTTAACATGGCGTCAAAGATAGTTGACTCCAATAACTCGGCATCGGCAACAAGGTCGGGCTGGGTAGCGCCTAAATATCCGCCGTACGCCATCCCGTAAATCATGGCTGCGCCGAAAAATAGCACGGCGAAGACGAATAGCCATGCAAGGGACTTGCCTATAGTCGGTACTGGCTTGTGCTGTTCTGCTTCAGGCAGAATTGGTGATTCGGTGGTTTCCGAGTTGGGTAGTACAGTTGTTTCAGTCATATGTAGGATTTCCTTGAGTTACTTGATCTTGATTTCATTAAACAACCTATCACAATATATCAATTGTCATTATATTAGCTGGTGCGTTATTATTTGAATACATAAATATAGGCATTAATAGCGACTTCGCCCTCAATGCGACACGGCAATGAATAGCCCGCGAAAGAAAAGACCTTGCAGTATGGGTTGGTCTTTCTATAATCACATGAGGTACTGCAAAAATAGCGGAAATATAGGCGTATATGTACCTGCCGCTGTATTTAATATTCACCACTCTGAAATCTGTAATTCGTCTTATCATTGAGACATACAATGTAATAAATAGAAAAAGAATTATAGTTGAGACAGTCAATGAACTCGATTGACGTCTATTGCATTTAAATGAATCATAGCCTTCGCCAAAACACCATTCGTTAACACTGGCGCCATAAGCGCCAATGTAACCAATAAAAATAAATGACATAAACGCAAAAAAACCGAAAATACCAATATAAATATGATGCCAGAAAAAAATAATATTGAGGCTTTTAAATGTAAATTTCACCTCCTAACAGCCTCGTTATTAAACACTCGTCATGACCTTATGTTTTTCTAAAGACTTATAGTCAATGGCCATAAAAAAAACCAAGCCAATTACCAACCCAAACACATCATTAACATCAAAAACTCCTGCTCCCCAATATTGCTGAACTTCATACAGTACACTGCCTGCAAATACTGGAATAATGAATTTTTGTTTAAAACGGTTTGAGTTCGGAAGATGAAAAATTCTTAATAAAGATAATATCCCAAGCATATAGGCGAAGGAAGGGTATGAGTAAATAAAAATCTCTACAAACTTAAAACCTCCTTCATAATCATCTCTATATAAAACACACAGAAAACCAGTAGTCACAGTCAAAAATATTAAAAAAGAGAACCTGTTCATCATACTTGCTCCAAAATAGCCGGGCTCAAATTGAGCCCGGCTTCAAGTTTAGCGCCAGCGAATGCCTCTGCGCGTTTGACGAGGTGTTTGACTTTCTCTCTTCTCTTTGATTTGACGTCTACTCTTTTCAATATCCTTCTTTACGTAACTTACCGCGGCGTCAACTGCCTTACTTACAACATATCCAACTGCAAACACTCCTACTGCACGTGCACCACCATTCACTTGCTCAACTTGTTGTACATTTAAAGTTTGCATTTCATTCATCTCCATTGAGATTTATCAAAGTTAAGTTAAACTCATCCCTGACAGCTTACGAAAACCATTTTCGTTTGCCTGCCACCGGTGGCAGCTCAGCCCTTTGAAAGTCAGGGCTGCCATCGGTTCTCCATCTCGGCTTTTCCTACTTAGGCCAAGCCAAATTCTTTGTCATTCGTCTCACTGCAACCGCCCTTTCAAACTGTATAAAGGTTCTAACAACCATTGCACCAATGTGCGCTGCCCTAGTGTGATGTCGGCATCCAACAAAATGCCCGGGCGCAGTGGGGTTTCTTGCCCAAAGGCTATAACACCCTGTTGATGTAAGGTGGCGATAACGCGGTACAAGGGTTCTTCAACGGCGATAGGGGCTTGAAGCCATTCGTTGGGCAGCAATACGTGATCACTCACTTGGCTGATTTCACCTTGGTACAAACCGAACTTTTGATAGGGAAAGGCGGCGTAGCGTATGTTCAGTGCTTGGCCGGGTTCTATAAAGCCGATAGCACGGGTGGGTACTAACAATTCGGCGACTAGGGTGCTGTCTTCAGGCAATAAAGTTGCCAATGGGATACCTTGCCCCGCATCTTGCCCTTCGGTTGCCTGAACGGTGGTGACGGTGCCACTACGTTCGGCGGTTATCACATAGGCTTTGCGACCATAGAGTTCGGCGATTTGTTGAGCCAGCGTGCTGAGTTCTGCTTGCAACTGATGTTGCTGGGCACTTTGGTCGTCGTTCAGTTGGGCAGCGCGGTTGGCTAATAAGTCATGTTGATGCGTTTGACTGGAGATACTGCGCTCCAGGCCTTGCAGTTCAGACAATATCGCCAAGCGATCAGCCAAAATGGCTTGCACATCTACCTCACTGGCCATGCGCATTTCATGTAAACGCTGCATGTTATTGAGCTGGTTATCAACAATAGCTAGGCGTTGTTGCAGGGTGCTTTTTTGTTGGTTTAGCCATTGCACGTCGGTGTTTATGGCGGAGGCCTCACGCACTAAGTCGGTATGGCGGCGTTGGAATACGGCGGGAATTCGTTCAAGTTCTTGTTGCAATAAGCTTTGTTTGTACTCGTATTCGTCGAGCAGCACTTGCTCAAGATGCCGACCATCGGCCAGTATGCTGTCGCCATTGATCACAAACAGCGGTTGCCCGGCTTGCACCACATCGCCTTCTTGCGTCAGCACTTGGCGGATGACACCCGGACGGGCTGCGTATACGCGAATCACCCCACTGGATGGCACCAAATGCCCTTGCACGGTTTCTTTGCGGGCGTAGGTGCCCCAGAACAAATAGGTCAGGATACTGGCAACAATGAGAACGACTATACCGGTCAACAACCGCAGCGATAACGGCTGGATAAGCAGCACTTCGCCCCACAGGCGGTCGCGCTGGCGCTCCATAGCTTGTTGACGAAACAAGGCAGTGGTCATGTTTTTTCCTTGGCTAATCCTAGCCGATGTCAGATAACAAAACTGTTACTGTAATTCCATTCACCGGATTGTGCCTTACGGTGATTGCAGCAGGATATTACTGAGAAGTTCTAATGCTGACAACTTAACCCAAGGGATAGTGTGATCGTTTAAATGTCGACTGCGTCACAAATTCCACATTTTTTAGTCATATGTCCTTCGGCCAATTACAATCTTCTTGGCAAGAACTGTTAGTTGTTGCCTAGCTGTGCATCGTTGTATGTAAGCTGACCTCCTTGTATGTTAGAGCTGACGGGTTTGATACTGTTTAAACCAGTCACCGGGGAAGCCGTGGCCTCCTTGAGGCAGCCTTATGCTGACCTCGTCCGTAGAGAGGCTCCCCGCCTCATTGCCCACTTCGAGGAGTATCCAGAAGCCAGCTCGCTGGACTTCGTATGACAAGGTTGAAGCGGCATCAAGTGCGAGGTCGGGGAACCGGTGTCTATTGTGACGCAATTGACCCTAGGAGTTAAAGACCATGAGAGTATTTGTAGGTATCGACATCGCCGCTAAGTCCTTCGACCTAGTGGTGTGGAAGCACGGTAAAAACCAGCCCGTGCTCACTTTCCCACAAAACCCACAAGGCCACGCCAAAGCCCTTAAAAAGCTACAAATGGTCAAACCCGAACGAGTCGTCTTAGAAGCAACCGGCATTTACTATCTGGACTTAGCGGTGGCGCTGCATAGGGGTAATATCCCTGTCAGTGTGCTTAATCCCAGAAGTTTTAAACATTTTGCCCAGCTCAAGTTGCAGGGCAGTAAAACCGATGGCATCGACAGCGCCTTGCTGGCCGAATACGGTGAACGCATGATGCCGCGCTTATGGACACCACCCACACCCGGCAAGCTGGGCTTGCGTGATCTGGGTCGGCAGATCAATCGGTTGATCCATGCCCGGACACAAGCCAAGAACCGGCTGCATGCGTTGTCCGCCAAACAAGATACCCTAGGTCTGTTGCTTGACGATGAGCAAGAGGGTATTGAGCAGTTGAATCGGCGTATCGAGCGTTTAAAGAACGCGGCACTTGAGCTCATTAATGTCTCGTCGGAGTTAGCCAAGCACTGGA
This sequence comes from Salinispirillum marinum, assembly GCF_042650105.1. Taxonomy (NCBI): domain Bacteria; kingdom Pseudomonadati; phylum Pseudomonadota; class Gammaproteobacteria; order Oceanospirillales; family Saccharospirillaceae; genus Salinispirillum; species Salinispirillum marinum. The sequence continues at coordinate 1,152,381 of NZ_JBHSAL010000002.1, read as the reverse complement.
AGCACATGATGGCGGCTAAAGGCATCGCTGAGGCCAGCGCACTGGTCATTCTGGCAGAACTCTGTGTGTTGCCCGACACCTTAAAAGCTCCTCAGGTGAGTCGATACGCGGGACTCGATGTGCGTATAACACAATCGGGTACCAGCATTCATAAACCAGGCAGGATGAGTAAGGCGGGCAATATGTACTTACGTTCCGCGCTGTTTATGCCTGCGATGACGGCTGTTCAGTATGAACCCAGAGCCAAAGCGTTCTATGATGCTCTAGTGGCGCGAGGCAAAAAGAAAATCCAAGCCTTGTGCGCCGTGATGCGCAAGTACCTCACTGGCCTGTGGGCTTGTATTAAAAGCGACACCCCATTCGATGCAGAGCGGTTGTTCAGTGCTGAGCACATGAAACCGGCTTAACGAAAACAACACGCTAGGGCAAGAATGAGTGCGATGAGGCAATGGACGCAGAGGTATGCCTCAAGGTGCGACTCCCGGCCTGCCGTGGAGCACCGGAGGCATGCCTCGAAAGTTCATGCCGGGACCATCATGCTGGTACATAAGAGGTGATCGTGATCACCCTATGCAGAGATGCCGTCAAGTCAAAACTTTAAAAAGTGTTGAACTTGAACGGAGTATCTACTTTGTTAAAACAGGTTTGACGTTTGAGGCGAGCCTGCAAAGCCTCGAATTACAATATGAGAGTGATTGCAAGTCTGATCGCGAATGAACGGCGGCAATTGGCATCGCGGTGGAAATCCGTACAATAGGCCGCCTATTCCTTCCTTTGTTGTTATGTCATGTCAGCCGCAAACGTAAAACCCCTCTACGACTACCGCAAATACTGGGCCGAATGCTTTGGTCCGGCGCCGTTTCTACCCATGAGTCGGGCCGAAATGGATTCGTTGGGCTGGGACAGTTGCGATATTATTCTTGTCACCGGCGATGCTTATGTCGACCATCCGAGCTTTGGCATGGCGGTGGTAGGGCGTGTCTTGGAAGCGCAGGGGTTTCGTGTGGGCATCATCGCTCAGCCGGATTGGCAATCTACAGTGGACTTTAAAGCCTTGGGGCAGCCTAACCTGTTTTTCGGGGTGGCCGCTGGCAATATGGACTCCATGATCAACCGTTACACGGCTGATCGTAAAGTCCGTTCGGACGATGCTTACACACCCGGCGGGCAGGGTGGCAGTCGCCCGGACCGTGCCACCATTGTGTACTGTCAGCGCGTGCGCGAAGCATGGCCAGACGTGCCGGTGGTGATTGGTGGAATTGAAGCCAGCCTGCGGCGCTTGGCGCATTACGATTATTGGTCGGACAAAGTACGCCAGTCTATCTTGGTCGACAGCCATGCTGATCTGTTGTTATACGGCAATGCGGAACGCGCCATTGTGGAGATTGCCCATCGTGCTGCACAGGGCGAACACCCGCGTGATATGCACGACATCCGCGCCACCTGTTATGTTACCAAAGCCTTGCCCGATCATTACGCGCGTATTGATTCACGGACGTTGGATGCACCGACCAAACCTTTTCAGCCCACCAACCCATATCAGGTAACGGAAACCGCAACCTGCAGCGACAGCAAAGCGAAAGCAGCGCGGACAGGCGTGGCCGAAGATGGCGCGATGGGAGCCGTGGTGGTGGATAATGAAGTCGAGCCCGTTCGTATGTTGGGCGCGGCCTCCAATGCGCCAACGTTCATTGAGCTGCCCGATAGCCAAGCCGTGCGGCAGGACAGCATGCTCTATGCGCATGCCTCGCGCGTCTTTCACCGCGAAACCAACCCCGGCAATGCTCGCGCTGTGGCGCAACGGCATGGTGATCGGTGGGTGTGGCAAAACCCGCCCGCTATTCCCTTAAGCACTGATGAGCTGGACTGGGTATTTGAAATGCCCTACCAGCGTGTGCCGCACCCAGCCTATGGTGATGCGGTGATTCCGGCGTATGACATGATCAAGTTTTCGGTCAATATCATGCGCGGTTGTTTTGGCGGCTGTACGTTTTGCTCCATCACCGAACACGAAGGGCGCATCATTCAGAGCCGCTCGGAAGATTCGGTCATTCAAGAAATTGAGCGTATACGTGATCAGACACCGGGCTTTACCGGTGCGATTTCAGACTTGGGCGGCCCCACGGCCAATATGTACCATCTGACCTGTAATGACCCTGAAATAGAAGCCAAGTGTCGGCGGCCTTCGTGCGTGTATCCGACCATTTGTGGGAACTTGATCACCGATCACAGCCCTACCACACGGCTATACCGACGGGCTCGTACTTTACCCGGCATTAAGCAAATTCGTATTGCATCGGGTCTACGTTATGACCTTGCAGTGAAAGACCCGGAATACGTGAAAGAGTTGGTTACGCATCATGTGGGCGGGTACTTGAAGATCGCTCCGGAGCATACAGAGTCCGGCCCACTGGATTTGATGATGAAGCCGGGCATGGGAGCCTACGACGAATTCAAAGAGATGTTTGACCGCTTCTCGCGGGAAGCCGGTAAAGAGCAGTACCTGATTCCGTATTTTATTGCCGCGCATCCTGGCTCTACAGATGCCGATATGCTGGCACTGGCGCTCTGGTTAAAAGCGCATAAATTTCGTGTTGATCAAGTGCAGAATTTTTACCCGTCGCCCATGGCAACGGCCACGGCCATGTACCATACCGGTAAGAACCCGTTGAAGCCGATGAAAACACAATCGGCGATGAATATTTTCTCGGCACGCGGCAAGCAACAGCGCTTATTGCACAAGGCGTTTTTGCAATATCACCGACCAGAAAACTGGCCACTGTTGCGGCAGGCCTTAAAACGCATGGGGCGGGCGGATTTAATTGGTAAAGGTAAAGCACACTTGGTGCCGCCTGAAGGGGTGCAGCGCGACCGATTTGCACCTAAGCACGTCGCGCGCACGCAGCATACAGGACTACCGACGAACCCGCGTGCTAAACGTCGCGGTTCGTCGAAGGCGCGCTCAGCCTAGCGCGCTGGTGTCCGTGGTGGTGAGTGGGATGGGCAACTGTGAGGCAGGGGCCACCAGCAGTTGAATGATCCGACGTTCGTCGGCGCTTTGTACCGTGAACAGCAAATCAGCTATGACCACCCGTTCACCGCGTTTCGGTAAATGCCCGAATACATGGGTTACATAGCCGCCAATGGTGTCAAATTCTTCATCGCTCAGTTCGGTGTCGAAATGCTCGTTAAAGTCTTCGATTTCCGTCAGCGCGGCGACACGGAATTGCTCTTTATCGATTTGTTCTATGTCTTTTTCTTCCGTTGGATCGTGTTCGTCTTCAATGTCCCCGACGATTTCCTCAAGAACATCTTCAATGGTGACCAATCCGGCAACACCACCGTATTCATCAACCACCACCGCCATGTGATTGCGTGTTTCACGGAAGTCACGTAACAGGCGATTCAAGCGTTTAATTTCCGGCACGAACACCGGCTGACGAATGATTTGCTGCAAGTTGGCGGCAATTTTCTCAGCATCGAAGTGATAATCTTGAGCCAACTGTAGAATGTCCTTGGCCAGTAAGATGCCGGTCACGGTAGAGCTGTCTTCACTCAGCACCGGAAAGCGCGAGTGGGACGAGGCCACAATCTTTTTCATGATGTCGGCAAAGCTGTCGTCGTGCTCTATGCAAACCATGTGTGAGCGCGGCACCATGATATCTCGGGCGTGCTCGTCGGACACTTTCATGGCACCTTGCATGATATGAAGGGCGGATTGGTCCAGCAGTTCGTTTTCGTGCGCTTCTTGTAAGAGTTGTAAGACTTGTGCTTTGTCACGCAACTCCGATGAAAACGCATCGGCTAGCTTTTCCAGCCAGCTACGTCTGCTGGACTGACTACTCGGTTCTTCGCTCATGGCGTGAGGCTCTCGCTCCCGTCGGTGGTTAACAAATAAGGGTCTGGGATGTTTAAAGCGGCGAGCAGCTCGCGCTCTAAATCTTCCATTTCTTCTGCATCTGCATCATCAATATGGTCATAGCCCAATAAATGCAAGGTCCCGTGGATAACCATGTGCGCCCAATGATGCAATTCCGGCTTGCCTTGTGCAATGGCTTCGTCGTTTACAACGGGCAAACACACCACCAGATCACCCAAATAATCGGGGTCTTCGGTGAATTCAGGTGGGGCTTCGAAGGGAAACGATAGGACATTCGTGGGTTTATCTTTTTGCCGATAGCGGGCGTTTAAGGCTTGCGATTCGCTGTTATCCACCAGGCGGACGGTTAACTCGATAGGCGCCTGCAGTCGCTCGGCGATCTGGCCGAGCCAGCCGACAATTTGCCCTTCGGTCGGTCGCATGCCCGCCGTGGTACACACGTCTTGTAGATGGATATGCGGGGTGATCATGCGCCTTTGGACTCGTCGCTGGCATCCCAGGCGTCGTAGGCATCGACAATGCGCTGCACGACGGGGTGACGTACCACATCTTTGGAGGCGAAATGGGTAAAGCTGATGCCTTGTACGCCCGCCAATACGCTGACCGCGTGCTTTAAACCGGATTGTTGGTTGCGCGGCAAGTCCACTTGCGTCGGATCACCGGTAATCACCGCCGTCGAGCCAAAGCCTATGCGCGTCAGGAACATCTTCATTTGCTCTCGCGTGGTGTTTTGGCTTTCATCCAAAATGATGAACGCATGGCTCAGGGTACGGCCACGCATATAGGCCAGGGGCGCTACCTCGATGATGTTGCGTTCGATCAGCCGATCCACTTTTTCAAAGCCTAGCATTTCGTACAAAGCGTCGTAGAGCGGACGCAAGTAAGGGTCAACTTTTTGGGCCAAATCACCGGGCAGGAAGCCCAGCTTTTCTCCGGCTTCAACCGCCGGGCGTACCAGAAGAATGCGTTTCACATCATCACGCATGAGTGCATTAACCGCACAGGCCACGGCTAAGAAGGTCTTTCCCGTGCCCGCCGGACCAAGGCCGAAATTGATGTCATGCCGCTGCACCGCTTCAATATACGCGGTTTGGTTCGGGCCTTTAGGCCGAACCACCAGCTTTGGGGTGCGGATTTCATTTAAGCGCGGGTTTTGCCACGGGTTATCAGCGCTGATGTCTTCGCTTTTCAGGCGCTGCTCGATTTCAGCATCTTGCAGATGCAAATGCACGAGGTCAGGGGATAAATCTTGTCCGCCCTTGGTGTGTTGATACAACTCGGAGAGTAATTTCTTCACCACCAAACCCATGTGTGCCTCGGCCTTCACTTCAAAGTGATTGCCCCGGCTTAGAATACGCACATCCAGACGCTCTTCAATCAAGCGCAGGTTTTCATTGGATAAGCCACATAAACTGGCCAGACGGTGCGGATTGTCTGGATTGAGATCAAATTGTACAGCTGTGATGTCACGGGTGTCTGTGGTCGTCACCAAACAGGTTGCCTCGTCATAATAGAGTGGGTGGTCAAAGTATAGATCAATACGCGAGATCAGCGTTAATCAGCTCACCCCGCAAAGAATTCGGGTAGGCTTCTGTTATACGCACTTGCACGAACTTGCCTATCAGACTTTCGTCGGTGGCCGGGAAATACGTTAAGCGGTTGTTTTCGGTTTTGCCTACCATTTCACCAGGATTACGCAGCGAGGGGTTTTCAACCAGCAACAGTTGGGTCGTGCCGATCATGCGTTGGGAAATGTCCATCGCCATCTGGGCAATACGGTCTTGCAGAATCTTCAGACGTTGCCGTTTGACCTCTTCTGGCGTGTCGTCGTCCAGTTGTGCCGCCGGAGTGCCGGGGCGGGCACTGTAGATAAAACTGAAAGAGTGGTCGAAACCCACCTGTTGAATGACGTTCATGGTGTCCATAAAGTCTTGCTCGGATTCGCCCGGAAAGCCAATGATGAAGTCGGACGAAAAACTGATGTCGGGGCGCAGTTCCCGGATACGCATCAACTTGTCGACGTATTCAGCGGCGCTGTGGCCACGTTTCATGGCCTTTAGAATATTGTCACTGCCGCTTTGCACCGGCAGATGCAAATGACTGACCAGTTCGGGCACATCGGCGTAAACATCGATCAGGTTGTCGCTGAACTCTACCGGGTGTGACGTGGTGAAACGAATGCGGTCTATGCCATCGATTTGCGCGGTAACGGTAATCAATTCCGCTAAGTCGGCTATGCTGCCGTCGTGTTTAGGACCTTGGTAAGCATTGACGTTTTGGCCCAAAAAGTTGATTTCGCGCACGCCTTGCGCCGCCAAGTGTGCCACTTCGGCCAGTACGTCATCGTAAGGGCGGCTAACTTCTTCTCCACGGGTATAGGGCACCACGCAGAAGGTGCAATATTTTGAACAACCTTCCATGATGGAAACAAAGGCAGTGACACCATTGCTGCTCGGCGCAGGCAGGTGATCAAACTTTTCAATTTCGGGAAAGGTCACATCCACCGCCGCAATGCGATTGCCGTTCGCCGTAGCGCTGCCACCTTTGAGCAGTTCAGGCAGTCGGTGCAAGGTTTGCGGGCCAAAAATCATATCAACATAGGGCGCGCGCTTGCTGATCGCATCACCTTCTTGGCTGGCAACACATCCGCCCACGCCAATCTTCAGATTAGGGTTCTTCTTTTTTAACTTCTTCCATCGCCCAAGTTGATGGAAAACCTTCTCTTGGGCCTTTTCCCGTATTGAGCAGGTGTTCAGTAAAATAACATCGGCATCTTCCGGTGACGAAGTAAGCTCCATGCCTTCGCTGTCTTTGAGTAGATCGGCCATCCGCGCCGAATCGTATTCATTCATTTGACAGCCATGGGTTTTGATGAACAGCTTTTTGGTCATGGTGGTTAGCTTTGGGCTTTTACCGCAGAGGTTAAGGGCGCGCATTATACCTGTAGAAGACACGAAAACCCAGTGTGCTGGGTGAGGTTGAAATGCTGTGCTACCATCGCCATTTACTGCTTCGTCGTTGGCAGTGTTCAACATTTATTAGTGGTAGAGCAATGACTGAGAAAAAACGGGTGTATCGCGTCTTGTTCATTCATCAAGACAAGGTGTATGAAGTCTTTTGTCGAGAAGTAACCCAGAGTGATATGTACGGCTTTATTGAGTTGGGTGGCTTCATTTTTGGCGAGCGCTCACAGGTGCTGGTTGATCCCGGCGAAGAAAAATTAAAAGCAGAGTTCGCCGGTGTGAAGCGCAGTTATGTGGCCATGCAACGCATATTGCGCATAGACGAAATGGATAAAGAAGGCGTCGCTAAAGTGCGCGACAGCAGTACAAAGGGTGACGTTACGCCGTTTCCCTTGCCGCCGCGTCCGGCAGGCCGGAACTGAGATTACCTAGGAGTAAAGCGATGGCACAGCCTATCTATCCCCGGCAGGCAGGTTTGTCCTATACCTGGTTGATCCTATCTTTTTGTGCCATTGCCGCCGCCGCATGGAGTTTTAAGGCGGGTACTGTCTTGGAAAATGAGGAATTGGATGCTCAGCGTCAACAAGCGGAGGCTGAAGCGTTGGTGATGCTGGACCTGCCTGATTTTGCGGCAGAGCCCACCGTACAAGCGAAAAAGGACGCATTTTTTGGTTTTTTGGAGCCCCTCGCCGAGGCGGAAAATGCCCGTGTGGCTCGGTTGCGTGATGAAGTGGAGCAATGGCGGGCAGATTTGGATTCAGGGCGAGCATTGAGCGCTGAGACTCTTGAGCGCTTGGAGGTGATTACGGCCCGTTATTATGTCTCAGACGACTTGGCCACTTCAGACCAAATAGATGAGCTGCTCATTAAAGTGGACACTATTCCCATGTCATTGATTTTGGCACAAGCGGCCAATGAATCGGCATGGGGAACATCGCGTTTTGCATTGGTGGGTAATAATTTGTTCGGTCAATGGTGCTTCTCTGTCGGTTGTGGCGTGGTGCCGGACAGTCGTCCTGAGGGTGAAGTATATGAAGTTCGGGCTTTTGAGCACGCCGGGCTGTCGGTACGGGCCTATATTCTGAATCTCAACCGGCATCGGAGCTATGCGGATCTGCGTGCCTTGCGGGCGGAGCGGCGCGCGCAAGGGCAAGCGGTGACTGGTTTGGATCTCACGCCGGGGCTGTTAGCGTACTCCATCCGGCGCGAGGAATATGTCGACGAACTCAACGCAATGATTGAGTTTAACGATCTGCTGGACCTTGATTGATCAGCCATTGTTGCGACAACCAGTAATAGACACCACTTTGCGATCGGGAGGGTGCGGTGCAGTTGTAGCGTTGGCGCCCCTCACGCAGCGGGCTTTCGGTTTGGGTGATCAACCAGCCGTCTTCCAGTTGGGTCGGTAAAGGCTCGCCACCGCCGGAAAAACATTGCACCGCATGCCAGCCAACATCCAGGTTTTCTAGCACTCGCACCCGCAATTCAGGTGTGCGATTGTTGGTCACCGGGTCAACCAGCGGAAACTCGACGGGCAGCGGGCGACTGCGCAGCTTGGGGCGCAAGGTGTTCAAATTGGCATAGATGCCGCCAGCGGCGTAGCGAGGCAGTGCCATCCAGTCAGAAAATTCGCCGACCCCCCCTGAGTGCTGTCCAAACGCTAATTCATAGCCTTCTTCGCGCAAAGCCGCTTGCAGCAAATCGTTATATTCACCGTATGGATAGGCCAAAACCTTGGGCAGTGTAGTGCCAAGTTCTTCTTCCAAACGCTGTTGAGCGGTACGGATGCTGGTCATGGCATCGTTCAGCCAGGCGTCATCATAGCGTTCAGAGCGCACCAAATATTCATGGCGATGGCTGTGATTCAAAATGGTTACCCCCGCCGCATGCATTTCGCGATGCATGTCCCAGGTCATCATCAGGCGAGAGCCTTGGTCTACGGCAAAGGTTGCGGTAAACAAGGTGAAAGGGAAGTCAGCCTCTTGCAGCATGGGCCAGGCAGTGGTGTAGATATTTCGATAGGCGTCGTCAAAGGTTATGGCAACGGCGTTTTCGGGTAATTCCCGGCCCGCTTGAATTTCCTCAATGGCCCACAATAGATCTACCACCTCATGGTGATCTTGAAGGTAGTCTAAATGTTCTTGAAAAACATCCACACGCGTTGATGTCGATGGCGGTGTGTCGTTCGCCACATGGTGATACATCAAGATATTCAGAGCGAAAACAGCGGGTGAAAAAAACAGAATAACGAAGCCGAGAGCTGCTCGGAAGAAAACGGACATAGGTGCTCCAATGAGGCAGAGAGATGGCTGGGCTGGGAGGATTCGAACCTCCGAATGCCGGTACCAAAAACCGGAGCCTTACCACTTGGCGACAGCCCATCTACTCTCAACATTGTAGCCCTAGGTTGGTGGCTATGGCTAGATTCGAACTAGCGACCCCAGCATTATGAGTGCTGTGCTCTAACCAACTGAGCTACATAGCCCCGAGGACGAAGCGCATTATCCTTATATTTCACGGAGTGTCAACAAAGGGTAGGAAAAAAATTTAAAAGATTTCAATCAGTTATGGGCTTTACTGAGCCCATAACTGAGCAAAGGAGGCGTTAGGCCAAAGGGTCGGTATTCAAAGGTTTGTCACCGCCCATTGGGTGCACGGGTAAATACGCCGAATAATGTTGAATGCGAATGAGCGTGCTTGCGGTCAGCAGCGCAGCAGCCACCGCATGATGGTGCAATTGCCCCAGCGTCAGTAAGCGGAAGTTGTCTTCACTCATGGCGTAGGTCAGAATCTCGTCATCAGTGAGTAAGTTCTTGCCGAGTGTGATAGGTGTCATCGCTGAATCTCCTCTAACTGACTATAGAATCGGCGGCGGTGGCCGTTACTTGAGAGTAGGGAATCAAATAAGTGGTCTGCGTTATGACATTACGAATCGTTTTTGTGTTTTTAGGGTTGCTGTCACTGGGGGTGGGTGCGACACCGGTAACGACGTTGCAAGGAATTTACGCCCTGCCGGTGTCCGTGGTGTATGTCCAGCGCTTGGGGTATTGGCGGCATGGCTTGTTGGACGGCAATTACCGTGTGGTGGTGGTAGAAGAAGACAGCCGCTATCAGCGCCATCAAATGCACATCCAATGGCTGTGCCAGTGTGAAACCGGCTTGGTGGCGATTCGTGGGATAGATGAGCTGAATGTGGATGAACGCTTTATTTTTACCCCGCCGACGTTTCGCCGCATAGACGACATCGATACGCTGGATTTTGTGGCGCGTGACACGCGTACACAGGAGGACTTTGCGGTACAGATTCGCTTGCTGGGGTTGGGTGAATATGAGTTGTTACGACAACGCTTACCCGACACCGACCGGCGCCAGGTGGTTTCTCCGGCCGACGCCCCTTCGCAATAGTGTATTGGGGCGCTACAATGCGCCCCTTTATGTCGACGTATACGACAACTTTTTACCTCTAGCACGCGGACCAGATTATGAATAACGCGCCCATTGGCGTCTTTGACTCGGGGCTGGGTGGGCTCACGGTACTGGCGGAGTTACGCCGCTTGTTGCCGCATGAAGATATGATTTATCTCGGCGACACCGCCCGTGTCCCCTATGGTACCAAAAGTTCAGCCAGCGTTACGCAATATGCCTTGCAGGTAGCCAAGAAACTGCGCTTGCAAGACATCAAAATGCTGGTCGTGGCCTGCAATACGGCCTCGGCCATGGCGCTGCCCGCGATTCAGGCTGCATTACCGGACTTACCTGTGATCGGCGTGATAGAGCCCGGTGCTCAGCGTGCCGTGAATACCAGCCAGAATGGCCATATTGGCGTGATTGCAACCGAAGGTACGATTTCACGAGGAGCCTACACCTCGGCCATTCATCATCTGCATGAGGATGCGGTGGTTACCGGCCAGGCGTGTTCCTTGTTTGTGTCGCTGGTGGAGGAAGGCTGGATCAGCGGGCCCATAGTAACGGAGATTGTGCGGACCTACCTTGAACCTTTTTTTACCTTGGATACGCCGGTGGATACTTTGGTGTTAGGTTGCACACATTATCCGGTGTTGCGGTCGGTGATTGCTGAAGTGATGGGGCCTGAAGTACGCTTGGTGGATTCAGCGGAAACCACGGCCAATGTGGTGCGGGATTATTTACAGACATCTGGATTGAGGGCTGAACGCTCCGTATCCGGCTACACCGAGTTCCAGGTCACCGACGGGCCGGAGCGCTTTGCGCGGGTGGCGGGTATCTTTTTAGGCCATGAAGTAGAGTCAGGCCTCGTGCATCTGGTGGATCTGTAACATCTCCTAGCGTGGTCCGTATTTCTTCGATCCTTGGATGGGTGGCTTCACAAGAGCGTAGAGGTATACCTCGAAAGCTCATGTTTAGGGTTAATCACAAACCCAAGTGATCTAAAAAGTCCAGCATGGCTTCCTGACTGATCCGCCATTGCTCAGCGGGCAATATCGTCGCGATGCCGTCTTCTGCTTGTGCTCCATAGGCGCCAAACTGCGCATGGTTAGCCCCTGCAATCAGTTGCAAATCTGAACGCGGGGGAAGTAAGCGTTGCGCACGCAAGCGATCGTCGGCCGTCACCAGTCCATCTTCAGTGCCAAATAACAGCAGCGTTGGGGGACCATCTTCCGGGTAGCGGCGCTGGGTTGGGTAGGCCGCCAGTAACAGCACAGCCGCATAGTCGCCCTCATCTAACGCATGCCCGGTGGCAACGGTGCCACCCAGGCTGTGCCCGGCAAGTACCCATTGTTCAATCTCCGGGTACATCTCTCGCACATCCATGGCGCGATCTTTCGACAAAATGGCTAAGTCCTGACGCATCACAGGCACCACCACCAAATAGCCTTCACGCGCCAATGGCCGCAACAGCGGGGCGTAGGCTTGTGGTTGAACTTTTCCGCCTGGATAAAAAATGATGCCGGTGCGCGGCGCCACCTGTTGCGGCAGCAATAGTACATCCTCGTCTTGCACCACTTGCACGAGTGAGTCATCACTCAACGCCCAGCGTTCGTTGTCCAGTAGGCTCGCCGTCGGTGAGAATAAGCCACACCCGCTGGTCAGCGCGAGCGTGACCCATACCCCAAACGTTAGGCCTAGACGGAGCGTTGATGACGACTTTGCCACAACACCTCCTGACCCCCGTTTTCGCGCGCGATAACGCGGCTGAGTACAAATAGAAAATCCGATAGACGATTCAGGTACTGAATCGCCAATAGGTTCAAGCTTGGGTCTTCGGCTTGTGCCGCCCACAGTTGGCGCTCTGCCCGGCGCGCCACGGAGCGCGCAACGTGCGTGCGCGATGCGGCTTCGTTTCCGGCGGGCAAGATGAAATTTTCCAATGTCGGCAGGTCCGCGTTCAAGCGGTCAATATGTGCTTCAAGATCACGCACCAGTTCCGGACTAACGAGCGTATAACCAGGCATAGCCAGCTCACCGCCTACGTCAAACAAATCGTGTTGCACCTGATTCAAAACAGCATCCAGTGGATGTTGCTCACCCAAAGCGGAGCGAATATGACCGATCCAACTGTTGGTTTCATCCACATCACCCATAGCGTGAACACGCGGCGAGAATTTAGCAACTCGGTCATTGGTGCCAAGGCCTGTCGTGCCCTGATCACCGCCCCGGGTGTAGATTTTGGTCAAACGGTTAGCCATTCGGGTTGTCCTGTGTCAACGGAAGTTTAATGGTGAAAGTAGTACCCACGTTGGGCTCAGATTGTACGGTCAATTGCCCGCGATGGTGTGACGTAACAATAAAGTAAGCCACACTTAAACCGAGCCCGGTGCCTCGGCCCACTTCCTTGGTGGTAAAGAAAGGTTCAAAAACCCGTTTGCGCGTGCTGGCGTCCATACCCTTGCCATTGTCGCGTACTTGAATAATGCAATAGTGGCTACTTTTTTGGCACTGAATGCGAATGTGCCCAACAACATCATCATCCGTCTGGCGGTCAAGAATCGCTTGATGGGCATTTTTCAGCAGGTTAAAGATGACCTGTTCAATTTCCGTATTGGCCACTGGCAGTTGCAGCGCCGTACAGTCTGCCCAATCTCGTTCAATAACCAAGCGCTCCTTACGGATCTGGGCGCGTAAATCCAAGTCACTCAAGGCGATGGCGAGCGCGCGTTCGAGTAAATCAGTAATTGAAGCCTGTTGAAGAACCGTATTACTTTGCCGACTGAATTGCAGCATGTTGGTGACGATAGCGGCAGCACGATTGCCCGACGTTAAGATGTGGTCCAAGAACTTGGGTATATCCCGGCGTTTGAAGTACTGTTGCAGGATGTTCAGGTCGAGTTGCAAATCTGCGGCGACGCGTTGGTTGGCTGGCGTCTCGGGTTTTAAGCGCCGCTGGATGGTTTGCACACTTTGTACGATCGCACTGAGCGGATTATTGATCTCGTGAGCCATGCCCGCGGCCAAGCCGCCCACGGACATCATTTTCTCGCTTTGCACCATCATATCTTCCATGCGTACCTTGTCGGATACATCGTCTATCCGAATGACCGCGCCGATGGTGCCTTTTAAATGCAGCGGGTAAATCATCATGTCGAGCTTGTAGTCCATGTGGCCTTCCCGATAACGCACCCGCTCTATATGCTGGGTTTCGCGCTCCATGAGGGCCAGGCTCAAACGGTCCATGTACTTGTGCATAAAGGGAAAGGCTTCGTCCAAGCTATAGCCCAGTGCCAAGTCCAACGGTCGGCCACTCAAGCGGCTGGCCTCGTCGTTCCATTGGGTAATGCAGGCATTTTCATCCACTGCGATCAATACCGACGGCATGGAGTTGATCATGGCGTTCAGATAGGCCTGAAATTCCGTCAATTTTTGCTCGACTTTCGAACGTACTTGAACCTCAAATTCCAAGCGTTGGTTGGCGGCGCGGGTTTCGCTGGCTAACGTTTGCGCTTGCACTTGAGCTTTCTCGGCCCGGTCGCGCTCGCTTTGTAACTGCACATCGCGTGTTTCAACACGTTGCAGCATGTCGTTAAAGGCATCGACCATTTCGCCGATGTTGTCGTCTGGCCCTTTGGTGGCGCGCAGGGCAAAGTTCTGTTCTTCGCTGACCGTCCGCGCCAATTCTATTAATTGCAATATGGGTCGTGAGAGGGCGATCTGTACACGATAAGAGAGAATAGATATCGCACCGAACCCAAGCACCGCCATGCCCAGTAGTTTCCACCAGAGTTGGTCGAAATAGTCGCTGATCAGGCTGGCATTGACCGCAGTATAGAGTTGCCATTGGCCACCTTCGTCCAAGGTGGTTAGGCGCTGCACACGCGGAAAGGATAGCTGCTCGGGCAGGTCGGCTATGGCAGAAGGCAAGGGGGATCGTGGCGTGCGGTTGAAATCAGCAACACGCACACCGTTTTCATACAAGGCCGCGCGTTCAAATAGACTGGGGTATTCCTCCCACAGTTTGGCGCGCTCGGACCAAAGTTCGGTGTGGTTGATGTCTTCGGGGAAGCCGCGAAATCCGTCTTCAAATCCGGAAATCCAGGTGGGCGCCAGGCTTTGGAAGGAAAACATCAGCATCGCAAGAAGGCTGACTAACACGGTAGTAAGAGCAGCGCCACCCATCAACAGGGCATTTTTTAAGAAGAGACGATAATGTAAAGGACGCTGTTTTAACACGATCACGATGGCGTTCCGTTGGTACCACTGAACAGAAACTCAGGGTATAACGAACAAGGCGCGAATGCACCGAATTTCCGTGCTCGATCTCCCCCCGCAGCGGCTTTGATGCTGGCTTAGCAATGATAGGCAGTGTCGTGCTGTACGGCACCCCTCAAACCTTATGCTGTTGATAGCCGCTGGGAGCAGAGCGGCGCATGGCGGCTGCCGAGTGGACGTCTTCTTGCTGCCAGTTGATCACCACATGACGCTGTGTTTGTGCGGACTCGATCAGGGCTTTTTGGGCTCTTTGCCAAAGCTCACTGATGGGCGCTATGCCGCGATCGCTGCTGGTGGAAATTAAACAGCTGCTGGCCTCAATGGTGATAAAACCCGAGCGGGTTTTTAAGCTACGGTGGTGCAAACTGTGGCGGAATCGTTTGAGGGCGCCCGCTTGAAAATGCTCAATGGTGTTGGAGTGACAGACCACCGCGAAAGTATCCCGGCCCATGCGGGCCACCAAATCCATCGGGCGGCAGAGTTGTTCAACGTGTTGTCCTACGCGCTGCAACAAGCCAGCCAGGGCGGCGTCCGCCATTTGATGGCTTAATGTTGCGTAGTTGTCGATGCGAATAAGCACCAAGCCAATGGCACCGCCACGGGCTTCAATGTGCTCCAGACTGCGGGCCAGAAAGCGCTTGGTATATTGCGGGCTGGCCAACAACGTGATGCTGTCCTGCCAGGTATTTTGACGAAGCGTTTGATGACGAGCGTTGAGATGACGATGTTGCGAAATCAAGCCATTTTGCCTGAGCGCTGTGCGGGCCGCAGCATAGACGCGCGGCACCAATTCACTGTGCAAGTGGGTTTTGCAGATAAAGTCGTCCACGCCTTGGTCGAACGCGGATTGAATCGCCGCCGGGCCTTCCTCGGCCGTTAACATAATGACATAAGTAAAACGATCGTTGTCGTCATCCCATGCGCGGACTTTCTGCATCAACGCGAGCCCATCCATGACCGGCATCCGCCAATCCACAATCATAATTTCAGCGGGGTTGTCAGTGTGTAATTGAAACGCCTCTGCGGCATGGCTGGCACAGCGCAGATTGTTGTACCCCGCATGTTCCAAATGCCGGACCGTAACGGCATTGCTGAAACGCGCATCGTCTACGACTAAGATAGCGACCGATGATGACATATGTGTATCCTTGTAGAGGCTTAAGTGGCATCGCGGAGCTGTAGTGCAACTTCCTTAATTCATCAGCTCTCTAACAGCATAAGATCACACTTCCTCGTTCTTTTCTGTGAACTGGCTAACGAAATGAGCGTTTGGGTCATATTTTGTTGAAAAAATCATCTTGGCCCCCACTTTAGGAACTACATCTTTTAATACGTTGGGGTAGGGCATGCCTTTACTGATTATTTTTATGGTTTTCTTCGCCGTCGAGCTGGCGTTGTTTATCGAAGTCGGCGGCGAGTTGGGTGTGTTCGTAACCCTATTATGGATTGTCCTGTCGGCGATGTTGGGCGGGCAGTTGATTCGTCGCGCCGGTTGGGGTTTGTTGCAGACCATGCAACGCGGCGGCATGTCCCATTGGTGGATGCGTATGCAGCAGCAAACGGCCATGCGCCAAATGCTCGCTGGGCTTCTGCTGGCCATGCCAGGCTTCGCAACGGATACCTTGGGGGTCTTGTTATTGGTTTGGAGTTTTATTGGGCCGCGCTCGTCTGGATCAAGAGAGGATTCCGGGTTCAGACAAGGCCCGGAAGTGCCGCCCAATGTTGGCCCTGGCCAAGGCGAAACGTCTGCCACTAAACGCGGACAGGTCATTGAAGGCGAGTACGAAAGAGAAAAATAAATTTGTACCCAAGGTATTGAAATGATGTTGGACGGCCCCATTGAGTGAGGGGTCGCCAGCCAATAATCCATACGTTGGCTAGCACACATGAATTTAAGGGGTGGTCAGTGTGATCACTGACCGTTTCAACAATCAGTGTTTTGTTTAGTTGGGAGAGACATCAGATGAAAATTCGTCCGTTGCATGATCGCATCGTAGTACGACGCAAAGAAGAAGAAACCAAAACCGCTGGTGGCATTGTGCTGCCTGGTTCAGCCAAAGAAAAACCTTCACAAGGTGAAGTGTTGGCTGTGGGTAATGGTCGTATCCTGGAAAACGGTGAAGTGCGTCCGCTGGATGTCAAAGTGGGCGACGTGGTTGTGTTCGGTCAGTACGCCGGCAGCACAGTGAAAGTCGACGGTGAAGAACTGTTGATCATGTCTGAAAGCGACGTATTTGGCGTGGTTCAAGCCTAATTTTTCTGACTATCCGTTAATTGACTAACTGATTAAGCGATTGAGGTATTAAGTAACATGGCAGCTAAAGACGTAAAATTTGGCGTTTCCGCACGTAACCGCATGCAAGCAGGTGTGAACCTGTTGGCCGATGCCGTTAAAGTTACCTTGGGCCCGAAAGGCCGTAACGTGGTTATCGACAAAGCCTATGGCTCACCCCTGATCACCAAAGACGGCGTGACCGTAGCAAAAGAAATCGAACTGGAAGACAAGTTCGAAAACATGGGCGCGCAAATGGTTAAGGAAGTTGCTTCCAAAGCCAATGACGAAGCCGGTGACGGTACCACTACAGCCACTGTATTGGCCCAAGCATTTGTTAACGAAGGCTTGAAGTCCGTTGCTGCGGGCATGAACCCGATGGACCTGAAACGCGGTATCGACAAGGCGACCAACGCCGTGGTTGAAGAACTGCGTAAGCTGGCCGTGCCTTGCCAAGACAGCAAAGCGATTGCTCAAGTGGGTACGATTTCTGCCAACACAGACGCTACCATCGGCAAACTGATTGCTGAAGCTATGGAGCGCGTAGGTAAAGAAGGCGTGATCACCGTTGAGGAAGGCACCAGCTTCGAAGACGAACTGGACGTTGTTGAAGGTATGCAGTTCGACCGTGGCTACCTGTCGCCGTATTTCGTAACTAACCAAGAAACCATGACCGCTGAACAGGAAGAGCCTTACATCCTGTTGGTTGACAAGAAAATCTCGTCTATCCGTGATTTGATTCCCGTACTGGAAGCCGTTGCCAAGTCTGGTCGCCCGCTGATGATCATCGCGGAAGACATCGAAGGCGAAGCACTGGCAACGCTGGTTGTGAACAACATGCGCGGCACGGTTAAAGTAACCGCTGCTAAAGCACCTGGTTTCGGTGATCGCCGTAAAGCGATGATGCAAGACTTGGCGATCCTGACCGGCGGTACAGTGATCTCTGAAGAAGTGGGCTTGGATCTGGAAAGCACCACACTGGAACACCTGGGTACGGCCAAGCGTGTTGTTTCTACCAAAGAAAACACCACCATCGTGGGCGGTTCTGGCGAAGAAGCAGACATCAAAGCTCGGGTTGATCAAATCCGTGCTGAAATCGAAAATTCTTCATCTGATTACGACAAAGAGAAACTGCAAGAGCGCGTGGCCAAATTGGCGGGCGGCGTTGCTGTGATCAAAGTCGGTGCGGCTACTGAAACGGCCATGAAAGAGAAGAAAGCCCGTGTTGACGACGCGTTGCATGCTACCCGTGCTGCGGTCGAAGAGGGCGTTGTCCCTGGTGGCGGTGTTGCCCTGGTGCGTGCATTGAGCAACATTGGTAACCTGAAAGGCGACAACAGCGACCAAGACGTAGGTATTGCTTTGGCACTGCGTGCGATGGAAGCGCCGTTGCGTCAGATCGTACGTAACGCTGGTGGTGAGCCATCAGTGGTACTGAACGAAGTCCGTAACGGTTCAGGTAACTTCGGTTACAACGCGGCCAACGGCGAATACGGCGACATGACCGAATTCGGCATCATCGACCCCGCTAAAGTAACCCGTACTGCCTTGCAAGCCGCTGCTTCTGTTGCTGGTTTGATGATCACCACGGAAGCCATGATCACTGACTTGCCGTCAGATGATAAAGGCGGTGCGCCTGATATGGGTGGCATGGGTGGTATGGGCGGTATGGGCGGCATGATGTAAAATCGGTCATTGGCGCTGCTGCGCTGACCGATACGGCGTTGGAAATGACAGCTCGTTGCTCATGTGCTTTAAGCACACTGCGCTCTCGCTGGCATTTCCGCCTTGTCTCGGTTGCGCTCGCGACACGCCACTGAACGATTTAAATTGCCTCATAGCTGCTGCACTCGCGACGTTATGAAATGCAATTTACATGCGCTTGTTACAAGCCTATGAAATCTAAAAGCCCACTTCGGTGGGCTTTTGTGTTTCTGCAAACATGACCTTTACTTTTTTGGCTCAATGCTACCTTGGCTGGGCTGCGTAAAGTCAAGTACACTGTCAGACCACTGAATGAACGCTCACACTCGGTTGTCTCAGCTCAATGATAAAAATACGCCACTTACTGATCGCCTTCCTCTTGTTCTTCTTGTTTGCATTGGTGTTGTTTACGCCGGTTAATGTGTTGTGGCATCAGTTCGGTAATGATCGGGCGCTGCCAGTGGAGGTTCATGGTCTGTCGGGTACGGTGTGGCATGGTAAGGCCGATGTCAGCTATGGCTCCGATCGTGTTTTGGTCGATTGGCGGTTTTACCCCACTCGTTTGCTGCAAGGGCAAATACGCTATGACGCAACGGTTTCCGGTCGGCGGATAAATGCCGAAGCGTCAATAGCGCGGACCTTGCGTGAATGGCGACTTAACGATGTACAGGGTTATGCCGACCTTGCGGTGTTAGATGCGACCTTGGCCCCACAGCGCATCGTGTTGGGTGGGCAGATGTGGTTCCAAGGGCTGAATGTCAATTGGCAGCCCGGGTCGGGGGCGGTGCAAGCGCAAGGTGTTGTGGACTGGCGCAACGGGCGCTCCGAGTTTGTCTGGTTTGGCCGACCACAGGCCGTTGAATTGCCACACATCAATGGCCTCATCGCTACCGATGCTCAGGGCTTGGTGCGTGCGAATATTAAGGATGTGCCAGCGGATAAGCCACTGGCCGATTTGGAGTTGGATACGGAAGGCATGGCGATGTACCGCATATATACGCACATACGTGATGTACTCAATGTTAACCTTCCCGGTGGACGCGAAATTATTATGGAAAGTCGCGTAAATGTCCTGGAGTGGATGTCATGATTACCCTACCTCCGCTGGCGCAACGCTGGCTGCAGCGCCTCTTTGGTTTTTTGTTGCTGTGTTTGGCCGCTTGGGCCGGAGCAACAACGGCCAAAACCGTGTGGCAGGTATTGGCACCCTCGACCGTGGTATTTGCCGATGTCGATTGGTCAATGCCCGAACAAACACCGGCCAATGTGACGACAGATACAGCGCGCCAAGTACAAGAGGTGATTTCCGGACAATGGTTTGGCGAGTTTCAGGAGATCGAGGAAAAAAAGCCCGAACCCCTGCCCGTTGCGGTCGAAACTGCCCCCGCGACTAGGTTGCAACTAGTGTTGCAGGGGGTGTTTTCAGCATCTGATCCAAAACGAGGGTCCGCCTTGATTTCTCAGCGCGGGCGTGGTGCGGAACTTTTTCAGGTGGGAGAAACGCTGTTTGGGCAAGCTGAATTGGTGGAAGTGTATCGGAATCGGGTGGTACTCCTACGGTCGGGAACGCTGGAAACATTGAGCTTTGAGGAAACACCTTTGCTGGGCAGTGCACCCGGCAATGCAGAACTGGCTTCTATACCAGAACCCACCGTGGAGGCCCCGCCAGTGTCGGTAAGTGCGCCGCAACCGAACAAC
Organism: Salinispirillum marinum; assembly: GCF_042650105.1. Lineage (NCBI taxonomy): Bacteria > Pseudomonadati > Pseudomonadota > Gammaproteobacteria > Oceanospirillales > Saccharospirillaceae > Salinispirillum > Salinispirillum marinum. The sequence goes on along the minus strand of NZ_JBHSAL010000002.1, from coordinate 1,132,181 downwards.
GTTGCCAATACGCGGACCAATACCAACACGGCCCGTGCACCTGAACCGACGCGCAACAGTGTTGATGTACAAGAACGGTTGAATCAACAAATTCGCCAAGCGATTACCGATGTACAGACACAAGCCTACCGCAATCCGCAAGGCCTATTGAATCAGTACGGTTTGCAACTCACGGATGAAGGCTACCGTGTAACGCCACGCTCTGGCATATTGATCGCCAATGGATTGCGCCCCGGCGATATGATTGTGGAAGTGAACGGGCAGCGCGTAGGGAATATAGAACGAGATCAGGCCCTGATTGAGTCCGTATTGGCCTCGGGTGAAATACGCATCACATTGGAGCGCAATGGGGCTACGTATCGTGTATTCCAAGAATTACCGAATTGAAGGGAGTAACCTGTTAATGCGATTGTTTATTCGTGGTTTGTTGCTGGTCCTGCTGCTCAGCCCCGTTGTGGTGCAGGCACAGCAAGCGACCTGGCAAGTCAATATGAAGGAAGCGGACTTGTCGTTGTTCATTAACCAAGTGGCTAATATCACCGGGCGAACCTTTATCCTCGACCCGCGGGTACGCGGGCAAGTCACCATTATTTCAGACGATGAGTTAACCGCCGAAGAAGTGTACGAAGTGTTTCTTGCGGTGCTGAAAATGCAAGGCTTTACGGTGGCTGAACGAGGCAATGAAGTGCATGTTATTCCGGTGAACGATGCCAAGCAGATCACCGGTCCGTTGGTAGAAACAGAATTGGCGGTTAACGATGACTTCATCACCCGGGTCATTCAGGTACAGCATACCTCTGCCATGGAATTGATCCCCATTTTACGCCCCATTGGGGCTAAGTATGGGCATATGTCGGGCATTCCCTCCACCAACTCCATCATTCTGGTCGACCACGCGGATAACATCGTTCGCATTGAGCAAATTCTGGCGCTGGTGGATGTGGAGACCGAAACCGCCATTCGTTTGGTGCCGCTGGAAAACGCTTGGGTGGGCAATATAGTGGCGTTGTTGCAGACTTTGTTGCCCGAACAGTTGGCAACGGGCGGGCAAGCGGCACCCAATGGCTTGCCCGGAACATTACGGGTAGTGGCGGATGAGCGTTCGAATCGCCTTATATTGCGTGGAGAGCCCAGCGTATTGGATTTTGTAGAAGCCTTGATCAAAGATCTCGATGTGGTGTCCGCCCAGCGCAGTGGCAATACGGAAGTGGTGTTTTTGAATAATGGTGATGCGCTGAAAATGGCCGAGCTGTTGCGTGGTCTTAATCCGGCCAGTGCACCGGCGGGCGGCGGGGGCGGCAATGGTGCGACCAGCGCACCGGCGACTGGCCTGTCGATTCTGGCGGATGAAGAATTGAACGCCTTAATAGTGCGCGCCGAACCGGATGAGCTGGCGGAAATTAAGCGCATCGTTGCACAGTTGGATATCCCGCGTGCGCAGGTGCTGATTGAGGCTGCGATTGTTGAAGTCAGCGGCCGCGTCAGTGACCAGTTTGGTATTCAGTTAGGCTTGTTGTCTCCCGGCAACAGCAGCCGAAACATTCCGCCGGCGGTAGGTGCTTCCAATTTTCCTCAGGGCGGCGCCAGTATGGGCGCTGTTGGGGCTGCGGGCATTGGCTCCGGTGGTGATGCAGCGCAATCTTTGGCACCCGTTTTGGAAGCCAACGGTGCCTTGGTTGGTTTAGTGCTGCCGGGCAATAACCTCTCGTTTGCAGCCATCATTCAAGCATTGGAGACGCAATCGAACACCAATTTGCTGTCGACGCCTTACTTGATGACCATGGATAATACGGAAGCGCGGTTACTGGTGGGTGAAACCGTACCTTTCCAAACGTCACAAGACCCGGAAAACCCGTTCACCATTCAGCGGGAAAACGTAGCGACCGAGATCACCGTAAAACCCCATATTCAACAAAATGAAATGGTGCGTATGGCGATCAATCAGGTGACAGAGGAGCTGATCGGTGACGCCAGTCTGACTTCACGCACCTCAAAACGCCAAATTCAGACCAATGTCGTAGTCGCTAATGGTGACACCATTATTTTAGGTGGTATGGTTAAGGATCGAGTAACAGAAACCGAACGCAAAGTGCCTGTGTTGGGAGATTTACCCTTTATTGGTGCCTTGTTTCGCAGCACCACCGCCGAGGTTGATAAGGTGAATTTGTTGGTCATCATACGACCAACGATTGTCAGTGAACGTGTCACTGAAATGGCTATGGAGCGCTATTTGGGTATTTGGGAGTTGCGCTTCGGTCCGGACGGGGCTGATCTGGATGCCGTGGTCGCACCGCCATCGTTTGACCAGTTGTACCGTGGTATCCAGACGCAATAGAAACAGCTGTAAAGTTTAAATTACGAATTATGCGTTGATCAGCCAAGGTGTTGGCCCGACCAGGGTTTCCATTCGGAAATGCCTGCGTAGAATGGGCGGCGTTTTGACTCTCTTGCTGATTGACGCCCTGCCAGCGGTTGCTGTGCGGGGCTTTTTTTATGCCCATGCGGTCAACCATAGCAGGGCCTTATACTCATTATCGGCCTGGCACATAATGCCAGCCTTGTGTATATCCTGACAGCCGGTTAAGGTTAGGCCAATTTTTCGGTCGATAACCTGCGGGTTGTCCGAGCAAACAGATTCAAAATATAAAATCAGGAGTTACGTCACATGCGTGTTATTTTGCTAGGGGCCCCCGGGGCTGGTAAGGGTACGCAAGCCCAGTCCATTTGTGAGCAGTTCAACATTCCGCAAATTTCCACCGGTGATATGCTGCGTGCAGCCGTTAAAGCAGGCTCTCCCTTGGGCCTGAAAGTGAAAGAAGTGATGTCATCCGGCGGCCTTGTTTCTGACGACACCATCATTGCCTTGGTCAAAGAGCGTATTCAAGAAGCCGATTGTGCCAACGGCTTCTTATTCGATGGGTTTCCTCGCACCATTCCGCAAGCTGAGGCATTGAAGAACAGTGGTGTGGTGATTGACCATGTGGTTGATATTGATGTCGCGGACGAAGAAATCGTTAAGCGTCTGAGTGGTCGTCGTATCCACGAAGCCTCCGGTCGCGTGTACCATGTTGAGTACAATCCGCCCAAAGTCGCGGGGAAAGACGATGAGACAGGCGATACCTTGATTCAACGTGAAGACGATAAAGAAGCCACCGTGCGTAAGCGCCTTGAAGTCTATCACTCACAAACCGAGCCACTGGTGCATTATTACAAGGATTGGGCGCAACAAGACCCGGAAAATGCACCGGCCTACAATTACATTGAAGGCGTGGGTTCAGTAAAAGACATTACTCGTAAGATCTTTGCCAGCCTCAGTTAATGACTCGAATACTGGCGATTGATACCACAACAGAAGCCTGTTCTGTGGCGTTGTCTTTGGACGGGCATGAGGTGGCAGAGTGTTTTGAAATAGCGACACGTACCCATACCCAACGCCTGTTGCCTATGGTGGATGAGGTGCTAAAAGCCGCTGATGTGGCCTTGGCAAGCCTTGACGGCATCGCTTGCACCCGTGGGCCGGGTAGCTTTACCGGCATTCGTGTAGGCGTCAGTGCTGCTCAGGGCTTGGCGTTTGCCGCCGGGCTTCCAGTACTGCCACTGTCGACTTTGGCCGTGTTGGCGTGGCAGGGTGCCGAACTGCAACCGGAAAAAGAGCGTTGGCAGGTTGTGATGGATGCGCGCATGGGCGAAGTCTACTGCGCAGCGTTCAGCGCGCCGGATAAAGGTTTTCGGTTGCTCGAAGGCGAAGCATTGCTACCACCCGCTGACCTGACCGTATGGACAGACCTTGCTTCCGGCCGTATAGGTTCAGGCTGGGCATTGCCTGAACTGGCGGTGACATCGGATGTCATCACCGAGGAAGCCGGTTTGCCGACCGCAGCGGCGGCGGCACGTTTGGCCGACTTTCTGCTTACGCGTGACGGTACGTCGTTATGGCAACCCGCAGAGGCTCTGCAGCCGTTGTACTTGCGTGACCAAGTCACCCATGGGCATTAATAAGGTCGTTATACATCCAGAGGCGCACGCCTACGCCGATGTACACAATATTCCCCTTCCCGAAGCATTACCCATACGCAGCCAAGCGCAAGCCGGGGATGCGTTTCAATTGGTGTGCGCCAACGGCTTGGCATTGCAGCCGCTGCAATTGGGAAACGTAAAGCCCATACATGTGGATTTTGTCGCGGGGGCGCTCGCCCATCGGCGCAAATTCGGTGGCGGGGTGCAGCAGGATATTGCCAAGGCGTGCGGGCTTCATCAAGTTCGCACATTGCATATTCTGGATGCCACCGCCGGACTGGGACGGGATGCCTTCGTGCTGGCGTCTTTGGGAGCTCGTTTAACGCTTATGGAGCGGCACCCCATTGTCTTTGCCTTGCTCTTTGACGGCCTGCAACGCGCGCAAAATCTGGGTGATACAGACGTACAAAGCATTGTTGCCCGTATGCATTTATTGGCCGGGAGCGCTCCCGATCACTTCCATTCAGAGCCTGCACCCCAGCAGGTGCTGTACTTGGACCCTATGTTTCCACCGCGCCAAAAAGCTGCGAAAGTGAAGGTAGATATGCAGAGCTTGCATGAATTGGTGGGTATTGAAGACGATGCTGATGCGCTGTTGGCGTGGGGGCTTGAACAGTCGTTTGCTCGTATTGTGGTCAAGCGACCCCGTTTGGCGGACGCCCTACTGGATGCAGCGCCGTCGCATCACATCATCGGCAAAGCCAACCGATTTGATGTCTACGCGCTGCACAAATTAACCTCCGCTTAAAAATGCGCTACTTTTTTGCCGTAGGATTCAATTAAATCTGCCATGCGTACGGCGGGTGAAAAAAGATAGCCCTGGTATTCATCGCACCCGGCTTGGTGCAAGAAGCTGTGCTGTCCGCTGGTTTCAACGCCCTCGGCGATCACGATTAAACCAAGATTGTGGCCCAATTGGATGACGGTATTCACCAAAGTTCGATCATCTTGATCAAGCTCGATGTCGGACACGAAGGTTTTGTCGATCTTTAAGGTTGTTAAGGGCAGGTTCTTCAGGCTCGCTAAGTTCGAGTACCCGGTGCCAAAGTCGTCCAATGAGAAACCAACCCCAACCCGCGACATCGAGCGCATAAAGGCTTCGCATTGTGCCCGGTCGCGAATGATGAAGGTTTCGGTGATCTCGAGCTCTAAATTCTTGCCCGGTACATCGTAGGTCATCAATGCATCCCGGATATCGTTCTCCAAATCAGAGTGCTGTATTTGGCGCGGCGACAGGTTGATTGATAACCGCAAATCCGGATCGAAATGCAGGCGGGCTTCAGAAAACTCTCTAAAGGCCTCGTTCATAACCCAAAGCCCAAGTTGCACGATGAATCCGGTTTCTTCTGCTAAAGGGATAAATTCATCGGGTCCCACCATGCCAAATTCAGCGCTTTGCCACCTTAGCAGTGCTTCTATGCCCACCAGCCGCTGATCGGCTACCGACACTTTCGGCTGGTAGGCCAAATAGAATTCGTTGTTAGACAGTGCACCGCGCATCGCACGCTCGAGGTTTGTGCGGCGCTGGAAATCAACATGCAGGTCACCGGAAAACAGATGGTATCGACCCCGGCCTGACGATTTGGAGCGGTACAACGCAAGGTCTGAACGCTGATACAGTTCCTCATACGTGCTGGCTTGGTCGGGGAAGATAACGATGCCAATGGAAACCCCATTGAAAATTTCGTGCCCCTGTACCGACATAGGGGAGTGGAATTTCTCCACAATTCGGGCCGCCACCATACAGGCTTCATCACTGTCAGCGATATCGGTCAACGCCACCATGAATTCATCACCACCCGTTCTGGACAGTATGTCCCGTTCTTGCAGTGCGGCCTGAATGCGCTCACTGGTAATGCGCAACACATCGTCACCGATTAAGTGGCCTAATGAGTCATTGATAACTTTGAAGTGATCCAAGTCGATGTGCAACAGCGCGAGTTTTTGATGGCGGGTACGGTGTTCATCCAACAGGCGCTCAACTTCGGATTTAAAGTAGTAGCGATTGGGGGTATGGGTCAGCATATCAAAGTACGCCAGACGTTCGAGTCGTTGCTCGGTCTCTTTTTTGACCGTGATATCGATGACCGTACCAATCGCTTGGGCATCGCCGCGCGAATTCACCACGGTGTGTTCCGCGGTATGCTGGACAATGCGCTCCTTGCCATCCAGCGTGCGAATACGGTGTTCAATACTGAAGTCGTTGCGCCGGCCGGTCATGATGTCGTGTAAGGCTTCCGACACCAAACGAATATCCTTGCGCGGTATAACGTTCATCCAATCACTCAACGAGACTTGCGTTCCGGTGTGCAGCATTTCTGCCAGTTGCGGTGATAGGGTAAAAGGGGTGCCGCTGGAGGAACGAATCCAACTGCCCATACTGCCGATGCGCTGCGCCTCATCTAGCATAAAAGTGCTGGTTTGCACGGCAATCTGTGCCTGTTCACGTTGGTCACGATCACGTGCCATCAAATAGGTCACCCAAATCGCCAACAAAGTTGCAAGTAAGGCAATAACGATAACGCTGATTTGCGTACTGATGCCGATACGAACGGGTGAGCGGGGGTTTAAGGAAATATCCCACGTACCATTCGGAATGCGCGTGCTGACCTTCACCCAAGGTGCCTGTTCAAGTGGGCTGCCCCAAACGTTAATCGGGATGCCGGGTTGGCTGGCGAGCCAGGCCTGAATATTGACTTGGTAATTGCGCGTCAGATCGGTTAGGCCGGCAAAGCCCAGTAGGCGATCCAAAGGTAGCACCCCAGCAATAATGCCCCACAGGCCCCCGGCGTTGTATACTGGTTCATGAATAATAAACCCTTGGCCGCCTTGCGCGAGATTGATCGGACCAATCAAGATGGTATCACCAGTACTCAACATATTTTGAATGGCTGGCCACTGGCCGGGTACATTGGGGTAGTAAAGACCCAGCGCCGGCTCGTTTCCGGCAACGGGGTAAATGTACTCAACCCGTAAGTCGGGTGCGGCCGCCATGTTGGTGTACAGTTCCGGATTCACCAGTAAACGGTTGAGGTAGTGCTCGTATTGATTTTGGGTAAGGTTCGGGTTGTCGGCCAAATAGGTAACCAAGGCTCTGGCTTCCACTTGACGGTTGCTGATGGTCGATTCAATACGCTGCGCCAATTCGCTCAACTGCAATTGGGCCTCGCGTTGTAACTGAGCGTTTAATGAACGGTCGAGTAACCCAAAGGTCAATACAACGGAGCCTACAGACGCCAGCACTAAGGCCGAAGCAGACCATTTGAACGAGCGCAAGGTGGTGAAGTGCCAAGCCGCTGCGACCACGATGAAGACGACACAGGCAGCAAGCAGGCTGATGACGCTGACCACCATATCATTGATGTCATACATCGGTCAGTGCTGCCTGAACATTACAATACGATAGAGTCGCCATAAAACGGCCAATCCTCAATGCTCACGTACATTCACCCACATTGACCTGCAAAACCACGGCAGGACCCTCTTAAAATTAACCAGCGGCTTGAATAGCGGTCAAGGCAATAGTGTACACAATGTCGTCGACCAGAGCACCGCGCGATAAATCATTCACTGGCTTACGCAAGCCTTGCAACATCGGGCCAATGGATATCAAGTTTGCACTACGTTGCACAGCCTTATAGGTCGTGTTGCCGGTGTTCAGGTCGGGGAAGACAAACACCGTAGCACGCCCGGCAACATTGCTGTCCGGCGCCTTACTTTTCGCCACACTGGCGATGGCGGCCGCGTCATATTGCAAGGGACCATCGAGCAGCAAATCAGGCCGCTTTTCCTGCGCGATGCGCGTGGCCTCCCGAACTTTTTCAACATCTTGGCCGGAGCCGCTTTTGCCGGTCGAATAGCTGATCATAGCAATCCGCGGTTCAATACCGAAGGCGCGCGCAGAATCACCGGATTGAATGGCAATATCGGCTAATTCCTCGGCATTCGGGTCCGGGTTCACCGCGCAGTCGCCATATACCAGGACTTGGTCGGGAAGCAGCATAAAAAACACTGAAGATACGAGCGCCGCGTCCGGTTTGGTTTTAATCAATTGCAGAGCCGGACGAATGGTGTTCGCTGTGGTGTGCACCGCGCCCGAGACCAAGCCGTCTACCTCGTCCAAAGCCAGCATCATGGTGGCCAAAACTACGGAGTCTTCCAATTGTGCTTCGGCCATGGGTTCGGTTAACCCCTTGTGTTTGCGTAGCTCTACCATGGGTGCAATGTAACGGTAGCGTACGGTGTCTGGGTCAATAATCTCTAAATCTTTTGGCAGTCGCACACCTTGGTTTTCCGCGACCCGTTGAATGGTATCGGGGTTGCCCAGTAGGACGCAGCGCGCAATGCCTTTTTCTTGGCAATAGGCCGCCGCTTGAATGGTGCGCGGTTCATCACCTTCCGGTAAAACGATGCGTTTTTTCGCTTTCTGGGCACGTGTCATCAGGTAGTGGCGAAACGCTGGCGGGGACATGCGTTTTTCTTGCTCGACCCGCGCCAGGCGCGCTAAATGATCAGCGTCCAACGAGGCGGCCACGGCGTTCATCACCAATTCCATGCGCGGAATATCATTGGCCGGTACTTCGTTGTTCATGCTGTCCAGCCATTGCGCGGTACGGTAGGTATTGGTATCGGTCAGCATGATGGGAAGCCCGGTGTTGAGGGCAGCCCGGCAGAGTTCAATCACATTCTCGGCCGGTCGCAAACCGCCGGTGAGCAGAATCCCGGCAATGGGAACATGGTTAAGCGCGGCCATGCAGGTGGCTAGGAAAATATCTTCACGGTCACCCGGCGTCACGACCAATGCCCCGGGCTTCAGGGTGTGCAGCATGTTTGGCATGGTGCGGGCGCAGAGTGTAATGCTGGTCACCCGGCGCTCCATCGCAAAGCCCTGATTCAGATAATCGGCACCCAAATATTCGGCAATGTCACTGATGCGGGGTGCAACGAGGCTGGGGTTCCAACGTACCGCGCCAAAGAGTTGGAAGCTGTCACCAAAGACCGGCAATTTGGCGCGAATTTGCTCTATGGTTAGCGCTCGTTCGGCTTCTGCGTCGTTATCGTCTAGCGCTCGTACATGTTGCAGATCTGTGGGCGGGGCACCGACCTTATTCAAAATACACCCCAGCACCTTGGGGTGTTGGGTGCCACCAAAGACACTGGCCGACATGCTGATGCGTTGATTCAACTCGGCGGAGCGAATTTCATTCTTGGCCGCAACCAAAATAACGGACGCGTCCAAGGCCTTGGCCATTTCAATGTTCAGACGCGTCAGGTAATTCTCGTTAGGTAAGGGCACGAGACCCTCTACGATCACCAGGTCAGCATCCTGTGCCGAGGTTTGATAGATCTGGATGATCTCTTCCATCAACTGATCTTTGTTGCCGATGGCCAACTGCTGTTGTGCATAAGACAGCGCCAAAGGCTGAGCGGCTTGCAAACCTAATGTTTGTTGAATCAGGTGCGTGGAGCGTTCTATCCCGTCATCACCATAGATCTGTGCGATGGGCTTACAAAACGCAACGCGCACCCCCAGGCGATCCATGGCGCGAATCAAGCCCAAACATACGGACGTTAACCCTGTACCAGCACCCGTAGGCGCAAGAAAAAAAGCATTTTGCATACGGTACCCTTCGTCGGTCGTTATCGCGCTGCTAAGCGGCTCAGTGATCCCATGATGCCTGAACCAAACGCTGTGTGTCTTGTGCTATTAACCATTCTTCTCGGGTCGGAATCACCATAACGGCAGGTTCGCGGGTGGTACTCACTAATCCCATTTGATCACGGCCATGCGACAGGTTGGCGGTCACGTCAAGGTTTAGCCCCAACCACGACAAATGATGCACGACTTGCGTACGGATGTTTGCCGCATTTTCACCAATTCCGCCGGTGAACACGAGGGCATCAAGACCGCCCGTGGCAACAGTAAGGCTGGCAATGGCCTTCGCCAGCCGGTAACAAAACACATCAATGGCTAATTGAGCGCGGGCTCGTTGTGGTTCGGTGATCTCCGCTGATGTACTCTCTGCCGCTTCCATCAGGGTTCGCATGTCGTTTGACAGCCCGCTGATGCCCAACAAGCCGCTTTCCTTATTCAGTACATGCGTAATTTCACCAAGGGATAGGCCCGTGCGTTGTGCGAGGAAGTCATGCAGGCTGGGGTCAATATCCCCACATCGGGTGCCCATGACCAGCCCCTCCAGCGGGGTCATGCCCATGGTGGTATCGAGGCTTTGCCCATTTTTTACGGCGCATGCCGAGCATCCGTTACCTAAGTGTGCTGTTATGAGTCGATGACTCTCGGGGTCTAAATCGAGCCGCGCCACGGCTTCGGCACTGACGTAGCGGTGCGACGTGCCATGAAACCCATAGCGGCGGACCCCATGGTCTTTATAGTAGGCGTAAGGCAGTGCATAGGTGTAGGCTGCCGGTGGCAACGACTGATGAAACGCGGTGTCGAACACGGCAACTTGTGGTAAATCGGGAAATAAACGTTGTACAGCACGGATGCCTTCCGCATTGGCCGGATTGTGCAGCGGGGCCAAATGCGCCAATTGCTCAATGGTGTTCATGATGGTGTCGTTGATGCGCACCGACGCGCTGAAGGCTTCACCGCCATGTACCACCCGGTGCCCAACAGCATGCAGTTGGTTGGTATTCAGTCCTGCGTTGGTCATGGCGGCAATCAATTGACCGAAGGCTGCGGTATGATCGGCGCCGGCGATGTCGAGCGTTTGTTTGCCAGATTCGGGAGTGCGCCAGGTCAGTTGCGCTTGTGGCGTCAAGAGTCGTTCGGCAAGGGCCGTGAACACTTCTTGGTTTTGCTGTAGATCGAATACCGAACTTTTGAGCGACGAGCTGCCGGAATTAAGCACGAGGATTAAAGATGCCGTCATGATGCCGTCCTGGTTAAACTTCGTTGGTGCATGGTTGCATCGACGTGGTGTGTGCGACGCGTGTGCGGTAAGTGTAGCATTTCATGTAGGAAGAAGAATGTTGGGGAAAAGAATGACGTATCGATATCGCCGCTTTCTCGGTTGGAGCGTACTGCTGGTTTTAAGCAGCCTACAGGTGCAAGCGGAAGGGCCAGATTGGTACGGGGCTTTACAGCCCGGAGGATATCTCTGGGTAGTTACGCCTGACGACAGCACCTTGCGCGTAAACGGCGACTACGAGGAAGTAACACCACCACGAACCTTGGTGGCTTTCGGGCGCGATGAGTCGGGGCAGGTAACCTTGGAGCTAACCACGCCGGAAAAAGGCTACCAATTATGGGACCTCATGTTAGACCAACGAAACTACCGAGAACAGCGCGTCAACGGTGTGCCACCGAACACGGTATCCCCTAGCCCGGAAGAACAGGCCCGCATCGCCCGAGACAGTGAAGCTTTGCGCATGGCGCGCGCCAGCGTAACCCAGCGCGATATTGGTGCAAGTATGCCGTTTGCCTGGCCTTTGTACGGTCGGATGACGGGCGTCTATGGTAGTCGCCGCTGGTACAACGGCGAACCGGGCAGTATTCACTGGGGCATCGATATCGCCCGACCCACCGGCACGCCTGTATTTGCGCCTGCGGATGGCCGCATTACCTTGGCAGACGACCTGTTTTTATCCGGTAAAACCATTCTGCTAGACCACGGCCAGCAATTGACGTCATCGTTTTTGCATTTGTCTGAGTTGACAGTGCAAGAAGGTGATCGTATTCGGCAAGGCGATATGATCGGCAGGGTAGGCACGACAGGTCGCTCTACCGGGCCCCATTTGGACTGGCGAATGGACTGGCGAGGGGTACGCATTGATCCCGCTCTGTGGGTGCCCGACATGGAAGATGTGTGTACCTTTGAGGGGGATGGTGATGAGCTGGTGATAGTCCTGCATGGCTTGGGGCGCACCCCGTTTTCCATGAATGACATGGCGGATGCGTTGGTCGACGCTGGCTACAGTGTGTGCAACCAGGGGTATCCATCACGCGATGCCACGGTACAGATGTTGTCTTCTTATGTTGCGAGTGCGGTGCAAAAGGCACGCGCCGAAGGTAAGCAGACCGTACATTTTGTCACGCACAGCATGGGCGGTATTTTAGTGCGTTATTATCTCACGCACAGTAGCCATGAGTTGGATGGACGCGTGGTGATGTTGGCACCCCCGAACCAAGGCAGCGAAATTGTGGATACGCTGGAGCAATGGCCGGGTATTTTTGAGCAAATTCTCGGGCCAGCCGCCCGACAATTGAGTACCGATGCTGACAGCCTACCCAATCAACTGCCGCCACTGGACAAAGAAATCGGGGTGTTGGCCGGTGATCGCAGCTCTGATCCATGGTTCGATGGCCTTTTTCGGGACGATGCACACGATGGCAAAGTCAGCGTCGAAAGCACGCGTTTACTGCGCATGACCGACCACCGAGTAGTGCCAGCCGGGCATACCTTTATCATGAACAACAACCGGGTGCAGGAAGAAGTATTGTCCTTCCTGCGTTATGGCCATTTTTTAACGGACGAAATGGCCAGCGACTAAACCCTGCCCATGAATTTTTTCGAGTCCGTATTGACCTTAACGATGTCACCTTGGGCCACGTACTCCGGCACCTGAATCACTACACCACCGGCCAACGTAGCTGGTTTGGTGCGTGCGGTCGCGCTAGCCCCTTTCAGTGTCGGGGTTGTTTCAATGATTTCTTTTTCCACCGATTGCGGCAACTGAATGGCCACCAATTTATCGGTGACCAGCAGGCCGACCAAGCCTTCCATGCCGTCGTGCAACCACTCGGCGGTGTCACCCAATTCGGTTTCTGACAAGGTATGTTGGGCGTAGTCTTCATTGTCCATAAAGGTGTAGAAATCACCGTCTTTGTACACGAACTGCATATTGCGATGTTGGGTATCTACGTCGGGAAGAATGTCGTCGCCTTTGTAGGTGTGTTCCCACTTTTGCCCGGTAATCAGGTGATTAAAAATGACTTTATACAGGGTTGAGGCGCCACGCGCCGACGGCGCTTTGATATCGATGCTACGTACCTGATACTGCCCACCGTTCACCGCAACGACAAATCCTACTTTCAGTTCCGACGCTCTTGCCATACACCAAATTCCACAGGTTGAGATGGCGCGCAATATAGCGCAACGGTAGAAAAAAGCCATACTGCTTGCACCTTTATTCCAGCTCCGTACAATCAGCGCCCCGGTTGAATTTTTGTACAGGCACAGCACCATGACTCAGCAAGGTAAAGTCGGATTCGTTTCTCTCGGCTGCCCGAAAAACACGGTTGATTCAGAACGGATCATCACCCAATTGCGCAGCGAAGGATACGACCTAGTACCGAGCTACCACGATGCCGATGTGGTGATCGTGAACACCTGCGGGTTTATCGACAGTGCCGTGCAAGAGTCACTGGATGCGATTGGCGATGCCTTGAAAGAAAACGGCAAGGTGCTAGTCACCGGATGTTTGGGCGCGCGCGAAGATGAAATTCGCCAGGTTCACCCGAATGTTATGGCGGTTACCGGCCCACATGCTTATGAAACCGTGGTTAACCAAGTGCACGAGGTTATTCCACCCAAGCACGACCCCTTCACCAGCTTGGTGCCGCCTGCCGGTTATAAACTCACGCCGCGCCACTATTCGTATTTAAAAATTTCCGAAGGCTGCAACCACCGTTGCACCTTTTGTATTATTCCTTCCATGCGCGGTGATCTGGTCAGCCGTCCGATCGGTGATGTGCTCAATGAAGCTAAGCGACTGGTCGAAGCCGGGACCCAGGAATTGCTGGTGATATCGCAAGACACCTCGGCCTACGGCGTGGATGTAAAATACCGGACCGGTTTCTGGGACGGCCAGCCGGTCAAAGCACGCATGACCGAAATGTGCCGCGAATTGGGCAAATTGGGTGCCTGGGTGCGCCTGCATTATGTTTACCCCTACCCGCATGTGGATGAAATTATTCCCCTGATGGCCGATGGTTTGGTGTTGCCTTACCTCGACATTCCTTTTCAGCACGCCAGCCCGCGTATTTTGAAATTGATGAAGCGTCCGGCGCACAGCGAAAAAGTGTTAGAGCGCATCAAACGCTGGCGTGAACAAGTGCCCGAGTTGACCTTACGTTCAACCTTCATTGTCGGCTTCCCCGGTGAAACCGAAGAAGACTTCCAGATGCTGCTCGACTTCCTCGAAGAAGCACAGCTTGATCGGGTAGGCTGTTTCCAATATTCCCCCGTGACCGGCGCTACCGCCAATGAACTGCCTGACCCGGTGCCAGAGCACATTAAGCAAGAACGCTATGACCGTTTCATGCAGGTGCAACAACGTATCAGTGCGGCCCGCTTACAGTTGAAAGTGGGTAAAGAAATGGACGTGATCATCGACGAGGTGGTGGAAGAGGGCGCGGTAGGCCGCACGATGGGGGATGCCCCGGAGATCGACGGCCAAGTGTTCTTAGACAATCAAACCCACCTGAAGGTGGGAGAGATTGTGCGGGTGGTGATAGAGGAGGCGGATGAGTATGATCTATGGGCCCATCCCGTCTAAAAGCTACTCTTTCTCAATCTAGCGTTGTTAAAGAAGCCCTCAATTCACGCTCATTTACTGGGTGTAAACTCGGCTCATTTCAGTCTTCTTTGCCTAGCTAGATTTTCGCCTTAGTAGCTTTTAAAAATACGTCAATGCTTGTCGTTATCCAGGTTCCGCCACGGCTCACCCTTGGTGGCGGGACTGCGCTTCACCTGCAAATGCATTGCCGCTTTCGCCATCATATGCCCACTGACGGGCGCGGTAATAAACAAGAACATTGAAATCATCAGTTCGTGAATGCTCAGGGTGCCTTTGGTGACGCTGAAGTAAATCACCGAGCCAATTAATGTACCACCCACCCCAAGCGTTAACCCCATGGTCGGGGCATGCACGCGTGTATAGAAGTCGGGGAAACGTGCCAAACCAATGGAACCGGCGAGCGCAAACAGGGCCCCACCGATCAGAAAAAACGCAATAATAGCTTCAATCCACAAGGGCATGGAAAGTCTCCTTATTCAATGAGGTTGCCGCGCAGTATGTACTTACATACCGCAACGGTGCCGACAAAGCCCATCATGGCGATCAACAGGGCGGCTTCAAAAAACATCGTGGTGTTCAGCCACATACCAAACACGATGATCAGTGCAATGGCGTTCACGTACAGCGTGTCCAGCGTCAGGATACGATCGGGTAGGTCTGGGCCCTTCACCATGCGATACAGCGTCAGCAATGCAGAAATACTGTACAACACCAAGGTCACCATAATGGCAAACTGCAACATTAGAATATCTCCTTCAGCGGTGCTTCATAGCGCCCTTTAATATCGGCAATGGCCGCAGCGATATCGGGCACATGCAGGCCATGGACAAGAATTTTATCGCGGGCTGGCGAAACGTCGGCGGATACCGTACCCGGCGTTAACGTAATGGTGTTGGCCAAAACCGTAATGGCAATCGGGTTGGCGATGTCCAGCGGCACCTCAAAAAAAGCTGGCTGTAAGTTACGTACGGGCCCAAGCGTGAGGCGCAGCACCGCAATGTTGGACATCGTAATATCCCACAGCACCAAGAAGGCATAACGGATCAGCGGCACCCAGCCACGTATTTGAACCGGAAAGGCCCACAACCGTTGGGTCAACCACGGTAAAAACCACCCTAAGAACAGCCCCATCAATAGACTGCCCACAGACGGAGACTCGGCCAGAATCTGCCAAACCACCACCAACACCAAGCTCACCAGCGGGTGGGGTAGCCACTGCCGTGGTGGGAGCGGCTGTTGTCCATCTTCACGAATAGGCATATTAGAAACCTCCGCGCTGAGTCGAACCCAAGACTGCACGTACGTAGCTATCCACATCCATGACTTGGGCTGCGGTTGCGCTGACGTACTGGATAACAGGTTCACCGAATATCGATAAAGCCGGGCTGATCATCAATAGAACGCCCGCCACCAATAACTTCATTTTGTCGGCTTTTCGGCCACTATTGGGTTGTTCCGTGACACGCCAAAAAATGGTACTGCCCGCCCGCGAGAGTGAAATCAGCGCGACCAACCCGGCCGCGAGTAAAATCAACCACATCAGCGGGGCGAAACTTTGTCCAGCCGAACCTTGTAAGATCAGCGCCTTGCCGATAAAGCCGGAGAGCGGCGGTAACCCTGCCACACTGGCCGCTGAAAAGAAAAAGATGACGCCTAACAAACGGGGTTGCGCGACCACCGGAGCAGGTGACAAATCATCCAGCACCGCACCGCGTTGCCCGGCAATGATGTCGGCCAATAAGAACAAGGCAGCGGTAATGAACGTCGAGTGAATTAAGTAGAACAAACCACCGATCAATGTCGGTTCATGGTTGGACGCGACTACAATCAATAAGGTGCCGACGGACACAATCACCAAATAAGACACCACACGCTTCAAGGTGCGTGCACCAATGACCCCAATCGCACCAAATACCATGGTCAGTGCCGCAATCGGCCACAGCCACGCATCAATGCTACCGGCCACGGCGCCTGCGCCATCACCGAACAGAAGACCATGTACACGTAAGATGCTGTAGACACCCACTTTCGTCATAATGGCAAACAAGGATGCCACCGAAGGACTGGCCGAGCTGTAGGCATTGGGCAGCCAGAAATACAACGGCAGCATGGCGGCTTTCAGGCCAAACACAATCAGCAAAATCAGCCCGCCAGCGCGCGCCAACGGTAAGTCTGCCGCCGGTACATCACGCATCGCCAGTACCATATCGGCCATGTTCAGCGTACCTAAAACGCCATACAGGGTGCCGACGCCGATCAAAAACAAGGCAGACCCAGTGAGGTTTAAGATGACATAGTGCAAGGTGGCGCGCGTGCGGGCCGGGCCTGCGCCGTGCATCAACAAACCATATGACGAGATCAATAAAATCTCGAAAAATACGAACAGGTTGAAAATGTCGCCGGTTAAGAACGCCCCCTGAATGCCCATCAATTGAAAATGGAACAGCGGGTGAAAATTTCGGCCGGGCTTGTCATCGCCACGAATACCATAAAGCAGCGCCAGCATCGCCAGTACAGCGGTCATCATCAGCATCATGGCGGCTAAACGGTCCAACACCAGCACGATACCAAAGGGCGGTACCCAATTGCCGACGGCGTAGACTTGATAATCGCCAGTCGCTGCTTGCTGCAGCAGTACCCACATCATCGGCACGGCCAGTACCGCCGAGGTCACACTCACAATTCGCTTGGCATCACGACTGGCGCGGGCCATGAAAATGAGCAGAACGCCGGTCAGTAGTGGCCATATCACCGGGAGCGTTATCCAGTGTTGCATCATCGTCCTGGCTCCTGCTCTTCGTTGCCATCCACATGGTCATTGCCCATCTCGCCACGTGCACGCAGTGCCAACACCGTCACAAACGATGTCATAGCGAAGCCGATCACAATGGCCGTCAGTACCAGGGCTTGTGGAATGGGGTCCGTATAGGAGGCTTCTGCTTCAATGATGGCGGGAGCACCGGTGCGTAAACGGCCCATCGCGACCAAGAACAGGTTCACCGCATAAGACAGCATCATCAACCCGACGACCACCGGGAAGGTTCTGGCCCGCAGCAGCAGGTAAATTCCACAGCCGGTGAGTACGGCCACGACAAGTGCATAAAGAAGTTCCATGTCAGAGCTCCGAATCGTCACTGGAGAAAGGAGTAAGTTTGCCCAGGTTGGCGAGAATCAGCAGCGTTGCGCCAATCACCGCCAAATAAACACCCAAGTCAAACGCCATGGCGGACGCCAGTTCAATGTGGCCTATGAATGGGATATCGACATAGTCATGCCACGACGTGAGCAATGGCTTGCCGAAGACCCAGGCTCCCATGGCGGTGATGGCAGCGACCAACACACCCGAGGCCACCACAGGGTGGTAATTACCGGACATACGGCGGTTGGTCCACGCCAAACCATTGGTCAGATACTGCAACAGCAGCGCAATCGCGGTGATCAAGCCAGCAATAAAACCGCCGCCGGGCAGGTTGTGTCCGCGTAAGAAAATGTACACTGACACCATTAATGCCAGCGGCAATAACGGCATGTTCAATACGGTCAGTAACAGCGGGTGACGGTCCAGCGCAAAATGGCGCTGTGCTGTCATGGTCGGGTTGAACAGTTTCATGCCATCCAATAGACCGAAGATACCAATAGCCGCAATCGCCAACACCGTAATTTCACCGAAGGTATCAAAACCCCGGAAGTCCACCAGAATCACATTCACCACGTTGGCACCACCGCCACCGGGTACACTTTGCTGCAAATAGTATTCGCCAATACTCTCGCCGGGGCGGGTGAGAATGGCAAAGGTAATCACCCCAATCACCAACGCGCCCAACACCGCGATAAAACCATCACGCCAAATGCGGCGGTAGGAGGAATCAAACGGGCTCTTTTCGGGCAGCAAGAACAGAATCAGCATTAATAACACCAAGCTCACGACTTCTACCGACAGTTGTGTGAGTGCCAGATCGGGCGCTGAGAAGCGTGCAAACGCTAAAGCTACCCCCAAACCAACCACGCTAATAAACAGCAAGGCCGCTAAACGCTGGTGATGCCAAATGGTGGTGCAGAGCGCCGTGACGATCATCGCAATGGCGATTACCACCGATGGTATATCCAAGGGCTGCAGACTAAGCGAGCCTTGCCATTGTTCCAATGACCACAGGGCAGAACCCGCAGCAACGATGGTTAAGCTGATCAGCATAGCGAGATAGCTTTGCGGACGCCCGCTTTCCAGTAACTTGGTGATCTTACGGGCCGGCACTATGTAGCCGTTGTGCAAGATATACTCAAACACCAAGGGCGCACTGAGAGGGGGTAACTTATCCCACAAAGCGAACAACCGATGACGCAAGGTGTACACCACAATACCTAAGGCCATGGCGGTCACGGACATGATCAACGGCAAGTTGATACCGTGCCACAGCGACAGGGAATAATAGGGTAGCGGTGCTTGCGTAGCGGCACCCGCTGCTGCGTTCAAAATACTGCCGATGAACACCACAGGGAAAATGCCCACGGCTAAGCACAGGAACACCAGGAACAACACCGGCGCGCGCATAAAAAACGGCGCTTCATGCGGTTTTTTCGGCAGGTTTTCGGCTTTCGGGCCAAAGAACACACTGTGAATAAAGCGCACCGAATAGGCGACGGAGAAGATTTTCGCGAACACTGCGATCACCGGAATTAACCAGCTCCATCCGCCCAGCACACTTTGCTCTAGCGATTCTGCCAGGAACATCTCGGTACTTAAGAATCCGTTTAACAACGGGACCCCAGCCATCGCAGCGGTGGCGATTAACCCCAGCGCCGCCGTATAGGGCATATAGTGTCGCAGCCCCGATAGCAAGCGGATATCCCGCGTGCCGGTTTCATGATCCACAATGCCCGCCGCCATAAATAATGACGCCTTAAAGGTCGCGTGGTTCATCAAGTGAAATAACGCCGCCAATACGGCCAGGTGCGTATCCAAGCCAAACAGCAGCGTAATCAGGCCCAGGTGGCTGATGGTGGAGTAGGCCAGCAAGCCTTTTAAATCGTGCTTGAACAACGCGACCACCGCGCCCAATGTTAAGGTGGCCAAACCGGTGAGCGAGACAATGACAAACCACATCTCTGTACCGGATAGGGCGGGGTACAAACGTGCCAGCAAGAAAACACCCGCTTTCACCATGGTAGCCGAATGCAAATAGGCCGATACCGGCGTAGGGGCCGACATCGCGTGGGGTAACCAGAAGTGGAACGGAAATTGGGCCGATTTGGTGAACACACCCAGCAGCACCAGCAGAATGATGTAGGGATAATACGCATGGGCCCGAATTTGGTCGCCCGCCGCGAGCACATCGGTCAAATCAAACGAACCCACCACATGGCCGATCAACATCACACCGGCCAACAGCGCCAATCCGCCACCACCGGTGACCGTCAACGCCATACGCGCGCCGCGCCGCGCATCCGAGCGGTGGCCCCAAAAGCCAATCAGCAAGAACGAACTTAAACTGGTGAGCTCCCAAAACAGCACCAACAACAGCAGGTTATTGGCCGTGACCACACCCATCATGGCGCCCATGAACAGCAGTAAAATACCAAAGAACCGACCCATAGGGTCCTTCTCCGACAAATAGTACCGCCCATACAAAATCACCAATAAACCGATGGCTAAAATCAGCAGCGCGAACAGGAAAGACAAACCATCCAAACGGAAACTGATGTTCAAGCCCAGAGAAGGCAACCAGTTCCAATAGATGGTCTGCACTTCTCCCGCAAACACCGAAGGCGCTTCCCGGAACAGCAACACCAACGCAATGGCTGGCGCGACAGCGGTCGCCCATGCCGACGCATTGCGGCCGTAGCGAATGAACAGGGCGGGTAGAACCACCCCGATAAAGGGTAAAAAAACGATCAGAGCGAGCGTCATCGAACCTACATCCCTAATGCACGTTTCTGTTCGCCTGCCTCATGAAACAGGCGTGAAAGCGCCGGATTATAGACACAAAATTCACCAGATGCTGCACCAAAAATAAAAAAAGTTTAGGTATATATAAGAAGGAAGACTTTTGTGTCGTGTTTTTGAAATTTTGACAGTATTTCATTCGCCAGATCGTAGGGTTATTATGAAGACTAGATTAACTGCGGAGTTAGCATGTATTCGATTGATTGTCATACAGAGCAGGCAGTCCGCCGCTTCCTTGAATTGATCAGCAACCGATTCGAACTGGCTGGCGCAATTGTCTTTGGGAGCAGGGCACGCGGAACGCATCGATCAGACAGTGATGCAGACGTTGCTGTTCTATTGCGTGGCCCACATCAGCGTTTCTTGACCGCCAAACTGAATATGGCAGACATCGCTTTCGACGTATTGCTTGAAACAGATATTCTGATATCTCCGCTTCCTGTTTGGTTGGATGAGTGGGAGCATCCAGAAAACTATTCGAATCCAGACTTGTTGCGCACTATTGCCCGAGAGGGAGTCCGGTTGTGACTAATCGACAATTGACACCTGAAGCGCTTATGTTGAAAGCAGACACAGCCTGTTCGTCAGCACGCGCATTGCTTGAATTGGGTGATGTTGATGGTGCGGCCAACCGAGCTTATTACGCTATATTTGATGCGTCCCGTGCTGCTTTACTTGCGTCAGGTGCGCCCGTTGGGGCAGATATAGGCCGCACCCATAGTGGCTTGATTGGAGCTTTTGGGATCTTTCTGTTCAAGAATGGTCCGGTATCAAAAGAGGTTTGACGGCTTTAGAACCGTGCGCATGAAATCCGTTTAGTGGCAGACTACAACGGAGACTCTGTTGAACGTTCAGACGCAAAGCAAATGTTAGAGCAGGCTGAGCTTTTTGTATCTGCAATGCGAGCGGAATTCATGTCCTAAGTACTGCTGTGATCCGCACATATTGTAATCCGCGCTCTACAATCCGAATATCTTGAACCATATACTCGTCCACAGCTCCGTTCCAAAAGGCCGAATTATGAATCTAGGCACCGCCTACCACCTGAAAGTCACCCTCAAGCATACTGAACCCTTGGTTTGGCGACTGATTGCGGTAGACAGCCAAACCACGTTGGAGCGTTTGCATCATATTCTGCAAATTTCGTTGGGTTGGACAAATTCACATCTGCATTTGTTTGAGTCGTCTCAGGAGCGTCGCTTTGGCTGTTTGGCGCACGATGAAGATAACATGCTGGCGCTGGAAGATGAGCGGGCGTTCACCGTTGGTCAGTTGCTCTACGTTGAGAAGCAAACCCTGAAGTACGAATATGACTTTGGCGACGGTTGGGTGCATGAGGTTCGATTGGAGCGCATTTTGCCCGATGCCGACCTTTCTGTGTTACCGAGATGTCTAGAGGCGCATGCTCAGTGTCCGCCGGAAGATGTGGGTGGGTTAGACGGCTTCGAAGAATTCAAAGAAGCGATGGCTGACCCGGAACACGAAGAGCATGAAGATGTTATGTTGTGGAATGGTGGCCATTTTGATCCATTGGACGTAAGCCTGGAAGAAATCAACGACGATTTAGCCAACATTGAGGACATCATCGCGGAATGTGACAGGGATGATGATTTTCCCGATTTTGGCATGCCGGATTTTCAGGGCTTTAACCCACAGCAAATGCATGCGTTGTTGTACAGTACGTTTGATTGTCCGGAGGTCGTTCAATGGGCTGATTCAGCAGCGGAGGCAGAAAATAGCCCGGTTGTTCGCTTACTGTCGGTGCTGTTTGAGTCATTGAATGAAAAGGAAGTTACGCTGACCAAAAAGGGTAATTTGCCGGGCGCGATGGTGAAAGCTATGTTGGCTGCCGTGGTTGACTGCAATTTAGATATCTATCACTGGCGGCCGAATCAATCAGTGCGCGGTGAGGACGATGCCAGTGCGGTACACTTTACTCGGATTGTCGCCGAGGTTTCCGGATTGCTGCGGGTAGCAAAAGGTAAGCTCAATATCACGGCAAAGGCCCGCAAGCTGTTGAAGAGCAAAGGTTGGGGAGGTGTCCATGCGTTGATGTTGGAGGCGTTTTTCCAGCAATTCAATTGGGCCTATATTAGTGGGGGTTCGCCGATGATGGGGCTACGTACGACAGCCCCGTTCACCTTTTGGTTGCTGCATCGTCATGGCGAGCAATGGTTGAGCGATGGTCATTATGCCCGGATGCATCTGTCGGCTTTCCCGCAGTTGATGCAGGAGTCTGAGGTTGACTATTGCTCACCGGAGGACGATGTTATAAACGTTTATTGTCACCGGGTTGGCCTTGTTTTGCAGTTGTTGGGGCTTATTGACGTGCAGGAGGTTAGGCAGCCGGGTGCACCGGCCTATCCCATATCATTGCATTGGCGTGCATCGCCGTTGTTTGGGCGCGTTTTGCAGTGGCAGGTTTATTGATGGGGGGAGTCTGTGGATTGCGGCATCGAGCTCCTCAAACAGGATGACAACCCGAGTCCCGCTTTCTTTTACTCAGTGTTAAAGCTTGAGCAACTCTAGTTGTAGTTTGTATTTCTGTTTTTCATAGGGCTTACGGCGCATTCGGTTGCGGTAGGTGCTTTCCTGCCAGTCGGGTTGCTGTTCATCGTCGGAGTCTTTCATCGTGTCACCTTCTGCTGTGAACCTGTTTCTCATGGTACATGGTTTCTTATGAGGCAACACATGAACAAACGATAACCCAGCCAAGGCGGTAGATTTTCAGTGCCATGGCCGGGTTGATGCAAAATAACCCTACAGACTATTGGTCATGCAGTTTTCTGATGTGGCTAAGGCTTTTTAGTGTTTCTAGGCATGCCTGCGCAACCTCCGCTCCTTTGGCCAAAAAGTGATTGGCAAAGAACTGGAGGTGATCTTCATGTTCATGAAAGTTGTGGGGGGTAAGTACGGCCGAAAACACCGGAATATCGGTGGTGAGCTGTACCTTCATTAAACCGTCAATAACGGAAGACGCCACGTATTCGTGTCGGTAAATACCGCTGTTGACCACAAAGGCGCAGGCAATCACGGCTTTAAACCTTCCACTTTTGGCAAGCATTTTGGCGTGAAGGGGTATTTCAAACGCGCCGGGAACCTCAAAAAACTCAACATCATTCCCGTGCACACCGTTCTGATCAAAATGGCTTTTGATCGACTGAATGGCGTTGTGCACGATGGGTTTATGCCAACTCGCAGAAATAACCGCAATTTTTTGCGGTTCAACGGTGGAAGGCATTGGGTGGAGCGAAGCTTCAGTGTGCTGATTCATAGTTTTCTCTTTGAAGAAGTGACTGAATCAGAGCGAATGCACAAAAAACCCTTCACCTGGGGTGAAAGGTTATTGATGCACGGTCTCTTTCATCCGGACTATTACCGTCGGCTCTGGAATTCGACCAGATCTGCTGACCCCAAGCCAGGGCTTGGGCGCTCGTGGGCTTCTGCATAAGCAGCTACCACCGGTGGGGAATTGCACCCCGCCCTGAGAACGTTGCCGGAAAATCCGGCAAGCGCATTCTAAGTATTGAGGTGGGGTATCACAAGAACAAACATTACGGCGGCCGGGTTCCGCAGGTGTTATGGGATAATTTGCGGATCAAAACACTATCTCAGCAGTGAATGTCTAACATATTCAATAACATTCGGCATGCCATCAAGTACAGCTAGGGCATCTCCGAAGTCGTGATGCATTGACATTGGGGTTGGTACTGCCAAACAACGGATGCCAGCAGCATGTGCCGCTTTTAAGCCATGTTGCGTGTCTTCAATAGCTACACATTCTGATGCTTGCACACCAAGCTTTTTCATGGCGAGGAGGTAACAGTCAGGAGCGGGCTTACTCAAACTAACATCATCTCCTGAAACAACAGCAGAAAAGACGCTACCGAGATCATTCGCCCTGAGAGTTGCATCAACCCCTTCGAAGCCTGCGCCAGTAACGATGCCGAGTGTTAGTCCGCGTTCGCGAAAATCCATGATGGCATCAAGTGCGCCATTCATCAGTGGAAAGGAATTTCCACGCAAAAACTCTCTAGTAGCTGCATTCTTTTCTTCAGCGATTGCTTCGGGCGTAACATCGATCTGAAACCGACGTACAACATCAATCGCGTTAGCATTAGTTGGCACGCCTGCATAGTGCTCTTTATATTGCTGCTCAGTAAGTGAGATTCCATACCGTGATAATACTGTCACCCACAAATCAAAATGAATTGGTTCGGAATTGACCAATGTTCCATCGTGGTCAAAGAGTATTGCTCGAAGTGGCATGTTGCGGGTTTCCTTGAATTGGGGTCATTAAGCTAAAAATCATAATGTATTTTATTCGCTGCACAAATTCATTTTATTGACTAATAATTCAGCGCATTCTTAGGTCACACCTCGCGGTATTCGTAGCGGTGTGCAATACGTTCGCCATCCCAAATCAGGGTGTAATGGCCGCCTTGGGTGGCGGGGCCTAGAGCATCCGGGCGCAAGACGGCCAGTATCTCGGACTCAGAAAGATTGAAGGCATGTCTCAGGCTGCTTTTTGTTTCAAATGCGGCTGGAGGAGCATCTAAAGAGCTTCAGCGGCCGCTTTTTGCAGCATGTGGTACAGCTCGTCTTTTAGGTGAACGCGGCGCTGTTTGGCGTCTTCTTCCTCTACCGTTTTTACCGGGGTGACTTCGTTTTCCATGTTTTCAATCTGCCGCGTCAGTTCATGGTATTCATCAAAAAGCTTTCGGAAGTGGGCATTGTTCAGTTTTAAAGCGTGTATTTCATCTTTGAATTCGGGCAGGTCATTTCCGAGGGTGTGGTGTTCAACAGCCATGGTGTCTTCCTTTTTTCTACAGGATTAAGTTAGCAATTAAATTAAAGCTAATGCGCTCATGGTAGACCCATCCTAGACAGGCGGATATGACATAGATCAGGGTTTGATGTGCGAGGGCCGTTATACATGCTGGGTTGAATCTTGTTGATCGCAAACAAAAAGAAGCAGCCCTGAGGCTGCTTCTTTAAATTTGGAGCGGGATCAATTCGCCGGGAGCGAATTAACATGGCCACTAGGCCCCCGTAGGGTGGGTTCCATGGATGGAACCCATACATCGAGACGTAGGCTCGTTGACCGCAAACTACTGGCAACTGCTCCTGCGTTGCCAGCATACCGTCCATCCATGGACATAAAAAAAGCAGCCCTGAGGCTGCTTTTCATAATTTGGAGCGGGAAACGAGACTCGAACTCGCGACCCCGACCTTGGCAAGGTCGTGCTCTACCAACTGAGCTATTCCCGCAATGGCGTCCCCTAGGGGACTCGAACCCCTGTTACCGCCGTGAAAGGGCGGTGTCCTAGGCCACTAGACGAAGGGGACGCAAACCTTCGTGTGTAACTCCGTTTGGAGTGGCGCGTATATTACCAATCCTTTTTTTGAATGCAACACCTTTTTATTAAAAATCAACGAATTAGGGCAACTTACTGATGGGCTGGACGGTTCTTTCCAACCAGTATCGAGCTATAGGCCGTTCTATCATGGGCAACACATAGAGTGGAATTTGGCCTAAGGCAAAAAATGCCAGTACGTTAATGGATACCTGATCAGCCAGGGTGAGATAGAGTAAGCCTAAATTGGCTTGGCCGGATACCAAACCAATCGCTAGGGCAGTGGCGGGCTCTTCTCGAAAAAACAACAAACTGCTAAGTGCGTTCAAACCAAAAATGGTGAGAGTACTTACCAACAGCACACTGAGCGCAATCAACGGTTGTTGCATAGACCAAGCAAGAATGCCGTCCATCATGCCAATGATGAATATCGAGATAAAAATCACCGAAAGCCCATCAATTATGCTGGCATTGCGATCAATGCGAGCTTGCCCTAATGCTTTCTTTAGCACGGTCGCGCCTGCAAGAGCTATCGCGACGACGATGCCAAGGCGCTGCATTAAGTCAATGAAGGATAGGTCGATATTGATGTTCAATAAATATAAGGCAATAGGAGGGATGGTTAAGGGGCACAGAAGCAGTGTGACGAGAGTGGTGATTAAGGTGATCCGAGCATCCAATTTCATAAGCAACGCCAATGCGCCACAGGCAGTGACAGGGGGCGCGGCGGCGGCTAAGACAGCGCCATGCAATAAGTGCTCTGGTAAGTTGGCTGCGCGTCCCACTAGCCAAACCAGTATCGGAGCGGTAATCAACATCCAAACACTGACCCAAAACAAGAGTTGCCAACGTTTCAGTGCAGCCAATTGACCTTGCCATGCTACCCGAGCAATAGACAGCATAAGAGGAAAGACAACGGCGGGTAAAAGCAAGCTTTGGGCAACAGCAGCAAGTGCAGGAAACAAAATCCCGATGACCAAGCCCATAGGCATAACCCAAGTAGCGTGTCTGCCGAGCCAATGAAAGATGATCATCAAAATACTCCAGCGATACGCCAACGTTATGTGTTTATGGTATCAAGGTGCGGAGGATGTAGCAATTTACATGAAGGATGTTCTTCCGAGGCTATGGGCTGTGAGTTACTATCATTAGCCTCTTATGATGGTAAGGGCTGTCCTTATGTGGCCGCTGATTAATGCGTTAGGTCCGGTGTTTTTGGTTATTCTGCTTGGCGTTGCGCTGCGTCGTTTGGCGTTTCCCACCTTTGACTTCTGGCCGCAGTTGGAGCGTTTGGTCTACTTCGTGTTGTTCCCGGCGATGTTGGTGAGCGAGTTGGCTACCGCAGATTTTTCTGGCTTGTCGGTTACGCGCGTGCTGTTGGCGGTGGTGGGTATGCTGGCGGTAATGACCCTGGTTACCTTGGCATTAAAGCCGGTGGTCAGTAAGAACGGTGCCCAGTTTACGTCGGTCTTCCAAGGCGGCATGCGTTTTAACTCGTTCATTGTATTGGCGGTGGCGTCCGAACTGTTTGGTAGCTCGGGTTTGGCGTTGGCGGCGGTGATCATGGCGTTGATGATTCCGCTGTTGAATGTGTTGTGTGTTGCAGTGTTTGCGTTTTTTGCCGGTGATGAGCGTGCGAGCATTGGCTCTACCATCAAGGCGATTGGAAAGAATCCGCTGATTCTTGGGTGTGTGATCGGTATTACGTTGAATGTGACAGGTATTGGCCTGCCAGGCTGGAGTCGCCTCACCGCTGAAATTTTGGCTCGCTCGGCGTTACCGTTAGGCCTGTTGGCAGTCGGGGTAGCGTTGAATTTGGACGCCTTGCGGGCGGGTAAAATGCCGTTGGTTTACGCCAGTCTGTTGAAGTTTTTAGCCATGCCTGCGGTGGCCATTGGGTTCAGTTTATTGTTGGGTTTGAGTTTTCAGGAACAAAGTGTCTTGTTGCTGTTTGCGGCCATGCCTACGGCAACATCGGCTTATATTTTGGCGCGCCAACTGGGAGGCGACGCGCCGCTGATGGCTGCAATTATCACCGCGCAAACCTTGTTGGCGATGGTGGTTCTGCCCGTGGTGTTGTATTTCAATCAGGTGTTTTTTGGTTGATTCGGGCTAGGTAGCGCTCTTTAACCGGAGCAGACAGTCGCTCGGGATGTCGCGGCGTTACGCTGGCAAACCAGGTGTGAAACTGCGCAAAGTCTGCTTCTTGATTGTCGGTTGGCATAAACACCGCAGGATAGGTCACTTCTTTTTTCACGTAATCGGCGGTGGCCACCACAACGGGTACCTTGGCCTCTTTGGCGATGCGATAAAAGCCGGTTTTCCAAGCGGCGGCATTACTGCGCGTGCCTTCCGGGGTTACTACCAAGACCAGTTTGTCGCGCTGACGAAACTGTTCAACCGCCTGTTCGACCACGCTGCCGGCTTGACCCCGGTTGATGGGGATGGCGCCAAATCGACGCAATAATGCACCCATCGGCCAGAAAAACAACGAGTCTTTGATCATGATGGTGGCCGGTATGCCGATGGCGGAAGCGCCCATCAAACCGATGATGCCATCCCAATTCGATGTGTGCGGGCCACCGATGGCGACCGCTTTTTTCACATCAGGAAAAGGCGCAATGTTCCAACCAAGCCACCGAAGAAGTAGGCGACAAGTAGACTGTGTTAACGAGGTTGACGGGTGATTGTAGTGCGCCTGTTTATTGTTGTTCATGGCGGTCTCTCTGTTGATCCAAAACGGCATTATAGAAGCAAGCATACATCAGCATGGACGTGTTTAGATGGCAGTAGCGTAAGAATCGTAGGAAAACATGGGCTATTGAGGCTTTGAATAGGTCGACGTCTTGCCATCAACATAGTACCAGCGACCGTGTTCGCGTACAAAGCGCGAATGTTCTTCTAAGCAGTGGGTTGTGTTCCCTTCTTGAAAGTGCGCTTTGAAATGCACTGTCCCATCGTTGCCTTCCATGGTGGCGGTAAGTACATCCAACTTCAGCCATTGGGGATTGTCCGTCAGCGTTAGGTCTGCTGGTCGTGTGCTGGTGTGCCAGGTGGCTTGTAAATACTTTGTCAGACCCAGCGCATTGGCACTGTAACGTGAGCGCATAAGTGCCTCGGGGGTGGGTGCGGCGGTGCCCTTGTGGAACGGGCGGCAACAGCGTCGATAGGTATGGGTGCTACCGCAGGGGCATATTTGGATGTCCGTCATCGTCTTCAACAGCGCAGAAGTTGTGCCGCAGTATAACGCAGACTAATGCGCAAAAAAACGGCGCCCAAATACTTGGGCGCCGTAAGGGGATGCACTTGCATCAAGGAGTGGAGCGAAATCTAAATCTGTACGGTTCTGTCAATCAACCGAACTGGTTCATCGTGTTGTCCTTACCACCGGCCTTCAGCGCGGCTTCACCGGCGAAGAACTCTTTGTGGTCGTCCCCGATGTTCGAGCCCGCCATGTCTTGGTGTTTCACGGTAGCGATGCCTTGGCGTAGTTCTTCACGTTGTACACCCTTCACATAGGCCAGCATACCTTCGTCGCCGAAGTAGCCTTTAGCCAAGTTGTCGGTAGACAAGGCCGCTGTGTGGTACGTTGGCAAGGTGATCAGGTGGTGGAAGATACCCGCTTCACGCGCGGCATCACGCTGGAAGTTGGCGGTCCACTCGTCGGCGGTCTTACCCAACTCGGTGTCGTCGTATTTCACGTTCATCAGGTCGGCACGTTCGTAGGTAGACACGTCCTTACCTTCGGCTTGCATGGCATCAAACACCTGCTGGCGGAAGTTCAGTGTCCAGTTGAACGATGGGCTGTTGTTGTAAACCAGCTTGGCATCCGGAACGACTTCTTTAATGCGGTTCACCATGCCAGCGATCTGGCCAACGTGCGGTTTTTCTGTTTCGATCCACAGCAGGTCGGCACCGTTTTGCAGGCTGGCGATGCAGTCCATCACTACGCGGTCTTCACCTGAACCGGCTTTGAACTGGAACAGGCCAGAGGCCAAACGCTTAGGCTTGATCAGCTTGCCGTTTTGCTTGATCACCACGTCGCCGTTGTTGATGTCGGCAGCGCTAGAGATTTCTTCGCCATCGATGAAGCTGTTGTATTGGTCGCCCAAGTCGCCTGGCTCGTTGGTTACCGCGATTTGCTTGGTCAGGCCAGCACCTAAAGAGTCGGTACGGGCTACGATCACGCCGTCGTCCACACCCAGTTCCAAGAAAGCCAAACGTACTGCGTTGATCTTCGCCAAAAAGTCAGCGTGTGGCACAGTCACTTTGCCGTCTTGGTGGCCACACTGTTTCTCGTCCGATACCTGGTTCTCGATCTGAATACAGCACGCACCGGCTTCGATCATTTTCTTCGACAGCAGATAGGTCGCTTCCGCGTTACCGAATCCGGCGTCGATGTCCGCGATGATCGGCACAACATGCGTTTCATGGTTGTCGATTTGTTGCTCAATACTGCGTGCTTTCACTTGATCACCAGCGGCGTGGGCTTCTTCCAACTGACGGAACAGGTGATTCAGCTCCCATGCATCGGCTTGACGCAAGAAGGTGTAGAGTTCTTCAATCAAGGCTGGCACCGACGTTTTTTCATGCATGGACTGGTCTGGCAGTGGGCCAAACTCGGAACGTAAAGCCGCAACCATCCAGCCAGACAGGTACAGGTAACTGCGCTTGGTGGTTTTGAAGTGCTTTTTGATGGAAATCATTTTCTGTTGGCCGATGAAACCGTGCCAGCAACCTAAAGACTGGGTGTACTTTGAGGTGTCTTTGTCATAAGCCGCCATGTCTTCACGCATGATTTTGGCGGTGTACTTGGCAATGTCCAAACCGTTGTTGAACCGATTTTGAACACGCATACGCGCGGCATGCGCTGGGTTAATGGCGTTCCACGTTGGGTTCTTGCTCAATACGCTGGCAACAGCATCTATTTCGTTACGGTATGTCATGGTCGAGTACCTTTTTTATAAGCCGCGCTTGTTGGCGTCGGTGATTGATCAGTTCGGTATTCGTCGGTTTTGCTATGGTCATTGCGTTCCGTCGATGGAACATAATCTAGAGGTTGATCGTCCATTCAAGAAATTTATACGTTGGATTTTCGCCATTCATGGGGTGAATAAAGCGGAAAATCAGTCGGTTGCGAGGTGTAATCGTGTTTTATCGGAAATGCGCAGCACGAAAAATTTGATCGTTCGCAATTTTCTAATATTAAAGGCAGAATACGCCCTGGCGTGCGCTGTTTGCTGCTGTTATGAGGCGTTTCATGTTCAAACCGGTTCTTCCTAGTGAAATCACCCTGTCTTACCTGCCGTTTGTAAAGACTGCTTTGGTTGATTTTGGACGTACGGCCCGAGAGCCGGGGCTGTTGCAATCGGTTTTGTGGTTTTTGTTGGTGCTGAGTCTGTTCACGTTTGTGCCTGGGCTCCTGAATATGTCGGCACCCAGTGTGTCTGTGAACGCTTATTTGCCGTTGCATACGGCGCTGGAGTTTGCGGCCATTTCCATTGCAATCATTATCTTTACGGTGGGTTGGGCGCATACGCAGGTTGAACCGACTTTTCGCATGGTGGTTTTGGCCGCGGCGTTTTTCGCGGTCGCTTGGTTGGATTTTTCGCATACCCTGTCATACCCCGGCATGCCGGACTATTTCACGGCCAATTCACTTGAAAAAGCGATAAATTTCTGGCTCGCGGCCCGCTTTGTGCTGGCCATTGCCCTGTTGTTGATTGTACTTCCGGTCAGTGAGCGCGCGATGATGCGCCGTGTATTTTATGCGGCTACCGCTGTTGTTGTGCTGTATATCACCGGTATGCATCTGTGGTTTCTGGCTTTTGCGGAGTCTGTGCCACGCACCTTTATTCCCGGCACCGGGCTTACCGCGTTTAAAATCGGCGCAGAATACACTGTGATCGGGCTGCATTTACTGACGGCCTTGTTGGTGGTGTTGCGCTATCGCCTATTGCAGGGCTTTCAACCTGCGTTGTTACTGGGTGCCGTGGTGCAACTGTCGTTGAGTGAGTTCTTCTTTACGCTTTATGGTAACCCTTACGACCTGTATAACTTGGCCGGGCATATTCTGAAAGTAACCGGTTACGGTTTTCTGTTCCGAAGCTTCTTTTTTGAGGCGGTCACCGAGCCGTATCGTCGATTGTTACAAGCCCGCCGTACCTTGCTGGATACACTGGCCGACCAGCATTTGTCGGCTATTGCCTTTCATACTCGCGAGGCCATCATGATTACCGATGCGCAACGCAAGATCATTCGGGTGAACCCCGCGTTTACCGACATTACCGGTTATGCTGAATCGGACGTAATAGGCCAGAACCCTAAGATACTGAGCTCCGGGAGGCACGATGACGAATTTTATCGAGCCATGTGGCAGTGCATTAAAGAGCAGGGTACGTGGTCGGGTGATATCTGGAATAAACGCAAGTCGGGTGAAATATACGCTGAACATGCGGTCATTAATGCCGTATATGACCCCAGTGGCAATATTTCGCACTACATCGCCAGTTTCAGTGATGTGACGGAGCAGCTCAATGCCCAGGAACAAGCGCATCGGCTGGCGTATTTCGACTCTTTAACCGGGCTGGCTAACCGCCGGTTAATCATTGAGCATATTCGTGCTGCTCAAGCGGCGGGTGAACGCACTGGTGCCTATTCGGCGCTTTTGTTCATGGATTTGGACTACTTCAAACGTCTGAACGATACCTTAGGGCACTCCAAAGGCGATTTACTCTTACAACAGTTCGCCAGCCGGTTGCAGAACTATTTACGAGCGTCCGACACCCTGGCACGACCGGGCGGTGACGAGTTCATTTTGTTGGCGCGGAACCTCAATCAAGACAAACAGCAAGCCGCTATCCAGGTGGAAATTCTCGGCAATAAAATTCTCAACACCGTGCGTGAGCCCTTTGAACTGTCCGGACAAACCTACAGCATCACGGTGAGCATAGGCGTAATGCTGTTCGCCCGCGACCGGTTGTCCGTGGATGAGCTGTTCGCGTCAGCTGATCTGGCGATGTACCAATCGAAAGAGCTAGGCCGCAACCAACTGTATTTCTTTGAACCTGAAATGCAGGCCCGGTTGAACGAACGCACGGCCATTGAACAGGATTTGAACGAAGCGCTCGAACAGAACGCCGGGTTGCGCGTGTATTACCAACCCAAGGTTGATCTGCATGGCACGGTGAGGGGATATGAGGCACTGGTGCGTTGGCAGCATCCCAAACGGGGGTTTTTGAATCCCGGTGATTTTGTTGCGTTAGCCGAGTCAACCGGGCAGATCATTCACCTTGGACGTTGGGTGGCGCAAGAAGTCTTCCGTTTGCAGGCGGATAATAAGCGTGCTGGCATGCAGATGGTACCGATTGCCATTAATGTCAGCCCGCGTGAGTTCTTAGAACAGGACTACCTAAACTGGCTGGAAGAGCAGTTAAAGCTGTTCGACATAGAGCCGCAGTGGATTGAGCTGGAAATTACCGAATCGGCGGTACAGGGCAATTTTGCCTTGGTGCGTGAACGTCTGTATGTATTGCACAACATGGGCTTTCGACTGGCGATGGATGACTTTGGGACAGGCTATTCTTCACTGTCTTATTTGCAGCAATTGCCGCTGGACGTATTGAAAATCGACCAATCTTTCGTGGCGCACATGGTGGATCAGGCGACGGACCGAGCCATCATTACCGCCATACTGGCCATGGCCAAAGCCATGAATATGGTGGTGGTCGCGGAAGGGGTGGAAACCGCAGCCCAGTTTACCGCGTTGGCGGATCAGGGCTGTGATCTCTTTCAGGGTTATTATTGGAGCAAGCCTTTGCCTTGGTCAGAGCATTCTTCCGGCGTTCAACCATAAGCTAATTCGGGTAGAAACAAGGCGATTGATGGGAACATCACCAGCAATGCGGCGGCCAACAACAATAAGAACACAAAGGGCGGCGTGCCTTTGATCACTTCCCAATAGGGTCGTTTAAAGATCGCAATGGCGGTGAATATATCGCACCCAAACGGCGGTGTGGCAGAGCCAATGGCGACCTGCAAGGTGATCATGATGCCGACCAGAACGGGGTTGAGCCCGCTGGCTTCAATGGCGGGGGCGAAAATCGGCGTCAGCACCAAGATGACAACAATGGGATCGACGAACATACAGGCCACAAAAAACGCGATGGCGATGGAGATCAACACGCCATTAGGGCCCATGTCGGCAATGCCGATGGTTTCTAAAATCGCTTGTGGGATGCGCGCGAATGAAATAATCCACGAAAAGCTCGTGCCGACGGCGACCAAGATGAACACGACGGCGGTAATCAAACCAGTGGATTTGGCAATGCGGGCAATGTCGCTAGCTGACAGAGAACGGAAAATTCCGAATTCCAAAATCAAGGCGTAGAGCACGCAGGCGGCAGCGGCTTCCGTCGGGCTGAACACGCCGCCATAGATGCCGCCGACAATAATCACTGGAAAACCCATGGGCCATAAGGCTTTGAGCACCGCACTGCGCCGTTCGGCCCAGGATGCTTTCGGCTCGGTGGGGACGTTGTTCAGGTACGCATAGGCGATGCAATACACGGAAAAGAGCGCGAGAATCAGTAAGCCTGGGCCGATACCGGCCAGAAAGAGTTCCCGAATCGAGGTTCCGGAAATTACTCCGTAGATGATCATGCCGATGCTGGGGGGAATAAGAAACGCAATATCACTGGCGTTGATGATCAATGCCAAGGTGAAGGGGTCTTTGTATCCGGCTTTGAGCATTCGCGGCCGTAAGGGCGAGCCGATGGCAACGACCGTAGCCTGGGTGGACCCCGACACGGCACCAAATAATGTGCATGAGGCCGCTGTACTGACCGCTAAACCACCTTTGATGTGGCCGATGAAGGTCATGACCAGGTTGATCAAGCGTTGTGCGGACTGCCCTCGGGTCATAATGTCGGCCGCCAGGATGAACATGGGTACAGCGATCAGCGCGGTGGGTCGAATGCCTCCCAGCATTTGTTGCACCATAACGTTCATTTGGCCAAAGCCGTCAAAGGTCATGTAGAACCCTAATATGGCCGCCGCCGTCAGCGGTACCATCATCGGGAAGCCAAGCAGTAAAAGTCCGATCATGGTGATGATCATGAGCGTTGCCATGGGTACTTACTCCTGCTCTTTGATGGCCTGTTCAGGCTCGTCAAATCCGTCTTTGACCGACGTCGATAAATACACCTTTTTGGCGGTGAGATTCTTGATCGCGGTCAGTTCGTACTGGATGCCCGTAACCGCCAAGCCAATCGGCACCCACACGTACATGGTCCATAGCGGGTAGTTCAATGTTGGCAACACCCGACCAGTGCTGTAGATACTGAGAATGTAGGTGTAAGAGTAATAACACAGGAAAAACATGAAGGCCCCGGTCACCACGGCAATAAACGCCATCAAGTAACGTCGCGCTTGGGTAGGAACCAGGTCAAAAAACGCCGACATACGAATGTGTCGGCCATGCCGGGCGGCGTATCCGATGCCGGCAAAGGTGATCATAACGATCAGAATGCGATTCACTTCTTCTGAAAAGTGCAGGCTTTCGCCAAACACGAAACGCGCGACGACATTGCTCACGGTGTTTAACGCCATGAGTAGAACGCCAGAGGCGAGAATAAAAGATTCAATACGTGCGATGGCATTATCGAGCATACCGAGTACGCCGGGTAATGCGGACTGCCCAGCCAGAGGGTTGGTGTCTGACATGCAGGGATCTCCGAGTGATGAGCGCGGTTCAGAACAGGGGCGGTACTGCCCGCGCAGGCAGTACCGCGTACCGATCAGTTGGTGACTGCTTCCAAGTCGGCCTTAAATTGCTCCAATAACTCACGACCGGTTTCACCCGTCATGGAGAGGAACTCTTCTTCAACCTGTGGCGCACGGGCGCGGAAGGCCTCGATTTCGGCTTCCGTCAGGCGAGTTACCGTCACCTCATCGCTGGAATCCAAGATGGTTTGCAGAGCTTCTTCACTCAACCCTGGGACATACTCGTTGATGTAGTCGAAGGCGAACGCGGTTGCTTCTTGCACCAGTTCTTTGTCTTCAGCCGGGAGACCGTTGTAGAAGTCTTGGTTAGCCATCAGCGCTGTGGTAAACCAGCCGTGACCGGTAAAGACCAGGTTCGGTGATACCTCATACAAACCGCCAGACTCGATCCAGAAGATCGGGTTTTCCTGACCTTGCAGGATGTTGGTTTGCAAGCCACCGTAGACTTCACCCCACGGCAATGGTGTAGGCGTGGCGCCAAAAGCACGATAGGTTTCCGCCAACAAAGGGTTGGTCATGGTGCGAATGTTTTTGCCTTGGAAATCATCCGGCGAGCGAACGGGCTCGTCTACCGTGACCACCATTTCACCTTCGGGGTACATTTGCAGCAGTTCAAGCCCTTGTTCAGCGTACAGCTCAGGAAACATTTCATTGATGGCTTCACTGGTTTTGAAGAACTCGATGACCGTTTCTTCGTCGGTTGGCATCAAATAAGGAATGAAAAATATCTGCGCGGCAGGAATAACAGACCCGGTAAAGCCGGGTGACTGGTTTACGAAATTCAAGATGCCCATTTGGGTTTGTTCGAGAATGTCGTCCGACTCGCCCAGTTCACCAAAGCGGAATACTTGTACGGTGTGGTCTGAATTGTCTTCCACATATTCTTTGAATTTGTAGGCAAAGACATCTTGTACATCGCCTTCATACTCTTCATGTGCGTAGCGCCATGTGTCCGCTTGTGCGGTCGATG
Organism: Salinispirillum marinum; assembly: GCF_042650105.1. Lineage (NCBI taxonomy): Bacteria > Pseudomonadati > Pseudomonadota > Gammaproteobacteria > Oceanospirillales > Saccharospirillaceae > Salinispirillum > Salinispirillum marinum. The sequence continues at coordinate 1,095,571 of NZ_JBHSAL010000002.1, read as the reverse complement.
CTACGCCAATCGATAATGCTAACGCCGATACGCTGGCGGTTTTGAGCAGTGCTGTTAACGTCATTGTTTAGCCCTCTTTTGTTAGGCAGAAGCCTGTGGCTTCCAAAGCACTAGAAGTGATTTCTAGTAATGCAGTACCGAGCTTAAAACCTCGGATACCATGAGAATCAACCTCGTTGCGAGGTTGAACTAGCAGTCAAATTACGCTTACAGAATGGCAAAGCCTGACAACAAATTCAAGTTAGATGAAAGGAAATATGGTGCGAGCGGCCATGGGTGAATGGCCTTAAGGCAAGACAAATCATGGTATTGACCGGTTTCCCAAGCCCCATTATTGCGGCAAAAATAATTTCAATTAAATGGGTTTTTTAGGTCTAGTCAGGCAGCACTTGCGCCAGAATACGGGCCAACTCACCCGAGGCTCGAATCTCTGCTAAGCCGCGATTAAACGCCGCGATGATGGCTTCGCCGTCAGGATGCGCCTTGCCCACGGCAATGTGCAATGAGTTGGTACTGAGGCTGGCGTCGGTAAAGGCAATGCGGTCTAGGAATTCCGGGTTGATCGCACTGATCAGGTCGCGTGCGACGATTTCATCTTCCAGGGTGAGGTCGAGGCGGTTCCCCACCAACTTTCGAATGTTGGTGATCAGGTTCACTGCGGGTATGTGCCAAAAATTCTGTGCTTGATCGAATTCTTCCGGGTAGCCATAACCCAATACCGTACCCACATGTTTGTTGTTGAGGCTTTCCAAGCCGGTGAACTCGAAGGGGTCGTCAATGCGCTTGATAAATTTGACGTTATTGTCGACGTACGGTTGGCTGTAGTGCAGATATTCTGCCCGTTCGTCGGTATACCATGCGCCAATCAGCAAGTCATAGTTGGCATCGCGGACACCTAAAATAGCGCGCTGCCATGGCATCACTTCCCACTGTAATTCGTAGCCTTGGGTCGCTAATGCGGTGCGCACAATCTCGGTGGCAATGCCTTGGTTGGGCGCATCCGGGTCTACGAAGGGTGGCCAGGGGTCATTGGCGGCCACCAGTGTGCGAGCCGACACCGAAGCCGAGAAAAAAAGAGCTAAACATACAGCAAGGGCAGGTACGATTTTCAGCAAATTAGGACGGTGCATAGGACACTCCATTACGCTGTTCAGTCGTTTTACCTTAGCACTCTGAACAACGTATTGAAGGTCTTTGCTGCACATAACGGCGAAGTGCGTAGTTTCGGACAAACCGGCCACTGTTTTGGCTAAAAAATCGCCATTATGTTGACCGATTGCTCATAAATCACGGTGCCCTAGCGGCTTCTGACCATGCGTACATGATGCCGGTAGGTGTGCTGCCAAATCGGATGCTCATAGCCGAGCCGAAAATAGACACCGAATGTCTCCGTGTCATTTTCCGGGTTTACCGTGGCACTCCAGAACCATGAGGCGGGTGTGTTTGGAAACGCGGGGCGATGAATGGTTGGGGTTTCAAACTCCCCGGTGCAGTGCTCCACCTCAACAACGGCCAAGCGGCTATCCAGTGGCACACACCAAATGAGCGTACGAAGTTCTGCTAGTGTTGGCACCCTCCAATCCGTGAATCCAGCCAGGGGTTCGGTGGTATTCAACTGTTCAATGTATTCTTCAGCACCATGATACGTTAGACGACGTGGTGAGCCTGCACAGGTTTGTCCATCCCATTCTTGCCCTACCGAACAACGCGCCCATTCGAGTTGTGTGCGTGTGTCGACAATGGTGCCATGCTGGCGCGGTATGAAGCGGGAATCCAGTGGGCTATCGGCCTGATCATCCTGTTGTTGGCTCCGTGCTAAGTTAAGATATTCAAGTAATACATCCTCGACTGAAGCACCGGAAGTTGCGACCCATTCGGCGGCCATAGTGGCACCGACTTGGCGCAAGTGGTTGGTAATGGCGGGCGTGGGTTGTTGCACTGTCATGCCCTGCTCGGCCAGCGCGGCGGTGGTATTGGTCGCCTCCGTTCTCGCCATCTGCCACCCTCGCTGTTCTGCGCTTTCCGCAGCCGCGAGGATGGCTTGGCGATGCTCGTCCGGTAGGCTAAGAAACAGGCGTTTATTCATCATCACCATGTTCTTTGGTATCCATGCTTGGACATCGTAATAATAGTCAGCGAATTCCCAGGCACGGCTGCTAACGCCGGTCGCCGCGGAAGTGATCATGCTGTCGATACGGCCTTCGGCGAAGGCAGTCGGGATATCGCCAGCTTCAATGTTAACCCCACCCGCATTCAGCAGAGTGGCCAGTCGTTTAAGGGTGTTTGAGTAGGTGCGCATGTTCAAGTCCGCGAGTTCGTCGGGCTCTCGTAATGGGATGTTGGCGTACAGTCCCTGTGGCGGCCAAGGTACGGCAAATAACAGCAGCATGCCGTCGCGTTGATCAAGGCTGTTGCTGATCAGTGGTTTGCTGATCGCCCACAGTTGTTCGGCAGCGGCAAAATCACTCGCAATAAAGGGCAGATTGTCCAATTCATAAATGGGGTCGCTGGCCGTCATGGTCGCCATTAATACTTCACCCATGGCGACACGTCCCGTGCGCACAGCCCGGGGAATGGCACTGTGTTCAATCAAGCTGCCGCCTGCAGCAATATCGATTCGAATGGCTTGTCCGGTAGCGTTGGCTACGTCTTCGGCAAATAAGCGCAGATTTTGGGTGTGGTGCACACCATCTCCATAAGGCGAGGCAAGCGTCCATTGTTGAGATCTTAAGCTCTGGGCACTGAGACTTTGTGCGGTCAGCGAAATCATGATGAGGACGGCGAGGCGTAGCGTAAAGCTTCGGGCATGCCGGAGGAACAGCGCGATGGTATGGATGTGTGTTTTCATGGTTAAAACGCTCTCTGTTGCGAATTGACCCATTTAACGGGTTCTTAGTGGGCTGTCTTATTTTTGATCAGCTCACCCCTAAGTATGTACATCATTAATCAAACGTCAATGAAATGTTGACATATCGTTGTTGATTCGTAATATGGGTGTTGCCACGTAACAGTCTTGCTCAGAAACCTTGGTTCGTTGGCTGGGGAAATCTCGAGGGGATAGCGAGGCGAATGTTAGTGTTGCTTTTCTCAATGCTGTGTACTTTCCCGTGGACCCAGATGGGTTCCACGGGTTTTTTTTGCCCGTTATGTTGCGGCGAGTTCGTCTCCCCAAGGGGCTTGGTGCGCAACATCGTGGGCAATGCGGGCGATTTTTTCGGCCAGCCACGAGTCATAGCTGGCAGGCCAGGAGGCGGTAAAAATTAAGTTGGGTAGATGTAGGGGAAGATTGAGTTTAACCAACCGTCCGTCGGCTAACTCGTTGCGTACAATGATGGGTGGCATAACACCAATGCCCGAGTGTGCCATGGCTAAACGGGCGATGGTCCATATCGAGCTGGAACAGTGAATGCGCGGATTCTCAATGCCCCGTTCGGCCAGCATAAAGCGCAAATCTTTGTAAGGAATGGATTCGCGTGAGAAGCTTAATAGCACGCAATGTTCTAAATAGTCGTTTACATCTTCACGATACATGCCTTTGAAGTCCGGGTGCGCTATGAAGCGCATGGGATAGCGACACAGCAGCCGGTTCACAATATGGTCGTGGTTAATGGGGCCCATCAAGAAAGCCAAGTCCAGTTCATTGGTGGTGATTTTCTTTTCTAGGCCGGGGGAACCGTCCACTTCCATTTCAATGGTCATGGCCGGAAAACGGTCGGACAGCAGGGTTAACAAGTCAGGCAGCCAGCTTTGCGCTATGGTTTCCACCACACCCAATCGAAACACGCCTTGATAATCCGTCTGCGCACGAAAGTTGTCGATCGCATTTTGACGTTCTTGCAGCATCATTTCCGCTTGCCGAAACAACTCCCGGCCTTTGAGCGTCGGCAGTACCGGACGATGTTCGCGCAGCAGCACTTTTTCACCCAGAAAATCTTCGAGTCGGGCAATCCGCTCGGAGATCGAGGGTTGAGTAATGTGCAGATGTTCCGCTGCATGCTTAAAAGAGCCCAGTTTCACAATCCAAACAAAGGCTTCCAGTTCTCGAAAATCCATCACGGTTCGCGTACCAGTCTGAGGTAATGGGAATACCCGAATTTACCGATCGGGTATTGATGGCCGACGCTGAAATCGAGCGCCCATGCATAGCCATCATCGTCGATCAGCGTATCCTGTGTCCAATACCAGCGCGGCAAGGTATCGGGAAAAGTATCACGATACAGAGTAGGGCGATCCGTGAATTCTTCGCACAGGGTACTCATATTCGGCGTACGACGGTCGGCATGACAAATCTGAATTTCGGCCAGTTCGGTGCGAGTCGGTAAGCGCCATTGAGTGCCTTCTTGTTGATTCAGTTCGTTAATGATGCGCTGTGCACCAGACCACGAGTGCCGTTGTGCAGTACCTTCGCACGCCTCTCCGTTCGCTGTTTGCCCGAAGCTGCAGCGCTGCCAGATGAGGCCTGTTCTGGGGTCTATTGCATAGTTTGCATTCCGTATAAGAAAAGGGCTTTGAGCGACTGGGCGGGCATTGTTGGTGTCGTTGTGGCTCGGTGTCGCGTCTTCGAGTGCACGATAATAGTCTTCAAGCACCAATTGGCGTGTCAGGCCCGCTGTGGCTGCCCACTCTACGGCCATTTTTAGTCCGATCTGGCGCAATTCATGTTGCAGTTCAGGAGTGGGCTGCGCTATCTCCATGCCTTGTCCGGCCAGATGTGCCACCATTTCTTGCGTGCTGTCTTCGGCGCGTGCCCAGCCTTGTTGTTCAGCGTCTTCGGCGGCAGCTAAGATGGCGCTTTGGGTCGCAGCGGGCAAGCCGTCAAACCAACGCTTATTCATCATCACAATGTTCTTCGGCAGCCAGGACGGAATGGCGGTGTAATGTTGCGCAAAACGCCATGCTTGAGTGGCGACGCCGATGGTGGACGAAGTAATCATGGCGTCGATGGTGTTCTCTGCAAAGGCACTTGGGATTTCTTGGGTCGCCAGTGGGACGGGTAGAGTGTTCAGCTTAAGCGCCAAATCGGTTGTACTCAATGAATAGGAGCGCAGTCGTAGGCCTGACAAGTCACTCACCGTGTTAATGCGTTGGTTCGTGTAGAGTCCTTGTGGGGGCCAGGGTACAGCGTAGAGCAATACAATTCCTTGGTCGCTGAGACTGCGTTCAATGGCTGGTCGGGTTACCGTCCAGAGGATGCGTGCTGAGGTAAAGTCTGTGGCGAGAAAGGGCAAGTTATCGAGATCAAAAATGGGATCAATGTCGGCCAGGTTGCCCAAAAGTATTTCGCCAAAAAGCGCTCTTCCGGTTCGAACAGCGCGGTACATGTCGCTATTTCCGAATACCTCGGCACCTGTTTTAAGCTCGACATTGGCGTCAATACTCGGCGACATTTCCAGCAAGGATGCAAAGTAATCAAGTACGTCGGTGGTGTGCACATCGTTTGTGTACGGCGTATGAATTTCCCATGTTTCCGCAAAGGACGTTAAGGTAGTTAAACAATAGATTAGGACGAAATTCGGCAAGAATTTCATAGGGTGCTCCTAAGAATATTTTAATACGAAGACGCGCAAGACGATATTTTTACGTTGATTAATAGTCAACGATTCATTGGTGTAATGTATTTAAAGATGATTGTCTGCATGGTCTAACGCCTTGAAAGTTCAGCAAGAAACGTCATTTGTAAATATTTGTAGCCGAATAATGCGTCGGCATAAAAACCACGTGATTGGCTAAGTATCGGAAATTCCTATCCATATCCATCCAAATTACTGATTTGACTAATCTTAGCCCCAAACCTAATTTGACTGGCATGAAGTAAGTCACTGAGTATTTTTGAATGATCAATGCATCGATGTCACCCAAGGCGGCACGGGAATATATCCGGACCAATGCGCCGTTAGCGACCACCAGCGGTTTATGTCCTGGGTTTGCACAGGCGAATTTGATGATTATGGAAGAGCAATATGCTCATGCGTTTCTTAAATTCTGTGTTGCCAATCCCAAAGCCTGCCCGATATTGCATGTCAGCGAGCCGGGTGATCCATTTCCAACGGAACTGGGTGAACATATTGATGTCCGTACCGATGTGCCGGGATATCGCGTGTACAGACATGGCGCATTAGATACCGAAGTATTGGATATTTCTGCACTGTGGCAGGATAACTTTGTGTCCTTTTATATCGGCTGTTCTTTTTCGTTTGAAGAGTCGCTTGTGCAGCATGGAGTCGGTGTTCGACACATCGAAGCAGGCACGAACGTGCCCATGTACCGAACCAACATTCCACTTAAGTCCGTCGCGCCTTTTCATGGTGAACTGGTGGTGTCCATGCGTGCTATGCGGTCAAGCGATGCCATTAAAGCCGTACAAATAACAACAAATATGTCGAAGGTTCATGGTTCACCCGTGCACATTGGTGCTCCGGAACACATTGGCATAACTAACTTTGCCCAGCCCGAGTTTGGCGATCCACCCATTGTTCAGGACACCGACATCACGTCGTTTTGGGCCTGTGGTGTGACGTCACAACTGGCGGCTATGAACGCCAAATTACCGATAGCTATAACGCATAGCCCAGGAAAAATGCTCATCACTGATAGGCAAAACTGGGAGTTGGAGTACTCTTAATAGAATGCTTCAACAGAAAGTGATCCTCAATCGAGGTGATAACTACAATAACCATAGAGGTTGGAACATGAAAACTCTACACACGATGATCACCATGGCCGCTGTAGGCGGCTCACTCTTGATGGGCGCGCCCGCCATGGCACAGTCTGCTTCGCTGAGCGTAGTGGGCAGTTGGTCGGGTTTGGAACTGCACCGCCGGTTTGAAAATCCGTATTGGTCTGAAACCTTACCCGGAGCAGGTGCCGGTTTCGACGTCCAGTTAACGACGCATGATCAGATGGGCGTGCCGGGTGGAGACGTTTATAACTTACTGTCGGAAGGTTTGTTTGATGTGGCCATGACCGTGGCTGACTATGCGGTGGCTGACGCTCCAGAAATCGAAGCATTGGATATGCCGATGTTGTCGCTGACGGTGGCCGATGCCCGTCGTGTAGCGGAGGCCTATTTGCCAATCGCCGATATGGGCATGCAGCGCCGTTTTGACAGTAAAGTACTGGCGATTGTGCCTTATCCACAGCAGGTCGTATTCTGCCGTGATCCGGTGGAGAATCTGGAAGACTTGAATGGTCGGGCGATTCGGGCCAGCGGCCGGACGACACTGGAGTTCTTGGAAGCGGTCGGTGCCAAGGCACTGAATATCGCCTTTAACGAAGTACCCGGCGCCTTGGATCGTGGCGTGATTGATTGTGCGGTTACTGGCTCAATGTCAGGCTACAGCTCAGCTTGGTATGAAATGGCCAACTATCTCTACACCCTACCTGCCGGTGGTTGGGACTATGTACTGACCGCCATTTCGCTCGATAAATGGAATTCGCTTTCGGCGGCACAACAAGCCACCTTGGAACGCACCATGCAAGAAGATTTTATTGAAGAAGTATGGGCGAACGCTGAAGTGGATACCCAGCAAGGTGTGGCTTGCCTCACCGGAACAGGTACCTGTGAGCGTGGCGAAGCGCAAAATATGACGCTGGTATCGCCCAGTGAAGCCGATTTGGCAACCGCCCGCGATGTGCTGGAAAATACGGTACTGCCGAATTGGGCACGTCGAGTAGACGACAGCGTGGTGACGATGTGGAATGATCGCGTCGGTACCATTGTCGGCTTGACCGCCAGCAAATAATTACCATAACAAGAACAGAGAGGTCGCGTTATGTTGACTCTGGTTAATAACCTGCTTGAACAGGTGACACGCTTTACCAGGTCGGCTTCTCGCGTCATCGCATGGGTGCTAGGAGCGTTGCTCCTGGCCACCATTGCCATGATTACGTTAGAAGTGTTTACGAGAAAGCTCTTCGGTGTCTCCTTCCGATTCGTCCATGAATATTCGGGCTATTTGTTGGCCGTATTAACCTCTTGGGGTTTGGCCCATGCCTTATTTGAAAAGGCGCATATCAGAATAGATATTGGTTATCAAAAGAGTCCGGACTTTTTGAAACGCATAATGGATATGTTGGCCATTCTTACCCTGACCACGATGACGCTATTAATTACCTATTATGCTTATCCCGTTCTGGCACGTTCCTTACGTAATGGGTCATTGTCTAATACCGTTATGTCGACGCCGATGTGGATACCGCATGCTATATGGATAAGTGGTTATGTTTGGTTTTCGTTTGTTACGCTCTTATTAACGATTCGTGCTTTCTTCGCGATATTTGTGAACGATAAAGCAGCCTTTGAACGTTACTTCTGCCCGGAATCTGCAGAAGAAATTGAGTATTAACCGAGCAATAATAAGAGGCGTTCAACATGCTGTTATTTATGATCATCGGCATTCTGGTAATGCTGTTTCTTACCATTCCAGTGGCTGTGACCTTAGTGTTTCTGGCCTTTGGATTAGACATATTCTTTTCGCCGTTTCCTTTGGTCCGTGCCTTGGGCCAAAACATGTGGTCTTCGGCGAACTCGTTTTTGCTGTTATCCATTCCGTTATTTGTCTTAATGGGGCAAATGATTGTACGCAGCGGTATTGCCGCGCGCGCCTATGATGCGTTGGACTATTGGTTGTCCTGGTTACCCGGTGGGTTATTGCATTCGAATGTTGTGACATCGACGTTTTTCTCCGCCACATCCGGCTCATCGGTGGCGACAGCTGCAACCGTTTCTACGGTAGCCTTGCCACAACAACGGGCGTTGAAGTATGACCCTAAGTTGTTTCTCGGTACCATTGCTGCAGGCGGTACATTAGGCATTATTATTCCGCCGTCCATTAACTTGATTGTTTATGGCTTTTTAACCGAAACCTCCATACCTCAGTTATTTATGGCGGGGTTGATTCCCGGTTTATTGCTGGCCGGTTTGTTTGTTGTGGTGTCGGCCGTGCTGTGTTGGTGGAAGCCCGAGTTGGGTGGCCCTAGTCGGCCCGCAACTTGGAAAATGCGCTTTTCGAGCCTGATTCATTTGGTGCCGCTGTTGCTGTTATTTGCGGTGATTATTGGTTCTATTTATACCGGCTGGGCAACGCCTTCGGAGTCTGCGGCCATTGGTGTGACGGCTTCAATGATCATGGCGGCGGCGTACCGGAAGTTGACCTTGCGCAACATTCTTGATGCGTTGGACGGCACCATTAAAACCACGGCTATGATCATGTTGATCATCATGGCGGCGGCATTTTTAAACTTTGCCATGAGTGCGGCGGGCTTGTCGCAACAACTTACACAGTTCATCAATCAATATGACCTTTCTGCCACGCAGATGTTGTTGATGGTGTTGTTGATCTTGTTCATTTTGGGGTTCTTTATAGAAACACTGTCGTTGATGGTGATCACCATTCCAATACTGACGCCGATTGTGTTTGGTTTAGGCTATGATCCGGTATGGTTCGGTATCGTATTGATTATTTTTGTCGAGTTGGCGCTCATTACGCCGCCGGTGGGGCTCAATCTGTACATTGTGCAAGCCGCGCGTAAAGGTGAGCCGTTCAGCGACGTGATGATTGGGGTGATCCCTTACATATTCGTCATGTTAATCATGGCGGGCTTGCTGATTGCGTACCCTCAACTGGCCCTGTGGCTACCCAGCCAAGGATGACCTAAACGAATTCTGACGCCTCGCGTCAAAAACAGCTCTCTGTTTTCCCGCACATCGTTCATTCTTGTGCGGGTTTTTTTTGCCAGTATTTTGCGAAGTAAATGAAGAGACTAACTGGAGGTTTAAAAAGTCTCGGAGGCGAAAATCTGGCTAGGCAAAAATGGTCGAGAACGCGCAGTTTACTGAGTGTAAATGAGCATTTGAGACCATTTTTAACACCGCCAGATTGAGAAAAAGAGGCTTTTAACTAATCCCTAAGGCCAAAGTAATGTCTCCCCATCCATATCCCAGTCCGCCGCTTTAAAGAACCGGTTGAACACCTGACGCTCGCCCTGCGCGGTACTCAGATCAATGAATTCAAAATTCACTGGCGTTCCTGCGCCGCGTTGACTCAAACGACTGCAGCACAATGAGGTGACACACCCAATTTTGGGGTAACCACCAATGGTTTGCCGGTCGCGCAGCAACACAATCGGTTGGCCGTCCATCGGTACCTGCACGGCACCCATGGCAATGCCCTCAGAAATAACGCCGTCGATGGTGGGGATGATCGGTGGGCCTTCCAAGCGATAGCCCATGCGGTCGATGCGGTTACTGATTTGATAGTTTGAACTACCCAAACGCCGTCGATCCAAACCTGAGAAGGACCGATATTGGTAGCCGGGCACGATCTTCAGGGTCAAGGGGCTGTTGTAGTCGGGTACATAACGCGGCGCAAGCTGGCGCATACGGCGCGGGCTATGGCTAGCAAAGCTGAGTTGATCGCCGGCTTTCAGTTTGCCGCCATCGAAACCTCCCAGCTTTTCCCTTACTACCACGGAACGACTGCCAAAGAAGATGGGCGTTAACCAGCCGCCTGCTACCGCGAGGTAGGCGCGCAATCCTGAACGCGCAGTTTTGAACGCTAGTTGATCACCCGCTTGCAAACGATGGGTGGACCAATTGGCCGCAGCTAGACCATTGATGGAAAAGCCCATGTCGGCCCCGGCGATGGCTATCGTGGCGTCCGCCGTGAGGGTGGCCGTGAAATTGCCCATCAAAATTTCAACGCAAGTCGAATCTAACGGATTGTTCAGCAATTTATTAGCCCAGCGGAAGGCATGTTCGTCGGCGGCGCCACCTTCGGTGAGACCTGCGCGTTGCGAACCGGTTCTCCCGGCATCTTGCAGGGTGGCGAAAAAACCGGGGTTATCAACACGTAGCGCACTCATAGTTGACCTCCCAGAGCGAGAAATTCGTCTTTCTGAATGGGTTTAAAACGAACCTCGTCACCCACTTGTAACAGGGATGCCGTATGCGGGTCGCCTTTGGGATCAAAAAACTGCGTTGGGCTGCGGCCAATAATCTGCCAACCTCCCGGTGAGGTTAGCGGGTAGATCGCCGTTTGCGCATCAGCAATTCCGACACTGCCCTGTGCAACCGAAGATCGCGGGCTGTGATGACGTGGGGTAGCAATACGTGCGTCGACTTTGCCGAGAAAGGCAAAGCCGGGATTGAAGCCTACAGCAAAGACCCGATAGGTTTTGCTGCTGTGTATATGGATAACTTCTCCCACGCTGATGTTCTTTTCTTTCGCCAAATTTTCCAAGTCGTACCCCACACTGGGGTCGTACCATACGGGGATGTCGAAGGTTCGACCGTCGTCATGTTCCTGTACATGGTCGTCGAGCGTATCAGCCAATTTGCGCAGCAAGCTCAGCATCAGGCGGTAATCGGCACGATCAAGATCGTAGATCATCAATAACGTGGTGTAAGAGGGCACTAAATCCACGAGGTAGGGTGCCAGATGATGCTCAATCAGTTTTTCCATCGCGACGATGCGCGGCGTAATAGCTTCGCTGATGGTGTCGCCAAAGGTCAGAAGAATGGTATTTTCGGAGACCGCTTCAATCTTCATCCTTTATCTCCTAGTGCCTCTCGAATGCGGGCAACCGCAGCGACCGATTCGGCATTGTCGCCATGCACACACAAAGAGTCGGCGGGTAAATCCAACCATTGACCCGTGATGGAAGTAATGCCGCCTTTATGCGCAAAGGATTTGGCTTGCGCCACAATGATACTTGCATCGTGATGCACTGCACCAGGTTTGGCGCGTGAGACTAAACGGCCTGTATCGTCGTAGGCGCGATCAGCAAAGGCTTCCAGAATAAGGCGAAGTCCAATCTCGGCGGCCATGGCTTGATGCTCAGCATAGTCATTACTGATGGGTATCATGAGCGGCAGATTAGGGTCATAAGCATGCACAGCGGCCATGATGATGCGCAGTTGGTCGTTGTTCGCCATCATATCGTTGTTCATGGCGCCGTGTGGTTTTACATAGCTGACGTTCAATCCTAGAGGCCGACAGATGCCTTGCAGTGCACCGATTTGATACCAAACCATGGTCGAAAGCTCATCTTTGGTGCACTTCATGCTGCGTCGACCAAAACCCACGAGGTCCGGGTAAGCTGGATGCGCGCCTATTTTCACGCCGTATTGTTTCGCTAAGGTTAACGTTTTGTGCATGATGAGTGGGTCGGAAGCATGGAACCCACAGGCCACATTGGCCATGTCGATCAAGGGCATAACCTCTTGATCCAAGCCCATGGTCCAAGCGCCAAAGCTCTCTCCCAGATCACAATTCAACAACATCGCACGGCCCTCTTTGCTTGACAGTGTTTGATTTCTCTTTGTGTGCCATCTATACAAATATTGTAGGTTGGCTTGTGTTTTGCTTAGTATCAATTTGTCGTTAAAACGTTAACGTTTGATTGACAAATAAATTTTATACTATACTTTTATGGTGTGTAGACCAAGAAAAAGAAGTAATACACACCATAAAAAAAACAGAGAGGCTAGAAAAATGAAAACGACCATCCATGCAGTACTTGCTGCGTCCGTTATGGCTACCGCACTGACCACGACCGCTTCCGCGCAGACGCGTTGGGATCTGGCGACGGGTTATGGCGACGGCGTTCATCACACCATTAATATCAAGCAATTTGCTGAGGACATCAGCAATGCAACCAATGGCGCGTTGAGCATTACCGTGCACTCCGGCGCATCCTTGTTCCCACAGGGCGAAATTCACCGTGCGGTGCGTACTGGCCAGGCACAAGCGGGTGAGCTTTTCATGGCGAACATGGGTAATTCCAACCCAGTGTTTGAAATTGATAACATCCCGTTCCTAGCGAGCGACTGGGATTCTGCGCGGGCACTTTGGGAAGTTTCACGCCCTGCCGTAGAAGCGCATTTGGCTTCAGAAGGTATTAGGTTCTTGTTTGCCGTGCCTTGGCCAGCACAGGGTATCTACAGTCAAACACCGATCAATACTATTGAAGATATCAGCGGCTTGAGAATGCGCGCTTATTCTCCTATGACGACTGAGTTGTCAATGTTGTTGAATGCGTCACCGACGACAGTGCAAACGCCAGAGATTCCTACGGCATTCAGTACCGGTATGATCAACAGCATGGTGACGTCGCCGTCAACAGGTGTATCTAGCCAGGCATGGGATTTCGTCAATCACTACACCGATGTGCAAGCGTGGATTCCAAAGAATATGGTGTTCGTGAATGAGCGTGCATTCAACCGTTTGAGTGCTGACGTACAAGCCGCGGTTCTGGAAGCTGCCGCTGCTGCAGAAACTCGCGGTTGGGAAATGGCCATTGCTGAAGCAGAAACAGCGACCCAACGTCTAGCAGATGAGGGTATGCAGATTTCAACCCCGACCGCCGAATTGCGGTCTGCTTTGGAAGCCATTGGTCAAGAAATGGGCGGTACCTGGGCTGCAAAAGCCGGTGCAGAAGGCATCAGCATTCTGGAAGCGTATTACAGTCGATAAATGCGCCAAGCATCGGGCGACCTCTTAAGGGGTCGCCTATTTTGACTGTCAGGGTTGCACTTTGCGGCCCAGCGTATAAACGAAGGGGGTATTTATGCGCAAGTTTCTAGACAACCTATATCTAGGTTCAGGGCTCATAGCGGGGCTCTTTGTCGTCGCTATCGCCGTGCTGATCATGGCGCAGGTGATCGGACGCTGGTTTAACATCATCGTTCCCTCTACTGAGGATTTTTCCGGGTATTTTCTCGCCGCATCCAGTTTCTTAGGCTTGGCTTATACCTTAAAAGTGGGTGGGCACATTCGTGTCAATATCCTGATTCATAATTTCAGCCCTAAGGCCCGGAAAGTACAAGAAATCGCCGTTTTGGTAGTGGGGTTGGCCTTAGCGACGTTCATGTCGTATTGGCTGATCTTCATGGTCTGGGAGTCGTGGGTGTTTGATGAGAAGAGCCTTGGCTATGTCAGGGTCGATCTTTGGATTCCTCAGGTACCAGTTGCGGTCGGTGCGGTCATTTTCAATATTGCGGTGTTGGACGAGTTGGTCCACACGATTCGGAACGGCAAGCCTACTTATCAAGGCTTGGATGATGAGATGGAAGATCTGAATCAGTTGACGGATTCCGCCACCACCGTGGAGCAAAAGTAGTGGATACCATAACGATTGGAATTTTATTAGCGGCATTGATGCTTGGCCTGTTGGCGCTTGGGTTTTGGGTGTCGCTGTCCCTGATGTTGGTGGCCTTAGTGGGCATCATTCTTTATGGCTCGGATGTATACGGGCTGATTTTTGCGTCCAGTGCGTGGTCAAGTGCATCAAAGTGGTCACTGACGGCATTGCCCCTGTTTATATGGATGGGTGAGATACTGTTTCGAACCCGGCTTTCAGAAGATCTGTTCAAGGGCCTAACACCTTGGCTAAGCAAACTACCAGGCAGCCTGCTGCATGTGAATATCTTGAGTTGTGGTTTGTTTGCTGCGGTTTCAGGTTCCTCGGCTGCAACGGCCGCGACGATCGGTCGGATGACACTGCCGGAGTTGAAGCGTCGTGGTTACAGTGAACGGATGTCGATTGCTACCTTGGCAGGTTCAGGAACCCTTGGCTTGTTGATTCCACCGAGTATCATCCTGATCGTATACGGGGTGGCCGCAGAAGTGAGTATCGCGCGCTTATTTATAGCGGCAGCGATTCCTGGCTTGATGCTGCTGGGGCTGTTTATGTTGTATACGATAGCCTGGTCAATGATCAATAAAGATGCCCGAAAAATTAAGTCAGATGATCAGTTTACGTGGCGTGATCGGTTCGTTGCCTTACGTTATTTGTTGCCTATCCTGGGTTTAATTACTTTTGTGTTGGGTTCGATCTATGGTGGTTATGCCACGACGACGGAAGCGGCAGCGGTTGGGGTTTTTGGCTCGCTGATCTTGGCGGCGTTGTCCGGCAGTTTGAACAGAAAGGCGTTCCTAGATAGTTTAATGGGAGCCGTAAAAACCTCGTGTATGATCGCACTGATATTGATCGCGGCGCATTTCCTAACCGTTGCTATGGCGTTTTTGGGCATACCGCGGACACTGGTGTCGATGATTGATGGTTTGGGTTTGTCACCCATCATGCTGCTGGTGTATTTGACCATTCTGTTCATCATTCTTGGCTGTTTCTTGGATGGTATTTCAGTAGTTTTGCTCACCACGTCCATTATTCTACCGATGGTTTCGGCCGCGGGGATTGATCTGTTGTGGTTCGGTATATACATTGTGTTGGTTGTAGAGATGGCGCAGATAACCCCACCCGTTGGGTTCAACCTATTTGTGCTACAAGCTCTCACGGGAAAAAACATTCTTTATGTGGCCCGCGCAGCGTTACCGTTCTTCCTGATCATCGGCTTGGGTATCGTACTGATTACTGTGTTTCCGGAGATTGTGACGGCGCTGCCGGCCGAAATGAGCCGAAATTAGGAGATACGCGTTCATGCCTGATCAACTGCTTCCACCGGTCCCCATCGTTTCGTCATCGCATTTGGTGTCGGAGAAAGGGGCTTCACTCAGTGAATATGAGTTTGGCTTAATCATTGCTAATAACTCATTTAACCGGTGGATGATGCACTGTGCAAAATCCAGTGGTGCTTATGATATGGCGCCGCTGGACGTTCTCGTGGTGCACAACATTAATCACCGGGAACGCGCGAAGCGCATTGCGGATATTTGTTTTGTATTGAACGTGGAAGATACGCACACCATCACCTATTCTGTGAAGAAATTAGCGAAGCAGAATTTGGTGAAAGGCGTAAAGCAGGGTAAGGAAATTTTTTATTCCACCACGGAAGAAGGCGAGAAATTCTGCCTTCGGTACAAAGAAAACCGAGAGCGTTGTTTGGTCAGTTCCTTAAAGCAATTGGGTTTTGCCCCTGCTGAATTGTCTGAAATCGCCAGCACCTTGCGCGCGCTCTCGGGGTTGTACGATCAAGCGTCTCGGTCGGCTGCATCGTTGTAAAACGCCTCGCGTGCAGTCAAGCAGCCAAGACGTAAGATCGCCCATAAAGGTCTGTTGAGTCGGTTGGCACTGACGCAACACTAATAATGAGTAGATGCTTATGCGCTTGGCTAACTTGAGTTTTCGTGTTCGGTTAATTCTCCTTTTGGTGGCTGCTGTATGCGGTTTCGGCGTGTTGTCGAGTGTGGCCTATTCCGGGCTACGCTCCCTCGATAATACGCGACAGGAATTGCAAACGCTGACCAGTGTCAATAGCCATATTGATGCCCTTTCGATGGCATTGATGGGGTGGTCGGATGATCTCCGCAATGTAACGGACGAGTCGGTTAGCACCTTCATAAATCAAGTGTCGAGCCAAGGCGAAGTGTTTCGGGTCAACCTTGCAGCGGACCAAGCGCGTGTAACAGATGCTCAGGCACAAACGTTGTTGCAGGACACCGAGCGTTTGCTCGACAACTACCTCACACAACTCAATGCGCTGCTAACCGTGGAACAACGGGTTGGCTTTACCTCGTCTTCGGGGCAGCAAGGTACCATTGATACCTTGGGACAAGACTTGCTGCAACGTATATCTTTTCTGGCCATTGTGCGCCAATCCTTCGTAGCGGTGCGTGAGGCAGAGCGCAATTACATCTTCGAACCTACCGAAGGAAACCTAGCCACCTTTAATGAGCGGTTTGCGGATTTTGAACAACGCATCGATCAACTCAACTTGCGCGAGCGGTTTGGCGAATTCGTGTCGGCGTATCGCGTCGCTGTGACCGAGTACACCCGCTTGAGCGCGCAGGTGGTTTCGGCTCGGGACAGCTTTCGTTCTGCGTTAGCACAGTTTGGCGCTCAGCGTGATGTTACTTCCGAGCATATCCGTGCCTTGGTGGCGCAAGCGCAAGATGCGGCAAGTGCGAGTTCGCAACAGGCTCGTACTACGCTAATAGCGTTTAGCTTAGCCATTACCGCCTTGGTGATTGGCATGATGGTATGGATAGGTTGGAGCGTTGGATCTGTCTTGCAACACATCATGAGCGACTTGAATAAAGTCCGTGCGGGTGACTTAACCGCAAGGTTACCCGTAAACACCGCGCGCAATGATGAATTTGACGCTCTGAGCAGCAGCGTGAATGACATGACCACGGATTTAGGTGCCGTGGTCGGGGGCGTGGTAAAGGTGACGCGAGATGTGAACGCTATGGTGACCGAGTTGGATAATGCGGTATCGAATATGGCCCGCAGTAATCAATCGGTGACCGAGCAAACCAGTTCGCTGGCGGCATCTACCGAAGAAATTTCCATGACCATAGAGAGCATTGCGGGCAGTACCAATACATTGAGCGAACAGTCGCGTGAAACCTATGAGTCGGCGCGCCGTGGCGCCAACACCATCAATTCACTGTCGAACAGTCTGAAAGAGACCGTGGCCGTGGTAACTGATACCGGCAAACGGTTGGATGATTTGGGTGACCTGTCGCGGAATATCGATAATGTGGTGTTGATGATTAACGGTTTGGCGCAGCAAACCAATTTGCTGGCGCTCAACGCGGCGATCGAGGCGGCGCGTGCAGGTGAAGCCGGGCGGGGTTTCTCGGTGGTGGCGGATGAAGTGCGCAGCTTGGCGGAGCGTACGGTAAGTGCGACCGGCAAAATCGAGGAAGATGTCAGCAAAATTCAACAGTCGACCAAAGCGGCTATCGAAACCATGCAAGTCGGCTTGAAGCAGTTGGATGTTATTGAGCAATACAGTACTGAAGCAGAGGAAGCCATTCGCGATATTGAGGCGCATGCACAAACCAGTTCCGAGGCATCGACCGAGATGGCCAGCTCGGTGAATGAGGTCGCTGCCACAGCTCGCCACATGAGCCAGGAGATGGACAGCATTGCCCAGCAGTTGGATACTGATTCGAAATCCATTCAAACCATTGCGCAGAATACCCGTAAAATTCATGGTTTGGTGGCCGATTTGGATGCGAAAACGGGCAGTTTTACGGTTTCGTAATTCAGGGCTGGCTCTCGGTGCGGGCGCAGGGATCTGCCTCCGGCGCTCCACGGCAGGCCGGGAGTCGCGCCTTGAGGCAAATCCCTACGCCCACACCTACGCCAATTAAAACGGCTATCCCTAAAATGTATGGCCGATCAATCGACACTCCACCCAACAAAGTATGAATAATCTGATTCTTGAGCGTTGTTCAATTTTTATTCAACCCCTACGGTGGAGGCCAATCCCACCTTTCTTCCACCGCCACCGAAATTAAAAACCCCGCCCCCTTCAACCTTGTCTGAAATCGCCCATCATTTACCGTAGTCGTGCTGATAAAAACAACAAGATAAGTACGACATAGGTAAATCATGATGCTTAAGTTCAATCTCACCATCGCAGGCGCAGCCTTCGCTCTTTCCTTATCGGCCATGGCCGATCAAGCACAAACGGTGAACGCAATGGCACCGTTGGAAATCACCACGCAAAACCAATGGAATGCCTTTCAATGGCAATTAAATGAGGCCGCCGGTTATGGTCTTGACGGCATTTCCGTAGACGTTTGGTGGGGTAAAGTTGAAGGGGCCGGAGACAACCAGTTTGATTGGTCATACTATGACCAAAAGTTCGCCACCATTCTGAATGCGGGCCTGAAAATTGTGCCCATTATGTCGTTTCACCAGTGCGGTGGAAACGTCGGTGACGACTGCAACATCCCAATTCCCAGTTGGTTTTGGAGCCAAGCGGCGAATGCAAACCCCGGTATTAGTGAAAACGACCTACGTTACTACAGCGAGTTAGGAAATTATTCGTACGAAACGGTATCGCTGTGGGCGGACCAGTATGTCCTAAACCAATACGTTGAATTCATGGCTGCATTTGAAGCGCGCTATGCGCATCTGGCCGATGACATCATCGAGCTTAATATCAGCATGGGGCCAGCCGGTGAGTTGCGCTATCCCTCCTACAATCAGCACGATGGCTATGATTGGCGCGCTCAATACCCGAATCGCGGTACGTTGCAAGCCTACGGCACCTTAGCGGTGAATGATTTTCGCGATTGGGCGGAAGACCAATACAGCTCGTTGGCGGCGGTGAACAATGCTTGGGGTACAACACTCACGCAGTGGAGCCAGATCAACCCGCCCTCGAATGTGGACTTCTTCTTCAACAACCAAGACCACTTGTATACCCAATATGGTCGAGACTTTATTCGCTGGTATCACGAGTCTCTAACAGGGCATGGAACACGTATGATCAATGCGGCCATGGCCGGGTTTGATGGTGCAATGAACGACATTGAATTAGGCATGAAAATTCCTGGTTTGCATTGGCAAATTGGTAACCCCAGTGCCAGCGTGCGCCGGGTGCCGGAAATTACGGCCGGCTTGATTCCGACCGATGTTGATCTCACGAGTCCGGCAACCGGCCATGGCTACAACAGCATCATCAGCACGACACAAACAGGCAGCGACCAAAGTCGCAATGTGGTGTTGCATTTCACTGCATTGGAAATGAACAACCAGGACTATGATGGCGGTTCGTTGGCGTATTCACGCGCACAAGACTTGGTATTCTGGGTCGGTGATGCGGCCGGTGCTCTGGGTGTGGATCTGAAGGGTGAAAATGCCTTGGCTGGCGGCGTTCAAACCGATACGGGTTGGAACAACATTGAGAATGCTTTTACTTGGACCAGCTACAACGGATTGACCGTTCTGCGGGTGAGCAATGTCACGGAAAATACCACGGGCCGCAACCGGTACGCGCAGTTCATTCAAAACTTTAAAGCGCCTGCTTCGGGCAGTGGTGCATCCGTCACCTTCACCTGCCAAAACGGCTCAACGTATTGGGGACAGAGTGTCTATGTGGTGGGAAATATCCCTGAACTCGGAAGCTGGAATGTCGCGAATGGCGTGCTGCTCGGGGCTACCAACTACCCGACATGGCAATCTACTCTGAACGATCTCCCTACCAATACCGCCATTGAATGGAAGTGTGTGAAGCGCGAAAACGCTGATCCCTCGGCCGGCGTTCAGTGGCAAGGCGGGGCAAACAACGCCGTGCAAACCGGTGGTGTTGGATCATTGGTCAACAGTGCAGGGAGTTTCTAGGCGTTCTGATGTTGCTATCGTTGCCCATGGAAGGGCGTTTTTCTCTCCGGTCATGACCGCAATTTACCTGCCTGCTGTACATCACCCTATACACATTTCACATAGTCTATGCGTGTCCGGCATTGGCCGTGTCAAGTGAAAGTCGGCACACTGCGCAATTGGTGGCTGCGTGCGATGGCGATTTGTTGATTCTTTTCCTACTATCAGTGTAAGAAGCGTTAAACGCAGGTCTCCAGAGAAAAATATAACTATAAAGAGCAACCTGTTTGGCTAAGTTCTTGCTTGTAAAAAAGTAGCTGAGCGAACAAGACTCAGATTTGCCTCAGGTAGCATCACACAGCGCAGGTAGTAACACATGAGCATACAACGAAAATTACTCATCGTAATTTTAGCCCTATCACTGATGGCTGCCCTGGCCGCCAGTGTGATGATCAGTTCCACCAGTATTCGTGCCGGTCAGCAACTGCTTTCCGAACAGGCCGAATTGCGCTTGCAACTCGTTGGCGCTACACAATCGCAACGCTTGAGTGATTTCCTCAATACCCTACAACAACAGGTGGCGGGTTATGCCTCGAACTCGCAAGGCCGACGTGCCATGGCCGCCTTTGCTTCCAGTTACCGTGGTTATCAATTGAATGCGGTCGTTCGACAACGGCCTGATGTTGCGGCCGAGACCGCCGAGCTGGTGGATTATCTGAACAGCGGTTTTGCCGCTCGTTTACGGGAGTATTCACCGGAAACTGATTTCGATGCGGCGGCCTACTGGACGGAAATCGATCGAGCGCGCTTGGTGTTGCAATATTTCTATTTGACCCAAGGCGATGCCGATTGGATATCACGGGCCGACATTATTGATCCCGGTGATTCTTCGCGTTACACATTGGCGCACCGGGAATTTCACCCGGAAGCCAAAGCCATCGTAGACTTCTTTGGATTTGCCGATGCCTACCTGCTGAATACCGATGGCGATGTGGTGTACTCGGTGAATAAAATGCCGGATTTCGGCATCAACATGGCACACCCTATCGTGCAGGGCAGTGGGTTGGAGCAGGTGTTTAACCAAGCGTTAACGTTAGATGCAAGCAGCGCACCGGCCTTTGTCGATTTTGCGCCCTATACCCCCGGTTTTGGCTTGCCGAACGCCTTTATGGCGGTACCTATTTTCGATGCCGATACAGGCGATATGTTGGGTGTTTTTGCCGCACGTATTCAGGTGGAACAGTTGGAGTCGACCCTGTCCAATAATGGCGACCGAGCGTCGCTGGGATTGGGGGAGACCGGCGATACCTATTTGGTGAATCAAGACGGCCTATTGTTGTCGAGCAAGCGCGAATTCGATGAAGCACCGGAAACGGCGCTGACGCAACTGCAAGTGAACGCCGACTTGCAACAACAGATTCTTGCCCGCAACAGCATGTCCGGGTTGGTCAATTTGAATAGCTCCGGTATCGAACAGGCGATTGCGGGGAACAGTGGAATTGCTCTGTACAACAACCCCCTGGGTAACCAAGTCATTGGTTCGTTTGAGCCGCTGAGTTTTGGTGGCTCGCAGTGGGCATTGATCACCGAGCTAAACGCTACGGAAGCACTGGCCGCCGGTACGACTCTACGCAATGAAGTTATTGGCTACGCGGTGGGTATTGTGGTGTTGGTGTTGGTGTTGGCCTTCGTAGCCGCCCTGTGGATGGCGCGTTCGTTCAGTCGCCCGGTGGCAACGCTGCGTGGTGCAATTTTGGGCATTCAAGCCAATCATGACCTAACACAGCGCAGTCCGTTAAAGGGTAACGATGAATTTGGACAAATCTCGGCCGCGATTAACCGATTACTGGAAGACATTCAGCATTCCGTAAAACTGACCCGTGAAGCGGCCAGTACGGTCAGCAACGCCTGCGCCGGGATGACGGAAGGGTCGGAACAAACGCTTAAGCAATTGAACTTGCAAAACCAACGAAATCAAACGGCTGAAGATCTGTTAGCGGGTATGGTTGACAGTGCGCGCACCGTAACGGAGCAGGCTAAGAATACGGCGCAAGTCACCATGAACACGCGGGATGATATATCGTCCAGTACGCAAACCATTCAAGAAGTTATTACCGAAGTGCATCAGATGGCGCGCGGCGTGAGTGAATCCGCCAATACCATCAATACCCTAGCGAAGGACTTTGAACAAATTCGCCACGTACTGGATGTGATTTCAAACATAGCCGAACAAACCAATTTGCTGGCGCTGAACGCGGCCATAGAAGCGGCGCGGGCGGGGGATCATGGCCGTGGTTTCGCTGTAGTAGCCGATGAAGTGCGAAACCTGGCGCAGCGTTCGCGGGGTGCCACAGACGAAATTCAAACCATCATTGATGGCCTATTGACCAATACAGAGCGCGCACAGGCCATGATGTCAGCAGAACAAGAGCGCTCGGAAACCTTGGAGAGTACTGCACAAGCCTCGCAGCAAGCATTACAAACTATTGGCGGATCACTCGACGCCATTGTGCGGGCGAGTGAGGATATTTTGCAGGTATCCAATGAACAAAGTACGATGACCGGGAAGCTGGCAAACGTACTGGAACAATCTTTCGACAGTTCCCGTCATTCGCAAGAACAAGCCGAGAAGAATGCGGCGGAAAGCGAACGTTTACGCAGCACCGCACGCGAGTTGGAGCAAAATGCCACGCGTTGGAAAGTTGAGGATTAATGCTTCATGAGCATGAGTGACGTATTGACGCTGTTGGACAATGGCGTAATGGTTATCCGCTTTAATCGTCCGGATAAGAAAAACGCCATTACCGAAGCGATGTACGACATGCTTCGAGAGTCTTTAGAACAAGCAGAGACCGATGCAGAAATAAAAGCCGTGTTGTTCACGGGTGATGCTGCCTGTTTTACCGCAGGCAATGACCTGCGCGATTTTATGGCGCACCCGATGAAAGACCGAAACGCACCGGTTTTACGGTTCTTACGTACTGCTGCTGTTTTTCCAAAACCCATGGTGGCGGCGGTGAATGGAAGTGCGATTGGCATTGGCACCACACTGTTGTTGCACTGCGACTTAGTCGTAGCAGGCGAGCAGGCCGTGTTTCAAATGCCGTTTGTGAACTTGGGCTTAGTGCCTGAATTCGCATCGTCGCTGCTGTTACCACGCCAGGTCGGCCATGTTAAGGCCGCCGAATGGCTGCTGTTGGGTAATCGCTTCAGCGCACAAGAGGCACTGGCCGCTGGGTTGATCAATAAGGTCGTGGCGGACACTGACACCTTGGAGGCCGGTCGCAGTTGGGCACAGGAATTGGCGAAGCGCCCGCCAGAAGCCATGCAGGCCGCCAAGCGATTGATGAAAGGTGAGGGCTATGCCGAGGTGCTAAAGTCGATAGACGCCGAGGCGGAAATTTTTCAGGAACGCCTGCGCAGTAAAGAATTCGCCACCGCCGTCGCCTCATTTTTTCAGCGTTAGCGGTGGCTTGTGTTCCGCAATAGGCCCTAAGCGCCTTTTGCGTTGGCTTCTGCCACGGTTAACTCCTTGTCACTATTACCCAACGGGTGCCAACCTTTCAGGTGTTGCTCCAATAGGGCCGTCAGGGCATGAATGTGGTGCGGTTCTGCATTCAGCGCCGGAATATAGGCAAAGTTCTTCCCGCCGGCTTCCTCAAAGTAATGTTTGTTTTCTTCCGCTATTTCTTCAATGGTTTCTAAACAGTCGGCTGGAAACCCCGGGCAGAATACCTGAAGCGAGCCCACGCCTTCCGCCCCTAATTGCTTCATCGTGGCATCCGTATAAGGTTTAAGCCATTCCTGTTTACCGAATCGGGACTGAAACGTAGTTAGTACTTGCTCACGTGGAAGGCCAAGGCGTTCGGCCAGTAAACGCGACGTTTTGTAGCATTCACAATGGTAGGGGTCGCCTTCCAATAGGTTGCGTTTGGGTATGCCATGGTATGACAAAACCAGCTTTTCCGGGCTGCCGTTGATTTTTTGAAACGCTTCAATATGCTCTGCCATGGCTTCGATATAGGGCGGGAAATCATGGTAGTGATTAATAAAACGCAGTTCGGGAATCCAGCGCCGCTGCGCGAAATCGTGCGCAATGGCGTCGAAGGTTGAGGCGGTTGTTGTGGCTGAGTACTGAGGATACATGGGCAATACCAGCAAACGGCGTACACCTTGGTCTTGCATCTTTTGCAGTACATCGGTAATGGCCGGGTTGCCATAGCGCATGGCAAATTCCACCACCACATCATCACCATAACGGCCCTGCATGTACTGGCGAATGGCAGCGCATTGATCTGCCGTATGGTAAAGCAACGGTGAACCGCGCTCTGTCCAAACGGTACGATAGTTCTTCGCTGAACGTGCTGGCCGTAGCAACAGAATGATGCCGTTCAGAATGAACCACCAAATGGCCTTGGGGATTTCCACTACCCGGTGGTCAGACAAAAACTCGCGTAGGTAACGCCGCACTGCACCAGTTTCGGGCGCATCGGGCGTGCCTAAGTTGGTGATTAAAATACCGGTCTTATCCGGTTGGGCGTGCGAATAGTTACGGACTCCAGTAAAAGCCATACACAATCAGTCCTATCAGAAGAAAAATAACAAGCGACGATACGTTAAAACAGGCCAGGCAGATCCAATACCGCCGCAGCAATACTGAAATACAGAATGACCCCGGCCGCATCAATCAAGGTGGTTACCAGCGGAGCGCTCGCCGTTGCCGGGTCCCAACCGAGATGATTGAGAATAAAAGGTAAGCAAATACCGATCAGGCTACCCAACACCACCACACTGATCATGGCGGTACCCACAATAAACGCAATTTCTTCGCCCCCGCGCCAGAACCCAATGGGTGATACAGCCAGTGCCATGGTTAGCCCTAGTGCACCGGCCACAAGCAGCTCCCGGCCCAGCAAACGTGCCCAATCCGAAACACCTACATCGCCCGTAGCAATACCCCGCACCATCAGCGTGGATGCCTGCGCACCCGCATTACCGCCACTGCCAATCAATAGGGGGAGAAAAAACACCAAAGCAACATGCGCCGCAATGGTGGTTTCAAACAGCGCTATGCCCATGCCGGAGAAAATGTTGCCAAACACCAGCAAGACCAGCCAAACAATCCGCGTCCGATAGAGATCCCGCAAGCGCGCACGGCCAAAACCGTCATCCAAACGGCCCACTGAAGCCCCTTTGTGGATGTCTTCCGTGGCTTCTTGTTCTGCTACGTCCATCGCGTCATCGTAGGTCACAATGCCTACTAGCCGCGCGTCATTATCAATAATCGGCAACGCCAAGAGATCGTAACGTGAAATCAGTTTGGCGACTTCTTCCTGCGGGGTATCCACGGTAGCGCTGATCAGCTCCGTGGTCATCAGCGCGTCCATCCGCGCCGTGGTGCGCGCCAGAATCATTTCGCGCAGCGACGTCGCACCCATCAAACGACCCATATGGTCGATACTGTAGATGTCGTAAATGGTTTCCGCGTCGGGTGCGGTAGAACGCACAATATCAAAGGCTTGCGCAACGCTGGACTGGGCAGGCACAGCCACATAGTCGCTGGTCATAATAGACCCCGCGGTGCCTTCTTCATAACTGGACAGACGGCGCAAGTCCTCCCGCTCATTACGCGCTAGGCGACGCATCAAATCGGCTTTAAGTTCTTCTTCGAGCAGGTTGAACAAGTCGGCCCGTTCATCCGAGTTCATGTGGATGAACAGGTTAGCCAAGGTGGACTCATCCATGTGTTCGGCCAGTTCGCGCTGATCATTTTCGGAGAAATAACCAAAGGTTTCCGCGCGCTGTTTAATCGGCAAGCAAGACAACAACTTCAGGTTGATGTCGACCGGGTGTTCCTGAATGAATTCCGCGAGGTCAGCCGGTTGCATATCGGCAACGAGTTGCTCCATGGTCTGGAGGTCGTCCTTGGCTAAGGCTTCTCTGAGTTCTTCGGCAATGACCGTATATGCCATAGGCAAACCTCTACTGTTGACGCAACCAGAAAAACAAAAATAAGCGCGGGCGGGAGAATACGTCGGAATTTCCCTAATCGTTACCTGCGGTTACAAAGTATAACAGTTAAAGCCTAAACCATCTTGTGAACATTCCGCGACAGGCAAAGCAGACAGAATGAACTTTTTTACACGGGTGATATCCAAGCAGGTAATCAGTAGGCAAAGGGTAGAAGAATTGATGCGAAGAATAGTATGGCTAGGTGTCCTGCTCGGGGGGCTGTTCGGTGGTTCGGTGTCGGCCATGGAGCACAGAGCGTGGACAGAATTGTTGCAGCGCCATGTGCAGCCGTTCAATGAGGGACGAGCCACCGCCGTGGACTATGCGGGTTTCGCAGACCAGCGGGCCGAGCTTACGGACTATCTGGATGCACTGTCGGCGGTGACAGAGCCTGAGTTTGAGCAATGGTCGTCGGATACCCAGCTCGCTTTTTTGATCAACGCCTATAACGCGTGGACGGTGGAGTTGATACTCACCGCTTATCCTGACCTTGATTCTATTCGTGATCTGGGCTCACTCTTTCGTTCACCGTGGAAACGCGAATTCATTCCTCTTTTGGGTCAAGAGCGCAGTTTGGACGAAATAGAACATGAAATGATCCGTGGCTCGGGGCGCTATAACGAACCGCGTATCCATTTTGCGGTGAACTGCGCCAGTATCGGTTGCCCGGCTTTGCTGACCGAAGCTTTTGAAGCGGACACGCTAGAGCAACAGTTGGATCAGGCTACGCGGGCTTTTCTCAGCGATAGATCACGCAACCGCTGGGCGGGTGAAGGCGTTGAAGTGTCTTCGATATTTCGTTGGTATCGGGATGATTTCGCTTCCGGTTGGCAAGGCACTAACCGATTGGGCGAATTCTTAGCGTTATATGCCGACGAGCTGGGGGTGCCGGACAATCAACGGGAGCGCTTGGCGACTGAGCAGGTGCCTATTCGTTTTCTTGATTACGACTGGGCGCTCAACGATGTCAATAGCCGCAGTGTCGCCAATATGCCGAGGGAAAATTGATGGTAGGTGATCAACGGATAGGAAACGACATGAGCCTGCTGTGGCACGAAGCCGTCGGTGTCATGCAACGCTTGGAGAACTGGCTGGCGCATGTAAACCACACGGAGTACAGCGGCCATTGTGAATTGCTACCACATGGGCAAACGCCCGGCCGCCACGTGCGGCATATCCTGGATCACTATCTCGCCTTGTCTGTCGCCTTATCAAGTGGCACCGACATCGACTACGAACATCGTCAGCGTGACCCGCGTGTCGAGGTCGATTCATCGTATGCGTTGATGTTGTTGCAGTGCGTCCAGACTGAGCTAGCAACACATATAAAGCACGGTGACCGAGCGTTGATCCTCCACTACTGCACCGACGATGATAACGCACCGGTCACAACGACATTAGCCCGCGAGCTGGTATTTCTCACGCAACACAGCATTCATCACTTTGCTTTGGTGGAAATGCTGGTGGTGATACAGGGCGGCGCCATGCCACCGGGTTTCGGCGTTAACCCATCCACACGCCGCTATGAAACGTCGCAGGGTGTGGAGCAGTCATTATGTGCACCCTAAGTTGGCAACATCATCAGGGCACATTGAACATTGTGTTCAGCCGGGATGAACGGCGCAGTCGCATCGCAGCCGAGCCGCCGATGGTGTTCAATGAAGGCGGGCGCGAGATACTGGCTCCGCATGACCCTGAAGGTGATGGTTTCTGGCTAGCCACCAACGACCAAGGGCTAACGATTTGCTTGCTGAACGACTATGCCGCTGAACAACAACACCGAACTACCATGGCTACCCAGAGTCGTGGCCGCTTGGTGCGCTCCCTGAGTGCTTGTGCCACGCCGATGGCGGTGCGTTCGTTGTTGCAGAATACCGCTCCAATGGACTTCGCGCCTTGCGTTGTTTTTGTCTTTTGGCAAACCCAAGAACCGCTATGCTGGCGTTGGTCGGCACAGGCATGGTCAGAGACGGTAGCTCCCAGCTCACCGTTCAGTACTTCCTCATTACTGCCGCAGTGGATTCCCCTGCTGCGGCGGTATTTTTTCTCCCGCTGGGCAACCGAACTCCAAGGTTGGCGAATTTGGACGCCTGAACACCAGCTACAAGCGCATTGCCAACGCCACGGGTGGATGCCATGGGCATCGGTTGCGATGAACCGGCGCGACCGCGCCACCGTCAGCCTAACACGCATTCAGGTACAGCCGGGTTTAACGCGCATGGAATATTGGCCGGGTACACCTGTACCGGGAGCCGAGCCGACGAGCATACAGACGTTAAAAACCCATTGGCAGCCCCTGCCGCACAGTGCGCCCGTTGTACCACCCATTGCACCGCCGGTAGACGTTGAACGGTTGTTACAGGACAAAAATCCAACGCTTTGGCAGCGCTTGCGCGGTTGGCCGTTGCGGTTGTTATTGTGGATAACGCAAGTGCGCCAATTCAACCAAGCGTTAATGGCCCTTTCGGACACCAATGCGCGTCGTTTTCCCGCGCAAGTGTTGCAGCGTTTGGGCGTTAGCGCACAGGTGCTTAATGGCGCAACGCTACCCACGGTCGCAGCACGTCCGGTATTTGTGGCGAATCACCCAACCGGTGGCCTAGATGGCCTGATTCTGCTCGCGTGGTTGCAAAGTTACTATCCGGAGGTGAAGGTGGTGGTGACGGATTTGCTGACCTTGATTCCGCCCCTGCAACCCTTGGTCGTGCCGGTGGATCGATATCGTTCTTCGCGCCAGTCGGTGCGCAATCTGCATGCCGCCTTCGCCACCGACGCCGCCATTTTAGTGTTCCCGGCCGGGCGCACCGCGCGCAAACAACAGGGCCAACTGACCGACTTTGAATGGCACAGCATGCCTGTGACTCTGGCCCGACGCTATGGTCGCTCATTGGTGCCTATCCACCTAGAAGGCACGAATTCATGGTTGTTTCATGGCGTCGCGGCTTTGCGCCAGCGCTTCAATGCCGCGCTGAACCTTGAAATGGCCTTGCTGCCGCGCGAGCTGTTGAAACCCGCTACCCGCACCTTCGATGTGTGCGTGGGGGAAACCATCCGTGCCGAGGATCTCGAACAGCTCGCCCCGAACGATCAACAGCGCATGGCGATTGTCCGTGCACAATATGGGCGGCTGGCGCGTCCGCATCCGGCGCTCGCTCAGGCTACGTCCTCTCTTGTCTTGAAGGAGACTTCATCATGACACTCGCGCATCAATCGACTCTTGCTCAAGCAGACCCAATTGCCATCTCCGCCGTCATCAAGAACAGCGTGGCGCAAGAACTCGCCGCGTTGGCACCGCTGGCACAGTTTCGTGGCCTGAATATCTACAGTTTCACTGGCGACGAATGCCCAGCCGCGATGGAAGAAATAGGGCGATTGCGCGAAGCCGGTTTCCGCGCCGTCGGTGCCGGACGAGGCGAAGAGCTGGACCTCGACCACCGTGACTACGGCGAACAGTGCTATTCGCAGTTGGTGGCCTGGGACCCCGAATATCAAGAAATGGTCGCCATGTACCGCTATCAGTTGGGTGCTAAGGTGGCCGTGTTTGGTCCAGAGTGTTTGCGAACTTTTGGCTTGTTTGATTATTCTCTTTCGTTCCAACGCAACATCCTGCCCTATGCCATTGAACTGGGCCGCTCGGTGGTCAACCGCGCCGCCAAAAAGGGCGCGTTGGGCTTCTTTGCAACGTGGGTAGGCTTGGGCGCATTGCTGCGCAAACACCCTGAGGTGCAGTATTTCTTTGGCAATGTGTCGTTGTACCAAACCCTGAACTACACCGGCCGCGACCTATTAGTCAGTACCATGCAGGCACATTATGCTCCGCCGGAACCCTATTTAGTGGCGCGCCAAACCTGCCGATATGAACCCACGCACGCCGCGGCGGCCTTTGGCGAGAACAACAGCGCCGACGAGCGTATCCGCCAACTGCGTGATGCACTGTTGCCGCACGACATGAGCATCCCACCCGTGTTGCAGTCTTATATGTCCTTGTCGACCGGCATTTGGTGCGGCGAAACCGTATTCGATGCCGATTTTGGCAACGCTCTTGAACTGGGGATTATTGTGCCGGTAGCGGAAATCAATGCTAAGGTGAAAGCAAGGTTCATTGACGTTCAATAACGCCGGACAGGAAGTATTGTATGTTGCACAGTTTGCCCACCAAGCCCATGCTCATCAATGCCGTCAAAATCAGTGCGGTCGTCGGCCTGGTACTGAACGCGATCAACCAAGGCGGTGCCATTCTGGGAGACGAAGACATAAGGTGGGGAATGGTGCTGCTCAATTTCTGTGTGCCCTTTTTGGTTTCCACGTACAGCGCCGTGCGCAACAGCGGTGATGAAGTCTTTCCGCATTTTAACCCCAATCCGGTGTTCTCGGTGTCTCTGCACGATGGCTGTGTGATGTACATTAATCCGGCTGCCAAGGCTTTGCTGGCTCAATTGCCGGAATCCTCTGGCGCGCTGGAAAACTTGTTGCCTAATGACTACGTTACGCGTTTGCATCACCTTGAACAGCGTCACATAAACAATGACCTATGGCAGCATCGTGTTGACCTCGAAATTTACGAATACCGGGTACACGTGGTGGCTGAACTTGGCCGCGCACATATCTATGTAGAGAACGTGACCGAGCGCGAAGAGTCCAAGTGTTTATTGGAGTGGCAAGCCAGCCACGACAGCATTACGCAACTGCCCAATCGGCGTGCGCTCGAACTAGACTTAAAGCAGAAGATTGCCTCCGGTCAACGCGTTACCTTAGGGCTCAGTTGGGTGCGTGGTCTAGCCACCAGCGCTGTGCGTGACGGCTACCAAGTGGCCGACCAAGTGATATG
This sequence comes from Salinispirillum marinum, assembly GCF_042650105.1. Classification (NCBI taxonomy): domain Bacteria; kingdom Pseudomonadati; phylum Pseudomonadota; class Gammaproteobacteria; order Oceanospirillales; family Saccharospirillaceae; genus Salinispirillum; species Salinispirillum marinum. The sequence continues at coordinate 1,064,709 of NZ_JBHSAL010000002.1, read as the reverse complement.
CCGCTTGGCTACCACCTTCCAAAACGAGTACGAAGACAGTGACCCGACCTGCCAGCGGCGAGTCTATCGTTTTGACGGCTATATCTTTGGCGTACTCATTCTTGCCGACGACGAGGCCTGCGAAAAAAAGTCGGCTGAAGAGTTCGTGCAAGCAGTCAGTAAGCCCGTATTTGTCGGTGAACGGGAGTTCCAGCTCAACGCACGTATGGGTCTGGTGCATTTCACCAAAGGCATGACGGTTGATGAGCTGATAGATGACGCCAACACCGCGCTGCATCACGCCCAACAATCGGAAGACCAAGAGTTGGTCTGGTACGACCGTTATCTCGGCGAAGAAGTAAAGCGCGGGCTTGAAATGGAAGAGCATTTGCGCAGCGCCTTAGATAAGCAAGAGCTAGCGATGTTTTTCCAACCGCAAATTCGGCTAAGTGACGGGCAGCCCATCGGCGTAGAAGCACTCATGCGTTGGCAGCACAACGGTATTTTCATTCCTCCGGATATCTTCATACCCATGGCCGAACGCACCGGCATAATTGAAGCCTTGGGTGACTGGGCATTGCAAACCTCCTGTGCGCAATGGCGGCAATGGTATCAAGCAGGGTTGATCAACGACGCCTTCACCATGGCGGTTAATGTGTCAGCCACGGAATTTCTGCGTGCCGATTTTGTGGCCGATGTTATTCATGCGTTGGAAGCCCATCAGATGCCGCCATCGGCATTGGAATTGGAGATTACAGAAACGGCGTTTTTGGGGGATATTGATGCCTGTATCGAAGTGATGCAGGCCTTGCGTCAGCACGGAATTCGGCTTGCCATTGATGACTTTGGCACAGGCTACTCCAGCCTAAGCTATCTGCGCCGTATGCCGATCACACAATTGAAGATTGATCGCAGCTTCGTATTGAATCTGGCGCACGGCGAGCAGGATGTACTCATGATGCAAACCATCATCGACCTAGCACACCGCCTGAATCTTAAGGTGATCACCGAAGGTATTGAAACCGACGACCAGTTTCAGCAGCTGCGTAAATTAGGGAGTGACCATGGACAAGGCTACTGGCACAGTAAACCCGCTAGCTCTGGCGTGATCACGGATTTATTACGTCAGCATGCCCCTTAAATTGAATCAAAGCCGCGCCACCGAGCAGCAACACGATGGCCGCTAACATAGGCAAGGTGAACGCCTCCCAAATTCCCATCAAAGCGAGCAAGCTCAGCGGCAGCAGAACATAGATCATGTTGTAACTGACCACCACGGCAGACGCTCGACAGAAACGCAGATAAGACCATTGCATCATGGCGAAGGCACCTGCAGCACCGCCGAAGCTGGCCATGAGAATGAGCCATCCCAGAGGCGTTGCAGGCAGCAACTGAGTTGTGTCGCCCCCCATCTGTTGCGCCGCGCTCTTCCACAGGGCATCCAACGCAAAAAAGCCGCCTGCGGCTGTACCAAACAGCATTTCCTGAATCGGCAGCCGCGCGTGTCGGCACAGGATGGCTAAGGTAGGCATGGCTAATACCCAAGCTAGCGAAACCGACAGCAACAGAACAAGCGGTGGTTTGAAGTCTTGTATGGCGGAAAGTCCCGTCACCGCCAGCAGGCCAGTGGCAAGCAATATGGCGCTCACGCCAAAGGTTTTTGGCCAGGTAATGGGGTCGTTGAGATAATAGTGAGAAAACACCATTAAAGTCAGCAGCCCTGTGGCGAACATGGAAGTAAACCAAAGAGTAGGTGCGAACACATTAGCGACCATCACCCAAAAGGGTGCGCTGAAATTCAACAGCAGGCCAATGACGTAAAAAACACGCCCGCCGGGCACTGGCGTTGAGGCGCGCATCCGAACAATACCAAGGCGCATAAAACCTTGGGACAAATGCAGGCAACTGGACGCCAAAATGCCCAGTACTACAGCTATGACTACGCCCGTCAACTCGTCCATTCCTGTATCTCCATTGCCGGTGAGTACTTGAGAATGCTCATCTATCCGAAACGACTAGGGTAAAAGCCTCAACCTATAACGCGTTTCGCCCGGCAATAACGGTGAGGGCTGGCCTTCTACCCAATCCCGATGCCCCCGGTCAAAAAACGGTGACAGAGGGTGTGCGCTTTGGCCGGTTGCCATGTGAAATATTCCGTTTTCTTCATGGCCGGGTGCTACCGCCATGCGCTGTGATGCACCATTGTCCGGGCGTTGGATATTGGGCATAAAGGTGTCGCCATGCATGGGTTCGGCGGGCATTTTCAGGAACCGGCCAAGCAGCGGAATGTTGTTCGCTAGGGGGTGTTCAATGGCCAACGTATTGTGCCTGCCCCATGTGTGTTGTGCCAAGGGCTCGCCACCGTTCTGGGTGAGTTCTTGCACCATCTCGAAGGCTATCGCGCGTAGGAATGTCGTCCAGTCAGTGTAACCGGCAGGTAGGTGTGCAGCCGGTTCCTCGGTCACCAGTTGCCACACCGGGTATTCCACCATGCGGTTAATGTGGCTGGTCACAAAGACGTTGGGTGCTTGCTGTTCCAAATAACGAAAGACTTCGCCAGCGGTAGCGTTGATGACTTTCTCGCGGAAGCGCTTGACCAGCCAATAGCCCACATCGTTTTTATCCGCACGCCCCGCCCAGTTATCGACATATTGTTGGGCGTCGGCCAGCTCCGCTGAATTTGGTTGTGCCAAAACAGCACTGAGCAGTGCTTGCCAGCGCTCAAGGAAGATGGCTTGGTTGTCCATTTGCAGGTCTAAAAAATCCTGTTCGGTAAACACCTGATTCTGCAATAAGCGGTTGCGTATTTGTTGTTGGCGGGCGCCCAAAGCGTATTCTGCGGTGCCCACGCGTTCGAGATCTGCGCCGGATACCATGCGAGCATTGCCGGTCCAAATCCGCTCGGTGGCTGGATTGATAACCCGGGGGTATTCCTCTGGTGTTAAATAGCCGTTCCAAAAGTGGGTGCCAGTGGACCAGTCCATCGGCAAGCGGCCATCAAAACCCTCTCCCGCACGGCGCGGTAAGCGGCCCATGATGCTCCACGCTTGGTTGCCATCTTTGTCCACCACCACAAAATTTTGCCCTGGCACACCGGTTTGCGCAGCGATAGGCAGAGCGTCTACCGCCTTGTCAACACCTTCCAGTTCCATCAACATCAGGTTTGCACCGGCCGGGTCGTGCGCGACCCAGCGCATCACCATCCACTGACCGTTATGATTCCGCCCGATCACCGGCCCCCAACGGGTGCGTTTAACAGCGCTCACCACGGGTTCGGCATCCTTTATGGCAATAACCTCGTTCTGTATCTCAAAAGGCACCCAGCCGTCAGGGGTTAAATACTCACTATCATCCCGGCGGGTCTGTAAAAGGATGGTGTCGTGGTAGTCACCATTGCTGTTGGTAAAGGCCCATGCAATATGCTCATTCGACCCGACCACCATGGCAGGAGTGCCCGGCAGGGTAGCCCCTGAAATGCTGCGGTCGTGGCCTGGTACGGCCCATGTCGCGCGATACCAGATATTGGGTACTCGCAATCCCAAGTGCATGTCGTTCGCCACCATGGCGGCAGGGTAGCGGGTGCGACTGCCCGCCACCGACCAACTGTTGGAGCCGACATCAAAGGGGTCAGCATAGCGATAGGCCAGCGGATCTGGAGCGGTAGAGAACTGCGCCAGCGGTGTTTCAGGTAGGTCAGCGGCGTAGACATACGGCGTGCCACTGATTGGCGCATCCCACTCGCCACCCTCGGGTTGCAAAAAGTTAAACCAATCAGCGGGCAACAGGTCCAGCATGGCGGCGCGGGAGGCTTCTTGTTCGTTCCAGTTGGGCTGTAAGTCCAGGTACATGGAATACAGTACCAGCATGGTATCCGCGGGTACCCATGGAGTGGGTTCAACACCCAGCAAGCTGTATTCAAACGGCGGATTGCGCAAATCCGACAAGCCTGCATTTACGCCTAATGTGTAAGCGTGCAACACATCACGATGGGCTTGCGGTAGGGCATTTACGGCCGCATTACCGCGTTGCCGAAACTGATGCACGCGTATGCGTTGGTCGTACCCTAGGGCTACCGCACCAAAAAGTGCACTCATTTCCCCTGCCGAATTGCGGCGTAATAAATCCATCTGGAAAAACCGATCTTGGGCATGAATATAGCCCAGGCCAAATGCGGTGTCGGGTCGGGTGGTGGCGGTGATGGTGGGAAGACCCTGTTGGTCGCGGGTAATGGTCACGTCAGCATGCAGTGGCAGCCCTAGGCGCTGGCCGTCTAGGGTGGCGAGACTACCGGTCAGTTGCCAGTAAAAGAAACCAAGCCCGATAACCAGGGCAAGACTGACGAGTACCGTTAGTCGCTTTATCCATCGTAAGCCTGTCACCAAACGCATAATACCTGTTGCCCAAATTTTGCTATCGAGGTGGTAGAAATAGCACACCCGATTGAGATGCAAAAGCGTCAGACGGCAGTTTCGCAAAAATGAGTGGATACTCGCCAGTTTGGACTACACTTTGGGTGACTATCCGCCGAACATTGGTCACAAATGTGAAGCAACGCCTGCAAATAAGGCGGGATTAGAGCATCGGCCCAGTTATTGCTAGGGACTGGTACAACCATAACAATAACTAGAGAGCAGTGTGTGCCGTTCAGCGCACCGCCTCCTCAACACAAATAGGCCATAGCATGAGAAACCCTTTCTCGACTGTACGCTTGGGCGTCATGATCAAGTCTTTACTTTCACCCGCTTTGTTGTTGATTTTCATCGTCTTGTCCGGAGTGATAGCGGTGGTTAATTTCAGTGGCTTTGGCCAGCGTACGGCCTATATGACCCAGAATTTGGTGCCCAACACCGGGCAGACCACCGACATCATGCGGTCGATCTTTCTGGAACGTTTGGCGATGGACAGTTTTCGCACCACTGGTGCAGAAGCCGACATCGAAGCCTTCGCCAATCAACAAGCACAGACTCTGACGCTATTGGACAATGCACGGAATGCCATTGCAGATGCCGAGCGGTTGTCGGGCTTGGACGACTTAGCTGCGCGGCATGATGCCTACGCTGTGCGGTTTCTAGAGGAAGTGGTACCGGCCTATCGGGAGATGGAGCGGTTACGTCAAATGCTGGTGAATGACCTTGGGCCAGAAGCCCGGCGCGAAATAGACCGTTTGGTCGAAACTGCCCTGGTCAGTGGTCAGCAAACCGATGCGCGAATTGCCATTGCAACCCAAGCGCAAGTCTTAAACACCAATACCCAAGTGGGCATTTTTGCCACCACATTGAACTCGGCGGCGCAGCGTGAGGCAGGATTTTTGATCATGGATGCACGCGACAGCATCTCGGATTTTGAATCGGTTGCTGATCTCACCACCCAAGCACTCATTGCCGGTCTGTCGGAAAAATGGACAGCCTATGAAGCTGCCTTCGAGCAGCTGGTAGCGGTCAGTCAACAGTATCAGGACTTGGTGAACACCTACATTTTGCCCGAAGGGCCGTTACTGACCGATGCCGCGCGTGCCTTGCAGGTCGATATTTTTGATGAATTGCGGGCTTTGGGTGATGAATCGCAAGCGCAGGTTAGCCAGACCAATCAAATGTTGATTTTACTCAACGGTGGGGTGGTACTTGTCGGTGCGCTGCTGGCGTTTTTCATTACTCGCAGTGTGGTGCGTCCGTTGATTGCTGCCAATAATGTAATGCGTGACATGGTGGCCGGGCTGCGAGCACATGACTGCGATCTAGGTCGACGCCTACCGGTGAGCACACAAGATGAAGTGGGTATGTTGGCCAGCAATACCAATGAATTTCTGAATACCTTGCAGAATGTCATTGAACAGATTCAGGGCGATTCGCAATCGCTTACGCAGGCGGCAGAGGCATTGTCTTCCGTAACATCAAAAGCCAGTGAGGGTGCCTCTCAACAGCAAGGCGAAACCAATGACGTGGCGACCGCCATGGAGCAAATGTCGGCCACGGTGCGAGAAATTGCTCGCAACGCGGTAGAGGCACAAAGCATTGCCGAGCAGGGCGATCAAGACGCGGCACGCGGCAAACAAACGGTGGCCGAAACCATTACGTCCATTAACGACTTGGCCGACCAATTAAACAGCATGGCGCAGGGCATCGAGTCCTTGCAGGATCATACCGCGTCCATAGGCAAAGTATTGGACGTAATACAGGCCATTTCCGAGCAAACCAATTTGCTGGCGTTGAATGCAGCCATTGAAGCTGCACGTGCGGGCGATAGCGGGCGAGGGTTCGCCGTGGTAGCGGATGAGGTTCGTACACTGGCACAGCGCACCCATCAGTCTACCGAGGAAATTCAAGCCTTTATGGCGAACGTGCAGCAGGGCACCTCTAACGTTGTCAAACAGATGAACACCTGCCATGACGCCAGTGAAGTAATGGTAGAAAAAGCCGGTCAAGCGACGGAAGCCTTGGATACCATCACGGGACACATTGTTTCAATTCGTGATATGAACACGCAGATAGCCAGCGCAGCGGAACAGCAAAGTGCCACGGCGGTGGAAATTACCCGCAGTGTTGAACGCATTCGCAGCGTCACGGAAACGGCGGCGGCCTCCGCCGAAGAAACGGCGCAGTCCAGTCGGCAGTTAGCGGAGCTGGGTGAACATTTGGGCGGGATCGTGCAGCAGTTTCGCCGCCGAGAGGCGTGATGATGACCAGCGCCGAGGGTTAGGCGCTGGCAGCCGATAGGCCTTCATGCGACACTGTGCACCTCGTAACCATGCAGTATTGAGGCCCACAATGGAACTGATCGTATTCGATCTTGACGGCACCCTATTAAACGCCGAACAGAAAATCTCGCCCTATACCCAAGAAACATTGCGTATGTTGGGTGAGCGCCACATTGCCTATACCGTGGCCACTGGTCGTACGTTGCACGCATCACGCGCATGTTTGGAAGGGCACAGCTTCCCGTTACCCCACATTTATAAAAACGGTGTGGTTATCTGGGACCCGGAACGTAACGGGTATACGCACACCACGTATTTAACGTCCGATGAAATCGCCGCGGTGTTAACGGCGTTTGAAGGCCGATTGGTGACACCCTTTATTTTTACCGTGGAAGAAGATGGCGAACACACGGTTTACCATCCTCCTGTGCGTTCGGCACATTGCCGCAGTTTCTTGGCGGAATTGAGTGAAAACCGGGGCTTGCCGTTGTTGCCACTGTCCGCCTTACCGGCGAATGCGCAAATCGCCAACATCAGTGCCTTGGGAGACGGCGACGCCATCAAAGCCATCAATCTCGATTTGGCCGAGCAACCGCATCTGGTGGCGTATTTTGGCCCCGGAATGTACAGCCCCGGTGCCTATTGGATGGACATACACCACAGTGCGGCCAGTAAAGGCAGTGCTGTGGACGTATTGAAAAAAGAGTTGGGTTTTGCCCGCATCATTTGTTTCGGCGATGGCGACAATGACGCCAGTTTGTTTGCTTTGGCGGATGAATCCTATGCGCCGGATAATGCCATTCCAGAGATTAAGCAAATGGCAACCGCCGTGATCGGGCACCATGATCAAGATGGCATTGCCCGCTTTTTGCGGGAACGCTTTGACTTGCCGCGCTAACACCGAGTTAAACCGCGTGAAGGAAAGTTGTCATGACTGAACAGCCTTGGAGCAAGCGGGTAATGGCATCTCGTCATCGTCAAGCTGTGTGGCTGACGTTGCTGCTTGCCTTGGCTGTTTTGGTGGTGTGGTTGGGCGGCGGGATTGTTCGGCAAACACATATTGATCGTTTGATTGCACAAGGCCAAGTGGAATTGAATCGACTGGCACTGCAGGTCGAAAGCGGAATCACCAAGTACGAAAACTTGCCCCGATTACTGGCGAGTCTGGAGACCGTTCGCACGGCCTTGCATACCCCCAGTAATGAGAACATTCGTCGTTTGAATCTGGAGTTGGAACAAATCAACTTAATTACCGAGGCGTCCGACAGTTACATCATGGATGTCCGTGGTCTCACCATCGCGGCATCAAACTGGAACGAAGAAGCCAGTTTTGTCGGCGGTAATTTTTCCTTCCGACCCTATTTTCAGAATGCCATGGCCGGAGAAGCGGCGCGTTATTACGCGCTCGGCACAACGTCCTTAAAACGCGGATACTATTTTTCCTACCCGGTGTATGAGCAAGGTGACCTATTGGGCGTTGCCGTGGTGAAGGTCGATGTGGACGAATATGAAATTGCCCTGCGGAACCCAGCATACGATTTCGTCTTGCTAGACCCCGACGGGGTGATTTTTAGTACCTCAAGGAATGCATGGCTCTATAAAACGTTCTTGCCCCTATCCGAACAGGAACGACAACGCATTCTCGACAGTCGGCGCTACACCGATAATGTCGTCCAATCGTTACCGATCGCCCAGCGTCAGGTGTATCGAGGGGCAGATGTGCTGCACATTGACCCGAATGCGGGAACGTCGATGGCACGAGACACCCAAGGCTTCCTGTATCAGGAACAACCCATTCAATTGTTGGATTTTCGTTTTGCCTTGTTGACGCCAACGACCCCGGTAGAAGAGCGTGTGCAGGTGTTTCGCGGCTTTTCATCGGCGTTAGCCATCATTGTGATGTTAATGGTGCTGGCCTTAATGCAACGGCAAAAGATACTGCGTGAGCGTTCGGTAGCCTTGCAGATGAGCCGTCACAATCAGGCTTACATCAGTGGCATCATTGATAACACGCAAGCCGGGTTGGTGACGTTGAATTCCACCACCCGGATTGAGTCGTTTAACCCGACCGCGGAGCGATTGTTGGGCCATCGCCTCAAGGACCTGACCCAGCAGCCGTTTACCCGGCTTTTAGGGCGTGAAGACAGCCAGCGTTTCGCTGTGTTGGTGGGTCGAATGCTGGCACACCCTACGGTACAGGATCATCAGATTCTCGAATTGAGCTTGCTGCATCGGCAAGGCCACAGCGTTCCCGTTGAATTGACCATCAGCGACATGCGCTTGCCCAACGAACGGAAATTCCTGCTTACGTTGCACGATATGACCGAGCGCAAAAAGTATGAAGCGGAATTGCAACGTGCTCAGGACAACCTTGAGCGCCGGGTTAAAGAGCGTACACATGAATTGATGGTCAGCAACCAGCGCTTGCGCACCGAAGTCGACCAGCATCAAAACACGCAGAAAGAGTTGATCCAGACGGCTAAGCTGGCAGTGTTGGGGCAAATGAGTGCAGGTATAAACCACGAGCTCAATCAGCCACTGACGGCGATCCGGGCCTATGCTGAAAATGCACTCCGGTTTTTGGACAAAGGCCACCCGGACGATGCCCGCGTCAATTTGACGCGCATCAATCAGTTGGGTTTGCGCATGAGTGAGATCATTGCGCGGTTTAAAGTGTTTTCCCGCAAAGGAGAAGCGCAGTCCGGCGTTGTCAGTTTCGCCTCTGCCGTACAGGGAGTGCTGACCATTTTGGGTGCGCGGCTGAACCAACATCAGATCCATGTTCAACAGGATTTTCCCGCCGACACCTTGGTGTTGGGTGATACCGTTTATTTAGAGCAGGTGTTGGTGAACCTGTTTTCCAACGCCATTGATGCGCTCGTAGAGCAAGCTGTTGTAGCACCGAAAATTGAGCTGTACCTCGAACCGACCGCGCCGAATGAACCGTTGCGCATTGTGGTTGGCGACAACGGCTCTGGTGTGCCCGAAAATCTCCGTGAACGCGTGTTTGAACCCTTCTTTACCACGAAAGACGCAGGTTCAGGTTTGGGCCTCGGGCTTTCCATCACCTTGCGCATAGTGGAGTCGTTCAATGGTCGAATTGAATTGCGTACCGGTCGCTTGGGCGGCGCAGAGTTTTGTTTGATGTTGCCGAGAGCTAAGCCCGAACCCTTAACGCGTTCTTAATACTGAAGACAAAAATAACAATGAGAGTGAGCCATCACCGTGCAAACAACCAATGCCACCCCAACAACAGAAGCAGAGCCACTGCAAGAGCCACCCCGCGACACGCTTGTTAAGGCTTTATTAACGCCCGTACTGCTGCTGATTTTCATGATTTTGATCGGCGGCATCGCCATGTCCAATCTGCGCAGCATTGGTCTGCGCACCAGCGTCATGACGCAGGACTTGGTGCCCAATACGGGCCAGGCTACTGATGTTATGCGTTCACTCTTTTTGGAACGCCTGGCGGTGGACAGCTTTCGCATCACCGGCAATCACACCGATGTACGCGATTTTTTGCTGCAACAAAGTGTCACCCGGCAGTTGTTATTTGATGCTATGGAAACCATCAACGACGCCGAACGCTTAAAACTGTTGCATGAACTGTCAGATCGACACTCGGCATACGGGCGTCGTTTTCTCAATGAAGTGATTCCCGCTTATCGCGAGATGGATGCCCTGCGTATTGAAGTGGTGGACCGCTATGGCCCGGAAGCGAAACGTTTCATTGACCGTTTGGTAGAGACTGCGTTGTCCAGTGGTCAACCCACGGAGGTGCGCCTGGCCGTAAGTGCTCAAGCACAGATGTTAAATGCGGGAACCCAAGTCAGTGTATTTGTGACCACGCAGAACGCCAGTGCGCGGCAGGAAGCCGCGGTGTTGATCACCGATGCTCGCAACACCATCCTAGAATTCGATGGCATTGCCGATTTTGTGACCCGTCCCATGCTCTTATCGTTGTCGAGTATCTGGTCGCAGTACGAAGATGCTTTTCAACGCTTGGTGTTTGTCAGCCGCGAGTACGAAGCCATTATGAACGAATACATCCTCCCGGAAGGCCCTTTGCTCACCGACCTAGCGCGCGACATTCAAGGTGATATCTTCGGTGAACTGCAGCAACTGGGCGATGCGTCGCAGTCGCAAGTGGCGTCGACTAATGCCGTCACCGCCGGGTTGATAGTCGTCGTTCTTATATTGGGTGGCGGGTTGGCGTTGATTTCCGTGCGGGATACACACCAGCGCAAACGGTATGAACACGCGTTGGAAGTGGCACGCAACGAGCTGGAACAACGTGTGGTTGAACGTACGGTTGCTTTGTCGGTGAGCAACCAGCGACTGCGTGAAGAAGTGGATCAGCATCACAAAACACAAAATGAATTGATCCAAACGGCTAAGTTGGCGGTTTTGGGCCAGCTCAGTGCGGGCATAAACCACGAATTAAATCAGCCGCTAACCGCAATTCGCGCCTTTGCTGAAAATGCTGTGCGCTTCCTTGAACGTTCGGAACCTGAGCAGGCGCAAAAAAACCTCCAGCGCATTGCTGAACTGGGTCAGCGCATGGGCGAAATCATCGCGCGGTTTAAGGTCTTTGCGCGTAAAGGCGACACCCCGATGGGGGTCGTGAGTCTGCAGGCATCTGTACAGGGCGCGCTGACCATCGTAAACGCATCATTAAAACGTCATCAGGTTCAAGCCCAGAGTTCGGTGACAGACGATGAATTGGTGCAAGCCGATATGGTCTACTTAGAACAGGTTTTGGTGAATTTATTAAGCAATGCGGTGGACGCCGTGGTCGAAAATCCACACAGTCTCCGCCGGGTCGACGTCTATACAGAACCCTGTCCCGAAAGCCCGGAGCATCTGGTGGTGGTGATCGGGGATGATGGCGTGGGGTTGGATGAAGCCCACGTAGACCGGGTATTTGAGCCCTTTTTCACCACGAAACAGTCGGGCGTTGGCCTAGGTCTAGGCTTGTCGATCAGCCACCGTATTGTCGAAGCCCTGAACGGCGACCTTTGGGCACGCCCCGGTCGTCTAGGCGGGGCGGAGTTTTGTGTCCGCTTAACACGGGCGGACGAGGCAGAATCAAGGTTACAGGAGAATAGGGGATGACCCTTCAAGAAGCGCAAGCGCAACCCAGTGCGGATATCCTACTGGTAGAGGACGAACCTGATGTGCGCGCGGCGATCGCTCAAACATTACGTTTAGCGGATTTGACGGTGCGTACCTTCAGTAATGCCAACAGCGTGACTGACCACTTGGATATTGATTGGCCTGGCATTATTGTTACGGACATTAATTTGCCCGGCAAAAGCGGGTTGGATTTGCTGGCTGACATCCAACAAGTTGATCGTGAGTTGCCGGTGATTTTGATTACCGGGCATGGCGATATATCCATGGCGGTGAATGCCATTCGCAGTGGTGCCTACGATTTTATTGAAAAACCCTTTTCCAACGATGTCATTGTGGATGTGGTGAACCGTGCGCTGGAAAAGCGTCGGCTAACCCTGGAAAACCGCAACTTGCGGATGGAGTTACAGGCCTACAATGCACCCGGTCCGCGAATATTGGGCAACACGCATAACATGCATCATCTCCGGCAGATGTTGGCCCAGGTGGCGTCAACCGCAGCCGATATTCTGATTCAAGGCGAAACCGGTACGGGTAAGGAATTGGTGGCGCGGTATATCCACGAACACAGCCCGCGACGGAACGGGAAATTTGTCGCCATTAACTGCGGTGCCGTGCCGGAATCCATCATGGAAAGTGAAATTTTTGGCCATGAAAAAGGCGCATTCACCGATGCAAAGGCACAACGCATCGGCAAGCTGGAGCATGCCAATGGTGGTACGTTGTTTCTGGATGAAATTGAAAGTATGCCCATGGCCATGCAGGTTCGGTTATTGCGTGTGCTGGAAGAGCGTAAATTGGAACGTCTTGGCTCCAATGTGTTGGTGGACCTGGATTTGCGTATTTTGGCCGCCACCAAAGTAGACCTGCGTGAATTGGCGAACGAGGGTATCTTCCGGGAAGACCTCTATTACCGCCTGAATGTGGTACGGGTGGATATCCCCCCATTGCGGGAACGGAAGGATGACATCCCCTTGCTATGGCAACACTTCTGCTTGGTCGCCAGCGCCCAGTACAAACGCGAAGTGTCGCCGCTGAGCGCCGAACGCATGCATAGCCTGCTGAACTACGAATGGCCGGGCAATGTGCGCGAATTGCGCAACTTGGCCGAGCGCTATGTGTTGATGGGCGAAAGCGGTTCTTTTGAATTCGAACGCATCATCACCAACGAAAGCAACCCCGGATTTATGACCTTGCCCGAACAGCTCGATCGCTTTGAGAAAACCCTTGTTGAACAGGCTTTAGTGCGCCAGAAAGGCTCCATCAAAGGCACCATGGCTGACTTAGGTCTACCGCGTAAAACCCTGTACGACAAGATGCGTAAACACGGCTTGGAGAAGCAAGAATATAAGGACGATTGATATGTTCTAGCCAGCGCGACAACGAGTTCAACTGGCGAGGGTGTGGATCCAACGGCGGCACCAAAACCAGCCCGCCAGAGCAATCAGAATACTGCCGATGGCTTGGCCGATCAGCACGCCGGGCGCCCCCATGAATGCCGCCCCGACCCACACAAAGGGTATGGTAAACACGGTGGCCTTCATGATGTTGAAGAAGGTGGAGGTTTTCGGAGCACCTAAATTGTTGAACAGGGCATTGGTCACGAAGGTGATGCCATTGAACAGATACACGGCGCTGAGCCCAAAGGTAAACCAGCGTATGAGCTGAGCTGCGTCCCCGGAGGCTTGAAACAGCAGAACAATGGGGTGTGTCAAAACCGCCAATAACAGGCAAATCGCGAGGCAGTACCACAGTACAAAGCGCAATGACTCGGTGAGTACCTCGGCTACGCGGTCATAGGCACCGGCACCCAAATTCTGTCCTGCAATAGGTCCCACGACGCCGGACAGCGCAAATAAAGCGACGAAGGCGACCTGTTGTAGCCGCGCAATGATGGCAAAGCCGGCCACCGCGCTGTCTCCAAATTGTGCCATGGTGGCGGTAATAAACCCCAAGCCGATCGGCGTAGCAATGTTCGTCAAGACCGATGGCACGGCAATGTTGGTAATATTCGGCAGATTTGCCCGAACGGAAGCCGCGCGCGGCCAACTTAACAAGCCATACTGATGCAGCTTATAAACACCAAAGGCGAACATCGTAATACGCGCCAATACACTGGCAATGGCCGCACCGGTTAAATTAAGGCTTAGACCGAAAATCAGAATAGGGTCCAAAACGGCGTTCACGATGGCTCCGCTTAAGGTCAGCCACAAAGCGCCACGAGCGTCACCTCTGGCCCGCATGACACCGCCCGCCGCCATACCAATGGACAGCAAGACGAAAGACGGCAGGATGATGGCGAGATAATTCGATGCCGCATCCAAAGTGTATCCCGAGGCACCCAGCATGCCCAACACCGCATCCCGGTAGACCCATACCAGCAGTGCAATCAACCCTGTGGTTAATACGGTTAACACAATGCCGCTGGCGATTAATGCGCGGGCTTTATCTTGGTCGTCGGCCCCCAGCGCACGTGAAACCGTGGCGCTGACCGCGATGGATAGCCCGATACCAATGGATTGGCAAAAGAACAACACCGAACCTGCAAAGCCGACCGCGGCGGCCAGTTCTCGCTCACCCAACAATGAAATGAAAAAGAGGTCCACAAAATCGACCGCAAACAGCGCCAAAAGCCCTAAGCCACCCGGCAACGTCATGCGGTTGATATGGCCCATAATAGGACCATGCAGATAACTGGTGGATGATTGGGTTGGTTTCGCCATCTAACGGTTCAACTCGTAAACAGCGAGATTTACCGCTGTGGCCAAATTCAATGACTCAATCAAGCCGCTGCCTTTGATACTGTAAGCATTAGCGCGCAGCTCCGTTAAGGCAGTTTGCGGCACGCCGCGTGCTTCGTTACCGAACAGGTAGCAGTCATGCGTGGCGAATGACGGGTTGGTCAGTGCTTGGCCATGCATATCCAAGCAGGCTATGGACGAGAAGCGTTGGCTCAGTGCATCCAAAGGCACGTCCAGTTCCATGGGCACATGAAAGATCGCGCCCATGCTGGAACGCACGACTTTTGGGTTGTAGGGGTCAACACTGTTCGGGCTGAGCAACAAGCGAAAGCCGCCGAACCATGCCAGCGTGCGCAATATCGTACCCAAGTTGCCGGGGTCTTGCACTTCGTGCAGATAGATGTTTTTTTCGCGTTCTGTATGTTCGTGGGGAGCAGCAAAAATAGGTACGACAGCCACAATGCCCTGCGGGGTTTTGGTGTCGCTGATCTGCGCCATCTGCTTGTCGCTGACCACCTGAACCGGGAAAGGGCTTGCCCACTGCGCATAGGCTTCGGTCACATATAAGCGGGAACCTAACAGTATTGGTCGGTGCTGCACGGCGTTTTGCAGCTCTAAGACCAAGTGTTCGCCTTCCACCAAAAAATGCCCGAACTCAGCGCGGTACTTTTTCTGCTGGAGTTTTTTGATGTCGTCCAGTTTCATGCGCTGCTCTCAATATTGCTCAGTCCTGCGTCTGCGAGCATGGCTTTGGCAACGGCCTCGGCGACCTTGATGCCATCGACGCCCGCCGACAATATACCGCCCGCGTAGCCCGCGCCTTCACCGGCAGGGTAGAGACCACGAGTGTTCAGGCTTTGCAGACTTTCATGGTCGCGTTTAATGCGAATGGGTGATGAGGTGCGCGTTTCAATCCCGGTCAGAATGGCATCATGCCGGTCAAACCCGCGAATCTGTTTACCGAAGGCGGGTAGTGCTTCGCGGATCGCGGTGATGGCGTATTCGGGTAGGGACGGTGCGAGGTCACCGAGTTTCACGCCCGGTTTGTAGGACGGCTCGACTTCACCTAAGGCCTGTGAGGGCTTGCCCGCAATAAAGTCACCGACCAACTGGGCGGGTGCACAATAGTCGCTGCCGCCGAGCGTATAGGCTTGGCTTTCGAGTTGTTCTTGGAATTCCATGCCCGCCAAGGGGCCTCCGGGGAAGTCTTTTTCGGGGTCGATATTGACCACGATGCCGGCGTTAGCGTTGCGCTCGTTGCGTGAATACTGGCTCATGCCGTTCGTCACCACCCGGCCAACTTCCGAGGTGGCAGCCACGACCGTTCCACCGGGGCACATGCAGAAGCTATAGACGGCACGGCCATTTTTGGCATGGTACACCAGCTTGTAATCTGCGGCGCCCAGTTCAGGGTGTCCGGCGTATTTGCCCAAGCGGGCATGGTCGATCAGTGATTGCGGGTGCTCAATGCGGAAGCCGATGGCAAAGGGTTTTGGCTCGATGTACACGCCGTTGCGGTGCAGCATACGGAAAGTATCGCGCGCGCTGTGCCCCACGGCCAACACCACGTAACGGCTGTCGATGCGTTCGCCAGTGGCGAGTGATACACCGGTGACGCGTTGATCTTCAATGTGCAGGTCGGTAATTTTGCTTTCAAAACGTATTTCGCCGCCCAGTGCGATGATCTCCTCTCGCATTTTGGCGACCACACCCGTTAATCGAAACGTGCCGATGTGCGGTTTGCTGACGAACAGAATTTCTTCCGGCGCACCGGCTTTGACAAATTCGTGCATGACCTTGCGGCCATAGAATTTAGGGTCTTTGATCTGGCTGTACAGCTTGCCATCAGAAAACAACCCCGCGCCACCTTCACCAAATTGCACGTTGGATTCCGGTGACAATATATGTTTTCGCCACAACGCCCAGGTGTCTTTTGTGCGTTTGCGCACGTCTTTACCGCGTTCCAGCACTATCGGTTTAAAGCCCATTTGCGCCAAAATCAGCGCCGCGAACAAACCACAGGGGCCAAAGCCGATGATCACCGGGCGCTCGGTCAATTCAGCAGGAGCCTGCGCGACGGGATAATACGCGGTGTCGGGGGCACGGTTGACGTGGCGGTCTTTGGTGAAGCGTTCCAGAACCGCCGCTTCGTCGGCAACCGTGGCATCAATGATATACACAAAGGTGATTTCAGTGTTTTTCTTGCGCGCATCGTAACTGCGCTTGAATACAGTGAAGTCCAGCAGGTCTGTGTCCGCGATGTCAAGGCGTGCAACGATGGCTGCGCGCAATGCCTCGGCAGGGTGGTCGAGCGGTAACGCGAGTTCGGTCATGCGGATCATGGTGCTTCCTGGTCGGTATTTAGCGACAAAGGTATATAAAACCCCCTTTTCTCAATCTGGCGTTGTTAAAAATGTCCTCAAATGCTCACTGGCTCGCCAGAACGACCAAGGGTCGGCCCGTAGGGTGAGTGAAACGAATACCTACGTTAAGTAAGCTGCGCGTTTTCTGACATTTTTGCCTAGCCAGATCTTCGCCTCTGGGGTTTCGCATGTTTCCTTAAAATGGAAACCGAGATGCATTGTACGTGGGGGCTTTGTAGGAGGCTAGCCCTCTGGCCGAACTGGCACCTATCCTTGCAACAAATTACAATACCGGCACATTTCTTTGGTAACAGACTCCCAATGGCACGATCCAAGAGCAGTAACCGTTGGCTAGACGAACACGTCAACGATCCGTTCGTAAAACAAGCGCAGAAAGACGGTTACCGTTCGCGTGCCAGCTACAAACTGCTGGAGATCAACGAGAAAGATAAGCTGATACGTCCGAATATGCTGGTGATGGATTTGGGTTCAGCCCCCGGCGGGTGGTCGCAGGTTGCTGCTAAGTTGGTCGGACACAAAGGTCGGGTGGTGGCGTCAGACATTCTGCCGATGGATACCATTGCCGGGGTTGAGTTTATTCAGGGCGATTTCACCGAAGAGAGCGTGTTTGACGAGATCATGGGGGTGGTAAACGGTGCGCCGGTCGATGTGGTCATTTCTGATATGGCGCCCAACATCAGTGGCGTGGATGCGGCCGATCAGGCGTCATCGATGTATTTGGTGGAACTGGCGCTGGATATGGCACGCCAAGTGTTGAAGC
Source organism: Salinispirillum marinum (assembly GCF_042650105.1). Classification (NCBI taxonomy): domain Bacteria; kingdom Pseudomonadati; phylum Pseudomonadota; class Gammaproteobacteria; order Oceanospirillales; family Saccharospirillaceae; genus Salinispirillum; species Salinispirillum marinum. Next base: position 1,047,018 of record NZ_JBHSAL010000002.1, on the reverse strand, counting down.
CAAAAGGCAGTTATGTGGCCAAAGTGTTTCAGGGTGTGGGGTACGACGAATACTTGAAAGACCTGCGGACTTCCTTTGAGAAGGTGGTGATTCGCAAACCGGAGTCTTCGCGCGCGCGGTCGCGTGAAGTTTATCTGGTGGGTAAGGGGTTTCGTTAGTCACTCAACGAGTGACAGGGCTTGGAATGTCTATGGTTAGGGCGTTTCGCGGAATGCCGTGGATACCCTATCAGACACATCCATGTGCCTGACCCTTCGGGCTCCCCGCGGTCGTGCAAATTCGTTCATGACGAATTTGTCCTTGTAGGCTCGACAAGCGCATCCATGCGCTTGCACGTCCGCTGCAACCCCACCCATAGACCATCCTCGCATGGTGCAGGAACACAAACCGTTGGATTTTTTATCGATCACTAAAGCGGCATAGACACTGATTAAGTACACATGAAGGAAATGCTGATGTACTTGCGAGTGGTTTGGATGAAATCCAAAAGAGATGTGTGGTGCGCTAGCATTGCCGCGTTGGTTGCAGTTTTGGTGCCTCAGGTGTTGAATATACCCGGCTACGTGATCGGGTTACGAGAATCTGCAGAAGGCTATGACCCGGCCTACCGAATACGATGAAGAACAAACTAACCCCCCGTCTGCACATTCAACGTTAGCTCGAACACATGCCCTAAATCCGCCAGTACGCCGTTGTTGTCGTGGTAACGCCAGTCGGCGCTGACGGTGGCAACAGGGTTCCACTGATAATCTGCACTCAGCTCGGTGAGCCACGTCGGGGTGTTATCGGTCAAAAAGCTCAAGCCTGTGGCGCGCCATGTCCAGTCATTCCATGTCTGTGATAAACGAATGAGGGTGCGGTGTTCCACCATGGGTTCTAAGCCTGCGGCCTGTGCCAGCCAACCTAGGTTGCCGGCGCGCAGTCCGGCGGCGGGTTCCGGCTGTTCATCCAAACGTTTGAGTTGCGTTTGCACATCCTGCCAGTCGCGGCGGCTTAGGGCTGTACTGTCCCAATGGTGTTCCAACAAAGCCTCCGTGCCTTGGGCGTGGGTCCACGTCAGGCCGAGCAGCACCTCGGAGCGGTCAGTTTGAGTCGTTTGCAGTGGATCGGCAGTAAGGTAGCCGTTTACCAGCGCTCCCGGTTGCCATTCTGTGGCCTGTGCATCGGCCATCCAAGCCCCTGAAAAGCGCACCGCCAACGAATCATGTGCCAGCCAATAAAGACCGGCGCCAAAACGCAATTCACCATCGTATCCCGCCAAGAATTGCCAGTCGAACAGACGGGTGAAGCCTTCAGCGCGCAGCACACAAATTGCGTTATTATCTTGTTGTTCCGGGGCGCAAGCGGCTTGCCAAACATTCAGCCCGGCATACATTTCTGCCAATGCCAATGGACGCGCTTCGTAATGCTGTTCCTGCGCGTTTGGCCCTAACCAGTTTATCGGTGCGGCAAAGAAACCATAGTCCCATGGCAGCGATTTGCGGCCAACGGTCAGTTCAAACGACCCGGCCGAGGCATCGTAAAAGGCTTCGGGTACGGTTAAATGCCAGCCAGCATCGGTATCTCTTAGGCGCAAGCGTACCAAAGCCCCGCTGTGGCTGACTTGCCCGTTCAGCACGGTGTTCGTGGTCACGTCATCACGCGCGCCGAGTGGCAGGTCATCCGCGCCAGCTTGGGTGGCTTTGAGCGATTGGTCTAACTCGATCCGCCAGTCTACCCCTCCACTCAGCGTACTGAGGCCGAGCAGGAGTGGAATAGCAGCCAATGTTAGTCGCCGGTGAATATTTTGATGAGTGGTTGGTATGAACATGAAGGGGTTCCTTTTTAGCAAGTTACCACAGACTCAGTTTGTGTGGTCGTGTCAGTGACGGCTGCCAGTGGTGTCTCGGCGGGGGAGTCCGCAGCATGGAAGCTGCGGCCTAGGCTCCAGGGATGGATTCACGCCGACCCCGCAGAGACACCACTGGCAGTCGGCTCTGGCAATTGTGTTAAAGACGAAACTTGCGTTACAGATTATTCCGCAGCAAAAACGCGGGGTTGAACCAGTTTTCTGGAATGTCCCACGGTTCCACCGAGTGGTAATGCACTTCGGTGCGTTGTGAAGTTTGAATGCGGTCTTGCAGCACCATGGTGAGTAACCGGGTTTGGCCGGTTCTGGGGTCGTCACCCATAATAAAAGTAGCGTCTTTGGCAACCCGACCAGAGGGCAGATAGAAGGTAGCGTGCAGAGGGTAAAACGTGCTGGCGTCAACCGCGAGATCCACGCGCCCATAGCTGAGCCCGGCGCGGGCGGCGTTTAGATTCAACCGCAAGGTCCCATCATCCTGCTCTGTTTGCGCTTCAATGTGGTAGTCCGCACTCCAGCGCAACGATGAAATATCACCCGTGGCGGCGTCCCCGAGCAGCTTTTGCATGGGGGTAATGCGAATGTGGCGGCGACTGTTGGGCATAAACAGATAGAACTGGTCGTCCAACATCAATACCTTTTGGCCTGCTTCCGCTGCCGAGCGGAACAGCGCTAGCGAGCGTCGGTTTTCATCGGCATACACTTCATATTGACTGGTGCGTGTGTGCTCACCCTGTTCGTACAAGCTGATGTCCATGATCACGCGGGTTGGCCCCTCGCTGATGCGCAAGCGGTCAATGGTGTGCAGAAGTTCGCTGGCATTCGCCGGATTGACCAGTAGGATGTGGCAGGCAAGCGCGAATAAAACGAGCCCTTTAAACATGGTTCAATGCCTCGGTAATGGGTTTATGAATGCTGCGCAGTGTGGCTGCTGTGCTGGCCAGCAAGGCAAGCCCTGAAACGATGGCAGTGCTGATCCATGCAATCATGGGCGACCAATAGACCTGCAGCGGATAGCCTTCCGTTTGGCCGGGAGGGGGTGGCATCTGTACATCAAATACCAGCAATCCGCCGGAAACAAATCCGGACAATAGCAAGCCGAGTAGACTGCCAAGCACGCCCAGCAATGCTGCTTCAAAGAGAAATAAGGTCATGATTTCCTTGCGCTGCGTTCCCATCGCACCCAATGTACCGATTTCTCGGGTACGCTCTAGGACGCTCATGGAAGCGGTGTTGAAGATGGCAAATCCCACCATCAAGAGCAGTATGGTGCCCATAACACCAAAAATGCGGTTATAAAGATTGCGCACACTGTTGTAGAACATGGCGCGTTCATGCCAAGGGGTAACAGCAATGGATTCTGCAGTCGTTGTTTGTGCGTTATCCGTTAATGCACGATAGAACGGTTCCGCTTGCTGACTGTCGCGTAAATAAACGCCAATCTGGCTGACTTTGTCCGTGAGCAGGAAATCCTGCGCGCTTTCTAAGTGAGCAATGACTAACCGGCTGTCTACCTCGGGAATGCCGGTTTGCACGATGCCACGCACCTGAACATCGATGGCGTTTAATAAGCCGTCTGCCGTGGTACCCATTAAGGTGAGTCCTGTACCCGGTTCGGCCCGCAGCGCGTGAGCCAGTTGTTTGCCCAGCAATACTTCGTAGTCGGCCATGGGGTCGGGTGTCATACTGAGTAGGCGGCCCTCTACTAAGGTCGTCGCCGGGCCGCGCACTTGAAAGACTTCCGGTTCAACGCCTTCACCCAAAAAGATGGTGGATTTATTGCCATTGGTGATCAGTCCATTGAAACGGATGCTCGCCAGTACATGCCGTACGCGCGTATCGGACAGCAAGGTGGTTTGCTGTGCCCTGTAGTCCGACAAGCCATACTCCAGGGGAAATTCTTCATCCTCAGTAAAATACAAGGGGTGGTGCAGGATCACATGCCCATGTTCACGCATGCTGAATTCCCGCAGCGAATCGTAGGTGTATAAAGCAAACCCACTGGTCGACATGATGCCCAAAACGCCAATCGCGGTGAGCGTTAAGGTCGCCAGCGTCCGGCGGCGGTTGCGGCCCAGATTGGCCCAAGCAAACATTAGCCATTGCAGCGTCATACGAAACGACATTAGGCAGTCTCCTCGATGGGTGTTTGAACGTGGTTGATTTGGTTGGGTACTGGCAGGATGCGCCCGTGATCCATTCGATACAGGTGGTCGCAAAACGGCAAAAGGCGGTCGTCGTGGGTGGCAACGACGACGGCACTGCCATAGGAGCGCGCGAGTTCACGCAGTAATTGAATCACGTTGAGGGCGGTATCCTGGTCTAAGCTGGCGGTCGGTTCATCGGCGACAATCAAGTTAGGGCGCTTCACTAAGGCACGAGCGATAGCCACGCGTTGGCGCTGTCCGCCGGACAGTTCGTCCGGGCGCTTGCGCGCCATGTCGGTAAGGCCGACGGCCTGCAAAACGGCCGCTACGGCATCGTCAATTTCGGCCTGCGGGGTATGGGTAAGCCACAACGGGTAAGCCACATTGTCCCAGACCGTCATCACGGGAATCAGGTTAAACCCTTGGAAGATAAACCCGATGGCGTTGCGTCTGAGTTGCGTCCATTCGGCATGGTTATGGTGGGTAATGTCTTGACCTTGCCAGTGAATGTGGCCGCTATCAGGACGGTCGATCAACCCGCAAATGTTTAACAGGGTACTTTTTCCACTGCCCGAGGGGCCCACCAGGGCCGTGAATTCTCCCGCGTGCAGGGTCAGCTCAGCATCCCGCAATACCGGCTGTGGCAAAGCACCGACCCGATAAGCTTTGGCGATGTGTTGTAAGGTCAGCATGTGTGTGCTCCCGGATAAAGTGGGTTGGCTGTCGGCTAGAAACGTTGCCGCGCTAACTGGGTGAACTCATCATTGAGATTTAGGGCATAGAGAGCCTCTAAAGCTTGTTGCTGGGTCGAGCGGTCTTCGACTCGTTGGGCGGCAAGGGCCGTGTAGTAGTGGATTACCGTGCGTCCTTCTGGATGCACCCGTGCGAGGTCAGGATGGCGGCTGACCTGTTGCAGCATGTCGTAGCCTTGCTCGAAGCGGCCAAAAAAATCGGGTACTTCAACGTAGGTAATCGCGGCAAATAAGGGCACCATGACGCTCACAGGGAGCTTGGCGAAGGTGTGTGTGCTGTGGTCTGCGGTGATGAGCCCTTGCGCTCTTTCCATGGTGTCCAAGCCGGTTTCGGTATGGTTGAGTTTGTTCCAAGGTAAAAAAGCATCGCGTCCTTGCATGGCTTGGCTGCTGCCCAGTAGGACCATGGCGACAGGGTCATTCGGGTAGGCTTCGTGTAACGCCGTGAACAGTTCTACCGCTTGTCGGGTAGCGCGTTTATTGCCTTCGGTGGCGGCTTGGTATTGGGCATATGCGGCGGTGTAGCGGGCGTCATCGCTGAAGGGTTGCGCATGAGCGTGTGCCAGCAAAGAAACACAGAGGAATGTCCACAAAAATGCAGTGCGAGGGAATAGCATGATCGTTCTCCTAAATTGGGTCGCCATGGATTTGGCGGATCTGGAACTGGCGACCAGATGTTGGTCGACCAGTACCGACGGAGAACAGCATAGGGTTGACGGATAAGACGCACAGGGCAATGCGACGAACGGTGAATTCAACCGATGGGTGGTGCTTTGCCGAAATGGGTGGCAGCAGGACGGAAGTTCACGACGCGCGTCGCCACAAACCACTGGCGGAAACTACCCCAAACGTGACCAGCGCGAGCGCCAAGAACATCGAAGTCGACATCGGCTCTTCAAACCATAGCCACGCCATTAAAGAAGCACATACGGGGGTAAATGACCCGATGGCAGAGGTGGCTTCAGCACCGAGGCGGTTGATGGCGTAGCCATACAGATAGCCAGCACCCAAGCCAACCGCAAGACCCTGCACGGCCAGTTGTATCATCCATTCTGTGGTGCTGACGCTGGTCAGATCTAGCGTTGGCCGGGTGAACAGGATGAACACCAGCAACAGAAGCGTGCTCGGTATTGTAACCACCGCCGCGGCATCCAAAGGTTTTAAACCGCTTTGGCGCATGCAGAGCGTAAATAGCGCCCACAAGGCACTGCAGGCGAGAAACCCGATGGGGGCCCACAGCACCATAGGTTGTGCCGTGTTACTGAACGCCACCACCAGAATCCCTACACCCAACACCACAAGACTCAAGCCGAACAATCGCCAGCGCGGAAAGGGCTGACGAAACAGCCATACGGCTAAGCCCGTTACGAACAGTGGGGCCGCACCTGGAATCAGCGTACTGCCCAGTGCCACGGGCGCGTAGCGCATCGCCAGGGCGCTCAGTAAAAAGAAAGGCAGACCGGCACCGACGGCAATGCCCAATAGCCAAATAGGGTTTATACGACGAATCACGTGCCAGCGCGCCATAAACCAAGGCAGTAGCAGGAAACCGGGTACGGCAAAGCGGAACAACGTCAGTTCAAGCGTACCCAAGGGCGACAGCGCCCCTTGCCTGAGCGACATAAAATATCCCGACCAAATAATCATCGTGGCCAGCGCGGCCACATAACCGAGCAGGCGTTGCGTAGAATCGACCAAAAGCGGAGCGACCTGAGTAAGCCTCGGGGTGGAAATCTGTTGTGACATGGTCGGACTCTCCGCTGTTAGGGAGTCGGTAGTATGATGGATCTTGGATGGTGAATGAGGGTGATTATGCGCAGGAAATTCGACAGAAATAGTTTAAATAGCTCATAATTCAAAAAAATATAGCTCAAGTAGCTAAGGGGATCGCGATGCCTTTAGACCGCATTGATCGGCAATTATTAATGGCCTTGCAGGAAGATGCGCGGTTGACCACAGCCCAATTGGCCGAAAGGGTGGGCCTTTCGGCCTCGCCGTGTGCACGGCGTATTCGGCGGTTTGAGCAAGAAGGCATCATCACGCGTTATCGCGCCGAGTTGGATGCCAAGAAATTAGGCTTAGGTATCACCATTTTCGTGCATGTCCGATTGAATCAACATCAGGATGCCTTGGTGGAGCAGTTCGAAGTAGCGGTGCGTGACATGGACGAAGTCGTCAATTGTCACACGGTGTCGGGGTCGTTTGACTATCTTCTGCACGTGGTTTCGGCGGATTTGACGCACTATGAGCAGTGGGTTCGACGCTTGCAAAAGCTACCCATGGTCAACACCGTGGACAGCAGTTTTGCGATTCGACCGGTAAAAACCGCCGGGCCTTTGCCCCTCTATTGAGGTGCTTGAAACCGTTCCAAACGCCGTGTTGACCACTGCAAGACCGCGGTACGAGTGATCATTTTTGCGGCCAGTTCGGGCTGTGCTTCGGTGATGACCTGAGCGGCGAAGTTTGCAAGGAACTGCGCTTTCAGCTGCGCCCGCGCGTGGTCTGAACCGGGCTCCCGGTAGGGCGCGGAGGACAAAAGCAGGAACCCGTCCTTGGGAATTCGGCCTTGTTCCATATTGGCGCGAATGATGCCCGCCGCTTGCGCGATAGGGTGCGATAAGTCTGGGCTGAATGGCCCGACGATCAAAGCAATGTTGGGCACATGCAGAAAATCAAATCCGCGCCCAAGGCAGATCATCCATTCACGGTGTTCAATATCCACCTCACGCTGACTGCGCCGTACCTCGGTGATATGGTGCACATTGCCTTCTAGCAACGGCAGAAAATCGCGTTGCACCGGGGCTGGCATGTCCGGGAATACCTGCGCCAGCCGGGCCGGTAGCGTCCCGAGTTGCGCGGGTTCCCACTGCGCTAAATCAATCCGTTCACCGTGGGTGCCGTGCAGCGTCAAGGCATCGTCGTCCGTTTCAAACCCGCAGACCACAGGATACACGGTTTGATGACTCTGGCCAAAAATGGTGTGCAGTTGATGCTGGATGGCTTGCGCATGCTGAAATGCCGCCGCTTGGTCACAATTAAAGCCGGCACAACCTCGCGCCTGAGCGCCCCGTGAATAGTGGTAGGTTATGATGATCAGCACTCGTCTGCCGTTCTTGACGGCTTGACCGACTTCGTCGGCTAGGAGGTCGCCCAAGTAGGGCCAGCCCAGATCGAAGATGCCACCCAGGTTACGAAACGGGGAAATAATTCCCAGCGGCGTTTGCGTGACATAAGGTAGGTGAATGCGGCCATCCATGCATTTCAGGGCGATGATGTGGGTATCGTGGGCCGCCATATAGCGCTGCCGCGCCAACGTGTTTTCCGGATCACAGTACTGCGCCGAATGATCTTGGCTGAGCTGCCAAAGCCACGCCAAGCGTTCTTCAATCGGTCGGGTGTGAATGGCCATGTCGTTTCATGCCTGCAACGGTTTACTGGCGTGATCTCAACACAACTCAATGCGGCAAGGCCATGCTACCTTGGTCGGGTATGTTGCGAGACGAGGCGAACATGGAATCGATCGTTGTCATAGTAACCGAAGTTGACGGTGCCGAAGTCAAACGCAATTCCCCATGAATAGCCAGAGTCATTGGCAAAGGGCGTCGCCGTCCAGTATGAACCCGAAGCTGTATTAGGAAATACGGTACGGTTGATGCTGGGTACCGTGCAACGTTTTTCTAACAACGTGAGTAGTTGGTCATTCGTCGGTAATTTCCAGTCGCCATGCCCGGCGAACGTCTCTCCTTCTGCCACGTCCAGTGCTTCTGTCCAGGTGTAAACGCTGGCTGCACCGGTGCAAGTGCTGCCGGTCCATTCCTGACCGAGACTGCAGCGCATCCAAACCCAACCTGTTGGCCGGTGAACGGCAGTGCCATCGTCTAATACTTCGAAATCACGGTCGGGTGTCGTTGCGGTTATTGAGTCACGACAAGATTGAGCCATCAAGTCGGCACTTAACGCACAAAATAATAAGGTTGTGGAAAGCAAAGTGGTTTTCATATCACATCTCTTTTGGTTGTTATTGATGATGTGTGTCTTGAAAAAAGCCGCTGAACAACACCCGGTTTTCTCGTTTCCAGCCAAGGAAGGTGTTGTCAGCGTAAAAGTTGGAGCAAAAACCCGAGAGATTTTGAAGGGGTGACGAATCACCCCGGGTCTAGCTGGGCACCGGGTACTGCATCATCCCGATGCCCTTTTCACACCTACAGGAAGTATGAAACTTACTGGATACCTTTTTCAGTCCAGAACTTGTCTGCGCCATCGTGCAGCGGTGTAACGATACCGGTAACACCGTTGGCGACTGTGGTTTCACGTGCCGCACCTGACAATGTGCGCAGGTAAGACAGACCTTCGTCTGAGAACATCAGGTTCAGTGCGTTGTAGATCATGTCCTCAGATACATGACGGCCAGCTACCCACAAAGCAGAGTCTTGGATAGTGACAACGTCATAATCTACGCCGGTATAGGTGCCTGCTGGAATGGTCACCTGAGCGTAGTAGGGGTGATCGTCGAACAAGGTGCCGTTTTGCGCAGCTTGATGCACTTGCAACAGACGAATGCGGTTGCTGGTAGCGGCCTGAATGACGGAAGCATTTGGATAGCCAGCGAACACCCACAGGGCGTCGATCTGACGGTCGCCAATGGCAGAAGCACCTTGTGCATAACCGATGTATTGTGGGCTGATCTCATCCCAAATACCGACGCCTTCAAAGAAACGTTGTGCTGACGCGGCTGCACCAGAACCCGCTGGGCCTACAGCAACACGCTTACCAGCCAATTGGCTAACTTCGGTAATGCCCGAGTTTTCCAATACGATCAAGTGCGCAGGCGCACCGTACAAGTACGACACCGCATAGGTGTTGCGGTACTGCCGGGTATCGTTGGTCAATTGCCCATTCATACCCAAGAACAAGTCGCCAGAATACACAATGCCGAAATCGGCATCGCGCGAATTGACGCGACGTAAGTTCTCAACCGAACCGGCAGACGCCATGTTCGATACTTCAATGTTAGGCAGGTTACGCGACATGTGCGTAGCGACACCGGCGGAGAAGTATTGGAACGTACCACCGTCTGGGCCACCAGAGAACGCCAAGCGTTCGGTGCTTTGTGCGACAGCGGCACCGGCACTGAAGGTCAGAGCCGCTGCAGCAAGCAGGGCAGTCGATTTTTTACCAGTGAATAGGCTGGCGAGTTTGGTTTTCAAGGTCATGTTTATAGCCTCTGTTTTATTGTTGTGGGTGTTGCTTTGGTTTACGTAATAGGCAGCCGAGGCTGCCCGGTTAAAAACACGGTTAGCTTTTTACCGCTGCGCCGTAAGGCTCAGGCGCTGTGCCGTTACGCTGCAGCCACCAGATGATGGCGATCAATGCCAAGCCGAAGGCATCAGTGACCATGGTTGGCCAGTACAGCAATACAGTGGCTGCGCCGAGCAACAGCCACGTCAGCACGTTGGTTTTGTAGCGTAAATAGCCCATGGCAAATGCGCCGAACGCAATGGTACCGAGGGTCGCTGAAACGAAGGCTTGGATAATTTCCCATGCCGTACCGTCAAGCAGAATGGCAGGTACATAGGCGAACAAGATGGGCATGACGTACAGCATTTTGGCGAAACGGAAGGACGTCCAACCGGTCTTCCATGGGTCTGCCCCTGCAATGGCGGCCCCGGCATAGGCGGCAACGCACACGGGTGGCGTGATGTTGGAGTCTTGCGACAACCAGTACACAATCATGTGCGCAGCAATGATGGACACGCCCAGCTCACCCAACGCGGGGACAGCCAGAACAGCGATGATCAGATAGGCCGCGGTAACGGGTACACCCATACCGAGCACCAAGGACGCCAAGCCGACCAGCAGTAATGCCAGGATTAAGCTACCGCCTGCCATCGAAATGATCAGATCAGAGAACTTCAAGCCCATGCCGGTCAGCGAAATGGTACCCACGATGATGCCGATGACCCCGATGGTCGCGCCGACAATCAAGGTATTGCGTGCGCCGGTTTGAATCGCATCCCAAATTTCTTTTGGGCCCATGCGGGTGTCACGATGTACCCAGCTCACGGCGATACAGGACAGGGTTGCCCAAAAGGCAGCGTTACCGGCGGAGCGACCACTGAGCAACAGCCAGGTAATGATCACCAGTGGAATAGCAAAGTACCAACCGGTTTTCAGCACTTCACGCCAATCCGGAATTTCATCTTCTGGCAGGCCGGTCAAGCCGGTACGTTTGGCTTCAAAGTGCACCATGAAGTAGATCGACAGGAAGTACAGAAATGCTGGACCTACGGAATAAAGCATGATTTTCGAGTAGGGAATGCCAGTCAGTTCGGCCATTAAGAAGCCGCCCGCGCCCATAATAGGAGGAAGAAACATGCCACCGATGGAGGCAGCAGGCTCAATAGCACCGGCCACATGCGGTTTATAGCCTGCCCGTTTCATCATCGGTATGGTGAACGCACCGGAAGACACCGTATTCGCAATCGCACTACCCGATACCGAACCGAACAGCGCAGAGGACAATACAGCGACTTTCGCCGGGCCACCCACCGAACGCCCGGCAATAGCCAGCGGCAGTTCGATGAAGAACTTACCAGCACCCGATTTCTGTAAAAATGCACCGAAGAAGATAAACAATATGACATAAGTGGCCAGAACCGTGGCCATGACCCCAAATACGCCGTTGGTGGTGATGAACAAGGCCGTCGCCAAACGCTCAACCCGGAAACCACGGTGCGCGATAATGTCTGGCAAATAGGGTCCAAATAACGCGAAGCAGATCATGCCGATGCCGATCAGGGTAATGGACCAGCCTAAAACACGACGGCAGACTTCCAGAGCCAGAATCAACCCGAAGACGCTGACCAGTTTGTCGACTTCATTTTCGGCCCCGGCCCGATAGTTGAGGGCTTCGAATTGACTGATCCAGTACACCACGGTGAGAGCGGTTACAGCGGCTAGGATAACATCGGTGGCGGTAGGAGAATTAGGGGCTTTAACGGACAGATAGCGGTCAACCGGGATGAGGACAGCCGCAAACGGCAGCACCAAAACCAAGGTGATCCATAAACGTCCCAAGTCGTTTTGTACGGCAAACCAGAAACCGTCATAGCTCATGGTGTCAGAAAACAGTTGAAACTGCTGGTACAGCTGCGTGGGCGAGTCGAAAACTATGAAGCAACTGAGTAAGACCGCGAGGCACAAACTGGCAAAGACCGCCAGTACATGATTGGCCCACTGGCTTCCGCTGGGGTAAACCAAATACACCATAATGAAGGTGATCAGAACGTAGACACCGATGTGGTATTGCGTGCTCAACACGCTAACCCCGGCGCCATAAAAATAGACCAATACCATGATGGCCGCCAGACCGGCAGCCAACCAACCCCACGGGCCGGTGAGTGTACGCTCCCGTTTAACTTCCTTTTCCAGCAACTTGTCGAGCTTCTCCTGCGTTTCGCTGGTCAGCTCATCGGGCATCAGTTCTTTTGCAGACATAATTTACCGCTACCTGTGTCGGAATCTATTCAACATGGCCAGCAGGAGAGGCCAACATCATGTTCAATAAATGCACTGTGATACTTAGTGCGTCTTGTGGACGCTGTTCTTGTCGTTGTGTAGAAGCCTATAGCAGTGACTGTGCCATGTTTAAAAAAGATAATAAAAACAAGGGTTTATGATATTTTGTGGGAAATTTATCGGGTCTGAGCTGGGTTGATGGGTGATGTGCCGCACATGCCAGTGTGGAAATGGGTGGGAAGTGACCCAAGTTTTCCATTGGCTCGTGGAGTCGGCGGTGGCAGTATGTTGGCGTTACGAAAGCTGAGTGTGACTTGAACCATGTCAACCCTAGAAACGACGGCTTGTCGGCTATGCCATACGCCACATTTGCAGTTCTATGCCAAAGACAGGCGTCGGTCTTATTGGGCGTGCTCAAGGTGTCAACTCGTGCAAGTTTTGCCGACCCAATTTTTGTCGGCCGAGGACGAAAAAGCGCAATATGACTTGCATGAAAATGATGTGCATGATGAACGTTATCGGGCATTTTTAGCCCGTACCGCCGAACCACTGCTTACCCGACTGATCAGCCCGTCCCATGGGTTGGATTTTGGCTGTGGGCCGGGGCCTTTGCTGGCTGAGATGATGCGCGAAGCAGGGCATTCGGTGGCCCTGTACGATGCGTTCTATTACCCCGAATCGGCTGTATTCGAGCAATCCTACGACTTTATTACGGCGACCGAAGTGGCCGAACACCTGTACGATGTACGCTATTGGTTTGATCGCCTGTGGTGCTGTTTGCGTGCTAATGGGTGGTTAGCCATCCAAACCCGCCAAGCTGTATCTGCAACGGACTTCCCGGCTTGGCACTACAAGAACGATCCAACCCATGTCAGTTTTTTTACCCCCGCCACCTTCCAATGGTTGGCGCTGCATTGGCGAGCTGAGTTGACCATCATTAGTGATGAAGTGGTGTTGTTTCAGCGTCAATCATAAAAATCCAAGGAGACGAACAACATGAGTGAAGCATATGCCATAGAGGCCACTGGGCTAACGAAGCATTTCGGCCCTACGCGGGCTGTTAACGGCATCGATTTAAAAGTTCGGAAAGGCTCTGTGTATGGGATTCTCGGCCCCAATGGCGCAAGCTGGATATCGCCGCATCCATTATTGTCACCCCCGATCTCTTGTTTCTGGATGAAACCACCACCGTACTGCTCACCGCGCAGTTTAATGACGCCGCGCGTGCCATCCAGGCGTTGGCAGGACTGACGGAGCAGTGATGACCTTCGCCTCGAATATCTTCGTTGACCCCGCCACCATGCCGGATTTCTTACAAGCCGTGGTTGGCGTCAACCCGGTCAGCCATTTGGTAACGGCGTTGCGGGCGCTGATGGATGGGCAAGCCACAGCATTACATATTCTGCTGGCTTGGGCTGCACCGGCGGTGACTACGGTGATTTTTGGGCCGGTGGCGATGGTGTTGTATCGGCGCCAGCGCTAGAGATGCTCCCGCTAGGTTTCATGCGTCAGCGTGCAAACAGTAAAATCGGTGCTATATTGAAGAACAAGGTGTTTACGCAAGTGTGTCTCAAGTAAAGGAGTTACGGTGTTCTATAAAATTAAAGGCGGCGTTTTTGGTTTTGTGTGTTTGGCGCTGCTCATCCTAAGGATGCCTAGTGCAGTAGCACTTGAACAATCCGGGCGCTGGCTTGAAGCGCCGCAAGGCATGCTGCCGTCTGACGTCGTGCGGCCAGAGCAAGCGGATCGACTGCCAACAGGGGTAGGCATCCGTCTGACTGGTGGTGCCTTTTGGTACGACACTACTTTGCACATTCCGGAAGATGGCCTTTACGTCGTGGATTTTCGCAATTCACTGGTCTTGGCAGAGTTCACCCATTACCTGTTTGATGCCCAAGGTCAGTCGCTTGGCGAATACAGTGGCGGGGCAACCGCTAGTGAACCCGGTGAATTTTTTCTCCGCCATGGTCGTATGCTGATGTTTGAAGAAGGGCAGTATCGCCTCCTGACCCGCATCGATAGTCCTTTTTACATTGCCGAGCCTACTCCCTTCATTTCCTCGTTATCCTCCTATCGCCATGATGTGCGTATCCCAACAGCCATTACCTTGCTCGGCTTAGGTATTTTTTTGGCTCTGGGTTTTTACTACGTGGTTATGGGGCTTTGGCGGCGCAGTGTTGGGGACCTCTTATACGCTGGCTTTATCATCGGCAACCTGATCTATAACAGTGCGTCTCAGCTGGTGTTGAAAGACCTCTTTGGTATTAGCGGGTTTTACTTCTCGTCCGTCCCCATTCTGTTTTCAAACGTGCTGTACATCGGGTTTGTCATGGTGCTGTTGCAGATTCGCCGGCACACCAATCCGGGCCTCTATTGGCTTGGTATCGGGGCGATGGGTGGGTTGGCCGCCTTCTGGCCCCTAGCCTTGCTACAGCCACAGTGGTCTATGGAGTTCGCCCGCTACGGTGTGGCCGTGTTTGCAGCCTACGGGTTGGGCTGCGGCATCGTGCGGGCTTGGCAGCGCAATCGCGTCGCCTATTTCTATCTCATTGCCAATGTTGCGTTCGTGGTACCGGCAGCGTTCAGTATTTCACTGCGCAACATCGGTATCGCGGATACCTTCGTCATCGAGCATCTGGGGCTCATTTCGGTGGTGTTAGAAGTCTTGCTGCTGGCCCAAGTCATGAGTTACCAAGTTGGGCAGGTGTATAAGGAACGTGAGGCCAGCGTTCGCGAAGCCCACCAAGCGGTGGCGTTGGCCGAGGAATCTGTGCGGGCCAAGGAGCGTTTCTTAGCCAATATGAGCCATGAATTGCGCACACCATTGAATGCGATTCATGGCACGGTGGAGTTGTTGAACGCCCAGCCGCTGGAGCTGCGATTGCGTCGGCAACTGGATACCATCAATCAATCGTCAAAGTTCTTGTTGTATTTGATCAACGATGTCTTGGATTTGGCGAAGATTCAAGCCGGCAAGATGACGTTGGACGAACTTCCGTTTGACCTGGATCGGATGTTGCAAAACCTGTGCGATCTTTACCGGTCAACCCACTTAGTGAAAGACATTAATTTATTGATCGACGTGGCCACCGATGTGCCGCCTTACATTCGTGGTGATGAAAGCCGTCTGAAGCAGATCCTGGCCAATTTGCTGAGCAATGCCTACAAGTTTACCGATCATGGCAGTATCCGTATTGAGGTTAGAAAGTCGGCAGTGGATCAGTTGGCTTTTGCGGTGGTGGACACCGGTGTTGGAATTGCGCCGGAAGACCAGCACAAAATATTTGATGCCTTTACCCAAGTAGATGAATCGTCCATGCGACGGCATGGCGGTGCTGGCCTTGGGCTGCAAATATGCCGGCGTCTCGTTGAAATGATGGGTGGAGTATTGTCGGTGCAAAGTGAACGCGGAGCAGGCAGTCGCTTCGCGTTTACTCTGCCTTTGTTGGCGCAAGACCTGTCGTTGCCGCGGATCGAAAAACACATTGGCATCCTCTATGAGCCGCAGTGGCAGCAGATGGCACATTTCGCGCAGCAGGATTTAACCGTCATGGGCGCTGAAGTGGTGGTCTGTGCAGAGGTCAACACTGCCGTTGCGGTTGCGCCAACAGGGCAGGTGGATCATTGGTTGGTGTTCAAGCAGCGTTATGACCCGGATCTCCTGCAGCAACTGCATGAGAGAAATGAACCCGTATTGTGGTTCTTACCTGAAGCCTTGGTCTATGACTTGCCAGCGATTCAAGGGGTTGACTTCGAGGCCGTGCCTTATGGCCGCTACCATGTGCGGCGCTGGTTGGGTGCGCCGGTAGAGGCCGAGGCGATGAGTGCGGATACACTCAGCTTGCAGCATTTGCATGTGGTCGTGGTAGATGACAACCCCGTGAACTTGCGGGTGGTGATGGCCATGCTGGAAAACTTAGGGGTTTCGGTCCAGGGCTTTGACCAAGCCGTGAGTGCGTTGGGTTATGTACAACAACATGTCGTAGATTTGGTTTTGATGGATATTCAAATGCCGGTGATGGATGGGCTGCAAGCCAGTCGGCGTATGCGAGAGCAAGGGTTTGCCCAGCCCATCGTGGCGTTTACTGCGACCACCAGCGTCCATGATCGGGAGAACAGCCTGGCTGCGGGAATGAACGATGTGTTAGTGAAACCCGTGCGTATGGACGAATTGAGCATAGTAGTACGCAAGTGGTGCTTGCGTTGAATGAGGAGAAAACCGTTAGACCGCTATACCTTTTAACAGAACAGTGCAGTACGGATATTAATCTCACAATCTGAGGGAAAAGTTATGCCATCATCTAAGTGGTCATTACTGTGGCCAATATTGCTGACGATACTGGTGCCTTTGGCTGTTGCTTGGTTTGTTTATCCAAACCATTTGCCGCCTGGCTTTGGGATCTTTCCGCCCCAGTTGGTGGTTGCGCCGCCGGGGTTTAATCTCTTGGTGTTCTTATTGGTTGCCGCCGCTGCGCTGGTGATCACTGCGTTGCTGATTTTCCCTACATGGTTCGGTATTCAAGGCGGCACTCCACAGCCTTTGCCACCACCGATCGCGCAGGGGTTCCCTTGGTGGTTCTGGGTTGGTTTGGTGCTTAATGTATTTTTTTGGTGGTTGATGTGGACGCGTGTCACACCATTTGGTGATCTTGTGTACTACGCATTTACGCCCATGTGGTGGGGCTTTATTCTGTTCCTTGATGGTGTGGTGTTTAAGCGACGTGGCGGATATTCACTCATCGCTTCGCGCCCGATAGCGTTCTGGATCAGCGCGTTAGTTTCTGTTGCGGGTTGGAGTTATTTCGAATTCTTTGACTATTTCGTGTTGGAAAACTGGTCCTACCCGAATGGCTTTATGGCCGCTTTGCCGCATAGCACCATTGTGATCATCTTCTTAGCAGCGTATTCCACGGTATGGCCCGCTGTTTTCGTTTGGCATAGCTTATTAACCAGCTTCCCGAAGTTCATCGCGCGGTATGAAAATGGCCCCGCCATAGGGCTTCCTTCCCTTGTATGGTTGCTGGGTGGATTAGGCTTGTTGGCGTTGGTGGTGATCTGGCCATATCCCTTTTTCTGGGGAATTTGGGTGGCACCGATTGCTGTCTTTAGTGCTGTTTTGCTCAAGAACAACGTGTGGAACCCTTTGACTTCCTTAGCTCAAGGCAATTGGTCCCCGGCCATTATTATTGCCCTAAGTTCATTGTGTACGGGTTTTCTTTGGGAGTTCTGGAACTACGGCAGCGCGCACCCGACGAATCCGGTGACCAACCCCAATTACTGGGTATATAACATCCCGTATGTCAACGTAGGGCACTTCTTCTCTGAAATGCCGGCGCTCGGCTATTTTGGTTATTTGCCATTCGGCCTTCTGGTTTGGCTGCTGTTTATTTGGGTAGGCGAACTGTTCGGCTTTTCTACTGATATCAACCTGAATCAAGAATAATACCGAGAAGGAAGTAGACCATGAAAAACACAACACCCTATGCCCGTTTTCCCGGTGAAGTGATTGCTGCGCCGCCATGCAAAATGTTCAATGCCAACATGTATGGTTTTTTCCTCCAAGGAGATTACGACCGAATACAAGCCTATTTGGATCAGACCGTCAATTTGGCGGCTCCTGGGACGGATACATTCAAAGCCTTAACCTCGTATTGCATGCTCACATTCACCGACATTGAAAAGATCACCGCCGTCACTGAACCCTATGCCAGCCAAGGCTGGTTTCAGGAAACGGATGTGATTATCTGGATTCCCGTTGCGCAAATGCGCGGTACTTCCATCATTCATATCTTTTGGTATCCAGGCTTTATTTGCGTGAACAATGTCTATGCGCTGGTCAATGGTCGGGAAACCTGGGGCTTCAATAAGTATCTGTGTCAATGTGATATGCCCGCTATCGGCGGGTCACCCGATTTTTTCAATATCACAGTGGATGCGTTTAAAGCCTTCTCACCGGACACCCAATTACTACCCACTGAACTGTTTCAAGTGGCATCAAAAGGTGCTGTACAAGAGAAGCCGCTGAGTGGTATCAAAGATCTTGTGCAGGCAGGCTTTCATGTGTTGAAAGATCAGCCCAATGGTCTGCACCTCGATTGGCGTTTGTTGCTGCAGTTGATAGAAGGTTTGCTGCACCCGCAGGTAGACCAATTGTTGTTTAAACAGTTTCCGGATGGCGAAGATAAGAATGCCGTCTATCAGCAGGTATTGCATTCGCCTTCTGTGGTGCAAAAAGTACATAGCATCAAGCTGTACACCCATGCTTTCGAATTCGTACTCAATAAAGTGGATATGTTCCCGCTGGATACCATGTTCGGTATTCAAGTAGGTAGCCAGCAACCCCTACTGAGTTTTAATGTGCTGTTTGATTTTAACCAAGATGCCGCTTTTGTGGTGGCGCCCTAACCGCGCTCGAGAAGGAGAAGGCACATGACGACGAAAACACCTCAAAAAGTGGCTATCTTAGGTGGTGGCATTTCTGCGGTTACCGCAGCGTTTTATCTGACCTCTCAGCCAGACTGGCAGTCCCAATATGACATCACGTTCTATCAACTCGGTTGGCGTTTGGGCGGGAAAGGCGCCAGTGGGCGCAATGCCGCAATGGGCGAGCGCATAGAAGAACATGGTTTGCATATCTGGTTTGGCTTTTACGCCAATGCGTTTCAGGCCATTCAAGACTGCTATGCTGCCCTTAATCGTCCACCCGGAGCGCCTTTGGCGACCTGGGATGAGGCCTTGAAACCACACGATTTTGTGGTGCTGCAGGAATGGATCAATCAAAACTGGATCAGTTGGCCAATCGTGTTTCCTGAAGTGCCGGGTAATCCTGCGCATGGGTCGGAGACGTTCAATTTAGCCGAAGTGTTGGAAAAACTCTGGGCATGGATTCATCAGTTTTTTGGTGTTTTGCAGGCGGATATGGCAACGCTCCAAGTAAAGCCGCATCTGCACGGCATGACGGACACCACAGAGCATCATCACTTTGCGGCCTTGGCGACCTTACTAAAAGCAGATGAGCAGGCGCTCGTGCAGCGTTTTCATAACGACATCACCGATGCATTAGAGATCACGCGCGATGCGGTAGGCCAGTATCAAAAACTGCCTAAGGCAAAGCGAGCGATACACCATGCTGGGCTGTCCTTGCTCTGGCGCGCTTTAAAGCGCTGGCTAGAGGCGCGCTTCTCCCATTTATTGGATACCCACACCGAGATTCGGCGCCTATTCATCATGGCCGACCTCGGGCTCACCATCGGCATTGGTATGTTGGAAGATGGTGTTTTAACCCAAGGCTTTGATGTCATCAACGATATTGATTTCAAAGACTGGTTGCGCAAGCACGGTGCGAACGAAAAGTATTCGGTGCAGTCTGCCCCCGTACGTGGTTTTTACGACCTAGTGTTCGCCTTTATTGATGGTGATATTGACCAGCCTAACATCGAAGCAGGCACCATGTTGCGGGGTATTTTGAGCATTGCCCTACTGTATAAAGGCGGCGTCATGTGGAAGATGCAGGCGGGCATGGGTGACACTATTTTTGGTCCGATGTATGAAGTGCTGGTGAAGCGTGGCGTTAAGTTTGAATATTTCCATGAAGTCATGGAGCTCGTGCCGCAAGGCAATGCGATTGGTGAAATTGTGGTGCAGCAGCAGGTCGCACTGGCTCCCGGGTTGAACACCTATGCACCACTGGTGGGCGTTAAAGGGTTGCCTTGCTGGCCTTCGGAGCCGTTATATGACCAGATAGATCCCGCACAAGCGGCCCTATTGCAACAACATAATATTAACCTGGAATCCTTCTGGAGCCCTTGGCCTGAGGTCTATGAGCAGCATTTCGGTGCGCCCTTGCCGCAAAAACGTCTGCAAAAAGGCGTTGATTTTGACCTGGTGATTTTCGGCATTTCGGTAGGCTCCATACCGTATCTTTGCCCTCAGTTATTGGCGCAGGACAGCGCCCTGAGAACCATGACCGAGCGGGTGAAAACCGTGGTCACCCAAGCCTACCAAGTCTGGACGGATACCACATTGCCTGACATGGGCTGGACCGATTTACCCAACGGTCAAGAGCCGGTGATGAGTGCCTTTACCGAGCCCTATGATACCTGGGCACCAATGGACCAGTTATTGTGTCGTGAAGACTGGCCGCCGAATTTAGAACCCAAGAACGTGTCGTATTTTTGCAGTGTGCAGCCCGTAGCGAGCTTTCCGCCGCGCACGGATTACGAATTTCCAAGCAAGATGAAAGCGATGGCCAAGGCGGGTGCAAAAGCACAGTTAACCAATGATATTTGGAATCTGTTGCCAGAAGTCGCCACCGAAGGCTCGTTCGAATGGTCCATATTAATTGATCCAGAAAACCGGCAGGGTGAAGCGCGTTTTGATGCCCAATACTGGCGCAGCAATATCGACCCATCAGAACGTTATGTGTTGTCGGTGGTGGACAGCAGTGCCGTGCGTTTAGAAACCGATGGTACGCAATTCGCCAACCTGTATCTCACCGGTGATTGGATTAAAACCGGATTGAATGCCAGTTGTGTGGAGGCCGCCACCATGGCCGGTATGCAAACTTCACGGGCTATTTGTGGTTGGCCGAAAATTATTAAGGGGGAAGCCGCCGAGTAAATTGAGGTTCTCTTTTTTGGTTTGATAAGGTTATTCTACGGTCAATAGATCAACGCCAATAAAAATACCGGCGTTGATCAATCGAACATAGGAGTTCCTGTGGCTAATCAAACCTTCCTTGCCGGGGTTAAGGCAGCGCTGTTTGCTGCTGTACTGAACGTGCTTTTGCTGGTCGGTACGGTGGCTGCGCAGACTGTTGAAGCCCCCCTCTTGCGTATCAGTGAGCTGCAAGGGGTCGATCTTATGTCACAAGGGACCTTGGCCAAAGGCAATGCGCGCAGTTTTCCATCCTCTGCGCAAGCACTGACGTCTTGGCAAGCTGAATTAACACCCTTAGATCGAATCGCCTTCAATGGCGATACGTTTTGGCTGACGGCACGCCTCCTGAACGATACCGACGAAACGCAATGGGCGTTTTACCCGTATGGATCGACCGTTGAACACATTGATTTCCGCCTGTACGGCCCCAATGGCGTACAAGAGATTCGCACCGGATACCGCGCGCCCTTCGAATTCCAATATCATTATGGTGGTCGCGTAGCACTGGAGCCGGGCGCTGAGTATGAGTTATTGGTGCTGTTCGACAGTGATTTTTATTTTGCGCCCGTTAAGGTGCTGTTACAGCCCGAACATGAATTACTGCGGCTGGTGACGTGGGAAAATGCCTTGCTGATGCTGTGTTTGGGCATCGGCTTTGCTTTGGCGCTGTACAATTTCTTCATCTATTTGGGTACGCGCGACCGCACCTATCTTTGGTACTCGTTGTTTGTTTCGTCCTGGCTGTGGGGGTGGGCTCAGGTCCTCAACGTGCAAGCACAGCTATTTGATTTCCGCGCTCCCGGCTTACACATGGTGGGTTTCTTGTTGCTCCCCTTGTTCAGTGCCTTGTTCATCATCCGCTTGCTCAATCTGAAGGAGTTCAACCCCAAGGCGGCTAAGATCAGCTTGGGATTTGCGCTGATTGGACTTATTGGTATACCGTTTTCGATCGTCTCACCTGGTTGGGGGGTGCACTTCGCCAGCGTATCGACCGGTGGCCTGATGATCACCGGTTTCTATGTCGGTATTGTCGCGTGGCGTCGGGGGTTTAAACCGGCGCGATATTTTGTCATTGCCTATGTGACCTTGTTGGTGCCCAACCTGATTGGCAATATGCTCAACTTGGGCATTTTGCCCAGTATCAACGTCAACATCTATTTGATGGGTCTTGTGGGCGTAACCCTCGATGCCTTGCTCCTGGCGTTCGCGATTGCCGATAAAGTCCGTTTGGTGAACGAAGAAAACCGCGAACTGACCACGCATTTGGAACAGAAAGTCGAGCAGCACACCGCGCATCTGCAACAAACCCTGTTGGAACAAAAAGCCATTCTCGACAACGCCTTGGTGGGCATCGTGTTTGTGAAGAACCGGGTGATTCAGCGCGTGAATCATGGTTTTGAACAACTGTTTGGCTACCAAGCGAAGGAAATTGAGGGACAAACCGCGCGTCGTTTGTTTACCAGTGAAGAAGAATACGAGCAGAGCACTAACGCGGCCCAACAGATGGTGTATTCCGGGCAATCCTACCACGAAGATCATTTGCTGCTCGCCAAAGACGGCAGACAGGTGTGGTGTACCACTAACGCACAGTTGATCGATGAAAACGACCCGTCGCAAGGGGTGGTGATGGTCGCGCAAGACATCACCGCGCGCCGGGCCGCCGAGCAGGCGTTGCAGGATGCAAAGGCACGAGCAGAAGAAGCGACCAATGCGAAATCCCTGTTTTTGGCCAATATGAGCCACGAAATTCGTACCCCGATGAACGCCATCATTGGCTTCAGTCGGCTCAGCATGAAAACACCGCTGGATCGCACCCAACGGGATTATCTCAGTAAAATTCTGGATGCGGGCGAAGGCCTGCTTAGCCTGATCAACGATATTTTGGACTTCTCGCGCATTGAAACGGGTAATTTACGCATAGAAACCACTGATTTTGATCTGGAAAAAGTCATCCAGCGGGCCGTCAACATGAGCGCATTACGCGCCCATGCAAAAGGGTTAGAGTTGATCTGCGATATTGATACGCAGCTCCCTAAACAGCTCTTAGGCGACCCCTTACGTATCCAGCAAATTCTCGTGAATTTAATCAGTAATGCGGTGAAGTTCACCGAGCGTGGCACAGTATGCCTCAGTGTGATTGCCGAACAACAGGATGGTGACGGGCTGCTATTGCAGTGTGCCGTATCAGACACTGGCATCGGCATGACCCCCGAACAGCAGTCGCGGCTGTTTCAATCATTCAGCCAGGGCGACGAGTCCATGACCCGACGCTACGGTGGTTCCGGCTTGGGACTGGCCATCTCGCGTCAGCTGTGTGAACTGATGGGTGGCAGCATTGATTTGGTCAGTACAGCGGGCGAGGGCAGTACCTTTTTTGTCCGGTTGCCCTTGCGCATGGCGGCCCGGCAGGAACCGGTAATGGACGTGTTGCCGCAAGAGTTTTCCCGTTTACGCGCGCTGGTCGTGGACGACATTGATTTGGCCCGGCACGTTTTGTGCGAATTGCTGCACAATTTAGGTGTGCAGGTAGATCAAGCTGCGAGTGGTGAAGCAGCATTGGGTATGATTGCGTCTGCACGCGCGCACAAAACAGCTTACGACTTTATTCTGATGGACTGGCATATGCCAGGTATGGATGGTATCGAAAGCTCACGCCGTATTCAGGCACAATATGGCGCAGAAGCCCCGCATATCTTGATGGTATCGGCGTACGATAAGGAAGACGCTTTACGGCAGTTGAAAGACGTCAATATTAAACAGTTTTTGGAAAAACCCGTGTCGCAGTCGGGGTTGCATGATGCCTTGGCACAGATGTTAGGTACCCGGCAGTTTAGGCAAGATGAAGACCTCAAACGGTTTGATGATGCGCCGGATTTGTCGGACTACCGCATCCTGCTGGTGGAAGATAACGCGATCAACCGGCAAGTCGCGCAGGGATTTCTCAGCAGCACCGGGGTTACTGTGGATATGGCAGAGCACGGTGCCGAGGCTGTACAACGCCTGAGTCGGCATTCGTACGACCTTGTGCTGATGGATATCCAAATGCCCGTTATGGATGGCTTAACGGCCACGCGAGCGATTCGCAGTGATTTGAACTTGGACAGTGATACCTTGCCGTTGATCGCCATGACCGCGCATGTGATGGCGACGGACGTTGAGAAATCACTCGCGGCGGGTATGAATGGCCACCTGGGTAAGCCCATAAACCCGAATGAGCTCTATCAGGTGTTGGTGCGCCATCTTACTCCTCGCAATGAGGGTGCGACAAAACCCGTCATTGTGCACTCGGCGCCGGAAAGCGTGAGTCAACTGCCCAAGGCAGTAGAGCAACTCGCGGTGCTCAACAGCGCGAGCGCCGTGCGTGCTTTACAGGGTAATGTGGGGTTGTATCTCAATTTATTGCGGCAGTTCATCGAGGGCCATCAAGCGCATGTCCGGTTGCTCAAGGAGCAACTCGAAGCAGCTGACGACAGTGGTCTTTATCAAACCGTCCATACTTTGAAATCCAATGCAGCCTACATCGGAGCGCAGGACCTAGCGGCCAGTTGTGTCGAGGTTGAACGCGTATTGGAACAAAAAGGTGATCCGAACGTTGCGGTGAAACAGGCTTCGGACGCATTGGCGTCGTTAATTGGGGCGCTTAAGTCCATTCGCGCGCATTTGGATACGACGGCAGAAGTGGCATCTGAACTCGGCAAAGACTTGCGCAGTGCGCTACACTTTCTCATACCGTTTATGCAGCGCTCGGATTTAAAGATCGAACCCTACTTGGAAGGCTTGAAACCGTTAGCAAAGCAAGCCAACCGCAGTGCAGAAGTCGATGACATCATTACGCAAATTCAAGAGCTGGAATATGAGCGGGCAGCACAACAGGCGTTGAATCTACTGGCGCAACTTGGAGGCGACTAGGATCATGGAAGTGCGGAAAGAAACGATAGATTCCCCTGGAGACGGGGCGGTAGCACCGGAGTTTGCTGCGTTAACGCGGCGCCAAAAGGTACTGCTGATCGATGACGACAAAGCCAGTTTGACCATTTTGGCAGAACTACTGCGGCCGGAAGTTGATGTGGCTTTGGCCCGCAACGGTGAGCAAGGGTTGCGCAAGGCCCGTGAAATCCGCCCGGATTTGATCTTGTTGGATGTGATGATGCCCGACATGGATGGCTTTGAGGTCATCCGTCGTTTGAAAAGTGACGAGCACACTGAACACATACCGGTTATGTTCATTACCGGCACCGGTGATCTTGAAAACGAAGAACGCGGCTTGGCGCTGGGCGCTTGTGATTACGTGCATAAACCGTTTCATCATTCCATTGTGTTGGCACGGGTACGTTTGCACCTGCAAGTGGTTCAGCAACACGCGTTAGAAGTGGCACGTGAGTCGATTCTTGCTAAGGAGCGTTTTCTGGCCAACATGAGCCATGAACTTAGAACGCCCTTGAATGCCATTCATGGCACCGTAGAGTTGCTTAAATCACAACCGCTCGATGATCGTACCCTGCGCCAACTGGATACCATTCATCAATCTTCCCGCTTTTTGCTGTATCTCATCAACGATATCCTGGATTTAGCGCGTTTAAATGCCGGCAAAATGCACATGGATGAGGCCCTGTTTGATCTGGACCATCTATTGCAATCGGTCTGTGATTTGTACCGGGCGACGAACGATAGCAAAGAGATTGACCTGGTAATCGATGTAGCACCCGATGTGCCGGTGTACGTTCGGGGAGATGAAAGTCGGTTAAAACAAGTATTGGCCAATTTACTGAGCAATGCTTACAAATTCACCGAAGAAGGATCAATCTGCATCGAAGTGCGGCGGGCGACGGATGATTTGCTTAAGTTCGCCGTGATTGATACCGGCATTGGTGTTGCACCGGAAAAGCAAAGCACCATATTTGACGCCTTTATCCAAGCCGATGATTCAACCGCCCGCCGTTATGGTGGTGCTGGTTTAGGGCTGCAAATTTGTACTCGTTTGGTCAATATGATGCGTGGTCGATTGCATGTGGTCAGTGAGCCAGCCGCCGGAAGCACATTTTATTTCACCATTCCCCTGCCCGCCGATGGCAGGCCATTGCCTGAACTGACACAGCGTTTTGGTATCCTGACGGATCCTCATTGGCGTTATATGGCGGAGCTTGCAGCGCGTGATATCGTCGCTATGCAGGGCGAGGTGGTGCTGTTGGAAGACATTGATGCCGTTCCGACGTCTGCCGTGACTGTAGATCGCTGGTTGGTGTTCAGCCGACACTTTGACTCCGATCACCTACAGCGCTGGTCGTTGGCAGAACACAGTGTGTTGTGGTTCTTGCCGCAGTCGGTGGTGTATGACTTACCGACCTTACCGAATGTAGCGTTGGAAGCTTTGCCATACGGGCGATTTCACCTTCGCCGCTGGGTAGCAGCCGATGAACTGACGGCGTCTAATGTCACGCCGCTGCCGTCACTTAATCATGTTCAAGTGGTGGTGGTGGACGATAATCCCGTTAACCTCCGAGTGGTTACTGCTATATTGGAAAAGCTGGGTGCAACGGTGCAGGCGTTTGATCAAGCACAGCGTGCACTAGACTATGTGAAGCATCATAACGCTGACTTGATGTTGATGGATGTTCAAATGCCAGACTTGGATGGTTTGGAGGCGACAGAACGCTTGCGCCAGCAAGGGTTTGCTGCCCCGGTCATTGCCTTTACGGCTAATGTTAGTCAACGTGATCGAGCCGCCTGCCTGAGTGCTGGGATGAATGATGTTCTGGTAAAACCGGTCAAAATGGTGCAATTACATACCATGGTGCAAAAGTGGTTGTCGCCTAACTGAGTAAACCGCTGACAAGGCTGCTACACTACACCCATTGATTTGGTGTAGGAAAACAACATGCAATTACCCCAACCCAGCCAACACGTCGTGATCAGCGGCGTTGGTCTCTGGACACCTGAACACATTGTGACTAATGAAGAATTGGTGCAGGTGCTGAATGATTATGCCGACCAACACAACGCAGAATATGCGACCGAAATAGACGCCGGGCAGCGTTCTGCAGTGGCACGTTCGGACGCTGCCTTTATCGAAAAGGCGAGCGGCATTAAACAACGCCATGTGTATGTAAAAGACGGTATTCTGGACGTTAATTGCATGCGTCCACGGATACCAGAGCGCGCCGACGAGGCTTTGAGCCATCAGGCTGAAATGGCGGTCAATGCTGCGCAACGAGCATTGGCCGCGGCGCACAAGCAACCCACGGATATTGATGCGGTCATTGTGTCCTGTGCTTACACCCAACGGGCGTACCCGGCGATTGCCATTGAAGTTCAGCAAGCGCTGGGCATTACCGGGTTTGGGTTTGATATGTTGGTGGCGTGTTCGGCAGCGACTTTTGCCCAGCATCGGGCCTATGAAATGATCAAGGCCGGAACGGCGCGTGCCGTGTTGGTGATCAATCCGGAGTTAACGTCACCGCAAGTCAATTACCGCGACCGGGACAGTCATTTTATTTTTGGTGATGTGGCAACCGCCGTTGTCTTGGAGCGCG
Source organism: Salinispirillum marinum (assembly GCF_042650105.1). NCBI lineage: Bacteria > Pseudomonadati > Pseudomonadota > Gammaproteobacteria > Oceanospirillales > Saccharospirillaceae > Salinispirillum > Salinispirillum marinum. The sequence goes on along the minus strand of NZ_JBHSAL010000002.1, from coordinate 1,019,567 downwards.
CGGATACGGCCAATGCACCGCATGTATATGAAGTGTTGAGTACGCAAGCGAAGACACAATTTTCCAACACGATTCGCTCGAATTTCGGCTATTTATCGCGTACCAACGATGCCGACCCCTTCGCTCCTGATAAGCTGTTTCATCAGGAAGGGCGCACCGTTTTTAAGGAAGTCTGCCCCATGGCGGCGGAACACATCGCCCAACACCTGGCCCTGCATGAATTGAATGCTACCGATGTTCGCCGTTGGTGGCTGCACCAAGCCAATATCAATATGAATTTGCTGATTGCACGCAAATTGCTGGGCCGTGATGCCTCGGCTGAGGAAGCGCCCATTGTGCTTGATCGCTACGCGAACTGCGCTTCGGCTGGCTCAATCATTGCTTTTAGTCTGCACCATGAAGACTTGGCACCCGGTGATGTGGGGGTGATTTGTTCGTTTGGAGCAGGGTATTCCATTGGCAGTCTCGTGGTGCGTAAAGTGAACCTGTAGCGCGGCAATCACATCAATGAAAGTCGCGCGAGGGAAGGCGAAGCCCCGACAGCAGGTCACTGCGATCCTGTAGATGATTCGCCACCACATGGACCACATCGCCTTCTTTTTCTAAGACACCGGTTACCTGTAGCAAATGCGCCATCAATAAGGCTTTGCGTTGTCGGCGTGCCGTACTGAGCCATACCACCACATTGGTATTACCGGTTTCATCTTCCAGGGTCACAAAGGTTACCCCGGATGATGTTCCGGGGCGTTGTCGCCCCGTCACCAAGCCACAAACCACAACGGCCTGCTTGTGCGGCGGTAACTCCTGCAACTGCTCGGCACTCAACGCTTTGGGGTGTAACTGCCCTTGTTCACGTAACAGGGCCAGAGGGTGACGTTCCAGCGTAAGGCCTAGGCTGCTGTAATCTTCCAGAATATTGTCACCTTCGCTGGGTGCCGGCAGGGACAACGCCTGCTCGGTGAACATGTCAGCGGTAAACAACGGCGTAGCGGCGACGCGGCCCAGGGTGTCCCAGCGCGCTTGATAACGATGCCCAGACAAACTACGGAAGGCACCGGCCGACGCCAGTACCTGCCAGTCTCTTTGCGCGAGGTGAACGTTCGTTTGCAGGTCGGTGAGGGCTGCATAACCTGTTGGCGGGCGCTGCCGCAAGATCCGTTGCGCGGCCTCTGCGCTGAGACCTTTGATCAGGCGCAAACCGAGTCGAATAGCGGGTTCGGGCTTTTCAGGGGTACTGTGTGAGGCGGGCAGGATATGATGATCCCAGGTGCTCGCATTCACGTCCACCGGCAGAATTTCCACGTTATGCCGAAGTGCGTCTTGAATTAACTGTGAAGGCGAATAGAACCCCATAGGCTGGCTGTTCAACAACGCACAGCAAAAGATCGCCGGTTCATGGCACTTCAGCCACGCCGAGACATACACCAATAGAGCGAAGCTCGCGGCGTGTGATTCGGGAAAACCATATTCACCGAACCCTTGAATCTGTCGGCAAATACGTTGAATAAATGCTTCACCGTGCCCGCGCTCCCGCATGCCTTCGATCAGCCGCGCTTGCAGTTGCTCCATGTGGCCGTGCTTCTTCCAGCTGGCCATGGCGCGCCTGAGTTGATCGGCCTCACCGGCACTGAAGCCCGCTGCGGCCATCGCTAAAGCAATGACTTGTTCTTGAAAGATTGGCACGCCCAATGTGCGTTCCAACACTTTCTTGATCTCTGGCGAGGGGTAATCGACAGGTTCAAGTCCATCACGGCGTCGCAAATAGGGATGCACCATGTCGCCCTGAATAGGACCGGGACGAACAATGGATACCTGAATGACCAAGTCATAATAATTTTGTGGCCGTAAGCGTGGCAGCATATTGATCTGTGCACGCGACTCCACCTGGAACACACCGATGCTGTCGCCTCTTTGCAGCATCCGGTAGGTGTCGGGATCGTCTTGTGGCACTGTGGCCAAACGGTATTCTCGACCATAGAAATCTTGAATCATGTGAAAGCTTTTGCGGATCGTCGACAACATGCCCAGCGCCAGAATATCCACTTTAAGCAAGCCCAGTGCTTCCAAGTCGTCTTTGTCCCATTGAATCACCGTGCGGTCTGCCATGGCGGCGTTTTCCGTCGGTACCCAGTGGTTTAGGTGATCCGCCGCAATGACGAAACCACCAACATGCTGTGACAAGTGTCGGGGAAATCGTTGTATTTCTATGACCAACTCAATGAAGCGTTGGGTCAGTAAGGCACTGCTTCTACCGATGGGATCTGGCAGTTGGCGCAACTGCTCAGACCAGGGATTTTCGGTATCACGACGGTCAAGTTGGCGAATCAGCCGGTCCATGTCCGGTTCATCAAACCCGAGTGCTTTACCCACATCTCGAATGGCGCTCTTACTGCGATAACTGATGACTGTGGCGGTCAGGGCAGCGCGATGGCGTCCGTATTTTTGATAAATGTATTGAATGACCTCCTCACGGCGCTCATGCTCGAAATCGACATCAATATCAGGAGGTTCGTTGCGCTCACGGGAAATGAAACGCTCGAAAAGCAGGGTTACCTGTGCCGGATCAACTTCTGTAATGCCCAAGCAAAAGCACACCGCCGAATTTGCTGCCGAACCGCGCCCTTGGCATAAAATACCCTGGCGGCGCGCGAAGCGTACGATGTCTTCTATGGTCAGAAAGAAATGTTCGTAATGCAATTCGATAATAAGATTGAGTTCCTTGGCGATGTCACGTTGTACGCTCAAAGGTGTGCCTGCCGGGTAGCGTCGGCGCTCGCCTGTGTGCGTTAACTGCCGTAAATAGGCTGCCGCGGTAAGGCCTTGAGGGACGATTTCCGCAGGGTATTCGTAGCGCAACTCGCTTAACTCAAAGACACAGCGCTGGGCGATCTCTTGGGTCTGCCTAATGGCGGCTTCGTCATAAAGTAGGCTCAGGCGCTTGCGACTGCGCAAGTGTCGCTCGGCATTGATGAACAACCGATAGCCTGCGGTTTGAAGGGTGCAGCCATGTCGGATGGCAGTCAGGGTATCTTGCAGGCGTTGTCGCTCAGGTACATGCATATGCACCTGATTGGTACACACTTCGGGCAATGTTAATTGTTGTGCCAGCCGTTGTCGGTAAGCATAGAGATGGTCTTCATCAGGCTCCAAATGGCGGCTGTTCGCGATCCAGAGGCGCTTTGGGAATGCGTTCTGTAGCTGTTCGAATGCGGCGGTGTCTTTGTGCGCATCCCCTGAGGGATACCACAACAATAAACAGTCACTGAGCGCCTCCGGGTCGAGGTCACTGGTCAATAGTTGGTATTCGCCTTTGCGGGCTCGGCTTCGGGCCCGAGTGATCAGTTGGCATAGCTGCGTCCACGCCAGACGGTTCGGAGCCAGTAAGACAAAATAAAGCTCTTCCAGGTGAAACTCACTGCCCACGATTAACTTGAGCGACAGTTCATGCTCACGTCGATATTGCCACGCGCGCACCACGCCAGCGACACTGCATTCGTCGGTAATGGCGAGGGCGCTATAGCCCAAGGCACTGGCTTGTGCGATCAGTTCTTCCGGGTGCGATGCACCGCGTAGGAAGCTGAAATTGCTCAGGCAGTGCAGCTCGGCAAAGGGTAATAGGTCGGTATGGGGAGGCATAACACGTACTCAAGTACAACAGCTTAGCCAAAAAATTCAGCCCGATTCACTAGCCCGATCCACTAGCCAAAGTACCCGGCAATAAACCACTGTTGGTCTGGTTGACGATAAACCCAGCACAGGCTGCGGTCAGGCAGTTGAGCACGATAGTAATCACGGCAGACCGCATGGGCATCCCACCAACCTGTTTTGATGCGCTCGGGGCCGCCTAACAAACTGAGCTGTTGACGTGCGACCGGCTGTGGTTGATAGAGTAGCCAGTACGGACGGCGTCGCGGCCAGCCGGAGCCCGGAGGATTATATTGCGCCGTTGACGGCTCGGCGGCTTGCAATACCTGTTCTCGGACACTGAGGTGCGGTCGGTGATCGGCGCGCAGGCGCAGTTGCCTTACGCTGGCATGACCAAGCCGCGCTTGTAGGTGACTGGTGAAGCGTCTTAGCGCAGATGGTCGGGTAGCGCGTTCGTCGGTGGTGTGCAGTACCGACAGGGCTTCAGGTACTAAGGGTAATAAACGGCGAACTTTCACGTCGAAATGCATCACTTCGGCATCCAGCGTCAGCCGTTCCAGCTTTAGCTGGGCAATTTTGAGCCACTCTTCTGCTTTGTGTGTGCCGACCGCACTGCCAAGCGCAATCCGCTTAGCAGGGTGTGCACGATAGTTAAGGCGCAAGTGAATTTCGTCGGTGCATTGCTGCGCATTCATCAGGTAGTGTTCCAGTTCTCGGAATACCATTTGCAGCGGAAACAGTAGGCCCTGGGTGTAACGAATATCTTCATGCAGTTCGACATGACGATGAAAGCGCTGTGGTGGTACATACCATGTTTGCGGGTCAGCCAGGGTGCCGTTTAACTGTGCGCGCCATTGCAATAGGGTCTTACCGAAACGTCGACCGACCGATGCATCGGGTAAGGCCATGAATTCACCCAGCGTGCGAATACCCATCTTTTCTAAGGACATGGCTGTTTCAGCGGGCAGTCGGCAGTGTTGAATCGGCAGGGCCAATAGCTTGGCTTCGGCCTGTTCTGTCGTTATGCCCACTGTAGAATCACCGTTTTCGGCCAATAGTCGAGCCGCCTGCGGATTATTGCCTCGACTGGCCTGTACCGTGAAACCCATGGCCTGTACTTGTTGTATCAAGGCAACTTGCAAGGAATCCAGGTCGGGATGTAGTCGACGCATGGTATTCATTTCCAGCAACAGCCCTTGCGACGGATGTAAGGCGATTTGTGCGACTTGTCGATAGAGCATTGCCGCCGTTTGTGTCAACGCCGTTTGGCATTGTCTGTCAGACGCCTCAAGACATAGCAGTTCAGGTACTAACGCGGTAGCGGTGGCCAGTGACATGCCGCTCTGAATACCCGCCGCTTGGGCTGGCGGGTCGGCGAGCATCACCTGCTTACCCGAACTGTCCAGCATGACGGAGGGTGGTTTAGGGCTTGGCCAGTAGCGGGTTTGCTGTTCGAGTGCCAGATAGGGAAAATGCAAATACAACCAACGCATGGCGGCGACCACTCAGTGCCAAGGGCCGCGAATAATGGGGGCTTTAGCCGCGTTGGATTGAATGCCAGGTTGCGTTAGCTCACCAAACCCGAGGTCCAGTTGCAACGGTTCGCCGGGCCATCCGGCGCGGCGCTTGAGTACCTTAACCTGTGTACCCTGTGTGCTGGGCTGCAATTCTAAACGAACCGCGGCGGGCGATGTGTTCTGCGCTGTGGCAATAGGGCGGAAGAGGAATCCGAGTGTCTTACCGGTTTCTGCAGCCAGTTGAAGGCGACGGGTTTCAGCACTGCTCAGTGTGTTGGGCCACGCCATAACCGCACTGCAACTGCCTGTACGCAGGCTTTCTTCCAGTGTCCATAGTAGGTCACGTATCGACTCTGGGCGGATGATCAATAACTTACTGGTATCGACACCGGCCGCTTCCAGAGCGGCAGCGTTAGGCAAGAAAGGCGGGGCAATCATCATGATCCAACGTGACTGCTGACTGAGTTCGGCCAGTGCTGGTATCAGTAAACGCATTTCGCCAATACCGGCCTGCTGGTAAAGGACTTCGGTCAGCGCGCCCTGTGGCCAGCCTTTGCCTGCGAAGAGGTTGTCCAGTGCGGAATAACCGGTCGATATGGTGGCTGGTTCCACGGCATGCCAGTGTTTACCTTGCCAGACTTGCCCTTGGGCAATCACTTGATCCAGTGAAGTCTCGGTCGCCTTATGGGCTGGCGTGTTCAGATCGGTCGAGTGCATAGGGGAATACGTCATTGTCATTACCATACTGGTTGAATATACAGTATGTGTATTTATATACAGTAGTATTGTGGTGGTCAAGCCTGATTAGCAAAAAATATCCGTTAAGACGCAAGTTAAGATTCGCCCCGAATTGCCCGTACCCAAGCATAGCCCCTATACTGCGCCCATTGATCACGTTTCAGTTTAGGGTTTAATTTGATGACGCTTTCGGTAGCCCCGTCCTTTGAATATGATGTACAGCGCACGTTGAATCGGCTACAGCCGGGGCTGCAACAGCGCGCTAAGTCACCTGCAGAATGGCAGGCGTTTGAACAGAATTTAACGCTCCATTTTCCTCGGCTGTTCGGGCTCTTGCGGTCGCTTTATGGAGACCAATACGATTTTTTCTATCACCTTGAACAAATTCTGCACACGGCATTTTCATCGTGGCAGGCACGATCGGCAGCGCTAAAGAAGCAAGATAAACAGCGTGCAGCCAACCCGGATTGGTTTCGCAGCGAGAACATGTTGGGTGCTGCATGCTATGTCGATTTGTTCGCGGGCGACCTTAAAGCACTGCAAGAGAAAATCCCCTACTTCAAAGAACTGGGTTTGACCTATCTTCATCTCATGCCGTTGTTTAAGGCGCCTGCGGAAAACAGCGATGGCGGTTATGCGGTATCCGATTACCGGCAAGTTGACCCGGCCTTAGGCACCATGGCCGACTTGAAAAAACTGGCCACGGCCTTGCGCAAAGAAGGCATCGTGATGGTGTTGGACTTTGTGTTTAACCATACGTCTGACGAGCATGCCTGGGCAGAGCAGGCGAAACAAGGTGACACCGAATACCTGAATTATTACTTTTGCTTTGAAGACCGCGCGGAAGTCGATTCGTATGAGCGCACGTTGCGCGAGATTTTTCCAGAAATTCGCAAAGGCTGCTTTACCTGGCGTGAAGACATGCAGCGTTGGGTGTGGACAACCTTCAACAGCTTTCAGTGGGATCTGAATTATCGTAATCCCGCTGTTTTTAATGCTATGGCGGGTGAGCTGTTGTACTTGGCGAACGCCGGGGCCGATATTTTACGGTTCGATGCTTTGGCCTTTGTGTGGAAAGAAAAAGGTACGTCGTGCGAAAACCTGCCACAAGCGCATGCGGTCATTCAAGCGTTCAATGCCGTGGCAGCCATAGCCGCACCGGGCTTGTTGTTCAAGTCGGAAGCGATCGTGCACCCTGATGAAGTGGTGAAGTACATCGGCCGAGATGAATGCCAGCTCTCTTATAATCCCTTATTGATGGCCATGCTGTGGAACAGTCTGGCGACGCGCAAAGTGCGCTTAATGACCCATTCCTTGCAGCAACGTTTCCCCATTGCAGATGATTGCGCCTGGGTCAATTACATTCGTTGTCACGATGACATCGGCTGGACGTTCGACGATGCCATTGCCTGGCAACTCGGCATCAACCCGGATCACCATCGTCAATTCTTGAATCGTTACTATACCGGCCAGTTTGAGGGCAGTTTTGCGCGCGGCGTGCCATTTCAGGAAAATCCACAAACCGGCGATTGTCGTGTAGCGGGCATGCTGGGTTCTCTTGTTGGCTTGGAAAAGGGTTTGGAAGAAGACAACGCTGCAGTGGTGGACATGGCCATTCGACGTATTCTGCTGATGCATGCCATTATTTTCAGTATTGGCGGTGTGCCCTTGTTATATATGGGTGATGAACTGGGCTTGTTGAATGACTACAGCTATGAACAGGACCCCGCTAAGCGCAATGACAGCCGTTGGGTGAATCGTGTTGCGGTGGATGAGGCGACACTGGCCCAAAGAAATGTCCAAGGCAGTGTTGCCGAACGGGTGTTTGGTGGCCTACAGCATCTGTTAAAGGTACGTCGTCAATGGCCTGTGTTGGGCGCCGGGGGAACACATATTCTGGAAACCGGTAACATTCATGTGTTTGGTTTTACCCGCTTCCGGGATGATGAACAGTTGCTGGTTTTGGCGAACTTCTCCGAAACACCGCAGTCGGTCAGTCAGGACTTCATTCGTGGTGCCTACTCGCACGCTGACTTGTTTGATCTGTTGCAAGGTGAAGCTGTGCCCTTTGCGGAAGGGCGGTTGCTGTTGGCACCTTATGAGGTGTTTTGGTTACAAGCGCGTTCTTAAAGTCTGGGGGGAGATTACTATGCCTCTTGGGCATAGCCGTCTGCCTCGGTAACGTGGCCAATACGCTGATCAAATAAATAACGGTCGATAATCGTTTTCCAGTTGCTCAAACGACAAGCCGCCAATAAACCGGCCAAAGCTCAGCCAGGTGGCAAGCCCGCGCAAGTCTTTGAAATGGGGCGGCACAAACTGAGGTGCGCTGATCACGCCAAGGTCATGCAGTTCAGATACCAAGCGAAATTCATCGATGGACAATTTTCCGACCAACAGCAAGGGCAGGCGGTCAATCCGGCCTAGTTGAATGGCCACGCGGATAAGATTGTAAACCAGCACAAAGCCTTTGATGTACGCCAAGTCCTTGGTGAAGGGTAAACCTGTGGGTGTGCTGCCACGAAAAACACGCTGCGCTAGGGTATAGCTTTCGTCGGGTGTCATGCCTTGCTCCAGACAGAGCCGGTAAACATCCACGAATTCTGCGCCGTCGATCGCTTGCGTGACGGCGAGAATGCGTTGCACCAGCTTCGCTAAGCGGCGAGGTGTGGATTTTAGGGTTATGATTTCGGTCAGCACTGCCAATCCTTCTTGTGTGACGGTGGCGCTGGGGGTGCCCTTGCTTAAACAGGTCAAATAAGGCTGGGCCAGACCATTCTGGGTCGTGCCAACATGCACCCAGCCTTCATGCGCTTCGAGAATATCCAATTCACGCTGTGAGAACATGACATCTTGGTTCAGCTTTATCCGATCGCTCCCGGCCGCTGCATCACTGACAATACCGTCTGAGATCATCACCTGAACGCCAACCCCTGCCATACTGATGTCCAATTGTTGCTTTAACCGTGCAACCGCTTCTGGTGCCGGTACGTCGCGGTTTTCCTCCGGCAGGACATCGGCCGCGAGGAGATTGGCCAGCGGTTGTTGCAGCATGACCGCCAATTCGGATAGCGAGGGTTCACCCGCATGAAAGACATCGCGCGGGTGACCAAACAGCTCAACAGAAAGGTTGTGAAATTCGGTTGTCCCACGGGCTTCAAGCATCCGAATCACATCACGGTATTCGCGGCACATTTTACTCATGAATTGCGTAATCGGGCTCAGTTGGCCCAATTGCCGCACGATGTCGCGTTGCAAATCCGAGAACGCTTGGCGCAGCTCTGTTGGGTTAAAACCCAGTTCTCGCTGATGGTAATAGGCGGCACTGATGTCAGGGTTCTTTTGTGCTTTGTGGCGCATGAATTCTTCTTTGATGCTGCGATCCCAGTTAATGGCATCCAAAATGCGGATGGGGGTTTGCAAACTGATCAGGCGATCAGACAGTACCCGCGTCTGATCCAGTAAGGCTTGCTCTATCATAGCGACTCTCAGCAAAAGACAAAGAAGGAAGGATACACAGAGCATAAAGCGAATTCGGCCGGAAACCAATCGACATTCTTTAGCGCCTTGAGGTGCCGACAGCCCGTGTTGTTCTGATGGTCATGAGGTACTATTTGGCCAAGCACAGAACCCGGTATCCAGAAGGCTATGTTGACTGACCAAGAATTATTGCGCTATTCACGCCATATTTTTTTGCCCGAAATAGATATTGCCGGACAAGAAGCCTTGAAGCGGGCGCGTGTCCTCATACTCGGCTTGGGTGGTCTGGGAAGTCCAGCCGCCTTGTATCTGGCGGCGGCAGGGGTTGGGCATTTGGTTTTGGTGGATCCTGATGTGGTGGAATTGTCGAATTTACAGCGTCAGGTCGTGCACAGCACCGCACGAATTGGCTTAACCAAAGTGGATTCGGCGGCACAGGCTTTGCGTGCACTGAACCCCGAGGTCGCGTTAACCACCTTGCCTATGGCTTTGGACGAGCAGCAATTGCGAGCGGAAGTTGAACAAGCAACGGTGGTGTTGGCGGGAACAGACAATCTGCCCAGCCGCCATGCGGCAAACCGGGCCTGTGTACGGGCACAGATTCCTCTAGTGTCAGCAGCTGCCATTGCCTGGGAAGCACAATTGAGTGTGTTTGATGCGCGTCAGCCCAACTCACCTTGTTTGCATTGTTTGTACCCGGAAGACAGCGACACCCAGCTCACCTGTGCGGATACAGGCGTCGCCGCACCTTTAGTCGGAGTTATGGGTAGCTTGATGGCGCTCGAAACACTCAAACTGATTACCGGTGCAGGTGATCCCCAGATGGGTAAAGTGCAGCTTTTTGATGCCAAAACAAGTCAATGGCAGATGCTGAGCCTGCAGCGTGATCCCAATTGTGCGGTCTGCGGATCGGAATGATTCAACAACGAAAAAAGCCGGTAATCATGTGGCAATCTAATGCCTGAACGGCGTTGGTTTCGTTATACTGCCCCGAATTGCACAGGAGGGATGCTATGCTTGGTCCGATCAATAAATTGTTATCTGCCCTGCAGTCCGATGCGAGCCCATGGCAATTAGCGTGGGGTTTCAGTCTCGGTATGGTGCTAGGGCTCACCCCCCTGTGGTTGCCCAGTATACTAATCTTGTTTCTTATCCTTGTGTTACGGGTCAATGTCGGTACGGCTCTGGCCGGATGGGCGCTGTTCGGCGGGCTATCACTAGGGCTGGCACCTTGGGCGCATCAAGTGGGTGAATGGTGGTTGCTGCACCCCGAATGGGCATCAACCTGGACATCACTTTACCAATATAGGCTGTGGCAAATCGCCCACTTGCATCACACGCTCACCTTAGGCAGTTGGGTCTTTGCGGTGCTGTTGTTTGTTCCTGTTGCGTTCTTGAGCAAAGCCATGGTGCCGGTCATTCGAGCGCGCGTTATCCCTAAACTGCAACGCTATCACCTCGTGCGCACGAGCAAAGGTGCTGGTTTATTCAGCCGTGCTTTCGGTTTCTGGCGAGGATAGTAGGCCATGAAGATATTTCGTTGGAAAGGCCTCGTCTCCTTTGTGGTGGTCATGGCTGTGTTGTGGGGTGGCGGTTGGCTATTTGCTGATGCCCTGGCTCGTATGGCATTGGAACGCGGTTTAACGCAAGTCAATGGCGCACAAGTTGATATTGCGCAGGTTGATGTGCGCTGGCAACCGTTGGGAATTCAATTAACCGATATGGCGGTAACGGATCGAGCACAGCCGGCGCGTAATACCGTTAGCTTGGCGTCGGCCGAAATAGCCTTGGATGGCTTAGCCTTGTTGACCGGCAAATGGGTGCTGGAGCGCGTAACGGTTGATGGTTTGCAGTTGGGGACTTTACGCAGCACACCAGGACGTGTGGTAGAACGACCAGAGCCTGAAGAAACAGCACGCGAGCCCAATCCACAAATGGCCGCCTTGGCTGACACAGTGGAGTTGCCGTCGCCTGAGCAGGCCTTGGCGCGTCACGGTGGTTTGATCACCGAGGCGCGAGGTCAGGCGCTTGAGGAAACGTGGAATGAAGCCGATGCGCGGTTGCGTGAACGTGTGACGGCCTTACCTTCCGAGGAGCGTTTGGCTTCGCATCAGGCACGTTTGCAGGCGCTGGAGAATCGATCCATCAATTCATTGGACGATGCCAGAGCGATTCGACAAGAACTGGAAACCTTGACCCAAGCCGTAGCACAAGATCGCCAGTCCATGTCCCGCTTTGTGCGTGCGGTGGATGAGAGCGAGACTTCACTGCGCAGCGCGTTAGCTGCACTCGCCGCCGGACCAGAAGAGGATTGGGCAGCCATTCGGGCAACCTACAACCTATCCGGTGAAGGTCAGGTTGCATTGATTGGGCTGTTACTGGGTGAGCAATGGGCTGACTGGCTGGCGCAAGGACAACGCTGGTATGGTAAGGCCGAACCTTGGCTACAGCGTTTGGCAGACCGACGCAGCGCGCGTTCGGAGACTGCACAAGCTCAGGTCGATGGATACTTCGTGCTGTTTCCAGAGCGCAATCCGCAACCGCAATTTTGGCTGCAAGAAGCCCGAGTCTCTGCCTTGGTACAGGGCGGTGCGTGGCAAGTTGAACTTCGTGATTGGTCATCGGATCAAGCGCTGATTGATGCACCTGCACGCTTGCAGGCGCAGTCTTCTCGGTTACCGCAAGCCGATCAGGCGTCGGTCGCCTTGACGTGGGATCTCCGAAACGCGTCACGTATCGACATTGCTGCCCAAGCAGACAATTGGCGCGTCGGCGGGTGGCAATTAGCCAATCCCGAAATGCCGTTGGGCTTAACCGAGGCGCAGACTCAGATCACACTATCGGCAACTCGAACGACACGTTGGGATGGGCAACTCGACTGGGCGTTTTCCTCGCCAGACTTCGGCATGCCCGCCAGTTGGGGTAGTCGGCACCCTTTAAGGCAAGCGTTAACGGATATATCTACGTTTTCCGTCGCGGGTGCTTTAGGCGGTACACAATGGTTTCCAGACATCCGTTGGTCTTCCGATTTAGACGATCAGGTGACGGCCTCGGTGACCAATCAAGCCAATGCTCAGTTGGCAGCGTGGCAAGCGGATGTCGAAGCTGAATTACGCGCCCGGCAACAAGCCTTTGCGGCACCGGTGCAGCAGGAGTTAGCGCGGTTAAATGCGCAACGTACGCAGTGGGTGGCGCGTCAGGAGGCCTTAGAAGCCGAGGTTATTAGCGCCGTGGCTAACGTTGAGCAGCGGGTTGCTGATCAAGCGCGGAACTTAGAGGCTGCAGCCACGTCTGAATTACGTGCACTTGAAGCTGCTGCGCAAGCCGAACGAGAAGCTTTGGAACGGGCGGCAGAAGAAGAGCGCGAGCGCTTGGAAGCTGAAGCAGAAGAAGAGCGTGCGCGCTTGGAAGCGGAGGCGGAGGCTGAGCGTCGACGGATCGAGCGCGAGGCAGAGCAGCGTGCGCGCGATGCCATCCGAAACCGATTATTTTAAAAGGTCGAAAGGCCAGAGGGCAGTATGTTGAAACAATGGACAATAACCATCGGTCTGATCGCCATTTTAGTGCTGGCGGGCGGGTTGGGTACATGGGCGGCTCAAGCGACATTTGAGCGTTCCAGTGGTCAAATGAATGATTTGGAAAACCGGTTGAGGGAATTAGGTCTCACGGAAAGCCAGCTACAAAACACCATCGCGCAGGGCATAGAAACCTTTATTATTGACCAGCAAATGGCTCAAGCGCGCGCGGAACAGGAGCGTCAAGATGCGCTGGCTGCGCGGCTGAGACCCATTAATCCACAAGAAGATTTCATCGCCGGGTCGTTGAATGCGGAGTTTTCAATGATCGAGTATTCCGACTATGAATGCCCGTTCTGCAAGCGCTTTCATGCGACCGCACGTTCCTTTGTGCGCGACAATGTCAGCGTGAATTGGGCGCATCGGCATTTCCCACTGCCCAATCACAACCCGATGGCAACCCAAGCGGCCATGGGCGCTGAATGCGTTGGTTATTTGGCGGATGCTGCGGCCTATTGGGCCTACACAGATGCCTATTACGAGCGGACACGATCGAGTGGCCGTGGGGTAGAAGGTCAAACGGTACAACAGTTGATGGAAGAAGTAGGCGTTTCCAGTGCCGATGCACAAACCTGTTTGAACGACCCGCAAATACTGGCCCGTGTGCAAGCGATGACAGATGAAGGCCAGGCAGCGGGCGTTAGCGGTACGCCGGGCGTTTTCATCCGTCATAATCCAACAGGTCAGGTTATGCGCATTCCCGGCGCGGTACCTCTGCCGCAACTGCAGGCCAGTTTTAACCAGTTTCGTGCATCAGTCGGCGGCTGATCCCGAAAAGCGCTGTACCCGTTCTTCAGTGACCGGGTGTGTAGACAAGTATTTGGATAGGCTGGATTCGGGTTCGCCCAGTGTCCTACAGGCTTCCAGCGTCTCGCAGCGCCCATCGTAGGTTAAGCGCAGCATGATCCGGCCAAAATGGTCGGTATCCATGCCGCGGTACAGCATGGCGTCGCGGGCGAAATCGTCCGCTTCACGCTCAAAGCGGCGTGAATAGCTTAATTCAGAGAATACCAGGGGCGCCGTGAGCACCAACTCAGCGGTGGCTGACGAGTCACCCACCAGCAAGCCCCACGCCAGCGCCATTAGTGATCCCCGAACAACACTCTGTACGCCATGGCGATGATGTACGTGGGCGATTTCATGCAACAAAATGGCTCTGAGTTCATCGGGATGTTCGGCCAAACTCACCAGTTGGTCGGTAAATATCATGGTGCCGTCCGGCAGTGCCAACGCATTCGCACCAAGATCACCACCATCGCGAAACAGCACTTGGAGCGTTAAGTAAGGGTAGTCGTCCAGCAGGGGTTGAAAGTGTTCCAGCCAACGTGTCTGTTCTTCGGCGTTCAACGTGCTGGGTGAAAACAAGGTGCGGTCGAGCGCGATGAGGGTTTCCTGCGTTAATTGCTCAGTCACCGGTGCGGGAAGGTGCATGGCAACCACACGGGCCAGGCCTGGTATGCCATAGGCATATACACACCAGCCGAAGACCAACATGAAGGCCGCTGTGGCCGCGATAAATTTTCGGTGCGATTCCAGTCGATGCGCCAAGCCGGACCAGCGTTTAGGCGTTTGTGTCTGGGCAATACGATCCAGGCTCGCGTGGTCATTGCTGGTGAATTTCCCCGCCGGAAACCCGACAAAACGGGTCGTATTACCAATCCGTGATGAAACTTTTATTTCCGTCAGCCGTGCTTGGGCTAATACTTCAGCGGTTGCCTGGTCGAGGATATCGAATTGATCTGTTCCCTTCGAATCAGAGCACAATCGTGCCGGTACGCGACGGGACGAACCCGCCGCGTACCAGCTTCCTTCGACGACAATGGGTGTCGTGAACATACGGTTATACACCTACGTCCAGATCGAACAGATCACCAATGCCTTCGCCCAGCGTTGATACTTTTTCGTCTTGCTCGGAGATGAATTCATCGAGGTCGCCGAACACCACCGCATCGGTGTGCTCTGCGGCGTATTTTGCCGAACGTACTTTAGCCCAAGGAATGAATAGCCCTAAGGTGAGCAGTGTAAACAAGGTGTTGGTAAACAACAGTTTAAAATAAGAGCCAACACGCCAGTTGGGTGCAAAACTGTGTTGGCCGACATAACTTGAACCATAGGTAATGTTGGCCATTTGTACGTTAAAAATGGCAAACAAGAGCAAATAGCCACCTAGCCATACCGGTACCATTAATACCATGCCCAGCGTCTGAAGAACCACGAAGCCAACGGCCAACAAGGCGATCCAGCCCACGGTTACACCCAGTAAAATACCAAATAATGCATAGAACTCGCCGGGGCGGGCCGTAAAGGTGAAGGGTGAAGTACCAAACTGGTGCTGCCCGACAATGTATTTTTGTTGTTGGTAAATCGCAAAGGGCATCAAAATGCCTACCGTGATAACGCCCAAGATCGGCCAGAGCAAGAAAGCCTTATAGGCACCACCTAACGAGCCTCTGAACACAAAGGGAATGTTTCGATACAGGCTGAACCGTGCATTGAAGCGCAGAGACTGGCGAATAGCCCACGGCATAAAGACAAAAAATGCCCCTGTAGCAGCGAGTGCCCAAACCAGCGAGAAATTTTCCGCAAACACATAAAGCGCAAAGAAAACAGAGGCGATGATTCGCCCGGCCAGAATCTTCAGCGGGTCGGCGGTGTATTCAAAGGTCGCGCCTTCCAGCTCGGTGTTGCCATAGAAATATTGTTGATTGCGCACTTTGGCCCAAGCGGAATAGATGCCTAGGGTGACGATGGTTAAGCAGAGGTTAACTATCCAAATGCCGAAGTATTCTTTTCCATTGCCATGGAATTGGAAAGGGCTTTTGTGCGTGTTGGTTAAAGATAAGGTGGCATCAAGCGGTGGCGTACCACGCCAGTTGGTTTGCTCTTGCTCGTTGTTTGTTCCATTGAATGGGAGGTCACCCGTGTATTGCGTCATGATTAAGTCCTTGGTTGTGTTATCCGTTGTCGCTTGGTGGCTTGGCAATCGCCTCTCCGACCCATGCGATGCCGCATAATATGCCATCAACCGTTCATGACGCTATGGTCTATCTCCTACAGCGCTTTGGGATTTCCCCTTTATTGTTGTGCTGTGTGATCCAGTTCACATAGGAGCGCATCTTTGTTTGCCCAGAGGTCGGAAACCCATTGCTGAAAGCGCGCTCGGTATTCGGGATCGGTCTGATAGCCGCCACGCACCCAGGCGTCCGTAATCGGGTATTCTCGGAGGTGGACGCTGACCTCAGTTATTTGGCCGGACACTAATTGCCAAAACGTGGGTACGCCCTCCGGGTAGTGAATCGTAATATCCAGCAAAGCACCGATTTGGTCGCCCATGGCTTCAAGCACAAAAGCAATGCCTCCGGCCTTGGGGCGTAGCAGGTGTTTGTAGGGTGAGTTTTGTGCTTGATGTTTAGCCGCCGTGTAACGAGTGCCCTCGGCAAAATTAATGATTGAAACCGGAATGCCGCGAAATTTCTCACATGCGCGTCGCGTGATTTCCATATCTTTACCCGCCAAATGAGGGTATCTGGCGATGTGCTCTTTGGAATAACGCTTCATAAAGGGATAGTCCAGCCCCCACCACGCCAAGCCGAGCAGTGGGACCCAAATCAGTTCCTGCTTAAGGAAAAATTTGTAATACGGGACACGACGATTTAGCACTTGAATAAGGGCAGGGATGTCGACCCAAGATTGATGGTTAGCCACAATCAAATAGGAGGTGTCTTTACCCAGATTAGCTGACCCATGCACCTTCCATTGAGTTTTGGTGCACAACGCAAAAATTCGCTTGTTGGTTTCGGCCCAAGTCTCCGCAATCCACAAAATAATTAACGCGCAACGACGCCGGAAGGCCGGCACCGGGATGATCAGCTTCAATATCGCAAAAAACAGTAACGGCCCTATGCCGAGCAGGGTATTGAGCAACATAAAGAAGGATACGAGACAGCCCAACACGGCATATTTCATACTATTTCACCGACATTAAGAGAAAATAAGACGGCTCGAACACTGTCAAAGTAACCTCAACTTGCAGTAGTATGCACCGCACCGTTTCATACCGTACACTACTCTTAGTGTCCCTTAGCAGAGGTCAAGAGTGACGCATTCGAACTCCCATGCGAAGCGCCAAGTTTACCGCTTGCGTAAACTGCTGCACAAATATCGGCAAGCATTTGTGCTGCAATCGGCGGTATTGCGTCTGGCTGACCTCGCTAGTGCCGTCACGAACATGAAAGAGTTTTATCCGGCCGTCCATGCGCTGGTCAGCGAGCATCTGCATGCGACCAATTTCTATGTCAGCATGATCACCCCAGAGCGGCAGTTTCAGGTGGAATACTTGGCCGATGAGGATGAAGTAGTTCCTCTGGACAGCATTTCATCAGACACCTTAGCACAAGGATTAACCGGCTATGTCGCCCAACTGGGTATGCCTTTCCTATGTGACCAAAAGAGTTATCAAGCCCTATTGGATCAGGGTGCGGTGATGCGCAGCGGCAGAATGATCACACAATGGATGGGCGTTCCCTTGCGACGTGACGATAGCGTCATCGGGGTGATGGTGTTACAGAGCTACGATGACACCATACATTACGACGAGCGCGATTTGTCGTTATTCGGCCAACTGGCAGAATACACCGTGGTGGCGATAGACCGCGTGCAACACCGAGAGTATTTGGAAGCGACCGTCGAACAGCGCACTTCAGCCTTACAACGTATTAACGACTCTCTGCAACATGAGATCCGCGAGCGCATTGAAGCGGTAGAATTGCAAAAAGCGTTGTTCCAGATTTCTGAACTGGCCGCTGATGGTGCCGATACCACAGAGTTCTATACCGCCATTCAAGGTGTTTTGGGCGGGCTGATGGATTCGGAAAACTGCTACATCGCGTTGGTCAATGAAGACCGAAGCCTGCTCGCCTTTCCGTTCTATCGTGACCAATACAGCGTACCAGCCTTTACCCGGCCGATGGCGAGAGGGTTAACGGAATACGTTATTCGACGTGGTGAAACCACACTGTTAGACCGGCAAAAAGTGGATGCTTTGGCAGCGCAGGGGGAAGTGGTGCCAGCAGACTTCAACAGTGTAACAACCACGCATCGTCCAACCAGTTGGTTAGGCGCACCCTTGAGCCTTGGCGGCGACGTGATTGGTGTGGTGGTGGTGCAATCCTACAATGAAGATTACGTTTACGGAGAGCGCGAAAAGACCATTTTGCACTTCGTGTCACAACACATCGCCGTAGCAATCCAGCGACGTTTATCCGCCGATCAGCAACGGCAGCACCAACAGGAGCTGGAACGTCGCATCGCGGAAAGTACGCAAGAGTTACGTGACGCCAACGAAAGCCTGCGCCGGGAGGTGGAGCAGCGCAAGAAAGCCGAGCAGCGCTTGTATTTTGAAGCCAATCACGATGCCTTGACCGGCTTGGCCAATCGACAGAATTTCTTGCAACAACTGACGTTAGAACTGGCCAAGCGTAAACGGAAACCCAATGGCCTGGCACTGTTGTTCATGGATCTGGACAGTTTCAAGGAAATCAATGATACCCACGGTCACCACGTAGGCGATGAATTGTTGATTGAGGTAAGCAAGCGCTTACAGACCGTGGTTCGTGACCATGATTTGGTGGCCCGACTCGGCGGGGATGAGTTTGTGGTGCTGTTAAATGTGATGGAAGAACGAGCCCATGCCGAAGATGTCGCGCAACGCATCATCAATGTGCTCACCGAATCTGTTCGAGTGGCGGGCCTGGAATTGACCACCGGCGCCAGCATTGGCATTGCGCACTGGCAGGCGCGCTATGACACGCCGGAAGAAATGATGAAAGATGCTGATGCGGCTATGTATCAAGCCAAGGGCTGTGGTCGAGGCTGCTTTGTGGTTCACCAAACGCACTGATCAACGCCGTCCTATCCAACCCTGCGACTGAGCGCGCGCCTACTTTTCCGCACACTATGCTATGCTGAACCGGCATCCATTACGTTAAAAAGGAAGAACAATGAATACAGCAATTATTTGGGTGATTGTGGGCATTGCCCTCATTCTCAGTGAGTTGATGGCGACCAGCATCGTCGCCGTTTTCTTAGGAATCGGCGCCCTGGTAACCGGGCTGTTGGTATGGCTCGGCTGGGTAGACAGTTTAGGCATGCAATTTACGTTGTTCGGGATAATTAGCTTGCTCAGTTTGGTCGTTGCCCGTAAACATTTTCAGCGCTTATTTGGTGGTTTTACGGCAGACGCGGGTGAGCAGGGCAGCCAGTTTCAGCGCGATATTGGCGAGCGCGTAACGGTTGCGCAAGATTTCAGCCAAGGCAGTGGTCGTGTCACCTTGAATGGTGTAGCGTGGGATGCCGAATCGGCCGATGACTTAAAGGCTGGTGAAGTGGCTTGGGTGATCGCCAATGAGGGGATTCACCTAACCGTAACACGTCAAAAACCGGGTAATTAACCTCTGTAAGGAAAGCATCATGGAAAATTTTGATCTCGGAACACTGCTTGGCATCGGCATCGCGCTGGCGGCCATTATTGTTATTCTTAAGTCGGCGCGCATTGTGCCGCAGCGAAGCAACTTCGTCATAGAGCGTTTGGGCAAGTATTCCCGGACCCTCGACTCAGGCTTCCATTTTCTTATCCCCTTTGTCGACAAGGTGGCCTATCAACAAGTACTCAAAGAAGAAGTCATTGATGTAGAGCGCCAAGCCTGTGTAACCAGAGACAACATACAGGTGGGCATCAACGGGGTGATGTACATTCAGGTCGTGGATTCCCATAAAGCCAGTTACGGTATCAACGACTATCGTTACGCCGCCTCGCAGTTGGCACAAACCACCATGCGTTCGGTAATCGGGCAAACCGACTTGGATAAAACCTTCGAAGAGCGGGCCAAGATCAATGAAGAAGTGGTGCGGGCATTGGATGAGGCCGCAGCACCTTGGGGCATTAAGGTTCTGCGTTATGAGATTTCTGACATTGAATTGCCGACCAGCATCAAAGACGCCTTAGAACAACAGATGCGTGCCGAACGTGAACGTCGTGCTGCCATTGCCAAGTCGGAAGGTGAACGTCAGGCCATGATCAACGTATCGGAAGGCCAGAAACAGGAAGTCATCAACCTGTCCGAAGGTGAGAAAATGAAGCAGATCAACGAGGCAGAAGGTCGCGCCCGTGAGATCGAGCTGATCGCTGAAGCCACGGCGGAAGGTATTCGCAAAATTGCCCTCGCCATCAAAGAACCGGGTGGTTCGGAAGCCGTCAGTCTTCGCATTGCTGAACAATATGTGAAAGAGTTCGGTAATCTGGCGAAAACCAATAACACCATGATCATCCCGGCAGAACTGTCCAACATTGGTGGGGCGGTTGCCGGGTTGTCCGAGGTGTTGCGCGCTACGCAGAAGAAAACGTAATCGGTAACGAGACGACGGAGAGCAGGTGAAGATCAGTGCAGCGGCGCAAGCGTCTGGATTAACCGCAAAAACCATTCGCTATTATGAAAGCATTGGCTTGCTGGACAGCCATCGCTTGGACAATGGATATCGCGACTACACGGATCGGGATATCCAGTCGCTCCGTTTTTTAAGCCGCGCCCGCAGTTTAGGCTTTAGCCTAGAAGATTGTCGTAGCTTACTCGAGTTGCAAAAGAACCCGCAGCGCGCCAGTGCTGCGGTTAAGTCGGTAGCCGAGCATCGCTTGGCGCACATTGAAGAACAAATGCGGGACCTCGTACAGATGCGTGAAACGCTGGTGTCTTGGGTGGCGCAATGTCCGGGGGATGACTCCGCACACTGCGCCATTCTGGATCATCTCTCTGAGCCTGATCGCGGCGACTAATAGGCCTTCAGTGGTGTTTCAGGAAGCTCGAATACCGCCGTCTGTGCTTCTTGTTGCGGCTTACCCCAATGTTTTTCCAAGGGTATAATGCCCGCCCAAACCGGCCAATTAAGGTCTGCCTCATCATCGTTCACACCCGTGGCGCGTATCTTACTAGACGCCTCGTTGATGTGCAGCCTGACCAAGCCGGTGGCTTTTGCTTCATTGTCGGTCATTGGCCGGAGGTGCGCCCAGCGTCCGGGTGATACCTTGTCCACAAAACGTTCAAACTGCCGCGCTTTCTCCAGTGGATCAGTGATGGCTTCGGCCTGACCAAACAAGGTTGCCGACCGATAATTGACCGAATGGTGAAACGCTGAACGCGCCAGTACCAAACCATCCAACTGCGCGATGTTGACACACACCTCCTGCCCAATGGCGAGGTTGCGTGCTTTGGCATGCCCATGCCAATACACATAATCACCTTCGCGCCAGTGGCAAGTAGGGGTCGCGAAGGGTTGTCCGTCGATACTTTGGGCTACGGTACACATCAGCGTTGTATCCAGAATTTCGTCAAGTACCTTGCGGTCGTATAAGGCTCGGCCAGGGCCGCGTTTTACGTGGCTGCGTTGGCCATGCAAGGGTGCATTCTCAAGGGTGCGCATTAAAAACTCCTTTACATCAATGACTGGGTAATGGCCCTTGCCAGCTTAGGGCATCTGGCATTTAATTAAATATCCAGATATTGATTATTTTTAGAGGCCAGATTATGCCGAATGCGCATCTCCTGTGGTCGGTTGAGCTTCAACATGGCAAGCGCTATCGGCAGTTGATTGAGCATATAAAGCGGGGCATTACGACGGGCCTATGGTCATCTGGTGATCGGTTGCCGTCATCGCGCCAGTTAGGGGCCATGCTTGGGATATCACGTACCACCACCAGCCGGGCTTATGATCATTTAATTGCCGAAGGATTCCTGGTCAGTGAGCCTAAGCGTGGGGTGCGGGTCGCGGATACTCGTTGGGCTGTCGCGTTACCAAAGAAAACGCGACCGTTGTTGGCCCCTGCAAGGCATGACATACGCTGTGATTCCGGTGCGGACAGTACCGTGTTTCCCGCTCGCCAATGGGCCGCCAGTATGCGGCGTGCTTGGGTTAAACCGGACACACAGTTGCTCGAAGGGCGCTACACCACAGGTTATCCCTTGCTCAAAGAGGCCATTGCCGACTATCTTCAGCGTTCATGCGGACTGGATTGTATCGCCGAACAAATATTGGTCACCGCAGGCAATCGGGACGCTTTGGTGCTGCTACAGCATGCGTTGGAATCCGTTGTTCCCAACGCGCAATGGTGGCTGGAGGATCCATCGTATGGGCCGATGCGCACGCTGTTACAGCAACGCCGCCGTGGTGTTCAGTGTTTGCCCGTAGACGACGAAGGCGCGCAATTGCCTCTGGCATCGGTTCGGCCGCAGGTCGCACTCTTGACGCCTAACCGGCAATATCCCTTAGGTATGAGCATGAGTTCTGCCCGTCGACAGGCATGGCTACAAACCCTGCAAGAGCAAAACTTGTGGGTAATCGAAGACAATTACGACACCGAATTTACCTATCAAGGGCGCCCACAATTGCCTTTGATGCAGGCCGACCACCAAGATCGTATTGCGTTGGTAGGGAGCTTCTCGAAAGTCTTATTTCGTGGCTTACGATTGGGGTACGTCGTCGTGCCCCTGTCCTGGGTTGACTCTATGGCACGTAGTCAGCGCGCTTTGGGTGGTTCAGCGGCTCTCCCGGTCCAGCCGGTACTGGCGGACTTTATGCTCAACGGATCGTTTGACCGTCATCTCAATCGAATGCGGCGCCATTATCGAGAAAAACGCGATGTCTTATTGAGTCTTTTAGCCGAACATCTGAGCCCGTGGTTGGATTGGCAATCGCCTTCTGGTGGTATGCATGTGCGCGCGAGCATTAAGCCCGCTTGGCTGGCGCGACGGCGCGAGCCAAGCAGCGGATGCTGGGACCAACAGATCGCTCAGCGCTTGTTAACACAGGGCATAGAGTTGAACGTTCTGTCCGCGCACTATCAAAATGTGAGTACCGCGCAACAGGGTTTTGTTCTTGGGTTCAGTCAACCCTCTCAGGACGATATGGTCCATATTGTAAAGGCGCTTGCTGCCGAGTTTGCGGTGACTTGAACGATGCAGATGCCTACCAAGTCAAGTCTTCGCGCACGTTGATGGCGTGCAGTGATGTCTAGAATGCAGAATGGACGAGGATTAAAGGCCATCGGTTGCGTATTACGGGCCCGTATGTTGGTCGATTTACAGCGTTGAACGGAGCAGAATAGCAACGTGTTTTAGGGTAGGGTTTTACCATCGTCAGGGATCTATGGATAATCGTCGACCTGTTCCAGCATCCATCACTGTCACGCTGATGTGGGTGGTTCTGGCTATATCATGTTGCGAGTAAAACAGTTGGATTCATGATCGAAGAGGAAATTTGGACGTCTGAGCGTCAGCCGAGGCGACGCTCTTGGCTTTGGCCTGCCTTGTTGGCGTCGGGAACGGCGCATGCTTTGGTGGCTATGGCTTTGCTGCCTGAAGTGAACTTGACCATGCCCGCTGGCCAAGTTACCTCGGCTGTACCCGCTTTGCGCATGATTGAGCTGCAGGCGCCGATGGCTGTTCCATTGGCAGACAATCCCTCCATCCATCCACCCGTCAACGCACCGGATGATGTTGCTCTGTTGACAACAACCGCCACGGATACTGCCTATGCCCTGGCACCGTCGCCAGAGCCAGAGCCAGAACCAGAACCAGAACCAGAACCAGAACCAGAGCCAGAGCCAGAGCCAGAGCCAGAGCCAGAGCCAGAGCCAGAGCCAGAGCCAGAGCCAGAGCCAGAGCCAGAGCCAGAATCAGAGCCAGAATCAGAGCCAGAATCAGAGCCAGAATCAGAGCCAGAACCAACGACTGTGGCGTCAGCCGCTATGGTGTCTCCCATCAATGAACCGTCTCGTGACGGCGCGGCGCAGCCCACAGGCAGCGATGTGCTGGCCAACTCAATGGCGCAGGATCTTGCCCGGCAACGGGCAATCGATGCCTACAAAACGGAGTTATTGCAACGCTTGCAAGCGTCCATGCAGTATCCCCGGCGGGCGCAGCGACGTAATTTGGAGGGGGTGGTGCAGGTACAGTTCACCATTCATGCTCAGCAGGGTATCGAAGATTTTTTGATCGCCGCATCCAGTGGGCAACAGGTATTGGATGATGCAGCGCGACAGTTGATTCTGCGCGACATCACCTTACCGGACTTTCCCTCCGAGTTGTTGGCACAGGACCAATCATCCTTGGAGTTTGCCTTGCCCATCGTCTATCAGCTGCAGTTCATCCGCTGATCGTGCCGTTTGTCACAAAAGCAATCCAAACGGCTGTAAGTACAGTATAGTCCCGCTAATTACTGGTCTTTGGGTGAGTTTTTTATGAAGAGCAAAAAACGCGGTCTCGCGTGTTGGTTGGCCATTGCGAGCGCCGGGTTCGTGCACACGGTGTCGGCGTCAGAATTTGTGATCTTACCGGTGTTTGGTAATCAGCAAGATACCGGGTTCCAGTTTGGCGCAGCGGGTATTTGGGAGCAAGCGCCAGAGCCCGACGCCTTGGCTGCTAATATATTTTTTGTGCTCACCCAAAACGGTCAGCGGTCTTTGGCGACGGGCCTTCGATTGCCAGGCCCGGTAGCCGAACGCCAAGACGCTATTGAGTTGGGCATTCGGTTGAGCCAGTTCCCCAACGAATTTTTTGGCTACCGAACCACCTTTCTAGCGGAAGGCGAGCGCTATGACGAAGAATCTGTGACCTTGAGCGCGGGTTGGTCCTATCCTTTAAACACGAACTGGCGTGCTCAAGCTACTGGCCTAGCAGCCTGGGCCGACGTCACCTTTGACAATCCATCCAGCCCTCTCTTAGATAATGTTGCGTGGACGACCGGTGGCACAGCGCAAGCTCTTGAATTTGAGCTCTCCCGGGACACGACGGACGACAATGGCTGGCCGACACAAGGCAGCCGTTTTATCAGCGGCATCACCACCGGGCAGGCCGAACAGCAGGCGTTTTCGATTTTCCAACAAGAAGCGACCCGATACTGGGGAATGTCGCCACAGTGGCGCAACAGTGTGTTGGCGCTGGGTGCACAATGGCAATTCGCCTCGGCGGATACGCCGTTTATCTTTATGCCGTCGCTGAATGGCACGCAATGGATGCGTGGCTTGGATGGCGCGCAGTACCGTAATTTGACCACCGTCAGTGCACAAGCAGAGGCGCGGATCCCATTGAGTCAACGCTTCGCAACCACCGTCTTTACGCATGTAGGCCAGATTGGCGCTGATCCCGGCGAATGGACTGAGTCCGCCTTAAAAACGGGCGGTGGCCTTGGTTTTCGTTATTCCATCAGCAGCGAACGCCGACTGAATATCCGGGTCGATCTGGGCTGGGTTGATGGTCGGGGTGGTGCCGTGATCAATTTCGGTGAAGCGTTTTAATGCACGGACGGGTTACCTTATTGCCATTCTGTATTTTGGCTTAGGAGGTCATTCCGCAATTGCGCCAAAGCTTCTTGTTCCAGTTGCCGTGCCCGTTCGCGGCTTACGCCCATCTGGTCGGCTATCTCCCGGTAGCCGACATTATCCCGCTGATCGACACCGTAGCGTAGCAACAGTACCTGACGTAGGCGATCCGGTAAACGGCGCAAAATTTCTTTTACCAAGCGCTGGTTATCGGAATGCTCTTGCGCCCGCCGCGAGTCCGAATGGTCTAAATCCAGGATGACATCGGGATCATCCAATGACAGGGTGTCCGTGAAGGCCTTTTGGTTCGACATCGTTTCCGTACCCAGCAGATCCCGTTCTTTATTGGCTTGATAGGCCTTGTTGATGGCACTTAAAGGTGTGCGTACGGTGTGCGTTTTTTGCTTTAGCGCCAGCAGCAGAGACTGTTCAATCCAGAAATGCGCATAGGTAGAAAATCGATACGCTTTGCGCGGATCGAATAGATCCAGCGCCCGCATTAACCCGACGTTGCCTTCCATGATCAGATCACCAATTTCCAAACTGTAGGTTGGACGGCGATGCACCTGCCGGATGATTAAGCGCTGGTTGTGCAGCAAAATCCGCTTTCTGATCTGCTCAACGACTGCCCAACGGCGACGCAGAGTCGGATGCCGGCGGCTCTCAGCGCGCAGGTGTTCTAGCCAATAAGCGATGGCGTCATGCTCGCTTTGCCAGATATTCTCCACTTCCGACTCTACTTGCTGCAAGCGGGTTTTGCAGCGGTTCAGGTAAGCCGGTATGGCGTCTCCCCGCCAACATTGTAAGCGAACGAGTGCACGCATTAAGGCCCAAAGATACGCCTGCTGTTGTTTCGCTGACAGCGCCGGATAGTCATTCGCCAATTGTGAGTACCAAGCCGTACGATCGTTTTTCGTCATGATGCACTGAACCAGTTGGTGTTTTATGTACGTATGCTCAAGGTGCGACAAAAGATCACTCGACTCACACAATTTGGATAAATAACGAGACATGGCTGAGACACTTTTCTTTAGTATGGCGGAAGCCAGTCGGCGTGCCGGGGTTGCGGCCGCGACGTTACGCAAATGGGCGGCACGTTATAACATTGATGCCAGTCATCGGTCCGTCGGTGGGCATCGGCTGTATTCGGAGGCCGATCTCGAGCGCTTACGCACCGTGTCGCAATTGAAGGCTCGAGGTTGGTCATTAACCGATCTGGCTAATATGGACTTACCTACCCTGCGGAAGATGAATCCCAGTGAGGTGAACCAGAACATTCCGGGTCATATCTCTTTTTGCGGCTTGCGGGTGGTGGCTGACTTTGCGTCTTGGTTTGGTGACCGGGCGCGTGTTCTTGACGAGATGGATGTGACGTTGGCGACCGGTGTCCTGATATGGGAAGTCGGTTCGTTAAGTGATCAGCACGTGACGCGAGCGCAGCGTTTGGCCAATGCTGGCGTGCCGGTTTTGATGGTGTATCACTATGCCCTGAACCGCCGGGTGCAACAGTTGTCGGCGGAGGGTATCGCAGCGGTGTCCGGGCCTTTGGGTTGGTCTACGTTGATGGATTGGCTGTTACAGCAGAGCCCGAATACATCGTTTAAAGATGAGGAGCTGGTTAAGTGGGCCAGTGCAGTACCGAACCTAGAGTGCGAATGTCCAAGGCATGTGGCATCAATATTGTTGCAGTTGCGCGAATTTGCGCGCTACAGCCAACAATGCAGCTTGGACAGTCCTGCTCAAGCTGAACTGCACCAACGGTTGTATCATTGGACTCAGGCCGCGCAGCAGCCTCTGGAAGAGGCGCTGCGGGCGGTGATTGCTGGCGAGTCTTAGGTTTCATCAAGAAGCGCTTTCGGGGTATGCCTCTAGCGCTCCACGGCAGGCCGGGGAGTCGCGCTTCGAGGCATACGCCCTGCGCCCTTCGGATAGCTGGACATCAAGGTTACAACGATTCGATACGGCTACGCTGTTCGCTCAGTTGCGCCAGTGAGACGGAAATCGCATCGGCTTTTTCCTGTTCCTTAGCCACCACGTCGGCAGGCGCTTTGGCGGTGAACTTTTCATTGCTCAATTTACCCTGAATCCGCGCCAGTTCTTTTTCCGCTTTCTCGATTTCTTTGTTCAGACGTGCCAGCTCGGCAGCCACGTCGATCAATCCGGCCATGGGCACCAAAACCTGCATTTCACCGACCAGTTGCGTGGCGGACAGTGGGGCATCTTGGTCGGCATTCAACCAAATGATGCTTTCGAGTTTAGCCAGTTTTTGTAAGAAGTTACGGTTGTCGTCAAGGCGACGCTGGTCTTCTGTACGGCCATTTTTCAACAGCAGCGGGATGGGTTTATTGGGTGAAATGTTCATTTCGCCACGGATGTTACGCACACCAACGATGACATTTCGCACCCAGTCCAGGTCCGCCTCGGCGGCGGCATCCACTTTGTGTTCTTCTGGCTGCGGGTAGGGTTCCAGCATGATGCTGTCGCCGGTTTTGCCGGTCAGCGGTTTGATCGATTGCCAGATTTCTTCTGAAATAAACGGCATGATGGGGTGGGCCAAGCGAAGTATGGCGTCCAACACGCGAATCAGCGTGCGACGTGTGCCACGCAGCTGTTCAGCGGTTGAGTTTTCGTCCCAGAAAATCGGCTTGCTCAGTTCCAGATACCAGTCACAGTATTCGTTCCAGACAAAATCATAAAGTGTCTGGCTGGCAAGGTCGAAGCGGTACTGTGCGAAATGGCGGTTCATGTCGGCTTCGGTGCTTTGTAAGCGTGAAATGATCCAGCGGTCAGCCAGTGACAACGCAACCTCAGCATTCGCATCGAACTGGCCACAATCCAGCGGTGAACCGTCTTCGGCCAAGGTGTTCATTTCCACGTAGCGCGCCGCATTCCACAGCTTGTTGCAGAAATTGCGGTAGCCTTCGAGGCGCTTCACATCGAACTTGATGTCGCGCCCGTTGGAAGCCAAAGACGTTAAGGTAAAACGCAACGCGTCAGTGCCAGATGGCTCGAAGCCGTCCGGAAAGGATTGCCGAGTGGCCTTTTCGATTTTGGCGGCCAGCTTGGGCTGCATCAAGCCGCTGGTGCGCTTGGTGACTAAGGCTTCGATGTCGATGCCGTGAATTAAGTCCAACGGGTCGATGACATTGCCCTTCGACTTCGACATCTTTTGTCCGTTCTCGTCACGGATCAGGCCCGTCACATACACGGTGTGGAAGGGCACTTGGGGTGTGCCGTCGTCGTTCTTCATGAAGTGCAATGTCATCATGATCATCCGGGCAACCCAGAAGAAGATGATGTCGAACCCGGTTACCAGCACGCTGGACGGGTGGAAGGTTGCCAGTTCGGGTGTTTTTTCAGGCCAGCCCAAGGTAGAAAACGTCCACAAGGCGGAGCTGAACCAGGTATCCAGTACGTCTTCGTCTTGGCGCAATGTCACGTTGTCGCCTAACCCGTGTTTACTGCGAACTTCGGCTTCGTCACGGCCCACGTAGACGTTGCCCGACTCGTCGTACCACGCCGGAATCTGGTGACCCCACCACAGTTGGCGCGAAATACACCAATCCTGAATGTCGCGCATCCACGAGAAGTAGGTGTTTTCCCATTGCTTGGGCACGAATTGGATGGCACCGTCTTCGACGGCTTTGATCGAGGGCTCGGCGAGTTTTTTGGCATCAACATACCATTGGTCGGTCAGCCACGGTTCTACCGCGACGCCGGAACGGTCACCTTTCGGGACTTGCAGCGTATGATCTTTCACTTCCGCCAATAAACCGGCCGCGTCAAAGGCAGCGACGATCAGTTTACGCGCCTCGTAACGGTCCAAGCCGGCGTATTCAGTGGGCAGCGTGGTAGCAAAATCGGTCCATTCGGTGCCGTCATACTGAAACGCTTGGGCTTCCGCCAAGACGCTGGCGTTCTGGTCAAAAATGTTGACCAGCGCAACGTTGTGGCGCTTGCCCACTTGGTAGTCATTGAAGTCATGCGCCGGGGTGATTTTGACGCAACCGGAGCCAAATTCCATGTCGACGTAGTCGTCGGCAATAATAGGAATGCGACGGTTCACCAAGGGTAGGTCAATAAATTGGCCGATCAACGACGCATAGCGCTCGTCTTTTGGATGCACTGCGACGGCAGTATCACCCAGCATGGTTTCGGGGCGTGTCGTGGCAACCACCAAATAGCGTTCGCCATTGGCGGTTTTTGCGCCGTCCGCCAAGGGGTAGCGGAAGTGCCACAGGTGGCCTTGTTCTTCTTTGTTCTCAACTTCCAAGTCGGAAATCGCCGTGTGCAGTTTCGGGTCCCAATTCACCAAACGCTTACCGCGATAAATCAGACCTTCTTCGTGCAGGCGAACAAACACTTCACGCACGGCGTTGGACAGCCCTTCATCCATGGTGAAACGTTCACGCGACCAGTCGACCGAATCACCTAATTGGCGCATTTGTTCGGTGATGGTTCCACCCGACTTGGCTTTCCATTCCCATATTTTCTCAATAAAGGCGTCGCGGCCCAACTCATGGCGTTTGATGCCTTGCTCGGCAAGTTGGCGCTCAACCACCATCTGGGTTGCAATGCCGGCATGGTCGGTGCCCGGCTGCCATAGGGTTTTGCTGCCCATCATGCGCTGATAGCGGGTTAAGGCATCCATGATGGTGTGTTGGAAAGCGTGCCCCATGTGCAAGCTGCCGGTGACATTGGGCGGCGGAATCATAATGCTGAAGGGCGTACCTTCACCGCGCGGGGCAAAATAATTCTTCTGTTCCCAGTGTTGGTAGTGTTTTTGCTCAATGTCCTGCGGACGATAGGTCTTATCCATGGGGTTCCGAAATCTGTCATTGGGTGAATAAAGTTGGCGCAAAGTATAACCGGAATAGCGGGCAGGGTGCACCTTGGTACAGCGCGTAAACGCGATTACATCGGGTGACTTTTGAGCGGATAGCCTCGTTCTTGATAGAACTTATAATGTGATCTTTTCACCGCCTTTAAGCGGTCTTCCGCAAACACCACTTCAATGACCCGATTAAATCGTGAGAACGAGGTAGGTTGATCATGTGAGAGGTTAATCATCACATCATGATGTTCACCGCACGCATGCTGGCTTGAAATATTCACCGGCGCAAGGCCATCTGAGAGGAGACCATGAGGTACAAAGGATTCAGGCCGGTAGGACCACAAGAGCTCGTCAATGGGCGTCATCCAGGCGTCATCACAGTGAATCAGTACTTGATGCCCGGCACGCCAGGCTTTTTCCGCCAAACGGCACACGTACAGCGCTGCTTCGTCGAACTGTTGCACACTGAGAATGTGAAAATCCACTTGGGTCATAGCCACCACATAAAGCCGAAACGGGTTGCTATGATAGCAGAGCCCGTTTCGAAATCAGAGGCAGCAATTACGCTCGAAGGTATTTATACACCGTGTTTCGACTCACGCCCGCTGCTTTTGCCGTACGCGATATATTTCGCCCGTTGGCGGCATACAGTTGGGGTATCAACACGCTTAAATCCGTTGGCTGCGCTTGTGACGACGGTGTGTCGCTGAGGTGGGCAGTCGAGCTTGAGGGCGCAGGCGAGACCGGGTTGTCCTCTGGTGCCAGATCATCATAAAAATCAGCGGGCAAGTCATCGGTGCTGAGCGGCGCGCCATCGGCCATCGCTAAGGCGACTTTGAGCACATTCACCAACTGGCGCATATTGCCGGGCCAAGGATGGCGGAACAACAGATGACGTACCGGAAAGGGCAGTTCCGGGTCTGTTGGTTCTTTCAACCGCGAATAGATGTAGAGAATCAGTGCTTCTTTATCCAGCCGCTCACGCAAGGCGGGCAGCTCTAGGCTAAGCCCGGAAATGCGGTAGTACAGGTCTTGCCGGAAATTACCCTGTTCCACTTCGGCTTTCAAATTGCGGTTGGTGGCCGAAATTAATTTGATATCGACCGGAAACACTTCGCTAGAACCCAAGGGCGTGACCACACGTTCCTGTAACACGCGCAGCAAGCGCGACTGCACATGCAACGGCATTTCACCGATTTCATCCAAAAACAGCGTGCCTTTATGGGCGCGCCGAATTAACCCGATAGAGCCTTTGGTGTGGGCCCCGGTAAAGGCCCCTTTCTCATACCCGAACAGTTCTGACTCCACCAACTCCGTGGGAATCGACGCACAGTTGACCGCCACCAGATTCTCTCCACGGCGGCTGCTGTGATAGTGCAATGACCGCACCAGAATTTCCTTGCCTGAGCCGGTTTCGCCACGAATAAGGATGGGAATGTCTTTCTCGATAATCTTGCGTGCTTGATTGAGTATCTGGCGAACCTGCGCGTCACCGTGTTCCAACTCGGCATAGGGAATGACATCGGGCGGCAACGCAGAGACCGTTCGGGGTGCCTGATAGTCTGGTTGTTGCCGGAAATCTGGCACCGTTATCTTGGGTGCGATGGGAGGGTTTACCTTTACCCATACACGGAATCGTTCCAAAACGCGAAGTGACAAGGGCATGGATGCCGGCTGCTGACGAATTTCGCGCATGGTACAGCCGAACACGGCTTCCACGTTCAACAACGCAAGGTCATGGGCCAACAACGCCGATGCCCGCCGGTTGGCCGAAACGATGGTGCCGTTTTCATCCAGCACCACGAGGCCGGACCAATGACTTTCCAAGCTGCTGATGTTGGTGTTGAACGCCAGAATATAGTGCTCGCGTTCAAAGGCGGCATAGATCAATTGATTCTCGACGGTCAGCGACATCAGCTTAACCATGCCTAGGGTATGGTCTTGCGGTAAGTAGGCATCGGACGAAATATCCAATACCCCCACGAGCTGCTTATGGGTATCAAAAATGGGTGAGGCCGCACCGACCATAAAACGATTGGCGCGCAAAAAATGTTCGTCGCGATTGACCTGAATGGCTTGCCCCGTCGCCAATGCTGTTCCGATTGCGTTGGTGCCGACGCCAGATTCTTGCCAACGATGCCCCGGCACCAGACCATGCTCATTACGGCTGCGGAAACGGTTCGAGCCCCACGTATTCAATACATGACCCTGCCGATCGGCCAGGACGATGACACAGGACGAGTTGGTCAGAATATTTTCGTAATAGGGCAGTACCTCGTTCTCCGTGGTACGCACCAGATCCTGATGTTCGTCCATCAATGCGCTGACATGCCCCGTAGGCACACTGCCAAAGTCGGGTGTGGTGGAATGCGACAAACCAAAGGATTCACAGCGATACCAAGAAGCTTCAATCAGCTCCTTATGGCTGGGCTCGGTCTCCTGCGCGGCGGGTTCGGCAACCAACGCATTCGGCTGTATGGGATCTGATTCTTTCATTGGGCAACATCTATTTATTGTTATGAGTTGTCGCATTGCTGACCACAACAGGCGCCGACAATGACGGAACACTACGCTACGGTGTCATAAAAAGTTCACAAAATACAGAGACAACAGTTGTAACCGAAGTGTTCATCTTTGAACAGGTTGAATTGTTCAGTGTTAACAAAAATGAACATATTAGAACGTTCATAGTTTTTCGAATAATCATAGGTCTATCGAGTTAAATAGCAAAAAAAGTTTATAAAACAATAACATAAAACTTTTTTCGTACATGTTCGAAAACATGGCACGTTGATTGTATTACGTTATCCCAAGGTTGTTCGTGAACAGGTGTTCACAGCAATACACCATAAAAATAACAAGTGAGAAAGAAGCATGTCGTTAATTCTGGAGAACGTCAGCCGTGTGGTTGACGGAGAGCACTGGATCTCGGATATCAGTCTCTCGCTTGAGCCCGGCTCGTTCAATGTGCTCCTTGGGCGTACCTTGTCGGGCAAAACCACGTTGATGCGCCTGATGGCTGGTTTGGATCGGCCGTCGAAAGGGCGGGTGCTTATGAATGGCGTGGACGTAACCGGGGTGCCGGTGCGTGACCGTAACCTGTCGATGGTGTACCAACAGTTCATCAACTATCCCAACCTGACGGTGTACGACAACATCGCTTCACCGTTGCAGCTCGCCAAAATGCCGGAATCGGTCATTCGTGAACGGGTGCTGGAAACCGCCAGCATGCTGCACATTGAAGCTTTGTTGGACCGTTATCCGATGGAATTGTCGGGTGGTCAACAACAGCGTACGGCGATGGCGCGCGCCTTGGTGAAGGACGCCCAATTGATTCTGTTCGATGAGCCCTTGGTAAACCTGGACTATAAGCTGCGTGAAGAGCTGCGCGAAGAATTGCGTGAGCTGTTTAAAGTACGCAATTGTATCGCGGTATACGCGACCACAGAGCCTAACGAAGCCCTGGCATTGGGTGGTTACACCGCCGTGTTGCATGAAGGACAACTGCTGCAGTACGGCAAGACCCCGGAGGTCTATCATCGCCCGAAAGACATCATAACGGCAGAAATGTTCTCCGAGCCACCGATCAATGTGGTGAAGGGTTTGGTCACGGACACCGAAGTGACCTTCGATGAAACCGTACATTTTCAGCTCAACGCCGACCTGCGGAACCTGCCACCAGGGCAATATAATTTTGGCGTGCGGGCATCGCACATCGGTTTGGTTCCCCACGCAGATGATGATTTGGAGCTTCCGGTAACCGTCGATCTGGCGGAAATCAGTGGTTCGGAGACCTTCCTGCACGTACGTAACGATCACTTCGACCTGGTGTTGCATCTTTCCGGGGTGCACGAGTACCACGTTGACGAAAAGATCAAAGTCTACTTTCCCACGCACAAGCTCTATGCCTTCGATCTCGACGGGCAATTTGTGCATGGTCCGCGCCGACTTACAGGAGCATAAAATGGCCCAGATTACCTTAAATGCCTTGGCGCACAGTTATATGCCGAACCCGTCCGGGGACGCCGATTACGCCATTCGGCACATGCAACATGTATGGGAGCAGGGCGGTGCCTATGCCTTGTTGGGGCCTTCCGGCTGTGGCAAGTCTACCTTGTTAAACATCATTTCCGGCTTGCTTGCACCCTCGGAAGGTGAGGTGGTGTTTGATGACCGTATTGTGAATGACTTGCCGCCGGAAGAACGCAACATCGCGCAGGTTTTCCAGTTTCCGGTGATCTACGACACCATGACGGTGTTTGATAATCTGGCTTTCCCGTTACGCAACATGAAAGTGCCAGAACATAAAGTGGCGCCTAAAGTTCATGAAGTAGCGGACATTTTAGACCTCACCAAATTGCTTAAACGTAAAGCCAAAGGTCTGAGTGCGGACGAAAAACAGAAGGTGTCGATGGGTCGCGGTTTGGTGCGCGATGATGTGTCAGCCATTCTGTTTGATGAACCCCTGACGGTGATTGACCCCCAACTGAAATGGAAATTGCGGCGCAAGCTGAAGCAAATCCATGAACAGTTCAACATCACCATGGTTTACGTAACACACGACCAATTGGAAGCCTCCACGTTCGCCGACAAGATCGCCCTGATGTATGAAGGGCAAATTGTGCAGTTTGGCTCCCCTCGCGAGCTGTTTGAAAACCCGGCGCATACCTTTGTGGGTTATTTCATTGGCAGTCCCGGAATGAACTTCATTCCCGTTACCTTGAATGACCATGGCTTTGAGTTTGCCGGGTTAACACTTCCGGCCAGTAATGCTTTGATGTCACAAGTCCGCAGCATGGGTTCCGACAACATCAAACTGGGCATTCGCCCCGAGTTTGTGCACGTGTGGGATGACAAGAATGACGAAGCTTACGAAGTCAGCGTGCGCGATATAGAAGACCTTGGTACCTACCGCATTATGTCGTTCGAATTTCGCGGCACAGTGATGAAGGCGCGCTTGCACGAAGACCAGAAACTGCCCAGTAAGAAAGCGTGGATCAGTTTCCCCGAGCAATGGCTCAAAGTCTACGTCAATGAATTCTTGGTGGAGGTGAACGATGAACAAAATTGAGAGTAATAAAGGGTGGCTATTCGTTCTGCCGGTGTTCGTCATCGTTGCGTTCTCCGCCATTATTCCGTTGATGACCGTGGTCAATTACTCCGTTCAGGATGTCTTTGATACCAACACCCGGTTCTTCACCGGTACGGAGTGGTATCGGGAAATGTTGAATAACCCGAATCTGCGCAGTGCCTTAGGGCGGCAGTTCGCGTTCTCCTTTACGATTCTGTTGATTCAGGTGCCGCTGGGTATCGGTGTAGCGCTGTTGATGCCGAAGAAGGGTGCAGCCGCTTCTTGGAGTTTGGTGTTGGTGGCCTTGCCGCTGCTGATCCCCTTGAATGTTGTGGGCACGATTTGGCAGATCTTCACCCGGTCTGATATCGGCTTGATGGGTTGGGGTATCCGTGAGCTTGGCTATGCCTACAACATTTCGCGAAATTCGGGCGATGCATGGGTCACCATTATCTTGATGGATGTCTGGCACTGGACGCCGCTGATCGCCCTGCTCTGCTACAGCGGCTTGCGGGCCATTCCAGAGGCGTACTATCAAGCAGCGCGGATTGATCGTGCATCGAAGTGGGCTATTTTCCGCTACATCCAGCTGCCCAAGTTAACCAATGTGCTGATCATCGGTGTGCTGTTGCGCTTTATGGACTCGTTCATGATTTACGCGGAACCGTTCGTGTTAACCGGCGGTGGCCCTGGCAGCTCCACCACCTTCCTGAGCCAGGCGTTGACGGCGATGGCAATTGGACAATTCGATATTGGCCCCGCTGCGGCGTTCTCGCTGATTTACTTCCTCATCATTCTGCTCGTGAGCTGGGTGTTCTACACCACCATCATGCACATGCAGAAAGATAAGAACGGCGCTTAACCGGGAGCCTTGCCATGAGTCAGAACATTTTATCTAACACGGCGGTCGCCACTTCGGCTCGAACCAAAAGTTCGGGGATGGTGCGGTCGCAGCGGAAATCGAAAGAGGGTACCGGTATGAAGTCGCGTGTTGCCTTTGCGGTCTACATCCTATTTGTTTTGTTGCCCATTTACTGGTTGGTGAACATGTCGTTCAAGACCAACCAGGAAATTCTCAGCACCTTAACGTTTTGGCCACAAGATTTTACCTTGGACAACTATCGGACGATTCTCACCGATGCCAGTTGGTACAAGGGGTATTTGAACTCCATGACCTATGTTGGCATCAACATGGTGATCAGTCTGACGGTGGCGTTGCCAGCGGCCTATGCCTTCAGCCGGTATAAGTTCACCGGTGACAAGCATTTGTTCTTTTGGTTGCTCACCAATCGGATGGCACCACCTGCGGTCTTCCTGTTGCCATTCTTCCAACTGTATTCATCCATTGGCCTGTTCGACACCCATATTGCTGTGGCATTGGCGCATTGTCTGTTCAATGTGCCGCTGGCGGTTTGGATCCTGGAAGGCTTTATGAGCAGTGTGCCGAAGGAAATTGATGAAACGGCGTACATTGACGGCTACAGCTTTCCTAAGTTCTTCGTGAAGATTTTCATCCCACTGATTCGTTCGGGTATTGGTGTTACGGCGTTCTTCCTGTTCATGTTTTCGTGGGTTGAATTGCTGTTGGCACGCACCCTGACGGCCACCAATGCACAGCCGATCGGAGCCATCATGACACGCACTGTAGGTGCCTCGGGGATTGACTGGGGGGTGCTGGCAGCAGCCGGTGTGCTCACCATCGTGCCCGGTATCTTCGTGGTGTATTTCGTTCGTAACCATATTGCCAAGGGCTTTGCCCTGGGCCGTACCTAAGAGGGGGAACTTCACATGAGTTGGATGGTTTGGACAGTCCCCACGGCAGGATTCTTCACCGGTATCGCTTTAATACTTACCGGTATGTCGATCTGGCAGTATTTTTCACCGTCAATTGAACGCAAAGGCGTGCTGCCGATCAGCACCACGCGCGGTGATCGCTTGTTTATTGGTCTGTTAACCAGTGCCTACATACACCTTGGGGTGGTGGGTTTTACAGACTTTCACGTTTTGGTAGCCACGGGTGTGTCGGCAGTCTGGATGATTGCCGTGATGCGCTGGGGCTGATCAAAAAAACGCACGGACGGGAACACAACGCAGGGATGCATTCAGAAATAGCAATGAGGTTAACATGAAAAAAAATAATACGATGTGCCTTTCAGTGCTCGCGGCGAGTTTGATCATGGCAACGGCGCAAGTCGGTGCTCAGTCAAACCAATACCGCGCTGCAGCAGAGCGTTGGGTAGATTCAGAATTCAATCGTTCAACGCTGTCACGGGAAGAGCAATTGGCTGAACTGGAATGGTTTATCCAAGCGGCTGAACCTTTCCGCGGGATGGAAATCCGCACCGTGGCTGAAGGCTTAACCACGCACGAATATGAGGCCAGCGTCCTTGCCAGAGCCTTCACTGAGATCACCGGGATTAACGTGACCCACAACATCATCGGCGAAGGCGATGTTGTGGACACCATGCAAACCCAGATGCAATCTGATCGTAACATATATGATGGCTATGTGAACGACTCTGATGCCATCGGCACACACCTGCGGTACGGTAAAACCATCGCCATTTCAGATGCTATGCAGAACGAATGGCGTAATTTCACCAATCCAGGTCTGGATCTGGATGACTTTATCGGTATCCAGTACACCACGGGTCCGGATGGTAAAATTTACCAACTACCCACGCAGCAGTTCGCTAACCTGTACTGGTTCCGCGCCGACTGGTTTGAGCGGGAAGACCTGCAAAACGAGTTCCGCCAACAGTATGGCTATGAGCTGGGCGTACCGTTGAACTGGTCAGCGTATGAAGATATTGCTGAGTTCTTTACCGGTCGTAACATCGATGGTCAAACCGTTTATGGCCACATGGATTATGGTCGTCGTGACCCTTCACTGGGCTGGCGCTTCCACGATTCCTGGTTGTCCATGGCGGGTATGGGTTCGCCCGGTCTGCCATTCGGTAATCCGGTTGATGACTGGGGCATTCGGGTGAACGAGCAGGGTAATCCCGTGGGTGCATCGGTGTCTCGCGGTGGTGCGACCAACTCTCCAGCTTCCGAATTTGCGTTACGGAAAATGGTGGAATGGCTGCGTGATTTTGCGCCACCAGAAGCACAAGGCATGACCTTTGGTGAAGCCGGACCGGTACCTGCACAGGGTAACGTTGCCCAGCAGATCTTCTGGTATACCGCCTTTACTGCAGACATGACAGACCCATCTTTGCCAGTTACCGAAAGTGATGGTACGCCAAAATGGCGTATGGCCCCGTCGCCTGTTGGTCCTTACTGGCAAGAAGGTATGAAAGTGGGTTATCAGGATGTGGGTTCTTGGACATTCTTCAACTCTACACCGGAAGACCGTCGTACCGCGGCTTGGTTGTTTGCTCAGTTCACCGTATCAAAAACGGTATCACTGGAAAAAACCATTCGTGGTCTAACACCGATCCGTCGTTCTGACATCAATTCACCAGAAATGACTGAATTGGCGCCAAAACTGGGTGGCTTGGTTGAGTTCTATCGTAGCCCGAACGAAAGCTGGTGGACGCCTTCAGGCACCAACGTCCCCGACTACCCACGTTTGGCTCCGCTGTGGTGGCAGAACCTGGCACCGGCGGTCAGTGGCGAAGTGTCTCCACAGGAAGCGTTGGATAACCTTGCTGCAGCGATTGATAACACCATGATGCGTCTCGCACGCGCCAATGTGTTCTCGCAGTATGCGCCCGTCATGAACCCAGAGCGTGACCCTGAGTACTGGCTGGCACAACCTGGTTCGCCGAAACCTCGTCTGGCGAATGAGAAGGAGCCTGGCCGTACCCGTCCATACGATGAGCTGATGGCTGATTGGATGGCCGCGGGAACGCGCTGATCTTCTGCAACTCCTAGTCGGTAAGCCATGGTGAAGTGAAGTGTCAAACGTACATTGCGCA
Organism: Salinispirillum marinum; assembly: GCF_042650105.1. Taxonomy (NCBI): domain Bacteria; kingdom Pseudomonadati; phylum Pseudomonadota; class Gammaproteobacteria; order Oceanospirillales; family Saccharospirillaceae; genus Salinispirillum; species Salinispirillum marinum. The sequence goes on along the minus strand of NZ_JBHSAL010000002.1, from coordinate 980,417 downwards.
GCAGCGCTTCACTTTCGGGTAGTCGCCCACGACTTACCGGTGTTGTCATTATGTCCTTTGCCGCCCTTCGCGGGCGGCCTTTTTCGCTAAATCTTTGTTTTACCTATTGGGTCCTGAGTGATCGGCACTCGTGGATTTAGTCTCAGCTTTTGGTCAGACAATAACGATAATCCTGGCCTTAGAGGTGCAACATGAAATCAGTACAACGCATCAGTGTACGTTTTAATCTCGTCACCACCGCCGTCGTGGTATTGCTCTTGTCCGTATTTACTCTGAACACCTACCGTCAAACGCAGCAAGCGTTGACGGATCAATTCGATGAACAGATTGCCTCCGTGGCATTCCGCTTACAGCAAAGCATTCCACCGGCGATCTGGAACTTTACCCCCAGTCAGGCCCTATTGATCGTAGACGCCGAAGTGGCTTCTCGCGTGATCGACGCCATTTTTATCTATGATGATACCGACGCTTTGGTTGTCGGCATGACCAATGACGCCGAAGGCACCGTAGTCGATGCTGACCCGGAAATATATGCCGCGCGTAACCCGGATGTCGCTATGGATTTAACCTGGGGCGATGCGCTGGTTGGCCGTGCCGAAATCTATACCGATGCTTCGCACATAGACGCAGCTATTCAACAATCACTCATTAGCGCGCTGGTACAAAACCTGATTCTTGTCGTGGCGCTCATTGGTGCCGCGATTATTCTATTAAACCGTTTGGTCACGCGTCCTATTGCTGCGCTGGCTTCTGCTCTGGCGGATATAGCGCAAGGCGACGGAGATCTCACCCGCCGTATTCCGATTCGCCGGCGCGACGAAATAGGCTTATTGGCCGACCGTTTTAACCAGTTTATTGGCACCATACACACCTTGGTGCAAGCGGTCATCGAGTCGGTCAACGACATGGATGCCGCCATTAACGATACCCAGCGTGTTGCTGCCCGCACCAATGAGGGCGTTAAAGCACAACGGCAGGAAACCGACCAAGTAGCCGTCGCCATGCAAGAAATGACCAACACCGCCAACAGTGTGTCGCACAGCGCTGAAGTGGCTGCACAAGGCGCACATGATGCCGATGACCAAGGGCAAAAAGCCCGAACCATCGTACAAGGCGCGATCGACGGTATTGATGCTTTGGCCAGCGACATCGAACAGGGCGCCGAAGTTGTGACCTCGTTAGAGCAGGAAGTCGCCAACATCACTACCGTTTTGGATGTGATTCGTGGAATAGCCGAACAAACTAACTTGCTGGCCCTGAATGCAGCCATTGAAGCGGCCCGTGCCGGAGAACAAGGGCGCGGCTTTGCCGTCGTGGCCGATGAAGTAAGGACGCTGGCCAGCCGAACGCAAGCCAGTACCGAAGAAATCCATCACATGATCGAACGCTTGGAAACTGGCGCCCAGCGGGCGGTTGCTTCCATGAATAGCAGCCGTCAGCAAGGGGAATCCACCGTGCAACAGGCCAGCGGTGCCAGTGGTGCATTGGACGGAGTTGCCGCCGCCATTTCCGACATCAACCGCATGAACATGCAAATCGCCACCGCCGCCAACGAACAAACGTCCGTGGCGAACGACATCAGCCAGCGGTTGACCCGAATCGTAGACATTGCCGTGACGGCTGAACAAGACACTGATGAAGTGGATGCGCTAACCCGTGGCTTATTAGAGCGAGCGCGGCAACTGCACAAACTGGTGGGGAATTTTCAGGTGTAGGTGGTATTTGATAGGCCGGCAACCAGAATTTTTGCTTACCGGCCTTTGACCATTAGGCCTCGGCTTTGTTCAGTAAATACTGCGTTAACAAACCGACCGGGCGGCCCGTTGCACCGGCTTTAGCCGTGGTCCATGCTGCGCCCGCGATATCCAAATGCGACCATGTGTAGTTTTTGGTGAATTCTGCCAAATAAGTAGCCGCGGTGATGGAACCACCCGCCCGACCTTGGCCAATGTTGCGCAGGTCGGCGTAGGGTGAATCCAACTCTTCACGGTAGTCATCCCACAGTGGCATCGGCCAAGCGCGGTCCCAGATGGACTTTCCGGCGGCCAACACCTCTGCCTGCATTTGGTCGTCATTGCTGTACACCGCCATCGGGTGGTGCCCTAAACCGACGACCACCGCGCCAGTGAGGGTTGCAATATCAATCACCGATTCGGGTTTAAACCGCTCGGCGTATGTTAGCGCATCGCACAATACCAAACGGCCTTCGGCATCGGTGTTCAAAATTTCAATGGTTTTGCCAGACATCGACGTCACCACGTCACCGGGCCTGGTCGCGCGGCCGGAAGGCATGTTCTCGGCAGAAGCCACAATACCAATCACATTGATCTTCGGTTGCAGCTCCGCCAGAGTAGACAGCGTGCCAAACACCGAAGCCGCGCCGCACATGTCATATTTCATTTCATCCATACCCGCGGCCGGTTTAATGCTGATGCCACCGGTATCAAAGGTTAGGCCTTTGCCGACCAAAATATGGGGCGCTACATCGTCGCCAGCACCGCGATAATGCATCACAATCAATTTGCCCGGTTCGTCACTGCCTTTAGAAACCGCCATGAACGCACCCATGCCCATGGCTTCCATCTCGGCTTCTTCCACAATATCGGTATGAATGTGGTGATACCGATCAGCCAGCTCCAGCGCCTGTTCAGCCAAATAAGTCGGCGTACACACATTGGGCGGTAAATTGCCCAGTTCGCGTGCCACGTTCACGCCATGCGCCAGTGCCTTGCCGCGAGTGATGGCAGGCTCCAAATCAGCATCGGCTACCAAGTTGAACTGCTGAACATTGAACTGCGGGTTCTTTTCAGACTTCGTGGTGTCATAGCGATAGGCACCCGTGAGTGTCCACTCCACCAGTTTTTGTATGGTCCAATCTTGGGTGCGACCCTGAACCTGTAACCTTTGGCTCAACACATTCAATTGCGTGCTTTGGGTTTTGCTCATCGCCTGTGCCACGCTGGTGGCCACTTTTTGTAGCTGGTTTTCGCTGATGTGCAAACTGTCGCCCGTACCAATCAACAACACCTGCGCACCTTCAGACTGCAAAAGCGGTGTTTGCTCACCCACTTTCGTGCTGATCAATTGTTGCTTGCGCCAAGCGTTAATGCGGGTGGTCAGTTGGTCTGGAAAGGCGCTCAGGGCATTGTCTTCCTGACCCACAAAACCGATGATCAGGCTGGTGTTGGCGGAAAAATCGGCCGCCGAACTGAGTTTGAATTGCATTGTGAACTCCATAAATGCGCGTGAATAATGCTGCTTATCCTAGCGATGTAAGCGCCGGAAAGACAGTGCATTACAGGACCAATACGGGATAACACTGTATGGAGACGTGAACGGCAGGGGATCTGCTATTTTTGTAGGGGCCAAGCTGGCAATTGAACCCGCCGCGCGGATTCAACAAGGCCTTAAACTACAAGCTAAAAGACCAAAACAAAAACAGCGCGATAATAGCCGCTATGCCAAACATAACTTTGCCAAGCTTTACATGTGCCTCGGCTTCACGTTGGGTACGCAACTTCAACAGCTTAATCCCGGATTCCGACAAGCTGTGGCAATGCGTACAGGCAGACACTTCTTTAGGGTATCGCAGCTTGCATCGCTCACATTTAACGGTAGGAATGTGCCGAAAATAGAAGACTCGCATCGTGAAATGTTCCTTATCTTGAGTTTATGAAGCAGCGTGGTCTCAGCTGCTAAATAACATCCGGGTCTTACATACCGCTTTAGGCTGCAACAAGCCTTCTTACATCAAGCTTATCGCGGTGTTGTTCGGCATGCCATAGCTCATATTGCGACTGCTGATTAAGCCAGCTTTCTGCCGAAGTATTGAAAGCAATAGAAAGCCGGATAGCCATTTCAGGACTAATTCCTGCCTTGCCGTTTAGCAAAGCACTCAACGTTTTTCGGCTAACACCCAATGCCTCTGCAGCGGCCGTAACAGAAAGCCCAAGAGGTTCAAGGCAAAGCTCTCGTAATACTTCACCAGGGTGGGGAGGGTTGTGCATCATCATTGGCGGTACCTCAGTGATAATCTTCATAATTGACGATCTCTGCATCGCCATCTTCAAACCGGAACGTCACTCGCCAGTTACCGCTGACTGTCACTGACCAGATTCCTGCTCGATTACCGGAAAGTTCATGCAACCGAAGGCCGGGTAAATCCATATCTTTGGCATCTGACGCTGCATTTAATCTACCGAGAACAAGCCGAAGCCTGTTTGCATGAGCGGCTTGAATCCCTGCTGTGCTGCCGGACTTGTAAAATTTGGCCAAGCCCTTGTGTTTGAAGCTTCGAATCATTCCTTAATGTACCCTGTAACGTATCAGGTATCAATGCACATGGTAGCATACTTCTGCGCCCACACCTTATCCTACATTGGCTAAGCAGCCTCAAAATCCAGTGGATGAATACCATCCAGATTGACCGTATTGCGTGCCACCCAAAGATCGTACATATCTTGCATTGCCAACCAGCTTTCTGGCGAACGCCCAAGAACCTTGGACAGCCGCAGAGACATTTCCGGGCTGATGCCACTGTCACCTTTGAGCAGCCGAGACAACGTAGAAGGCGAAACGCCCAAACTGGAAGCGAGTTGGCGGGAACTGATGCCGAAAGGCTCTAAGTACACCTCCCGAATGAAAGCACCGGGATGCGGCGGATAATGCATAGCCATTAGTGATAATCCTCATAATCAAGAATGTAAGCGTTGCCGTCCTGAAATTCGAATGTCATACGCCAATTTCCGTTAACCCAAATTGACCACCGCCCCTTGTCTTTTCCTTTCAATGGATGATGACGAAAGCCCGGAATGTCCATGTCTTGCATTGAAGTCGCGGTATCCAGAGCAACAAGCAGCATGGGCAGTTTGTTGGCGTGATCAGGTTGAATGCCAGCCGTGCTGCCAGTCGAATAGAACCGTTTTAGTCCTTTGTAACGGAATGATTTAATCATGAAAAGGATGATAGCGCGTTGCGCACAGCGCAACCATAAGGTGAGAACATAAATATTTATTCATCTGAGATGTGAGGATCAACTCTACTTAAATGTCCAAATTAAATCTTTCTGGTGTTTAGTTGCCACAAAAATCTTTAATCTTTTTCCGGAAGATGAAAGCTGCAGGGGCATGCCAAACTTCTGGATTATCGTTCAGCTCCTTTTCAAAAATTGCTTTAATTTGCTGAAACTCATAGATGGCAATACATGAACTAAGCCAAGGGATTTCTAGACTACTACTGGTTAATGACTCCGCAATAATTCCATCAGATACACCTGCTAGCCAAGCAGATTTTTCATTTTCAGACATTCTGAAATAGTCGTCACCAGTAACGTAGCCAAGAGATACAGCAATTACACAGTTAGATATCAATAGAGTTAAACAGAAAATTGCAATTTTCATATTTTTTCCTAGTCCAGAAATTTTTTTAGTAATCGCTTGTTAGAATTAGTCATTAAAATTCGGGATCCAAAATGTTCCATCAGAGTAATCCTTAAATGGACTTGTTCCTTCCGTCTTATGATATTTTGCCACATCTTCCAGAATGTTTTCAGCAACTACTCGAAAGAATCCACTAGGATACAATAGTTCCCATCTATGGGTAAAAGAAACTCCCTCGTCAGGGCAATAATCTTCAATTTGGTATACCTTTTGATAGAATGGCTCGACCTTTGTAACATTTAACTCAATAGCCCTGCCAGGAATACGATATTCATGCATAAGAGAATTTCTATACAGCCAGAAAAGATTTTTATGGGTTAGTTGATTCCAATGTATTGAACCAAGTTTTATAGGGGAGTTGTTTTTATCGTGAGGCCAAAGCTTTAGTACATTTTTTGGTTCCGGGTCATTGCTAATCGCAATTTCAGTAGAAAGGGTTTTATTGTCAATGTTGAAACAAATATTTACTGTAGAGTCAACCCAGTCGCTTAAAGATTTAAAGTCTCGATTATCATTATGTGAGACCTGTAGAGCTCTCTTTAGGTGTAGAAGACTAATGCGTTCACAGTCATTCCATTTTGCAGATGTTTGAATAGTGCGCTTGAAGCGCTCACCATTGCTTGATATTTTCGGGAATCGGCTTTTAGCTAAAGAATCAATGATTGAGCACAGCAATATTTTGGCGTTGACACTTTGTTCGTTCAGATTGAAATCAGAAAATGCAGAATTAATCCTATCCCGATTGAAATTAATAAATCTTTCTACCTTTTCCTTGTGTGTTTCAGCCATTTAATACATCCTGTTGATTACTTGGTAGAAGTATATTCATATGCGATATCCTTTTGGTTTATTTATAGAGCATACGCATAAATATGATGGACAGTGTACAACAGACTATTCTAAACAAGATTAGCAGAAAAACGCAGATATGCACGTAAAAAAACAGTATGTTTTTGAGCGGCGCTGGTGAAGGCAATGGACTTAGGGGTATGCCTCAAGGCGCGCCTTCCGGCCTGCCGTGAAGCGCCGGAGGCATGCCCCGAAAGTCCATGCCGTGGCCGTAGGATTTTGATTCCCGCCTGCGCGGGATTGACTGAGGGCGGTGCCGTACGCGGCAATGGCTTGGCGTCGTAAATTACGACGAAAACGCAGGGCGTGGCTTCTTGGTAACTTTCGGCGGCAGCGTAACACGCTGCTGGTGTGCGGTAGCCCAGTGCAGCAGTTGCAGTGTGCCATCTTGCGTTTCTACCACGCTTGAACAGCTCTCTAACCAATCGCCATCGTTGATGTACAGCACGCCGTCTACTTCTTCCAGCTTCGCTTGGTGGATGTGGCCACACACAATGCCATCTAAGCCACGGCTTCGCGCTTCGGCAATGGCTTTTTGCTCAAACTGCTGCACAAAATGCTGTGCTTTTTTACTGCGAACTTTTAAGAAGCCGGACAGCGACCAATACGATTTACCCAAACGAGCGCGCCATTGGTTGAGCCAGCGGTTCAGCCGCACGATGGTTTCATAGGCATGATCGCCGATCCAGAACAGCACCCGAGAATGCGCAATGTGGTCGTCAAAGCAGTCGCCATGCAGCACCAAAAGCTGACGTCCGTCGAGCAATGTGTGCACGTATTCTTCATGGACTTCGATTCGGCCTAGCCGATGTCCAACCAATTTACGAAAGAATGGGTCATGGTTGCCTGGTACGTAAAGCACTCGAACGCCATTTTCCGCCATGGTGATGACGTGGTTGACCACCGCTTGGTGACTTTTGGGCCAATGACCTTTTTTGCTCATCTTCCAGAGGTCAATGATGTCGCCGACCAAAAACAGCGTGTCACAGGTATGTTGTTGCAGGAATTCCAGAAGATGGTCCGCTTGGGTATTGCGGTTGCCTAGGTGCGTGTCGGAGATCCAGAGCGTGCGATAGTGGGTGCTGGTCATCATCTTGTCCACGTGTCGGGGATAATGACCAAGCTTGCCGTCGAGTTGTGACAACTCGACGGCAATTCTATGACGATTTAAAGACTAATTGTTGCTGTGCAGTTCGTCGTTCAATTGCACCGCAGACTTGTTGGTTAAACATTCCACTTGACCGTTGGTGGAATTACGGCGGAACAATAGGTCTGACTTACCGGCCAAGTCGCGGGCTTTTACCACGTCTACCGGTTGGTTTTTGTCGTCTAACAATTGTACTTTGGTGCCCGCCGTGATGTACAAGCCAGACTCCACCGTGCAACGATCGCCCAAGGGAATGCCGATGCCGGAATTTGCACCCAACAGGCAGTTGTCGCCAACACTGATAACAATATTGCCACCGCCTGACAGCGTGCCCATGGTGGAGCAACCGCCGCCAAGGTCTGAACCGTTACCTACGATCACGCCAGCAGAAATGCGGCCTTCCACCATGCTGGTACCTAATGTACCGGCGTTGAAATTAATAAAGCCTTCGTGCATGACGGTAGTGCCTTCGCCCACATAAGCGCCCAAGCGCACGCGTGCGGTGTCGGCAATGCGTACACCTTCAGGAATCACGTAATCGGCCATTCGGGGGAATTTGTCGACAGAATCAACCGTCAAGCGCTCGCCGGTGAGGCGGGCCTGCATTTGGCGATGTGGCAGGTCGGTGACGTCAATCGGGCCTTGGTTGGTCCAGGCAATGTTGTGCAGCAATCCAAACATGCCGTTCAGATTGATGCTTTGTGGTTTTACCAACCGGTGCGACAACAAATGCAATTTCAAGAAGGCTTCCGCTACGGTTGTCGGTGCTTGGTCGGTTTCCAATACCACCAAAATAGAGGGGGTTTCATACACTGCGCCACGAGCGGCGAAATGTGCTGATCGCGTGAAACCAGCATCGACCATGGGTTGTGCCAAATAGGTCAGGTTGGTGCTGCGCAGTTCGAGCACGGCGTTGCCACCCTCATAGCCGAGATCACGTGCTTTACTGACCAATTCATCGGAAGGGTTAAGTATGGGCTGGGGAAAATAGGCTTCAATGATCTTTCCCGATGAATTACGGGTGATGGTGCCTAAGGCCAATGCGAATGTCATGGTCTGTCCTCTATTAAGCAAAATGTTCTGTCCATTGGGCGGCGTTAAAACCAACCAATAGTCCGTTTTCGGTTTCGACCACCGGGCGTTTAATGACCGATGAATTAGCCACGGCCACCGCCGCAATCTGTTCGGCATCGCCGGAATCACAGGCGGCTTGTTGGTCAGCCGACAATTTACGCCAGGTCGTGCCGCGGCGATTAATTAAAACGCCAGTGTCGGCTTGGTTAAGCCAATTGACGAACGTAGCGGGTGCTAAATCCGCTTTTTTGTAGTCATGAAAATCATAGGGTATGTTTTTTTCGTTTAGCCAAGTGAACGCTTTTTTCATAGTGTCACACTGTTTGATGCCATACACCTTAATCATTAGTCTAACTTATCCTTTTGCATGAGAGAGTTGATCGACGAAGCGTGCAATGCGTTCGGCGGCCTCAATGCATTCTGGCAATGTGGCTACCAAAGCCATACGAACGTAACCCGCACCGGGATTAATACCATCCATTTCACGGCCTAAAAAACTGCCCGGCAGCACGGTGACATGCTGCTGCGCAAATAATTGTTGGGCGAAATCTGTATCGGGAATGGGCGTTTTGGCCCATAAATAAAACCCTGCATCGGGCATTTGTACGCCAAGTTTGCTTTCTAGAATGGCCAACACACGGCGAAACTTTTCCCGATAGGCTGAACGGTTGTGTTCAACATGCGTTTCATCTTGCCATGCCGCCATGCTGGCCTTTTGCACCTGTAACGGCAAGGCGGAACCATGGTAGGTCCGGTAATTTAAATAGGGTTTTAGCAATGCGGCATCACCGGCAATAAAGCCGGAGCGCAGTCCGGGCAGGTTGGAACGTTTGGACAAGGAGTGAAACACCACAGCATTCTTGAACGCGCTATCGCCACGGGCGCGGCAGGCTTCGAGTAAGCCGATTGGGCGTTCATTTTCGGTGAAGTAGATTTCGGAATAGCATTCGTCGCTGGCGACAATTACGTTATGTTGTGCTGCTTTGTCCAGCAACCAAACAAGGGTGTCCAGTGGAATCACTGCACCGGTCGGGTTGCCGGGGCTGCACAGAAAGAGAATCTGCGTTTTGGCCCAAACGTCATCGGGTATGGCTTGGAAATCCGGGTTGAAGCCGTGTTCGGCGGTGCAGTTTAACAGCCAGGTTTGCCCACCCGCTAATAAGGTAGCGCCTTCATAAATTTGGTAGAAGGGGTTGGGCGTCATGATGTAGGGCCGTTGGTCGGCTTGGCTTGGGTCGAACGCGGCTTGAATGAATGAAAAGATGGCTTCGCGGGTACCGCATACGGGCAATACCTGTTGCAAGCCATCAACCTTCGATAAGTCAAAACGTTGCTCTAACCAGCGCGCAATCACGTGGCGTAGCTCCGGTAGACCCGCCGTGGTGGGGTACACTTCCAGGTCGTCCAGCGCATCGGCCAGTGCATCACGCACAAACAAGGGTGCCGCGTGCTTGGGCTCGCCAATCGACAGCGCGATGTGCGGCAGCTCTGCGTTGGGCGTAACGGCTGCTTTGAGGTCACGTAAACGCTCAAAAGGGTAGGGCTGTAAGTCATTCAGCAAAGAATTCATCAGGTCTGCTCGATCAGTTTGTTCAGTTTTTGCGTCAGCAAGCTGCGCACGCGTTCGCCAAAATCAGGGTCATGAATGGGTTCATTATTGCGCGCATCCACTACAAAGAACACGTCTTCTACGCGCTCACCCAAGGTTGAGATGCGTGCATTTTGTAGATTCAGCCCCAGTTCAATGAACACTTCACCGATTAGGGCCAGTAAGCCGGGGCGGTCGGTGGTGATGACTTCCACCACGGTGCGGTGATTAATGAAGTCGTTCGATAGGTTGACCCTGGTCGGCACATTAAAGTGTTTTAACACGCGCGGTACGCGACGACTGATCTGCCGGCGTTCCGGTGGCTCGGCGATGGTTAGCAATAACCGGTGCTGAATTTCACGCAGCCGCTCGGTGTCGTTCATGTCGATGGGGCTGCCATCCTCTTCCAATACGATAAAGGTATCGAGTGAATAATTGGACGATGGTGAGGTCATGATGCGCGCATCATGGATGTTTAAACCGAGCTGATCCATCACATACGCAATGTCGGCAAACAGGTGCGCACGGTCGGGCCCATAGACGAATATTTGTGTGGCTGACTCGAAGGCTCCGGCGTTCAATTCTTGAATCAGTACCATTGGCGTACCGGCACCCTGGGCGGATATGGCCTTGGTATGCCAAGCGATGTTTTCCGCCGATTCGCGCAGGAAGTAGTCGTCACCAGGGTTGTCCCAAATAGCCCGCACGGTGTCGGCATCAAAACCATCGGCTTGCAGCAGTTCGATGGCTTTGTGTTTGGTGTCTTCTATGCGTTCATCCTTGCCAACCGGGTTCTCCAAGCCACGGCGCAGTGCGCGCTTGGTTTCAGTATATAACTGCTTTAACAAGGCAGCGCGCCAGCTGTTCCAAAGTGCGGGGTTGGTGGCGTTGATGTCGGCCACGGTCAGGACGTAGAGGTAGTCCAGATGCACGAGGTCCTGTACTTTTTGAGTGAAACGATTGATCACATCCGGGTCGGAGATATCTTCCCGTTGTGCGGTGAGCGACATTAATAGGTGATGACGCACCAACCACACCACCAGTTCGGTATCCCACTGCGGCAGTCGGTGGCGTTCGCAAAACTGGAAGGCCTCTTCCGCACCGATGATGGAATGGTCGCCACCCTTGCCTTTGCCAAGGTCATGAAACAAGCCCGCAATATAAATGAGTTCGACTTTGGGGAGTTGGTGGATGACTACACTGGCAATCGGGAATTCAACGAGGTTCGAACGATGTCGGAAGCGCCGTAAATTCGACACGGTCTGTAGACTGTGCGCATCCACCGTATACACGTGAAAAAGGTCAAACTGCATTTGCCCGATGACTTGCCCAAACTCGGGTAAATACAGACCTAAAATGCCGTAGGCACTCATGCGCCGTAAGTTGGTGCTGACCCCCTGTGGTGCGCGGAACAGCTCAATAAAGAACGAGATGTTGCGAATATCGTTTCGAAACGCGGGGCCAATGAGGTAACGATGTTCATAGATTGCGCGAATGGTACTGGCACGTACACCCTTGAGTTCCGGGTTATGGGCCAGCAACACAAAGATTTCCATCAATGCCGAGGGCGTTTTGTCGAACACGCGCGGGTGGCTTATTTCGATGTAACCGTTGTTGTTTAAGAAACGTGAGTTGAGCTTAACGGGCGGGGCAGGGAGATCGGTGTTTAAAATCACTTCATCGAAATGCTGGAGCAGCATGTCGTTCAATTCACGCAACCTAAATACCGTCCGGTAATAGGTTTTCATCAACTGCTCGACGCCTAACGCTTCATCGTTGTCCGAGAAACCAAAGGCTTCGGCAACGGCCTTCTGTAAGTCGAACAGCAGGCGGTCTTCTTCGCGGCCACTGATGACGTGCAGGGCGTAGCGTATTCGCCACAAATAGTCTTGCCCTTCCATCAAGGTTTGGAATTCAGCTTCGGTTAAAAACCCACGTGAAATAAGGGTCTCTAAGTTATCGTCACCAAAGTGCCGCTTGGTCACCCAGCCGATGGTTTGAATATCACGCAAGCCACCGGGTGAGGTTTTTACGTTTGGCTCAAGGTTGTAGGCGGTATTGCCGTATTTTTCGTAGCGCAGTGCCTGTTCATTGAGCTTGGCCTTGTAGAAATGTGCGCTGGGCCAAATATGTGGTGGACTGACACGTTCAAGCATGTGCTCGAACAAGGTGCTGTTGCCGCTAAGTAAACGGGCTTCCACCAGATTGGTGACCACAGTCACGTCATCCGTCGCCTCTTCTATGCACGCCTTCAATGTGCGGACGCTGTGGCCGATGTGCAGGTTCAAATCCCACAGCAGGGTGATGAAGCGCTCGACGGACTCGACGGCACCCTGAACGTCTTCTTCTTGGTCAAAGAGCAGCAAGAGGTCAATATCCGAGCGCGGCAGCAGTTCACCCCGGCCATAGCCACCGACGGCGACCAAGGCGGCATTTTCCGGCCAAGTGTAATGGTTCCACAGCAGATGCAGCATTTCATCGATGGTGTTGGCTCGACTTTGTACGAGGTCACGTACGAAGTCACCCGATTCGAAGCGCTGGTCTAATGTGTCCTGCGCTAAACGCAGCGCTTTCTTTAATCCACCCAGGGCGACCGGCGTTTTCGCCAGCGCCTGTTGTACCGCAGTTACATCAAGCAAGGAGGCCGTTGACATGGTGGGTTCCGTCATCCGATGTGTCAGAAGGGCAATACTTCGTCGGCCCGTTGGGTTAACACTTCGGGGCCATTTTTGGTCACGACAATGGTGTGTTCCCACTGTGCAGAGAGCTTGTGGTCCTTGGTGACGACGGTCCAGCCGTCCGGCAGGAGTTTATTATGACGCTTACCGGCATTGATCATGGGCTCAACCGTAAAGGTCATGCCTTCCTGAATGACGGTGCCAGTATTGCGGCGACCATAGTGGAGAATTTGCGGGTCCTCATGGAACACTCGGCCAATGCCATGACCACAGTATTCACGCACCACCGAGTAATGATTCTTCTCCGCGTGTTGTTGAATCACATAGCCAATATCGCCAATGGTGTTACCGGGCACTGCTTCTTGAATGCCGAGGTACATGCACTCTTGGGTCACGTCAATTAAGCGTTGAATGTGCGGCTTAGGTTCACCAATGACAAACATCTTACTGGTGTCGCCGTGAAATTCATCTTTGATGACCGTCACATCGATATTAATGATGTCACCCTTCTTCAGAATTTTCTGGTCATCCGGTATGCCGTGGCAAATGACATGGTTCACACTGGTGCAGATAGATTTGGGGAAACCCCGGTAATTCAGCGGGGCAGGCACTGCCTTCTGCACATTCACAATATAGTCATGACAAATGCGGTCTAATTCGCCCGTGCTGATGCCGGCGGTCACATAGGGCGTAATCATATCAAGCACGTCAGCGGCAAGACGGCCAGCCACACGCATTTTCTCAATTTCGTCCGGCGTCTTGAGGGTGATTCTTTCTTTGGCCATGTAAGGAGAGAACATCAGATAATAGAATGAAGCGCTAGTGTAGTGTTTTTTTGGCCGCAGTTCATCCTATCGCCTTTATAAATGTCGATGCTGGCGCTGGCGCTGCGCATACCGCCGGTCGATATTTCTGCTTTTCAATGTGGGGTGGGTATGGTATAAAGCGCGCGCCCCGATTGGCGGGGTAAATCCACACAGGCGATGACAACACTTTTCTGGGTGCCGCAAGGTTAGAAAAGTGGAGGATGCTCGACAAAGGCAAACTCCAAGGGTCGTCTGGAGGCTTAACCCAAACAAACTATGAGGTTTATCATGGCTGTAACTATGCGTGACCTGCTGAAAGCAGGTGTGCACTTCGGGCACCAGGCTCGGTTCTGGAACCCAAAAATGGGCAAGTACATTTTCGGTGCCCGCAACAAGATTCACATCATTAACCTGGAAAAAACCGTGCCAATGCTGAATGCAGCGTTGCAACACGTTGAGAATCTGGGTTCAAACAAGCGCAAAGTATTGTTCGTGGGCACTAAGCGTGCCGCGTCGGACATCATCAAGCGTGAAGCTGAGCGTGCGGGTATGCCGTATGTTTCGCACCGTTGGTTGGGCGGCATGCTGACCAACTATAAAACCATTCGTCAGTCTATCCGCCGTCTGCGTGAACTGGAAACCCAGAAATCCGACGGTACGTTCGATTTGCTGACCAAAAAAGAAATTCTGATGCGTCACCGCGAGATGGAAAAGCTGGAAAAATCCATCGGTGGTATCAAGGACATGGCTGGTTTGCCGGATGCCTTGTTCGTGATCGACGTTGACCACGAGCGTATTGCGATCACTGAAGCCAACAAGTTGGGCATTCCTGTGATCGGCGTTGTTGACACCAACAGCAACCCTGATGGTGTAGATTTCATTATCCCAGGTAACGATGACGCCATTCGCGCCATTGAAATCTATGTAGGCGCTATCGCCGATGCGATCAGTCATGGTCGTGAAGCAGTGGCCGAAGCAAAAGACGAGTTTGTTGAAGTGGCTGACGAGAGCGCAGCAAACGAAGCCTAATTCGTATTGAACACCTGAACCATCTAAAGGGGGGCGATACGACCCCTCTTTTTTTACAGAGGAATTAGCACATGGCAAATATTACGGCAAGCCAGGTAAAAGAGCTGCGTGAGCGCACTGGCCTAGGCATGATGGAGTGCAAAAAAGCACTGGTAGAAGCAAACGGTGATATTGAAGCGGCCATTGATGAGCTGCGGAAGTCCAGCGGCTTGAAAGCGGCGAAAAAAGCCGGTCGTACGGCGGCTGAAGGTGTTGCGGTTAGCCGTGTATCCGAAGACGGCAAGTTCGCCGTGTTGGTTGAAGTGAACTCCGAAACCGACTTCGTTGCACGCGATGACAACTTCCTGAACTTCGTCAATGTTGTAGCCGAGAAAGCCTTTGCCGACCAGCAGGATGATGTTGCTGCTTTGATGGCAGGCGAGTTGGAAAACGCGCGCGAAGCGCTGGTACAGAAAATTGGCGAAAACATTTCTGTACGTCGAATTGCCAAGCTGCAAGGTGGTGACGACGCAGTTATCGCTGGATACTCACACGGTGGCCGTATTGGCGTATTGGTTGAGTTGAAAGGCGGTACGGAAGAGCTGGCAAAAGATATCGCCATGCACGTTGCGGCGATCAATCCACAGTTTGTGAGTGCCGAGCAAGTGCCTCAAGACGTATTAGAGCGCGAGAAAGAAGTCGTTCGTGCGCAGTCTGAATCGTCGGACAAGCCTGCTGAAATCATTGAAAAAATGGTTCAAGGCCGGATCAAGAAATTCTTGGCTGAGATCAGCTTGGTTGAGCAGCCTTTCGTCAAAGATCCTGATGTTAAAGTCGGTGAGCTGGCACGTAAGGCCGGTGCTGAAGTCGTTAGCTTCGTACGTTTCGAAGTGGGCGAGGGCATCGAGAAAGAAGAAGTTGATTTTGCTGCTGAAGTAGCTGCAACAGCGGGCATTAACCGCTAAGATCGTTCTCGATCACAGGGTGTGCGCCCGCACACCCTGATGCTTTACCACTATCCCCATGCCCAAATGAGGTTGCTATGCCCCCAAAAGACCGTTCCGCCCGTTATAAACGCATTCTCTTGAAGCTGAGCGGCGAAGCCCTTGCCGGTGATAAAGAGTTTGGTATCGATCCCAGTGTGTTGGATCGCATGGCGCTAGAAATCGGTCAGCTTGTGGGCATTGGCGTGCAGGTGGGTTTGGTGATCGGCGGGGGTAATTTGTTTCGTGGTAAAGAGCTGAGTGACGCGGGCCTGGACCGTGTAACCGGCGACCACATGGGTATGTTAGCAACGGTAATGAATGCTCTGGCTATGCGCGATGCATTGGAGCGCGCTAATATTCGTACCCGAGTCATGAGCGCCATTCCCATGAGCGGTATTGTAGAGCACTATGATCGTCGCACCGCAGTCCGTTACCTGAACCAGTCTGATGTAGTAATATTCTCCGCCGGAACCGGCAACCCATTCTTTACAACGGATTCGGCCGCGTGTTTACGCGGTATAGAAATTGATGCCGACATTGTAATAAAGGCGACAAACGTTGATGGGGTGTACACGGCCGATCCTAAAAAAGATAAAAGCGCGACAAAGTATGAGATGTTGACTTACAGTGAAGTGCTGGAAAAACAATTGGGTGTGATGGATTTGACGGCCATCTGCCTAGTGCGCGACCATTGCATGCCGGTGCGGGTATTCAATATGCATCAGGCAGGTTCGTTGCTCAAAATTATGGTAGGCGAAAACGAAGGTACGCTGATTGTTGAGGATGTAGACAATGTTGAATGAAATTTTAAAAGACACCGAAGCGGCCATGCAGAAGTCCATTGATGCATTGGATCATGCCTTTAACCGCATTCGTACCGGTCGTGCCAGCCCAACGTTGCTGGAAAGTGTGACCATCGATTATTACGGCTCTGAAACACCGATTACCCAGTTGGCCAACGTGTCAGTGGAAGATGGTCGTACCCTGGCTATTTCGCCTTGGGAGCGCAATTTAGTGCCCGCGATTGAGAAGGGCATCATGAAGTCGGATCTGGGCCTGAACCCATCGACCACCGGCGACACGATCCGGGTGACCATGCCGATGTTGACCGAAGAAACGCGTCGTGACTACATTAAACAAGCGCGGAATGAAGCTGAAACGGGTCGGGTTGCGGTGCGAAACGCGCGTCGTGACGCCAACAACACGGTAAAAGAACTATTGAAAGAAAAAGAAGTTTCCGAAGACGATGCGCGGCGCAATGAAGAGCAGATCCAAAAATTGACGGATAAGTACATTGCGCAAGTCGACAAGCATTTAGCAGAAAAAGAAGCTGAATTGATGAAGGTGTAGGCCATAGCCTACGGTCAACAGGCATCGTGCAAAGGCACCTGGATTTTGGTCAGTCTTGGTGCCTTTTTGGTATATGGCTGAGTTGTCGTAAAGGAAGATAGGAGTCTACATGCCGGACTTTTCGGCGTTGCCGGTGCTGCCGCAACACATCGCCATTATTATGGATGGCAATAATCGTTGGGCCAAAGGTCGAATGTTGCGTGGTGTTTCGGGGCATAAAGCCGGTGTTAAATCACTGCGTACCACCGTAGAGCACTGTGCCCGCCTTGGCATTGAAGCCGTAACCTTATATGCCTTTAGCAGTGAAAACTGGCGTCGTCCGCAGGATGAAGTGTCGGCCCTGATGGATTTGTTTTCATGGGCATTGACCAAAGAAGTGGACCGCTTGGTGGAGCACAACTTGCGCTTGCGGGTCATTGGCGATACAACCGGGTTCACCAGCAGCATTCAAGAGAGTATTGCGCGGGCAGAAGCATTAACGGCACACTGTACGGGTATGTGGATCAATGTGGCGGCCAATTATGGTGGCCAATGGGACATTACCCAAGCCGCACGTGCCGTGGCACAGCAAGTTCAGATGGGGGCGTTGCAAGTCAATGATATTACGCCCGATATGTTTTCGACGTATTTGAGTTTGAGTGATTTGCCGCCACCGGATCTCTGTATTCGCACTGCCGGTGAGCAACGACTCAGCAACTTCTTGTTATGGCAATTGGCGTATGCCGAATTGTATTTTTCGCCGAAGTTATGGCCGGATTTTGATGCCGATGCGCTCTTTGAAGCGTTACAAGCATTCGCCACTCGGGAACGCCGCTTTGGTGGTCGTTGATCGAGTTAAGCGTGATAGGAATGAATAATGATAACTAAAATTGATAATCGCGTGAAAACCGCCGTTGTGCTAATCCCCATCATGTTGGTCGGTATTTATGGCCTCCCATTGGCCGGATTCGCTATTTTCATGGGCGTTATAGCGGTTATGGGAGCCTGGGAATGGGCTGATATGGCGGGCATCGGTGAACGTTGGCAGCGGTTCATGTTTTCTGCCGCTGTCGGTGTATTGTTACTGGTGCTCTATGCTCTGTTGGACGCTGAAGTCGTGTCCTTCGGTTGGCTGTTGGCACTATCGGTCGGTTGGTGGCTCGCCGGATTTGCGCTCATTCTGTGCTATCCATCGGCCACGCGCTGGTGGGCGTCACCTTGGCGTCGAGTGGTCGCGGGTGTCTTGGTGCTGTGTTCCATGTGGCTGGGTTTTTACTGGATAAAGTCGGCCGATGACACCAACTTATTGATCACCTTATTGATGCTCTTGGTTTGGGGTGCGGATATCGGTGCCTATTATGCGGGGCGCGCCTTTGGTAAGCGAAAACTGCTGCCGGATGTCAGTCCCGGTAAAACATGGGTGGGCGCCGTGGCCGCCGTTGTGAGCGCCATGATCATTGGTTTGCTGGTGGTGTTAGTGATTGTTAATACCCAATTCTGGGGTTGGCAGGATTATGCTCTGCTGATGGTGTTCGCTGCCGTGGTAGTGGTGATGTCGATCGTCGGTGATTTGGTGGAGAGCATGGTAAAACGTCATCGCGGATTGAAGGACAGTGGGTCGATTTTACCGGGACATGGCGGCATCATGGATCGCATTGACAGCATGTGTGCCGCAGCGCCGGTGTTTGCTGGCTTTCTGTATGTCTGGCCTGCGTTATGAAACGTCGTCAACGGGTTTCTGTCTTAGGGTCAACCGGCAGTATTGGGGTCAATACCTTAGATGTGCTGGGTCGCCACCCGGATCTGTATGAAGTATTTGCCCTGAGCGGTTTTCGCAATCTTTCCCTTCTCGCCAGGCAATGTGCGCAACATAGACCGACGTATGCGGTCGTGCCGGATCGTATTGCCGCTGTCGAGCTTATGGCGGCACTGTCCCTGTTAAGCCCACAGACGGAAGTCTTGGTGGGTGAAGAAGCGTTGTCCGTGATCGCTGCGCATCGGGAGGTCGACATCGTGATGGCCGCTATTGTAGGTGCGGCCGGTTTAAGCCCAACCCTGGCAGCCGCCAAGGCAGGTAAACGAATCTTGTTGGCGAATAAAGAAAGTCTTGTCGTGGCTGGACATTTGTTGATGCAAGCCGTCCAGGACAGTGGTGCCACCTTGCTCCCGATTGATAGTGAACACAATGCTATCTTTCAGTGCCTGTCCAAGGTTAATGATCCTGCGGTGGTTTCTGTTGTGCTTACCGCATCAGGCGGTCCGTTTCGCCAAACACCGCTGGCTAAATTGGCCAAGGTCACGCCCGAACAAGCCTGTGCGCACCCCAATTGGTCGATGGGTAGAAAAATTTCAGTGGATTCAGCGACCCTTATGAACAAAGGGTTAGAGCTGATAGAAGCCTGCTGGTTGTTTAATTTACAACCCTCTGACATCGAAGTGGTGGTGCATCCGCAGAGTGTGATTCATTCTATGGTGCGTTACGTCGATGGCTCGGTGATTGCACAGATGGGCGCACCGGATATGCGCACGCCCATTGCCTATGGTTTAGCTTGGCCGGAACGTATCGATGCGGGTGTGGCGCCTTTGGATTTTCAGGCGCTGTCCGGACTGACCTTTGAAACGCCGGACACGGAGCGTTTTCCGTGTTTGCGTTTAGCGGCCGATGCCAT
The DNA here is from genome assembly GCF_042650105.1 of Salinispirillum marinum. Taxonomy (NCBI): domain Bacteria; kingdom Pseudomonadati; phylum Pseudomonadota; class Gammaproteobacteria; order Oceanospirillales; family Saccharospirillaceae; genus Salinispirillum; species Salinispirillum marinum. Next base: position 960,845 of record NZ_JBHSAL010000002.1, on the reverse strand, counting down.
GGCGTTGGGCGGTACAGCACCGGCTATCTTGAATGCGGCCAATGAAGAAACGGTGGCGGCATTTCTGGCCGGAGATATTGGTTTTATGGATATTCCTCGGATCAACGAGCAGGTGCTGGTTCAAAGTACGGTCAATCCCGTGATCGATGTTGCACAATTACTGGCAGTGGACCGTTTGGCGCGGGTCACTGCTAAGAACTTGATTGAGGGTGTTTGAGAGTGTTGACCACGATTCTTTTCTTTTTGCTTGCACTGTCGATATTAGTTGGCATTCATGAAGCCGGGCATTATTTTGCGGCGCGCTGGTGTGGCGTTAAAGTGCTACGATTCTCGATTGGCTTTGGTAAGCCATTATTCTCATGGCGAAATCGTGAAAATACCGAATTTTCATTAGCCCCCATTCCCCTGGGCGGTTATGTCAAAATGCTGGATGAACGTGAAGGAAACGTTGCGCCGGAAGACCTTCCGTTCACTCATAACCGGCAATCGCCACAGAAACGAATTTTTATTGCGGCAGCAGGCCCGTTGGCTAACTTTATTCTGGCTGTAGTGATTTTCTGGGTGGTTAATCTGACCGGTGTGCAAGTAGTGCGACCATTGATTGAAACCCCAGCGGAATCCAGCTTGTGGCAAGGCCAATGGCCCGCCGAGCGCGCCGAAATTGTGGCTGTCGACGGTCAACCGGTGGCGGATCTGCGGGAGCTGCAATTGAAACTGCTGGACCGTTTGGGTGAAACGGGTGTGATTGAATTGACCCTGCAAGATGATGTACAGCAACGCTATCGCGTGTCCTACCCGATTGAGCGTTGGCTGGCCCGTGTCCAGGACCCCAGCCCGATCAGTGCTTTGGGATTATCCATTTGGCGTCCGGAGCGTCCGGCGCTGGTGGATGGTGTGATGGCGGGCAGTGCTGCCGAACGAGCGGGCTTGCAGCCCGGTGATCGCGTATTGGCGACCAATGGGCAGCCGATCGCGAATTGGAATGCGTGGGTAGACGTCGTCCAACGCCAGGCGGGTGTTCCGCTGGCTCTCGAAATTGAACGGGCTGGACAACGGCTTACGGTCACGCTTACCCCGGATGCAACACAGGATGCGCAAGGGCAAACCGTAGGACGGGCCGGCGTTTATGGCCCTTCTGTGGATACCTCGGATTTGATTCGTACGGTGCATTACGGGCCTATTGCGGCGCTGCGTGCGGCCGTCGTTGAAACAGGGGATACGTCGGCGATGATTCTCGGCTTCCTGCGCAAAATGATCGTCGGTGAGGCGTCCGTAAAGAATTTAAGCGGGCCTGTATCGATCGCGCAAGTGGCGGGTGATTCGGCCAGTTTTGGTGTGGTTGCCTTTCTAAGTTTCCTTGGGTTGCTGAGTATCAGTTTAGGCATTTTCAATTTGCTGCCCATTCCCGTTTTGGATGGTGGACACATACTGTATTATGTCGCCGAAATTGTTCGTGGTAAGCCATTGTCCGAGCGCGTTCAAGCCTGGGGTATGCAGATTGGTATCGCGTTGATGTTGGGCGTAATGTTCATTGCGTTTTTTAACGACTTTCAGCGGTTTTGATGCCTGCTCATCAATGCAGACATGGGCAAATTAAGGGTAAACCTCATTGTAGTGTGTGGTCTAAACAGCGATCTTGCCCGGCGTTTTTACCTCTCAGTGTGTTCGTTTTGTCGTTTTTCAGCTAAGGATTCGTTAACTACATGGCGCAAATTAAGCGATTGATCGGTTTGTTGCTGATCTGTATCAGTACTTCAGCAGCAGCGACTTCAATACAGGTGGACGGCTTGCGCCGAGTTTCCAGTGCAGCGTTTTATGCAACGTTGCCCGGTGTGCAAGACCGTACCGCACAACCTGGATTTCAGGTGGCCGAGGCGATAAGAGCGCTGTATGCCACAGGCTTGTATCAAGATGTTCAGGTGCAGCAAACACCAGCCGGTGCGTTACTGTTCGAAGTGCAGGAATACGCGCTGATTGAGCGGGTGAATGTGTCGGGCAATAAACGTATACCGACGGAAGCCCTGGATGCCGCCTTGGAACGTGTGGGTGTGGTGGAAGGTTTGTCCTATCAACCGTCCGTTCTGGCTCAAATCCAATCCGAACTGGAAAGCCAGTATGCCATTCAAGGGCGTTATGATGCGGTGGTGGATGTCAGTGTAGAGCCTTTGCCGCAGAACCGGGTGGCGGTGATTATTGCCATTGAGGAAGGCGGTGCGGCCGCCATACGATCCATCGAAATCCGCGGTAATGACGTGTTCGACAGCGCTGAATTGCTGCGCGATACCCGGTTACGCGCCCGACGCGTGGGTGATCCGTTGCAGTTGTTCAGTCAGCGCCATCAATACGATCGAGATACCTATTCCGGTGATCTCGAGCGTATCAGTTCGTACTACTACGATCGCGGGTACGTGCGGTTCAATATCGAGAATACGCAAATTTCGCTAGAACCCGACCTGTCGGGTGTGCACTTACTCACCGAAGTATACGAGGGGGCTCGCTATCGTTGGGGGGCGGTCACGGTTTCGGGCGATTTCGCAGCGCGTGAAACCGAGATTCGGGCCGCTGTGTTGCCGCAGGAAGGTGAATGGTTTTCACGCGCCGATTTAGTGAGCACACAAGATCGAATCATCGGCATTTTAGGTGATGATGGCTATTTGTTTGCCAATGTCGAGCCGCAGGCGAGCGTCAGCGATGATGAGTTGACCGTGAGCATCAACTTTGTCGTCCGGCCGGGTCCGTTAATGTATGTGCGCAATATTCAGTTTGTGGGCAATCAGGGTACTCTGGATGAAGTGTTGCGCCGTGAAATGCGCATCTACGAGGGTGATTTGGCACGCAACAGTGACATTGCAGCGTCACGTCGCCGCTTACAACAATTAGGCTTCTTCAGCGTCGTGAATGTTAACCAGTTGCGGGTTCAAGATGCTGAAGATCAGGTGGATATTGTGTTTTCTGTGTTGGAAGACAAGAGCGGCAATTTGCAGGCATCCCTTGGCTTTCAACCTGGTGTGGGAATTTTTGGTGCGGTTGAGTTTTCGCAAGAGAACTTCCTCGGCACCGGTAAAAGTCTGGCCTTGCGCAGTCAGGTGTCCAATACCACAACGACATTCTCATTGAACCATGTTGATCCCTATTTCACGCAATCCGGCATCAGCCGCGATTTGAATCTGTTCTATGAGCGTACGAACTGGTTAGACCGCAACGTCGAAACCTACGGTCTGGATCGCTGGGGGGGCAAGTTTTCCCTGGGGCGGCCGGTGTCCGACAATAGCCGTTTACAAGTAGGCTTAGGGTTCACGCAAACCCAACTGTATGTGGGTGATAAACCACCGCAAGAGGTTACATCGTTCCAGGCCGATTACGGTGATCGCTATGACGATTGGACCCTGGAAATGCAGTGGAACTACAGTGACCAGATTGGTAGTTTCTATTCGACGGAAGGGCAGCGCCATAACATAACCGGCGAAGCGACCTTGCCCGGCAGTGACTTAAATTACTACCGGATAACCTACCGCGGCGACTATATTCAACCGGTGCTGCCGTTCGATGGCTATGCCATTCGATTACTTGGGCAGGCGGGGTATGGCAATGGCTTTGGTGAAACGGACCGTTTGCCCTTTTACAAACACTTTTATGCCGGTGGTCCTGGCACTCTTCGCGGTTACCAGGAACGTACAGTTGGTCCTTACAGCACCGAATTGGCTGGCAATGAAGGGTCGGCAGTGCCGTTTGGTGGCAATTTGATGTTGAGTTCCGGCATGGAGTTTATCGTGCCAATGCCGCTGGTGCGCGACAAGTCGCAATTCCGCGCCGCTGCCTTTGTGGATGTAGGCGGTGCCTTTACCGAGCGTTGTTTGGCGGGCAATACGGATTGTGCCGAAGGGTTCTCGGTGGATGGTTTACGTGCCTCGTATGGCTTGGATGTGGTGTGGCGCCCCATACCAATGTTGCCTTTGCGGTTTATCTACGCCAACCCAATAGCGCCGCAGGATGGAGATCGCCTGCAACGATTCCAACTGTCTTTCTGGAGTAATTTCTAATGACCCGAATGTTCGCTCTCTTACGTCGTACTGCACTGGTTTTTGCGTTTCTGGTGGCTCCCACTGCACTTGCGCAAAACAGTTCGGACGCCACCATCGCAGTAATTGATCAGGAATATGTGTTGTTTCAAAGCGAAGCCGCACGCCAGATTACTGCCGAACTTCGCCAGGCTTACGCCAGTGAAGACCGTCGTGTTAATCAACTGGAACAAGAGATCACAGAATTACGTCAACGATTGGAGACAGACGGTCCGTTGTTGACAGAAAACGAACAAGCCGCATTACAGGTGCAGACAGAAGCAAGACTGCGCGAACGCGAAGAACTGGTCCGTCGCCTGCAAGCGGCACAACAAAACCGCCGTCAAGAATTCTTGCGCACCTTTGAACCCATACTGACAACGGTATTGGAGCGCATTATAGTAGAGCAGAATATTGTGTTGTTGTTGTCGGGTGATCAAGTGGTCTACGTTCGACCTGAGTTGGATATCTCGACCTTGGCGCTGGAACGGTTTAATGCCGCTGTCGCTGAAGCCCGGCAGTCAGCAGCACCCAACGAAGAACAAGAATAAGGCTCTGGGTTATGAATACCCCTGATAGGCGCACATACCGGGCAGTCGAATTGGCTGAATTACTGGGTGGCGAGGTAAAAGGCAATCCAGATCAGTGCATTTCCTCGATAGCACCCATTGATCAAGCCTCTACTGGGCAATTGAGCTTCGTCGCACGGCGGCAGTTCGTGAAGAAAGCGGCAACGTCAAAAGCCGATATTTTGTTAGTGACAGCAGACCTGGCCAGTAGCTTGCCGCATACTTGCATCATTGTGCGTGACCCCTACCGAGCCTATGCTCAGGTGTCTCAATTATATTGGGAGAAGCACTGGTTCGCGCCGTCAGTACATCCAACTGCTGTGCTGGCCGACGATGTTGTGGTTCCGGCAGATTGCCGAATCGGCGCTCAGGTGGTGATTGAATCCGGTGTCGAGTTGGGTACAGGTGTCGAATTGGATGCGCAAGTTTACGTCGGTGCGGGAGTCAAAATCGGTTCCGGTACCATCATTCGGCCGCGTGTGACACTGTATTCCGGGGTGGTCATTGGTGAAAACTGCATGATTCAAGCAGGCACGGTCATTGGTGCGGATGGTTTTGGTTATGCCCGTCATGCCGGTGGCTGGGAAAAGATCGCCCAACTCGGCGGTGTGCGCATTGGCAACCGCGTGGAGATCGGTGCGAACGCAACCATTGATCGTGGCGCCTTGGCCGATACCGTCATCGGCGATGACGTGATCATCGATAATTTGGTGCAAGTCGGTCACAACGTCGTGGTCGGTGAGCGCACGGCCTTGGTCGCACAATGCGGCATTGCAGGCTCAACGGTTTTGGGTAAAGATGGGTCGGTCGGAGGGCAGTCGGCGGTTGGCGGTCATTTAACCATTGCCGACAATGTACATTTTGTCGGTAAGGCAATGGTGGCGCAGTCCATTGAAAACCCCGGTCAATATGCATCGGGTTTACCGGTACAGCCGTTCAATGATTGGCGCCGGGCCGTAGCCCGCATTGGTCAACTGAAGAATTTAAACGACAAAGTGAATACTTTGTGGGCGAAGTATGGCGAATTGGAAGCGGCAGATGCCACCCCCGATGAATCGTCATCAACCTGACCTGAATTTTAAGGGCTGAATTTAAAGGCTGAATTTAAAGGCTGAATTTAAAGGATAGTGCTATGAGTTATACCTTGCCAATGGATCACGAGCAGATCAAAACGCTGCTGCCGCATCGCTATCCGTTTTTGCTGGTTGACCGGATCATCGAGTTAGAGCCGAACAAGCGTATTGTGGGCTACAAGAATGTGTCCGGAAACGAAGAATTTTTTAATGGACACTTCCCTGGCCAGTCGATTATGCCCGGCGTGTTGATTCTTGAAGCATTGGCCCAGATTGGCGCTATTTTGGGTTTCGCATCATCGGGTAACCGACACGAGGACGGATATTTGTTCTTGTTTGCCGGTATCGACAATGTGCGCTTCAAGCGTCAGGTAGTACCGGGCGACCGGTTGGATCTGGAGTTGGAGATCATCAGTTGCAAGCGTGGTATCTATAAAATGGAATCTCGTGCGCTGGTCGACGGTGAGTTGGCCGCCAGTGCCGATATTCTTTGTGCTGAACGTAAACAGGTTAAGGCGTGATTCATCCTACGGCTCTTATTGACCCTGGCGCTCACATTGCGCCCGATGTGACCATCGGTGCCTTTAGCATCATCGGTGCCAATGTGACCATTGGTGCTGGCTGTGAGATTGGCCCTCATGTCGTCATTAAAGGGCCTACGGTCATCGGTGAGCGCAACCGCATTTTTCAGTTCGCATCCATTGGCGAAGAATGCCAAGACAAGAAATACCGCGGTGAACCTACCGAGTTGCACATTGGCGATGACAACGTCATTCGTGAATGTGTCACCATGCAACGTGGCACAGTGCAAGATGAAGGCGTTACACGTGTCGGCTCGCGTGGATTGTATATGGCATATGTGCATGTGGCACACGACTGCCGAATCGGTGATGACGTGATCATTGCGAATGCCAGTCAGGTTGCTGGTCATGTTTGGCTTGATGATCACGCCATACTGGGTGGTGGCACCTTGGTACACCAGTTCTGCCGTGTTGGTACGGGTGCCATAACCGGTGCAGGAACGGTTATTTTTAAAGATATTCCGGCCTATATCATGGCGCAAGGTAACCCGGCCAAGCCCTACAGCATGAATTTTGAAGGTCTCAAGCGTCGTCAAGTTCCAGAGTCCAATTTAAAAGCGTTGAAAAATGCCTACCGTTTAGTGTTCCGTCAGGGTAAAACGCTGCAAACAGCCATGGCCGAACTGGCTCAAGACCCTACCCCTCAAGTGCAGACGTTTCTGGCCAGTCTGGCGACCTCCACTCGCGGTATCATTCGCTGATATGTCCTCGCGCGCCCTTCGTATTGCGGTGATTGCAGGCGAAGCGTCCGGCGATCAGCTGGGCGCAGGTTTGTTGTCCAGCCTCAAAGCCTTGCATCCAGACATCGAATTCGCTGGCGTCGGTGGTCCCGGCATGCAAGCGCAAGGCTTGGTCAGTTGGGCCGATCAGGAACGTTTGGCCGTAATGGGATTGTTTGAGGTGATACGCAAATTGCCCAATTTACTGCGTTTGCGTAAGCAGTTGTTTCACCAAATACTGGCATGGCAACCGGATGTGTTTTTGGGTATTGATGCCCCGGATTTCAATTTGCCGTTAGCACGTCGGCTGCGCGCCCGAGGGGTCACCACGGCACACTACGTCAGTCCATCCGTATGGGCATGGCGGCAGGGCCGAGTGCACGGTATTCGTCGTTCAATTGACCTTATGCTCACCTTATTTCCATTTGAGGGCGACTTCTACGCCACGCATCAAGTCCCCTTTGCTTTCGTCGGTCATACCTTGGCCGACCGATTACCCATGCATCCAGATGTTTCTGCCTACCGGCAATCCTTAAATCTTCCGCTTAACGCACCGATACTGGCGGTGCTACCGGGCAGCCGACGGGGTGAAGTGGCTCGTATCGCTCCCGATTTTTTGGCCGCAGCCCGGCGATTGAAGCAACGAATGCCAGATTTGTTGGTGCGCATACCGGCTGTGAACGCAGCACGCAAGCAAGATATTGAGGCGCTTTTGCGCCACGATGATGCCTCTTGGATGCAGGTCGTTGAAGGTAAAGCGCACGACATTCTGGGGGCCAGCGACCTGGTGTTGGTGACCAGCGGCACAGCAACCTTAGAGGCCGCGCTGCTGAAGAAACCCATGGTCGTTGGTTATCGTTTCAGCACCTTAACGTATTGGATCGGTAAGTGGTTGGTGCGTATTCCTTGGGTTGCCTTGCCGAACATCCTGGCACGCCAAATGGTGGTGCCCGAATTGTTGCAAAATGACCTGTCAGCCGAGCGAGCTGCGCAAGAACTGTACGACCTTTGGCATGACAAAGAACGCCGCCTGCATTGTGTCGAAACCTTTCAGTTCATGCATAAGCGCCTCGGCCGACATGCCGATCAAGCGGCTGCCAAGGCGGTACTGGCTCTGATCGGCACGCAGGGGGAAGCGCGGAATGCTTGAGTTGGATCAGTATTACAGCGGTTGCATTGCCGGTACCGATGAAGCCGGGCGTGGCCCCTTATGTGGTCCGGTGTATGCGGCAGCGGTGATATTAGACCCGGCGCGCCCGATAGAAGGCTTGAACGATTCCAAAAAATTGGATGCCGCCGCGCGTGAACGCTTATTCGACCGTATTTGCCAGCACGCTCAGGCGTGGGCCATAGCGCAGTGTTCAGCACAAGAAATTGATCAGTTGAACATTTTGCGTGCCAGCCATTTGGCGATGGAGCGCGCGGTGGGGCAATTGGTCATCGTGCCTGACCAGGTTCTGGTAGACGGTAATCGACTGCCTAAACACCTCAAACTGCCTGCCGAAGCTATCGTCAAAGGCGATGGCCGCCATTCCGCCATTGCCGCTGCTTCTATTTTAGCCAAGGTCGCACGCGATCGGGTCATGGCCGAACTGCATCAACAATACCCGCACTATGATCTGGCGGCGAATAAGGGGTATCCTACGCCGCAACATCTCGCTGCGTTAACCACGCATGGCCCGACCCCCGAACATCGGCGTACATTTGCTCCGGTGAAACGCTGGTTGGAACAAGCCATGATTCAAGGAACACTGGAACTGTAAAACATGACCGCCACTTCAGACACCTTTGTCCATCTTCGCTTGCACACGGAATACTCGTTGATCGACGGCTTGGTGCGGATCAAGCCACTGGCAGGCGCGGTCGCTCAACAGGGCATGCCTGCGGTGGCGATGACCGACCAGAATAATTTTTTCGGACTGATCAAATTCTATAACGCCATGATGGGGGCAGGCATCAAACCCTTGTTGGGCAGTGATCTCTGGGTAGAAAACACCGACGAACCCGGTAAGCCCTTTCGTATTCCGTTTTTGTGCCAAAACCTGCAGGGCTATAAAAACCTGATCGCCTTGATCTCTCGTGCTTTCCAGCTCAATCAAGATGTGCATCGCGCGGTGGTGAAAATCGAATGGATTGCGGAATTGAACGACGGATTGATCGTATTGTCAGGTGCCAACTATGGCGACGTGGGGCAAGCCATTCTGCGCGGTAATGCGACCATGGCTGAACAACGCGTGCAATGGTGGCAAAATCATTTCGGTGATCGCTATTATTTAGAGTTGCAGCGTACCGAGCGGGCCGGTGATGACGCCCATGTGGCCGGTGCGTTAACCTTGGCGAGCCGGTTCAATGTGCCGGTGGTGGCCACCAACGATGTGATGTTCATACACTCGGAAGATTTTGAAGCGCACGAGACCCGCGTGTGCATCAACGAAGGCATGGCACTGGACGACCCGCGTCGTGAACATCGCTTCTCGGATCAACAATACCTGAAAAGTCCGGCTGAAATGGCCACCTTGTTTGCCGATATACCCAGTGCGATCACCAATGCCGTAGAAATTGCCCGTCGCTGTTCGGTGGAAATAGAGCTGGGCAAATATTATCTGCCCGATTACCCAATTCCAGAAGACTTGGCAGATGACCCGTTCTTCCAACAACACACGCCTTATCAAACCATCGCCGAGCGCGTGAAACGTGCTATGGCAGAGGCTTGGACAGGCCGGGAACAGGAACCCGAATACGATACCGCGTTACGCACCGGCATCTTCTTTCACAAAGTATCGTGGGAAGGACTGGAAGAGCGTCTTGCCATCAGCCACGATTCAAGTGCGCCGGACTACGCGTCCGAGCGGCAAGTCTATGTCGATCGGTTGAACTTTGAACTCGACATCATCTTGCAGATGGGTTTTCCGGGTTATTTCTTGATCGTGATGGATTTCATTCAGTGGGCTAAAGACCATGATATCCCTGTAGGTCCAGGCCGTGGCTCGGGTGCCGGTTCATTGGTGGCCTATGCGCAGAAAATCACCGACTTGGATCCGCTCAAGTATGATCTACTGTTCGAGCGGTTCTTGAACCCCGAGCGGGTATCCATGCCGGATTTCGACGTAGATTTCTGCATGGATAACCGAGATCAGGTGATTCAATACGTGGCGGACCACTATGGCCGTGATGCGGTATCCCAAATTGTCACCTTTGGCACCTTGGCGGCTAAAGCTGTGGTGCGTGATGTCGCCCGCGTGCAAGGCAAGAGCTATGGTTTAGCCGATAAGATTTCCAAGTTGATTCCCGGCACACCGGGTATGACGCTGGAAAAGTCATTAGAAGAAGTGCCAGAGCTCAAAGCCTTTATTGAGCAGGACGAAGAGGCGCGTGAAATTTGGGACATGGCGCTAAAGCTGGAAGGTGTCACGCGGCAAACGGGTAAACATGCGGGTGGGGTCGTGATTGCCCCGACTAAGCTGACAGATTTTTCGCCCCTGCTGTGTGAGCCGGATGGCAGCGGGTTGGTCACGCAGTATGATAAAAATGATGTTGAAGCTGCCGGGCTCGTGAAGTTCGACTTTTTAGGTTTACGCACCCTCACCATCATTAAATGGGCGTTAGCGATCATCAACCCGAAGCGGCGGGCACAAGGTCTAGAAGAGATAGATATAGCGCAGATTCCGCTGGACGATGAAGCCGCGTTTAAACTGTTGAAACAGGCCAAAACCACCGCCGTTTTCCAGTTAGAATCGCGCGGTATGAAGGCGCTGATTAAAAACATGCAGCCGGATACATTGGAAGACATGATCGCGCTGGTGGCATTGTTCCGTCCCGGTCCGCTGGACTCGGGCATGGTGGAAAACTTTATCAACCGGAAACACGGACGCGAAGCCATTGCCTACCCGGACGCTACCTATCAGCATCCCTCATTACAGCCCATTCTAGAACCGACCTACGGTATCATTGTTTACCAAGAGCAGGTCATGCAGATCGCGCAGACCTTGGCGGGCTATACGCTCGGTGGCGCGGATTTACTGCGTCGGGCCATGGGTAAGAAGAAGCCTGAGGAAATGGCGAAGCAACGGGAAACCTTTGCCGAAGGCGCTGAGCATAAAGGCATTGATGCCGATCTGGCGACCAAGATTTTCGATCTGGTGGAAAAGTTTGCCGGTTACGGTTTTAACAAATCACACTCGGCTGCCTATGCCTTGGTGTCATATCAAACCCTGTGGTTAAAAGCGCATTACCCCGCAGCATTCATGGCGGCTACCATGTCGTCGGAATTGGATAACACCGACAAAGTGGTGATCTTCCTTGAAGACTGCCGTGAAATGAATGTGAACGTCTTACCTCCCGATGTGAATGCCGGTGACTACATGTTCACGGTGAACGACCAAGACGACATTGTATTTGGTCTGGGGGCCGTGAAAGGCGTTGGTGAGGGCCCGGTATCGGCGATTGTGGAGGGTCGTGCCAGCGGTCCCTATGTCGATCTATTTGATTTTTGTGCCCGGGTTAACTTGAAAAAAATGGGCCGCCGGGTCATTGAAGCACTCATTAAGTCAGGGGCCTTGGATACCATTGGACCAAGCCGTGCCGTATTGATGGCTGCCTTGCCTGATGCGATGAAAGCGGCGGAGCAAGCCAGTGCAAATGAAGCGGCGGGGATGGTGGACTTGTTTGGGGACATTCAGCTGAATGATGAAGCGGATCCCTACCATGATTATCGTCACCTGATTGAATGGCCGATCAAGGAACGTTTAGCGGGTGAAAAAGAAACGCTGGGCTTATACCTTACCGGACACCCGATCGACGAATACGAAGAAGAAGTGAAACGCATCGTAAGCGCCCGGCTGGCCGATATTGTACCGCGCAAGCAGGACATGCAAACGCTGGCGGGGCTGGTCATCGATATCCGCCGCATGAAAACCAAAGCGGGTAAGGACATGATGTTCGTAACGCTCGATGATCGCACCGCGCGCATCGAGTTTGGTGTCTTTGATGAGCAGGAGTCACCATGGGTCAGCTTGATAGAAGTGGGTCGGGTGATTTTTGTGCAAGCCGAAGTGACGTGGAATGAATACCGCGAAGAAAACCGGGTCAAGGTGTCGGATGTGGTGGATGTGGCCCAAGCGCGGCAGCGTTTTGCCCAATCGGTGGTGATTCGCATGGCCGATGTTGCTCACGGTGCGGTAAAAAAACAACTGGACCAATTGAAGCAGTTGTTGGCAGAACGCCCGGCCGACAGTCCCAGTGTGCCCATGCATATTGCGTATCAGCGGGCGGATGCCAGAGGGGAAGTCCTGCTCGGCGACGCGCATAAGGCGCCACTGACCGATGAGTTTTTGTACCGTTTACGGCAGGTCTATGGCGTTGACGCCGTTGAGGTTCGTTTTCATCGTTGATCAAAAATAGAATTGTTTACTTAAATTCACAGCTCAATCTTAGCCATTCTGCTTGTCTCCCCGCGTGTGAACCGCTAGGCTGCAAACAGATGAATATACCGGTTGTTAAAACCGATTAACCCAATGTATGAGTGTGGGGACGCGTAATCCATGAATCCCAACTATCTTGATTTCGAGCAACCCATTGCGGAGCTGGAAGCCAAAATTGAAGAATTGCGCTTGGTCGGTAATGATCATGAACTGAACATTACCGAAGAAGTAGACAAGTTGCGTAAGCAAGCCGTGAAGTTGACGGAGAATATCTTCACCAATTTGACCGCTTGGCAGGTCTCCAAATTGGCGCGTCATCCGTTGCGCCCGAACTCGTTGGAGTATTTTGCGCGAATTTTTACCGAATTCGATGAAATGCATGGTGATCGTCATTTTGGCGATGATGGTGCCATCATCGGGGGTACCGCGCGTTTGGATAGTAAGCCGGTGATGTTGATCGGCCAGCAAAAAGGGCGCTCGGTACAAGAAAAAGTTAAACGCAATTTCGGCTGTCCACGTCCGGAAGGGTATCGCAAAGCGTTACGTTTGATGGAGTTTGCCGAGCGGTTTCGTATGCCGGTCATGACGTTTATTGATACTGCGGGTGCGTATCCGGGTATCGATGCCGAAGAGCGCGGGCAAAGTGAAGCCATTGCATTCAATCTGCAAAAAATGTCCAGCTTGGAGGTGCCTATCATCTGTACGGTGATTGGTGAAGGCGGTTCCGGGGGTGCTCTGGCGATTGGGGTGGGTGATCACCTGAATATGCTGCAATATTCCACCTATTCGGTGATTTCGCCGGAAGGCTGTGCGTCTATTCTGTTTAAAACCTCGGATCGTGCACCCGATGCGGCCGAAGCTATGGGGATAACGGCCAACAAATTGTATGACTTGGGCTTGGTCGATACAGTCATTCAAGAGCCATTAGGTGGTGCTCATCGTGATCTTGATCTGACCGCAGCGAAGATCAAGCAGAACTTATTGAGCCAGCTGTCGGAGTTGGAACAATTGCCGGTAGGTCAAATGTTGGAACAGCGCTACCGCCGATTAATGTCGTACGGCAATTTTGCCTAATCGGACACGCTAGGTAAGCGCCTATGTGTAACGAACATCGGTAAAACAAGGGGTTGCTATGACATTGGCTCAACATCCCCCTTTTTATGAGTTTAAACACCTCAACGACGGTGTTATAGCGCTGGAGCACAAATGCTTTTTACAAGGTAAGGCGGCCATGGACCGTGTGCCCGCCTACCTGTTCACCATTATGCATTTGGCCGCGAACCAACCGATTGGTGAAATCGATTTACGATTAATACCGACAGACTACTTGCAGCTTTATGGGGGCCAAATGGGCTACCATATTGATGTCCCCTATCGCGGTCATCGCTTTGCCGTAAGAGCCTGTTTGTTGTTGCAGGAAGTTGCGCAGGCGCATGGACTGACCGAGGTATGGATAACCTGTAACCCGGATAACCTAGCGTCGCGTCGTACCTGCGAGCTCATTGGCGCAACCTATGTCAATGAGGTCAAGGTGCCCTTTGCCAGCGAACTGTATTGGCGTGGAGACCGCTTCAAATGTCGTTATCTGTGGGACCTCACGCAACATCACTCCTTGACCTTCTGAACCACGCCAGAGCTGACGCAGCACCGCGTATTTGGGTTGCCTACAGCGGTGGTATGGATTCTTCAGTGCTGGCGGCTTTGGCTGTAAAACGCTGGCCGGATAAAGTCGCGTTACTGCACGTTAACCATCAATTACAACCTGTGGCAACAGACTGGGTAGCGCATTGTCAGCGCCAAGCCGATGAGTGGCGCGTGCCGTTTGTCGCTGTTAAGGTGACCGTAGACATGGCCGCTCGTTCGGCACAAGGTGTTGAGGGTGCGGCACGATCGGCCCGCTACGCGGCGTTCGCACAGCATGTAGCCACCGACCAGGTGTTGTTAATGGCCCATCATGCGGATGACCAGGTTGAAACCGTGCTCTATCGCTTATTGCGTGGTGCGGGCCCGGACGGCTTGGCGGGCATGTCCGAATTCAGACCGTTAGAAACGGGAGGCCAGGTTTGGCGACCTTGGTTGACACAGCCACGCACGACCTTACAGGCCGCCGCCACGGAACTTGGTTTAACCTGGGTGGAAGATCCGACCAATGCGCAAGCCGAAGCGGATCGGAACTTTTTGCGGCATCGGGTATTGCCGGTGATTGAAGAGCGCTGGCCGCAATATCGGGCCACGCTGGAACGCGCACGGACCTTGCAGGCACAAGCGGCGCATCAACTGCAAACGTTTTGGCAGCCGCTGGTGGAAACACGTCAGCAAGGCGATGGCTTGCGCATCGATGATGTTATGGCATGGCCTGAAGCGGATCAAATGGCACTGTTGCGAACCTGGTTAGCGGACTTTGCGCCGTCGTATCAGCAATTACGCGCTTTGATTCATACGGTATTGCCCGCAGCACCCGATGCTTCTCCGCAGGTGGTTCTAGGTCCGGTCAGTGTACGCCGCTATCAGCAGGCTTTGTACATCGTTTCAGATCAGCCGGCACCACCAGAACACCACATTACGCTTTCCTTAACACAATCAGCCAGTCACCCGGCGTTTGGGCGGGTCTGTTTAAGTGATACGCAAACGGATGAAGACGCCTTGGTGTTGCCGCTGGAATGGGCGCAACGATCCGACCTTTCGGTCGATTGTCGGCGCGGCGGTGAGCGCTTTCACCCGTACGGACGACAAGGTAGTCGCGACCTTAAACGACTCTTGCAGGAATGGGGCATACCGCCTTGGCAACGCGATCGTATCCCTTTGGTTTACGCGGGTACAGAGTTGATTGCGGTGGGGTTGCGTGTGGTGGGTCGCGGCTGGGTGCTGGCGCAGTCGTTGGACAGACCAGACCGCTAACGACGACCCAGCCACCAAAGCGTCTCCAGGTCTTTTACCCACTGCTGCATGGCCTGCCACGGATCCTGCCAGCCAAGGTCGGGCAGCGCCGCGCGCAGAGCGTATCGCTCTGTTTTGGTCAACTGCAAGAGGCGATCGACCATTACGGCATCGACCCACGGATTTGCCAGGCCCGCATATTCCCAATCCAAAACCACCCATGCATCACCCCTCAACAGCAGGTTCCCGATATGGAGATCATGATGTGTCAGGCGAAAGGCGTCTGTCGACCAGTGCTGCGCGCGTTGCACTGATTGCACGAGGGTAGCAATGGTGTGCGGGTCAGACCCATGCAGCCGTGCATCATCGGCATATTGTTGGGTCAGTCGGCGATAGTTGTAGGGTGGCAATTCGATGTCGACATTCCACCACGTCATGACATGGTTCAGTAGGTGCTGGCGTGCACGACCAGAAATCTGTTCCAGGTGCGGGGTGTTGCCGTCTGAGAAGCGAAATAAAACGCCGTGATTGGCATCGTGCCAGACCAGTTGTGGCGCAAAAGGAAAAGTCTGTAAATGCCGCAAAATAGTCAATTCCTGAGCGAGTCGCGCTTTCTGTAACGGCGTCGATGGACTCTGCCGCCACACCCAAGCACCGCGCGCGCTGTCTATGCGCCAATGCGGGCAGCCAGTACCTAAAGGTAAGCGGGTTAGGCGATGAACATCGCCAGTATGGGCCAGTGCGGCCGACGGGAGTGTTATCTCGACTTGGTGATTGGTCATCTCATTGCTATACTCGCGGGCGTCTCATCGGGGTGCTGGAACACATCGTAGCATGTGTGTCTGGCTGAGAGTTTACCCGCTGAACCTGATCCAGTTAACTCTGGCGTAGGGAATGGGATGGAGCCTGACACAAAACAGGCCAATGCCTTCCTCGCCGGTCGCTGTTGTCTAACGAACCGGGAGTCATCATGAAATACCCTCGTACACCTTTCGTCGTTACCTTGTTGTCGGCTTCTCTTGCGGGTTCTGTACTCGCGAATGATTTGACCGTTTATACCTACAGTTCATTTACCAGCGAATGGGGTCCTGGCCCGCAAATTAAGGCTGCGTTTGAGGAGCAATGCGCATGCACCCTAAACTTTGTCAGTACCGATGATGGCGTTAGTCTGTTGAATCGGGCACGTATTGAAGGACGAAACACACAAGCTGACGTTATCTTGGGCATCGACGATGCACTGATGGCCGAAGCGCGCGCGCTGGGCGTGGTGCAGTCACACCGCTTGAACTGGGCAGACTATCCCTTGGCGCCCGATCTGCAATGGCAGGATGATACCTTTGTACCGTTCGACTATGGATATTTTGCGTTTGTCTATGACACCGAAAAAACACCAGAACCTGCCGGTTCGTTGCGCGAATTGTTAGCCAGTGATGCAGCCATTATTTACCAGGACCCGCGCACCAGTACCGTGGGGCAGGGCTTAATGATGTGGATGAATGCGGTATATGGGGCAAATGTAGAAGGCGCATGGGCTGATTTGGCGGCGCAAACCGTCACGGTAACTTCAGGCTGGTCAGAAGCGTATGGCATGTTCTTGGAAGGCGAAGCGGATTACGTGTTGAGTTACACCACGTCTCCGGCTTATCACATGGTGGCTGAAGGATCAGACCGCTACCAAGCCGCTGGTTTTGCAGAAGGCCATGTGGCACAAATTGAAGTGGGTGCAGTGTCGGCTTTTACGGACAATGCCGAACTGGCGAATGAGTTTCTGGCATTTTTGATCAGTGCCGAAGCACAAGCCATCATTCCAGTCACTAACTGGATGCTGCCGGTACGTACGGACGCTGAATTGCCAGACGCCTTTGCCAGTTTGCCTGAGCCAGCGCGCATTGGCTTTACGCCGGAAACCGTTTTTCAAGAACGGCAAAACTGGATTCGTACCTGGCGTAATGCCGTCAGTCAATGACCTACGTAATCCCACCCTATCAGTCCGCAGACGCGGCTCGTTCTACCACCTATTGGAGTGGGTTGGCGGGTTGGGTCAGTTGGCTTGCTATGGGCACGTTACTGAGTGTATCCGGCATTGCGGTTCTGGCGCTGTGGGGTGGGCAACAAGCCGGCGCACAATGGACAGCGCTGCAAGATCCGTGGTTATGGCGGGTGCTGCGATTTACGTTGTGGCAGGCCGCCTTGAGCGCTGCATTGTCAGTGTTGTTTGCCCTGCCTGTTGCCAGGGCCGTTGCCTTAGACGAACAGTTACGCGGCACCAAGGCATTTCTGCGCTGGTGCCTGCTCTGTTTTGTCATGCCCAGTCTGGTGTTGATTACGGGCATGGTCGTTTTGTTTGGCCGCTCGGGTATATTAACACCTTGGTTGGGCAGTGACTGGAGCCTGTATGGCTTGTCGGGCATTCTTTTAGCGCATGTGTTTCTCAATATGCCCTTTGCCATTCGCGTGCTGACCTTTCAGTGGCAAAGTATCCCATCGACCGCTTGGAAATTGGCGGCGCAATTCCAACTGTCATCCTGGCAGCGTTTTCGTTGGGTGGAATGGCCCGCGTTACGCGGTGTGTTACCGGCCGCCTTCGGGTTAATTTTCCTGTTATGTTTTAACAGTTTTGCGGTGGTTTTAACGTTGGGCGGGGGGCCCCGTGCGACCACCTTGGAAGTCGCCATTTATCAAGCGCTTAAATACAACTTCAACCCGCAAGAGGCGTTGATTCTAGCCGCCATTCAATTGCTTGTGGCGGGTGGTTTTTTTGTTCTCTTTAATCGCTTCGGCAAGCTAAGCTGGGTCATGCCTGCTACCGGGCTAGGTTGGCGGCCAAGACTGAGTGGGCTTGAACGCCGGGCGGGCCAATGGGTGTATGGTCTGGCCATTGTATTTTTAACGGCCCCTGTATTGGCGCTGTTGGTGGTGGTCAGTAGAGTGAACATCGCATCGTTGCCGTGGCTTTCACTACTCATTAGCATGGGTTATTCCCTGCTGTTTGCCCTTTCAGCCGCGCTGTTTTCATTGCTCTTGGCGTTAAGTTGTCTGGCCCTTTGGCGTCGTCAACCCAGTGCGCGACGACGACAGTGGGTGGACGGGGTAGCCCTGCATCACTTGGTCATCCCAGGTATGGTGCTTTCCGTTGGGCTGTATATCTTTTTTATGCCTTGGGTGAACTGGCAGCGCTGGGGCTGGCTGGCGGTAGTGGGGTTGAATGCGCTGGTAGCATTGCCTTTTGTATATAGCCACCTCAAACCGCGCGTGCATGAATACGATGCCCAGTATGGCCGTGTTGCCGCCGATTTGGGTTTGACCGGATGGCCGCATTGGCGGCGTACGATTCTGCCTAAATTATGGCCTGCGGTGCAGCGCGCCTTCGCCATAAGCTTCGTTTTAGCGCTGGGTGATTTTGCGTTGTTTGGTATTTTTGGTCATGACCGCTGGCAGACTTTGCCGTGGCTGATTTATGGCCTAACCGGCGCGTATCGTCTGGCCGATGCAGCCTTTGCTGCGCTGTTGTTACTGGCACTGGCGTGGTTTGCTTTGTGGTCCTTGGAGCGCTCCTATGCTCGACGTTAAAGAATTGCATCTACTTAGAGCCGGACAGGTTTGGCGTTATAACTTTCAGGTGCCGCGTGGCACCGGACTGGCGTTAATGGGGCAAAGTGGGGCAGGAAAGACATCGCTGCTGGAATGTTTAGGGGGATTTTTACCCGCCCAGTCCGGACAGATATTGCTCGATAGCGTGCCTATTCACGGCTTGCCACCGGAACAGCGGCCCACGTCCACACTGTTTCAAGACCACAACCTGTTCGAGCACTTAACGGTAGCGCAGAATTTAGCGCTGGGGTTTCAGCAAGGTAAGCCCAGCCCGGCACAATGGGCGCGTCTGCAAGCGGCCTGTGAAGTGCTTGATGTAGTGTCTTATTGGTCGCGCTTGCCCAGCGCCTTGTCGGGCGGTCAGCGCCAGCGTGTGGCCTTGATTCGCACAGTGTTGCGTGAGCAGCCCGTTATTTTATTGGATGAGCCGTTCAGTGCGTTGGATGATGGCAGCCGCGAGCGCGCTGGGGCGTGGGTGCAAGATGAAATTCGCAGGGCGCGAAAGGTGTTGGTGTTTGTGACGCATCAACAGGCCGATGCGGAGAGGTGGGCGGAGCAGGTGGTGGAGGTCACCACCTGATCTAAAAACCGCTTTTTCTCAATCTGGCGTTGTTAAAAAAGCTCTCGAATCGCTCGTTTACGTGCAGTAAACGTCGACTCTTCTTGATCTTTTTTGCCTAGCCAGATTTTCGCCTCTTCGGTTTTGCCATTTTAAGAAGCTTTTTCTCAATCTGCCTTTAGGGCTACACGTTAAACCGGAAGTGCATGACATCGCCGTCTTTTACAACGTATTCCTTGCCTTCTAAGCGCATTTTTCCGGCCTCTTTGGCGCCTTGCTCGCCTTTGTATTGAATAAAGTCGTTATAGGCGATGGTTTCCGCACGGATAAAGCCTTTTTCAAAGTCGGTATGGATAACGCCTGCTGCTTGTGGTGCGGTAGCGCCAATGCGGACGGTCCAAGCACGCACTTCTTTCACGCCTGCGGTAAAGTAGGTGTGCAAGCCCAGTAATTCATAACCGGCGCGAATCACTTTGTTGAGGCCGGGTTCGTCCATGCCCAAATCGGCCAGAAACTCATCACGTTCTTCATCTTCCAGTTCCGCAATTTCAGACTCAAGTTTGTTACAAATCGCCACCACTTGTGCGCCTTCTGCTTCCGCAATACGCGTCACTTGATCCAGTAGTGGGTTATTGAAGAAACCGTCTTCGTCTACGTTGGCGATGTACATGGTGGGTTTCAGGGTCATCAAGTGGAAGTGGGTATCCAACATGCGTTTTTCGTCTTCACTCAATGCCATAGAACGCAGCGGTTTGGCTTCGTTCAAATGTGGCAGAATGCGCTGCAATACCTCAACTTGGACAATGGCTTCTTTGTCTTGCCCTTTGGCTTTCTTTTGCAGTTTTAACAATTGTTTTTCGACGCTGTCTAAATCGGCCAATGCCAGTTCGGTGTTGATGACTTCGATGTCGGCAACGGGGTCTACTTTATTGGCTACGTGAATCACGTTGTCGTTATCAAAGCAGCGTACGACATGGGCGATGGCGTCGGTTTCACGAATGTTCGCCAAAAACTGATTGCCCAAGCCTTCACCCTTGGATGCACCGGCGACCAAACCCGCGATGTCGACAAACTCCATGGTAGTAGGTACGACACGCTCCGGTTTTACGATGGCGGCAAGCGCATCCTGCCGAGGGTCCGGCACCGGCACCACACCCGTGTTGGGTTCAATGGTGCAAAAAGGAAAGTTTTCCGCGTCAATGCCAGCCTTTGTCAGTGCATTGAACAGCGTTGATTTGCCGACATTGGGTAAGCCGACGATGCCACATTTAAAACCCATAACAAACCTCTCGTTTAATCTGTTACCCAGCTTTGCTGCTGTGCAAGGAATTCATGGCTTGCGCCCATTCGCCGTTACAAACCCGTACCATTTCGCTGGCGGCGGCTGCAATGGCATCATCTATGCGTGTTTGATCGGCCGGTGCGGCCTTGGTCAGCACGTAGTTTACAACCTCATTGGCGGTTCCTGGGTGTCCAATACCCAAGCGCAGGCGATGAAAGTCACGGACGTTGCCCAGCTGGGCGATGATGTCTCGCAACCCATTGTGCCCACCATGACCACCGCCTTTCTTGAGGCGCGCGACGCCAGCGGGAAGATCCAGTTCATCATGAGCGACCAGAATCTCATGCGGCGGCACTTTATAAAAATTCGCCAGAGCGGCTACGGATTGTCCGCTGCGGTTCATAAAGGTCATCGGTTTTAGCAGCCATACCGGTTGCTGGCCTATGTTGACCAGACACCATTCACCGGCATATTTTTTGTCCGCTTTCCATTGCCCATGCCAAAGATTGGCGAGTCGATCCACAAAGTCAAAACCGGCATTGTGTCGGGTGCGATCATACTGTGGGCCGGGGTTTCCTAGCCCAACGATGAGACGTATGTGATCCGAATGGCTCATGTTCTGGTTTCACTTTTTTCAAGTCTGGCATAAAAAAAGGGGCCGCGAAGCCCCTTTTTCGTCACGCGGGACGCTTAAGCGTCTGCTTCTTCGGTGTCTTCATCAGCCGTGCTGCCGCCTTTAGCGCCCAAGACACTGACGACCGGTGCGTCGTGCGTTGCGCCTTTGGCCAATTCAACCAAGGTAACACCTTTAGGTGCCTTGATGTCGGACAGGTGGATAACGCCACCAACGGGCAAGTCGATCACATCCACTTCGATGAACTCAGGCAGATCACCCGCTTTACAGGTGATTTCTACGTCATTCATGCTGTGCTGCAACAAGCCACCGGCTTTAGCGCCAACGCACTTGTCTTCGTTTAAGAAGTGCAAAGGAATGCGTTTGTGCACGATGGTGGTCTTGGTAACACGTTCGAAGTCCATGTGTACCACATCGCCGCGTGCTGGGTGACGTTGCATATCCATCAAAACAACTTGTTGCTCTTTGTCACCGATTTGCAACGTCAAAACGTGAGAAAAGAAACCTTCGTTTTGGGTTGCCTTGGCAATGGCCGACTGGCTGAATGACAAGTTCACAGGCTTCTGTGCTTTGGTTCCACCGTACATGATTGCAGGGATCTTGCCTTCGCGACGCAGGCGGCGGCTCGCACCCTTGCCTGTATCAGCGCGATCTTCAGCAACCAAGGTATATACTTGAGACATTTCGTTTACTCCATAGAATAAAAAAGCTGTGCACATCGCGACCAATGAACACAGCCGTTGTTGCAGCCTACCGACTTTTCATCAATAGGCCGCGTGTTGAGCCAAGTCGGCTCTGGTATCAATGATGTTCGCTAAAACTGAGCTAAGTCGTTGATTTAGCGGAACATTGCACTGATGGATTCTTCGTTACTAATGCGGCGAATGGCCTCGGCCAAGATACCCGCCATAGAAAGCTGGCGGATGTTACCACATTGTTTTGCCTCAAGCGACAATGGAATGCTGTCGGTTACAACGAGTTGTAAGTCCGCGCTGGCAACACGTTCAATGGCCGGACCGGATAACACCGGGTGTGTCGCGTAAGCCACTACTTTACGGGCGCCGAATTTTTTCAGGGCAGATGCCGCCATGCACAGTGTGCCTGCGGTATCCACCATGTCGTCGACCAAAATGCAGGTCCGGTCCGTTACATCGCCAATGATGTTCATCACTTCCGATTGGTTCGCTTTCGGGCGGCGCTTGTCAATGATGGCCAGATCTGCGTTCAACTGCTTGGCAATGGCACGAGCACGAACCACGCCGCCAATGTCAGGTGATACGACCACTTTATTGTCATAATTCTGCTTCATAATGTCGTCAAGCAGAATGGGGGAGCCATAGATGTTGTCGACTGGAATGGAGAAGAAGCCTTGAATCTGGTCAGCATGCAGGTCTACGGTTAGGACACGATCCGAACCCACGACGGTTAACATGTCGGCGACGACTTTAGCGCTGATGGGCACCCGGCTGGAACGCGGGCGACGATCTTGCCGAGCATAACCAAAGTAGGGCACAACCGCTGTGATGCGGCCCGCTGAGGAGCGACGCAAAGCATCAATTAACAACACCAATTCCATCAGATTTTTGTTGGTGGGGGCGCAGGTCGGCTGAATGATGAACACGTCGGCACCGCGTACGTTCTCATCGATCTCAATAGCGACTTCTCCATCACTGAATTTGTCGACTCGAGCGGCGCCGAGCGGGATATCAAGGCGCTTGGTGACCTGTTCTGCGAGTTCAGGGTTGGCGGTCCCTGTGAAAACCATCATGTTTGACACGCTGCTGTCCTCGAGTGATTGCGACTGATCGTTAGGTATGTGTAGTGTTGGCTGCATGGCTTACGGGAGTGTCTCTAAATAGGTCAAAACCGGCGAGCGGTTGACACCTTGGGCAACAAACACACGGTACTCGCTGGCCATGTCTGCCGCAGCTTCGGTGGCTGCGTCTTGGTCGGCGAAGGACACAAAGCCACAGCCTCCGGTGCCGGTCAATCGTGCAGTGCCCCAAGCGGCAAGTCGGTCCAGCATTCGTTGTATTTCAGGATACAACGCGCGTACGGTTGTTTCACAATCGTTTCGGCCACCCCCAGCCAATGCGGTGCGTATTGTCGTTATTTGGCTATTTCGTGTCAAACCGGGATGTTGAAAGATGGCGGCCGTGGAAACAGAAACACTCGGACAGGCCACCAAAAACCACTGTTCCGGCAACGTTACCGGCGTAAGCGCTTCCCCGATACCTTCAGCCCATGCTGAATGCCCGCGAACAAAGACCGGTACGTCGGCGCCGAGCGCTTGACCGAGTTCAGCCAGTTGGTCTGTGCTGAGTTCGCACGCCCATAAGGTATTCAGCATCAATAAGGTCGTGGCTGCATTGGAGCTGCCACCGCCGACGCCACCACCCAAGGGTAGATGCTTGTGCAACGTGATGCGCACACCATGGGTGTTCTTTCGTCGGGGTAGGAGCATCTGTGCCGCACGCCAGATGAGATTGTCCTGCACGGGGATGTTGATTTGGCTATGGAGGTCGATCTGTGGCTGGGCAGTGAGTTGGAAATCCATTTCGTCGCCGTACGCGAGAAGCTGAAACAGGGTTTGCAGTTCGTGGTAGCCATCCGGGCGACGACCGGTGATGTGGAGCATTAAGTTCAACTTCGCGGGTGATACGACGCGATGGTTCGGAAACGCGCCTTTAGACACCGCTGATATCCCACGTGGAGATAATAATTTGGGCGCGTGAATCTTCGAAGCGCATACTAAACCGCAGAGGGAGTTGGGTTTCTGGGTCGTATTCGGTGTATTCGATGGTCCAGCCGTGTTGTTCCATGCGTTCTAACAAGGCATCGCTATTCAATTTGATGCCCGCGCGAGCACCGGGCGACGGTATGCCGCGCAGCCAATATTGAAGATGATGCAAAGGTAGGTCGATGGCAATGGCTTCGCTCAGGAGTTCTTCCAGTGAGGCAGCAAAAAAATGGTCGTCTTTGGTGCGCAATTCGGCCCAGCCATAGCCACCATTAATGGTCGCGCCGCCTTGGCCTAATGGCCCGCTGAGCCGAATATTGTAGTCTTCATCGCGTTGTTGCCAGTAAACGGTGAAGTTAGCGCCTTCTGACCCTTGCCGGGCACCCACTCTGCCTTGTAATGTCCACGTCTCCACGGCACGCATGCGATCCCGGTGCTCCAACCAGGGCGGAAGCATTTCTTCTTGTGCCACTGGCTCGGGCGGGCGTGTGCTACAGGCCACTAAGGTAAATGCAAATAAGACTATCAACAGTGGGTTAAGGCGTTTCATGAATTAAGTCCACGATGGCTTCAAGACGCTGAGTATTCTGGTGGCGCTCCAGCCAGTCGGCCGCGATAGACAACGCGCGAGCACGATCACCACCACGCCAAATGGCTTCAACGTAGTGCGCCACAATTTCGTCATCATCCTCATCCCAGCCTTGAAGATCAAGTGCTAACCGCAAATAGGTCTCAGCTTCGTCGAATTGGCCTTCCTTGAAGTAGAGCCAACCAAGGCTGTCGGTAATGGCTGCGCTGTCAGGATTGAGTTCGTAGGCCCGCTCGATCAGTGGTCTTGCCTCCGCAAAGCGATCGGTCCGATCGACCAAGGTGTAGCCCAAAGCGTTCAACGCAGCGGCGTTGTCAGGTTCTTGTGCCAAGATGGCGTTCAAATCCGCTTCAAGCACATCAAGACGATCAAGTGGTTCGGCTGATAAGGCGCGCAAATATAATAGTGTGGTGTCTTGTGGTTGATCTTCCAAGCCCAACGAAAAAGCGGCGAACGCGCGCTCGTAGTCTTCGCGATCGAACCAAAAGCGCCCGTGCAATTCCGCTATCTGGTAGCGAATATCGGCAAAATAAAGCTGATGTTGTGCAAACAGTTCGTCGATGTTCACGCCGGGAATCGAATGCTCTGCCAATATTTGTAACTGCCGCTGTATGGCCCTTGGCGCCCATTCCGGATCGGTCACTTGCAGGTAGGCTTCATAAGCGGCCGTCATGTCGCCCCGATCCTCGGCCAGCCGCCCGAGATAAAAGCGGGCGATGGAGTGTTGGTCGGTGTCGAGTAATTGGGTAAAGAAAGCTTCGGCACGAGGATCATTTTGTGCATAGGCCAATTCGCCGGAAAACCTGAGTAGGCGTGAATTGTCGGGCAGCTGCTCCAAGCCTTGCAGCAGTACGGCAAAGGCTTCCGCCTGTTGTTGCTGTGCCAAGAAGCTTTGTGCACGCAGCAGATAGAAGCGGTCCACGTCTGGAAACTGCTGAATGGCGGACGTCAGAACAACCTCGGCGCCCTGCCAAAGACTTAAATCCAGCAAGGTTTCGCCGTAGGCTTGATAGGCTTGGGGGGCTCGAAGTTGCCCATCGAGTGCCCGCCATAACAGGGCAGCCGCACGCTGATCACCTTGCGTCTCAGCCAGATATCCATTGATCAGCGTCAGGTCAGAAGATTGTGCGGCTGGCAGGTCAGCGGCCAACAATGCTTGGCGCAACGCCTGTTGCTGCGCCGGCGGCCAGCCTTGGATCAAATCAAAAGGCACAAATAAAGCGAAGTCTGCTTGCTGCGCCAGTAGAGATTCCAATGCTTCTACGGCTGGATCGATGCGTTGCAAACCTAAATTCAGTTGCCAAGCGCCATGCCAGGCTTCCAAATTGGTGGGTTCTAACTCGGTCCAGCGGTCATAGTAGTAAGTCGCCGCTTCGATTTGCCCCAGTTGAATGGCTAAGGGTGCTACGCGTGCAATCAAGTCGAGATTGTTCGGGTAGTCCGAGAGCGCGGCATCATAAAGCTCCAATGCCACCTCGGGCTCATTATTCCGCGCCGCCAATTCGGCCAATACCACGCGAAAGAAAACTTCGCCGGTCATTGCCTCGGACGCTGCCGTTGATGCTTCAGGCGGCGATTCAGCGCCCGGGCGCGTTGACGTGCTGGCACATCCCCACAACAGTGAGAGGCTCAACAGCAAAACGAGGTGAACGTTGTAATAGCGCAATACGATTCATCCAATACGGTGGTTTTTCATGTAGAATATGTTGCCTTCGAAAAATCAGATCAGTCGAACGTCGTCCTGCTCGGTCCGGCAACGTGTTACGATCAGCCATTTTGAAGTCCACACCGCATGGAGTGTACCCCATGCTTTTTTTGGTTGCAGTATAGACTCGCTAAAGATATGCCGTTAATTGCCCTAGGTATTAATCATAAAACCGCTCCGGTTGATGTGCGCGAAAAGGTGGCCTTTGCGCCCGAGAACCTGGCCGCAGCGCATCAGTCCTTGTTGGCGGCGGGACAAGGTGTTTCTGAAGCAGTGATTGTATCAACCTGTAATCGCAGTGAACTGTACTGCGAAGTCGACGATGCCGCGGCCGGTGAGCGGTTACGTCAGTGGTTGGCCGATTATCACCAATTGCCGGAAAACGCCTTGTCAGCGTACAGCTACGAATTTCATGATTTAGACGTGGTGAACCATCTGGCACGTGTGGCGTCCGGTTTGGACTCCCTGGTGCTGGGCGAGCCGCAAATTCTTGGCCAGTTAAAATCGGCTTATGCGGTGGCGCAAGAGTCCGCAACCGTTTCCGGGCAGCTTAATCGACTGTTTCAGCATTGTTTTGGTGTCGCCAAATCGGTGCGCACGAATACCGCCATTGGCCGCAATCCGGTATCGGTTGCCTATGCTGCAGTGGATATGAGCACCCATGTGTTCAGTGATTTAGGGCGGTGTCATGCCTTGTTGATTGGTGCTGGCGAAACCATTGAACTGGTGGCCCGACATCTCAAGGAGCGCGGCATTGGAAAAATGACCGTGGCCAATCGAACGCTACAGCGTGCACAGCAAGTCTCGGCTGAATTTGGTGCGCATGCTATTTTGCTGGGTGACATCCCCGACCATTTAGCTAACGCCGATATTGTCATCTCGTCGACCGCGAGCCAGTTGCCGATCCTGGGTAAAGGTGCGGTGGAACGGGCGCTGAAACAACGTAAGCACAAACCCATGTTTATGGTGGACATTGCGGTGCCGCGTGATATTGAACCGGAAGTCGATGCGCTCGACGACGTGTATCTCTATACCGTGGATGATTTGCAGCAAGTGATTGAAGACAACGTGCGCTCGCGGATGGCCGCCGCCGCAGAGGCGGACAGCATCATCACCCAAGCGGTTCAGCAGTACGCCGACAGTGTGCGCGAACGCGATGCCTCTGCCACCATCAAGGCGTTGCGTGAACAGGTGACAACGGTGGCTGATGTAGAATTGGCGAAGGCACTTGCACGCCTAGCCCGCGGCGATGCCCCGGACGACGTGATGCAGCAATTAAGCCGGAGTATTACCAACAAAGTGTTGCACCCACCCAGTGTTTTTTTAAAAGAAGCCGGACGTCAAGGACGTACGGATCATATTGAGTTGATACAGGAGATCTACGCTTTGCCCAAAGACCTCTCGGGCGGCGCGGAAACATCATGAAAGACACCTTACGTACCAAGCTGGAACAATTGATTGAACGCTTTGAGGAGCTGTCTGCTTTGCTGTCTGACGCGGGGGTGATCAGCCGCCAAGACCAGTTCCGTGAATATTCGCGTGAATATGCAGAGTTGGAGCCGGTCGTTCAGGCCTTTGAATTGTATCAAGGGGCGCAAGCCGATTTTGACGAAGCCAAAGCGCTGTGCAGCGACAGCGACCCGGACATGCGTGAGATGGGTCAGGAAGAAATGAAAGCGGCCAGTGAGCGTCTGACGACGTTGGAAGCCGAACTGCAAGTCCTGCTCATGCCAAAAGATCCGGATGATGACAAGAACGTCTATTTGGAGGTTCGAGCAGGTACCGGTGGCGATGAGGCAGCGATTTTTGCCGGTGATCTGTTTCGTATGTACGCCAAATACGCCGAGTCCAAGCGCTGGAAAGTCGAGGTGATCAGCACCAGCGACGGCGAACACGGCGGTTATAAAGAAATCATTACGCGGGTTGTAGGCCAGGGCGTGTACGCACATTTGAAATTTGAATCCGGTGCGCACCGCGTGCAGCGTGTTCCGGAAACCGAGTCGCAGGGGCGTATTCACACTTCGGCCTGCACGGTTGCGGTCATGGCCGAAGCCGACGAAAGTGGTGACATTGACATCAACAAAAACGATTTGCGGATCGATACGTTCCGCTCTTCTGGTGCTGGCGGTCAGCACGTCAACACGACTGACTCCGCCATTCGCATTGTGCATTTGCCCACCGGCATTGTGGTGGAATGTCAGGATGAACGTTCACAGCACAAGAACAAAGCCAAGGCCATGGCCCTGTTGGCGACCAAGCTGGAGCAAGCCGCCAAAGACGCCGCGCACGCCGAACAGGCTTCACAGCGTAAATCTCTGGTGGGCAGCGGCGACCGCTCGGAACGTATTCGCACCTACAATTATCCGCAAGGGCGGGTGACCGACCACCGCATCAACCTTACCTTGTATAAATTGGATGAGGTGATGGAAGGCAAGCTGGATGATGTTATCGGCCCTCTACGCCACGAACACCAAGCGGAGCTTTTGGCGGAAATGGGCCAGTAAAGTTATGCGAATTCAAGAGGCTTTGCGCTGGGCGATATCGCAACTGCGGTCCGAAGACGCACAAGCCGATGCGGAAATATTGCTATGTCATGTTCTGCAAAAGCCCAGAGCCTTTTTGTTTACCTGGCCTGAACGACCATTGTCAGAAGCCGAGCAAACTCATTTCGAAACGCTGCTAGCGCGACGAATTAAGGGCGAGCCGGTGGCCTACATTACCGGCAGACGCGCCTTCTGGAATCTCGAACTTGCTACCCATCCCAGTACCCTAATTCCTCGCGCCGATACTGAAACCCTGGTGTCGGCGGTACTTGAAACGGTGCCGGAGCAACCCTTGGATATAGTGGATTTGGGTACAGGTACCGGTGCCATTGCATTGGCTTTAGCCAGTGAACGCCCGCATTGGCGGGTACAGGGCATAGATCGCCTGGCAGAGACGGTGCGTTTGGCGCAGCAGAATGCACAACATAATGGGTTGGCGCACGTGCGTTTTGCACAAGGCGATTGGTGCCTTGGTTTGGTTGATCACAGCGTCGATGTGTTGGTCAGCAACCCGCCCTATATCCGCACGGACGACCCACATTTGCAGCAAGGTGACGTGCGGTTTGAGCCTTCGTCTGCCTTGACGTCCGGCGCTGATGGTTTGGACGATATTCGAGCCATCATCAATGATGCTGGTCGAGTATTGCGTGCTGGTGGATGGCTGTTTTTGGAGCATGGGTATGATCAACGTGACGATGTTGTATTGTTAATGATTGATGCCGGTTTCGAACACTTGGAAACGCGAAAGGACTTGGGAAGGCAGGATCGGGTGACCTTTGGAAATCTGCCTACTGCTATCAAATTATAAAAATCAATAGTTTCAGTTTATTGGTTGCTGCGTCTTACTCTATTAGCCAACGGTAGAATTGCCGTCTACACTGACAACCATCAAGATTTTTTGGCAGAAAGGAGAAGCAACATGACGACCAATGCAATTGGTATCAAAACAGAACAGGCGCAATCGCTGGCCGCCGATTTGAACGATTTGCTAGCTAACTACCAAGTGTTCTACATGAACGCACGGGGTTACCACTGGAACATCCGTGGTAAAGACTTCTTCGAGCTGCATCTAAAATTTGAAGAGCTGTACAACGACCTGCTGCTAAAAATTGATGAAATTGCAGAGCGCGTTCTAACCCTAGGTTACGAGCCAGCGCACAGCTACAGCAGCTACTTGGGTGCTTCCGCCATTCAGGAAAAATCTAAAGTGACCGATGGTAGCGAAGCCATTGCGCAGATTCTGGAAGCGTTTAAAACCCTGCTCGGTAAACAACGCAAATTACTAGCGGAAGCCGGTGAAGCGGGTGATGAAGGTACTTCAGCGCTCATGAGCGACTACATTCGGGCACAAGAAAAGATGGTGTGGATGTATGGCGCCTATCTGAATCGGTAATTGTGTTCAGGTGCTGATGGGTTTCGTTGCCCATCAGCACCCTAAAACATTTAGTCAAAACGTGGCAAGTACGTTCCCAAAGCGCGTTCCAGTGCTGCCACGCCGGAGGGTAAGTCCACCGCTTCGCCTAAGGCCTGCATGCTGGAACCTAAAGCGTGCAACGTACGGAAGAGGTGATGTGCGCGGCACTGTTCACCCATCTGCCCGATGCGCACAATGCGCGGCCCGAACGAGCCGGAAATTTCTACCCCATGCTGCTTCGACATGTGTTGCAGCAAGGTCTTCCCATCGATAGGTTCAGGTAGATTAATACCCACCACCGAATTCAAACGCGAAGGCCCCTGCACATACAACGACAACCCTAAACCCTCGATACCTGCCTGTAACGCCAATGAGCACTTCAAATGGCGATCAAAACGGCGCGGTAGCGTTTCCTGGCAAATCAAACGCAGCGCCTCATGTATGGCCAAAATGCCCGACACCGGTGCCGTATAGTGATAAGACTTCTGATACCAAAATTGATCCGCCAACTTGGCGTCGTAACACCAATGGCGCAGGGTATCTTTGCGCGTGGTAATTAACGTCCAAGCCCGCTCGGAAAAAGCCACCAGCGATACGCCAGGAATCGAACTTAAGCCCTTCTGGCCGCCGGTAATTACCGCATCGACTCCCCAATCGTCCATGTCCAGCGGCATGGTGCTTAACGTACAGACCGCATCCGTAATGACCAAGCAGCCCATTTCACGCGCCACCTGTGCAATTTCGGGCAGGGCATGGTTGAACACCGTATTCGACGTTTCGCCTTGAACAATCGTCAGTACATTGGGGCGATGCTGACGCAATGCGGCAATGATGGTTTCGGGGTCGGCCGCTTGCGCGCTACCAACGTCTAAGCGAATAACTTCCGCTTCTACGCGCTCAGCCATTTCTGCCAAGCGATTACTGAAAAAACCATTGCGCACCGACAGCACCTTACTGCCCGGCACGACCAAGTTCACAATCGCCATTTCCATCGCCGCCGAGCCCGGGCCCGCAACGCCCATAATGTGCTGCGATTCCGTTTGAAATACATAGCGCGACATTGCCTTCACCTGCTCGATGATGCGTGCCATGGTGTCACCCAAATGGTTGATCACAATGCCATTCGCCGCCGCTACCTTCGCCGGAATTGGTACCGGGCCTGCGCCCATCATCAGCAAGGGTTCGTCGGGTAATATATTGTCCAATGGGACGATATCAGGCACAGCATGGCGCATGGGATCAGCATCCTTTAGGTGGTGTTGAAATGGAGTCATTAACGATAACAGAGCCACTATAAAAGTGCGCGGGGATTATTGTTCTGGTGACATTTCTTCTCGAAAGCGCTGTTGCAGGATGGTTAATACCGTTTGTTGATCTTCGGAACTGAGCAGCGAAATGTCCATTTTGAAGCCGTAGGGTGTTTTGGGGTGATTGATGGCAATCCATGTCCGTGCGGGGGCAAGCCACTGTAACCATTTGGGCGGGTTGCGTTGCATCATGGACGGTTCAATCATGAGATCTTCGAGCATCAAGTATGCCCGTCCAGCGCGTTGAAGGCTTGCGCCTTTCAGTGAAACGGGTGTGATAATAACTTCCTCCTGGCGCCTGAATGGGCTGTCAATACCAAGAAACAGTAAGGTCCATTGCCAAATAAACAAGGGGATTAAGAAAATCATATTGTGACCCGGCAAGAAATATGACTGGAAGAAAGTGGTGGCGAGTACTATGAAAAAACCGGCCCAAAGAAATATAACATGGCGTCGGCGCTTCGCCGGATCCGCAGAAAATACAAGGGTTTCAGGCTTTATGCTCATGATGTTTTCCTTTCATGATGGGTACATTCCGTTACTGCATCGGCATCTTAACGAATCGGCAGAGCGTATGTAAACGGTGATTTGGGCGTTTCGGCAGTGTATGAGCCGCTACGACGCGAACTCTATCCACAAGTGGATGAATGGATTGATGCACAGCCATTAGAAACACTTTATCTGTCCGCAATGACGGTGGCTGAATTGCGAGCCGGTGTTGCACTCCTTCCAGAGGGCAAGCGGAAAAGAGCGTTACAGCACAATCTCGAGCATCACATTCTTCCTTTGTTCAATGGGTATGTCTTGTCGTTTGACCTAGCCTGCATTTAGCACTATGCAGATTTGTTCGCTAGAGCAAAAAATGCCGGATTGCCTATCGCCGCTGTAGATGGTTTCATTGCGGCCATTGCCCTTGCCAACAAATTGTCAGTGGCAACACGCGACAAATCGCTATTTGAGGCTGCGGGTGCCAAAGTGATTAACCCATGGACACAAAAGGAGCAAAGTTAATGCATAGAAGTGATCATCAACGGATATCAAAATCGATAACTCAAGAATTGAAAATCGTGCTTGGCCTCCTTTTTTGGCTCTTTGTACCTCCTATGGTGATTTATGCGCTTCCCGCCTATTTTATCGATCATTTTTTGGCCAGTTTGCTCATGGGCCCAGCATTTCTTATGTGTTGCTGGGGGCTGTGGAAGTTTGAGATATTGAGGTTCGGCAGATAAATAAGGGTTGAGCGTGGTCGCTCAACCCTTGGCATGACTCAGCGCTTTTTCAAATCTTTGGCATTTTTTGCCAATTTGACCACTTTCGCAAAACCCTTGTAGCGCTGCCTGCGCTCCCAAACGTTTTCTTGTGCAATGATTGTCTCGCGTTTGAGTTTTAGAAATCGTCGTACCCGATCGGGCTCAAGTTCACCGCGGTCGATGGCGGCAGAGAGCGCGCAGCCTTCATCACCTTGGTGATTGCAGTCTTTAAAACGGCAAAGACGCGCCAGTTCAACGATGTCGTCGAAGACACGATCTACCCCTTCGCTGGCATCTCCTAAGCGCAATTCGCGCATCCCTGGCGTGTCCACAATCCAACCGCCATCAGGAATACGCACCATCTGGCGGGCGGTGGTTGTGTGGCGTCCTTTTGCATCATCTTCTCTAATAGCCGCGGTATTGAACCGTTGGTCGCCGAGCAGCCGGTTGGTCAGGGTTGTTTTTCCGACACCCGATGAGCCGAGGAGCGCGACCGTTTGGCCCTCCGATGTCCACGGTTGCAAGGTGATCGCAGCTTGCTCGTCCAGAGCATTCAAAAGAACGACGGGCGTGGACGCGTGTAAGGATTGTGCCGTTTCTCGATAGTGATCGACTTGGTCCGTCAGATCCGCTTTAGTCAGTACGATCACAGGCATAACCCCTGAGTCCAGTGCCAGTGCCAGATACCGTTCCAAGCGGGCCTTATTGAAGTCGGCGTTGCATGACGAAACGATAAAAACGGTATCGACATTGGCCGCCAATAATTGTGGCTTGGGGTTTGTGCCTGACGCGACGCGTTGCAAAAGTGACTGACGAGGCAATAACGTTAAGGTGCCTGGTGTGTCTGGCTTCAGCCATACCCAGTCACCTACCGTGGGACGCTCATCCATGGGTAGGCTGAGCCATCGCTTTTGTGCCGGTTCATGCCATTGTACCTGTTCAGTCTGTAAGAGCAGTCGTTCTCGATCGACTCCCAGAACGCGTGCAACCTGACCGTCTTCTAGCTGTTCCAGCGTTAAGGTTTGTTGAAATATCGGGCGCCAACCAAGTTGGGCCAAAGAGATGAGTTTTGTCATTGTGGTTCAAACCTGTATTGATTCGAGCGAAACGCCGAACAGACGCCGCCCAGAATGCTATGTGCACGCGCAAACCAGCGCGCAGTCGTTAAACAGGGCAGGGCAATACAGGTAATGTCGACCAAGGTAAGCGATGCTTCCCTTAGCGGGTTTTATGCCGCGATATACCGGATGTCGTGTTAGGCCTGTATTGCCACACAAACAATTGCGTTAGACCGTGTAGACATAAAAAAACCTCTTGGTGAGTTGTGGTTGGGCCTAGAATTTTGCCACAGTTGTGTTTTCAATCACATACGGGAACGCTGTCTTTCAGATCAAATTTTCGTGTCTAAACAGCATCTGGTTGCTGCTCCGGTGCTGCTTCCTGAAAAGCCGGTAGCGCATTGCAACGTTGGGCAATAGCGTCAATCAAGGGAAATTCGCCCATGGGTAATTTATAGCGATAGGCATTGTAGACCTGCGGAACCAACACCACATCGGCCATATTAAGGGTATCGCCAAAGCAATAAGTGCCAGCGGTGCGCTGCAACTTGCCTTCCAATGCGGTGAACCCTACCTTCAACCAATGGCGATACCAGTCATCACGCTCTTGTTCGCTGTGGCCTAAATGGCCAGAAAGGTGCTGTAACACCCGCAAGTTGTTCAAAGGATGAATGTCGCAGGCGATATCCAGCACCAAGGCTTTTATCTGCGCGCGCAATCCTGCATCAACAGGATAAAGCGGTGGATTTGGAATTTTATCGTCCAAATAGTCCAAAATAGCCACTGACTGATTCAATACGAAATCACCATCCACCAATGTGGGCACTAACTCCGTGGGATTCATCGCTCGGTAGTTTTCCATGTGTTGCTGGCCGCCGTCTTTCACCAGGTGCACGCTTTCTTGCTCATAGGCGATGCCTTTGAGGTTCAGGGCGATTCTCACCCGGTAGGCGGCAGACGAGCGCCAGTATCCATAAAGTTTCATTGGGTATACATCTCTTCAACTTATCTATTGAAAGTCAGGGGTTTTGTCTCGGTGTTGGTGGACTGGAAGGTGTGTCTGTTCAGGACCGTAAAAGCGCATGGATGCGCTTGTCGAGCCCCCAAGGACGGGTTCACGGCGTGTCATGAACAGACACACCTTCCAGGCCGACTAACACCAGAGGGTGAAACTACCGAGGCCTTCAAGCCTTAACTACCCTCTGATCAATAGCCCCAAAAATGCTGTTTCCATCGCTGTCCAGCATTTCCATGCGAATACGGTCACCAAACTTCATAAATGGGGTGCTTGGCTTGCCATCACGAATAGTTTCAATCATCCGTACTTCTGCGATACAACTGTAGCCGACGCCACCTTCGCTGATCGCGGTGCCGAAGTCCGTACCTTGCTTGTTGGATACCGTACCCGAGCCGATAATGGCCCCGGCACCTAGGTTACGTGTGGTAGCAGCGTGCGCAATCAACTGACCAAAGTCAAACGTCATATCCACCCCGGCATTTGGTTTGCCGAACAACTCACCGTTGTAATGCGACAGCAACGGCAGATGCAACTTGGCATCTTGCCAATCGTTGCCCAATTCATCGGGCGTTACCGCCACCGGGCTGAACGCTGAAGCGGGTTTTGATTGGAAAAAGCCAAAGCCTTTTGCCAGTTCATTGGGAATTAAACCGCGCAAGGAGACATCGTTCACCAACATCACTAAGCGGATTTTATCGCGTGCGGCCTGCGCTGAAATACCCATAGGAACATCATCGGTAATGACGGCAATTTCACCTTCAAAATCAATGCCGAAGGTTTCCGAAGGTACTGGAATGTCCTCACAGGGGCCAATGAAGTCATCCGAGCCGCCCTGATACATCAATGGATCAGTCCAAAAGCTGGGGGGCATTTCAGCATTGCGCGCTTTGCGTACCAGTTCAACATGGTTTACATAAGCACTGCCATCCGCCCACTGATAGGCACGCGGCAGGGGCGATTCGCAATGCGTGGAGATAAAGGCTCGTGCACCTTGCGCATCACCCGCGTTGAGTGCTTGATAGACTTCGCGCAGCTTGCCTTCCGTGCTTTCCCATAGGTCAAGCGCTTGCTGCAGCGTCGCGGCGATGTCGGGTACGGCAACACACCGCTGTAAGTCTCGGCTAACCACCACCAATTGCCCGTCGCGGGTGTGATTCTGTAAGGTCGCTAACTTCATGGCTTAGGCATCCAACTGTTCACATACTGAGTGTTTTCGGTAGCGGACATCTGTTCGCCAACGTACAACGAGTCACGCGTATCCAGCATGACCGCCACTTCGTCCAAAAAGGTTTTCGGCTTCTCTTGCGCAGCTTTGAAGGCCTTGGGGTGTGGCCCATGGGTAAAGCCTGCCGGGTGGAACGTCAGCATACCCGCTTCAATGTTGTCGCGGCTGAAAAAGTCACCGGCGTGGTAGAACAGCACTTCATCGTAGTCGTCATTATTGTGGTAAAAGGGCACTTTTAAGGCCCCAGGGTCACTCTCTACCGGGCGTGGCACGAAGGTACACACGACAAAGCGCTGCGCCACAAAGGTGGTATGCGCCGAAGGTGGTAGGTGATACCGATGGCTCATCAAAGGGCGAATGTCCCGCCAGTTAACACGCATCACCGATAGATCACCATGCCAGCCAATGGTATCGAGCGGATTGAACGGGTAGGTCACCACGGATACCGCGTTGTGACGTTTGATGTGAACTTGCCACGCATCTTCGGAATATTGCGCTTGAAAGACCGTATCAATTTTTGGCGTATCAATGACGGCCGGGTCGAAGATGGCGTGGTTGCCGACCAAGCCTTTTTCGGGCAGTTGGTAGGCATCGTTGGTGGCTTCAATCATTAACAAGAACATGGGTTCGGTGGGGACGATACGCCACATGGTGCTGCGAGGAATGACCACGTAGTCACCGTCAGTGATGCTCAAATGCCCATAGTCACAAAACAACTCGCCTTTGCCTTGATGGATAAACAGCAGGTCGTCACCATCGGCATTGCGCGCCAGAAATTCCATCGGCTCGGTGAGGCGCCAGACCCGAAATTTGCAATGCGCGTTGTGTAATACGTCTGGCAAATCCCACGGTGAACCGTTCAGGTTCTGTTCCAGTTGCGTAAGGTCAAATGCCCTGGGCCGTAAAGGGCCTTGCCAATCAACCCAGCTTGTGGGGGCGTGGGTGTGGTGAAAATGGCTGGCAGGACCGAAGAAGCCGCTGCGCCCAGCTTCACGCTCGTAGATCGCGCGATCGGGAAAATCGGCATGCGCTTGGCGCGACACTTCACCTTCCCGAAGGGGGAATGTAGCCCATTTACGCATGTTCGATCACTCCACGACGAATTTGATCTTCTTCGATCGATTCAAACAGCGCTTTGAAGTTACCTTCGCCAAAGCCTTCGTTACCTTTGCGTTGAATGATTTCGAAGAACACCGGGCCAATGACCGTATTGGTGAAGATTTGCAGTAGAATGCCATCTTTCATTGGTGCGCCGTCAATCAGAATGCGCAGGTCCCGCAAGTCATCGAGGTTTTCACTGTGCCCTTCAACGCGGTCATTTACCTTTTCATAATAGGTATCCGGCGTGGACATGAATTCAACGCCGCGCTCGCGCAGGGTGCGCACGGTTTCATAAATGTTTTCGGTGGACAGGGCGATGTGCTGAATGCCTTCACCGTTGTACTCTCGAATGAATTCTTCGATTTGTGATTTGTCGTCGGAGGACTCGTTGATCGGAATACGGATTTTGCCGCACGGGGCCGTCATGGCTTTGGATACCAAGCCGGTCAGCTTGCCTTCAATGTCGAAGTAACGAATTTCACGGAAATTACCTATGCGCTCGTAAAACCCTGCCCACGTGGCCATATTGCCGCGTTTAACGTTGTGCGTCAGATGATCCAACACCTCCAGACCAACGGCATGGGCCTTCATATTTTCTTCCCATTGATCGTACAGTTTGAAGTCAACTTCGTAGATGCTGTTCGCGCCATACCGGTCAACAAAATAGAGCAAGCTGCTGCCGATGCCGTACACCGCAGGAATGTTTAGTTCCATGGGGCCAACTTGAGTTTGATAGGCCGTAGCGCCATTGCTCAGCGCGTGTTCGAATGCCTTAGCCGCATCTTTCACGCGGAACGCCATGGCACACACACTGGGGCCGTGTTCGCGGGCAAAGGCTTCGGCTTGTGAATTCGGTTGGCCGTTAACGATGAAGTTAATATCGCCCTGCTTGAACAGCCAAGCATCTTTCGAGCGGTGCTTGGCAATTTCGGTAAAGCCCAATGAGGTGAACAGCGCTTTCAAATTCTGAATACCTTCGGCATCCGCGGCGGTGTATTCAACGAATTCGAAACCGTCGGTACCTAGGGGATTGATGTGATCAGTCATGTTGTGCTCCGTCTCAAAGGATTGAGTTGTCTGTTTCTGTTGCTACATCTTGGTCCTGAGATGGCTTAAAGGAAAGCAGGCGACCCAAAGTGGCACTATCATTCGATACTCTATTTTTGTAATTAATAATGTACAAATAGGTGGGGTGTTCTGAAAACCATCGAAGAGGCAGATATATGGCGGGTCAAAGAATCGGGAAGTAGATGGTTAATTGGAACGCCGGGCGTTCACCTGTACAGAAGGGCTTACAGGAGGTGTTTGTGTGAGCCTTTTGGCACAGCGTTACGGTACAGAGTGCGGTGAAGGTTACTGATACAGAGCAACCTCAGCAAAGGGTATCATGCCTTGGCTAAAAGCAGCGTAGTCGGAAAAGCGACAGTAATACACCGTACCCAACGTATGCGGCTGACCGCGCAGCATCCAATGGCTGGTGCGTTGTGGTCGACGATAGCGTCCGGTGATCCAGTGCAGGTCATTGCCTTCTTTACGTACAATGGCCCAAGTGTAGTCGTCTAAGTCGTATTCTGTTTTCGCCGTCACTCTGGGGTTCTGGCCAAGATCACGCATAACCTGCTGCCAACGCGGGCCATGGCCCGTGCGCGGGCCTGCTAAGCCATGCGCTATTTCATGCAAGATGGTTTCCTTGGCTTGGTCTAGGTTACCCGCTAGGGCGTGCTGCAACGACAACTCAATGCGCTTTTCCCGATATCGGCACAGCCCAAGTGTGCGGCGCTGACGATTGAAGGAAAATGACCATTGCGGAAGGTGACGCGCCAGCAAGCTGGAGGCTAGGGTTTCTATGGTTTCAAGTTTCTGACGTTCGGCAGGGGTCATAGATGTACGGCAGGATACTTACACTCAAGTCACGCTTTCTAGGACGACCCGTTAGGCTTATGCGGTATCGCCGTGAACCCATCCATGGGGGCTTGGCGGCAGCCATCCAGGCTGCCGACATCCCTTATAAGCCTAACGGGGCGTCTTGGAAAGCTCGATATTTTCGCCATTCAAGTTCAACCCTATGTGAGTTACTGAGTGGCGGATATCGGGATGCCTCAGCGGGGGAGTCCACAGCACGGATGCTGTGGTCTAGGCTCCAAGGATGGATTTACGCCGACCCCGCAGAGGGATTCCCGGTAGCCGTCACGATAAGCAACGACACAGGTCTTAATAACTAGCCTTCGTAGCGCTGGAAGACCAGTGTCGAGTTAGTGCCACCAAAGCCAAAGCTGTTGGACATCACGCGGTTCAGCATTACGCCTTCTTCGGTTTTGGTCACGATGTTTGCACCTTCAGCCGCCGGGTCGAGCGTTTCCACGTTGGCGGAGCCTGCAATAAAACTGTTTTGCAGCATCAACAACGAATAGATCGCTTCTTGTACACCAGTGGCGCCCAGCGAGTGCCCGGTCAACGACTTGGTTGAACTCACTTTCGGTGCTGTTTTGCCTTTAAAAGCTTCTTTGATCGCACCGAGTTCCGCGGTATCACCGGCAGGTGTGCTCGTACCGTGGGCATTGATGTAATCAATGTCACCCTCAACGGTGCTCATGGCTTGCTGCATACAGCGCACAGCGCCTTCGCCAGACGGTGCTACCATGTTGTAACCGTCTGACGTAGCGCCGTAACCCACCAGTTCCGCATAGATTTTCGCGCCACGCGCCTTGGCATGTTCCAGTTCTTCGAGAATCATCATGCCGCCACCGCCCGCAATAACGAAACCATCGCGGTTTGCATCGTAAGCGCGCGAGGCCTTCTCGGGGGTATCGTTGTATTGGGTTGACAACGCACCCATGGCATCGAACAGGCAGGACAATGTCCAATGCTCTTCTTCACCACCACCGGCAAACACCATGTCTTGCTTGCCCATCTGAATCTGCTCCATGGCATTACCAATACAATGCGCGCTGGTCGCACAAGCAGAAGTGATGGAGTAGTTTACGCCTTTGATTTTGAACGGTGTGGCCAAGCACGCCGATACCGTACTGCCCATGGTTTGGGTGACGCGGTAGGGGCCAACCCGCTTCAGGCCCTTCTCACGCAATATATCCGCTGCTTCGGTTTGGCTGGCAGAGGATGCACCACCGGAGCCGGCAATTAAACCTACCCGAACATTGGAGTATTGTTCTTCGGTCAAACCAGCGTCTTTGATGGCTTCGGCCATGCTGTAATAAGCATAGGCGGCCGCATCGCCCATAAAACGTGCGGTTTTGCGGTCAACGTATTCGCTGAGGTCAAGTTCAGGCCGCGCTGCAACGTGGCTGCGCATGCCCAATTCGGCGTATTCGGGCTTGGCTTTGATGCCAGAACGCATGAGACGCAGACTTTCAGTGACCGTGGCTAAATCATTACCCAGACAGGAGGCAATGCCCATACCTGTTACGACGACACGACGCATATTAGCTCTCCATCTGATCGGAAGTGAACAAGCCTACCCGCAGATCATTCGCGGTGTAGATGATCTTGCCATCGCACTCTAGGGTAGCGTCGGCAATGCCCATCACCAGCTTGCGCTCAATCACACGCTTGATGTCAATATGGTAGCGCACCAGTTTGGCATTCGGCATAACCTGCCCGGTGAATTTAACCTCACCAGCGCCCAGTGCACGGCCACGACCAGGGTTGCCTTTCCATGCCAGGAAGAAACCGATTAATTGCCACATAGCATCGAGGCCTAAGCAGCCTGGCATGACTGGATCGCCGGGGAAGTGACAACTGAAAAACCATAGGTCTGGGTTGATGTCGAGTTCGGCGATGATCTCGCCCTTGCCGTGCGCGCCGCCTTCCAAACTGATGTGGTTGATGCGATCTAACATCAACATTTCTTTGACGGGTAATTGCGCGTTGCCGGGGCCAAACATCTCGCCATAGCCGCATTTCAGCAGCATGTCTTTATCCAGTGAACTAGGTCTGTCGGTCATAAACGTGAGCCTTCGTGACGAGGTTGCTAAAAATTGGGCAGACCATACCGCATTTACGGGGTCGAATTCCACATTAACCGCGCATAAGTGATGTGGAGCACGGTTAAGGATGGTCTGCATGGTAGCGAATTTCTGGCCTCAGCGCACCAGAGACATCAGCCGAGCAGACCAAAAACTCCCACCATCAACGGCACCAGAAACGAGCTGAAAACGCCGGTTAAACTCATGCCCAAACCGGCGAAAGCCCCTGCCATCATGCTCATTTGGATGGCTTGTGCCGTACCAAATCCATGGGCCGCTAATCCTAATGAGAAGCCCTTGATGGCGTCATCTTCGATGCGCAAAACACGAAACAGTGGTGGGGCAAGCACACAGCCAATGACGCCTGTAATTAAAACCAGCCCAGCGGTGAGCGAAGGGAAGGCTCCGATTTTTTCAGCGATGCCAATGGCGATCGGCGAAGTAACGGATTTAGGTGCGAGGGCAAGCAGTAACTCCGGAGATGCCCCCAGCAGCACGCCTATGCCGAGGGCGGTCACCACAGCCACCAAAGCTCCAATCAGACAGGCCACCATAATCGGCATGAACAACGCACGAATGCGCGGTAAGTAGTCGTACAGAGGGATGGCGAGGGCGACGGTGGCTGGTCCCAGTAAAAAATGAATGAACTGCGCGCCCGAAAAGTAGGTGTTGTAGTCGGTGCCCGTTACTGTGAGTAGGGTGATGATGGCGATCATCGATACCAGAACTGGATTCAACAGAGGCATGCCCCGAACTTTATAACTGAGCCAGCGGGCCAGCAAAAAACAGGCGATGGTGACGAGGAGCCAAAGCAATGGACGAGCAGCGAAATAGACCCAGAATGAGGTATGCAAGAGATCATTCATGCGGTGGCTGCCCTATTTTTGGCGCGGGAATCAGCCACTTGAGCAACAATGCAGTAACAAACATCGCCGCAAAGGTACTGCCGATCAGTGTCGCGGCAACGATCCATCCCTCTAGACGTAAAACGTTCAAATGCATCATCAATCCGACCCCTGCAGGAATAAAGAGAAGGGATAGATGCTGGATAAGACCTTCGGCCGGTGTGCGAACAGGCTCCGGCACACCGCCATTGATGACCAACGCCCCCAGTAATAACAGCATACCCATCACGGGGCCTGGGATGGGCAGGTTGGCCCATACCACCAAAGCCTCTCCCAGGAACTGAAAAACCAACAGACAGAAAAAACCTAACAACATAGTATGGTAGTGCTCCCTGATAACAGTGGTGTTCGGGCATCACTGGACGCCATGGGATTAAGTGCCTAAGATCTTAACAGGAAGATTCAGGAATATTTATCATGCAGTTGGTTGAGCATCTAACGCAAGAACAAGTACTAACCATTATGTCGCGGGT
The DNA here is from genome assembly GCF_042650105.1 of Salinispirillum marinum. Lineage (NCBI taxonomy): Bacteria > Pseudomonadati > Pseudomonadota > Gammaproteobacteria > Oceanospirillales > Saccharospirillaceae > Salinispirillum > Salinispirillum marinum. The sequence continues at coordinate 918,171 of NZ_JBHSAL010000002.1, read as the reverse complement.
GCGCTTTTTCAAGCGCTTCAATCATGCCGATTGTTTGTTGATGTTGGAAAAAAGCACTCAGCTTATTGCCTGTCGCGCGGGTGAATGGGTGTTAATGCAAGATGACGAGCGCGATCGAGCGCTGTACGTATTACTGACCGGGCAATTGGAAGTGTGGAAGGACGATGTGCACATTGGCGACATTAAGCCGGGTCATTGTTTTGGTGAGGTATCCTTTCTGACCAAGAGTGCCCGTTCGAGTTCGATAAAATGTCAGTCGAATGCCGTGCTGTTTCGTTTGCAGCGTAAAACCCTGACCGAGTTCCCGATTCACATCCGCGAAAAAATCAAAGACAACATCATCATGCTGTTGCTTGATCGGGTGAAACAGGGGCCAGTGTTTAAAGAACCGGCTGCCGCGCCTGAAGGTGATTCACCCTTTCAAGCATCGAAAGATGCGACTTATAGCGATGATTTCGACATGATGGATGATTTGTAGGCTAAAAGCCTCTTTCTTTCGATCTGACGTTGTTAAGAAAGTCAGATCGTCGTCTTGAGGTTTTTTAGCTCTAAAATCACTCAATCCCAGATTGAAATAAGAGACTTTGGTCGCCGTTAAGGAAGCCACAAAGCAAAGCGCGCGCCACCACCTTCTTTATTGATCAATTCAATGCGCCCTTCGCGACCGCTCGGTTCGGCACGATGCAGGCTGGCAATCCGGCTGGCGAAGTAGATGCCTAACCCGGTACTGCTGGTTTTCACCTGCAGGCTAGCATCCGGGGCCAGACAGTTAAGCAGCGCATCGGGGTAGCCACGACCATTGTCGTCAATGGCGATGCACAGCATCCCGTCCTCTTCCCAGGCCAATAGTTTGATCCAGTCTTTGGTATAGCGAATCGCATTGGTCAGAATATTGGTTAAGACATGGTCGACCAACGTTGGGTCCATATACCAAGTCAGTTCTTCATCCACGTCCACTTCCACCCGGATTTTTTGGCTTTCCAGTGTGCTGGCATAGCGCGCCGCAGCATCTTCCAGCACGTCTAGAACCAATACTTCTTCGAGGCTCGGGTGCAGTAGTTGGTTGTCAATGCGATACACCCCCAGCATGTGACTCAAACCGCTGTTAATGCGATTACTTTCCATCTGAATGCGACGTAATTTGTCCGCCGCTTCAGGGGTTTCTTCCGTTAATGCTTGGATGACTTCTTCTAACTGATTACTGATCAAACCCAATGAATTCTTGACGTCGTGCACCGTTGAGGCGAGCACGGTAGCCATATCGAGAGGTTCGTTTGACATGCTTGAGACTCCTATGCCAAGGCATTCACACGCGCTTTGATCGCGTTGTAGCGTTCGGCTTGATAATGGTCAGGCGGTAAAAACTTTAAGCGTTCCATGTAGCGTTCAATGGTGGCTAAATGGTGCGTTTCTTTGTCTTTTTGATACAGCTTCATGTGGGCCTGTACCATGTTCAATATCAACCCCGGGTGACGAGGTGAATGTTCCAGCGCGCGTTCAAAAAACTTCAGAGCATCCTCATAGTTTTCATCGCGATAACGCTGATTACCTTCTTTGTTTAACTCGGCAGCACGTTCCTTGGCTTTCTCGGATACTGGTTCGCTTTGCAGCATGAACAATTGTTGCTGCACACCAACATCATCTCGATGGTGCTGCCGGATCGATTCGACAAAGGCATCGCCCAGTTGTTGTTTATCGTATTGATAAAGGGCACGTGCCACATCCATGGCCAGTTCCGGTTTTATTTGGGCCAGATGGCGCATGGACATATCATGCGCTTTCTTTAACTCACCATCACGGGCCGATTCCATGCCTTGTATGTCCAGCGATTCGGCCATGACGATACGGCCTTTCAGTTGCACAGGTAAGGCATCTGGATAGCGGTCCATCATTCGTCGGGCAATCTCAATGGCACCTTTGGAGGCTCGCCTTTGTTCACTGTCCGTGCCCTGAACTGCCAAGGTGTTAAACGTGTCCGCCAAGCGAACATAGTGTGCCGGATTCTCATGCCGAGTATTCGCTGCTAAGGTCAATACTTCTTTAAAGGCTTTGGCGGCAGTGGTGTAGTCGTTTTGTTGGCGGGCCAATTCACCCAAACGGAACTGCCGCTTCAGGTTTCGTGGCGATACACGCGTGGCATTGGTTAACGCTTCCGTCGCTGCACCGGTTTTTCCTTCTTGCAGGTAACAGGTTGCCAGGGCATCGTAGGCTTCTACATGGTTAGGGTTAGCGGTCAGGACTTCTTGTAGTAACGGGCGTGCCTTATCAAAGGCTTTGCGCAGCATCTGGATGCGTGCTTTTTCAAAGATAGCCCAGTCTTGCGGTCGCTTGGCGAGCAAGTCGTTCAGTTCTTTTTCGGCTTCGTCCAGTTTGTTTTGCCGAATCAAGGTGCTGATTTGAATTTTGCGTGCCCAAGCTCGGTGTCGTGGTTGGTCATTAATGACTTGCTGGCAGGCCGCCAGAATCAACTCGTCATCCTGCTTGTCCATGGCCATTAATAAGGGATAGAGCGCTTCAAGGCGTTTCACCCATTTGTCCAGCCGGTGTTTAAAGGCGTCAAAGGCAAAGGGTTTTGCCAGGTAGTCATCCGGATGGGTTTCAACGGCACCCATCACCATGTCTTTTGATGTTTCTGCGGTCACCATCACCCACAGCGTGGTGAACTTAACCTGACCGGTTGCACGCATTTCTTCGAGTAATTGTTGACCGTTTTGTCCGTCTCCCAAATTGTAGTCGCAGATGACGATGTCACAGGGGCGTTCGCGCAAGATGGTTTTCGCTTGTAAGGCGTCAGCGGCTTCATAAACGTTACCGGCGCCAAGTTGAGCCAGCATGCTGCGGATAGACTTACGCACATTCGCAAAGTCGTCCACAATCAAATAATGCATTGTGTGGATGGATTTCTTAAAAACCATGGCGTAAACCTAGTTCCTTTGGCAATGAGAGCTTTGCTGTGTTTGGTGTAAATCCCGGTCGTGGCTGCTTAACAATTCGTCAATGGTCAGTTGATATGACGTAACGAAATGTTCCATAAAATAATGTAGTTCAGGTGCTTCGGTATTGCGAATACGTTTTTCGATCTGGCGCGACGCGCTCTGAAACTCTTTATTACCAGCATCGAGTTCGGCCTGACATTTGAGATAAGCGCTGATCATGTCGGCGTATTTCACCAGCTCCGTATGTTCGGGGTTGGCGTGTTCATGCAGCAGTAAATGCTGGTAGTCCGTTTGGAGTTTGGCCGGTAGATAGCTCAGGATTTCGCGTTCGGCCTCAGCTTCTACGGCCTTGTACGCTTGGGTGATGGTCGGCGAATGGTACTTGATGGGGGTTGGCATGTCGCCGGTAATCACTTCGCTCACATCGTGGTATAGCCCCAACACCGCCACTTGTTCGGCATTGACCTGCCCGTTGAAAAAACGATTTTTGATCAGTGCTAAAGCATGCGCAATGGTGGCGACCTGCCAACTGTGTTCCATGACGTTTTCTTCGACGACATTGCGTTTTAACCCCCAGCGTTTTATCCAACGCAAGCGATTAAGATAAGCAAAAAAATGACTGGCCATAGTGGGTTACCTCACGAGCACAAGGCTGAGCCAAGGGACATAGGTAATGATCAACACCACACCAAGGAGCACAAGCAGGAAAGGCAGCGTGGCACGATACAGCTCGGTTATGGGCTTTTTAAACCGGTAGCTGGCAATAAACAAGTTCATCCCCACAGGCGGTGTAAAATAACCGATTTGCATATTGGCAACAAAGATCACCCCAAGGTGTATGGGATCAATGCCGTACTGCAGCGCCAGCGGCAGCAGCAAGGGTACCATGATGACGATGGCGGCGAAGATGTCTAAAAAAGCGCCAAGTACCAGCAACAGGAGGTTCAGAATAATCAAGAAAACCAATGGGTGACTGACATGCTCGCTCACCAAATCGAACAGAATAAAGGGTATGTTGTTGAACACCAGTAGATTGGTGAAGGCCATGGCCGCCCCGAGAATCAACAAAATGCCACCCACCATAACGAGACTTTCCCGCAGTGCGCGCATCAAGGCCCGGGGTGAAATTTCACGGTACACCAGCGTTTCAATGAGCAGTACGTAGAGCGCTGTGACAGCCGCAGCCTCTGACAGCACCAGTACACCACTGAACACTCCGCCTAGAATAATCACGGGAATGAGTAACTCCCAGATGGCTTCCCGTAAGGCTGCCCGGCATTCTTGCCACTCAAACGGCACTTTGGCGATGGGTTGGTGACGGTTGGCCCATAGGCCGTAGATATACAACACAACAATCATCAGGACGGCCGGGATCAATCCCGCCATGAACAAATCGACAATATCGACCCCAGGAACGTCCATTTGCTGGGCGATAATGCCGTACAGAATCAGTGGAATCGCGGGTGGCAGTAGCAAACCCAAGCTGCCTGAGGTCGTTAACAACCCCAAACTGAATGTTTTGTCGTAGTGGCTTTGGGTTAATGCGGGGTAGAGTAGGGCTCCGAGGGCCACGATGGTTACCCCGGAACCACCAGTGAGCATGGTGAAGAAAGCGCATGTTAATAGGGCGATCAACATCATACCACCGGGCAGCCACCCTAGAACCGCCTGAGATAAACGCACCAAACGCTGAGCGGTGTTGGCCTCACTGAGCAGGAATCCGACGAAGGCAAACATCGGCAGCGCCATCAGTACAGTGGACTCAGTGATGCGATACAGCTCGATACCCAGCACTTGCAGGTCCAAGCCCGCGAATGAAAACCCCACCCCGGCAGCGGACAACAACACCAGGAATAACGGCATGCCAAGCAGTGCGATGAGCAAAATACCAAGATAAGCGGCAGGCATCATAGTGGCGTGTGCTCCGCTGTTTGGTCTTCAGTTGATTCCGCTTCGGTTGTTTCATTTTCCGGGCGCACGGGATACACCACCATGACCGCGTATCGCAGCGCCATTAGGCCGAAAGCCACCGGCATGATGGTTTGAAACGGCCACGCCAAAAATCCGGCAAAGGCTGGTGAGCCGAACAGTCGCTCATCCAAAACCATGCGACCGGTATGCCATGCTAAGACAACCAAGGCACCGCAGCTTAAAGCAGAAATTAGACGCATAACCCCATCCGCCAATCGGGGCGGCAGGACATGTAAGGCAACGTCAATTTTAATGTGATTATTCTGCCGCGCGCCAATCAAAGAGCCCAACAGGGCGATCCAAAGCACGCCGATACGATTCAAAGGATCAATCCAGGACCATGAGAAATCGAACAGATTACGCGCCACAATTTGCGCCACCGCTAAGGTCAGCATGGACATAAATACGCCCAGCAATAAGCCGTCTTCCAGTCGATGCCACGCTTTTTGGGTGTGTTGCCAAGCCGTTTTTAGGGTCATGGGTTGGCCTGGCGGTGATCGGCTAAAGCCATAAGGAAACGATCCAGCCACGGCTGGGTAAATTCGCCGGTATCGACCAAAATACGATATGCCGCTTGCGCATTGCTGCGAATGGCGTCCGTTTGTTCTGCCGACAACCGAACTTCTTCGATACCCTGGTTGATTAAGGCTGCATAGGCGGAGCGATTGTTGGCACGGCTATTCTGATCCAGCTCCGCAAAGGCTTGTTCTAAGATACGGGTGACGATGGCTTGGTCGTCAGCTGACAGCCGGGAGAAATGTCGGTCATGCAAATAAAGTGTGCCATAGGTGTAGATCAATGGTAGGTCCGTTACATGGTTTACCCGCGCAAACCACTGCAAAGTAAGTGCGGCCGCCGGCGGACTGATGATGGCATCTATGGTGCCGGTTTGGAGCGCCGTCAGTACTTCAGAAATACCCAGAATGATGGGCGACAAACCGAAAGAACGTGCCACTTTTTCCGAAAAAGGGTCATTTGCGGGTAGCCAGAGTTTTTGTTGCTTAAGCGTATCAACGGTCGCTACCGGAGAACGGCTCATTACGTACGCGAAGCCGCCATCGACAAAACCAAAGGTATGATAACCGCGTTCTTTAAGGGCTTGGCGTAAATCATCGTCCAGAACGGCGCGCACGGCATCCACTTCTTCATAATTGCCGAACGCAAAAGGTGCATTCATTACTTGGATATCCGGGAACACAGCCGAAAGTGCCCCTGTTTGCACCAGTGCGCCGTGCAATTGTCCGATACGAATGCGGCGCTCTACCGATTGATCATCACCCATCACACCGCCGGGGTATACGCGAATACTTACGCGGCCATCCGTGGCAGCCTGAATTTGGCTGCTGGCCCGTTTCAAGGCATTCACTTCGGCGGTGCCGTCGGGGTAGAGCGTGGACACTTTAAATTCCATGGCGTTGACAGACAACGACACGGCGGCCAGCAATGCGCCCAACCAACGATATGTGACCATTCTGCTCTCCTGCTACAAACCTTATGCAGTATGACACTCAGCGCTTAAAAATAGAATTCACCCGAATCCAGTAGTTCTCTGGCAAGGCGTTGTGCATAACTGTTTTGCAGGGTTAGGTTGCCTGCTTTGGGGTCTGCAGCCAGAACCTCCTCTAAGAGTTGGTTGTGTAACGCTTGGTCAAACATCAGGCGGGCATACTGTTGTGCGTAAAACACCTTCACAATGAGATTTTTCCCTTCCGATGCCGCAATGGCGGACTCAAAGTAGCTTCGTGCGACCTCCGGCTCACCACCAAGAGCGGGCGGCAGAAGACTGGCCAAAACACCGAGATAGAGCTGGCCCATGCCATTGGCATGGTTCGGGTCCAAGGCAACCTGGCGTTCCAGTATGTGTTGCACGCGCGCGAGTTCAGCTATCGCGTTCCAGTCATCACTGTGGCTTTGAATGTAACTGGCCCAAGTGGAACCTAGCAGATACAGCGTTGGGGCCGCACGGGCACGATCAATGCCTTGCAGGCGTTCTTCCAATTCCGAGACACGAATGCTTCGCGGATCGCACAGCGCTTCTATTTCTAAGCAGGAAGCTTGCATCGCCAAATCCAGTGCCTTGGCGGTGAAATGTTTTTGTCGCATCGGGTCGTCAATAAAGACACCGGCATAGGCGCTGTTCAATTCGGCGGCTGTGGCCAAAATACCACTGCGCTTGGGATAGGTGGCGACCATGCCGTCGAGCGTAATGAGGTAAGTGGGTAGGCCAGCGCCCACGATCTCTAAGTCTTCGTTACTGAGAATACCGTTAGCGATATTGCTTGGTAATTGCGTGGTGGCGCAACCACCGACCATTAACATCCCTACAATGAGGAGAATTCGAATCATTAAATGCAACGCCTTGTCTGGTTCATGGTCATCATGCCGATTGAAGCCGGGTGGCCCTAGCGGATTTACAGAGTTGAGATAAAATTCAATGCAGCATCCAGTCCTTCATCGGATAAGGCACCTTCGTCATGCAAAATCTGGTATACCCGGCTGCGCGCCGACAGCAGTTCTGCTTTTATTTGCTCATTACTGGACATGATATTGACATCTTGTTGGCCTATCGCTGCAAAAGCGGCGTTGTTATCTTGTCGGCTACGTTGATCCATGTCGGCAGCATAGGCCGTTAAGATACGATGCACGACCGCTCGGTCGGCCTCGGAAATCGTCCGGAAGGAGCGCTCTGAGAGCAGGACCAAGGCATAGGTGTATATGATGGGTTGGTTCAACAGATACTCAACCCGCGAGTGCCATTGCAGTGTCAGTGCCGCAGGAACGGGCGACACAATGCTGTCGATGCCGCCGGTCGATAGGCTGGTCAGCACCTCACCAATGGGCAATGAAATCGGACGAAGCCCTAAAGCTTGCGCAAATAAGGGTGCCGTCGAGTTGGCAGGTACCCACAAACGCGCTGCATTCAGGTCACTCTGATCTTCTATCGGTTCTTGCGACATGATGTACGCAAAGCCGCCATCAATGGGGCCAAAGCCTTGCCAGCCCAATGTACTTAAGCGAGCGAGCAATTTGCTGTCCCATTCGGCTCTTAAGCGGTCTACGTCCGCCACAGAATCGAACAGGAAAGGAAGGTTGTACAGCTGGAGGTCGCCATGTAAGTGGCTGATGGCACCACTTTGCGCTACCAAGCCATCGAGTTGTCCAATACGGATGCGACGCAAGACGGCCTGATCATCACCCATGACGCCACCGGGGTAAATTTGCAACCGCACTCTGCCTTCCGTTTCCGCAGCCATGGCTGCACTGGCAGCGCGCAGTTGTTCGACCGCGTAGGTGCCAGCGGGATAGAGGGTCGAAATCTTCAGCGTGGTGTTGGCTGTGGCGAACGCAGGTAACACCAGTAAAACGAAGAATAATGCACGAACCATAAAACGACCCCTTAATTGGTTACCCGGTTCCCCTGACGGTATAGACCATACGTTGCAATGGCATGACAGCAACTGATGCATTGTGGTGTAGGAGCGCAGCATGCCTTTCATGCGAGCGTGCGCGAAGCTTTTCGTAGGAGCGCGGCCCTCCGCGCGAAAGTTCGGCCAGAGGGCTGGCCTCCTACATGAAGCACCGGCCAGAGGGCTCACCTCCTGCGCACCAACTTTTCTAGCCGTCCAGCTTTTGCTTCAGTATGTCATTCACCAAGGCTGGATTGGCTTGGCCCTTCGAAGCCTTCATAACTTGTCCGACAAAGTAGCCAAATAACTTGTCCTTGCCACCGCGATAATCCGCCAACTGTTGTGGGCTGGCCGCAATGACCTCATCAATCATAGCTTCAATAGCACCGGTATCGCTGACCTGTTTCAAGCCTTGCTGCTCGATGATCTGGTCAGGTGAGCCATCACCATTCACCATGGCTTCAAAAACCGTTTTGGCGATCTTCGACGATATAGTGTTATCGGTAATACGCTGGATAAGTTGACCCAGATCTGCCGCCGATACAGGGCTTTTACCAATCGGCGTATTGGTTTTGTTCAACACGGCCGTGAGGTCGCCCATCACCCAGTTGGCGGACAACTTGGGTTCTTTGCTTGCCTCCGCAACTGTTTCAAAGAAATCGGCGATGTCGCGCGTGTTCGACAAGATCAGTGCGTCGTATTCGCTCAAGCCATACTGTGCCATAAAGCGTTCCTTCTTCGCATCGGGCAGTTCGGGCAATTGATCTCGTACCGCTTCAATGTAAGCATCATCGATTTCAACCGGCAGTAAGTCAGGCTCGGGGAAATAACGGTAGTCGTTCGCTACTTCTTTGGAGCGCATGCTGCGCGTTTCGTCCAACACCGAATCATACAGGCGGGTTTCTTGTACTACCGTGCCACCGTCTTCGATGATGGCGATTTGCCGTTCGACTTCATAATTGATGGCGCGCTCCACAAAACGGAAGGAGTTCACGTTCTTAATCTCACAGCGCGTGCCATATTCTTGCTGGCCTTTCGGGCGCACGGATACGTTGGCGTCGCAACGCATGGAACCTTCGGCCATGTTGCCGTCGGAAACGCCCACATAGGTGATGATGCTGTGGATCTTCTTCAGATAGGCCACGGCTTCTTTGGCGCTGCGGATGTCCGGCTCAGAAACGATTTCCAGCAAGGGTGTGCCAGCCCGGTTAAGGTCGATCCCCGTCATGCCCTGAAAGTCTTCATGCAGTGACTTTCCGGCGTCTTCTTCCAAGTGCGCACGGGTCACGCCAACACGCTTGAGCGTGCCGTCATCCAGCATGATTTCGACTTCACCTTTACCCACGATCGGGTGATCCATCTGGGTGATCTGGTAGCCTTTCGGTAAATCAGGGTAGAAGTAGTTTTTACGATCAAAAGCCGAGCGCTTGCCGATCTCGGCGCCGATGGCGAGGCCAAACGAGACGGCTTTGCGCAAGGCGTTTTCGTTAAACACCGGCAATACACCCGGCAAGCCTAGATCTACGGCACAGGCTTGTGTGTTGGGTGCGGCTCCGAACTTGGTGCTTGCACCGGAAAAAATCTTGGTGTTGGTCGAGAGTTGTGCGTGTACTTCCAGACCGATGACGATTTCCCATTCCATTTCTTAACCCTCTTTACCAAATGTCGGAGTCTGTGTATGCCAATCTGTGTTGAGCTGGAACTGGTGTGCCAGGTTCAATAGGCGGGCTTCGTCAAAGTAATTACCGATCAGTTGCATACCAACGGGTAGGCCATTTACCTGGCCGCAGGGCACGGACATGCCGGGTAAGCCTGCCAAGTTCACCGACAGGGTGTAAATATCTTCCAGGTACATGGCCACCGGGTCATTGCCTTTGGCGCCCAGTTTCCACGCTGGATGTGGGGTGGTGGGGCCAGCGATCACGTCCACCTCGGCAAACGCCGTTTGGAAATCATCTTTAATCAGGCGGCGCAATTGCTGGGCTTTATTGTAGTACGCATCGTAATAGCCTGTGCTCAAAGCATAGGTGCCGATCATGATGCGGCGCTTAACTTCTTCACCAAACCCTTCAGCCCGGGTGCGCGTGTACATGTCGAGCAGGTCTTTCGGGTCTTCACAGCGATAGCCAAAACGCACGCCGTCATAACGAGACAGGTTGGTGGAGGCTTCGGCAGGCGCGATGATGTAGTAGGCTGGGATGGACAATTGCGTACGCGGCAGGCTGATTTTTTTGACCACGGCACCCAGTTTTTCCAGCTCTTTAACGGCAGCGTTTACGCGCTCGGCAATGCCGCTGTCGAGTCCTTCACCGAAGTACTCTTCGGGCAAACCAATGCGCAAGCCCTTAATGCTGTCACCCAAAGTCGCGGTGTAGTCGGGCACGGCGCGGTCAACACAGGTAGAATCTTTGTGGTCGAAACCGGCCATGGCATTCAGCAACAAGGCAGCATCTTCCGCCGTTTTGGTCAGTGGGCCGCCGCTGTCGAGCGAGGAACCATAAGCGATCATACCCCAGCGCGAGACGCGGCCATAAGTAGGCTTCAAGCCCGTGATGCCACATAAGGCCGCTGGCTGGCGAATGGACCCGCCGGTATCTGTGCCGGTAGCGGCTGGCACTAGGCCGCCCGCAACGGCGGCCGCTGAACCACCAGAGGATCCGCCGGGAATGGTGTCGGTGTTCCACGGGTTACGCGTCGGCCCATAGTAAGAGCTTTCGGTAGAGGAGCCCATGGCGAATTCGTCAAGGTTGGTTTTACCCACCATGACGGTGCCAGCCGCTTTCAGCTTACTGGTGACGGTGGATTCATAAGGCGCAATGAAGTTGTCGAGCATGCGCGAGCCACAAGTGGTTTTCACCCCTTGGGTACAGAAAATGTCTTTGTGGGCTAAGGGTATGCCGGTCAGTGGGCCAGCTGTGCCATTTTTGATGGCTGTATCCGCTTCGGCTGCCGCAGCCAAAGCCGCGTCGGCGGTGACGGTAATGAACGAATTCAGTTGGCTATCCAGTTGTTGAATTCTGTCCAAATACGCTTTGGTTAATTCAGTGCTGGAGAACTCTCCGGCAGCGAGCCCCGCAGAAAGTTGTTTCAGTGTTTTGTCGATCATGACTAATTCCTTAACAATAGCGTGCGCTATTCAATAGTAGGGTCAGCAATTAACAGACCCGTCGCTCAATCTGGTCTTAATCCGGCGTTGCTAACAATGGCCGCCCAATCACTCAATAACTTGGGGTACCAGATATAGGCCCGCTTCAGTTTTCGGGGCGATGCTCTGGAAATGTTCCCGCTGATTGTCTTCCGTTACGTCATCCGCACGTAAGCGTTGGGTTGCATCAAGCGGATTGGCCAGTGGTTCAACGCCTGTGGTATCTACAGCTTGCATCTGATCCACAAGATTCAAGATGCTGGATAAGGCATCTACATAGGCAGGTACGTCCTGCTCAGCAATCTTCAGGCGCGCCAGTTGCGCAATGGTTTCCACTTCTGCGCGGTCGAGGCTCATGCTCTTCTCTCCAGAGTTAATATAAGTAAGAATTAACAAAGCGCGCTACGTTACCACATTTGCGCCTTGCTCAAAATCCCCACCGCTGATACATTGCAGGCTGATTGAGCCACAGCAGCAGGGGTATTACCTGGCGCCTGCAATGCGATGATTGTGCTCTCTGCCAGATTGCTTAATTGGACGGATTACATGTTTAAGAAACTCAGAGGTCTCTTCTCCAGCGACCTTTCTATCGATTTGGGTACCGCTAACACGCTTATTTACGTGCGAGATCGTGACATTGTCTTAAATGAGCCATCAGTGGTTGCGGTCCGTACGCGAGGCAATTCGAAAGAAGTCGCGGCGGTCGGTACCGAGGCAAAACGTATGTTGGGCCGCACACCCGGCTCGATTACAGCGATTCGGCCCTTGAAAGATGGTGTGATCGCCGACTTCCAAGTAACGGAGAAAATGTTACAGCACTTTATTGCTAAAGTGCACGAAGGTTCCTGGATAACACCCAGCCCACGCGTATTGATTTGTGTGCCCTGCAAGTCCACCCAGGTTGAGCGAAAAGCAATTCGTGAGTCGGCCTATGGTGCTGGCGCCCGGGAAGTAATTTTGATCGAAGAACCCATGGCAGCGGCCATTGGTGCCGGTTTACCAGTAGAAGAAGCCCGCGGGTCGATGGTGGTGGATATTGGTGGCGGTACGACCGAAATCGCCATTATTTCTTTAAACGGCGTGGTGTATGCCGAGTCCGTGCGCGTCGGTGGTGACCGTTTTGACGAAGCCATTGTGTCTTACATTCGTCGAAACTACGGCAGTTTGATCGGTGAAGCCACCGCAGAGCGCATTAAAGTGGAAATTGGCTGTGCGTACCCGAGCTCTGAAGTACGTGAGTTCGAAGTGCGGGGCCGTAACCTTGCCGAAGGTATTCCGCGCACCTTTACCTTGAACAGCAATGAGGTTATTGAAGCCTTGCAGGAATCACTGTCAGCCATCGTGCAGGCGGTGAAAAGTGCTTTGGAGCAGACGCCGCCAGAATTGGCCGCCGATATTGCTGAACGCGGGATGGTGCTGACCGGTGGTGGCGCCTTGTTGCGTGATTTGGATAAATTGCTCAGCGAAGAAACCGGCCTGCCAGTTTTGGTGGCAGATGATCCATTGACCTGCGTTGCCCGTGGTGGTGGCCGTGCGTTGGAGATGATGGATGACAAAATTTTCGAGTTGGCGCACGACATCTAATGGCTAACCCATCTCTGTCAGGGAGCGACGCTTTGCACGCTGGCCAGACACGGGAGATGGTTTGAGGCAATGAGCAACTCCTTGTTTCATACCAAGCGTTACTACGGTACACGCTTGGTTATTTTCTTTCTGTTCGCCATGGCATTGTTGGTTGCAGACTGGCAATTCGCCCAAATGAATTATGTGCGCCAAGTGTTTTCGGTGGGGTTTACCCCTGTGCGCTGGCTGGTCAATATTCCTTCGTCCGTCAGCGAGTGGTCGTCGCGCAATTTGGTGGCTCGTTCAACCTTGTTGGAAGAAAACGCGCGGCTGCGTGCGCAATTGTTTGTGTTGGAACGGCGTGCCCAGCGCATGATTCTTCTGGAAACCGAAAACGATCGGTTGCGCCTGTTGTTAAACGCATCGGAACAATTGGAAGACCGCTTCATCTCTGCCGAACTCATCGGCGTCGACCCGGACCCCTTCAGTCATCAGGTCATTTTGAATCGTGGCCTGAGTTCGGGTGCCTACATAGGACAACCGGTGATAGACGCGAACGGGCTGGTTGGGCAAATCATTCAAGCAGATCAATTAACCTCTCGCGTGCTATTGATTGGCGATGTTAACCACGCTGTGCCGGTGCAGGTGAACCGTAATGGCGTGCGCACTACAGTTGTGGGTACCGGTGATCTCGGCCGCATGGAATTGTTGTTTGTGCCGGAGACGGCCGATATTGTGGTCGGAGACTTACTCATTACCAGTGGTTTAGGCCAGCGTTTCCCGGTGGGTTATCCGGTAGCCGAGGTCACCGAGGTGCGACGTGATCCCGGAACCACCTTCGCGACCATATCTGCACGGCCGCTGGCTGAGTTGGATCGAACCCGTCATGTATTGCTGGTAGACACTCAGCGCAGTGTAGAGAGTGATTCTGTCACTGCTCCGGCGCCAGAGGAGCAGTGACGTGGAAATTCCAAAGGCCCATGGGCGGTCTATCGTGGTCGCCACGCTTATAGTGGCCTTCTTCCTCCGCACATTGCCATTGCCAGGTTATGCCGGGTTGATTGCCCCCGAGTGGGTGGCGGTGGTGGTGATCTATTGGGTGTTAGCGCTACCGTACCGGTTTGGTGTCGGCTTTGCGTTTTTATTGGGCCTGTTTGCTGATGCGCATGAAGGAACGCCGTTAGGCTTGAACGCCGCGTGCTATGCACTTCTGGCGTATTTGGTGATGTTATTTTATCAACGTATTCGGGTGTATCCCCCGGTCCAGCAAGCGGGAACGGTGCTGGTGATGATGGTACTTTTTCTTTCGCTGAAGTTCGCTTTGCGGCAGCTCTTCAGCTACCCCGGTGACTTGTTTTTGTCTCTCCTGCCAGCGCTCACCAGTGCTGTTTTGTGGCCCTGGCTTTACCTGATATTGCGTGGCCTGCGCATACGATACCGAGTAAAATAGCATGTCGTTAATTTTAGCTTCTGGCTCACCTCGCCGTCGGGAATTACTGCAACTGCTGGGTGTGCCGTTTCGTGTTTTGGTGGCTGATATCGACGAAACCCCAGGGTCGGGCGAAACCCCCGAAACCTATGTACAGCGGATGGCCAGTGAGAAAGCGCAAGCCGTCTGGACGACATTGACCGCTGCGGAGCGAGCGTCTTCGGTTGTCTTGGCCGCCGATACCACCGTTGTTCTTGGCTCACGGATCATGGGGAAACCCGTTGATTACGATGATGCACGGCGGATGCTCTTGCACTTGTCAGGGCAAACCCATCAGGTACTGACCGCCTTTGCGTTGGCTACTGCACGGGGCGTTTCCGGGGACTTTCATTGCACGCAGGTAACCTTTAAAACTCTGTCCGAGCAAGAGATTTTGGCGTACTGGAACAGTGGTGAACCGGCCGACAAAGCAGGTGCTTATGGCATCCAAGGCCGTGGCGCACGTTACATACGTGCTATTGAAGGAAGCTATCATTCCGTCATGGGGCTACCCCTTGATCGGGTCGCTGATCATTTGGAGGCGGCTGGCATAACATTATGGCAGGAACAAACAGTCCATGAATTCTGAAATACTGGTCAACATTACGCCGATGGAAACCCGCGTCGCTTTGGTCGAAAACGGTGCGGCGCAAGAACTCTTCATCGAGCGCACACAAGCGCGCGGTATCGTTGGCAATATTTATTTAGGGAAGGCCGTCCGTGTGTTGCCCGGTATGCAGGCGGCGTTTGTGGACATCGGCTTGGACCGCGCGGCCTTTATACATGCCTCAGACATCGATACCGATAATGAAACGCCGAAACCCATCAATCAACTGGTGTACGAAGGCCAGGCATTATTGGTGCAAGTCATTAAAGACCCGATCGGTACAAAGGGGGCTCGGCTGACCGCGCAACTGTCTGTACCGGCTCGATATTTGGTGTATATGCCGGAAACCGCGCATCTCGGCATCAGTCAAAAAATTGAAAACGAAGAAGAGCGTGGGCGTTTACGTCAACTGGTACAGCAACTGCAAGAAGAGCTGGAGATCGTAGGTGGCGGTTTCATTTTACGTACCGCTGCGGAAGGCATTGGCGAGGCCGAATTGCGTGCAGATATGGCGTATTTAAAACGCTTATGGGGTGCACTCAAAGAAAAAATGAAGAAGCAAAAGGCTCCGAGCAATATCTATGAAGATTTGCCTCTGTATCTGCGTGTCGCAAGAGACATGGTGCGCCCGGACGTGGAGAAAATTCGTATTGATTCGCGCGAGAACTTTCAAAACACCATCGATTTCGTGCGTAAGTATAATCCCGAAGTCGAGCCTGTTTTAGAATATTATCCTGGTGAGCGCCCCATCTTTGATCTGTTCGGTGTCGAAGACGAATTAGAACGCGCCCTATCGCGCAAAGTTGAGCTAAAGAGCGGTGGTTATCTGATCGTTGAACAAACCGAAGCCATGGCCACGATAGACGTCAATACCGGTGGGTTCGTCGGGCATCGGAACCTCGAAGAAACCATCTTTAAGACCAATTTAGAAGCGGCTACTGCCATCGTACGGCAACTCCGATTGCGTAATTTGGGTGGCATCATCATTATTGATTTCATCGATATGGAAGATCCAGAACATCGCCGACAGGTCTTACGCATGTTTGAAAAATTGCTTGAGCGTGACCATGCCAAAACCAAGGTGACGGGGGTTTCCGAATTAGGTTTGGTGGAAATGACACGCAAGCGCACCCGCGAAAGCTTGGAACAGGTGATGACGGAAACCTGTTCTACCTGCGGCGGTCGAGGACGGATAAAAACAGCACAAACCACCTGTTATGAAATATTCAGGGAAATTCTCCGCGAAGAACGAGCCTATAATAACGGCAGTTATTTGGTGTTGGCGGCCCAAACAGTGGTGGACCGATTGCTGGATGAAGAATCCGCATCGGTGGCGGATTTGGAAATTTTTATTGGCAAGCCCATTAAATTCCAGGTAGAACCCATGTATCACCCGGACCAGTTTGATGTTGTACTTATGTAGCTCATTTGTGTCTCGTCACCGGGTGTTGTAGAGCTTCCCCATGGCTAGAGAATCGCAATTCTTTTATCTCGGTCGCGCCATCTGGCGTTCACTGGCCATGGTCGGTGTGTTGCTGATGCTCTATGTCATCATGGGGCGGCAGGTTGCGCCCATGATTAACCGGACGGCCCCGGCGGTGGAACAATTCCTCTCTACCTGGCTACAACAGCCGGTGCGTATCGGCAGTGTACAAGGTGAATGGCGTGGATTCGGCCCGGTGTTTACCGTGCGAGATGTTGCCATAGGTGAACAATTCGCTTTGGACACCTTGGTCTTAGAGCCTGCCCTAATTGCTTCCCTCGTTAAACAAGACATTATTTTCTTCCGCCTTTCTGCCACAGGTGCGAGCATTGATGTCAGCTATGAGGATGATCGCTGGACGGTGCCAGCATTCAGTGCCTTCGAGAGTGACACGCGCGTTCGACGCAGCCTATTACAAATCTATGATCAGCTTTTGGCGCAAGACAGCCTGCAATTGCGCAATATTCGCATCAATTTATTGAAAGATACTCAACGTTTCGATGTGTTACTGGCCGACGTTTTCATTCTGTCATCGCCTGATCAACATGCCGCACGCGGTGATGTAGTGCTAGACCCGGATGGGCAGGCCGTACCGGCCGCCATTCAGGTTGAAGCGCGCAATATCCGGGCTACACCAGACTTTTCCATCTATCTTGAGCATGACTTGTTTGATTTACCCGCAGTGCTGAATGTTGCTGGTGGCACGGCAGATTGGCCCATTGATGCCTCTCGGCTCGCTGTTTCTGGTGCTTGGTGGGCTGAATGGCAGGGTGGTGCGTGGCAGGAAGTACACGCCGAAATTGATCGGGGAGAAGCAGCCTTTCGTTTTGTGGGTGATGCGGCGACCGGTGTGCAGCAACAAATTGAAGCATTCTCTGCTGCGTTGCATTGGTCCCCAAAGAATGGCGCGCAATATCTACAATTGGAAGATCTAACCTTTATCTATAACGATCGACTATGGCCGCTGTCGCGTTATGAACTGACACTGGATGGCCAGCAAGCGCTCATAACGGCCAGTGAAATTAATGTGGCAACCTTGGGTGCTCTGCTCACTGACTGGACGGGAACTCCTTTGTTTGACCGTCATGAAATTACCGGAACGGTGACCGATGTGCAGGTGCAGATTCCGCAACAAGCGGATGTGCTGCAGTGGCAGGACACTCGCTTAACAGGTGTACTGACTGAAGGCTATTTTGGACCCTTCGGCGGCTATCCAGGTATTGAAGGCATCAAAGGCCGCTTTACGGCAACCCCGCGCGGTGGTGTTTTACAAAGTCAGGCCGGGGATTGGCGGGTGGATATTCCAGAAGTTTTGCCATCCGTGTTGGAATTGAATGTCGAGGCTGGTGAGTTTGCCTGGCGAGTGGGGGAGGGCAGCGTGTTAAACATTGCCAGCGGTCCACTCTCTATGTTGTGGCGTGATGTCGGGCGACTACAAGGTCAACTGGCCACCACGGTTGACTTAAGCGCACAGCCGCGCCTGACGGAATCTGTTTTTGCGTTGTCGTTGGCCGGTGAGCGATTGGACACTGGGGCGTTGAACGACGCCTTACCGATGAATTTAGATCCGGCCGTGCAGCGCTGGATTAGAACCAATATTCATTATTTGGAGGCCGAAGATTGGGCGGTGATTCTGCCTAATACGTTCTCACCCGATCCAAAAGTGCAGGCCGGTGTACTCATGGCCGATGTACAACGAGCAAGTGTGCGGTTTGATCCGGCATGGCCAGACGTTGCAAACGCGACGGGACAGTTTTTCATGGATCATCGAGGCCTTTCTGTTGCTCTGCAAGCAGCCGAATTGGGGGGGCTTCGTTTGGCAAATGGTGACCTGAACATGCCATTTTCGGTCGGGCCGCGGTGGGTGCACATCAATATTCCGGTCGCCGGTTCAGCACAGGATGCCTGGCGCTTGGTCACCGACTCGCCGTTGCACAGTCTGTTGAATGACACCATTCGACAATGGGATGTCAGTGGTGAGATTGCGGGTCATTTATCGCTGAACGTACCGCTATCGGAGGCCGACATTTATGCCGACATTGCGCTCGATGTGCGACAAGGCCGTTTGGTCTTGCCTGAGCAAGCGTTGGCCATCAGCGACATCAGTGGGCCGTTGTTCGTCAGTACCGAACAAGGTGTGCGTGGCTTGGGATTGCAAGGGAAGTTTTTTGACCAGCCTACACAATTTGATGTCGCTACCCAAGTCCATGATGGTGCTTGGAATTTTTCCATCCACGCCGACGGCGATTTACCTGTCGATACCTTTGGTGCTTGGCTGGATGACCCGGTTTTGAGTGGTATGCCGGGTATTGTGCCCTACACGGCTAATATAACCTTTCTTGATGGCTGGCCGCAGTTTGAGCTGTCGTCCAGTTTGCAGGGCTTGGAAATTCCTTTGCCAGCGCCGGTAGGTAAACAGGCAGAAGAAACCCGAGCGCTGGCGCTGACGTTGGGGCTCGGTGACACGCATCAGGTGGCCTTTACTTATGGCAATGATGTGGTAGGGCAACTGATTGTGGCTAATGACTGGAGCTTGGACAGTGCCGTTTTTGGTGTGGGCGAGGTGCCCCGCCCGTTGCAGTCCGGACGAATTTTGGCTGACATCCGTGTGCCCGACTTGGACGCGGATGCCTGGTGGATCGAGATTCAACGATTCAGAACGCTGTTTTCGTCCAATGACGATGGATTACCACTGGCAGGCCCCAGTATGCGCGCGGATGTTAATCTGCAAGCCGCCAGCGCTACATTGCTGCAACAACAGTTCAACGATTTTACTGTAGCCCTGAATAACAGCGCCGATGGACTGACGGCCGAAGTAAGGGCGAACGAGGTGCGCGGTATTTTGGGCTTGTCAGGTGAGCCCGGTGAGCCTTTGATCCTTATTCTGGATTATTTGAGTTTGCAAACGGCGCAACGGCCAGAGTATGAGCCTCCACCGCCCTATGCCTACGATCCCGAAGACGATCCGTTCTATGATTACGCGGCGCAAGACATTCCGCCCATGCAAATTGAGTTACGCCGGTTGTTAGTGAATGACCTTGACTATGGCTATTGGAGCTTTAATGTCGAAAATGATGCCGATAGCGTCCGCGTGTCAGATTTGAATGGATTGGTCCGCTTTCTCGAAGTGACTGGCGATATGGAGTGGCGTTTTGCCGAACAACAGCGGCAATCCACGCATTTGAATTTGAATATTCGCGGCGGAAACATCAACCGGTTTCTGACCGCATCAGGTTTTACGCCCATTGCCGACAGTCAGAGTGTACGCGCCACCGCAGATGTAAGTTGGCCAGGTAGTCCGCTGTATTTTGCGGGGTTGGGGTTGGTCGGCAGCGTCGATTTTGACCTACGTAATGGTGCAATCTACGAGTTGGAAGAATTTGATTCGATCAAATTGATTGGCTTAATGAATGTCACGCGTATTTTTCGGCGCTTGTCACTCGATTTTCGGGATGTATTGAATGCCGGGTTCTCCTATGATCAGATCGCCGGGGATCTGGTGTTAAATCAAGGGGTAGTATCCGTTGGTGATCGCTTACTGCTTGACGGCAGTGGGGCGAAAATGTTTTTTAATGGCAGTTATGATGTGCCAACCGATCAATTGGATGCCGAAGGCGTTGTCATTGCGCGGGTAACCAATGCTGCGGGGTTAGTGGCGTTGGGGGCTGGTGTTACGCCGCCCTTAGCTTTGTTGGTGATTTTTGGTGAGCGTGCATTCGAGCGCGAGTTAGAACGATTGTTCAGTGTGCGTACGGAAATATCGGGCAGTCTTCGTGATCCTAATGTCACGGCCACCCGGTTGTTTGACAGTAATATTCGTGGCAACGATGCGACGATAGAGGAGCGAGTGCGTGAATTATTTGGACCCGAAAGCAGACCCTAACGGAAATAATAGCCAATTGCGTGTGGCCGGTGTGCAAATGACCAGCCAACTGGACCTGCAAGGCAACTTGGATGCTGCCGAACAAGGCATTGCACAAGCGGCAAAGGCGGGCGCTTCTCTGGTGGTGTTGCCGGAAAACTTCGCGACCTTAGGCACCGGAAAAACGGCCGATGTAGCGGCCAAAGAAGTGAACGGTGACGGACCAGTGAATTTATGGGCGGCTGCCCAAGCCAAACAATATCAAGTGTGGTTGGTCGCCGGTACGATACCAACATTGGATCCGGCCAGCGGTAAGTTTTTTGCCCGCAGTCGTGTTTATTCACCGGGCGGCAATGTCATCGCACAATACGATAAAATCCATCTGTTTGATGCTTCGGTGGGCGACGCTCAAGGTCGCTACGCCGAGTCTGACCACTACACGCCGGGCCAAGAAGTCGTTACATGGGCGCTGGGCGATTTCACCATCGGCATGAGTGTGTGTTACGACCTGCGCTTTCCTGAACTGTTTCACCGTTTGCGCATGGCCGGTTCAGACCTGATTGTGGTTCCGTCGGCGTTTACCCATCGTACCGGACAAGCACACTGGCAGTTGCTATTGCGCGCCCGCGCGGTAGAGCAGGGTGTTTATATGCTCGGTGTAAATCAGTGCGGGTGGCATGATGCGCGGCGGCAAACCTGGGGCCATAGCCATTTGGTCGATCCGTGGGGCGATTGTGTGGAATCCTTGGCGTCCGTGCCTGCCGTTTTGGTGCGAGATATCTTTAAACGCCGCTTGTCCCACATTCGTGAACAGTTGCCCATTCACGAGCATCATCGGCTTTGATCAACCCATCGGTCAGCCGCGCGGCGTAGCATCAAAAATGCTCGGCGTTTTCGTAGTAGCGCTGCTTTTCCAGTGGTAGGAAAATGATATCCACCGGGTCAACGTTCTGACCGTTCAAGATCCTGGCGATGGTGGCGGCGCTGCGGTCTTGAATGTCTTGACCCCGGTCGAACCAGCGTACATCAATATATGGGTATGAGGGCGTAATTTTACCCTCAAAAACTTGCACGGAATTGACGATTTCCAACAAAAAGTTTTCAACGTCCGTTTGCATAACAGCGGCTAGTTGTTCGACCAGCTCGCCTGAGCATGCTTTCACCGTTTCGGTGTCAATTCCATGGAAAATGAGTTGTGGCATTTTTTTCTCCAATAGGTACTCTGTAAAGAGCCTTATCGGCTCTTTGTGAGAGTGGCTTGATCAGAAGCTTCTGACCAGTGAAAAAGACACACCGCTGATGCGGTATCCGGGGCGCTCAAACAACGTCATCCACTCGCCCTGCATATTCAGGTTTCTGGAAAGGGGTAGTAATAATCCCGCACCAACGGAGAGGCTTGTGGTGGCGTAGCTGATTTGGTCACCATTCGTATAAGTTTCGGTAAACATAACCTCAGAAAAGCCTATGATGCCATAAATGGCACTCTGGTCATTCTCAATGGTTGGTCGAAAGTAGAGGCCAAGGGTGCTATCAATGTCGGCGGTAACACCATCCTCATCATCCAATATGCCCAGCCCATAGCGACCTTCAATTGCTAAACTTGGGTTCAGGTAGGCCCCGACAATTATTTGGCCCGATATGGGATTCAGGATGACAAAATCGTCCTTATCGAGCAAATTATATGAACCACCGATACCAATATAAGCGTTAGCGGTGGCGAACGAGGATGTTAATAAGAGAGCAGGTAGGGCAAAGCGATAGGGTTTCATGGTTCAGTTCCTTGAATGTATTAACATAGTGCCTTGTCAGCGCGGCAAGAATACTGAAAGTGAACCATGGGCGCCAGTGTAGGGCATGTTCCATTGCACTCGGGGCAAGAAAAAAGGGCCTGCATCGCTGCAGGCCCTTCAATCTATACAATAAATGGCGGAGGGATAGGGATTCGAACCCTAGGTAGGCTATTAACCTACGCCGGTTTTCAAGACCGGTGCTTTCAACCGCTCAGCCATCCCTCCGAGCTGTGCGACAGTCTACTGTCTCGCCGATGAAAGTCAACGATAAATTGTTGATAATGTTGATCTTTCTAGGATCTTTCTTAACGGAGAAGCATGGCATGTCACGCTACAAACTGATCTACTTTGTACCCGAAAGTCACCTCGAAGAAACCAAAGGTGCCATCTTTGCTGCAGGTGGTGGTGCGCTGGGCGATTATGATCATTGTGCCTGGCAAGTGTTGGGTGTTGGTCAATTTCGACCTCTGAACGGCGCACAGCCTTTTTAGGTCATCACGGCGTGGTCGAACGGGTGGCTGAATACCGGGTGGAGATCATGGTAGAGCGGTTGTATGTGTCCGCCGTCATCCATGCGCTGAAAGACGCGCACCCGTACGAAGAACCGGCGTTTGAATTGGTGGCATTGGTTGATCCGGAGGCACTTAGCGCGGTGTGATGCGCGTCTCCAAAAGCGGTAGGCCCGGCCCCTTATCACGATGTTCAACATAGTGTTCCAGCGCCGCTCGCACCGTTCTGAACGCCAAGTGATCCCAGGGTATTTCATGTGGATGAAACAGGGCCACTTCAGAGCTTTCGGAGGTTGGCGCGCAGTCTGCATTGGGCATATCGGCCAGATAGAACATATGAACTTGGTGATATTGAGGCAGGTCTACAATGGCGAGCAGTTGGCGAATCGTAGGCCGTGATCTGGCTTCTTCCCATGTTTCGCGCAGCGCGCCTTCCGCAACCGTTTCACCGTTCTCCATAAACCCACCGGGTAGGGTCCATAAGCCTAACTGTGGTTCAATGGCCCGCTTGCACAGTAAAATTTGCTGCTGCCAGATCGGTAGAGTGCAAGTAATGATACGCGGGTTTTCATAATGCACGACAAGGCAGGCTGGGCAATGGAACCGTGGCATGTTGTCATCGGGTGGAACGCCATAGGCCAACGGGGTGGCACACTGGTTGCAGAATTTCATTGAAGTGTTCACCAAATAGTTGTCACTTTAGCTTCTGTATAGCTACAGTCAATACAGGGTACATAGAGATTCAGATTGTCGAACCTGTGTATAATCACCACTTAACGCGCGCTTATCAAACGAAACAGGCTAATGACTCGGCAGTATAGCAACGAAGTGCCATCGGATTGGCAAAAGTCGATCAGCAATTACGCGGGTAGAACACTGCCCAGCGTAGACCGTGTTGCGGGAGTCATGGTGCTGCTGGCCCCTGGCGAACATGGATTGGATGTGTTGTTTACCCAGCGTGCCTTAGATTTGAACAGTCATCCCGGTGAAGTATCCTTCCCTGGCGGTAATGTTGAGCCGGAAGACATTGATCTGTATGCAACCGCCCTCCGTGAAACGCAAGAAGAAGTTGGGCTCACGGACCAACCGGTTCGATTAGGTCGATTGGATGCTCTGTACGCTCGTTCGGGCATTCTGGTAGAACCACATGTCGCTTGGCTGGACCAAAAGCCGATGTTGCAGGCTTGCCCCGATGAAGTAGCCGAAATTTTCTGGGTACCGCTTTCCGAGCTGTTTTCACGACCGCCAGAATATCAGTTATTTGAGCGCAACGGTCGACACTGGCGGGTGCCTTTTTTTTATTACGGGCCATGGAAGATCTGGGGCATGACGGGCATGATTACCGTCAATTTGATCAATGTCATTTGGCAGCAGGCATGGCCTTCTTTTCATGAGGAATGGGGTAAAAACCCCATGGACGATAATGCCTAACGAGGCCATTGAATGCCGATTGTAGAACAAGCTATGCACTTAGCCTGTGTGTTGTCCAACCAGTTTTCGGGCGAGGAGCGTCTGCGCCGCGATATCGAGGAAGCGTTGGCCGGTTTGGACGTCGTGGCCACCGGGCTGAGCTTTCCGCCGATGACGGAAGGTTATCTGTGGAAGCTGCAACAGCGTTCGATCGATCAGTCCGACCTCTGCATCGTCTTGGTGGGTCCAGAATATGGTCCTATCTCGCCCACGGGGGTGGGATATTTGCACCGCGCCTTTGCGCACGCACTGGCTACCCGTAAGCCCATTGTCGTCTTGGTGTACAGTGATGCGTCCCATGCGGTCGACGCCATTGATCAACGTCGTCGCGACGGTTTGTTACATGAAATGCGGGCAAACGCCTTTGTGCATGACGTGCAACGAGGTGATGAAGCACGTTCGGTAGTAGAGACCTTTGTTGATGATCTATTGTCGCAGGATGCTTTGCCGGGTTGGTATCGTATGGATCGCCTACCCAGCGACAACAGCCACCGAGTGGCGGAGTTGCAGGCACAGGTTGAACGTCTCAGCCAATTATTGAACGAGCAGCGTGGCGCGGCCCGGATGAGTGATTTGGCTTCGGGCAAGCTCGAGGTGAATTATCGGGTCAAGGTTTTTCAAGACGGTAATGTCACCACCATTGCGCGAACCATTGGTTGCACCTGGCAACAAGTGTTTGCATTATCAGCACCGTTATTAACCGAGCCAAGACGCGAAGCCGAATGGAAAAGCAAATTGGAAGAACGCCTTTTGGCTACCGAGATTCCCAGCTTGCGAAAACTGCACAGTAAAGCGCACAGCTTTGTTGATTTACGAATGGATGGCATCATTTTCGATCACATTAAACGACAATTTCGACAACTGGATTGGGTACATAACCATCAAGGTATGTGGAGCCTGAGTTCGGTGGGTGAACACCAGTGGTTAACGTCGAAATAGTTGGGTGGTCGTTACTTTGTCGTAATAGTGTTCCATTCGAAACTCAGCCTACCATTGACTGTCCGGCGCAAAAATCGAAATAAATTCCTTTCGGTAAGGCGCTTCGTCGGGCCATGAAAGCCGCATATTCAATCGAACTCAGGTGGCCCTGTGCGTCGGTGAGCAGCAGGCTGTCAGTGATGCCTGCTTGAGTGTGTAAGAGCGCGTGTACGGCCTTTTTCAAATTGAGATATCGA
The DNA here is from genome assembly GCF_042650105.1 of Salinispirillum marinum. Classification (NCBI taxonomy): domain Bacteria; kingdom Pseudomonadati; phylum Pseudomonadota; class Gammaproteobacteria; order Oceanospirillales; family Saccharospirillaceae; genus Salinispirillum; species Salinispirillum marinum. The sequence continues at coordinate 892,785 of NZ_JBHSAL010000002.1, read as the reverse complement.
TGCTCACGGTTGGGCCCGGCCATGCCGGTCGCCGACGAGGTGTTGCACGCACGATACCCCCACCAATGGCGTTGCAGGTTTCCATGACCATGAAGGCGCCGTTGCAAGGCAGCGAGTCGTGTATCTAACGACATGGTGTTCAAAAGGTTCGGTCGGGCTAATGCCTGCGCATACCACCCGGCTTCGGCCAGTGAATTTACGGTTATACACCGCACCGGCCATGGAGCTTTACGCCACTGACGTTGCCACTCCAACGTTGCGGTGTGTATCTTGGTGGCCCATTTAGGCAGAGGTTGTGCGACAAAAATACAAACGCCAGCATCGGTATGGACAGACACCTCTTCTAACCGGCTAACCCATTTGCGCGCCTGTGCTGTAGGCGTGGTTTCCCACTGTACATTGGGCAACCAACCAGAGGGTAACGAGGTTGTGGATTGGAGAGTTTCCGGTACGGCAATCAGGACGCCACAGCGCCAGTCAGGCAGTTTTTTGTTTGTACTCACACAGATCCTCTATCAAGCAACTGCCACAACGTGGCTTGCGTGCTATACAGGTATAGCGCCCGTGCAGAATCAGCCAATGATGAGCATCCAGGAGAAAGGGCTTAGGGATAAGGCGCATCAGTCGATCTTCGACCTCACGGACATTCTTTCCCGGCGCAATACCGGTTCGATTGGCTACCCGGAAGATGTGCGTGTCGACCGCCATAACCGGCTGCCGAAACGCTGTGTTTAAGACGACATTTGCGGTTTTTCGTCCGACCCCGGGCAAAGCTTCTAAGGCCTCCCGATCCGCAGGGACTTCTCCGCCATATTGCTCCACCAAAATACGACAGGTCTTGATGACATTCTCGGCTTTGCTGTTAAACAAACCGATGGTTTTAATGTATTGCTTTACGCCTTCCACGCCCAATGCCAGCATGGCGGCTGGGGTGTTGGCGACCGGAAATAGATGTTGCGTGGCTTTGTTTACACTCACGTCAGTGGCTTGAGCCGACAACAACACGGCAATCAATAGCTCGAAGGTCGAATTATAGGCCAGTTCGGTTTTAGGCTCCGGGTTCGCGGTTTGCCAGCGTTGAAATATTTCAGTGCGTTTCTCTTTGTTCATGCGATTTTACCCGTCACCCGCACCCGTTTACTGCCTTTTACAACCGGGGCTTTTACGTGGCGTTGTTGCACGTAGTCGTCGAGGGCATTCTTTATGGCGATCAATAAGCCGGTGATCACAAAGGCACCGGGCGGCAACACGGCAAACAGAAATTTCGGATAATCCGGGTTGGGTTGCCAAACCCAAGCCCGCGCACCTTCACCAAACAACAAGTGCATATTACTGAACAAGGTGCCCAAACCCAGCAACTCTCGAATGGCGCCCAACAATACCAACACCAAGGTAAACCCTAATCCCATCATGAGGCCATCCAATAGGGCTATGGGCCAGGTGTTTTTACGCGCAAAGCCATCGGCACGCCCTAAAATCACGCAATTGGTCACGATGAGTGGAATGAATATGCCGAGAATTTGATACAGCTCATACGTGAAGGCTTGCATCAGCATCTCCGCACAAGTAACCAGTGCGGCGATGATCATCACAAAGGCCGGTAAACGAACAGCGTCGCTGACGAAGTTACGGATCAGCGAAACAGCAACGTTGGAACCGGTTAACACCACCAGCGTAGCAATGCCCAGCCCTAAGGCATTGACCACTGTGCCGGTGACGGCCAGTAAAGGACAAAGCCCCAATAGCTGCACGAGGGCCGGGTTGTTGTGCCATAACCCTTGTTTCATCACATCGTGCGCTGCAGTGTTCATGGCTGCTCATTCTCCGATAATGAAGAGGGTTCTGGAAACAGCAGTGCAGGCCGATTGTCGGCAAAAAATTCCAAACTGTCACGTACTGCGCGAACGACCGCTCTTGGGGTAATGGTTGCGCCGGTCAGTTGGTCGAAGTCACCGCCATCCTTTTGTACCGCCCAACGGTCGGGTCTCGGGTTGCCGAGCGATTTTCCAACAAATTGATGAATCCATCGACTCTTATCAGCCTCTATCGCATCACCCAAACCGGGCGTTTCTTTGTGTTCGACCACGCGCACACCCAAGAGCTGCCCCATGGCATCTATCGCAATCAATAGGTGGATATCACCGGTGTAGCCATCAGGCGTAGTCGCTGGCAGTACCACGGCGGTGACCGCATCGTTCACCATGGCACGGTAGGCGGGGCGCGCTGAACGGAGGCCCAATCGAGCCAGTCCTTGCCATTGCGCCGGGTCAGCCAGGGCTAGCTGTTGCTGTTCAATCGGTTGATCAAAGTAGGTCGCTGGCACCAGCTCATAAAGAATGCGTGCGGCATAGGCCTCGGCGTTTAGGATGACCCGTTCACGAGTAAGGGAGTAACTGGTCGCAATCAGCCCGGCCGTGAAAAAGGCAAACAATCCAAGACCCACGGCGTTTTTGATGATCGATTGGCGGACGGTGCTCATAAGGAGTGCCCTCCACCGTTGGTTTCTCCATAGGCTTTGGGACGCACAAAATAGTCAATCAACGGCGCGGCGAAGTTCATCAATAGCACCGCGAAAGCAACGGCATCGGGGTAGTTACCCCAGGTTCTAATCACATAGATGAACACGCCAATGCCTGCACCATAAATCAGTTTTCCGGGCTTGCTGGTAGCGGATGACACGGGGTCGGTGGCAATGAAGAATGCCCCCAAAATGGTCGCTCCGCCCAGCAAGTGCAGTGATAACGGCACGCGAACATCCGCATCCCAACTGAACAGAATGGCACAACTGGCCAAGGCTACGAGTACAGTGATGGGTGTATGCCATGTGATGATGTTGCGGTATATCAAAAACAGGCCGCCGCACAGATACAACAAACTGACCCATTCCCAGCCATACGCTCGGTAGCCCTGCGCGAACACCGGGTCTAACAACACTTCGGCCTGAGTACGGGCGGCGATATTATTTTTGTAGACATCCAACGGCGTGGCCATGGTAAAGGCATCGACTTGCAAGGGGTTCAATTGCCCGAACACCGCTTGCCAAGCCACGTAGAACGAATGGCTGTCGGTTAGGTAAGCATCGGGGGTTGCCCAGCGCGTGGTCATTTCAACCGGGAAGGCGATGAGCACCAAGGCAAAACCGATCATGGCGGGATTGAAGGGATTGAACCCTAAGCCGCCATAGAGATGTTTGGCGAACACGATGGCGGTGAAGACGGCGGTGACGGTGACCCACCAAGGTGCCATGGGCGGAAGCGCTAACACCAGTAGCCAAGCCGTTAACAGGGCGCTGCCATCGAGCAGATAAAACGTCAATGGGCGGCGGCGTAACAGGAGCACCAATGCTTCAGCCAGCAACGCCGTGACAACACCGATGATGGCATGCAGGAGATACCCCCAGCCAAAAAACACCACCAGTGCAACGAAACCGGGCAGGGTGGCGGCCCAAACGGTGAGCATGATGCGCTGCACGCTCTGGTTGCCTACCGCATGGGGCGAACTCAACCTATGCAAGGTCATGATGCAGCCTCTTGTTCTGTGGCGCTGGCAAGATCTGCTTCGCATTTACGCCGCTGCTCGTGCAACTTGGCCAGTGTGGTCGTTAACGCCTTAACCAGCTCCGGGTCGGTGGTTCGGGCTTCTTCGAGTTTTACTTCAGCCTTGGTAATACGGTTCTGTAGATTGGTCAATTTTGCGCGTAGTTGCTCGCTGTTGAGAACTGGCGGTTGGACTTTTACCGGTTCGCTTAAGGTACTCTCCGGCTGGCGCTTATTCTGCTGGCGTTCAAGCGCTGCATGCACGGCATCGGGTGCGACGGGAATGTCGAGCTTGGCGGCGTTGGCGCGTGCGGCGGCTTCTGCGCGTTCGCGGCGACGCGCTTCTTTTTCGGCCGCCTCGTCTGCTAAGCGGGCTTGCCGGGCCTCAAACCGCTGCCGTGCACGCTCGGCTTGCTGTTGGGCAGCCTGTTCCTGTCGAATGGTGCCTTTGGCCGCGCGGTAGTGGTGAACCAGTGGAATATGACTGGGGCAGACATAGGCGCAGGCACCACATTCGATACAGTCGAAGAGCCGGTGCGACTCAGCCTTTTCCCATTCCTTGGCCTGCGCAAACCAGAGCAGTTGTTGGGGTAGCAAGCTTGCAGGACAAGCATCCTCACAGAGTCCACACCGAATACAGGGTTGTGCGGGCGGGGGAAGAGGGATCTCCATGGCGGATGGCACCAATAGACAATTGGTGGCTTTTACCACGGGCAGATCAACGCTGGGCAAAGTAAATCCCATCATGGGGCCACCCATGATGATGCGTTGCACCACGTCCAAGTCTACCCCGGCATGCTGTAATAAAGCGGCCATCGGCGTGCCAATCAGTACCTCATAATTCCCAGGACGTTCGGCGCCTTCACCGGTTATGGTGGTGATGCGACGGATCAGTGGCTCATCCCGGTACACGGCATCGCCAATGGCCGCCAAGGTGCCAACATTGTGACAAAGCATCCCCAAGTCCATCGGCAGGCCGCCGGAAGGTACTTCTTGCCCGGTCAAAATATAAATGAGCTGGCGCTCACCACCGGAGGGATAGCGCGTCGGGAACGAACGAATATGCACGCACTCTTGCAGGTCGGTCGGAAGTGCTTGCCGCATGGCCTGTATGGCATCCGATTTGTTGTCTTCGATGCCGACCAAAATGCGCTCAAAATGATACAGTCGATGCACCACCCGAATGCCTTCATAAATACGCTCGGCCTGCGCCCGCATCAGGCTATGGTCGGCCGTAATATAGGGTTCACATTCTGTGCCGTTCACGATTAGCGTGGTGATGCGTTGACGATCACTGTCCAGTTTTACCGCGGTCGGAAAGCTGGCCCCACCCAATCCTGTTAAGCCTGCCCGTTGTATGCGCGCCAGAATATCCGTGGTGGAATGATCGTTTAACTCTGCCCAGAGATCACGCGGCCGCCATTGGTCTTTGCCGTCTGCACTGATGACAATACAGGTAGTGGTCAAGCCCGACGCATGTGGAACCGGTCGTTCTTCAACAGCAATCACCGTGCCGCTGGTCGGCGCATGCGCCGGTGCACTGATGTAGCCATCCGCTTCGGCAATCAAGTCGCCCTTTAGTACGGCTTGGCCTACCTGCACACTGGGCAGTGCAAAAGCCCCGATATGTTGATTCAGTGGCACCACATACTCTGTGGTTAACGTCATGGTTTGAATAGGCTGCGTCAGGCTTTGTGTTTTGTTTTCTGGCGGATGGATACTTCCTGGCAGTGGCCAGTAGAGGTCGCCAGAGGCCGTTTTTTTTGGCTTCCGAGTGCGGCTTAAACCAAACATTAGGCAGCCTCGCTGTGTGACGGAGAACGATCAGTGGCGATGATACCCGTCGCGGTATTTGGGGGTGCCCACTGCCATGTTTGTAAGGTGGTTTTAATCGGCACCATGTCAATACAATCGACCGGACAGGGGTCAAGACACAAATCGCAGCCGGTACATTCATCGGCAATCACCGTATGCATTTGCTTTGCCGCGCCGAGAATGGCGTCTACCGGGCAAGCTTGAATGCACTTGGTACAGCCAATGCATTCTGCTTCCCGAATGACGGCTACCTGGCGTGGTTTTTCTTCACCGTGTTCTGCGTCTAACGGGGGCGCTTCGACATCCAGTAAATCCGCCAACGCCTGAATGGTGCTCTCACCGCCGGGAGGGCATTTATTGATCATGTCGCCATTGGCGATGGCTTCCGCATAGGGTCGGCAGCCGGGATAACCACACTGACCACACTGGGTTTGCGGCAGTATAGCGTCGATTTGTTCGACAATCGGGTTGCCTTCGGACTTGAAGCGCACTGCTGCAAATCCCAACAGCGCGCCGAATGCCACAGCCAACATCAACAATGCCAGAATTGCCCAGAGAATGATCATGCCTTGCCTACCCTCACAGCGTGATCAACCCGGTAAAGCCCATAAAAGCTAACGACATAAACCCGGCGGTAATCATGCCGATAGCAGCGCCTTTAAAGGGTTTGGGAACATCGGCAACGTTGAGTCGTTCCCTCAAAGCGGCAAACAAAACCAACACTAACGAGAAGCCAACCGCCGCGCCAAAACCATACAAGAGAGACTCGATAAAGCCATTCTCTTGTTGAATATTCAGCAGGGCCACACCCAAAACCGCACAATTCGTGGTGATGAGCGGTAGAAAAATACCCAATACGCGATACAGCAGCGGGCTGGTTTTGCGCACCACCATTTCCGTAAATTGCACCACCGCAGCAATGACTAAAATAAAACTGATGGTACGCAGAAAAGTGACATCCAGCGGCACGAGTATGAAGTTGTACACCAGATAACTGAATAACGAGGCTAGCGTTAGCACAAATGTGGTGGCGAACGACATACCCATTGCGGTTTCCAGTTTGTTGGACACACCCATAAAGGGGCACAGACCTAAGAACTGAACCAAAACGAAGTTATTGACGAGCACAGTGCTCAACAGCAGTAATAAATAATCGGTCATGGCGCATAGGGTTCCTGAACCGGGCGCTATTATGCGGAATGATCTTATTCCGATCAATACGGACAACTAAGCTGGTTATGACATTTATCTATAAGCATAAACGGCCCAGTCGAAGACGATGTCATTCGCTCAGGCCGTACGAACGAGTTAGCTGATTTTGGTGCCAGGTGGGATGGCGTTATTGGGCTCAAGAACCCAGAGATCCTTACCTTCTCCCGCGGCCAATACCATACCTTCGCTCATGCCGAAACGCATTTTACGGGGCGCCAGGTTGTAGACCAATACCACATTTTTGCCCACCAGATCCTCCGGCTGATAATGGGACTTAATGCCCGAAAATACCTGGCGTGTCGTATCTTCGCCAACATCCAAAATGAGTTGCAGTAGCTTGTCCGCCCCGTCGACATGGTCCGCGCTGACCACCTTGGCGACACGCAAGTCAACCTTAGCGAAGTCATCAAACTGAATGGTCGTCGGTGCCGCGGGTTCTTTTATCGCCTTCTTGTCTGTTTTAGCGTCTTTAGGCGCAGGTGCAGCCTGAGCCGATTTCGCTTTTGCATTGGCGGCTGGTACGGTGGTGTCGCCTTCTTTGCTGACTTCGACCATGGCATCCACGTGGGCTTTTTCGACCCGTGTCAGCAAAGGAATGAAGGCATTAAGGTTATGATTCAACAGCGGTGTACCGGCTCTGTGCCACGCAAAGTCCTCGATGTTGAGAAAGGCTGCCGCCTTGCCCGCCATTTCGGGTAGTACTGGATTCAGATAGGTCATCAAGACACGGAAAAGGTTTAACGCCTGCGTACACACGGCAATCACTTCATCTTGCTTGCCTTCCTGTTTGGCCAGCACCCAGGGCGCGTTTTCTTGAATGTATTCGTTTGCGCGGTCGGCCAAGGCCATGATCTGACGAATGGCTTTGCTGTATTCCCGTTGTTCGAAATACTCGGCAATTTCGTTACCAGCGGCCACAAAGGCGTCATACTGCGCACGATCATGCAACGTACTGGCCAGCTTGCCGTCGGCAAATTTGTGCACAAAACCGGCACAGCGACTGGCAATGTTGACCACTTTGCCTACCAAATCCGAGTTCACACGTTGAACAAAATCTTCCAGGTTGAGGTCTATGTCCTCAACCGTGCTGCCGAGCTTAGCGCTGTAGTAGTAGCGCAGGTACTCAGGATTCAAGTGATCGAGGTAAGTGCGGGCCATGATAAAGGTGCCGCGCGACTTGGACATTTTGTCCCCGTTTATCGTCACGTAGCCATGCGCGTATACCCCGGTCGGCTTGCGGAAACCAGCGGTGTCCAGCATGGCGGGCCAGAACAGGGCGTGGAAGTTGATGATGTCCTTGCCAATAAAGTGGTACAGCTCGGCCGTGCTGTCTTTTTTCCAGAACTCTTCAAAGTCGAGATCGTCACGGCGCTCACACAGATTCTTGAAACTGGACATGTAACCGATTGGGGCATCCAACCACACATAGAAATACTTGCCGGGCGCATCGGGGATTTCAAAGCCGAAGTACGGCGCGTCACGGCTGATGTCCCATTCCTGTAAACCACTGTCGAGCCATTCCGACAGTTTGTTGGCCACGGCGGGTTGCAAGGTACCGCTGCGCGTCCAGTCTTTCAGCATCGCGTTGAAATCGGGCAATTTAAAGAAGTAATGCTCGGATTCTTTTTCTACTGGCGTCGCACCCGACAGTGCCGAGCGCGGATTGACGAGTTCACTGGGTGTATAGGTGGCGCTGCAAACTTCGCAGTTGTCACCGTATTGGTCCTCAGCGCCACATTTCGGGCAGGTGCCTTTGATGAACCGATCAGCCAGAAACATCTGTTTTTCGGGGTCGAACATTTGCCGAATGGTGCGTACGGCAATATGTCCGTTGTCGCGGCAACGCGTATAAATCAGTTCACTCAGCTCGCGGTTTTCCGGTGAATGGGTGCTGTAATAGTTGTCATAACTGATCAAGAAGTCCTGAAAGTCCTGCCAGTGCTCGGCTCGGATGCGGTCGATCAGAGCTTCTGGCGTAATGCCTTCTTTTTCTGCGCGCAGCATGATCGCGGTGCCGTGGGTGTCATCGGCGCATACAGCGATGCAGCGATTTCCACGCGCCCGTTGAAAGCGTACCCAAATGTCAGTTTGAATGTGCTCCAACATGTGGCCCAAATGAATGGGGCCATTGGCGTAGGGGAGAGCACTGGTGACAAGAATGTTGCGCGGCGTCTGGTCGGTCATAATCTACAACGGCTACCATGAAAACGTTAAGAGACCGCGTATGTTAAAGCCTGTGGGGGTTGAATGCCACCGCTAGGGCATACTTCAGAACTTCCCTAGCCATAATGAATGATGTCATGAAAAAAGGTAGGCACATTGCCGGAATTGCGATAGCCGTGTGGCTGGTCTGCCGCAAAGCGTATGGCTTCTCCTGCTTGCAAGGTGATCCATTCGTTGTTCAGTAAAAAATCCAACGTTCCAGACACCACAATGCAATGTTCGGTGACCTTAGCATCGTGTGGTTCCGACATACTTTGGCTGCCGGGCTGCAGCAGCAACGACATCACTTCAAAGCCGAGCGTAGGGTCAAAAGGAAACAGCGTGGTGACCTGAATATCGGTATTTGCGGTCGGGATGCGTTCTGCTTCAATACTCCCTCGCAGCGCCGAGACCGGCTCCGGTAGCAGGTTTTGCGTCAGGGTCGAAAACGAGAGATGCAAGCCCGTGGCAATTTTCCACAAGGTCGCAATAGTTGGGCTGGATTCGCCACGCTCTATCTGCCCCAGCATGGCTTTACTGACACCCGTCTGCGCCGCTGCCTGATCTAAACTCAACTGTTTTTCCATACGCCGTTGGCGCAGGTGATTTCCCAGTTTTTGGTTGACGCTTTCCAAAGGTTATTTCTCTTTGCGTTGAATCGTTCCATGATTGTGCGTTATAGCGCACGGTGGTAAAGTGCGCGCAATGATGTGCGTTATAGCGCACGTGCAGTCCGTCTTCAACCTTTCTATGAGTGTCTTTTCAAATGCCAAACTCACCACAGAGCGCTGCCCAGCGGCCCATGCACCTCAAGGATGTGTCGGTGTCGGCCTTAGTCTCCGGTTTTGTTGCTGTGTTGGTGGGGTACACCAGTGCCGCCGTGATTATCTTCCAGGCGGTGGCGAATGCCGGTGGCGGACCTGAAATTGTCACGTCATGGTTTTTGGCCTTAGGGGTTGGCATGGGCATAACGTCCATTGGATTAACGCTGCGCTTTCGTGCGCCGGTGCTTACGGCGTGGTCGACACCGGGCGCAGCGCTATTGGTCACCAGCATGGCAGATTTTAGCTATGCGGCTGCCATCGGTGCTTTTGTGTTCAGTGCGTGTTTGATTACTCTGGTGGGTATAACCGGTTGGTTTGAGCGGCTAATGAACCGAATACCGCAGGCCATCGCGGCGGCCATGTTGGCGGGCGTGTTGTTGCAATTTGGCCTAGGCGTCTTTCAAGCCATGGAGCAGCAGTGGATATTGGTGGTTCTGTTATTTTTGGTGTATTTGGTTGCTAAACGTACACTGCCACGTTATGCCATTCCGTTGGTGTTGGTCATTGGTATGGCGGCGGCATGGGCCATGGGGCTGCTCAGTTTCGCCACCGTCGAGTGGCAGTTGGCGAAGCCTGTGTTTACCAAACCTGAATGGTCTTTGGGGGCGTTGATCAGCATTGGGGTGCCATTGTTCATTGTGACCATGGCATCACAGAACATGCCGGGTGTGGCGACAATGCGCGCATCCGGTTATGCAACGCCCGTTTCACCGGCTATTACCTGGACTGGCCTTGCCACGTTGTTACTGGCGCCCTTTGGTGCATTTGCGTTGAATTTGGCGGCTATTTCGGCCGCTATTTGCATGAGCGAAGAAACCCACCCCGATCGTAACCGGCGTTACGTTGCCACATTGTCAGCGGGATTCTTTTACCTTTTAACGGGTCTATTAGCGGGCACCATGGCGGCGTTGTTCTACGCGTTTCCAGAAGCCTTGGTATTGGCCATCGCCGGCTTGGCGTTGTTGGCGACCATTGGCAATAGCTTGGCTTTAGCCTTGCGCGAGGAAACTGTGCGTGAAGCTGCGCTCATCACCTTTTTGGTGACGGCGTCCGGGGTTACGTTGTTTTCTGTGGGCTCGGCATTTTGGGGCTTAGTCGCTGGGTTGATGGCATGGTATTTGGCCTCAGTTCGCTAGGTCAAATAAAGGAGAATTTGCTTTGGTCAGGGCGATATATGGCATGGACAGTCAACCTACCCTATAATCCGCTAAATCCTACTAATTCACTTGGTTATTCGGGGAGGCATTGTTGAGCAAGCCAGCACTGGACCGTAGTCAGATTGTACAATGTTTAAGTCGTATACAAGACCCTTATACGGCGCAGCCATTAGGCGCTAAACAACTCAAATCATTTGCAGCGGACGATAGCCATCTGCATGTTGTACTCGAACTGGCATACCCGGCGCAGCGGTTTGGCAAGGGTTTGGCCATGCTGGTGGCCGCGCAATTTGAAGCCCTATTTGCCGGAAAAATTACGGTCGATATTGAATGGCAAGTCACGCGCCAACCGGTCGCCAATCAATCCGCGGCAATGCCTAATGTGAAGAACATCATCGCGGTGGCAAGTGGTAAAGGTGGCGTAGGCAAATCAACTACGGCCGTCAATTTGGCCCTCGCCATGGCACAAGAAGGCGCGCGCGTCGGCATTTTGGATGCTGACATCTACGGGCCCAGCCAAGGTATGATGTTGGGAATTCCAGTAGGTACGAAGCCGGAAACCATCGACAACAAGTGGTTTGTGCCTATTAAAGCGCATGGTATCCAAGCCATGTCGATGGCTTTTCTGGTCAATGATAAAACGCCGATGGTATGGCGCGGGCCTATGGTCAGCGGTGCGCTGCAACAGTTGTTGACGCAAACCCAGTGGGATGACATAGATTATTTGGTGGTGGATATGCCGCCGGGTACGGGCGATATTCAATTGACCTTCGCGCAAAAAGTACCGGCGACCGGGGCCGTCATTGTAACGACACCGCAAGACATTGCCTTGTTAGACGCCAAGAAAGGTATAGAAATGTTCCGCAAAGTGAACATTCCCGTTCTGGGCGTGGTGGAAAACATGGCGCTGCACATTTGTTCAAACTGCGGGCATGCGGAGCACATTTTTGGTGAGGGGGGCGGTAGTCGGCTGGCTGAAGAATACGGGGTGAGTACGCTGGCCAGTATGCCTTTGGATATTCACATTCGTGAGCAAGCGGATGGCGGTGCGCCCACCGTGGTAGCCGATCCCGATTCAGAGGTGGCATTGCAATATTTAATGATGGCTCGCCAAGTGATGGCTAATGTGTCCCTATTGAACGAGGGTAAAACGACCATTCCAACCATTACAGTGAGTGATGACTGACGCCATGCTGTGTTGTTCGGCCGTTGCCCTCAACGCCATACCCCGCTAACATAGCGCGACTTTTTTCGTGGTCAGGAGAGGCACTGCATGAGCATTAAATCAGATCGTTGGATTCGCCAAATGGCTGAACAACACGGCATGATCGAACCCTACGAGCCTGGCCAAGTAAAAGCCGCTGCTGACGGTAGCAAGCTTATTTCCTATGGTACGTCGAGCTACGGGTATGATGTACGTTGCTCGAATGAGTTTAAGGTGTTTACCAACATTCATTCAGCGACGGTGGACCCAAAACACTTCGATGAAAACAGCTTCGTTGACGTGCAAAAAGACGTATGCATTATCCCGCCTAACTCGTTTGCCCTGGCGCGCACTGTGGAATATTTTCGAATACCCCGTGATGTGTTGACCATTTGCCTGGGTAAATCGACCTATGCGCGTTGCGGTATCATCGTTAACGTCACCCCGTTAGAGCCCGAGTGGGAAGGCCATGTGACGCTGGAGTTCTCCAATACCACCACCTTGCCAGCAAAAATCTATGCCAACGAAGGTGTAGCGCAGATGTTGTTCTTCCAGTCGGATGAAGCCTGTGAGGTGTCGTATAAAGATCGCAGCGGGAAGTATATGGGGCAGCGAGGTGTAACTCTGCCTAAAGCCTAGGCAAAACGCCTTTTTCTCAATCTGGCGGCGACGCCGTCAGTTGGGCTTCGACCACGCGTTTTCAGCACAAGCAATGCCGAGTGAAAATGATCCCGGCCCAAGGTAGGTTGCACCCGCTAAACCCATGGTGCTGATCAGCAGACGGATCTGTTTGCGTTCGTGCCGAGCACGCAGTTCGGCAATGCCTTGGTAGACGTTCAGGTCTTGTAAATCGCCAGAGTAACTAACTGCGATATAAGGCGAAGCCAGTTGCCCCGCGTCGACCTGGCGCAGGGCATGCGCAAGGGTGGCTTCGACCGCGGTAGAGAAGCCTTTAAATTTCGCGCAAGGAAAGTTTCTCTCCCGGTGGCCGCACACAACCGGTGTGATACCCAGAGCCTTGCCCATAAACGCGCTGACAAAATTAATGCTGTCTTCACCACGTTGGCGCGCGCGTTCGCGGATATAGCGTAAATCCGAAGGCACAACAAAGGTATGGACTTGATCCGCCACCAAATTGGTTAACCGGCGAACTTCGCTGCCTTCTAGTCCTTTGTTGATCAGCGCTTGCGTATGCGCAACCACCACCCCCATGCCGGCAAACAGGGCGCGGGTATCCATAACACGGATGACTTTTAACGCTCCACTCGACTTCAATTTCTGGTTCAGTCGCGCCGCCGCTTCATTCATATTGTCGTAAGTTTTAGAGCGATGGCGTCCAGTGGTTTGTACGATGACATAGTCGGCATGGCTCAGACATTGGTCTTCAATAATCTTCAGACCTTCTTCCGCCGTTACCGGTTGCGTGGTGACTTTTTTGCCCCGGTCTACTAGATGATCACGGTAATAAGCCAACGTTGTGGCGGCATCCCGCGTGTCTTGCATGGCCTGTTGATCCGTCAAAACGGTGACGGGCAAAATGGTGATGCCGTAGTCCGTGATCATGCTTTGCGGTATGTCGCATGAAGCGTCCGCAACCAAAGCAATACCCATGTATGAGGTCTCCAAAGCTGTACCCAAGGCCAAGGAGACTATGCAAATTTATGGGCTGCGCCTACTCAATGCCATGGACTGTCTTTGAAATGGCATGAACACGGGCTTTACATGGGCGATTATCAACCAAAAGTACAGAGGTCCGGGCGTTCAGCGACGAACGCAATGCACCTTTTCCATCTCCTGATGTTTGAAACCCAATAGGTTTTGTACCGTGGTGCGGGCAATGGCATCCAAAGCTTCACGGGTAAAGAACGCCTGGTGGCCGGTGATAATAACATTAGGAAAGGTTAGCAGGCGTGCGAACACGTCGTCTTGCAGTACCGTATTGGAGTAGTCTTCAAAAAACAGATCGGCTTCTTCTTCATAGACATCGAGCCCTAGATACCCGATATGGCCGCTCTTTAGCGCGGTGATGACCGACTGTGTCTGGATTAAAGCACCACGACTGGTGTTAACCAGCATGACGCCGCGCTTCATTTGAGCGATGGAACGACTGTTAATGAGGTGGTGGGTTTCGGGCATAAGTGGGCAATGCAAAGAGATGACGTCGGATTCCGCCCAGAGGCGTTCTAAGGGCACATACTCAATGTTCAGTGCCTGTACGGCCGGGTTAGGGTAGGGGTCATAGGCCAGTACTTGGCAGCCAAAGCCCTGCATGATGCGCGCAAAGGTGGCACCAATTTTCCCGGTGCCCACCACCCCTACGGTTTTTTGATACAGGTCGAAGCCCAGTAAGCCATTCAGCGAATAATCGTGCTCGCGCACCCGGTTAAAAGCGCGGTGGATATTGCGGTTCAGGTCTAATATTAACGCGACGGCGTGTTCGGCCACCGCGTGTGGTGAATATTCAGGTACGCGCGCCACAAGGATGTTGAGGCGTTCGGCACACTCCAAGTCGACATTGTTAAAGCCTGCACATCGCATAGCGATCATGCGGATACCCAGGTCAGCGAGTTGTGCCAGCGTCGGCTCGTCTAAAGTGTCATTCACAAAGCAACACACCGCATCGTGACCAGCCGCCAGGGCCGCGGTGGTCTGGTTCAGGTGAGGCTCAAGAAAGGTAAAAGACAGGGTGCCTGAATCGCAACGACTTAGGTGTTCTTCGTCGTAGCGTTTACTACTGAATACAGCAACGTTCACAAGTTTTTCCTTCCAGCGGACATAAATAAGTAGTCAGTGTAGACCATGAATGGACGGTCGGCATTGATGCTTATCAACTGGGCAGGTTACTGCGTGGGTCCGACCAGTGCGGTAGATCGGATACGTTGCGGTCACCCACTCGTGCCTCAAGCGCTCGAATTTGCTGGTCTAACTTGTCGTTGCGCCAGCGTAAAAAGTGGGTGGGAATTTGCCATTGGGTATCCAGTACGATGTAGGTGATGCCGCGCGCGGGAACACGTTGCGCAATCACGACCGCATGCGGTTCATTGACGGACGTATCGGTGGCGATGGAAAACTCGTAGTGGCGTGGGTTCCGTCGGTCTATGACTGAAAACTGAAATTCGGTTTCGCCGCGTGCCAAGCCATTCAGCAGTAACAGGGTGTACGACAAAGGGTCAAAGACATTGGCGTCATACGGGTAGGTGTAAGCATCGTCATTTAGATTGACGCGAATGCGTTGTTGTTCGGGTTCAAACCGGAGCCGTCTCGATTCATTGTTGAACGGCACACGTTGGTTGTAACGATACTCCAAGGGAACCGGCTCCCCATCGACCCAGCGGAAGTCTACCCACTCTTCAATTCGCGTCAAGGGACCGCGTAATTCTAAAGCGAGCCGCCATAACCCTTCACCACGCTGCACGAGGGTTTGCGTACCGGTTACTTTTACCGGCACGGCGGCATACTGATACCCTTCCAAGTCAATGTGAAAGGGTACTAGGGTGCGGCCATTCACCGCAGCACTTAATAAGGTGGCCAACAGAAAGAAGCTGAAGCAGCGTTGCTTAATGCGGAGTTTCAGGGTCATGCCAGTTGAGTCCTGTTTGGCCTAGGGGCTTACCGTCCATAT
Organism: Salinispirillum marinum; assembly: GCF_042650105.1. Lineage (NCBI taxonomy): Bacteria > Pseudomonadati > Pseudomonadota > Gammaproteobacteria > Oceanospirillales > Saccharospirillaceae > Salinispirillum > Salinispirillum marinum. The sequence continues at coordinate 877,213 of NZ_JBHSAL010000002.1, read as the reverse complement.
AGGCCGCTCCGGCGCGCATTGTCAAGCGCTGCGCAGAAAACCAGCGCACCACGGCAGGGTATATACAATGTTCCTGGGCCTGCACTCTCTGCGCCAGAGTCGTAGGGGTGTCGTCTGGTAGAACGTCGACTGCCGCTTGCACGATGATAGGTCCACCATCCAAGTCTGCTGTCACGAAATGAATGCTGGCACCATGTTGTGCATCGCCGGCCGCAATGGCACGTTCATGGGTATGCAGACCGGGGTATTTTGGCAGCAGCGATGGGTGAATGTTAATCATGCGGCCAGCAAAGTGTTGCACAAACTCAGGCGTTAAGATGCGCATAAACCCGGCCAGCACCACCAGGTCGGGTCGCCACTGTTCTATCTGTTCCAGCAGAGCGCTGTCAAAAGCTTCCCGGCTCGGAAAATCCTGATGGTTTAAGGTCACGCTCGGGATCCCGGCCTGTTCTGCCCGCTTCAGTCCTCCAACATTAGGTCGATTACTGATCACACCCACCAGTTGCGCATCGTTCAGATCATGGTTACGGGCGGCATCAATTAAGGCTTGGAGATTGGTGCCACTGCCACTGATAAGCACAACAATGCGACAACTCATGCCGAGCGCGCCACCATATCCACCCAGGGCGCGCCTTCGCTGGCCTCAATGGATCCCAAAATCACCGGCGCTTCACCCTCGGCTTGCAAGGCTGACACGATAAGGTCGCTGGCGGCGGCCGGTACCACCAAGACCATCCCGATACCACAGTTGAAGGTACGGTACATTTCGGTGTCGGTGATGTTGCCTTCTTGTTGCAGCCAGTCAAAGACCGCAGGACGCTGCCAAGCATCGGTATGAATTACCGCTTTGGTGTCTTCGGGCATCACGCGGGGAATGTTTTCCAGGAAACCACCACCGGTAATGTGGCTCATGGCGTGGATCGGGTGTTCTTTCAGCACCGCCAATAACGGCTTCACATAGATGCGCGTTGGGGCCATCAAGGCCTCACCTAAGGTTGTGTCGCCTAAAGACTGCTCAGGTGAGTGACCACTGACTTCCAAGACCTTGCGGATCAATGAATAACCGTTGGAGTGCGGTCCGCTGGAAGGCAAGCCTAGAATTACATCTCCCGCTTGCACCTTGCTGCCATCAATCAATTTGGCTTTCTCAGCAATACCGACACAGAAACCGGCTAAGTCGTAATCTTCACCCTCATACATGCCGGGCATTTCAGCGGTTTCACCGCCCACTAAGGCACAGCCTGCCAACTCACATCCGGCACCAATACCCGTCACCACATCGGCGGCGATATCAACGTTCAATTTGCCGGTGGCGTAATAGTCGAGAAAGAATAAGGGTTCAGCGCCGGCCACAATAAGATCGTTGACGCACATCGCCACCAAGTCGATACCAATGGTGTCATGACGACCCAGATCCATCGCCAAACGCAACTTGGTGCCAACGCCATCGGTTCCAGAGACCAATACCGGCTCGTTGTACCCTTTAGGTAGCTCGAACAAGGCCCCGAAACCACCTAAGCCGCCCAGTACACCGGCCCGATGCGTGCGCCGCGATACAGACTTGATGCGCTCTACCAGCTGGTTTCCGGCATCGATGTCTACGCCTGCGTCTTTGTAACTGAGGGATGGCTTGGCCATGGCGGTGTGTTCTCCTGGGCGGGGTCAAAAGTTGCGCGGCATTGTAGCCTGAAAAAAAGAGAAATTCATGCTCTGCACGCCATGCGTCATGCCTTATCGGTAAAGTTCTGGTCATTCCTTTTCTGCAAAGCGTGTTAAATGGCAGAGAGTTTGTCAGAATAGCGCCCTAAACCGTTCGAATAAGCCTCTAGGAATGCCGAGTGCATGAATAAACTGATATCAATTTCGATGCTTCTGTACCTGTTGTTTTCCGGTATGGCAGGGGCGCAAGCCCGCACGCAGTCGGTCAATCTGTATGCCGCGGAGCGGGTTATATTGCAGAACGCGGATCAGCGAACTCAACTGGCTGCGGTGCGTGAGGCACTGCGTGAAGTGTTGGTGCGCGTTTCTGGCGATCCTTCTGCGGCGGATGCCGGTGGTGCCGTGGCGGCGGCACTGGAAGCCCCGAATGACGTATTAGCACAGTTTGGTTTTGGGGCCAGTGATGCCTTGTTGCCGGATGCGATCGGCAACCCGCAACCTACTTATCGACTACAAATGGTATTTGATGAACAACGCGTGCGTCAGGCCTTAACGCAATCAGGTTTTCCCATTTGGTCTGCCCAACGGCCCAGCGTTTTGATGTTGTTGGCCGGGCCATACGATGGTCGTATTGACCTTATTCACGAGGGTACTCCGACCGATGGCGTTGCCATGGCTCAATTGGCTGGCCAGCGCCAGGGTATACCTTTGTTTTGGCCTGACTGGGATATTGACGATCTGGCTTTGGCAACGGCAGATGACTTATGGGTCGGTAATGAAGGGCCAATGAATGCCTTGGCTGCGCGCTATCAAACGGAGCCGGTGTTGGCGGGTTATGTTGGGGTGCAGCCTGATTCGGGTCAATGGGTTGGGCGCTGGCATTTTCTCTACGCAGGACAAAAATTTACCGCGACATTTTTTGGTGAATCACAAACGTCGGTAATAGAACAAGGGGTTCGTTTAGCAACAGATGCCTTGGCCGATCGCTATGCAGTGGACCTGTCGGCACCCGTTCAGACGCTGACGGTAGATGTGCTTAATGTCACCAATATTGCCAATCATGGGGCCGTAAGGCGCTATCTGCGCGGTGTCAATGGTGTCAGCGCAGTGACCATGGAACGTATGCGTGGCGATGTGGCGACCTATCAGTTGGCACTACGAGCACCGCCCACACAATGGCTGGACATTTTGGCGCTGGAAGGACGCCTGCAAGGGCTCAGTGACATACAGCGTGCTGATGAGGTAGTGGCCTTGCAGTTCATTTGGCGGGAATGAAGGCATGACCCCAAACACCACCCGTCATCCCCAATTAGCCTTGCCGGTCACCTTGCGCGCCGATGCTCGGTTGTCGTCACTGTTTGCCGGACCGAATGCATGGCTGATTGACTGGTTACAGTCAACCTGGTGCTCGGGTAGCGAAAATTCCTTGTTTTTGCACGGCGTGCACGGCAGTGGATTGACGCAATGGTTGCAAGCCATTTGCCAGCAAAGTGAAGAGCAGGGCAGTAGCGGGTTTTACCTTAATCTCACGGAAGTTCGGGATGAGTCACCGGCTGTTTTGCTGGAGCTTGCAGGTACACCGCTGGTGTGTTTAGACGATGTGGATACGGTGCTGGGTCAGCAGGAGTGGGATCAACAGCTCTTTCATTTGTTTAATGCTCAAAAGGATCAGGGTTTGCAGTTGGTGCTGGCGGCGCATTGTTCGCTGCCAGAACTGGCGGATCGTATGCTGGCCGATTTGCATTCCCGTTTAAGCTGGGGCATGCGGGCGCAATTGAAGCTCCCGGAAGACGACGACTGGACCGCCGCGATTACCTGGCTGGCGGCCCAATATGGCTTAACCCTAAGCCATGAGGCAGCGCTCTATATTGCCTATCGGGGACCACGCGAGTGGCAGGGTCTGAACGCGCTCCTGCAACGTTTGGATACGGAGTCCCTAGTGGCGCAACGCAAACTGACCCCGCCGTTTATTAAGTCCGTTATGCAGTGGTAAGGTCTTCAGAGCGTATTAGTTTTCTCTTCCATCAAATGCGCATAGGCGGCACGCCAAGCCAGAATGTTCTGTTCCGCTAAATGTGGTGAAAGGTCCAGGCGGTCAATGTAGAGGCGGCGGATAGACTCCACGTGTTCGGCGTCCCACTCGGCAAAGGTTTCTAGCATGGGTGCCACTTCATACGGGCATTCTTGCTCAAGAGCGGTGTAAAAGCGTTCCAGCATGGCGGCCACCAGCTCTGGGTCCTCAGCATACAGCGTTCCTTCGGACCGGTCTTCAGCCAGCTCACGTGCTATATCGACCAGATTTTCGCCCATTTCCAGCAGCTCTGAGACCGGACGGTCCATAGCGGTTACGTCATCGTTCAAGTGGTTCAACCACTCGTCTACGGGTTGGATTAGGACGCCTTTATACATCCCGTCATCTAAAGTCCAAGCAATGGCGGTAGGAAATCCGCGTTCATCGTATTCGCTGTATTCAAGGGCGATCATGGCGGGGAAGGTCATACGACACTATTTTCCTGTTATAGATTTCCGCGCATTGTATAATGCGCGCCGAAGAATGGGTACGGGTGACGATATGAGTGATGAAAGAATCCCGCGCGACTTTTATGCGCGCGACGGTGAAGAACAGGCGGCTTTTCTAAGTCAAACGTGGTGTCAGAACTGCATGGCGGCTGATTTGGGCATGACCAATCCTGAAGAGTACGCCATCGGTGATCGGGTGTACATTACCGGAAGCTGTGTACAGTGCGGTCAACCGGTGACCACCGAGCTGATCGAAGGTGACGACGATGGCTACTACGAAGATGAAGCCCCCTAGCATTTTTACATCCAGCTATTTTACTTCCTACTTTTGAGAATAATTTATGTTTAATGTGAATCAATATTTTGACGGGAAAGTTGCTTCTATTGCCTTTCAAGGTGAACAACTGCCAGCTACCGTTGGCGTGATGGCGCCGGGTGACTATGAGTTTGGCACGTCGCAGCACGAAACCATGACAGTCATCAGCGGTGCGCTCACCGTTTTATTGCCGGGTAGTGAAAGCTGGCAAACCTTCAAAGCCGGTGCTGTATTTGAAGTGCCTGCGCACGCATCGTTCAAACTTCAGGTAGCGCAAGATACCGCGTATCTCTGTACTTACGCCTAACCGTGCAGGGTATGGGTGGTACACGCGGGGTGGATGCCCCGCCTACGAAGAATTCATTGCGGCTTAAAGAAACCATTGGCTATCTATGGCCTTACTTATGGGATTTTAAAGGCCGCGTTATTCTGGCCGTATTGGCGTTGTTGGCCGCCAAAGGTGCGACCTTGTTAATGCCGTGGGCATTGAAGAACATTGTCGATGGTGTTGATCGTAGTCTTCAGCCTGAAGTGATTTTGCCTTTGGCCTTTTTGCTGTTCTATGGGCTGTTGCGCTTTGGTGGGGTGTTTTTTGGTGAATTGCGCGATGCCTTGTTCAGTCGCGTAACCGAACATGCCATGCGACAAGTAGGTTTGAGGGTATTCAAGCACCTGCATGCACTTGAACTGGCGTTTCACTTGGAACGCCAGACCGGCGGGGTTAGCCGCGATATAGAACGTGGTACCAGTGGCATCAGTTTCCTTATGCGTTTCCTGATGTTCAACATCGTTCCCACGCTGTTTGAGATACTGATGGTCGCGGCCATTTTTACCTTCGCCTTTTCCCCATGGTACGCCCTGATTACGGTGATTGCGGTCGGTTTCTATATTCTGTTCACCATTATCACAACCGAGTGGCGCAACCGTTTTGTGCGCGAAGCGAATCAGGCCGATTCCTCCACCAACACCCGGGCCATCGACAGCCTGTTGAATTATGAAACGGTCAAGTATTTCAATAATGAGTCGTTTGAAGCGTCGGCATACGATGGATTTTTGGCCCGCTGGGAAAGCGCCAAGCTGAAAAATAGACTTTCGCTTTTGGCGCTCAATTCAGGGCAGGCACTCATCATCGCCCTCGCCATTACCGCCATGATGATCATGGCCGCGCAAGGGGTGGTGGATGGCAGCATGACCTTAGGTGATCTGGTCATGATTAACGCCTACATGATTCAGCTTTTTATACCGCTCAACTTTTTAGGTTTTGTTTACCGGGAAATACGTCGGGCACTGACGGACCTGGAAAATATGTTGGGTCTGTTGAGCCGTGCCTCAGCCATTCAAGACGCACCGGATGCCGCACCCTTAGTGCTGCAAACTGGCCGTGTAGAGTTCAAGCAGGTGATGTTTGGCTATCACCCGGACCGCGCCATTCTTAAGGGCTTTTCACTTTCCGTTCCCGCCGGTAGTAAGGTTGCCGTGGTCGGTGCCTCGGGTGCCGGAAAGAGCACTCTGGCGCGCTTGCTGTATCGTTTTTACGACGTCTGGGATGGGGTCATTGAAATCGATGGGCAAGACATTCGTAAGGTCACGCAAAGCAGTGTACGCCAGAACATAGCCATCGTACCGCAAGATACCGTACTGTTTAATGCCAGTATTCGAGACAACGTGGCCTATGGCTGCCCGACCGCCACCGAAGCAGAGATTGCCGAGGCGATACGCATGGCGCAGTTGGACGGATTTATTGCGGCCTTGCCAGACGGCGACCAGACCATGGTGGGTGAACGCGGACTGAAGGTTTCCGGCGGCGAAAAACAGCGCATTGCCATTGCCCGGGTGCTGTTGAAGAACGCGCCCATTGTGGTGTTTGATGAAGCGACCTCGGCACTGGATTCAAAATCCGAAGGTGCGATTTTGGATGCCATGCGCACCGTGGCCGCTAACCATACAACCTTGGTGATTGCGCATCGCCTTTCCACTGTTACGGATGCTGATCAAATTGTGGTGTTGGATGGCGGTCAAGTGGTGGAGCAGGGTAGGCATGAAGCGTTGTTAAAACTCAACAGGCGTTATGCGCAGTTGTGGGCGATGCAGCAGCGGGAGCGCTTAGAAGGCTAAAAACCGCCCAATGGCGGTTTTCAATTGCGTCTTTCGGTGACTTAATCTTCGTCCTCTTCTTGCGGCACTGGTGGGTGCTTTTTGATCTTCATGGCGTCGGGAGGTAAGACGTGTTTCGGTAGCTCGCTCTCGCCGACGCCCATATCCACCAACTTGGCGCGAAGCTCCAGATTCTCGTTTTCCAGGCCGCCAATGCAGGCCACCATGTCTTCGCTGTCGGTGACAAACTTCCGCAGTAAGTTCTCCATTTCGTTCGCCTGTTTATTCACTTCTTTATTATTTTTAGCTTTTTTGGCGACTTTGTGCAGCTTGCCAATCTTCTCGTTCGCATCGCGCAGTTCGTTTTCCAGTATCATCACGCAGGTTTCAGATTCTTTGAGAGAAGCCTCCATGGTTTGTATCTGGCTGTTCTGGCGTTCCAGTAGCTCTTCGCGCTCGCTTTCTTCTTTTGCGGCACGAAAGGCCACCAGGTTATCGCGCATCGCAGCAATGCTGTTCTTCTGATCGTTCGCGTAGTCGTTGAGCTTTTCGACACTTTCCGTATTTAAGGTTTCAACGGCTTCGGCGGTTTCAAAGTCGACACCCGATGGCGCAGGCATGTTTTCCAACTTGAAGCGTAAATCGGAGACCATCTTATTGGCAGTTTCCAACTCTTTTTCTAGCAGGGTAATGGCCGTATCAGATTCCTTCATGTACTGCGCTTGCTGCGAAATCTGTAACTCCATCAGATCGACAATGTCTTGTGCGTTACCGTCTGCGATGGCTTTTTGTAGTTTGAGGCGTAACTCGTTGACCGATTCCATTAAGTCAAAACGTTCCGATTTCAAACGATGAATTTCATCGGTGTGTTCGCCGGGCTCGGACGATTGATAGCCGGGGCCAAAGTCATTTTCTGTGATGGTGCGGAGCTCTTCAATCTTACGTTCAGCCTCATCCAACTCAGCCTGCAGCGAATTGACCTGGGCTTCGAACGGCTCCAACAGCGCAATGCGCTTTTTGTGCAGTTCAATTTGTTCTTGCAGTTGACCCAGTTCCGAGTCAACCGGAATAAGGTTGGCTCGCGCGCCTACGGCCTTCTCTAATTGCTGAATGAACTCTTCGGTGGCTTTTTCGCGGTTAGCGCCCGGGGCCGACATCAGGGCTTCGTATTCGAGAAAAATTTTACGCAGTTGCGCTTGATGGGAAATGTCTTCCCCTTCTTCTTCGGAGGCATCCTTCATCCGGCGACTCGTTTCTGCATCTACCTCTTTCAAGCGCGACTGAATTTGTTGCAGATAACTGTTGCCACTGTCTTCCCGAATCTTTACCACGTCAGCGGCCAGCGCTTTATTTTCCTGGCGCAGTTTGGCCAACTCGGCACGTCGTTCCATTTCACGGCGGGCGCGCTCTTTGCGCAAATGCGTCAAGATCGCAATCATGACCCTCAACAGGCGACTTTTATAGAACAGGAAGCCGGATACCACGATGACGGCGATAAATACTTCCAGCAGAATAAATAGCGCCAACGGTTCAATATACATGGGCCAAATCGCCTGTCCGAGTCATGATGAAGTTGAATCTTTATGCTTTGCCAAGGCTGCCATGGTTCGATTCCGACAGTTGTCCACCGCGAGAGTAGGTCGGATCAGGATGGCTATTTTTTAATAGTCGGTTTAACAGTTGGTATTTAATGTGGGTGCGCGCTAGCAAGCGACCGTTGATATGATTGTATTCGTCGCAGTCGTTCAAGATGGCTTTTACATCATCCAATAAAAGAATTAAGTCCGGTGCTTCACTGGCCAACTGTTGACGTAAATCGACAATGTTCCGTCCATCAATCAATTGGTCGTAGGTGCCATGCATATCCGCAAGGATACTGGCCAGTTGCGCTTTTTCTTCGGTGATGGATGCGGCAGGGGGTTCGCGCTGAATCAGTGCATCACGTTCTGCCGTTAGGACGGCAAGCATTTGCCGCCCGGTGCGCAGTAAAGAAACAAGAATATTGTGGAGGGCGGTACTTTGTTCATTGGACCAGTGCATACGGTGTGCTCCTCATTAGCATCCCATGCAGCGGTCTCAAGGTGCTAAATTCAGAGGGAACCCTCGAATTTCTGGATGGCCGCTGCCAGTCGCTCGTAATTAATCGTGTATTCGCCATTGGCGATGGCTGACTTGATTTGGTCTACACGACCCAAATCCGCATCAGGCATTTTTTTAATCTCTGCCTCAAGGCTCTGCAAGGATTGTACCTGACTGCTCAAATTCACTGAGTCGTCTTTCGCACCCTGTCCGTTAGACGTGTTCATCCCGTCGCGATGTAAGGGTGTAACGTTGTCTTTGCCTTTGGTGCCGTTCAGGCTGTTCTGGCCTGACCCGATACCGTTGTTGAAATTTATAGCCATGATGTTGCCCTCAAAATACAGTTCCGCTAGATGCAGTAGCGGCACCGGCATAAAAAACTTTAGTACAAAATGCATTTAATTGCGCGTTTTTTTTGACGCGTGAAATGGGCATTATCGGGTGGCCGTAAACGGAACTTCAACCAGCCCCCGGTCTACTACCCAAGCCCGTAAGACTTTGCCCGAACTGTTGTTTCTGACAGAAATTTGACGCCCCTCTGTGCCATCCATCATGGCCGTACCGGCCATGGATACAGAGATTCCGCCGCCGGTAGCGCGTATGGTTACAGCATCTCCACGGGAAACCAGCGTTGGTGCATTTAACACACGACTGTGCAACACATAACCTAAGCCAAGGTCACGCGCCAGCGCAGAGCCAATGACAGCATCGGCATCCAAGTAAAAACCTTGATGTTCATCGGCGATATTTTTAACTTGCATGCTGATGTCGTCGGCTGTGATCACGCTGTTTCGCGGCAGCGACCGACTGAGGGTGACAACCGGCAGATGCATGCCGACACTGGCGGTGATGTACGTTGTCCAAGTAGATTCGCCTGCACAACTGACCACCAAACGGACATTGCCTACCCATTGATTACGGCTGGCAGAGATCTCCAGCGGTGCCGTACATTCATCCAAGGAACGCACAGCGTTCGGCATGTTGATCGTGATGGAAATATTTTCTGCCGTCGCTTGCGCATAATGGTCTAGAATACTGGTAGTAATGTACTGCTGTAAGGTATGTTGTAAACGGTCTTCGTCAAGCGCTATGCTGTGGGTTGCCGACAGGAGCAGTGACAGACCGGCGACAAAGACGCGGAAGAATGTGATCAGGGCTGTTACGAACTGCGCCATGCACGTGCCTTTTGGTCTACAATGTCAGAAGTTCGACGGGATGTACCGCAGGCAGTAAAACATTCAATTATTATGCCAGTCACCAAGATTCTGGAGTGCTGAAATGGCCGGAGTATTAGACAGTGTCAACCAACGAACCCAACTCGTTGGGCAGAACCGTTTAGAATTATTGTTGTTTCGTTTGGCCGGTAAGCAGCTATACGGCATCAATGTGTTCAAGGTGAAAGAGGTTTTGCAGTGTCCTAAACTTACCAGTATGCCGAAAAGTAAGTCGGTGGTGCGCGGCGTTGCCCACATCCGAGGCGGGACGACACCCATTCTTGACCTTGGGTTAGCCACCGGAAAGCGGGCGCTGGACAATATTGAAGATGCCTTTGTGATCATTACCGAATACAACAATCGGGTGCAGGGTTTTCTGGTGCATTCGGTTGACCGCATAGTGAACATGAATTGGGAAGATATTTTGCCACCGCCAAAGGGAACCGGGCATGATCATTATCTGACGGCGGTGACCAAACTGGACAATCAGATGGTGGAAATCATCGACGTTGAAAAAATTCTGTCCGAGGTGTCGCCGGTTAATGAAACCATTCGTGAAGGTTTGATTACCGATGATGCCCGTAAAGCTGCCGTGAACAATAAAGTATTGATTGTCGACGACTCTCGAATTGCGCGTAAGCAAATCAGTCGTTGTGTTGAACAAATTGGTATTGAAACCGTGGTGCTCGAAGACGGTAAAGAAGCGTGGGATTATTTGCGCCAAATGCTGGCTGACGGTAAAGACCCGAAAAACGAGTTTGCGATGATCATTTCGGACATTGAAATGCCAGAAATGGATGGTTACACCTTGACGGCCAACATTCGTAATACCCCGGAATTGAAAGACATGCACATCATACTGCACACCTCTTTGAGTGGCGTGTTTAACAAAGCGATGGTGCAGAAAGTGGGCGCGAATGACTTCCAGGCCAAATTTCACCCGGATGAATTAGCACAAAAAGTTATCGATCAAATCATGGCGCGTGGCGGTTCTGTGCCTGCGCTCGAAGAATAAGTAAGGAGTACCCAGCCCTATGTCGGCTGTTAGCAAAGGTTACGAGGAATTTAGCCAGTTTCTGGAGAAACATTCAGGCATTGCGCTAGGCCCCAACAAGCAATACTTGGTTTCGAGCCGTCTACGAACCATTTTAAAGGACACGCAAGCAGAAACCCTGGCCGATTTGGTGAAGTTGATTGAGCGAGATGTGCGAGGTGGCTTGCGGGCCCAAGTGGTGGATGCCATGACCACCAACGAAACCCTGTGGTTTCGTGACATGCACCCGTTTGACATCTTGCGCAATAAATTGTTGCCGGAATACGCCGCTGAAAAGGTGAAGCAACCGCTGCGTATTTGGTCTGCGGCCTGTTCGACAGGGCAAGAGCCTTATTCCATTTCTATGATCATGGAAGAGTTTAAACGCACTCGCCCCGGCGTCTTTCAGGGTGAGAAGATTATCGCTACCGACATCAGCACACGCGCCCTGGGCGATGCAAAGGCCGGAGAGTACGCCATGTTGGCGCTTGGACGCGGCCTGGACACCGCCCAATTAAAGCAATACTTTGACCAGACCGCCGATGGCCGCTGGCGCATAAAGCCCAACATTTCGTCACGCGTGGAATTCCGTATTTTAAATTTGCTCGAGAGCTATTCGATGCTTGGGCAGTTTCAGATTATCTTTTGCCGCAATGTGCTGATTTACTTCACCACAGAATTAAAAATGCAGATTTTAAAGAAGATGCATCAAGCACTGCGTCCGGGAGGCTACCTGATTGTGGGTGCCTCGGAAGCTGTTAACGGGTTGAACGATTACTATGAAATGGTGCATTGCCGCCCCGGCATTATTTACCGCAAAAAATAGCGGCAGTGGCAGCGGAAAAAGCGGCAATCTTTGTCGTGTAAAACCGCTTTTTTCAATGGTGAATTCCCAAAAACCCGCATTCTATGCGGGTTTTCTGTTTTTGGCACGTATGTTGTATTAGAAAACGCAGTCACCATAGGAGCTTAGTCCATGTCCGCTTTAGGGTTTCAAAATTCGTTAGGTATTCACCAGCAGGCGCTGTTGGTTCGTGCACAGCGTACAGAAGTGTTGGCGAACAACCTGGCTAACTCGGATACCCCTGGGTTTAAAGCCCGCGACATCGACTTTGAAGCCATTTTACGTGGTGAAGTGAGCAAGAATGCCAGCTTGCCCGTGGAGCGCACGAGCAGTAAGCACTTGGCGGGCCGTGGCTCGATGAACCAGGATATGCTGTACCGCACACCGTACCAGCCCGCGATTGATGGCAATACGGTGGACGACAACGTAGAGCACGCAGAATTTACCAAGAACGCCATGGCGTACAACGCAACCTTCGAGTTTCTGAACTCCCGATTCACCGGCTTGCGCAGCGCACTGCGAGGAGAATAATCATGTCATTCAGTAACACCATCAATATTGCAGGGTCTGGCATGAACGCGCAGTCAGTGCGCTTGAACACCACAGCCAGTAACTTGGCGAACGCGCAGAGTGTGAGTTCCAGCATCGATGAAACGTATCGAGCCCGTAAGCCTGTATTTCAAATGATTCCCAAGCAGTACCATGACCCTAACTTCCGGCACATTACCGCGAATAAGGACATCGGTAACGGCGTGAACGTGGCCGCTATTGTCGAAAAAGATGGTCCGCTGGAGATGCGTTTTGATCCATCGCACCCGATGGCCAATGAAGAAGGCTATGTGTTCTATCCGAACGTGAACGTGGTGGAAGAGATGGCCGACATGATTTCCGCTTCTCGTACCTTTCAGGTGAACGTAGAAGTTTTTAACACCGCCAAAACATTGGTGCAGAAAACACTGACGCTAGGTCGATAAGGGTAGGTAGCCAGAATGTCTAATATCAATCAAGTCGGCCCGGGCAGTGCGTTAGAGCAATACGGCATTGACAAAAAAGCGCCCGCTAAAGCAGATAACGGCGAATTGGGCAAAGATCAGTTTTTGGAATTGATGATCGCTCAGCTGACCAATCAAAACCCATTGGAGCCGAAAGAAAACGGTGAGTTTATTGCCCAGTTGGCGCAGTTTTCTACCGTAGAAGGCATCACCAACATGAGCGGTGGTTTTGACCAGCTGGCCACCGCTATGAAGTCCAGTCAGGCCTTACAAGCCAGTAGCCTAGTCGGTGGCTCTGTCACCGTTGATGGGCAGCAAGAAAGTACGTTGCGATATGGTGAATTGGTATTTGGAACCGCCAATGTGGCCAGTGGTGCTGATAACTTGATGCTACAGATCGAAGACAGCAGCGGACAAATCATTGAATCGGTTGAACTGGGTCCTCAGTCAAATGGGGAGCTGACGTTCAAATGGAACGGCATTGATTTGGAAGTGAATGGCGAAATGGCGGATATTGACTACGACAAGTTTGAAACGGACGAAGACGGCAATATCTTGCCGCATCCGGAAGGGGAGTATACGTTCCGGGTTATGGGTAATGTCTTGGGACAGAATATGGCTCAAGACCTTTCCATGAGCTCGCGCGTGGACAGCGTATCCATTCAAGCGGACAACACCGTGGTCTTGAATTTGGACAGTGGACGTGAAACCACTTTGGATAAAGTAACGCGTATTAATAGCGTTTTCTAACACGCATATAACGACATAACAGAATAGCGCGGGTAAATGAATATTTACCCGTTTATGGCGAAGCCTTGCCGCTCGCCAGAGAATTACTACCCCGAAACCGGGCGAATAAGAGGAAAACATCATGAGTTTCAGTACAGGTTTAAGTGGACTTGCCGCGGCCAATAAAGACCTCCAGGTCACCGGTAACAACGTTGCTAACGCCTCTACGACCGGTTTCAAAGCCAGCCGCACGGAGTTTGGCGATGCCTACACCTCAAGCATGATCGGCTCCGGCCGCAATGTTGTCGGTGGTGGGGTTAATGTGGCGAACATCGGGCAGAAAATGACCCAAGGGAATATCACCCAAACCGGCAGCGTGTTGGATTTGGCCATCGACGGAACAGGCTTCTTTGTGACGGAATATCCCAACGGTGAAATCACCTATACCCGGTCTGGTATTTTTGGTGTCGATGAGAACGGTTTTATCACCAACAACCAAAAAGCCCGCTTGCAAGGCTATGGGGCTACATCGACCGGTGTGGTCGACGGCATCTTGCAAGACTTGCGTATTGATACCTCCAGCCAAGCGCCGCGTGGCACACACAGCGTAAATGCCGGCGTGAACGTACCGGCAGGGGCGCCTGTATTGGCACAACTCGGTAGCATAACGCGCACGAACGGTTTGGCGATTGGTCAAGTGCAGGTCGGTTCACCCGAAGCCACGGCGACAACGCTAAGCACAGTGGGCGTACCCACTACGGCCGGTACAGCTTCTTCGGTCACGGGCAGCCTGAGTCTAGCGGATATTTATACCGCCGGTGATGTGGTCGAGCCTTTGGAAATTTATTCCAGTGGTATCACGACGCCAGAATTTAATGGGCTTCAAGGTGTCGACGTAACCGGTACGTTACCCGCGACCGATGTCACTGACACCATTGAATTGGAGTTGACCCTGCCTGGCGCAGCTTCGTCCACAACGGTCGAAATTGGGCCTATGTTGGCCATTGCCACCACGCCTGCGCAAGCACGTACCGTGATGGAAACTGCATTGAACGCTAACTCAGCAACGGCGGGGCGGGTGTTCGTTAACTTGAACGCAGCCAACCAATTGGAACTCTTTACCACCGATGGTACAACGTTGCAGGGCATTGATAACGTCGGTACCGGCACCTTGGCCGATGAATTGGGCTTTGCAGCCGGTGGTGCGGTAACCGGACCTCGGTTGTTGTTTGATAACTTGGCTGCTGCTGAAGACATTGAAATTCAATATGTCGATGATACAGATACGAACCAAACGCTGACCGTTACCTTTCCATTAGGTACCAACTACGCTTCACAAGCTGATTTGCTGACCGCTTTGAACGGTGCGGCAGGTTTGCCAGCAGAACTGGAATGGCAGGCAACGCCCGATGGCTCTGGCATTGAGCTGGTTGCCGTTGATCCTGACTTTTCCATCACCAATGTGGTGGACGATGGCGGCACGGTTGGTTCGCAATTGGGTTTAGCCGGTGGTTCGGTGTTTGAGCGTGTATTCCAAACTCCGCCTGCAGCGACCGACACCATTCAGATTCAAATTCAAGATCCATTATTGAACGGTGGTGCGCCGTTGGGTGTGACCCTTGCCCCATTTCCGAACGGCGCTTTGTTTAGCAGTTTTGGTGCGATGATCGATGCTTTTCAACAAAGTATTGACAATAATTCGACCCTAGGCGGTCGGATCATTGTGCAGGCCGACCCCGAGCAAGACCCAGACTCTGCGGTTCAATTTGTGTCAACCACGGGTACACGCGTTCTGTCGGTGAATGACATTGGCACCAGTGATATCGCCCAAACCCTGTTCCTGCGCACAGCGGATGGCGCTGCAGCACAAACCTCAGTGTTCAGCCAGTTACCACCAGCCTCGCCGCAGACCATTGATATAACTATTCAGGGACCCAACATTAACGAAGGTGTGTCGACCACCATCACCTTGGAGCCTTTTCCAGTGGGTGGACAGATTCGCAGCATGAGTGATGTGATCGAGTCGTTCCAGGCCGCTGTCGACAATGATGCATCCTTAGCGGGTCGCTTGCGAGTGCAGGAAGACCCTGACCGTCCCGGATTCTTGCAGGTTATTACCGACGGTCCCTTCGCGGCTGACGGAACCTCGATTGTGCGTATTACTGACAACGTAGGAACCTTGACCGGCCTTTTAGGCATTGATACGGAAGATACGGGTACTGATGCACCTCTGGTCACGGCACCCATCGTCGGTACGGATTTGTTTGCTAATGGCGGTAGCATCGACTTAACCACGATTGAAGGCTCACCCATTCAAGTGGGTGGTAATCAAACGACTGGGTTGACGTTCAATAACTTTGAGTCAGGCTCGGTCAGTACGTTGCGTGGGTCGTTGTCTCTGCCCAGCACGGCCATCGGTGACCAAGGTGGTACAGCCGGTCGTACGCTGGATTTACGCATACTGTCGGGCAGCCTTGACAGCACAATTTCCATCAGCGTGCCTGCGGCTGGCTTTGCGTCACGGGCAGATTTAGCCAATGCCCTTAACAATGCCTTATTTACCAATCCGACATTGAGTGGCCAGGTCACCGCCGGTTTGGACGGAACGAACCTGTTGTTCGCCAATACCGCCAACAACTCGAATCCTGTAACGGTAGTAGATGACAGCAGTACGGCGGTCGGATTTAACGGCGATACCTTGGGCTTAACCGCCAGCAGTGTACCGTTGCCAACCTCCACGCCCGGTACAGCCGATGTACCTGCCAATAACCAGCTGCGCGTGAGCGTAGGCGGTGAAGATCCGGGCGTCGCTACGGTGGTCATTCCAGCGGGCGAATACACCAATGCTGATGAAGTAGCTGAGGCTATCAATCTGCAAATTAATGCCTCCGGCCAAATTGCTGGCAAAGTGGAAGCCAGCAATGTGAACGGCCGCATCGTATTCTCTCTGACTTCTTTAGGTGGTTTTCCGAATACGCTGAACATCACCAACGTATCGGGTAATACGGGATCATTAGCGGCCATTGGTCATGCATCACAAACCTCATCAACTGCCATTGACCCAGTCGATCGCCGCAACTCCTTCCGCATTAATCTGGCGGTACCGTTACCAGATACTGAAGGCCGCTCGGGCTCTGTTGAGATTGCTTTGGATGAAAATATTCGCAGCATTGAGCAATTGGCCCAGGCGATCAATCGTGAATTGGCCGATGTGCCAGAGGACGAATACATTGGTGTTCGGGCGCGCGTGCAACTGAATGACGACGGCACAAAACAAATCCAATTGGTCGCAACTGAAGCGGGTGAAGCCTCGCAAATCAGTATCTCAAACGTAATCGCCATTGGTGAAGACATCACCGTGGAAGAACTGAATGCGCTATTACAAGTGGATCGCTTGAACAGCGAGTACCTGGAATTGGGCCAGCCAAAGGTCAATAACGGGTATCCCGAGCAATCCTTCATTCTGTTTGATCCAGAAGAAAATGAAGAGCGTTTGGTCACCATTGATGCACAGCAGACAGCCGCGCAAATTGCCACCCAATTGTCCGGTTTGCCCGGGGTGAATGCGACGGCGAACACGACCCTGCGATTTGTTGCATCGGATTACTCGAACGCCGGTGATATGAATGTGTTCATCAATGGTCAGGTCATCAACGCCAATGACTTCTTAGCCATGGTGGAAGAAATAAACCAGTATCAGCAATCATCGCTGGCGGGTATCACGGCTGAGTTGGATGCGGAATCTGGGGACTTGATTTTAACCTCCTCAACCGGTCAAGACATTCAAGTAGGTATTGAATCACCTCGTGTCGCAGATCGCCTGACCTTGCTGGGTGAAACCGGCACCGCGCCAGTTACTTTGGGTGCTGTTGAAGATGGTGAGACCACGGCGCTGGTGGGTGGTAGCGTGGAAATCATCTTGAACAATGGCTATACCATGCGCCAGCCAGACCCACGGGTCACTGGTTTGTTCAATGGTTTAACCACCGATGATTTCGAAGATTACGTGATCAATGCCTTTGATCCGGACAATCCGGAAACCTATAACGAGACGGCTTCGCTGACGATTTACGACTCATTAGGTAATCAGCACGCGTTGCAAATGTTTTTTGTGAAGGATCAGGACGACCCGAATCGCCCCTTTGATTTGAACTCTTGGACCGTCTACGCCCAAGTCGATGGCCGTGATGTAGGTGACCCGGATTTGAGCCTGCCATTCCCGCAGAACCAAGAACCGACTCAAGCGTCGTTCAGAATGTTCTTCAACGCGGACGGCACCTTAAACCGTGACGCCAGCGGCTCATGGTTGATCTCTAACTGGTTGCCGCGTGATGACGAAGGTGGTGCCACTGGTGGCTATGGTCCATTGCCTGAAGCACAGGGTGGCCGTTTGCCGATTGTAGAGCCAAACACCAGCTCTAACTTTGTCATTGATTTCGAGCGTGTAACCCAGTTTGGTGGCCCGTTCTCGCGTGATAACTTTTCGCAGGATGGCTATGCCTCAGGGCAGCTGAAAGACCTGGAGATCAATGACCGGGGTGAAATTTCAGCACGCTATACCAACGGGCAATCACAAACCATCGGACAGGTATCTATTGCATCCTTCCGGAATCCTGAAGGACTGAATCCGATTGGTTTCACCGAATGGGTTGAGTCGTTCGATTCCGGCGATGCCACCATCGGGGTTGCCGGTACGGGTATCCTAGGGTCGATTCGCTCGAACGCCCTGGAAGATTCGAACGTAGACTTATCGGAACAACTGGTGCACTTGATCATCGCACAACGGAATTTCCAAGCCAGTGCGAAGACCATTGAAACCGCCAGTGCGGTAACGCAGACCATCATCAACCTTCGTTAATGATGGGCTATAACGCTCCGCTGGGCAGCAACACATAAGGCTATCCGCTGCCGCTTTTTTATGTGTTGTTGCCGCCTTTGCCGCTGTTTTTTCCTCAAAGAAACAGCGGCATCCCCCTAAAACCGCCCAGGGCCGCACCCTGTGGCGGTTTTCTTTTTAGTTGGCACAGTTATCGCATTGAGAGACATAGATGAGTTCTTAATGAGGGGTCAAACCCATGGATCGTGCCATATACATTGCTATGACCGGTGCCAAGCACAATATGCTGGCGCAGGCAGCGCACTCCAACAACCTGGCCAACGCCAGTACGACCGGTTTTCGCGCCGACTTCGAGCAAGCCCGCGCTATGCCAGTGTTTGGGGAACATTACCCATCCCGTGCGTACAGTATGACGGAACGTCCGGCCAGTGATTTCAATGAAGGCCCACTGATCAGTACCAGCCGCGATCTCGATGTGGCGATTGCCGGGCAAGGGTTTTTGGCTGTGTTGGATGAAAACGGTGAAGAAGCCTATACCCGCCGGGGTGACCTGACGGTCGATGCCGCCGGGCAAGTATTCAACGGTGACGGCAGGCCGGTGATGGGTGAGGGCGGTCCCTTGGTGATTCCACCCTATCAGCAATTGTTCATTGGGAATGACGGAGTCATCAGCGTGCGAGCACCGGGTGATGGTCCCCAGGAGCTTTTACAGGTGGATGCCTTAAAGCTGGTCAACCCGGATCTGCAAACCATGGAGAAAGGCACCGACGGCTTATTTCGCCCGAACCAGGGAGATGCGGTGTTGGCTGCCGACCCGCTGGTGGAGGTGCGTTCCGGCTATTTGGAAGGCTCTAACGTGAAAGCTGTTACCGAATTGGTAAGCATCCTGTCGTTGAGTCGGCAGTATGAAATGCAAATTAAGATGATGAAGAGCGCCGAAGAAGCCTCTGAAGCATCACAACGTCTGCTCCAAATGAGCTGATAGGAGAACCGCATCATGATGAAGGCACTGTGGGTTAGTAAAACGGGGTTGGAAGCACAGGACATGAACCTGTCAACCATCTCCAACAACTTGGCCAACGTCAGCACCACCGGTTTCAAAAAAGACCGCGCGGTGTTTCAGGACTTGATCTATCAAATTCAACGCCAGCCCGGTGCGCAGGAAAACCAGAACAATCAACTGCCGTCCGGTTTGCAGTTGGGTACGGGTGTACGCATTGTGGGTACGCAAAAAGAGTTTAGCCAAGGGGATTTGGAAGTTACCGAAAACCCACTGGATTTGGCGATCAATGGACGCGGTTTTTTCCAGATTTTGTTGCCGGATGGCAACGCCAGTTACACCCGTGACGGCACCTTCCATATCAATGCCGATGGTGAAATTGTTACCGCGTCCGGTGCCTTACTTGAACCGGGCTTGGTGGTGCCAGAGCAAACCAAAACGCTCACCATCGGCAGCGATGGCATCGTGACCGCTGTCTTTGCCGGTGACAACTTGCCGATTGAGATCGGTCAGGTTGAAGTGGTGGACTTCATCAACCCGGCAGGTCTGCAAGCCATCGGCAACAACATGTTCCTAGAGACTGCAGCCTCAGGTGCGCCACAACAAGGTGTACCGGCATTTGATGGTTTTGGGGCCATCATTCAAGGGGCGTTGGAAACCTCTAACGTGAAGATCGTGGAAGAAATGGTCGACATGATTTCCACCCAGCGCGCCTATGAAATGAACTCGAAAGTAGTGTCCACCGCCGACCAGATGCTGGGCTCTATTACGCAGAATCTTTAATCGTAGCGGCGGGTAACGAAATCCGCTACCGCGATGCCTGACGAGGAGGCAGAAACGATGAAACCGATAAGAATCCTGACGTTGTTGGTAGGTGCCGCTGTGATCAGCGGCTGCACCTCAACCGGTGAGCTGAAGTTGGATGAACGGCCAGATGAACCCGCATGGGCGCCCGTGCCCGTGCAAACCAGCATGACACCGCCACCGGCCAATGGGTCTATTTACGCGCAGGCCTATGGTATTCAGCTTTATGGCGATAAGAATGCCCACCGTGTCGGCGATGTGATCACCATTATTCTGGACGAGCGGACGGTATCGCAAAAATCCAGTCAGACAAATTCGAGTAAATCTTCGGAAGCCGATTTGCGCGCCCCGGTGATTGGTGGCAACGAGTTGCGGGTATTGAATAATGCATTGTCCGCCAGTGTGAATGGCGACCGCAGTTTTGCGGGCAGTGGGCAAGCCAACCAGAGCAACCGCTTAGAAGGCGCGATCAGTGTCACGGTGGCGGAGGTCTATCCCAACGGCGTGTTGCGCGTGCAGGGCGAAAAATGGATCACGTTGACGCGTGGGGAAGAGTATTTGCGGGTTACCGGGATGATTCGGCCGGAGGACATCAATTTGGACAACACCGTGGCGTCCAGTAAACTGGCGGATGCGCGCATTGCTTACAGCGGTACGGGAGAATTGGCAGATTCTACGCGTCAGGGCTGGTTGACCCGCGCGCTGAACAGCGGTTGGTTTCCGTTCTAAAGGGCATTGAATGCCGGTGGGTACAGGGTTGTGCCCACCCTATCTTAGGATTACAGGTTATGCGTCCTCTTTACCCACTGGTGTCCCTATTGCTGTGGTTGAGCTTCGTCTGCTCATTCGCTTGGTCACAAACGACCCAACCAACCCGATCCGTAGATGTCACGGCGCAATGCGCAGCTATTGGTCTTGGCCAACGGTTATGTGCATTGAATACGTTGAACGCCCAGCTTTGGTGGGTGGACTCCGGTGGCGAGCGCGACGCGGTTTGGGTATCGGACTATTATCGGTTGGGGAACTGGACATTAAGTGACAACGGTCAATACGTTCTGCTTGAGGCCTTCGGCTTCGGTGGACCACAGCACATCGCTCTGCTGGCCACAGAAAATTTTCTGAATCAAGAACAGCCTGTTCTACCCCTCTGGCAGCAAACATACCAAATGATCGGGACGGCGAATCAACAGTCCAGTGGGCAGGTCATAGGTTGGTTGGATGAAGGGCTATTGCTGCGTGAAAGCTTTGGTGCTGCTGTTGATAACGCGGCAATGGAGGGTGCGGCCGAACAGGCCGGTGAACACTGCTTGCGTTGGGTGGCACTGCCAGATCCTGGAAACTCCAGAACACTCTGCGGACAGGCGATCAGCCGCCTGCAGGATGCGGAAGAGGCCATGCTGCTCTGGCGTCGCTTCAGTCCGGAGGAATGAAATTTTCGGGTGGTTTTACGGCATGAAAATTGCTCTTTCTTCGGTATATCTTCGTGTGTCAAAAAATGGTTAACCTCATGCGTGTATTAAATCGATTGTTATGGCTGGGTGTGTTGGGTTGTTTGTCTACCGTGGCCGTGGCTGACCGCATCAAAGACATCGCGTCCGTCGCGGGTGTGCGCGACAACCAACTGGTGGGTTACGGCTTGGTGGTGGGTCTTGACGGCACGGGTGATCGTGCGCCCTTTACCAACCAAACCTTCAGCAACATGATGGCGCAATTTGGCATCACCATTCCGGAAGGCGTAGACCCGCGTTTACGCAACGTGGCCGCAGTATCCATTCATGCCACCTTGCCAGCCTTTGCCCGATCAGGGCAGCCGATTGATGTCACGGTATCCTCGTTGGGCAATGCCAGTTCGCTGCGCGGCGGCAGCTTGTTGTTGGCCCCGTTACGTGGCGCAGACGGGAACACCTATGCCGTGGCGCAAGGTAATTTGTTGGTGGGTGGTTTCGGAGCCGAAGGGGCTGATGGGTCCAGCATCACCGTCAACGTACCGAGCGCGGGGCGTATCCCCGGTGGTGCTATCGTTGAGCGTGAAGTTGCCAGCGGCTTTAACGAAGGCGATTACCTTACGTTTAATTTGAACCGTGCGGATTTTACGACGGCAACTCGCATGGCGCAGACGATTAATGATCTGTTGGGCCCCAACAGCGCTTATGCGATGGACGCCGGTAGCGTGCGGGTGACCGCGCCGCGTGATTCGAATCAACGGGTTTCTTTTTTGGCAGTGCTGGAAAACTTGGAAGTGCAGCAGGGTGAAGGCCGGGCGAAAGTGATTGTGAATTCACGCACGGGCACCATCGTGATCGGTCAGCATGTGCGCATTTCGCCGGTGGCCATTACGCATGGCAATTTGACGGTAACCATCGACCAAACCTTACAGGTAGCGCAGCCTGAACCCTTTACCGAGGGTGAAACCGTGGTAGTACCGGATGCGGAAATCGCTATCGATGAAGAAGAAAACCGCATGTTCCTATTTGGCCCAACAGCAACGTTGGAAGACGTGGTGACGGCGGTAAATGAAGTGGGTGCGTCGCCCAGTGACTTGATGGCAATTCTAGAAGCCATGAAGCAGGCCGGTGCGTTGAACGCTGAGTTGATTGTCATTTAATCCGTCTCTTTTATCCGCCAAACAGCCGTAGAGTATATGCCTACGGCGCTCCAGGGCAGGCCGGGAGTCGCGCCTTAAGGCATATACTCTCCGCCAGTTTGGCCTACTATGCACTGGCATACGAATTTCACAAACTTACCCACGACTCAATCCCACAATCCCCTTCTGGCACGCCATTTGCTGATACAACTACAGTGAATCTGTAACAGAGAATGGTATGGCCTTAAATAGCTTCAGTAATACAGCATCCAGCAACGCCTTTGTCTACACCGACCTGCAAGGACTTGAGTCGATCAAGCGGCAGGCCGGCAGTGACGAAGAAGGCGCGCTGCGTGCCGTTGCCGAGCAATTTGAGTCCATGTTCACGCAGATGATCATGAAAAGCATGCGTGAAGCCACGAAAACCCTGAACCCCGACAGTTTCCTGAGCTCCTACGAAACCGAGTTCTACGAACAAATGCTGGATGAACAGATGTCGCTGAACATGTCGCAACAGGGCGGCATGGGGTTGGCCGATGCACTTTATCAACAATTGAGCAGCCAAGCTCAACGAGCAAAAGGCGGCAATGGTTCGCCGGATGTGTTGCCGCTTGACCGGCATGGACGGGCAATTTTACCGGCCACCTTGCGGGCACCCGAAGCGAATACTCTGCCGTCGGTAACCAGTCCTGGTGATACGGAGTTATTGGAATCTCTGTCATCAATGTCACCCGAATCGAATTTAACCGCCGAACAAAAGCAGGCGCTGTTCAACACGCCGGAAGACTTTGTGGCAGCGGTGATACCGCACGCGGCGGCCGTGGCGGAAGAAATGAATGCCGACCCTCGTTATTTGGTGGCGCAGGCGGCGTTGGAAACCGGTTGGGGTCGTCACGTAATCAGTCGGGCCGATGGTGACAGCAGCCACAATCTATTTAACATCAAGGCCGATCATCGTTGGTCTGGTGATCGCGCTACGGTAACCACCAAGGAGTATCTGGCCGGACGGCCGGTCAACGTTCAGGCGGCCTTCCGGGCCTATGAGAGTCTGGATCAAAGTTTTGCCGATTATCGCCAGTTCCTCAGCAGTAGCCCGCGTTATGCCGAGGCGCTCGCTGTCGCCGATGATGGTGCTGCCTATGTTGAAGCCTTGCAAGCCGCAGGCTATGCGACTGATCCGCAATATGCCGAGAAAATACAACGCATTGCCCAAAGTCCGATGATGGACGCGCTGTTTCATCAAACCTTAGCCGTTCTAGGAGAGCAGCCATGAGCTTACTGAATTCTGCCCTGACCGGGTTGAGTGCATCGCAAAAGCACCTGGAGGTTATAGGTAATAACATTTCCAACGCCAACACGCCCGGCTATAGCCGCCAGGAAGTGGTGGTGAATTCGGCTGATTCTCAGTTTATGGGTGTCGGGTATGTGGGTTCCGGGGTTGAAATTACCACTATTCGTCGGCTCTATGACCGCTTTGCGACGGAACAACTGCGCACGGATACGCAGCAATTTAAAGGGTTTGAGTCGTATCGGGACAACATTGATCAAATCAACAAACTCTTGGGCGATGAACGGACCGGCATTGGCCCGGTCTTGACCGAGTTCTTTTCAGCCTTGCAAACGGCATCGGACAGCCCTGGGTTTATACCCGCACGGGAAGCCTTTCTGGGTTCCGCCAGTGTGTTGCAGGATCGTTTTAATTTGGTCTATGAGCGTATGGACCAACAAAACACCACCATCAATAACCAGCTGCAAAGTTTTGCCGGTGAAGTGAACACCATTTCCCAGTCCATCGCGCAGTTGAACCAAGACATCGCCAACTCGGTTGGTGACGCCCGGCGCGCGCCACCCAATGAGCTACTGGATAAGCGGGATGAGCTGGTGCGACAGCTCTCCGAGCTGGTCGGTGTGGATGTCGTGGAAGCCGATGGCAATTACGATGTCTACATCGGCTCCGGGCAAGCACTGGTGTTGGGGTACGAGTTCAACCGCATAGAAGTGCAGCCGGGTATTAAAGACCCGAGTCGGTTTGACTTGGTCTACCTAAACCGCAAAGAACGCACCGTGGTAACAGACATTGTATCCGGTGGACAAATTGGTGGTGTGCTCAAATTCCGTAATGAAAACCTGGACGAGGCCCTGAACTATTTAGGGCGGGTAGCCATTGGGGTGGCCACGGCGTTTAACGAACAACAAGCGGTAGGCATCAACCTGTTCGGCAACTTTGGCTCTGATATGTTTACCGACTACAACGATGTAGCATTGGCACGGGGCCGGGTGCAGTACAACTTTAACAATGCACGACCAACCGACCGTGTAGTGGAAGTCTATATTCGTGACATCAACCAGCTTTCCACCAGTGACTATGAAATGCGTTTCACCGGCCCGCGCGATGCCAACTATGAAATCATTCGGGTGGATGATGGTGAAGTGGTCAGTAACGGCGTTATTTCAGGTGAGCGTCCGGCCACGTTGAGCTTTGAAGGGGTCGAGGTAAAACTCGTGTCCGGCAGTTTTCAAGCCGGAGACCGTTTCTTGTTTCAACCCACGCGTAGCGGTGCACGCGATTTTTCTCAAGTCTTGAAACAACCGGCAGAATTGGCCTTTGCGATGCCCATCAGTGGGGGTGCGAGTTTATCCAATCAAGGCACCGGTGATATTAACCAAGGTGTTTTATTGGATGCCAATACGGATTCATTTGCCGTACCGGGGGAGTTATCGCCGCCCATACTCGTGGTGTTCAATACCCCTACGTCGTACAGCTTATTGGATAACAGTGATCCTCAGCGACCACGCCAATTGCAACCGCCGATGCGTAATTTACCCTTTACGCCGGGTGTCGCTAACGCATTGTTCTCCAACAATGTGGGTGAAACTCAGGTCACGAGTAATGCTGGTTGGCTACCCAAGGTGCCCTTCACACAGTCCGCCAGTCAACCCGATTTTTGGCCGAATAATGGGTTCAATGCCGAGCGTGTGACGTTTCAAACAATAGGTGCGGATGGTGAGCCGCAACTGCTTGAGCGGCTGTCAATACCGGCAGGGGCGACGGCCGCTGAAGTAGCCGCTGCGGTAAGTGCTATTTCCGGTGTCAGTGCGCGAGCATTTACCGAAGTAGAATTATCCAATTTTCAGTTCGCCAGTCCGCCGGAAAATGGCGATTTACGCACCGAGATTTTCATCAATGGTGTCGACATCACCATGTTGGGTGAAACGGTTGGGGAGGTGCAGGGCATCTTCAAACCGGGTTTTGAACGCGATGTTCCAGACCCGATTACCCCAAGTTTTATCGCGGGTCGCATTAACAGCAGTTACGCCTTGGAAGAATTGGGAATTACGGCCGTCAGTGACGGTGAATCAGTGCGGATTTTCTCTTCCACCGGCGAAGATATTCGCATCGAATACAAGGGTGACCGTGAACTGGGTGGCGCAGTAGGCGCAGGCGACAGTTTGGAAATCAGTAATGGCCAGGAGACGTTTCTGGATGCTATCGGTGCGGATACGCGCGGGTTACTCAGTGCCAATCGTGGCTTCGATTTTTCTGACCGTGGGCCTTACCTTTACGAATTCACCACACCCTATGGTGATAAAGCTTCCATCGAACTGACCGATAACTATGCAACCGGTGAAGAGTTGCAATTGGGTATTGCGCAAAAGATTGAAGCCGAGTTGGCGTCGCAAGAGCGGATAAAGCGTAATGATCCTTGGTTGAACGGTGCTGACGCACCGGGACGTGTTGCTGTCTCTATTGATGAGCGCGGCAACATGAGCTTCAAGGTGGTGATGAAGGTGGAAGGCTTGGGCGAGAATGCCTCCCAAAAGCTGACCATGGGCGGACAGGTGGATGTGCGCATGGATGAAGGCATTTCGCTGGCTTCAGAGCCATCGTATGGCAATCTGTTTGGCGGTAATCCTGTCGCGCAACCTACCTTCACGGGCTATCAATTTGAAATTGACGGCCGGCCGGAAGCCGGAGATCGCTTTAATATTGGCTACAACAAAGACCCCAGTGCAGATAACCGCAACTCGGAACGCATGATTGATCTGCAAACCAAGAAAACGCTGAGTGGGCGAGACGGCGGGCTGAATTTCAACGATGCCTATTCGCAACTGATACAACAGATCGGGCTATCAACCCGGCAAGCCCAGGTAAACACGGATACATCGCGCGTGTCCTTGGATCAATCCGTAGCGGCTCAGCAGCAGGTCTCCGGGGTTAATTTGGATGAAGAAGCCGCGCGCTTGGTTAGATTTGAGCAGGCTTACAACGCCAACGCACAGATGATACGCATTGCGCAAGAAGTCTTTAATGCCTTGTTGGCCGCGTTTTAATGAATTTTTAGGGCTCACTGCAGCGTTTGCGGCGGCCGAATGAGTGATTTTTGAGGGCACCACCATGGCGGATCGGTTATCCAGCTATCAAATTTCAGCGTCATCGCTGAACAACATATTGCGTTTTCAAGCGCAAGTGGCGAAGACATCGGAGCAAGTCAGTACCGGCCGCAAAGTCGTCACCCCGGCCGATGATCCGGTGGCGAATAGCCGAATTCTGCAATTGGATCAAGAAATTGCGCTAGGGGCACAATACGAAAAAAACATCGATTCATTGCGTGGTCGCTTGGAATACCAAGAGTCCATCATGGTCGGTATGGAAACGGTGCTGCAACGGGTGCGCGAACTGACTGTAGCGGCGGGTAACGGAACGACGACCATTGCCGACCGGCAAGCCTATGCCGCCGAAATTAAACTGCGCGCCGACGAATTTCTACAACAGGTCAACAGTAAGGATGCCAGTGGTGAATTTCTGTTTTCCGGCTTCTCCGGTCAAACGCAGGCGTTTGTAAAAAATCCCGGTGGTGGCTTCACCTATCAGGGAGATGAAGGTCAACGACTTATTCGGATCTCCAACTCCAACAGCGTGCCGGTGAGCGATAACGGCAAAGACATTTTTCTGGATGTGCCGGTTAAAAAGCCATCCTTTTATACCTACGCCAGTGAATTGAACCGCGGGCAGCCGGTGGGGGTGATCTCGCAGGGCATTATTGCCGACCAAGAAGCCTTCTCTGCTTTCTTTCCGGAAGACGCCATTATTACCTTCAATAATGAGCTGGATATTGAACCACCGGGCCCCAACTTTACCGTACGGCAACGCAGCGATGGCAAAGTGATTGAGGGCTTGGCCAACCAAGCCTATTTCCCCGGTATGCAGGTAGGGTTTGCCGGGTTGCAAATCGGCGTTACGGGCAACCCCGCCCCGGGTGATAGTTTTGTGGTCGAAAGCGCCAAAAAACAAGGGCCTCTGTACACCATGGAACGCTTGGTCGGCGGCTTGATGACCTTGGGTGACAGTGCCGAAGATACCGCCAAAGTTGCGACCTTACTGGCCGACTCGCTGGACAACATAGACGCTGCGATTGAGAACGTCTCGATTTATCGTTCTAAGATCGGTGCTCGGTTAAATACCGCCGAGACGACGAAAGATATTCACATGGACTTAGGCTTGGTCGCGAAGGATGTACGCTCGAACTTGGCCGACATTGATTACGCGGAAGCCGTCAGCCGACTGCAAATGGAAACCTTGGCCCTTGAGGCAGCACAGCAGACTTATGTAAAGGTAGCGAGTTTGACGCTTTTTAACTTCTTACGTTAAAGCGGTTACGTTAAAGCGGTTACGTTAAAACGGTCACGCTAACGCTGGTTTTGGTAGGCTTTGACGGCTTTTTGCTTAACGTGATCTGTCCGCAGTTGTTGATGGATGCGGGACTGCTCGGATTTCAATGCAGCGCGCAAACTCTGTTCTTCGGTGCGCAGCTCGGAGACGGCATTTTGCAACCAAGTCAGCGCTTCGGCATCCAGTTGATCAAGAAAGGATGAATTCAGCAGTTCAGCCAAATGTTGATCGCGGATTTCAATGAGTTGAAGGACCGCAGATAGCTCGTCTGTCGATTGACCCGTGGCTTGTCGGATGTCTTGAGTTAAATCCGCTATCACTTGCCACCGTTTCTGTAATGCGTACATCCGCTTGCTCCTGTTTAGCCCGTGCATTGCGTTGAAGTGTAGCATGACATCGGTGTGGAGCGAGTCCGATGGACGACCGTCCCGTTCGGCATGGCGTAATTTTTGCTGATCATTGTCTTATACAGTTGGGGCATGACAACCCTTTGACACCTGATCCCTGCGGCCACCCTGTTGAGTGAACCGAGTAAGAAGGTGTATTGCGACGAGTCTATGCACGAGGAGATTGCGCTTGACCATTCGTGTCTTGGTAACAGGAGCTGACGGCTTTATCGGCTCTCATTTAACGGAACTGTTATTGGCGCAAGGTTATGCCGTGCGTGCATTAGCACAGTACAACTCATTCAATTCTTGGGGGTGGCTGGAGGATTGCCCAGCGCATCCTATGCTGGAAGTGGTGACAGGTGATGTCAGAGATGCCCACTTTTGTCGAAGCATCACGCAAGATATGGACTGGGTGTTTCATCTGGCCGCATTAATTGCTATCCCGTACTCCTATCAGGCACCAGAGTCCTATGTGGATACTAACGTGCGTGGAACATTGAACATGTGCCAAGCAGCGCTCGACAATGGCGTGTCGAGGATGATTCATACGTCCACCAGTGAGGTCTATGGCACCGCGCAGTACGTGCCGATCGACGAACGGCATCCCTTGCAGCCTCAATCTCCATACAGTGCTTCGAAGATCAGCGCTGACGCGATGGCGATGAGCTTTTACAACGCCTTTGATCTGCCTTTGACCATTGCACGACCGTTCAACACCTACGGGCCGCGTCAGTCCGCACGCGCGATTATACCGACCATCATCGGACAGATCGCAGCTGGGGCAGAGCACATTAAGCTGGGCGACCTCACCCCGACGCGGGATTTCAATTTCGTGCAGGACACCTGTCGGGGTTTTCTCGCGTTGGCACAATGTGAACAGGCGGTTGGGAAAACGGTTAACATCGCCTCGAATTTTGAAGTCTCGATGCGCGATACGCTCGAACTCATTAAGCAGTTGATGCAGAGTCCGGTTGAATTCATCACCGATGAACAGCGGTTACGGCCAGGGAAATCCGAAGTCTTTCGGCTCTGGGGCGAAAACGCCTTGTTGCGCGAACTGACGGGTTTTGTGCCCAATACAACGCTGTCTGAGGGCCTACAACAGACCATTGATTGGTTCATAAAACCTGAAAACCTCGCAAAATACAAAACTTCTATTTACAACCAGTGACCGAAATCATGCTATCGCAGCTTGTTGAATTCATCCGTGAACACTACAGCACTAAAGAGAGCATACCGTTGCATAGCCCGGTGTTCGGCGCAGCAGAAGAAGCGCTTGTCTTGGACACCTTGCGCTCAACGTTTGTGTCCAGCGTGGGTGCGTATGTCGATCAATTTGAAACACAACTTGCGGCATTTACCGGAGCGGAAAAAGCTGTTGCCGTGGTGAACGGCACCGCAGCCTTACACATCGCCTTGCGCCTGGTTGGTGTAAAGTCGGGTGATCTCGTGCTCACCCAGCCGTTGAGTTTCATTGCCACGGTGAATGCAATTCGTTATTGCGGCGCACAGCCGGTGTTTATAGATATCGAGCGGGCAACCTTGAGTTTGTCGCCTATGGCCATGGAGCAGTGGTTGACGGAACAGGCGTTTATGGATGATCAAGGTATTTGTCGTCATCGGGATACCAATGCCGTCATTCGGGCTTGCGTACCTATGCATACCTTTGGCCATCCGGCGGATTTAAACAGCCTGATGAGTGTGTGTGCCCGCTGGAATATCGCCTTGGTTGAGGACGCCGCTGAAGCTTTAGGCAGCTACCGTGGTGGGCGGCATGTAGGTACGTGGGGAAAAGCCAGCGCACTCAGTTTCAACGGCAATAAAATCATTACCACCGGTGGTGGTGGGGCAGTATTGACCGACACGCAATCTGCCGTATGGGTGAAGCACATGACCACCACCGCAAAGGTGCCTGAGCGGCAAGACTTTACCCATGACGATGTCGGCTATAACTACCGATTACCCAACCTTAACGCCGCATTGGGCTGTGCTCAGATGAGCCGTTTGCTGGCATACGTGCAAGAAAAGCGCCTGTTAGCCAGTGAGTACCGACACATTTTTCAAGACAGCCCTTATTCGTTTGTCGATGAGCCCGAAGGAACACAAAGCAATTTTTGGCTGAATGCCATTGTTGCCGAAGACCGCCCGGCACGCGACTTCATGCTGCAGGAAACGCAAGCCAAGGGCATTCAAACACGTCCCGCATGGCGACTGCTGCACCAGCAATCAATGTATGAAGAATGTTTAAGAGGTGAACTAAAGGTTGCTGAAGACTTAGCCGAACGGCTGGTTAATCTGCCCAGCAGTGTGCGCAGGAGCACCGTGCTATGACCGCACAAAAGACCATTGCGGTCTTTACCGGCACTCGGGCGGAATATGGTCTGTTGTATTGGTTGTTACATGACCTAAACCAAGACACAGATACCCATCTGCAACTGATCGTTTCCGGCACGCATCTGGTCCCCGGTTTTGGTAATACGGTGGCGGATATCGAACGTGATGGATTCCAGATTTCGGCCCGTGTCGATATGGTGCTGGCCAGCAATTCTTCCGTCGGCGTCGTCAAATCCATGGCGGTAGGCATGATGGGCTACGCCGAAGCCTTAGATCGTTTGCAGCCGGATGCATTAGTGCTTTTAGGCGATCGGTTTGAGGCTTTGGCCATGGCACAAACGGCGCTGATCATGGGCGTGCCCATTGTGCATTTGCATGGCGGTGAAGTAACCGAAGGTGCTTATGACGACGCCATACGCCACAGCATTACCAAAATGGCCAGTTTGCATTGTGTCGCTGCAGAGCCGTATCGACAACGGGTGATCCAACTCGGAGAAGACCCGGCACAGGTGCATACTGTGGGTACTGTGGGTTTGGAACACTTAAAGCGAACCCCGTTACTGGCGCGGAATGATCTCAGTGCAGACCTCGGCTTTGATCTGACACGGGACTATTGTCTGGTCACGCTGCATTCAGAAACTCATGCCTTAGCGCAAACCCGGCGTGAACTGGATGCGTTAATTGAAGCCTTGGCGGATTATCCCGACATTAATGTGCTCTGGACCTACCCTAACGCAGATCAGGGTGCACAGGTCATCATCGACACCATTCTAACGCTGCAACAAGAACTGCCCGAGCGCTATAAGGTGGTGGTTAATTTGGGCTCGCAACGGTATTTGTCGGCCATGGCGGGTGCGCGTGCAGTGCTCGGAAACTCATCCAGTGGCTTGATTGAAGCGCCTGCTTTGGGTAAACCCACATTGAACATTGGTGGCCGCCAGCAAGGCAGATTACTGGCCGACAGTGTTGTCGGCGCTGATGCAGACAATATGAAGGCTGCATTGAAACAGGTGTTCTCAGCCGAATTTGCCCAACAATGCCAAACGGTGACCAACCCCTATGGCGATGGTGAAGTGAGCAAACGCATTATCCACCTGCTAAAAACAACATCGCTTACGTCGAGGAAAGCATTCCATGACCTCATACAATAACCGAGCCTCGGTCTACATTATTGCTGAAGCCGGCGTCAACCATAACGGTGATGAACAGCGTGCCTTGGCGATGGTAGACGCCGCTGCAGACTGTGGTGCGGACGCCGTTAAGTTTCAAACGTTCAAAGCCGAATACCTGGTGTCGGCCAACGCACCCAAAGCACAATATCAAAAAGCCAGTACGGATGCGGCCGAAAGCCAGTTGGACATGGTGCGAAAACTGGAATTAACGTACGAGTTCCACCATAAACTGCAAGCCAGAGCGCGTGAACGCGGCATAGATTTTATCAGCACCGCATTCGAGTTACCCAGCCTGAAGTTTCTGCAAACACTTGATTTACCGTGGTTTAAGATCCCGTCCGGTGAGATTACCAATGGGCCACTCTTGATGGCTTTTGCGCGCACGCAGAAGCCGTTGATTCTATCGACGGGCATGGCCACGCTAAGTGATGTTGAAACAGCGTTAGCGATCTTGGTGTGGGGGCGCTTGAGAAGCGATGAGCCCAAAAGCCTCAACGACATTTGGCAACACTGGAGTAACGTGCGGTCGAGCCTCGATCTTGGCCGATGGGTGACCTTGTTGCACTGTACATCGCAATATCCGACACCTGCAGACGAAGTCAACTTGTTGGCTTTGCGCACCTTGCAAAGCACTTTCGGTGTGCCGGTGGGTTACTCCGATCACACCGCGGGACATTTGGCGACGACGGCCGCCGTAGCCCTGGGCGCTACGGTCATTGAGAAGCATTTTACATTGGACCGCGCACTACCCGGCCCCGACCATCAAGCGTCTATGGACCTCCCCATGTTACAAGACATGGTAGAACGCATACGGGAACTGGAAGTTATGCTGAGCCACGGTATGAAAGTGCCTCAGCCGAGCGAATGGGATACCCGGCAAGTTGCACGGCAACATCTCATTGCTGCCAAACCGATTTCTGCGGGAGAACCGTTTTCCATGGATAATGTCCGCACGGCCAGAACGGGCGGCGGGATGTCGCCCGTTCATTATTGGGATGTTTTGGGGACACGCGCAAAACGGAATTTTGCGCTGGGTGAGGTGATTGGCGAGTGAATGTTCACGCCGCCATGCTGAAGATCGAATTTTTATGAAGTTGAATTTAACGGAAGCGCGTCGTTTTTGGCAGTTACTCCCTACTGAGCTAAAGTCGCCGTACCACGCACCTGACTATGTGGCGATAGATGCGGGCGATAAAAGAGCGACCGCCGAGCCATTTTTTTATGGCTTTCAGAAAGGTGGAGAGAAATATTTCCATCCACTTCATTGCATTGTTACAGAGTCACTGAATGTGGTTGATTTGGAAAGTGCTCGTGGTTATGGCGGCCCCGTAAGCACGACAACCAATATCGATTTTTTGGCAGAAGCCCATTTAGGCTATGAGACCTGTATCAAAGAACTGGGCGTCATGGTGGAGTTTGTACGGTTTTCTCCGGTACTTCAGAATGACGCCTATTATGCCGGCACTGTTGTGGAAAACAGACAGACATGCGGGATTGATTTGAGCGATTATTCCTTGCAACACGTGGGTGGAAATTCACGTGGGAATATTCGAAAAGCCATAGCCAATGGTTGCGAATTGGTCGTGCATGATAGACCTGACAGTGCAATTGTGCGGGCATTTTATGTGGGCTACCGACAACGGATGGTCGAATTAAATGCTTCTGACGATTATTTTTACTCTGAAGACTATTTTCAGTTGCTATTGACGAAGAATACGTTGTTGGCACAGGTTGTTTTAGGGAACAAAGTTCTTTCACAGGCACTATTTTTGCTTACTGATTTTGTACTGGAATACCACCTTTCTTATACGACAAGAGAGGGTATGACGTTGGGTGCCACAAATTTTCTCCTGCATCAAATGGCACTCCGGCAACAAGGCCAACAGCAATGGTTCCATCTGGGAGGGGGGTTAACGCGCCATGAGGACGATCCTCTTTACCGCTTCAAAAAGCGAGCAGGAAGCTTGTCCTTTTTGTACAAAACGGGTTATCAAATTTTTGACACCACCCAATATCTACATTTGCGCGGGAGAATGGCCTCACTGGACCCATGCTATCCCGAACGAACCATTTTCTATCGCGATTAATAAACCGTAAATGAATAGGGGAACAGTAATGGCTTGGGACAGTAATTGGGAATCAATATTCAGCACGCGGCCCTGGGGCAAGTACCCAGGTGAAGATGTTATCCGCTTTGTGGCGCGGAATTTCTACAAGTCACCGGATCGATCCGCGATTAAGTTGTTGGAAGTTGGCTGTGGTACAGGGGCCAATATCTGGTATATGGCGCGGGAAGGATTTTCAGTTTTTGGTGTTGATGGCTCAAAAACCGCCGTTTCACTGTGCGAGCAAAGATTGAGCGAGGAGGTCAGCGGTTGGTCGGGTGAGATCGTGCAAGGCGACATCCTTAATTTACCGTTTGAGGATGGAACATTTGACGGGGTACTGGATGTTGAAGCCATTAGCTGCAATGCATTTGAGGATTCTGTTCAGATTTATCGTGAAATGGCTCGTGTTTTGAAGCCCCATGGGAAGTTGTATACGCGTTGTTTCGCCACGGGTACACATGGCGAAGGGACGGGCAAACAAGTGGGCTATCGGGGTAGTTACCCCGACGAAGGTCCGATGGCCGGTATGGGTTTCTTGCGCTTAACGGCGAAGGGAGACCTGCCCAACTTGTTAGCACCCTTTACCATTGATGAAGTGGACTTAATCGTTCGTGGTGAAACGATGAATGAACCGATAAGAGAGTGGTGCGTGACGGCCACCAAAACGCAGTGAACAACAACGGCGTTATTAAGTTTTGGCGTGATTTGCCGATAACCGAATTGTAGGTTCTACCATGAGGGCATAGCGATGAAGCAATGGCAAACAACACTCATCCAACAGGCAGTGTCCTTGGAAGATGCTATTCGAACGCTGAATGACAGTGGTATGCGAATCCTACTGGTTGTTGACGAGCAACGCAGACTACTGGGTACGGTAACAGACGGCGACATTCGTCGCGCATTGATGGCTCATGCGCCACTATCGTCACCTGTCAGTGCTGTCATGCATAATGAGCCGATAACGGCACGAATGGATTGGAGCAAAGCCAACATTCAAAAAGCGATGGACCGCCATCAAGTGCTGCAAATGCCGGTGTTGAACTATGAAGACCAGGTCATTGGTCTTGAAACGCTTTACAGCCTCCGAGATACGCCCAAAAAAGACAACTTGGTATTTCTCATGGCTGGGGGATTCGGTACCCGGCTAAGGCCCTTAACGAATGATTGCCCTAAACCTATGTTAATGATTGGTGGCAAGCCCATATTAGAAACCATCCTGGAAAGTTTCATCGCTGCCGGATTTCATCGATTTTGCATTTCCACGCATTATCGTGGTGAGATGATTCGTGACCATTTTGGCGATGGTGATAAATGGGGTGTTTCCATTGACTATGTAGATGAAAAGGATCCGTTAGGCACCGCGGGCGCTTTGAGTCTGTTGCCAGATGATAAGCTCGATGCGCCGGTATTTGTCATGAATGGTGATCTCCTTACGCAGCTGAATTTTACCAATCTGCTCGACTTTCATGTGGACAATGCCGCTGTGGCAACAATGTGTGTCCGTGAGTACGAGTATCAAGTGCCATATGGTGTTATCTCTAGCGTTGGGCATCAAATAACGTCAATCGTCGAGAAACCTGTACAAAAGTTCTTTATCAATGCGGGAATATACTTGCTATCGCCGGAGATGATCGCGAGCATTCCAAAAGAAGAAAGAGTCGACATGCCGGAATTGATAGAAAGCGCTATGCAAGACGGCCAAACAGTCAACATGTTTCCGTTGCATGAGTACTGGCTGGATATCGGCCGTATGGAAGATTTCAAAAAAGCCCAACTTGAATTTCTCGCCCTGTGAACGCGAAAAGAATTGCAGTTGTAGGGTCCGGCAATATTGCGAAACGCCACATTGGGAATATTGCAGCAAATTGGCCGAACTATCATATTACCGTGATCCACCCCACGGGAAGGTTGGCGAATGCAGAGGAATATAGCCCAGAAATAGACGTTGGGTGTTTCTCAATGGTTGACCAGAATGCCTTTGACTGGGCCATTATTGCTTCACCTTCCGCTTACCATGTGCAGCATGCGGACTATTTGCTGGCGAAGGGTGTGCCCGTTCTGCTCGAGAAACCGATCGCACACCAGATTACTGATGAACTACTGCGGCTGGACGCGCAGAAGCACCGTATACGAGTAGCCTATAATCTAAGGTTTTTGTCGTCTGCACAATTTGTAAAAAATTGGCTCCAACATCATAAATTAGGGGCAATACATTCGGTGATCGTAGATGTAGGCCAGTTCTTGCCTGACTGGAGACCTAATAAGGACTATCGGGAGACGGCATCTGCCCGATCAGATCTTGGGGGTGGCGTGCTACTGGAGTTGAGTCACGAGCTTGACTATTTGCAGTGGTTGTTCGGTCACTTTGTCGGGTGTTTTTGTAATGCGCGCCGCTCAGGGGTATTGGAATTAGATGTGGAAGATACAGCAGATTTATTGCTGCAGCACAGTTCCGGATGGGTAGCAAATGTACACCTCGATATGCTTCAAAGAAAGCCGTTTAGAGTCTGTAAAATTGTTTTCGAACGCGGCGTTCTTTCTTGGAACATTATAAAAAATACCGTTTGCCTCTCGGAAGGGAATACGCCAGACGTTGTGGTGTTCGACGGGCAGGACTGGGATCGAAATCTAATGTATAAAAATATGCTTGTAGCCTACCAAGATACAATGGCTGGAGCTGCTCGAGAGGTCTGCACCTTTGACGAAGCATTGGCAACCCTTAACCTCGTTGTGTCGTTAAAGTCGTCCTCAGAAGAAGCTAGATGGATGAGTCTCGTATGATGAACGACAATTCATTCAACATAATAGCTTTTGTCTTTGCGCGTGGAGGTTCAAAGGGTGTACCAAGGAAAAACGTTAAGCTATTAAATAACAAGCCCTTAATTGCTTACTCTATTGAAATGGCCAAGCGAGTGCCTGGTGTTGATAAAGTGTATGTGTCGACCGATGACAACGAGATAGCAGATGTATCAGTAAGGTATGGTGCGGATATTATTGAACGGCCTGCTGAACTGTCGACGGATACGGCATCGGAATGGATGGCGTGGCGGCATGCAGTTGAATACCTGCAGGATCAAGGCATCACGTTTAACACCTTTTTGAGCTTACCGGCGACCAGCCCATGCCGCAATTTGAATGATGTTGTTCAATGTGTCGAAATGTTGGATGACCAGACAGACATGGTCGTAACGGCATCACCGTCGTACCGAAACCCTTATTACAACATGATAACCTTGGATGACGATGCGTATTGTCACGTCGTTATAGAAGGAGTTACAGCCCACGGTCGGCAAGATGCACCAATAACTTATGACATGACGACCGTCGCTTATGTTTGTCGACCTTCGTTTATTTTATCGGCCGATGGTGTATTAGCCGGCAGAACACGTTCGACAATTATTCCAAGAGAGCGCTCGATTGATATTGATACGGCATATGATTTCAAAATGGCTGAGGTGCTGATGCATGAAGAAATCTGAAATGCAAGAATCGGTTATCATTTTTGGCGCCTGTGGTCGCATTGGTAAAGTGTTGGTTGAGGCATTCAGCAAAAAAGAGAATACTTGGGTCGTTGCTGTTGATATATCACATGAAAGGCTTGCGGACATTGAGCTAGTACGTGGCGAAAAACATGTACTTGATATTTCTAGTGCCG
Source organism: Salinispirillum marinum (assembly GCF_042650105.1). NCBI lineage: Bacteria > Pseudomonadati > Pseudomonadota > Gammaproteobacteria > Oceanospirillales > Saccharospirillaceae > Salinispirillum > Salinispirillum marinum. The sequence goes on along the minus strand of NZ_JBHSAL010000002.1, from coordinate 839,179 downwards.
AATCGATAACGCAATTGTTTGAATATTTGATGAATGAGGGTAGGGTGCCGAAATATGCCGTCAATACCAGCTACCCTATCGGGCGAAATTATGGAAGGGACTTCTTTGAAGTAGAGTATGATGACTTTTGTGACAATATCAGTAAGCACATGGGTGCATATTTTGTTGTAATGCAACAGTGTGCCCGGTTTGCAACCACACATGATGTCGAGTTTTCGTTGGTGAATCTCTCATCGGTATACGGGGTCATTGCGCCGCGACTGGATGTCTATAATGGTACGGATATGACCATGCCGATTGAGTATGCTGCCATTAAATCGGGAATTCAGCATATGCAACAGTTTGTGACATCCTACACTAAGGGAACACAATTTAGAGTAAACTCAATCAGTCCCGGTGGAATTTTTGACAATCAACCCTCTGAATTCCTACAACACTATCGGGAGTACAGTCGCACGAAGGGTATGTTAGATGCGGAAGATCTCGTTGGGATGGTTCTTTGCCTATTAAGCCCTGCATCACGGTTTATTTGTGGACAGAATATCGTTATCGATGACGGGTTTAGCATCGGTGGTAGACACCGCAAACCGACATAGAGGTATGAGCATGAAAGTCGATGATCTGATCGTAGGGGGCGGCGTTGCGGGTTTGGTAGCGGCATTGGCGGCGCAAAATAAAGGACGCAAAGTACTTTTGGTGGACTCTGCAGATCACGTGGGTGGTCTACTCAGTTCGATACAGCATGCTTCTTATACATTTGACTACGGCACGCATTTTGTAAGTGCCACCGGACGTCCTAATATTGATGAAGTGTTGTTGTCGTCGGTTACAAAAGAAGACTGGTTGAAAATACCTCATGTTAATGCGGGCAGCTATTTTAAAGGGCTCCATGAGTCTTCAACAGTCATTAACGCACTCAATGCCTTGGACAGCGATACATTAAATAAAGGTATAGGTGAGTTAGTTGGGGTATTGCAAAATAGCACCCTATCCGAAAAGTATGACAACGCTGAGGATCAGATAAAAGCCGTTTTTGGTGATGTTTTTTCGACTCATATACTGATCCCGGCGCTGGAAAAACTGTACCAAGTACCAGCCAGTTCCTTAGCCAGCAACGCACAGCTTTTATTTGGGTTAAGTCGTTTAATAATAGCTAACCCGGAAGTCAGCAAGGCGTTAAAAGAATTACCAGCGTTCGATGATAGGATCGCTTATCATTCTGCAGAGGAAGGGCCTAAGAGCCCAATGAAGTACTACCCTAAGGTAGGAGGCATCCATCAATGGGTTGATCAACTTGCTGATCAAGTCGGCAAGGAGTGCATTTGTCTTGGCCAGTCAGTTGAACAGCTACAATACCAAGGCGAGGGTATTAAGGCTCGTTTGTCCGATGGTGACGTTATAGAGGCCGAGCGCTTAGTATGGACACTACCGTTGTTTCCTTTATTGCGAATGACGAATTCAAACTGGCAGCCAACCGGGAAGCCACAATTTCTATCGACGCAGTTGATGCATTTGGTTATTGATAAGGCACCAATAACGTCTTGTCATTATGTTACAAATTATGATCCTGACTTTAAGCACTTTCGTGCAACCTTATACTCCAATATCAACCACCGTAATGATCATCGCATTACGGTCGAGGTTTTTACGCAAGACCCCCTTTCAGTTGAAGAAATCTTTAATGAACTGGTAGAGACAGGCTTGATCGATAAAAAGTCATTGGTATTATTTTCGGCTTCTGATTTCCTTCCGATAAGTTTTCCTGTCTATACAAAAGACTTTCTTACTGCACGAGATGATATGTTGTGCGAGGCAGAAAAGTTGCCTAATACCCTCTTGCTCGGTAAGGCAAGAGGGGATCAGTTCTTTATGAATGATGTGATTATAGATGCATTTAATAGAGTGACCTGACGTTTATTCTGGTAGTGGTTCTAGAATGCTTAATGTCAGCCGGTCTTCTGATTTGCTGGCTTGATTTTGTTTAAAGATATCATCAGTTTCTTTTCTTATTGTAAGAAGTAACTTTCTAAAGCTTATACGCCAGTCGTTCGCAAACGCCAATTGTCTTTCTGTCTCTCTTGTCATTAATACTAGGCTTAAGCCAAGATATATGTATTGTCTCAACGTTCCTGATATCGTCATACAAAGTTTGCCATGTTTTTTCTCTAACTTTATTATTTCTTTATTTATAATGAAAGACTTCCGGCTCATGTAATCTACAGGGTCAGTTACCGGCTCTATTATTGATTTTTGAATGAACTCAATTAGCTCGTCTTCCATTGCTAGCGTTTTTGTGTGTAATTTATTTAAATCATTGATATGTAGTTTCTTTCCTGATGTCAATAGGTCTTCCCAGGCTTCCTTGCTGGCTTTTGAATTAATTTTTTCTTTTGGTGGTGTTAATTCTTCTTCGCGTAAGCAATCCTTAATAACAGCGCCATCTGAGTGATTTATCACCAACGTGTCTTTTGTTATCGAGATGAGTCGCTCAATTGATTTTCTTGCAAAGTCGAAAACCCAATATGTAAAGACAGTTCCTTTATACCCCTGAACCATTTTCATATTCTTCTTTTCATTGTTCAGCTTATCCATATTTTTGGAAAGCTTTTTTCCCATATCAGAATCATCATAGTATACTGACGACTTACTGTGGTGTTGATCGAGTTGATAGTAGCCTAAATCTAATCCAATGAGTCTGACCTCTGGTGCTTGAAAATGAATGGCAATTGAAAGTGCTGTGTTTGTACAAGTCGGTGTCGCATATCTTAATCTATTGTTCACATCCGGCTCGAGTACTGCAGAAGATGGGAGTTCTTCTTTAAAAAATGCTACTGATTGTTCAAAAAAATCAAACAGGAAAGGTGAGCATTGTACCGCTGCGCACAAGGGTATTTTTCTAATTTCGTTATGGTATTTAGATTCGCTTAATTTTTTATATGTTAAATAATCGCTTTCTATTTCTACGTGTAAGTCTGGGGTTATATCATTGGCTAACAATGAAGTTATTGAGCTTCCAGCACTAAAAATTAAATAGTTGCTTCTCAATTCCTTGATTTTTTCAATATGGCGATCCAGTGAAGGTCCTGACCCTACCACTATTACTGGCTTATTTATTTTGAATGAATTTTTTTCAGGAATTACGCGTAGACTTTTCTGCAGGTTTCTTATTATATGATTGGTTTGGTTTATCTCATCGTCATATTGTCCCCACGATGGCATGAATAAATGACGCTGGCTGATAATGGATTGCGCAATTTTATAAGTGTCTTTGTTTTGGTTGTGGTTGTAGAAAATGGTGCACAATGGGAAGTGCGGCGCTGTGTTTTGCAAGAAGTTCCATATCTGCTTGTCGCCTTCTTCGATGTCTATATTTAAAATGGTCAATGATCTCCCTTCACCATATTGTTTTTTGAATAATTCCTCCCAGTCCGTTACGAATGTACTCATTAGTATCATTGCTAGATCAGATTCGTAGACCACGAGACTGTGAATAATGTGTTGATCTAATAAATTCGTTATGTGTAGCCCTAGTCCAACACCTAACACGACAACTTGAGGATAAAAAGCAGGTACTTGCCAGTCACTTTTCTCGTCTTTAGCAGGGTCTGAATGTCTCGCGACCAGTCGATCAATAAACTGGTGTGCTGTTCTCGGCAAATTGAAGTCTCCAGGTCGCAGTCTCTCCATGCTCACTTGTCGTTTTCCTACGCCAGAACGAAACAAAAAGTCCGAGTACTCTAATTCAACTTCTTTCATTGCTGAGCCACTGTAGTAGAGTTGCCCTTTGACGCGCACATCCACATCTCCTCGATCGCTATCGATCAAGATCTCATATTCACTATGATCGATACCGATGAGCTTTTGATGTATCGCGGGGTAGTGAGTTGCAAAAAAATTCATGTTTTTTTGATGTAATTCTTGGAGAAGTGCACTCATAGAAGGGTTCCGCGTAACGATTTGGGTTTAGCTTTGCTGAATTACAAGCAATTATTGTGCCTGTGCTCTTCTAACGCTTTTTGTTGCTTAATTTTCCGAGTGAGAAGAATGACTTTCAAAAAAAATGTCATTTGGGCAAAAAAATCCTAAAGAACGGCAACTCCTTGCCGCCAATAGTGCTGTGACAAAAGTGCAACGACACTCTGGGTTGAGATGTCGGCATTCAACTGAGGAGATTCTCTCATGGCACAGATAATTAATACCAACCTTGCGTCATTGACCGCTCAGCGGAATTTGACCAACTCTCAATCCGCCAACGAAACGGCGTTGCAGCGTTTGTCTTCTGGTCTTCGGATCAACAGTGCGAAAGACGATGCCGCCGGTCTGGCGATTTCTACACGTTTTGAATCTCAAACCAAGGGTTTGGGTGTGGCCATCCGTAACGCGGGTGACGGTATTTCTTTGGCGCAAACCGCTGAAGGTGCATTGCAGTCAATGACGGATGCGCTGCAGCGTATTCGTGAGCTGGCTGTACAGTCCGCAAACGCGACTAACTCAGATGACGACCGCGTCGCGTTGCAATCTGAAGTAAATCAGTTGATTGCTGAGATTACACGTACGTCTGAAGAGACAACGTTCAACGGCCGTAAGTTGTTCGACGGGCAGTTTGATGGCAGCTTCCAGGTAGGCTCAAACGCAGGGCAGACTGTTGGCGTTAAAATCGGTGAATTGACTGCAGGCCGTTTAGGCTCTGGTGAGCAAGTCGGTGTATCTGCGTTCGGTTCTGATGTTGCCCTAGCTAATGGCGACTTGACCATTAACGGCGTAGGCATCGACTCTTCTCGTGCCGGCGACGATACAGCTTCTGTATCTAATGCAGCGGCGTCAGCCATTGCCAAAGTTGAAGCGATTAACCGCAAGTCAGACGAAACTGGTGTTACAGCGTTTGTTAATGACAATGTGGCGTCTGGCTCTGCAATGAAGGGTGCATCCACCAGCGGTACGATTAAACTGAATGGCGTTGAAATTGAAATTACCACGTCCAGTGATACGAACTCCAGTCGTGCATCGGTAGTTCAGGCCATTAATGCCTTCACTGAACAAACCGGTATTACAGCGGTTGATACAGGCTTGGCCTCCAACGGTGTTGAATTGGTTGCCTCCGATGGTCGTAACATTACGCTGGAATATGTGGATTTTGGTACGGATGACGTCTCAACCGCTGCAGGCTTGGAAAAAGTGGTTGCTGCAACTGGTTTGGGTAACACCAATCTTGCTGATACCGACGCAGTAGAGAGCACTCGTACGTTCACCGGCGGTTATACCTTGATTGCCGATGGTGATGTGAAAGAAATCGAGATTACCGGCGGTAACGGCACTGGTAAAGGCGACTTGGCCAACGCCGGTTTGACGGCGGGTACCTATACCCGTGGCGTAGCGTCGAGCGTTTCACAAGTCGTGTCAGATGATACCGTAGCATCAACCATTTCTGCCGGTACAGGGGCGAACTCACTCAATAACAAAGTTGATCGTGCAGATGCAACTGGTACCGTTCTTAATGCTACAGGTACAGTGATCAATGCTTTAGGCAACTCGTTAGCTTCCTCTATCCAGTTGGTTGGTACTGCAGCAGCAGCAGCTTCACGCCTAACCACCACTGTAGAGATCGGTGATTTGGAGTATGCACTTGTGGCGGACACTGCTTCCGCAGCAACGGTTGCTGATACTGCTGCACTGTTGACGACAGATGCTTCCGGTGCGGCTCAATTCTATGAGCGTATCGATATGACCATTACCGACATGACTTTTGTCGGTGGCTCATTGGGTGCAAGCTCCTTCACCTTGGCTGGTGTATCGTTGAATGTTGGTACCGGTACACTGGAAGAACGTTTGGTGTCCTTACAAGATAGCATAAATGCTGGCGATTTCAGTGCTGTTGTTGGAACCGCAGGGTCCATTGTTGCGCAGTTGAACGAAGCACGCGATGAGCTTGAAATTACTGTTAAGAATTACACCAATACTGAAGTTCAGGTTGTCTTGGACAACTCAACCTTTACAGATATAGATCTGACCTTCGGCTCTGGAGCAACGGCAACGTTGACAAGTACAGTTGCACAATTTGTTGGTGGCGACCTGGCTTGGGAAGCGACGGGAGATGATCCAGTTCGTGTCACCAATTTCTATGAAGGTGGTGCTCAAGCTCGGGTTCAGGGTGGTACGATCGATACCTTGACCTTTACTTCCTACGGAACATCTGCATTGGGATCCACCGCGGAAATAGATGCTTCTATTCAGCTGGGTGATGAAACAATCGCATTGGATCCTCCAGTTGCAGCCGGTAGCACCATGGCTCAGCTTGCTGGTCGCATCAATGACGACGTTGATGGTGTAACTGCTTGGGAAGAAGTAGCGGTTAACCTGACGCTATCAACAACTGCCAACTTAGAGGCAGGCGATGCGCTTCAGTTTAATTACGATGGCGGCTCGATCAGTGTCCTGGCTTCTGCAGATAATGATGCAGGTGGTGCGGTGACATTGAATTCGTTGCTGGAAGACATCAATCGCACCGACTTCTCTGCAGGTGGATTTGCTGTCTCTGCTGAATTGGCAGAGGATACTGCCGACGGTATAGTACTGACGATTCGTAACTTCTCCGGTGAGCAGTTGTCGGTTGAATCCGAGAATGCCGAAGGCCGTGGTGTTCGTTTAACGGACAATGCAGGTACTACTACGTTTGTCGGCGAAGGTGCCCAGGCACTGTCTGGTGAACTGAAGTTTGTATCTGACGATACCCGCAACGTGACAGTCGCCTTGGCAGATCCTGCCGGTCGTGGTGAATTCTTCGTGGGTACGAATGCCAATGAAGATTTCCGTGGCCCTCAAGGTCTGCGTGATGGTGACTTACTGATCAATGGCGTAGCCATCGGCAGTGCACGTGCAGCGGAAGACACGGCTTCGGCCACGGTAGCTTCTGATGGCAGCCGGATTCTGTCCAGCTCGAAAGAACTGTCTGCGATCGCAGTTGCTGCAGCCATCAACGACGTATCGGGCGAAACCGGCGTAACAGCAACGGTCAACGCAACGAAGGTTGTGGGTGGTGACGGTACGAACCTTGATACAACCAACTTCAATGTTGGCGATGAATCAGCGATCTATATCAACGGCGTAAACGTTGGTGTGGTGACCTTGCAAGCCAACGGCGAAGGTAACATTGATACCGACCGTGCACGTGCTGATGCTCTGAATCTGATTAATCAGAACAGCGGTAAAACGGGTGTGACGGCAGATGACAACGGTGTGTCATTAACCATGACAGCTGCCGATGGCCGTAACATCTCCATCGCCATTGATGACCGTTCAGGCCAAAATGACTCGATCGGTGCTCTGTTCGGCTTGGATGCAGCGGTTGAAGGTATCGGTGAAGCTACCTTTGGTGAAGGTTCGTCTGTAGACGGTATCGGCGCTGAAGCGCTGGCGTACGAGACTACATACGGTACCGTCAGCCTGGAAAGTGCTGGTCAGTTCACGGTAGAAGGTGGTTCTAACGGTGCGGCTGGTTTGGAAGGTTTGGGCTTACGCCTGGGTACTTTCGGTGGCGGTGAAGACGGTCAGTTCATCAAAGACATCGATATTTCGACGTTTGAAGGTGCACAGTCTGCCATTACTGCGGTAGACAACGCATTGCGTACCGTAACCAGTACGCGTGCTGACCTCGGTGCTGTTCAAAACCGCTTCGAGTCTACCATCAGCAACCTGCAGATCACTCAGGAAAACCTGACCGCGGCCAACTCACGTATTCGTGACGCGGACTTCGCGGCTGAATCGGCCGAGCTGAGCCGGACTCAGGTACTGCAACAGGCGGGTATCTCCATCCTGGCGCAGGCTAACCAGCGGCCACAGCAGGTTCTGTCACTGTTGGGATAATAGGCGAATAGCCGAGTAAGTGAGCGGTAACGCTCACTTGCTTCCTTCCCAATAACGATAGGTTTGTATGTAAGAGGTATTTGCAGATGGCAAATTCAATGGAGAACAGCGTGGCGGTTTATCAAAACAGCCTGTTGAAGTCCGCCTCTTCACCTGCAGCTTTGCAGGCCAGAACGCAAGAAATCGGCAAGGAATTGCCGACCTCAACGGCCCAAGTGGCCAGTTTGAGTGGTTCAGGCCTAAAGGTTTCAATGATGAAACCCAGTGAACAAAAAGTGGTAGAAGCCGCGACCGATGTGAGCGATGCCGTAGCCCGTTTGCAGGACTACGTGCAGAACACCCAGCGGTCACTGAATTTCAGTTTGGATGAGTCGACCGGTATTACTGTCATCAGTGTCTATGACGCCAGTACCCAAGAACTCATTCGGCAGATTCCCAGTGAAGAAGCGGTTTCCTTAGCCCAAAAGCTGAATCAGGAAGAACCACTGGCCTTGTTTCGGGCACAGGTGTAAGTAGGTAACTAGCACAACAATTGCTTACAATGTAGGGTGTAAAGTTTATTGGCGAAATGCCGATAAACTTTACGCCCTTTTTGTATTTGTGCGGAATACACTGGGGGATGAATTTAGGTGCAGGGTAGATGAGTATTTTCTACCTTGAGATGAGCCAGAGCGAACTTCTGGTGGTGCGAGTAGCGGAGAAACATCATGGCGACCATTCAATCTCTTGGTATTGGGTCAGGTTTGCTGACAGCAGACTTAGCCGATCAGATTATCGCGGCCGAACGCGAGGCCAGCGATCTTAGATTGGAACGGAAAACCGCCAAGGTTGACGCCCAAATTACCGCCTATGGCGAAATTCAAAGTGCGTTGAGCAGCCTGCAGGCGTCTGCGCAGTCGTTATCCAGTGCCACCAACATTCGGCAAACCAAAGCCTCTTCCAGTGACTCCAGTGCCGTGACCGCAACCACATCATCAACAGCCGATGTTGGGAACTATTCATTAGTGGTTAATTCAGTGGCGCAGTCACACACCGTGGCCTCCCAGTCGTACAACTCGGTAACGGACACACTTGGCCTAGGCACTTTGACGTTCCGTTTTGGCGAATACAGCTATGACGACATTACCGATGAAGTGACCGGCTTTACCCAAAACAGTGCCGGTAAAGAATTCAGTATCAATCTGACCTCTGCTAATAACACCTTAGGTGGGGTGCGTGATGCTATAAACGCCGCCGACATAGGCGTGCAAGCCTCATTGGTCAATGATGGTTCTGGCTATCGTCTGTTGCTAAGCAGTAAAGAAGCCGGTTTAGACAACTCGATGGAAATTACCGCAACCGGTGATGCAGCCATTCAAGGCTTGGCGTACAACGCTACGCAAAACGATGAAAACGCCAACATGGTCATGACGCAAAAGGCTCAGAGCGCCTCATTAACCGTCAATGGTTTGGCGGTCACCTCGCGAACCAACCAGCTTACTGAAATTATTCGTGGGGTTACGGTCAATTTGAACTCGGCGACGGAAGGCAAAACCGTCAATCTGTCGATCTCACGCGATACGTCCGGTGTCGTAGAGAAGACCGAAGCCTTCGTGGAAGCCTACAATTTTTACCGTGAAGTGTATTCTGAGGTGACGAAATTCACCCCCGGGGAAAATGCTGGAGGTTTGCTATTAGGTGATTCGACACTGCGAACCGTGCAGAACCAAGTACGGAGTGCATTGACGCAAATTGTCAGTGGTTTAGAGAGTGCAGAGTATCGCTCACTGGCGGATATCGGTATTTTTACCGACAGTACCGACAACTATAAGCTGTCGTTGAATGCCAGTACTCTGGAAGCGGCCTTTCAAAGTTCCATCGAATCAGTGACGGGGCTGTTTGCTAATACGAACTCTGCATCTGATTCGCTCATTAATTATGTAGCCAAAACGGCCGACACCAAGCCGGGTTCGTATCCCATTGAAATAACCCAGTTGGCGACGCAAGCGAAGTATACCGGCAAATCCATCGCTGAACCGACGGCGATGAGCCCCGTGGTGATAGGTGGGTCAAATGATTCCTTGCGAATGAATGTGGACGGCACCACGGCCACCATCGCATTGACACAAGGCAGTTACGAAAGTTACGACGACCTGGCTTTGATGGTGCAAAATGCCATCAATAACAATGAAACAATGCAGGGGCGGGGGCGCAGTGTGTCCGTCGCTTATGATCAAACAACGGGTGAAATTGAAATAACGTCCAGCCGGTTTGGCAGCAGCTCACAAATTTCCATTGTGGACGCTGATCCTATGGTGGCCAATACCTTGGGTATTACGCTGGCCGGACAAGGCGGTGTCAGCGGCCAGTTCTATAATTCGTTGAATGATCAGGCCTTTGCGGCGTCGACCATTCCCGGTTCAAGAGAAGTCTTTGCAACGGATGCGTTTGATTTTGCGGTAAATACCGTCTCTTTTGATTTAAATGTCGATCTGGGTGACGGTGGTGGGGTGCAGACCTACAACATCACGCTCGATGAAGATATGTCTGATGTGCTGGATATCGAAGGTAATATTGTTAATGATCGGACGCGCTCCGATATGCTGGCCTACATCAACCAGCAGCTTGCTGCAACGGGTGTTACTGCATCCTTCAACTCAGCGAACCGAATTGTGTTCAGCACCGGAGTAACCGGTGATGCCAAAACGCTTGAGCTTGCCAATGTGAACGTTACAGGGCAAAACGATGTGCTCGGACTTGCGGATGCTGAGGGCCTGGCCTCTTCTGGTGTAACGATCGCTGCGGATACGGAATTTGTCATCGACATCAGCAACCGCTATACCACGGGCATCGATGGTTTTGGTGAGGAGTTTGATACGATCAGCAGCAACACGCTGACCATTCCACCAGGTACCTATCAAACGCCGGAAGACCTAGCGCAACAGATTCAGGACTTAATCAACGCAGATGCTAATATCGTGGCAGAGGCGAATGGTGCACTAACCTCCCCGGCGTCGCGTCCGATCGGTACGGCGATTGACTTTACGGGTCGCCCGGCCAGTTTTATCTTCGAGCTCAATGGCACGCAAGTTGAAGTTGACATCAATGCCAATGGCGCCGACAACCTTGATAGCATCCAGACGGCTTTGGACGATGCGCTGGTCGCCAGCGGTTTTGCAGCAGGCGATGTCATCGCCAAAAACGATTCGGGTGGCCTGGCGCTAGAAACCTTGGCAACGGGCAGCAACCAAGTTTTAAACATCTTGTCCGATGGGCAGGGCGCAAGAACAGCGACGGGGATAGATCTTTCCGTTGGCGCCCTGGATTTATCCACGGATCCTATGGATCCGGCCAACACCTACACATTACGCGTGTCTGACACCAACATTGAGTTCACGCTGAATGAAGACTTAACCGCCATGTCGCTGGAAGAGCGCTTGGCCTATATTCAAGCACAGTTGGATGAAGGTTTAGTAGCTGCAGGCGGCGGCGGGGAGTTTATCCCCGGTGATGTGGTGGCTCGGGTCAACGATGCCAATGAATTGTTTTTCGAGACACAGTCTAAGAATGGTATTGCGAATACTGCGACCTTTGGTGCCTTGGCCTCTATCCAAATGGTGTCCGCACCGGTGGCTGACCCCCTAGGTATTCCGGCAGGAGCCGTACAAACCAACGGCAGAGATACCTTCGGTTTTCAGTTGGGTACTTATCGCGGGTTTGATGCGCAAGCTTCCGTCACCTACGAGAAGGATGAGCAGGGGAGAGGGCGATTCAATATTCGGTTCGATAATGAAACCGCGGTGTCGTTCAGCGCTACGTCAGTATCCGCGACCAGTCAGTTGGGCTTCAGCTTGTCCGACGGTACCGAGAACACAGTGGCAACCGGGCGTGATGTAGAGGGCACGATTAATGGTATTGAAGCGCGCGGAAATGGCCAGTTACTGATTGCCGGTAACGGTGATTCGGCGGCCACTAACGGCTATATCTTAGGTTCGCCTGGGTTTGATTTTTCATCGTCCGTAGTGCTGGATAGCACGAGCAATTCATTCCGGGTCACCATTGATGGCATTGCCTCCGGTGAAATCAGCCTTTCGGAGACTTCGTACGCAACAGGTCGTGCTTTGGCCGATGAAATGCGTCGGGCGATTAACGAAGACGCCACCTTGGCCGCAGCAGGGAAAACGGTAGACGTTCAATTTGATGACGCGACCAGTACCTTCGGTATTTTTTCCGCTTCAACCGGCGTGCAGTCAAGAGTGCGCTTGACCAGCATTGAAGCGCCTTTGTCGGCGATTATGGGGCTTTCACCTTCTTCTGAAATTGTGGATGGTAAAGCAGCCACAGGTACGCGTGATCCAGCCGCAGGGCTTCAGGTACGCGTGCTGGGAGGCCAAACGGGGTCTCGTGGTACGGTACAATACATCAGCGGTGTATTCGAACAGCTTGGCAATTTGTTCAAGGGAATTCTAAGCCAGGGCGGGACAGTCGAAGCCCGGCTATCCGGATTGGAAAAAGAGCGAGAATTGATTGATGAGGAGAAGGCGCGTTTGGAAACACGGATAGCGGCGACTGAACAGCGCTTAAAATCACAGTTCTTGTTCAATGACCGGATAATTTCTCGGCTGAACAGCACGGAATCGTTCTTGCAACAACAGTTCGAAATTATGAACGGTATGCTGTCCGGCAAGAAATAGGGCGGATTACGCAGGGAAATAGGCCGATCAATATCGGCCTATTTTTTTTGTAAGTACATTTGATACATCCCACCAAACAGACGCGGGTTATCTATTTCCAGGCGTTCCCAGTTATCCAGGTTGTTCATCAGGGCGTCATCGGGGAAGAAGTGCTGGTATGAACGCCGTACCGATGGTGGCAACACAAAGCCTAAGAACTCTAACGGCAAATGTTCGATCATCTGTTTGAGATCTGCAGGGGAAAACACATGCTCCTGGGCATGAAAAAGCAGGTCTCGGACACCGCTCATCGAGTAAAAATCGGGCGATGTCAAAATGGTTTGCAGCTCCGGACTGGTTTTCTTATCCAGCAATACTTGCCGAAAGCGTCGAATGTCTTCCGGGCTGGTGGATAATCCTTCTCGCTGAATAACCTGACGAAGCTGGGTAATGGTCGTGCGGGCGCGTCGACTGTACAGCGCCACTTTCATTAACCCATTTTTGCGCAGTAAATGGCTCAATACTTCCCAACCAGCCATTGGATTCTCCATGTGGTGCAGCACACCGGAGCATTCAATAACATCAAACAGCGTTTTCTCCGGAAATTGTGAACGCCTGAGACTAAGGATGTCGGCGTGGTAAAACGCAATATTCTTTGTTTCGTAGCGTTCGGCCATCATCTGCCCATAGGCCAGACTCCGTGTGCTGAGATCAATGGCTGTCACCTTCATATCATGAAAGTGGCGAGCCAGGTTGATCGCATGTCGACCGGTGCCAGAGCCCGCAACTAACAGACGTATGGAGTCATCGGGTTGAAATGACTGAGACATAAACGCTGGAATTTCCGCTGCCACAGCGCGACCATAATGCGTCGGTGAATAGTCGGGTAAATGTGTCCAGCGCGGATAAGGATTGTCTTCATATTGTGCGCGCACTTTATTTGAAATGTGCGTGTTCACGGTGTTGAGTGCCGGGATACTTTGGGCGCGCATTTCTTCTTCGGCGGTATCCACCCAATGCGCTGTAAAAATGCTTTGCAGGGTTTGATCAGTATGTTGCAGGAGCGCACGCATGGGCAGCGCAGCAAAATGTTGTGTCAACGGACCATACAGTGATAGCAATAGAAGCGGCAGTGACAGCTCGTTGACACTGCTTTGACCCTCGGCTACGAGTGTCTTCGTATAATCGCGCAGGGCCAGCAAGGTGTCTTGTTCTTCCGTGGTTTGGAAGGTAACAAATTCATTGTGGATGCTGTATTGAGCAAGGCTCAGCAATAAGGGTTTCACATCGGCATCAAAATGCCCCAGCGTTAAATGATGATGCAGCACCGTGTGGCGCAACGTGGCGACCAATTCATCCAGTTCCGGATGCACAAACAGCACTTTTCGTAACGCGGCGAGCAATAAGTCATCTTGAACAAGTTGGTGCAATTCAATTTGCGCTTGCGGGTTGGTCAATTGGTAGCGGTGGATGAGCAAGGAGCCAGCCAACGGAGCCAGGGCTTGGTAATCCAAGCCATCCGTATTCAGTAGTTCGGTGATGTCGGCCGCCAAAGAAGCATCATAATAATCGGCTTTTATCTGTGCACAGCATTCGAGAAGCCGATTTTTAAGGGCTTGGCTTTGCGGGTACTTGCGAACCAGTTTGCGGTAATCAGCAAATGCTTCGGCATACAGTCCGCTGCGAAACTTTACGTAAGCCAGTGACTGATCGGCGATGGTCGCATTGGGATCGATGTCGATCGCTCGACGAAACCATGTACTGGCTTCACTGAGCCGGTGTTGCAATAGGGCAAGGTGACCACGACTGAAAGCAATGCCTGCATGTTTGGGTGCTAATTTACTGGCTTCGCTAAGGAAAAACTCTGCCTCAATAAATTGACCCTTCTCCAAGGCTATGCGCCCTTGCAGATTGAGTGCAATGGGCAGATGCTCTGGAAACTGTGCCAAAGCGGTGGCTAAGGTATTCGCCTGCGCTAGGTGTTCTGAACTTGCAGCGTAGCCAACATCGTGTCTACCGGATTGCTCCAAATGCCAGACCGCTTGCCGTTCGACCACAGAGACATCGCTGTGTTCGGGCAACAGAGTAGAATGAAGCTGTTTTTTTGCCTGTGTCATGGTCTTTCTCCGGCGGTCTCTTGCCATGTTAAGCGGCAGCCTCTTGCCACCTGTGTGCAAACAAATGGTGAGCATATTGCCATTCGTTCAGTGTTCATGCGCCTTTGCGCTGGCGTATGTGCTAATAGGCGCTACACTCAGATAGTGTCGTTTCAAGGACCGTGCCAGATTTGTAGGCTAAACTATGCAACAGCCCTGCACTTCACGGGAAAAAACATTCAAGTTTTTGTGCGCGGAGTCGCCACAGTGTAAGAGTGTTGTGACTTACAGAGGACATGAATATGTACGCACGCGGTGCAAAGCAGTACCAAGCAGTTGGCACGCAGACCAGTATTATGGATGCGGATCCGCACAAGCTGATTCAGCTTCTCATCGATGGTGCATTAGCGCGCATGTCGGCTGCTAAAGGGCACATACAGCGCAATGAAATTGAGCAACGCAATAAAATGCTTAACTCAGCCATTAACATCATTTCTGGTTTGCAAGAAAGTTTGAACATGGACGCCGGTGAGCTGTCGCTGAACCTAGAGCGATTGTATGACTACATGACGCGTCGGCTATTCGAAGCAAACCTCAAGAACGATGAAACGATCGTGGATGAAGTTGTTAAGTTGATGTTAGAAATCAAGTCAGCATGGGACGGCATTCGTGAAGAAGCGCTTTCTATCGCGCGATGAAGACCTTGGAGCGCTTGCAAGCTGAACATGACTTTCTTGCGCGGTTAAGCGCATGTGAGCAGCAGGCGCTTTGCGCCATGCAGAAGGCGGATTGGCAAGCTTTGGCCCAGACCGCTACGGATCTGGATGCGTTAGCAGGTTACATTAATCAAGCGATGGCTGCCGGCTTTCACAGCGAAGAGGTTGCCGCTCAACTGCAGCGCCTCCTGACTCTTTATCAGCAAGCCTTGTTGCAAGCCAAGGGCGCGGACCAAGCACTGCGTCAACGGGAAGAAGATTTATTGCAACAGCGTTCCGAACTGGCCGAAGTGGACTCAAACAACGTCAACGATCCGGCCAGTAATCCTTCCGTCAATGATGGCTCACGAGAATAATTTTTCTTACACTCATCATTTCTTGGCAAATATTGACAAATATTTGACTCTGCCTCAAAACCTGTTAAAAAGGATACCTAAAGTCAATTAGATGACGTCAATTCGATAAAAGACAGTCAAATTATAGGTTCTGCCGTCTATCATTGTGACAAACTATGTCGCTAACGGTGGCGAAATTACCGGCAAGTGACGCAGATTTGACGCTTTTACGTTGTGATGTCCAGAGGAAAGACAGGGTATGTGGCGCGATAACAAATTTCTGGTGTTGACCGATGACGTAGCTTTGCGTCAAGAAATTGAAGTTATTTTCTCGTTTTTACAAGAAGAAACGGTAGCCCTGACGCTTGATGTCAATTGGCGACAAGCGCTAGATGCCGCGGTGTCAGCCGCTTCAGAAAATACGGCGTTTGTCGGCGTTTTGTTGGGGTCTTTACAACAACCCGCCGCACCCTTAGTCGAAGCCTTGTTTGATTGGAACCCCGGCGTACCCATAGTCGTACTAAACGATTCAGTTAACGTGGCGGAAGTGGCGGAGACAGCGCGCGCGCAGATTCTTGCCAATATCAAATGGCCCGCCAGTTACAACAAGGTCGTGGATGTTTTGCATCGTTGTCAGATGTATCGTGAGCAATATGAATGGGGCCGTAACCGTCAAATGCAGCGTGACACCAAGTTGTTTCATAGCTTGGTGGGCAGTTCTCGGCAAGTCCAGCAAATCAGAGAGCTGATGGCGCAGGTTGCTGACAAAGATGTCAGTGTGTTGATTTTGGGTGAATCCGGAACGGGCAAGGAAGTCGTGGCGCGCAATCTGCACTACCACAGTGAGCGCAAAAAGGCCCCGTTTGTGCCCGTCAACTGTGGCGCCATTCCCCCGGAACTCTTGGAAAGCGAGCTATTCGGGCATGAAAAAGGTGCCTTTACTGGCGCCATCACCTCTCGCCCCGGTCGTTTCGAAATGGCGGAAGGTGGTACGTTGTTTCTGGATGAAATCGGCGATATGCCACTGGCGATGCAAGTGAAGCTTTTGCGTGTGCTGCAAGAGCATACTTATGAGCGGGTTGGTGGCTCGAAAACCTATAAAACCGATGTGCGCATTGTGGCCGCTACCCACCGCAATCTTGAACAGATGATCATCGATGGAACCTTTCGCGAGGACCTCTATTATAGACTGAACGTGTTTCCTATTGAGATGCCTTCCTTGCGCGAGCGGTCGGAAGACATTCCCTTGTTGATCAACGAGCTTATCCGCCGCATAGAGGCCGAAAAGCGCGGCTCACTGCAATTTAATTCAGCGGCCATCATGTCGCTGACCCGCCACGATTGGCCCGGTAACGTGCGAGAGCTGGCCAACCTGGTTGAGCGTTTGGTGATCATGCACCCGTTTAGCGTGGTGGGCATTCAAGAGTTACCCATGAAGTACCGCCACGTAGAAGATGGTGATCCGGTTGAAATTCCCGTTCGCGCTCCGGCAGCGCCTGCACCAGCAACTAACCGGGTTTCTGTAGCAGAAGGTAAAGCCTTGTTGCCCGTGAATGGTTTGAACTTAAAAGAATACCTGACCGATCTGGAGCAGGACTTGATTGTCCAAGCGCTGGAAGACTGTGACAACGTGGTGGCGCGCGCCGCCGAGCGTTTGCATTTGCGCCGCACCACCTTGGTCGAAAAAATGCGCAAGTATGGCTTAATGAATAAGGAAGAAGCCTGATCTCACTCCTGCGCATATGTTAATGGCATACCCCGAAAGCCCATCATGACGCACTCAGGCGGGCCAATCTCATAAGCGGCAAAACTTTGCCGCTTTCCGGCACGCCCCTTGCTTAGTTCTGTTTAATTGCATGCATTGACAGAATTTTGGCAGCTATGACACAGCCTGTTTCACCCACGCTACGGCGCGCAAAGAAAACTGACTCAGAAAAGTCCGCCTCAGCACATGAAGTGGACGGTATTCTGCAGGTCTTCCGTCGCATGACGGAGGAAATGAGCGCCTCTTCCGAAGAGTTTGAGCGTCGGGTAGCGGTGTTGAATGGTGAAATCAGTGCGTTAAGTGCCCAGCGTATGGCCGAGCTGAAAGAGAAAGAACGGCTCGCGGATCAACTGGAAGGTTTGCTGCGCATTCTGCCGACCGGGGTGATCGTGATCGACCGTTCCGGTCGCATTCAACGTGCGAATCCTGCTGCCGAGCAGCTTCTGGTACACGATCAGCTACCCACCTTAAATGGCGTTGTTTGGGCTAAGGTGATTCAAGTCGCGTTTCGACCCCAAGAACACGATGGCCACGAGATCTCCCTGCACAATGGTCGCTTGGTGAGCTTGGATACCTGTGCCTTGGAGGGCTTTGGTCAGCTTGTAGTGCTGCACGACCTCACCGCAACCCGACGTTTGCAAGCCGAAGTTTCCCGGCATCAACGCCTGGCCGGTATGGGGCGTATGGTCGCCTCCATGGCGCATCAGATTCGTACCCCCTTGTCGGCCGCCATGTTGTATACCGAAAATTTGCGTAAACCCGGTATCTCCGAACAACAGCGACAGCGTTTTGCCGAAAAAGTACAGTCCCGCTTGGAACATCTTGAACAACAGGTCCGCGATATGCTGTTGTTTGCTAAGGGTGATTCCAAACTCGTTGATCGTTCGCTTACCGGCGAACTGTTACAGCAACTGAGAAGCTCTTGTGCGGCCGCCATGGAGCGTAGCAGCTCACAGTTCAATGTTCTCAATGAGGCACCGGAAGCGCTCATCATCTGCAACAGAGACACGCTGGTCAGTGCCTTCAGTAATTTGATCAATAACGCGATAGATGCCGTCGGTCAAAACGCCGCCATCGATTTACGCGTGTATCAACAGCAAGACCGGATTGTTTTTGATTTTCACGACCATGGCCCGGGCATACCTGATGAGGTATTGCGTCAACTGGGTGAGCTTTTTGTGACCACAAAAGCCAATGGCACCGGCTTAGGATTACCGGTCGTGCAGGCGGTTGTGCGGTCACACCAGGGAACCTTTCAACTATCCAACGTCGACGGCGGTACCTTAGCCCGCATCAGTCTGCCGTTTCAAACCCTTACGGAGGCATCATCATGAGCCTAAAACCGACCATTTTAGTGGTAGAAGACGATCAAAATCTGCGTGACGCCTTGCAGGACACGCTTGAACTTGATGATTATCAAGTGTTGGTGGCGGACGCTGCCGAGTCGGCTATGCAACTGTTGGCTCGGCATGCCGTGAACATGGTAGTGTCCGACGTGCGTATGCCGGGTATGTCAGGTTATGAATTGCTGGCAGTATTAAAGCGTGAATACCCGCACATTCCTGTACTCCTGATGACGGCTTATGGTGAAGTGGCGCACGCTGTTGAAGCGATGCAAAACGGCGCCGTGGACTATTTGGTGAAGCCCTTCAAGCCGCAACAATTGCTTGATATTTTGGTGCAGCATGTGGGTGGTCGGGTTGTTGGCAACAGCAATGAACCCGTGGCAGAAGACCCCAGCTCCCGGCACATTCTTGAACTGGCGCGCAAAGTTGCCCCAACGGACTCGACAATTTTAATTTCAGGTGAGAGTGGCACCGGTAAAGAGGTATTGGCGCGTTACATTCATACACACTCCAAGCGCTCGGGTGAGGCCTTTGTGGCGATAAACTGCGCCGCTATTCCCGAAAATATGCTGGAAGCGACCTTGTTCGGCCACGAAAAAGGGGCGTTTACCGGAGCTATTCAGAGCATGCCGGGTAAGTTTGAACAAGCCAATGGCGGCACCATTCTCTTGGACGAAATCTCTGAAATGGACTTAGGCCTGCAAGCCAAATTATTGCGCGTACTGCAAGAGCGTGAGGTAGAGCGCATTGGTGGCCGAAAGACCATTCAGTTGGATGTGCGCGTGTTAGCCACGACCAACCGGGACCTGCGCCAGTCCGTTGCGCAAGGTGATTTTCGTGAAGATCTTTTCTATCGGCTGAGTGTATTTCCCATTGCGTGGCGGCCCTTGCGTGAACGTCCAGCCGACATTCTACCGATGGCTGAACGACTCATTCGTCTGCACGCCGAAAAAATGCAAAAGCCCGTCGTGAGTTTGGACGACAGCGCGCGCAAAGCGATATTGGCCCATCCGTGGCCGGGCAATATTCGTGAAATGGACAACGCAATCCAGCGAGCGCTCATTCTGCAAACCGGAGCCACCATTACCGAGTTTGACCTTGGTTTGGCCGGGGAGCATTTGATTGACCGTGATACGAGAGCTCCTGCTCAAAACGTATCGATGGATACAACCAACGTATTGAATGCCGGTGTTAAACAACACGAATATCAGCTCATCATAGATGCTTTGCGGGCCGCCGGTGGGCGGAAGAAGCAAGCCGCTGAAGATTTGGGTATCAGCCCGCGCACACTGCGTTACAAGATGGCGCGGCTGCGTGAAATGGGCATTGAGGTAGCGTAGCCGCTTCAGGCGGCAAGAGTAGGGCGGCAATGTGGCGGCAAAAGTTGGCCTCATTGTTGCAGTTTCATCTTTATACGTATTGCTTAACGGTTTTTTGACACTTGGCCGACGTGCCGTGTCAATTCGAGGTAACAAGCCATGATCAACAACAGAATGGATGTGCAGGATGTATTGAGCCAAATGCGGCAAATGCGTTCACAAATGCAAATTCAGCCGCAGCCCATGCAAAACATGAATCCGGCGGCCATGGCACAGCAACTCAATCAATTGACGCAGGGTACCGCTATTGCGGATCAACCGCGTGGCATAGCGTCGGTCAATGATGTGGGTACCGTTCGGGATGCGCCGCGCTTCGGCGAGATGTTCAAGTCCGCCATTGATACCGTAAACGCCAGTCAACAGGAAGCCTCTAGAATGCGGACGGCCTACGAGCAAGGCGTGCCGGGCATCGACTTGCCGGAAGTGATGATTGCTGCGAATAAAGCGTCTATTACCCGTGAGGCCACCACCCAAGTGCGTAACAAACTCTTGGAAGCCTATAAAGAAATCATGAATATGCCGGTGTAAGAGGCTAGCCCACCATGGAAAATGTACCTGCCGCGTCAGCCAACAATCTACCCAGCACCTCGTCCTCGAGTTCGGATGGTAACGACGTGCGTGCCAATGCATCATCGGTGGGAGACAGCGGTGGGTTCGATGTTCGCCCAGCGAAAAAATATCATCCCTTGGTAGAAGGTTTTCAGCGTCTCGCCTTAATGCGTCAGTTATGGATGATGGTGGCACTGGCGGCCTCCATTGCCATAGGCGTCGGCGTTGTGATGTGGTCACAAGGGAGCTCTTATCGGCCATTAGTGACATCCAACGAAAACTATCAGGTTAGTGACATTATTGCTGTGCTCAGCACAGCCAACATTGATTTCACCATGGATCCGACCAATGGGATTGTGTTGGTGAAGGACAGTCAATTACACCGTGCACGATTGGAAATTGCGCGGGCCGGGTTGAGCACTGACCAAACGGTGGGCTTGGAATTGCTTGATGAAGCCAGCGGTCTGGGCACCAGTCAGTTTATGGAAACGGCTCGGTTCCGGCGTGCCTTAGAGGGCGAACTGGCCCGTACCGTCACTTCTCTGGACCAAGTGCGCTCAGCACGCGTGCATTTGGCCATTCCCGAACGCAGTGTATTTGTCCGGGATAACCGTCGTCCCACCGCCAGCGTTTTTGTCGACCTTTATTCCGGTGCGGCATTAGAGCGTGAACAGGTCAGAGCCATCACCAATTTGGTCGCCACCAGTATTCCTGAATTGGCTGCCGAAAACGTCAGCATTGTCGACCAACGCGGCAACCTATTGAGCGATTTCGAACGCACCAATGCCGATGAAGAAACGGAGCGCCAGTTCGAGTTTGCCCAGCGCGTGGAGGATTCTGTATCCCGGCGCATTCAGGGTATTCTTGAACCCGTCATTGGCTTCCGAAATTTCAAAGCGGAAGTCTCAGCCGATGTCGACTTCACTCGTGTTGAAACCGCGGAAGAGTTATTCAATCCGGATCTTATTGCGTTACGCAGTGAACAAACCATTGACGAGACGACGACAGGACAGGTAAATGGCGGCATTCCGGGAGCCTTGACCAATCAGCCCCCACAGGATGCTGAAGTACCGGAAGAAGTCGATGAAAATGGCAATCCCATTAACACGCCGCCCACAACATCTCGTTCGGAAGCGACACGTAATTTCGAAGTTGATCGCACCTTAAGCTACACCCAGAATCAAGTCGGCCGGCTGCGTCGTCTGACGGTGGCCGTGGTGGTAGACGACATGCGCGTTCCTGGCCCAGACGGCACCCTGGTGCGTCAAGCATGGACTCAAGATGAGCTGAACCGTCTGCGTATCCTGGTGCAGGATGCTGTAGGCTATGACGCCGCGCGCGGCGACAGCGTGAGCGTGATCAACTCGCCCTTTATGGCCCCTGAAGAAGTGGTGGAAGAGGTTGCCTTCTGGACCGAGCCATGGTTCTGGGACATCATGAAGATGGTGTTGGCGGGTATCTTTATCTTAATCCTGATCTTCGGTGTGTTCCGCCCAGCCTTGCGCAGCATTCTGGATCAGGGTGGCGAAGAAGAAATTGAAGAAGATGCGGCCTTGGATGCCTTGGATATTGATGAAGAAGCAATATCCGACGACAAGGTTACCCTCAGCATGTCGGATGAATACTTGCTGCCTGGCCCGTCTGAGACCTTTGAAAAACAATTGGATGCATTGCGCGGCTTGATCGCTGAAGACCCAGGCCGTGTATCTCTCGTAATGAAACACTGGATCATGAGCGATGACTGAGAACGTAGGCAACCAAATGCCCGCAGACCCTAAGCGCAAAGCGCTGGATGGGGTTCGCATGACCGACCGCGCCGCCATTCTATTGATGTCACTCGGTGAAATGGACGCGGCAGAAGTGCTCAAAAATTTAGGTCCAAAAGAAGTTCAGCGCGTGGGCACGGCGATGTCGCAGCTCACCAACGTTACCCAAGAGCAGGTTGAAGGCGTGGTGCAGTTGTTCCTGGATGAAGTGAGCGGTCGTACCAGCTTGGGTGTGGGCTCCGATGAATACATCCGCGCCATGCTGACGCAAGCCTTAGGGGCCGACAAAGCTTCTGGCTTGATTGATCGTATTCTGTTGGGTGGTAACACCACGGGTCTGGATACCCTGAAGTGGATGGAGTCGCGCTCCGTGGCCGACATCATCCGCAACGAACACCCGCAGATTCAGGCCATTGTTATTGCCTACTTGGAAAGCGATCAGTCGGCCGAAATATTGGCCCACTTCCCGGAAAAAGTGCGCCTGGATATTATGATGCGTGTTGCTGCTTTGGATACCGTTCAACCGGCGGCATTGCGCGAACTGAACGACATTCTGGAGCGTCAATTTGCCTCCAGCGCCGGTACGCAGCAGCAAGCATTGGGCGGCGTGAAACGCGCAGCCGCCATTATGAACTACCTCGAATCGTCCATCGAAGCAGAACTGATGGATGGCATTAAAGAAATTGATGAAGATCTGGGGCAGGAAATCGAAGACCTCATGTTCGTCTTCGAGAATCTGTCGGATGTTGATGATCGGGGCATTCAGGCCCTGTTGCGTGAAATCAACACAGACTTGTTGAAGGTTGCCTTACGTGGTTCCGAGCCTGCCTTGATGGAGAAATTCTTCGGAAATATGTCGAAGCGGGCGGCAGAACTGCTGCGCGATGACATTGAGGCCATGGGGCCGGTTCGGGTCAGCGAAGTGGAAGCCTCGCAAAAAGAAATTCTTGCCATTGCGCGCCGTATGGCGGACGCAGGCGATATCGTCCTCGGCGGTGCCGGTGGCGGCGACAGTATGGTGTAAGGGGAAACCAACTTGGCAAAGCAACCCATCAGGCAAGATGACCGGGTGCATGTAGAAACTTGGCGTCTGCCACGGCTGGATGGCAAGGTGGTGAACGAGCCAATGGAGGAATCCGATGAGCCCGAGGAAGAACCCGAACCTGAATTAGTGCCGCCTTCTGCCGCCGAGTTGCAAGCCATTCGTGATGCGGCGCGTGAAGAAGGCTATCAGGAAGGCCTGGCGCAAGGGCATGCTGCAGGGGTAGAACAAGGGCATGAAGAAGGCTTTCAAGAGGGTTTTTTAGCGGGCAAGGCCGATGGTGAAAAAGCCGGGCTAGACGCTGGAGCGGAAAAATCCTCTGCTGAATTGGCCACCTTAACGGCCGACCTTACTAAACGTTTTGGTTTAGCGATTGCTGCCCTGAATGACAAAGAAGCCGCGTTAGAGGCCGAATGGACGCCAGTTATTCGTGATCTGGTGTTGCGCTTGGTACAAAGCCTGGTGGCCGATTCCTTACGGCATAATCCGGCCCAAATTGAACAGATGGTACACCAAGCCATTCAGTTGATGCCGGCCGCACACGAACGCATTGATATTAGCCTGCACAAAGACGATCTCGCCATCATGCGTGAGGTGAATCGCCCCTGGTTGGAGCATGTTCAACTGCATGAAGATCCGGCGTTATCGCCTGGTGGCTGCACCCTAAAAACCCGTCACAGTTTGTTGGACTACAGTCTTTCTAACCGCTATGCCCAGCAAGTTATGGCACTGCTGGACATTGATTCCGATTCCGTGCCCGACAATTTGCGCACCTTGAATGTCCAGCGATTTGCCGAGCTGGTTAACGCGCTAGAAGCACCCGTACAGGACGCAGAGAACGATACGCCGTCGGTGGAAGCAGCGCCTGAGTCTGCTACAGAGGCGGCCGAACAACAATCAGCTGAACCTTTAGAAGACCCCCAAGATCAAACCGCAGAACAATCCTCAGTTCATACCTCAGTACATCCCAAAGAACCGCTGGCCGAACAGCTCGACGACCAAGCGAGCGCAGAAGCCAGCGCACAGACATCATCGATAGAGCCAACGCCCCCCGAAGACCCTCATGAGCAGTAAACTGACCGGTACCTTGCAGCACATTTTAGATCGGTTACCGCCGTATGTTGAACCGCCGGTGGCTGGCAAATTGACGCGTTTGGTTGGCTTAACCTTAGAGGCCTCGGGCCTTTCTGTGTCGGTGGGTGACCGTTGTTTGGTAAAAGACCTTCATCAAACCGTTGAGGCGGAGGTGGTCGGATTCTCTGAAGACAAAACGTACCTCATGCCGGTTCAGGCCATGGGCCACCTGCGTGCGGGAGCGACCGTGATCCCCATTGCCAGTGCATCCGAACTGGTGATCGGTGAGGAGTTACTGGGCCGGGTGGTAAACGGCTTTGGCGAGCCGATTGATGGCAAAGGGCCGCTCTATTGTCGTTCTCGTCAGCCGCTCAATGGCGAATACATCAACCCCATGCACCGGCAACCTATTCGTGAGCCCTTGGATGTTGGCATCAAAGCCATTAACGCGATGTTGTCGGTTGGCCGTGGTCAGCGATTGGGTTTATTTGCCGGTTCCGGGGTCGGAAAATCGGTTCTCTTGGGCATGATGACCCGCTTCACCAATGCCGACATCATTATTGTAGGGTTGATTGGCGAACGCGGCCGGGAAGTGAAAGAATTCATTGACGAGATCTTGGGCACCGAAGGCTTGTCCCGCAGCGTTGTCGTTGCCTCTCCGGCGGATGACCCGCCATTGCTTCGTCTACGGGCCGCTCAATACACCACCTCGATCGCCGAATACTACCGTGGGCAAGGTAAAAACGTACTCTTGTTAATGGACTCCTTGACCCGTTATGCGCAAGCCCAGCGCGAAATTGCCCTGGCCATTGGCGAGCCACCGGCAACCAAGGGCTATCCGCCTTCAGTATTTGCCCGGTTGCCGCAACTGGTAGAACGGGCCGGTAACGGCGAAGAAGGGGGTGGTTCTATCACGGCTTTCTATACCGTATTGACCGAAGGGGATGACCAGCAGGACCCGGTGGCCGATTCGGCGCGGGCTATCTTGGATGGCCACATCGTACTCTCGCGTCGTTTGGCGGAACAAGGTCATTACCCGGCGATTGATATTGAAGCATCGATCAGCCGTGCCATGCCGCAAGTGGTCAGTGAGGGACACTTAAAAGCCGCGCAAAGGTTCAAACAACTGTTTTCGCGGTATCAGCAAAGCCAGGATCTTATTACCATCGGTGCCTATACTCAGGGGCAGGATCAAGAGCTCGACGCCGCGATACGCTTGATGCCGGATATGCGCGCATTCTTGCAGCAAGGCTTAAAGGAAAAAGTGGACTATCAACGCAGTGGCCAACTGCTGAGTGCTCTGTTACAACAAGCAAATGGTGGGCAGCCAGCGAACAGCGGGCAACAAGCAGCCGACAGAGCGCCAGCGGGACAGGCAGTAGCCGGTCAACAGGGTGCTCAGCAAGAACTTAGACGAGCCCCGGCGGTGAAACAACGTCAAGGCGGCATCCAGCCCGTCAAACCGAAAAAGTAATGGGTTGCCATGAAACGGTCCGTACGCTTACAGGTAGTGTTGCAGCTCTTCCAGCAGAAAGAAGATCAGGCTCTGCAGGGCGTGCAGCTCGCTACGCAAGATGTTGAGCAACAAAAACTGCAATTGAGCAGTTTGGTCGACTATCAGAACGAATACTATCGTTCGTCCGGTGACACCCAGCAGGCGGTCAGTATTATGCAATGGCGGCGTTTGCAGGATTACATTGAGCAGTTGAAAGGCATTATTGCCAAGCAAGAATATCAGGTGCAACTCAGTGAGGTTGCCTTACAACGTGCTCAGGATGCGTGGCGCGAAGCCCATTTGAAGCGTAAATCCATGGAAAGCATGATCGAAAAAATTGTCGTGCAAGAGGTATTAGACGCGGACAAGAAAGAGCAAAAATATTTGGATGAACTGGTTCAACAACTGCAACAAAGCCGATACCATCAAAAATAAAGAATCCCAACAACGAACCTGACAAAACATATTGCGCGGGTTAGACTGCGTAAAGCAAAGCCCGTCAGACAGAACGTGCCGGAATGGCTTCCCTCAGGGGAGATGCAGCTAGGGAGATAAGCGTTCAAGGTTGGCGTCAATAAGAAGTGTTTGAAGATCATTTGAGGATCATTTGGTATGACAGTGACTGCACATCCCTCCGACGATCGTTCGGTAATCACGATACGCGTCTCTGGACGATTTGATTTCAGTTCGCATCAAGAGTTCCGCAAACTATACGAAGCGGCACCCGCTGACGTGAAGCAATACGTCATCGACATGACCGACGCTACCTATTTGGACAGTTCGGCACTGGGTATGCTGCTGCTGCTGCGTGATCATGCCGGGGGAGACAATGCGAATATTCGGATCAGCAACTGCAATCCGGACGTAAAAAAGATTTTGACGATCTCGAATTTTGGTCAATTGTTCACGCTTGAGTAGACCATGACCGAAGTCCTCAAAATTCTCATCGCTGAGGACAATGAAACGGATCGGTTAATATTGTCCCGCATTATTACCCGGGAAGGTCACACCGTATCGTTAGCGATGAACGGAGCGCAAGCGGTGGAACTTTATGACCGCGGGCGCCATGATATCGTCTTACTGGACGCACTCATGCCCGTTAAAGATGGATTTGAGGCCGCCATGGAAATTCGGGAACTGGCAGGCGAAGAACTGGTTCCCATCATCTTCCTAACCTCGCTGCAAGATGTTGACTCACTGACGCGTTGCCTCGAATCCGGTGGTGACGACTTTCTGTCCAAGCCTTACAACAGCTTAATTCTGAAAGCCAAGATTAAAGCGTTCGGACGCATGCGCAGTATGCACGCCGATTTGCGCAGCAACCACCGGCAATTATTGATCGAGCAGTCGGTCGCCAAAAATGTGTTCGACAACGTGACCTATTCCGGCAGTTTAGCGGCCAGCAATATTCGATATTCGCTGTCTCCCATTGCCATGTTTAACGGTGATACGGTATTGGCACAACACCGCCCTGACGGTGGCTTGCATGTTTTCCTGGGTGACTTTACCGGGCATGGCTTGCCCGCGGCCATTGGCGCTATGCCATTGGCGGATACCTTCTATGGTATGACCGCAAAAGGTTTTGAGCTGGAAGAAATTGTCCGCGAAATGAACATCAAACTGTGC
The DNA here is from genome assembly GCF_042650105.1 of Salinispirillum marinum. Classification (NCBI taxonomy): domain Bacteria; kingdom Pseudomonadati; phylum Pseudomonadota; class Gammaproteobacteria; order Oceanospirillales; family Saccharospirillaceae; genus Salinispirillum; species Salinispirillum marinum. Next base: position 811,478 of record NZ_JBHSAL010000002.1, on the reverse strand, counting down.
AAAATTTTGCCCAGTGGTATTTTCTGTTGTGGCGCCGCGCTGCACATTGATATGGTGGAAAAGACCGCCCGTTTATGGCTGGGAGGTGTTCCGGATTGCTATCTCTACTACGCCGATCAAGGTCAGGTTTTGCCTTTCGGTTCGAGTAATTTGCCGTTAGGCATTACGGCTGGGCCCAAGTTTACCATGCACACCGATGAATTCAGTATGAATAACGGTGATCGACTATTTCTTTGGTCGGATGGCATTATTGAAGCCGAAAATGCGCAGCAAGGCATGTTTGGTGAAGACCGGTTACGTGCCGTATTTGATGCAACACATCAACCGGGTGATATTTATCCTAATTTACTGCGTGCAGTAGACGAATTTATCGGCAAAGGCGTGCGGAACGACGACATTACCTTGGTTGAAGTATTGATGTCGGATCCGGTGGCGGAGGATTTGCACTACCTCGAAGAAGTCGCGGAGCGCGTTCCGCCCGCTTTAGACTGGGAAGTGAATTTTCGCTTTTCCACCATCACGTTACAAAACCACAACCCGATGCCGTTGGTGATGCATGTATTGAGCGAAACGGAAGGGTTGAAGCCCTATGTGAGCCAGTTGTATACCCTGATCGCTGAATTGTATTCCAACGCCTTGGAGCACGGTGTGTTGCAACTGGACAGCAGTTTGAAGAAAACGGGTGCCGGGTTCGGGCGTTATTATCAAGAGCGCGAGCAGCGATTAGCCGAGATGAAACAAGGAGAGATTCGGCTCTCTATCCGCCAAGTGCCGATTGGGCGTGGCGGACGAATCACCATTCGAGTAGAAGACAGCGGGCCGGGTTTCCCTTACACTGAACAACATACCGAAGCCAAGCCGGATACGGATTATAGTGGTCGCGGTTTACGGTTGCTGCGGCAACTGTGCAGCCGGGTGGAATATTTTGGTCGTGGTAATCAAGTGGAAGTGGACTTTGAATGGCCACGGCGTCGACTAGAATGAGTGGGGTACCGACATGAGTGATCGCCTGGATCTTACCGCCTTGCAGGAATTGCAGGAGATCATGGAGGAAGACTTTACTCTGTTGATTGAAACCTTTATCAACGACGCCCGCGAGCGCTATGCTGATATTGAGAAGGCCGTTGGCGATTGGCAACGCCTACGGAGAGCTGCGCATGCGTTCAAGGGCAGTTCGTCGAACATCGGGGCGCGTCGCTTGGCGAAACTTTGTCAGCGTTTGGAGTTGTACTGTATAGAGTCACAGGAGCCGCATGGTGTCGCCGAACAAGTGGCCGCCATTGAAACAGAAATGCATGCGGTGTCAGAGGCGTTAAACGCCCGATATTTGTCTTCTGCAACAAAAACCTAAGTTATCTTAATATTTTGGCGCAGTTATTGCTGAAGCTACCGCAAGAACATGAACATGGTAGTCAGCATGCTGGATAATGTATTGTCGATATCCCCTGCCAAAGAACGCAGCCAACCACGGGCGCCGGAAGCCGCCCATGCCTCGGCGTCTGCCCAGCGTCCCGCGCAATCCGCGTCGTCAACCGGCGATAAAGACCGCTTTGATCAGCACTACGCGGCAGCCCGGCGTGACCAATCGGCCGTTGGGCCGCTGCGCAAAGAGCCTGCGCCATCGAACCCGACAACGAAAAACGGCAAAGAATCACCGCAAGCAACCTCAGGTGATGACGATAAAGGTGACGAAATCTTGCCACTGGAGAGTGCATCAGAAAGCATTGAGCCCGTCGCCGCTGATCAATCAATAGAGACCGCAGATAGGCCGTCCTCGAATATGGCCATCACCATCGATATCGTGCATCGGTCGACAGACGCTATGGACGACGCAGATTCAGGCGATCTACTATTATCCGACGAAAAGATGGATGGCGAATTAGCTATCTCCGAACTCTCTGCGCTGGACACCAACAGCGTAGGTGATGGCCAAGACGAGGGCGATCGTGCAGCAGCGGGTGACACTGACGCCGAGCAAGCCAACACACTCCTATCTGGATTGGCCGATGATGCGGGTGAGTTAAGCCATACAGAGACTGACGCGTCGACCACAGCGAATAACGCTGATGCACCGTCTACCGATCTTGATCCGATACTGACTGCGCTTATGGAACAAGCGGATTCGGACGCCAACCCATTGGTGGGCGAGGCCGATGTACAGGACGATGAGTCGCTTGAGGGCGATGCCGAGGCTGCTGTTTCAGAGGATGGCGACGCGTTATTTGATCCCACCTTGGGCATGGCCAAGGCCACCAAAATTGAAGGGGAACGAGCTGGCCAACCTGGTGCAAACCCAAGCAATGCCACGGATAATGCAGCCGGGCGTACATTGGCTGCTGCTAATTCGGGGTTGACGGCAGCAATAGCGGAGCAGGCGTTAGCAGAAGAACAAGTAACCGTGCGGCAGCCGTTAGATGCCACCGCCTTGCGTGAGACGTCGGTGCGCCCGGATACCGACGCATTGATTAAACAGCATTTGGAGCGTGATTTTCCGGTGCGGCAAAGTGCTACCGAGGTAACCCACCGCCTGTCAGAGCGATTGGTTCTTATGGTGAGCCGCGATATTCAGCAAGCAACTATTCGATTAGACCCGCCAGAACTGGGCAAAATGGACATTCAGATCAAAACCAACGGTGATCAAGTGCAGGTGCAGGTGGTCACACAGCAGCCGATGGTACGAGATTTGCTGGAGCAACAGGCATTCCGCCTACGTGAAATGCTTGAACAGCAAGGATTTGCCAAGGTGGATGTTAATGTATCCGACCAATCTCAGCGTGACCATGAACAGGCGCGCCACGGGGAAGGTGGTCAGGGTCAAGGTGATGGCACAGAAGACGGTGATTGGGCTGAACGTCCAACGCCGGTAAGACAAACAGTGGGATTAGTAGATCATTATGTATAATGTGGTGATTCGCAGTAATGAATGAGGCCGTACAATGACTGAACAAGCCAATGAAGAAAATGGCACGCCGGGGAAGAAACGCACCATCCTTAAGATTTTGTTAATGGCGTTGGGTTTGATCCTGGTGATTGGTTTGTCGGTTGGGTTGACCCTGTTTTTTACACGAGGCTGGGGTGGAAATGTAGATCCTGCTGACGCTCCGTTGGAACAGCAGGGTGGTTTGGCGTATTACATGGCGCTGACACCGGAATTCATTGTGACCTACACCATCAACAGTCGGCAGCGTTTTTTACGTACCGATCTTTCTGTACGAACCCGGGATACTCGGGTGTTGGATGTGTTGACCCAGCACATGCCGGTGGTACGCAACGCCATTATAGAGACGTTGGGTGAACAAGAATTTGATGACCTGCAATCAGAAGTGGGTCGAGAACAGTTGGTGGCCGTTATTACCGACAGTGTGAATGAAGTGTTAGTAAACATAACAGGTGAGCCCGGCATTGATGCCGTGCTGTTCACCAACTACGTGGTTCAGTAAAGGCACGGTTATGCAGGACTTACTGTCACAAGACGAAATTGATGCGCTCCTTCATGGTATCGACGATGGTGCTGTAGAAGAGGAGAGTGCGGTTGACCCGGATGGTGTGCGTCCTTACGACATCACCAGCCAAGACCGTATTGTGCGCGGCCGCATGCCGACGTTGGAAATGATCAACGAACGCTTTGCCCGCTATACCCGCATCAGTATGTTCAATTTTTTGCGCCGGAGTGCCGATGTGGCATCTGGTGGGATTCAGATTCTGAAATTTGGTGAGTACATCCATACGCTGTACGTGCCGACCAGTTTGAATTTGGTAAAAGTTAGGCCATTGCGTGGAACGGCGCTGTTTATTCTGGATGCCAAGCTCGTTTTTAAGCTGGTGGACAACTTTTTCGGTGGTGATGGTCGACACGCCAAGATCGAAGGTCGTGAATTTACCCCGACAGAAATTCGAGTGGTACAGATGGTGTTGTCGCAGGTCTTTTCGGACATGAAAGAGGCTTGGGGTGCGGTCATGGGCGTCGACTTCGAATACGTTTCATCCGAAGTAAACCCGGCCATGGCGAACATCGTGAGTCCGAGCGAAGTGGTGGTGGTCAGTACCTTCCACGTGGAACTGGACGGTGGCGGTGGTGATTTACACGTTACCTTGCCTTATTCGATGATCGAGCCGGTGCGTGAAATACTGGATGCCGGGGTGCAGAGTGATGTCGATGAAATTGATGAGCGCTGGGTGCAATCGCTGCAGCGCGACATCATGGACGCAAAAATCACCATTACGGCTCGTGTTGCCCAGCGTGAAATATCGCTGAAGCATTTGGTGGATATTAAGCCTGGCGACATCATTCCGATTGAAATGCCGGAATCGACCATTATGTCGGCGAATGGTGTGCCCATTTTTGAAACCCAGCTTGGCCAGTCTCGAGATCAATTGGCCCTGAAAATCAAGCGGCCGTTAGAGCGTGAACGGCGTGAAGAAACCGATATTGCCTCGGTAGTATTGGCCAATCGACGGGCGCTGCAACAAGCACGTCGAGAAGCGGAAGAAGCCGCCGAGCAGAAGAAAATTGAAGAACAAAAGAAGCGTTCGCGGCGGCGTTAGGCGAAATCCCGCGCGCCACGAAATCCAGAATTGAATGGGAGCCGAGAGGAGATAACCCATGGCCGATGAAAATTTACCACCAGAAGACGAGTCGGGTATTGATGCCGATGCTTTAGCCAGCGAAGTGGCCTCGGACAGCAGTGATCAAGACCTCGCGGATGAGTGGGCGGCAGCGATGAGCGAAGCCGGTGAGGGGCCTGAAGAGGAAGAAGATGTTCCCAAGGCGCCGTTAGAAAAGCTCATGGATGAATCAAAAGGGCCGGGTCAGTCGTCGCCGGATTTGGACGTCATCTTGGATATCCCTGTATCCATTGCGATGGAAGTCGGGCGTACCGATATTCCTATTCGTAACTTGTTGCAGTTGAACCAAGGCTCGGTCATAGAACTGGACCGCTTAGCCGGGGAACCGTTGGATGTGTTGGTCAACGGTACCTTGATCGCTCATGGTGAGGTTGTCATGGTGAACGAGAAATTTGGTATCCGGTTAACCGATGTGGTCAGCCAGCAAGAACGGATTAATCGGTTACGCTGATGGTTCAGGGATTGAAAGTGCCAATTGTTGCCTTGTCTCTGGGGCTCTTGTGGAGCCTTAGCGGCGTGATTTTGGCTGCGCCATCGTCCACCGTACCCACCATTGGCCTCAGCGAGGTGGTGACGGTAATCTTAGGCCTTCTTTTTGTATTAGGTATTATATTTGCATGCGCTTGGTTGATGCGTCGATTTAATGGCGGTAGTGCGGTCAATGGCCGCGCAATTAAAGTACTGGCCGTGACGCCTCTGGGCGCAAAAGAAAAATTGGTATTGGTTTCCGTAGGGCAGCAACAGCTTTTGCTTGGCGTAACGGCTCAGCAAATCTCAACTCTGCATGCTTTGACCGAACCACTCAATCTCACTTCGCACCCGGAAGGCAGTCCCTTTGCCCGACAGTTGGGAGCGTTAATTGGTGGTAACAAAGCGTCACAGGATCAAGATAACTCTACGTCGCAATAGCCCGTGGCTGCTTGCGCTTTTAGTATTCCTGCTACCTCTATTAGCCCATGCGGCGCCCAGTGGCGCGGGCGTGCCCGCCTTGACCTACACCACTGATGATGCTGGAAATGGGCAATACTCCGTAACCCTGCAAATTCTCGCCATCATGACGGCGCTGTCGTTTATTCCGTCAGCGGTCATCATGATGACGTCTTTTACCCGAATCATTGTTGTGCTCGCCATTTTGCGCCAGGCCATGGGCCTCCAGCAAACACCCTCCAATCAGGTGTTGATTGGCATGACGCTGTTCTTGACCTTTTTCATCATGTACCCCATTTTTCAAGACATCAACACGCGCGCCGTGCAGCCCTATATCGCAGAAGAAATCACACCACTGGAAGCGCTTGAAGTGGCTCGTGGGCCCATTCATGCCTTTATGTTGGGTCAAACCCGGCAGAATGATTTGGCCATGTTTTCACGGTTGTCGCAGCAGCAAACCGGGACCGATGTGGGCGAGGGCGAGGACATTCCGTTATCCGTGTTGATTCCCGCATTCGTCACCAGTGAATTGAAAACCGCCTTTCAAATCGGTTTCTTATTATTTATTCCGTTTTTGATCATTGATCTGGTGGTTGCCAGTGTCCTGATGGCGATGGGCATGATGATGCTTTCGCCATTGATTATTTCGTTGCCCTTCAAAATCATGATGTTTGTGTTGGTCGACGGTTGGGCGCTGGTCATGGGGTCGATGGCGGCCAGTTTCGGCGTGTGAACGAGGAGTTAGTAACATGAGCGCAATGTATATCGGTGATTTGTTTCGAGAAGCCTTGTTCATTGTTTTTTTGATTGTGGCGGTGTTGATTGTACCGTCATTGATTGTCGGCTTGGTCGTCGCGACCTTTCAGGCTGCGACGCAAATCAACGAACAAACCCTGTCATTTTTACCTCGCCTTTTGGTGACCATCGTAACGCTGATCGCTACAGGGCCGTGGCTGGTCGCTAAAGTGGTCGATTTCGCGCAACGTATTTATATTGATATCCCATACCTGATGTTGTGACATGGAGATCACCGACGCTCAAATTGCCAGTTGGGTCACCCATTATCTGTGGACCTTGTTTCGTATTTTAGGCTTTTTTGCGGTGGTTCCTATTTTTGGTGCGCAAACGGTTTCTATGCGTATCCGCTTGTCCTTGGGGCTGGTTTGTACCATTGCACTGACCCCTATTTTGCCCCCGATGCCCGATGTTGAAGGGGTATCGCTGACCAATTTCATCATCATCTTTCAGCAAATGGCCATTGGTATTGCGCTGGGCTTTTTGGTGCTCTTGATGTGGCAGATCTTTGTGATCGCCGGGCAAACCATCGCCATGCAAATGGGGCTTGGTTTTGCTTCGATGATGGACCCGTCAAACGGTGTGACGGTGGCCGTGCTGTCGCAGTGGTACATCGTTTTGGTGACCCTGATTTTCCTGGGGGTTGATGGGCACTTGGTGGTGTTTGAAGTGTTGGTAGACTCGTTTTACACCATGCCGATTGGCGTCAATGGACTGACACAAGGCAGCTTGATGGAAATCGTTATGATGGGCAGTTGGATGTTCGCGGCTGGTTTTTTGATTGCATTGCCGGCCATCACGGCCTTGCTGATTGTGAATTTGGCTTTTGGTGTCATGACACGATCGGCACCGCAATTGAATATCTTTGCCTTGGGTTTCCCGATCACCATGTTGATGGGGATCTTTATCGTGTGGGCTTCCTTTACGGGAGTCTTTGGTGTTTTAACCGAACTGGTACTGGACGTAGTGCCGGTGATGCGCCGCTTGGAGATCACCAATGGCTGAAGACCAAGACAGCAGTCAAGAAAAAACAGAAGAACCCACGCCCCGAAAACTTGAAAAGGCGCGTGAAGACGGGCAGGTAGCCAGGTCCCAAGAATTGGCGACCACGGTGTTGCTGTTCGCTGCCGCAATGGCCTCCATTATCTTTGCACCCGTTGTGTCCCGCAATATGCTGGATGTTGCGGTGTTTAATTTCACCTTTGACGAATCCGCGGCCGGGGATCCGGCCTTTATGTTCGGACATTTGGCTGAGTCATTTCGGGTGATGGGCTTGGTAACAGCGCCCTTTTTCGCCATCATGGTCATCGCTGCATTTGCAGGGCCATTGGGCTTAGGCGGCTGGAACTTCACCACGAAATCCCTCATGCCGAAAGGCTCTCGTATTGATCCCTTGGCGGGATTGAAACGCATGTTTTCCATGAATTCCTTGGTCGAATTGATAAAGGGTTATGCCAAGGTGGGTGTGATCAGCGTTATTGCGGTGCTTATTCTGTGGAGTCAGGTTGATGAGTTGCGCGCGATCGCACGTGAGCCCACACGCCTTGCCATTGTGCATTCAGCTACGATCATTGGTTGGAGTTTTTTGCTGATGGCCTTGTCTACGGCCGTCATTGCAGCGGTGGACATCCCCTATCAGATATACAGCCATACCAAAAAGCTAAAAATGACCTTCCAAGAGATTAAGGATGAATACAAAAACACGGAAGGTAAGCCGGAAGTTAAAGCCAAAATCCGTCAATTGCAGCGTCAACTGTCGGAAGGTCGAATGATGTCGGATGTACCTAAGGCCGACGTGATCATCACCAACCCTGAGCACTTCTCGGTCGCGCTGCAATATGATCCCAATTCCATGCCAGCACCCCTGTTGCTGGCCAAAGGCGTCGACGAAGTGGCCTTTAAAATTCGTGAAATTGGCCGCGAGAATGGCGTTAGCATTATTGAAATGCCACCGTTGGCTCGGGCGCTTTACTACCACACCAAGGTCGGAGAAGAAATTCCCGCTGAACTGTATTTGGCCGTAGCCCAAGTGTTGGCCTATGTATTCCAAATGAACGAAGCCCGCAAAGGACGGATGCCACCACCAGAGCGTAAACCGAAAGTCGACATACCACCCGATTTCCGGCGCGACGAGTAAAATCGTCTGTATGGCGTCAGTATGGCAAGCCTTTTGCTGTAGCCTCTGAGTTCGTCAGCGTTTTGGCGCTGCACTGAGAGGCGGGGTTAAGGGTTTCAATGGCAATACCGGGCAGTAGTACGCTTAAACAATTGCAAAATACCGATCGCGTGACGCTGATGCGCGGCGCGCGAATGAATTTGCAAAATGTATTAACCGGCCACTTGGGTGTGCCGATCTTCTTGTTGGTGTTGTTGGCGTTTGTGACCCTGCCAATACCTACCTTCATTCTTGATATCTTCTTCACCTTTAACATTGCGCTTTCCATCATTGTATTGTTGGTGACCATTTATGCCTTGCGGCCACTGGATTTCGCCGTATTTCCGACGATCTTGCTGGTGGCTACGTTGCTTCGTCTGGCGCTTAACGTGGCGTCTACCCGCGTCGTTCTGCTGTATGGGCACGAAGGTGGTGATGCGGCGGGTAAGGTCATTGAGGCTTTCGGTGAAGTGCTCATCGGCGGTAATTACGCCGTTGGTTTGGTGGTGTTTACGATCCTCATGATCATCAACTTCGTCGTGGTGACCAAGGGTGCCGGACGGGTTTCCGAAGTCAGCGCACGTTTTACGTTGGATGCAATGCCCGGCAAGCAAATGGCCATTGATGCCGATTTGAACGCCGGTTTGATTGATGCTGATACGGCCAAGTTACGACGTGCTGAAATTGCCCAGGAGGCTGACTTTTACGGTTCTATGGATGGTGCCTCGAAATTCGTTCGGGGTGACGCCATTGCCGGTATTCTTATCTTGATCATCAACGTGGTCGGCGGCATTGCCATTGGTATGGCGCAGCACGCACTAACCTTTGGCACGGCGGTTGAAAATTATGCGTTACTGACCATTGGTGATGGTTTGGTGGCCCAGATTCCATCGTTGTTACTGTCCACAGCCGCAGCCATTATGGTGACCCGAAACTCCAGCAGTCAGGAAATGGGTGGCCAGATTACGGATCAAATGTTGGCGTCGCCTCGTATTATGGCCGTGGCCGCTTCTATCTTGTGGGTGTTGGGTGTTGTGCCGGGCATGCCACATTTGGTTTTCTTGAGCTTGGCGCTGTTGATGACTTTCATCGCCCTATGGACCTATTTGCGCGCCAAAGAAGATGCCGAAGAACTGGCGCTCGGTGGTAAGCCCAAACCAGCGGGTGGCGGGGGCGGTGGCTCTGGTGGTAAGCCTGGCAGTGCTCCGGATGGCGTCGCGCCAAGACCGGGCAGCCCTAGAGCCCAAGAAGGCGCACTGGAACAAGATACCAAAGAACTCAGTTGGGATGACGTACAGCCCGTCGACATGGTCGGTTTAGAAGTGGGCTACCGATTGATTCCCTTGGTCGACAAGTCACAAGGCGGTCAGTTGCTGGGACGCATTAAAGGTGTACGCAAAAAGTTGTCGCAAGAGGTGGGCTTCTTGATGCCTTCCATTCATATTCGCGACAACTTGGATTTATTGCCCAATCACTATCGGATTACTTTGATGGGTGTATCCATTGCGGAGGCCGAAATTCACCCTGAACGGGACATGGCGATCAACCCGGGGCAGGTGTTTGGCGATATTCAAGGCATCGCCGCTAAAGATCCGGCGTTTGGCTTGGACGCGGTATGGATAGAGTCTTCGCAAAAAGACCAAGCCCAAGCATTGGGCTACACCGTAGTGGATTCCAGTACGGTAGTGGCCACGCATTTGAACCAAATTCTGTTCAAGCATGCGCATGAAATGTTGGGCCACGAAGAAGTCCAGAAATTGCTGGACCAGTTGGCGAAAAACTCACCGAAACTGGCCGAAGAGCTGGTGCCAAATACCCTCAGCATCAGTGCCTTGTTGAAGGTCTTGCAGAATTTGTTGCTGGAGCAGGTGCCCATTCGCGATATGCGTACCATTGCTGAGGCTTTGACCAACGCGGGTACGCAAGACAGTAGCCAATTGACCGGCGCAGCGCGGACGTCCTTGGCACGGTTGATTGTGCAAAACATAGTCGGTAATGACAGTGAAATACCCGTGATGACGCTGGATCGAGATTTGGAACAGTTGTTGCAGAGGATCTTACAGCAAGGTCAACAAAATGGCGGCGGTGATGCCATCATGATTGAACCGGCGCTGGCTGAAAAATTACAAGGGTCGGTGACGGAATTAGTACGCAGACTAGAAGCAGAAGGCAAACCGGCCGTTCTGTTGGTCCCAGGGCCATTGCGTATGATGTTGGCTCGATTCTTCCGTTTTGCCGTAGACAACCTGCATGTGTTGGCTTACGACGAGATACCCGAGAACAAGAGAATTACTGTCGTTGCATCGGTTGGGCAGTCTTAGGAGCGATTGAATGAAAGTACGTAAGTTCATTGCGCGGAACATGTCAGAGGGCCTGAAAATGGTGGCCGCTGAGCTGGGTGATGAGGCGATGATTCTGTCGAACCGCAAGGTTGCCGAAGGTATTGAGATTCTCGCGGCGATCAAAGATGAGCAAGAAGAGGCGGGCGCTCCGGTCGTCGAACCCACCCCGGCACCGGCTCGTCGTGCGCCCTCACTGCCTGAAGCTAAAGCCGACCCGTTGGCGCCAACCACAGCCCTAACCCGGGATTCCCTGCGCGACCTGCTGACGCCACGCGGCGCGCAAAAATCGCCTACAGCCCCACGTAAAGCACCGGAAACGATGCAGGACAGTATCATTCGGCTTTCAGAGCAAGAAGGTGGCGGTGGTTTGACGCGTGATGCCTTGATGCAGCTCTTGAACAAGCATAAAGATCCCCTGGAAGAAAAACGGCAGAAGCTGCGTGAGCAAATGGCGGAACAATCGTCGGATTTTGACGTTCCCGAGAAGATTGTGAAATCACCGTCAGCCGCGCGTCCGGTGAAGCCAGAGCCGAAATTCGTTGAAGATGTAGCTCCGGCTCCAGTGCCAAAAGCGCAGAAACCGGTCGAAAAGCCCAAGCCTATACCACCTCGGCCCGGCGTATCGCCCGAACAAAAAGAATTGTCGGCGATGCGCGAAGAGCTATCAGCACTGCGCGAATGGCTGGAAGTGCATGAGCGTCAGAACATGGGTGTTACCGGTGGGCCATTGGCCCAGCGCCTTGGTCTGTGTGGCTTTGATAGCCGTTGTGTGACACCCTTGGTCGAAAAATACGGTGACCAGCTAGCCGATGATAGCTGGACCTTGGCGTTAGAAAAAATCGCCAGTCTGGCCGAAAACAATGCGGAGTGTTTGGTCAAACGCGGCGGTATCGCGGCCTTGGTGGGTCCAACGGGCGCCGGAAAGACGACCACTTTGTCAAAGATTGCTACACGCTTCGCCATGCAGCATGGTGCGGACGCATTGGGTATTATCTCACTGGATCAGTATCGCATCGGCGCGCATGAGCCCGTCAAAATACTGGCGCGCATTCTGGGTTGCGAGATCATTCTGCAAGATCAGGCCGACAACTTGGAAGCCGCACTTAACCGGCTAGCCAACAAAAAGTTGATCCTGATCGATACCAACGGTTCCGAACGCGGGCTGACGGCGTATCAGGCTCAACTCGGTGACAGCGCGCTTGAGCGGCACATTAAACCCATACTTGTCTTGCCTTCTAATTTGTCGGTGAACAGTCTGCAAAATGCGTTCAATCGTTTTAATGTTTTGAAAGTTCGCGGCATCATCCTGACCAAAGCGGATGAAAGCGCTGAAATTGGCCCCGTATTAAGCCTCAGCCTGCGCAAGAAAGTGCCCATTCTGTATTGGAGTGACGGCACATTGGTGCCGCAAGACCTTCACTTTGGACAAGTCAAGCGCTTGGTGGAGGTGAGTTACAACCAGTTAAAGCGAGAATTCTCGGGGGCTAAAATAGCTCTCGCGGGATAATCGAACACTATTATAATATGGTCTTGGCAAGGTAGACTTACTGCCAACCGTTAGGAATTGACGCAACATGGCAAAACAGGAACCCGTACAGGTTATTGCAGTCACCGGAGGTAAAGGCGGTGTCGGCAAGAGCAATGTATCCATCAATGCCGCTGTTGCTATGGCAAAGTTGGGGAAGCGGGTCGTTGTGCTGGATGCCGACCTTGGCCTAGCCAATATAGACGTTTTGCTGGGGTTGCGCGCAACCCGAAATCTGGTCGATGTATTGGATGGTCGCTGTGACTTAAAAGATGTCATGGTCGAAGGGCCGTGTGGCATCAAAGTGATCCCAGCCTCTTCTGGTACTCCCTACATGGCCAATCTGGCCGAGCAAGAACATGCAGGTATTATTCACGCATTTTCGTCCTTGGCGGATGAAATGGATGTATTGATTGTTGATACTGCTGCGGGGATTTCCCGTACCGTGGTCAGTTTTGTTCGTGCCTGTCAGGAAGTTTTGGTGGTGGTGTGTGATGAACCCACTTCCATTACCGATGCGTATGCCTTGATTAAGGTCATTAGTCATGACTACAACATGAACCGTTTTCGTATTTTAGCCAATATGGTTCGTACCAAAAATGAAGGTTTGCGGTTGTACCAAAAATTAACCAGTGTCACGGAACGCTTCGTAGACGTTGCACTTCAGTACGCGGGTGAGATACCTTTTGACGACAATGTACGGCGCGCTGTACAAAAACAGAAGTCGGTGGTGGACGCGTACCCCAATACCAAAGCCTCTATTGCCTATGAGCAATTGGCGCAACAAATGGTACGATGGCCATTACCAACGTCACCCAAGGGACATTTGGAGTTCTTTGTAGAGAGACTGATAACGGGCAGCATTCGCTGACGTGCTAGGTATGGGTAAACCCTTAGATGTATGAATCGAAAAGTAAACATCAGTTGGATGAATTGGTTACTGCGCATGCGACGCTGGTAAAGCGCATTGCGCACCATCTGATGGCCCGTCTCCCGGATACCGTTTTGGCCGAAGACCTTATTCAAGCAGGCATGATCGGCCTGATTGAGGCGGCAAAAAATTACGATCGGAGCAAGGGCGCTACCTTTGAAACCTACGCCGGTATTCGCATTCGTGGTTCCATGCTTGATGAAGTGCGCAAAGGGGATTGGGTGCCGCGCAGTGTGCACCGTAACAGTCGCCGCGTTTCAGACGCCATTCGGACCGTGGAAAATCGTGAAGCTCGCGACGCGCAAGATCAGGAAGTCGCCGCGGAGATGGGCGTTTCACTGGATGAGTTCTATGCGTTGTTAAAAGATACGCAAAACGCGCGCTTGTTTAGTTTTGAAGAGTTAATGGAAAATTCGTCTGCCGCCGAGGGCGAGCCGGATTGGCATTCCACAATGGAACATGGCCCCGCGCAAGCACACGAAAGCACCACAATGCACAGTTCTATGGTTGAAGCCATAAAAACACTACCAGAACGTGAGCAACTCATACTATCCTTGTACTATGACGAAGAATTAAACCTGAAGGAGATCGGTTTGGTGCTTGGGGTCAGTGAATCGCGCGTGAGTCAGATCCATTCTCAAGCGACCCACCGACTGCGAGCGCGCTTGCGGGACTGGCGTGAGACGGAAGATTAACGTATACCTATACTTATAACGAAAAAGAATTTTAATTTGCGCCGAGAACCTTGACTGGGTTTGCGTGTTTGGAGGTAGCCTTGGATAAGAACATGAAAATTCTGGTAGTGGACGACTTTTCCACAATGCGCCGCATTGTGAAAAATCTCCTGCGGGATTTGGGGTTTTCAAATACTCATGAAGCAGACGATGGCAGTACAGCATGGCCCATGTTGCAAAGTGGGGATTTCGACTTTCTGGTTACAGACTGGAACATGCCCGGCATGACCGGCATTGAACTGTTGCAAAAAGTACGTGCTGACGAGCGACTAAAAACATTGCCCGTACTCATGGTCACGGCAGAAGCCAAGCGTGATCAGATTGTCGCCGCCGCACAAGCGGGCGTGAATGGATACGTGGTTAAGCCCTTTACCGCAGCAGCGCTGAAAGAAAAAATCGAAAAGATTTTTGAGCGCGTAGATGCCAGCAAATAACTGACTGACGGAGCAATTATGAGTCAGACAGGAACCGAAACGAGACAAGAGTTCGAAGAACTCATTAAGCTCAAGTCACACGAGCTGCAAGCCTTTATTGAGCGCGGTGATTTAACGGGCGCCATGGCGATCATCCAGCAGTTGCAAGACGCCCGCGAGCAAACACTCTACAAAGAAGTGGGTCGATTGACCCGTGGCCTGCACAATGCCATCACCAATTTTCACATCGACGCGAGCCCCGATGAAAACCCTACGCAACTGTCTGAAATGGCCGATGCTACGGATCGCTTAGACTATGTGGTCAAAATGACCGAAGACGCCGCCAACAAAACCATGGACAAGGTAGATGAGTGTATGCCCATCGCCAATGATCTCGGTAATGTGGCCGACGAGCTGCGAGCCGAGTGGCAGCGCTTGTCCCGGCGTGAAATGTCGGCCGACGAATTTAGAGAATTATACTGGCGGATGGATACGTTCCTGGACCGTTTAAGTACAGATTCCAAATCGCTCTACACGCATTTATCTGACATTTTGTTGGCTCAAGATTTCCAAGATCTCACCGGACAGGTGATTCAGCGAGTGACCGGCTTGGTGCGGGATGTGGAGAAAAGTCTCGTTGACTTAGTCTTGCTGGCCAGCAAAGTAGAGAATGTGGCGGGCTTTGAACATAAAGACGAGCCCGAAGAAAAAGTGCACGACGTATTGGCCGGTCATGGTCCTTCCGTGAAGAAAACCGAAGATGTCGTATCAAGTCAGGATGATGTCGACGACTTACTATCCAGCCTTGGCTTTTAGGGAGCTGTACTATGAGCTTTGATGCCGACGAAGAGATACTACAGGACTTCCTGGTTGAAGCAGGTGAGATTCTTGAATCTTTATCCGAGCAATTGGTGGAACTGGAGCAGCGTCCTGAAGATCCTGACTTACTGAATTCGATATTCCGGGGTTTCCATACCGTTAAAGGCGGAGCCGGTTTTCTCCAGTTAACGCCTTTGGTGGATTGCTGCCACATCGCCGAAAACGTATTCGATGTATTGCGCAAGCGCGAACGCCCGGTAACGTCTGAGTTAATGGACATCGTATTGCAGGCACTCGACACCGTGAACGTCATGTTTGATCAGGTACGCAGTGGTGCCATGCCTGAGCCTGCATCGCCTGAACTCCTTGCGGCACTGGAAAAGATGACCCATCCGGACGATGCCGAAGAACCCTTGGTTGCAGCGTCAGAGCCAGAGGAAGAGCCTGAAGTACCGGCGGACGACGAGTCTCCAGTGTCAACAGAACCGTCTGGTGACGCGAATATCGTGGCGGGCAGTGACATCACCGACGATGAATTTGAACATTTACTCGATGCCTTGCAGCAAGGTGCTGCGTCTTCGGCAGCCTCAGCATCGCCACCGCCTACAGCAAAACCTACCGAAACTAGCGCTCCGGCCGCTGGAGCAGATGATGCTGATGAAATCACCGATGATGAATTCGAAAAATTGTTGGATGAATTACACGGGGCCGGAAAGTTCACGGTAGCGGGTGAAACCGTTAGCGCGGAAAAACCGAAATCATCGAAAAAGCCAGGTGTCGCTGCGGTCACCGCCAGTGGTGACGAAATCACCGATGAAGAATTCGAAAAATTACTGGATGAACTGCACGGTAAAGGCAAGTTTGACGGGGATGTCGCACAAAGTTTTGATCAAGATGCGGTAAAAAAAGCGGCAGAAGAACCGCCGAAAGACGATTCCGTCGCTGTGGCTCCGAAGGCGCCCGCTGCATCAACCGCAGCGGTTAAGCCAGCGGCAGCGAGTTCGGCAGAGCCAGTTAAGCCAGCCCCTGCGGCTAAAGCATCTGAGCCTGCTAAATTGCCACCCGCCAGCATTCCTGCACCGGCGATGCCAGACCCGAAAGGTGCTGCATTGGCGCAAGAAGCGACCGTCCGAGTCGATACCAAACGGCTTGATGACATCATGAATATGGTGGGTGAGTTGGTCTTGGTGCGTAACCGGCTGGTTCGTTTGGGTGAAGCCCAAGGCGACGAAGACATGCAAAAAGCCGTGGCCAATTTAGACGTGGTCACCACCGATCTGCAAAATTCAGTGATGAAGACGCGCATGCAACCGATCAAGAAAGTGTTTGGTCGGTTCCCTCGCGTGGTACGCGATTTGGCGCGTAGCCTGAAGAAAGAAATCAATCTAGAGCTCATTGGCGAAGAGACCGATCTCGACAAGAATCTGGTGGAAGCCTTGGCTGATCCTTTGGTGCACTTGGTTCGGAACTCGGTGGATCATGGCATCGAAGCACCGGACGTTCGAGTGGCGGCAGGAAAACCTAAAGTGGGTAAAATAACCCTATCCGCAGAACAGGAAGGGGACCATATTCTGTTGTCCATTCATGATGATGGCGGTGGTATGGACCCCAACAAACTGCGTGCTATTGCCGTCGAACGTGGGGTTATGGATCAGGATGTGGCCGACCGGTTATCGGATAAAGAGGCGTTCAATCTTATCTTCGCCCCGGGTTTTTCAACCAAGAAAGAGATTTCCGATGTGTCCGGCCGTGGTGTTGGCATGGATGTGGTGAAAACCAAAATAGCGCAGCTCAACGGTAGCATTGATATCGAATCGCACATGGGCAAAGGCACCAGTATTCGTATTAAGGTGCCTTTGACTCTGGCCATTATGCCGACCTTGATGGTGATGCTGGGTGAGCAAGCGTTTGCCCTGCCGTTGGTCAGCGTCGATGAAATTTTTCATCTGGATTTGACCAAAACTAATGTTGTTGACGGTAAGGAAGTGGTGGTGGTGCGTGGTCGTCCGTTGCCGCTGTTTTACTTGAAGCGTTGGTTGATTAAAGGGTCTGTTAAACATGGCAAAGAAGATGGTCATGTGGTGGTTGTGTCGGTTGGCACCCAGCAAGTTGGCTTTGTAGTGGATCAGTTGGTTGGGCAGGAAGAAGTGGTGATTAAGCCTCTGGGTCGTACCTTGCATGGTACGGCGGGGATGGCAGGCGCCACTATTACGGGCGATGGTCGTATTGCTCTTATCTTGGATGTACCCAGCATGCTGAATCATTATGCTTGATGTTGGGTGTATATAACGAGGAACCATAATGCCCATTAGCGTTCTGGTGGTGGACGATTCGTCGTTCTTCCGCCAGCAGATTATTACTATTTTGCGCGGAAATGCGGAAATAACTGTGGTTGGTACTGCGAGCCATGGGCGGGAAGCGGTTGATAAAGCGCTTCAGCTCAAGCCCGACGTGATAACCATGGATTATGAGATGCCCGTTATGGATGGCATCTCGGCGGTGCGGGAAATCATGGCCAAGCAGCCGACAGCCATTTTGATGCTGTCTTCGTTAACTACGGCGGGAGCGCGTGTTACCCTTGATGCGCTTGATGCGGGTGCTCTGGACTATCTGCCGAAGTTTCGTGAAAGCATTACGCAAAACGAACAACTCAAGAAGCAGTTGGTCGATAAAATTATTGCCGTGGCCCGGCAACGCAAAGCCCATTCCACGCCAAGCACGGCACACATCAGTCGTCCGACAACGTCGTCGGCACCCGTTGAACGCAAAACCTCTCGAATTACATTACCACGTAAGCCCGAGCTCATCATGATCGGTACCAGTACCGGTGGCCCTGTTGCTCTGCAGCGCGTACTGACGCAACTCCCTGGTAATATTCGTGTACCGATTTTGTTGATTCAACATATGCCGGAAGCCTTTACCGGGCCATTTGCCGAACGCTTGGACAGGCAATGCCAGATCCGTGTTGCTGAAGCAAAAGATGGAAGTGTTTTAGAGCCCGGCTTGGCGTTGTTAGCGCCCGGTGGTAAACAAATGATGTTGTCGTCGCGGAATTCCGTGCGCATTGTGGCGGGCGACGAACGTTTGAATTACAAGCCATCGGTCGACCTCACCTTCAGCAGCGCGATTAAGTACTACAGTGATCGAGTGTTGGCGGTGGTATTGACAGGTATGGGGGCGGATGGGCGTGACGGTGCCCGCCTACTGAAACAAGCGGGCGCTCACGTATGGACGCAAGACAGCGCCAGTTGTGTGATTGATGGCATGCCAGCCTCTGTGCGCAATGCAGGGTTGTCCGATGCGGATATCCCATTGGACGATATCGCTAAAACCATCGTCGGCGTTTTGTAGGCGGGTCCGCCATGTTGATCACCGGGCTGGTTATTGCCTGCACCCTGTTTCTCCTCGGCGTTATTCTAAGTGGCGGCACCACCACCGCCTTGTTCAATGTACCGGCGCTTATCATTGTGTTGGGTGCTACCTTCGGATTAGCCTTAGCGCAGTCGGACCGCCGTCGGCTGCGCCTGGTCGGTAAACGATTGACCACTTTGCACCTTCCATATGTTCCGCCTTACCAAGAAAATGATCTGGTGGTGTGGGCGCAAACTGCCCGGAAGGAAGGGCGGTTGGCCTTGGAGCCAGTGGCACAAGGAGTGACCGACACGCTCGCGGCGCAAGGGTTGCAATGTTTGATCGATGGTGCGGAACCCGACGATATTGAACACTTCGTCAACGTTGCCATGGTTGCTGAAGAGGAGCGAGAGCTTCAGGTCGCGGAGTTTCTCGAGCAATTGGCCATTTACGCACCCTTGATGAGTGCTATTGCAGCCGTGATTGTGGTTTTGCAGTCGGCAGCTCAGCCAACGAACCCACTGTTGTCGCAAATCGGATTCTTTAATGCCGGTGTCACCTTAGTCTATGGTCTGATGCTGTCGGCCATCGTCTTCCTGCCTTTGGCATCGCGCACTCGTTGGTTAGCACGGTGCCAGTACCGATGCCGTGAGACGCTATTGGATGCCTTATTGAGCATAAGCCGAAATGAACCACCGCGACGTTTATCAGATCGCCTAGCGTACCGCTCAAAATGACCAGGCCCGGACGCACATTCCCTCGCCGACACAGTGAAACGTCTTCAATTCATCGTTGGCACAGGCCCATTGTCTACACTTTTTTCTCCTTGAGTTTAGTGTTGTGGTGGTTGCTGGGTGGGCGTTTTTTTATGGTGCAGCCTGATACTGACGCCTTGGATGTGTTGACCCCAGCTGCGCCCGTGTCAGGCGTTGAACGTTCGCCTCGAATTACTCAAACACCTGAAGATGCGGGTGGGCAGACGATACAGCCATGGGTACCTATTGCAGATGGGGAACAGTGGGTGATCATTGAACGAGAATTAAATCGCCTGCATGAGGTATTACCCGAGCAATTGAACTATGATTGGTATCGAACAGACTCTGGTGCCATGTTGGCGTTGTCTGCCGATTCTTTATTTGCGCCGGGCGATTATGTTTTGCGAGCCGACCAAGTGGGCGCTGTCGAGCGGGTTGCTGAAACGTTAAAAACGCTGCCCGTTTTGGTTGCCGTGGCAGGTCATGTGGATGATCGAGCGCTTTCATCTGAAGCCGCATGGCAGTTATCCAGTCGCCGTGCTGCCAGTGTTGTCAGTGTTTTAGCGCGCGTGGATATTGCACCGCAACGTTTGTCAGCTGTCGGTTACGCTGGTGCGTTGCCACAAGTGCCTAATGACACGGCAGACCAACGGGCAATCAATCGACGCATGGAGTTGATTCTTACGGTGGTATCGGATATTCCTAAAGTTGAATCTGCGTTGGCAGATACACTACCTACTATCTACCCGGAGTAATAGGCGTGCACGTTTGGGCCATAGCGAATCAAAAAGGGGGCGTCGGTAAAACGACCTCTGTAGTTAACCTCAGTGCCTTGCTGGGTGAGCAGGGTAAGCGTGTGTTGATGGTTGACATGGACCCTCAGGGTAGCTTGACCAGTTATTTCCGCATGAACCCTGATGCTATTGAGCAAAGTGTGTACGACTTGTTTATGTACAAAGGGCGAGTGCCTGATAACCTGACGGCACAACTCATCGTTGATGATGTTATGCCCAATGTGGCGTTATTGCCTGCCAATACGGCCCTGGCAACCTTGGAGCGCAATATATCGCAGCAAGGAGGCATGGGGCTGGTTTTATCGCGCGCGTTGGCGCAGCTGTGGGACGACTTCGACTATGTATTAATCGATACCCCGCCCTTGTTGGGTGTATTGTTGATTAACGCCATCGCCGCTGCACAGGTTCTTATTCTGCCGGTGCAAACAGAATTCATGGCATTAAAGGGTTTGGAACGCATGATTCATACCCTGCAGATGGTGACGGCTTCGCGCAAGAAACAGTTGACCTATTTGATCGTACCCACCATGTATGACCGACGCACGCAAGCCGGTCAGCGCAGCCTTCGCACCTTGCGACAAACCTATGATGATCGCTTGTGGAAGTCAGCCATTCCAATTGATACGCGCCTGCGGGATGCCTCCCGCGAGGGTATGTCCATCACACAATTGGATCCCACTTCGCGGGGTTGTGAAGCTTATACCAGCCTGTTGAAGACACTGCAGCACGATCTGCCATAATGCGTTACCATGACACCCTAACCGGTTGGGCAAGCAGAAGCTTCAGCCTCGTAAACGGTAAGAGACATTTTAACCTGTTCCTGGGAGTTCGGGGTGAGTAGTTCTGATTCAAGCAAGAAAGTGGTCACTGAGATAGCGCCCGCTAAATTGGCACTCAATCATTATCTGGCCATCATGCTGGAAGAAGCAACGTCTTGGGAAGATGAGCTGGAGCCCGCAGTTGCAGTGCCGGACGAGCCTGCGCAACAAGAGCCGGTGTCCGAACCGCCGCCTGCACCAGACACGGCGACGGTTGTGCCTGACCCCGAGCCCGAGCCGGAAGTAGAGCCCTCGTTGCCCGAGCCGCCTGTAGCGTTGGCACCCGTGGAGCCCAAGTCGGCGCCCAAAGCACCTGCGCCAGTAGAGACCACACCACCCGTTGTGCTGCCAGAAGAAGGCGCACCGACCTTCAATGATGAAATTCATTTAGGCGCTCAACAACCCATATTAGCTTGGGAAGAAAACGGACGGCCCGGTTGGGCGCAAAGCCGGTTCGATTGTTTGCTCTTCAAAGTCGATGGTTTGGCACTGGCGGTTCCGATGATTTTGCTCGGTACTATCTATAAAATGGACAGCGAATTAACACCGCTTTTTGGCCAACCAGACTGGTTTCTAGGCTTACTGCGAGTGCACGACGGGCGGAATATTCGGGTGGTGGATACTGCCCGGCTGGTGATGCCAGAGCGCTATCGTTCGGAGGCCATCGAGTCGTTGACCTATGCCATTGGCATCCATGATTGTGATTGGGCGATGGGCTGCCACGAAGTGGTGGGTTCGATTACCCTAACGCCGGATGATGTGAAATGGCGCTCGGAACGTACCCGGCGACCTTGGTTGGCCGGTACAGTGGTCGATCATATGTGTGCCTTGATCGACTTGGATGCGTTTGAAACAACCTTATTGGCGCAGCGGGCCAAGGCGTCCAAATCGAAGTAAAAATGGATGGAAGGGCGATTGCGAAGAATTTGTTATTGGGAAGTATGCCGAACAAGGGTAAATTAGGCTATATTGACAACATCATATGCAACATTACGGAAGAGCAGCTTCTTTTGTTTTGTTGAGTAGGACAGCTGACTGAATTAAGGCGGGCAAATTATGAGTACACAAGCGGCAAAAGCGTCAGACGATCCAATCCTACAGTGGGTCACTTTCCGATTGGAAAATGAAACCTATGGCATCAATGTGATGCAAGTGCAGGAGGTTTTACGTTATACCGAAATCGCACCTGTGCCGGGTGCCCCGTCTTATGTCTTGGGGATAATCAACCTGCGCGGCAATGTGGTTACGGTGATTGATACGCGTGAACGTTTTGGCATGTCGCCTTCAGAAGTCACCGATAATTCCCGCATTGTGATCATTGAAACCGATATGCAGGTGGTGGGTATTCTGGTTGATTCAGTGGCTGAGGTGGTTTACCTGCGGCAGTCTGAAATTGAAACTGCACCGAACGTCGGTAATGATGAAACCTCGAAGTTCATCCAAGGGGTTTGCCATAAGAATGATGAGTTACTCATCTTGGTCGAATTGGATCGTCTGTTCAGTGTTGATGAATGGCAGGAATTGGGCGAAATTTAAACCCATGACCATGTGTGCACGGATTGCTCAACAGCGTTTAAAGGTCGTTTGAAGATGAATCTCGCAGATTCTTCTTTGTTGCTATGGTTTGTGGCTTTTGCCAGTTTATTCGTCGTTGTCCTGTTGGTGTTGTGGGTTTCAGCAGGACGACGCAACAAGCAATTGGCGGAAGATGTGTCGGCGATGCGGCGTGAGTTATCGATGATTCAGGCCGGTAATATCGGGCTGGGCAAAAAATTACTGGCCGTGGCTCGGCAAACCCAGCATGCCCAAGCGCAATTGCGACAGCAAACCGTTGCGCCCCCAACAGTCTCCGTGCCCAATCCAGTACCACCAAAACCCAAAGACGTTAGCAAGCCCACCGCACCGGCGGATGATGAGGAAGACAGTTTAGCGCAGTTCGATACGGCGCAAGACCTACTGCGCCATGGGGCAGGTATCGATCAGGTTATCAAGCAAACCGGTTTGACGCGTTCAGAGGCTGAGCTTATTTTGTTGTTAAACAAACCCAGCATGAGATGACCAACATATACGGGCACATTATTTAATGCGTTCAATCTCCAAGCCCAGCTGAAAGCGTTTTGGCCCAACTTCCTCTACGCGCTGCACAATCACATCGGCGTCCAGTGGTGCGAACTGCCCGGTCAGCGCTGGTAGGTGTACGGAAAATTGCGTAAGCATAGGAAATGATTCATCGACTTCAATCAGCATACCTACGGCACTCAGATCAATGCAAAGACACGATTTTTGGGTACCATCTGCCAAATGAATGACCGCAGGCGCTTCCATGTTCATGCGCATGAAAGAACGTTTTTCCAAATAGTCTCTATCGATCATTTACCCCACCTTCCGGTCAGTCAAAAAAACATCGTTCTACAAGCCCGTTTATAAAAACTATTGCGCAGTCTGTCAAAGACAAATATGGATCGGCACTATGCTTCTGCGGGTTTTGTGGTTCAATCGGTGAAATTCAACGAGCAGACTTGCAGCCCGCAGAGTGAAAGAGTAGGCTCCCCAAAAACACATTTGTAGGGCACTTCATGGCAGTTGCCAAAGCGACACTCTTGGTTATCGATGATGACGCTTCGGTCCGTGAATCACTAGCAGGCTATTTGGAAGATTCCGGTTACGACGTACTGCAAGCCTGTGACGGTGTAGAAGGGCTGGACATATTTTACCGAGAGCTGCCGGATTTGGTTCTCTGCGATCTTCGCATGCCCCGCAAAGACGGTTTGGCCGTATTGCAAGAAGTGGTCGAACAGCGTCCCGATGTGCCTTTTATTGTGGTGTCCGGTGCGGGTGTCATGTCAGATGTGGTGTCCGCATTGCGCTTCGGGGCTGCCGATTATATTGTTAAACCCGTGACGGACTTGGCTGTCGTAGAGCATGCGATTGATCGTGCTTTGGAACGTGTCCGTTTGCTCCGTGAAAATAACCGTTACCGTGATACGCTCGAAGATACCAACCAAAAATTGCAAGACACCATAGAAACACTGGAAGCGGATCTGCGCGCCGGGCGCCATGTTCAGCAAACCATGTTGCCAGCGCGTCCGTTCAAGGCGCACGGCATTCAGGTTGATTACGTGTTGCAGCCGTCAATGTTCTTAAGTGGCGATTTTGTCGACTACTTTGAACTGCAACCCGGTGTGCTCTTACACTACATTGTTGATGTTGCCGGACATGGCGTGTCCTCTGCCATGGTGACTATCCTGATTCGCAATGAAGTGAATCGTTTACGGTATGAATGGCGCTACAAAATTTCGCAACATGTTGAACACCCCGCTGAAGTGCTCGCCTTGTTAAATCAAGAATTGTTGCGCAGCAACATTGGTAAGCACGCCACCTTATTTATTGGCATCCTTGATTCGCTCAATCAAACCTATCGCTACGCCAATGCGGCGCATTTTCCGTATCCGATTGTTGCCGTGGACGACCAATTTCGCACCTTGGAGCTGCCAAGCTCACCACTGGGTTTGTTTGCCGAAGCACGTTATGAGGAGCATAGCCTGACGTACAGCGAACAACTTGCGGTGGCGATGTGTTCCGATGGTTTGTTGGAAATTAATCCGGCACAGAGCTTGAGCGAGCGTGAAGAGGCGTGGTTGTCGCTGGTGCGGAATTGCCGTTTTAATGTGCCGGAGATGAGCCGTGCACTGAATTTGCATGACATTGAAGAAGCGCCAGACGACATGACGGTCATGACGGTCGCGCACTGGAAAGAGAAATCATGAAACAAGGCCAGATACTGGTAGCAGACAAGCAAGACGTTTATGTCCTAAAACTGGTGGGGGATGTGCGTCTGACCCTATCAACGACGTTAGAGCAGTGCATGCAGAAAATGCTGGCTGCCGAACATTATCAGCATGTGGTCGTCGATTTGACCGACGCCGATGGGCTGGACAGTACAACCTTGGGGTTATTGGCCAAATTGAGCATACAGGTGCAAAAACTCCAACATTACGTGCCGCTTTTGGTGTGGCGCTCACCGGATATTCAGCGCGTATTGCTGAGCATGGGTTTTGCCGATACGGTGTATCAAATGGTGGATAAAAGTGACTTAGTAGCTGCCCCTGTAGAGGCGATAGAAGCCGTTGCTAGCGATGAAGAAGAGATTCGCACCCAGGTACTGGACGCGCATCGTGTCCTGATGTCATTGAATGAGACGAACGAACATACCTTTCGTGATTTGGTGTGTGCCTTGGAGCAAGGCCAGTGCTGAAGCCAACACGTTTAATCTTTAAGGAAACAGTATGACCAATCCAGCGGCGAAAATTGCCGTTTTAGGGGGTGGCAGTTTTGGCACCGTCATTGCGAATATAGCAGCACAAAATGGATGCGATGCTCGGTTGTGGATGCGCAGCGAAAAACAGCTAGAAGACATTCTCGAAACGGGTATGAATTCACGGTATCTGCCGAAGTATGAATTGCACGAAAATTTATTGCCGACCAATGATCTGGCAACAGCGGTGCACGACTGTGATGTGGTCTTCGTTGCGGTGCCCAGTAAGGCCTTCCGGGTTGTGTTGGAAGACGCGTTGAAGTATATGTCGCCGAGCGCGGGCCTGGTCAGTTTAACCAAAGGCATTGAACCGCATTCATTTCATTTGATGAGCGAAATCATGCGTGAAATGGCCCCGAAACATCCGATTGCGGTGATCAGTGGGCCAAACTTGGCGAAAGAGATTGCACAAGGTCAATTGACGGCGACCGTTGTGGCGTCTAAATCGGCCGCGTTGCGGCATCAGGTGCACGATGTGTTGGGTAGTCCCCGTTTCCGTGTTTATGCGAATCCTGACATTTATGGTGTTGAGCTGGCCGGGGCACTGAAGAACATTTACGCTATTGTTAGTGGTATGGCTGGGGCATTGGGCATGGGCGAAAATACACGTGCCATGTTAATGACGCGCAGCTTGGCGGAAATGAGCCGCTTCGCCGTGAAAATGGGCGCTAATCCGTTAACCTTTATTGGTTTGGCTGGCATGGGGGATTTGATCGTTACCTGTACTTCTCCACTTAGCCGAAACTATCGTGTTGGCTATGCCATTGGTCAAGGTTACTCACTCAAACAAGCGGTAAAGCAACTGGGTGAAACGGCGGAAGGTGTGAACACCTTGCGGATGGTAAAAGAGAAAGCCGATGAACTGGGTATTGACATGCCGTTAGTCAACGGGCTTTATGAAGTGGTTCATAACAATCAAAATGTCGACCTGATCGCAGATCACCTAATGTTGGGTGAGCGGGCGCAAGATGTCGATTTCATGTTTGATCAGGAATGAGGAAACATCATGTCGGACGATAGCCGGAGTAAATGGGAATACCTGTTGTTTCGTGTACTTTACATGATTCTTTTTTGGCTGGTGAGTCGCATCGCTTGGATCTTCATTGGTATCTTTGCCTTCGTGCAATTGGTGTATGTGATGATCAAAGGTGAAAAGCAACCGGCTCTTCTGAATGTCGCCCATTCAACCGTGCAATACGCTCATCAGTGTGGTGACTATTTAACCTTTCAGTCAGAATATAAGCCGTTTCCGTTCAATGATTGGCCGGGAACAGACGCAGAAGAGACCAACAGCGACGATGCTTGAGTTATTTTTATTGCGTCACGGTGAAGCCGAAGCGCGGGCCGCACACGACTCGCAACGTCGGCTAACCCAGCAGGGCGAGGCAGAAATAGGCCGTGCCGCGCAAAAATTGCCCACTCAATTGAGTGGGCTGATACACAGCCCTTATGTCCGCACGCAACAAAGTGCTCAACTGGTGTTGCAACATAGCCAGGCCGAGCAGGTTATTTCCGCAGACTGGATTACGCCGGATGCCGCTGTTTCAGATGCAATTGACCAGTTGCAAGCGCTCGAAGGTACTTGGCTGTTGGTAACGCACAATCCCTTTGTAAGCTACTTGGCCGCTCAACTGAGTGCTATATCGGTCAATCAAACCAGTTTCTCGACAGGTTCCTTAGCGCTCTTGGCAGGCGCTCAAGCGCTGCCCGGTACGCTGTCCTTTGCTTGGAAATAATAGGCGCCGATGACAGATCCGATTTTGCATTTTGCGCACGCCAACGGGTTCCCGGTTGCTACTTACCAGCGGTTTCTCAAGCCCTTGGCTGAAGGGTTCACGCTTCATTCTACCGATTTCTTAGGGCATCACCCGGACTTTCCGGTCACGAACAACTGGTTCAGCCTATGCGATCATTTGATCCATGACATTGAGCAACATGGGCAGCCCATCGTTGGCGTGGGTCATTCATTGGGTGGCGGCCTGATGTTCATGGTTTCCTTGATGCGTCCCGAACTGTTTCGTGCCGTCTATGTGTTGGATGTGCCTCTGATGACCTTTTGGGAGTCTTCGGTGCTTGCGCTGTTGAAAAGAACGCCATGGCGCGACCGAGTTACCCCGGCGGGTCGGGCCATGAAACGACGTGCCGTGTGGCCCAGTCAGGAAGACGCCTTTGCCTATTGGCGAACGCGCCCGCTGTTTCGCCGTTTTCCTGATGATGTGCTGTGGGATTATGTGCATGCGGTGACTGAACAGAATGCGTCCGGCGATTGGTCCTTGCGCTTTCGCCCGGATGTTGAGGCGCACATTTTTCGTACTTACCCGACAAACTGGGTGCGTCACTACCGGCGTCGACATGTCGGTTTGCAGGTGGTGGTAGGGCAGGATACCCGTTTGGTGAAACCACACCATCGCCAAATGATGGCGCAGAAATTGGGTATTCCGGTACATGAGGTGGCGGGAGGGCATTTATTTCCTTTGGAATTACCCGAAGCATCCGCCCATGAACTGCGTCAATTAATGGCCAACAGCGGCGTATTGCCCCATGCGTGAGACACAGACCCACAGTTTGGGCATGACGTTGGCGGAATGCCATTGGGGCGATGGGCAGCAGATCATCCTAGCATTACATGGATGGCAGGATAATGCCGCAAGCTTCGCTGCGCTCGGTGAAGCACTTGAGGCGTCGTCCAGCCCTTATCAATTAATTGCGATTGACTTGCCGGGGCATGGTAAGTCAGGGCATTTTCCGCCGTCACAATTTTACAACCTGTGGGATTACCTACCCGTATTGGCAGAACGTATTGCCCAATGCGCGGAACCGGTTTGGTTGTTAGGGCATTCACTGGGCGGCATGTTGGCGACTCAGTTAGCAGCACTCTTGCCGCAACAGGTTTGTGGCCTAATAACGCTCGATATGGTAGGTCTACGCGCCGATAAGAATACGCAACAGGTTACACAATTCCTGAACGTCCTGCGTGAACAATTGGTGAAACATCCCGCCATTGCTCCCTCTAAAAGCTTTCCCGCTATGGTAGCTCGCCGGGCTTCTGTTGGCAGTCCCTTTACTACCGAGGCAAACGCAGCACTGATGGCCCGTGGTACACTTAAACGAGACAGTTCCACCGGCGAGGAATGGCACCTGCGGATCGACCCGCGAGTGAGAATTGGCTCCTTGTGGCGATTTCAAGAAGAACAAAGTCTGCATTTGGCGGCTCAGGTGGCTTGTCCATGGCATGTTGTGGTGGCGGAATCGGGGTTTTTTGCCCATCCGTTAGTCGAGCGTCTGCGTAACCAGTTACCGATACAGACGGTTACCTGGTGGCCAGGCGGGCATCACTGCCATATGGAATCGTCGCCCCATGAATTATGGAATACTTTAGTACAGAGGATAGAAGAATGAAGACAGCTCTACGTGGTGCTGTAATGGCCTTGGTGTTGAGCGCAATAACGTTGCCCTCGGTCGCTTATGCTTCTGTGATAGACGTGTTGCAATCCTTCCCGGCAAGAAGTTTGTTGGCGGAAACCGAAGAGACGGAACCGCAACAGTTTTGGTGGTTACAGAGTGCCGTAAAGCGGGTGGGAAACGACTATATTGCGGATCGGGAAGAGCGGATCAATGTGCAGCGGCTGCGCACCCAATTGTTCGAGCTGTCGAGCCAGTACAGTGAGCAGACTATCTACCAACGTATTATCGAGTCGTGGAAAGCAGAGGGTTACGAAGAGCTTTACAGTTGTTCTGCCGTCAGTTGTGGCTCCAGTCAACATTGGGCGGTGCATGTTTTTGATATTCCAACCCTCTATGGTTTAAACCGCAATCAGTTTTACAGCACCGGTATGATCAATGGCGATATACGCGTGTTGTATGTTGTCCGCCGTGGTACGCAAACCAACTATGTATACTGGCAGGAGGCTTCCCAGCGCGGAAGTATCGAACGGCTGCCGGCCTATTTGCTGTCTGGTCAAGCGGTTCCGGTTGAGCAATTTGACGCGGATGATTGGGCTGTTGTACTGAATGACAACCCTGAATGGGTGGTGACCTTGGTGGGCCATGACTACAGCACAGACTTAACGGAAGCCTTGGCACAAGGCCGCGAGCGCGCCAATCAGGTCGCTGAAATATGGCGCACGGCGGGTGTCGCTGAAACGCAGATCCAAGTAGAAACCGTGGGTTATCTGGCGCCTGATGACGACAATGCAGAAGCGCGGGTTAAAGCCATCTTGTCGCCCCACTTTCGTTAACAGGAGATTCAGCCGGTGACGTCCCTTGCATCATGGCATGACCCAGAAGAATTTGGCGTATTGGAAACCATTGGCGACTTTGTTCGTTGGTGCAGCAGTGAAATGATCCGTCATGGCGTGTATTTCGGCCATGGTTCCGACAATGCTTGGGATGAGGCAACGTATCTGGTGCTGTCAGCCGCCAGTCAGCCCTTGGCTGGGCGGTTGGAGTTGTTGCAGGCGAAGTTGTTGCCCAGCGAGCGTTTGCGCATTGTCGAATGGTTAGGCATGCGGATTGAGCAGCGATTGCCTTTGCCCTACATCACCGGTGAGGCATGGTTTGCTGGTCGCCCCTATTGGGTCAACGCCGATGTTTTGATCCCACGCTCGCCCTTTGCGGAACTGATCAATCAGCATGGCGAGCCGTGGCTCCAAGCCGAACCAACAGCGATTTTAGATATGTGTACCGGGTCCGGCTGCATTGGCATTGCAGCGGCGTTGGAATTTCATGAAGCCACCGTAGACTTGGTGGATATCAGTCCGGCGGCTTTGCAGGTAGCCGAGCGTAATATCGCCCGGCATGGTGTCGACGATCGAGTCCGAACCTACCTGAGTGACGGTTTTTCGGCCTTACCGGAACAAGGTTATGATGTCATTTTGGCCAACCCGCCCTACGTGGATCAAGAAGACTTGGCTGAAATGCCGCCGGAATACCAGCATGAGCCAGCACTCGCGTTGGGGTCCGGCGAGGATGGCTTGGACCTGACCCGACAATTGCTTGCCCAGGCTCACCGGTTCTTAGCCCCCGAAGGATTGTTGTTTTTAGAAGTCGGCAACAGTGCTGCCGCTTTGGATGAGGCGTTTCCGGAGCTACCGTTCACTTGGTTGGAATTTGCCGATGGCGGACACGGTATTTGTGTCATCAGTCGGGAAGATCTGCTGGCGGCTCGAGTCGGTGGGTGAGCCGGGTGCTGCAATTCGGTTAGCGCGCCCGAGTTGAATTCTTTATAATGCGCGCACGTTTAATACCCATACGATAATTAAGGTCAGACCTCATTACAGTGCAGTACTGGATTCTTCAGTGATCGCCTCGGTCGACCCAACTTAGGCCCTTGATCAAGGGTACGTCCAGAAGAGAGCACCGCATGTCAGGCAATACCTTTGGCAAATTGTTTACCGTCACATCGTTCGGCGAAAGCCATGGCCCAGCGTTAGGTGCCATTGTTGACGGCTGTCCTCCGGGGTTACCCATTACCGAAGCCGACTTGCAGCTCGACCTCGACCGGCGCAAGCCAGGCCAATCGCGTTACACCACTCAGCGCCGCGAGGATGACCAAGTACGCATCCTGTCAGGGGTCTTTGAAGGCAAAACCACCGGCACGGCCATCGGTTTGATGATTGAGAATACGGATCAGCGGTCGAAAGATTACGCCAACATCAAAGATACCTATCGCCCGGCCCATGCTGACTATACTTATGATCAAAAATACGGTTTTCGGGACTATCGCGGTGGTGGGCGTTCATCAGCCCGTGAAACCGCCATGCGCGTGGCGGCTGGGGCCATTGCAAAGAAATATCTGGCGACTGTTGAAGGCATTGAGGTCGTGGGTTACCTATCGCAATTGGGGCCGATTGAAATGGCGCCGGTGGACTTGTCGATCGTCAACGATAATGCCTTCTTTTGCCCCGATCCGACCAAATTGCCAGAACTGGAAGCGTACATGCAAGCCCTGATTAAAGAGGGTAATTCAGTGGGTGCCAAGGTGACGGTGGTTGCCCGAGGGGTGAAGCCTGGCCTTGGCGAGCCTATCTTTGATCGCTTGGATGCTGAGTTGGCGCATGCCTTGATGAGCATCAATGCCGTAAAAGGGGTAGAAATCGGTGATGGGTTTGCTTCGGTTGCACAGAAGGGCACAGAACATCGGGACGAAATGACGCCGGAAGGATTCCTCAGCAACCATGCCGGTGGCATTCTTGGCGGGATCAGTACCGGCCAGGACATCATCGCGCATCTTGCATTGAAACCAACGTCCAGCCTCCGTTTACCTGGCCGCAGTATTGATCGCAACGGCAATGCTATTTCTGTCGAGACGAAAGGCCGTCATGATCCTTGCGTAGGTATTCGTGCTACCCCGATTGCAGAGGCCATGATGGCCATTGTGCTGATGGACCATTATTTGCGGCATCGCGGGCAAAACCACGGTGTAATCCCGCCGCTTCCCCCCATTGGTAACCGGTAAATAACCCCTTCAAGGGCATATTTTCTAGCTGCTCTTCGTTGTCGGAATCTCTGTAGGGGAGGGTCACGACCCTCCCGCAACGTTGGGTCTTGCAAATTCTTCCGGCATTTTGGCTATGAGCCAAGCTTCTTACTCTGTTCGTCATAATTCTGACTCAATAGTGTATTTTACGTGACGTTTTCATGTCATTTTTGCCTGTTTGCTCAACAAAACCACACAGCGTTTTTGTTGTGCCCACTGTCAACGCCCCGTAAAGTCTTTCACATGGCCGCCTGTCACCGTCGCGTGGCTATTGCCGTACAGGAGTGCGGATTCGATGGAGGGAGAACTGGCTGTGGTTTAACTGATGTGCCGTGGTGTACTCCCTCCTGTTTTTTCACCGTTTAATGAGCGGCAGCGAGACTGTTTGTCGAATTTGTACTTTCAACAAAGTGTGAAACGCATCTTTACCCGTCAGGCTGACTAAATTAGTCTTTACACACATAACCTGTTTTTACAACCAAGGAGAAAATGATGAAAAAACTGTCCACACTGTTCATGGCCCTGTGGCTGTCTGCATCTATGGCAATAGCTGATAATCATGGTGAGCCGGTAGAAGCCGTGGGTGAAGTTGCTCGCGCTATCTTCACCACAGCGATCAGCGATCGTGAGCCAGTAGACAATCTGAGCACCCTACCTTCGGGCTTGGATCAAGTGTATTTGTTCACCGATTTACGTGATTTTACCGGACAACGTGTGTTGCACCGCTGGGTGTACAACGAAGTCGTGGAAGCCGAAGTCGGTTTTAACGTCGGCGGTCCTCGGTGGCGTACGTGGTCGTCCAAGACCATCCCTACCAGCCAGTCGGGTGAGTGGCGCGTAGACATCGTCGATGGGGAAGGCTTTATCGTTGAATCCCATTACATCACAGCCGACTAAGGTCGACGTATTGGAGGTTTTCAGGGATGCTCTCTGAAAACCTCTCGTCGATACAACTCAATTTCTTCCAGCCAAGCATTATCTTGCATCGCCTGAACACGCTCGTGTTGGCAGGCTTCATCCGGTTTATTCGTAAAATACAATTCCAGACGCACGCGTTGCTGTCGATAGTGGATCTGCATACGCTGATATGTTGATAGATTAGGGTACTTAGCCAGTGCAGAAATAATAGCCGGACGCAAGGGCGCGTTTGCATTGCGCGTTGTGCTGGCATCATCTTCCGGGTCGACGTGCAACGTAATGTCACTCACATCCGGGAAGTTATGGTAGAGCTGAGACATCACGCTGTCACCAATATGATGGCCTTCGGACACCGAAATAAAGTTGCTGACCTGAATGTGCACATCAATGTAGATTTCGTTGCCCATTAGGCGCGTCCGTAAATGGTGCACATTATCCACACCCGGAACGGCTTGTATTTCAGTGCGAATGCGACGTTGAATATCCTGCGGAATGGCACGGTCGGCTAGGTCTTGCAGGGCGTTCCAGGTGAGTTCAACACCCATTTTGCCAATCAGCGCGGCTACGACCAGTGCCGCCCAAGATTCCAACCAGCCATAGCCAAACCAAGTGGCAATTACTCCCAGCAGCACCACCAAGCTGGACCAGGCATCACTGCGGCTGTGCCAGGCATTAGCTTCCATCAGGGTGGAATTCAATTTTTTTGCCCAATGCATGCCGTAGCGAAACAGCAGCTCCTTGGCCACCAAAGAAAACGCCGCGGTGACGATGGCCAGCAGGCTGGCATTCGCCGGGGCATCACCGCGCATCAAGCGTGCTGCATTGTCCCATGCCAATCCAAGCGCAATAGACACCAGCACAATACCAATGATCATGGTGCCGAGTGTTTCAAAGCGGGCGTGTCCATAGGGGTGTTCGTCGTCCGGGGCGGTATGGGCCACTTTGTTAATGATCAAGACAAGAAAGTCGGTGATGAGATCCGATAAGCTGTGCAATCCGTCTGCGATCAATGCCGGGGAGCGGACCAGCATGCCGATGAACAGTTTGAGAGCCGACAATGCAAAGTCAACGCCGGTGCTAATCCAGGTCACGCGTTGCATATCCCGGCCACGGGACGCGCGCTGTTCAGAGGTGGTCATCGGTAAGCTCTTTCGGTTGATTTCGTGCCTTTCGGGCACGCACATCTTGATACCACTGCGCGGGATCAAGCACGTCACCCTCGCTATCCAGGGCAGGATAGGCAAGGTTGTTCTTTTGGCAGAATCGGGCCAGTTTCGGGTGGCACCATTCAAAGCGAGTATTGGCGTATTCCGTGGGGCTTAAACGAGAGGGTGACGCATACAGGCCGGCCTGCTCCCGCTGTCGTTGAGCTTCATTTAAGATCAGGGCGGTGGCTACAGACACGTTGTACGACTCCACCATACCCATCATGGGGATGGTCATCTCTGCATCGGTCAAGGCGAGTACGGGGGCCGATACACCAGTTTTCTCTGCCCCCATTACGATCACACAAGGCACCGTATAGTCGAGCGTTCGATAATCCACAGCTTTGTTGGACAGATTTGCCGCGTAAACTCGATAACCTTGTTGTTTTAGGGCCAGGGTCGCATGAGAGCCGTCGGGATGTAAGTGCCTTTTCACCCACCGGGCACTGCCGCCTGCACTGCGTTTCCAGATTCCGGTTCGTTGGCCTGGCTGCGTGACCATGTGCAAATTCATGACACCGGCGGCATCGCAGGTACGCAAAATGGCGGACAAATTTTGCGCTTTGTGTACGCCATCGGTCAGCACCCGCAGGTCGGGTTGGCGTCGGTCAAGTACCTGGCGTATTTTGGCGTATCGTTCTGGGGTCATAAATCGGCAATTAGGTTAAAGGGCACAGTGTATAAAGTAATCTTTCCTATAGGGAAAAACCATGACCAAAAGAGATGAAAAAGGCGGTCTGTTCGGATAAACTAGCGCGCTCTTATACCTGAGCAAATCAGTAGGATATTACCGAATGAAGGTCAGTGAAACGTCGTTGAGCCCGTTGATGCCCGATGTCGCCGAAGCAGGCAAACCCGTACAAAAAGGCACCTTGGATTGGGTAGGCATGAGTGGTATCAGCTTGCCTTTCCCTCTGCGCGATGCCCAAGTGGATACGCCGTTGTTGGTGCAGGCTAAGTTGAATACCTTTGTCAGCCTGGACGACCCGAACGCTAAGGGCATACATATGTCCCGTTTGTATCTGAGCGTTGAGCAAATGGCGAAAAGCGGGGGTGTTTCGCCGCTAGAGTTTACGCGTCAATTGGATACATTTATTGAAACTCACCAAGGTTTGAGCTCTCGAGCCAGCTTGGCGGCAGAGTTTGATCTCGTAACCTTACGTGCTTCTTTGAAGAGCGGTAATGAAGGACATAAGGCTTACCCGGCTGCCATCAGAGCCAGCTATAAAGACGGTAAGCCGACGCTCGAATTGGAAGTGAACGTCCCATACTCATCTACCTGTCCATGTTCAGCGGCGCTGGCCCGTCAAATTATTCAACAAGGCTTTGCCGCCAAGTTTGGTGCTGAGGGACAGGTCAGTGTTGACGATGTGCTGGCATTTTTAGGTTCGGAAGAGGGTATTGGTGCCACGCCACACAGCCAACGCTCGAATGCTCGCGTAAAAATTCAAATCGACCCGACCTTGCACGCGTTTCCGTTCTTGTCGTTGATTGACGCCATTGAAGCCGCGTTGAAAACACCGGTGCAGACGGCGGTAAAGCGCGAAGATGAACAGGAGTTTGCACGGTTAAACGGGCAAAATTTGATGTTCTGTGAAGACGCCGCGCGACGTGTCACTGCCGTGTTGAATCAACAGTCTTGGGTGCGTGACTTCTGGTTACGGGTGGATCATTTCGAGAGCCTGCACGCCCATGATGCGGTAGCGATC
Source organism: Salinispirillum marinum (assembly GCF_042650105.1). Taxonomy (NCBI): domain Bacteria; kingdom Pseudomonadati; phylum Pseudomonadota; class Gammaproteobacteria; order Oceanospirillales; family Saccharospirillaceae; genus Salinispirillum; species Salinispirillum marinum. Next base: position 775,868 of record NZ_JBHSAL010000002.1, on the reverse strand, counting down.
AATTCAAAAGGGGTTGCCGACGGTTATCAACCTTGGTAAATCGTCGGGTGGCGGCCATTATGCCGCCACCCCGCTCAAGCCTTTCATTGCTGTCGTAATTCCGCCCGTTTATACTGCACGTCCACCTTTCAAAACTCATCGTCCTAAAGGAATTCTCTCATCATGTTTGAACGAGTGTCCGTTGCGCCTGCCGACCCCATTCTTGGCCTGAACGAAGCTTTTAAAGCCGAAACCCGCCCGGAAAAGATCAACCTGGGGGTCGGTGTGTTCAAAGATGCTGGGGGCAACACCCCAATTCTAGAGACGGTGAAAGAAGCCGAGCGACGGTTATTGAACAGTGAAAACAGCAAGAGCTACTCCAGCATCGAAGGGGCTGCAGAGTATGCGCTGGCGGTACAAAAATTACTCTTGGGTGCTACGTCGCCGTTGATCGCTTCCGGTCGGGTAAAAACGGCTCAGGCTCCGGGTGGTACGGGCGCACTGCGTATTGCCGCCGAGTTAATGACCCGTCAGTTAGGTGTTACCACGGTTTGGATCAGCGAGCCGACCTGGGGCAACCATAACAGCGTGTTTGCTGCCGCTGGGCTGACCATTAAAACCTACCGTTATTTCGATGCGGAAACCAAAGGGCTGGATATTGATGGCATGCTGGCTGATCTCGGCCAGGTGCAGCCCGGTGATGCTGTGCTGCTGCATGGTTGCTGTCACAACCCGACGGGCGTGGATCCAACGATTGCGCAATGGGGCCAGATCACCCAAGTATTGAAACAACAGCAAGCGCTGCCGTTCCTAGATTTTGCCTATCAGGGTTTTGGTGAGGGTGTTGAGGAAGATGCCGCTGGCCTACGCTTGCTGGTGGAGCAGATTCCTGAAGTCATTATCGCCAGTTCATTTTCCAAGAATTTTGGCCTGTACAATGAGCGTGTAGGTGCTATTACTGTCGTTGCTGCCACGGCAGATGAAGCCGCGGCGGTGCTTAGCCAAGTGAAAGTGTTGATTCGGGCTATTTACTCGAATCCGCCGTTCCATGGCGCTGCTGTGGTAAGCACTATTTTGCAAGATCCAGAACTGACCGCTCGTTGGCATCAAGAAGTGGCGGCGATGCGTTCACGCATTCTGGATTTACGCCAAGCCTTCGTTGATGGCTTGAAAGCGCAAGGCGTTAGTCAGGATTTTAGTTTTATTGCGCAGCAAAAAGGCATGTTCAGTTTTTCCGGGCTGAATAAAGAACAGGTTCAACGTCTGCGCGATGAGTACGCCATCTATATGGTCGGCTCTGGTCGTATGAACGTGGCCGGTATGAGTACCGAGCGCATGGAATATCTGTGCAAAGCCATTGCGGCCGTTCTTTAATTATTTCGAGGTTGTATGAGCAAGCCTTTTGTCGTCCATTCCCCTTACGCTCCGGCGGGTGATCAGCCGGAAGCCATTAAAGGGCTGTCGTACGGATTAGATGCGGGCTTGCGGGCGCAAACGCTGTTGGGGGTAACCGGCAGCGGTAAAACCTACGCAATGGCCAAGGTGGTGGAGCAGGTTCAGCGCCCGGCCATCATCATGGCGCACAACAAAACGTTGGCGGCCCAGCTCTACGGTGAATTTAAGGATTTCTTTCCTGAAAACGCCGTAGAGTATTTCGTTTCTTATTACGATTATTACCAGCCAGAAGCCTATGTGCCTGCGTCGGATACCTTCATAGACAAAGACGCCACCGTCAATGAACAGATCGAGCAGATGCGCTTGTCCGCCACCAAAGCCTTGTTGGAGCGCCGCGACGTATTGATTGTGGCCACGGTATCGGCGATCTACGGTTTGGGCGAGCCGGAATCCTACATGCGGATGATTCTGCATTTGGTGCGCGGTGATCAAATAGACCAACGAGCTATTCTGCGCCGCTTGGCGGAACTGCAATACACCCGTAACGACATCGACTTTTTTCGCGGTAATTATCGGGTGCGTGGCGATGTGATCGACATTTTTCCGGCCGAATCAGAAACCGAGGCCCTGCGCATTGAGTTGTTCGATGACGAGATTGAAAAGCTGGTGCTGTTCGACCCGCTGACGGGCGAAGTCATCCAGCCGTTGCAGCGTTATACCGTGTACCCCAAAACGCATTATGCAACACCGCGTGAAACGATTGTCGGGGCTATCGACCACATTAAGGCCGAATTGAAAGAGCGCTTGGCTCTGTTGCATAAAGAGAACCGCTTGGTTGAAGCACAACGCTTGGAGCAACGCACGCTGTACGATCTGGAAATGATGCAAGAGCTGGGTTATTGCAACGGCATCGAGAACTACAGCCGTTACTTGTCCGGGCGTGGCCCTGGCCAGCCACCGCCGACGTTATTTGACTACATACCGAAAGATGCCGTGGTGTTCGTGGACGAAAGCCACGTGACCATCCCACAGCTGGGTGGGATGTATCGCGGTGACCGGTCGCGCAAAGAAACCTTGGTAGAATATGGCTTCCGCCTGCCATCGGCACTGGATAATCGCCCGTTGCGCTTTGAAGAGTGGGAGCAATTAGCGCCGCAGTTGGTGTTCGTATCGGCCACGCCGGGCCCTTACGAAGAGCAGCATGCTGGGCAAGTGGTAGAGCAAGTGGTGCGCCCGACCGGCTTGATTGACCCCGAAGTAGAGATTCGCCCGCAACGTACGCAGGTGGATGATTTGCTGCAGGAAATCAACATTCGCACCCCCAAAGGCCAACGTATTCTGGTTACCACGCTGACAAAACGAATGGCAGAAGATCTCACCGACTTCTTAGCCGACCATGGGGTCCGGGTGAAGTATTTACACAGTGATATCGATACCGTAGAGCGCATCGAAATCATCCGGGATTTACGTTTGGGTGAATTTGATGTGCTGGTGGGCATTAACCTGTTGCGCGAAGGCTTGGACATTCCTGAAGTGGCGCTGGTTGCCATTCTGGATGCCGATAAAGAAGGCTTCCTGCGCTCTGAGCGATCGTTGATTCAAACCATGGGGCGGGCCGCACGGAACTTGGAAGGCAAGGCCATACTGTACGCGGAGAAAATCACGCCCTCCATGGCGAGGGCCATCGCGGAAACCGATCGTCGACGCACCAAACAGATTCAGTACAACGAAGAACGCGGGATTACGCCGCAAGCGCTGAAGAAGAATGTGCAGGACATCATGGAAGGTACCGTGATCCCCGGCAAGGCGAAGAAACAAACTGGCCTGCGGGAGAAGGTCAGGCAGGTGGCCGAACCTGCGGCGGCCTACCGCACGCCTGCCGAACTCACCAAACGCATTCGCCAAGTAGAAGACGAGATGCACAAAGCCGCTAAAGCCTTGGAGTTTGAAAAGGCGGCCGCATTGCGCGATGAATTACTGTCGTTGAAGGAACAGCTAAAGCGTGGCTAGATGCCTGGCGAATCCTTAAAGGCCCAGTGAAAGGCCTTTTTGAGAAGGACTCTGTTTTACATCAAGCCAACAACGTTTAACTGAACGTTGCGGCGCTCTAAATCCACCGAATGTACTTCTACCTGAACCCTTGCACCTAAACCGAAGTCGCCACGTTCAGAGCGATGCGTTTGCAAAATCGGGTCATACTGTGCAGATTTATCGCGCCACCCTTTCACGTTCACAAAGCCACTGATGCCAAGTTTGTCGAGCTGGACGGAGAAGCCGCTGGGGATGGTGTGTTGGATTTCACCGGTGAGTTTCTGTCCTTCAAGGGTTTTCATGTACAGCGTTTTCAGCCAGGTCTCCACATAATTGCTGAGCTGGCGGCTGCTGGATTGGGTTTCCTGCAGGTGCTGCAACTCGGCTTCCGTCAATGTCGGCACGGCTTCTCCACGCCATAAGGCCTTTAACTGACGATGCAACACCAAATCCAGATACTTCCGAATGGGTGAGGTGACCGTGGTGTAGCAGCGGAAACCCAAACCCCAGTGCGGACGGGGTTCGCTCAGCAACGCCGTACGCTGATAGCTCTTGGCCAGCATACGGGCCAGCGGTAGTTCGGGATGGCGCTGGGCCTCTTGCAGCAACGGCAGCATCTGTTCAAAGTTGTTCAGATCCTCAGGCACGACTCCTAAGGATTGCTCGAACAACGGAAGCAAGGTGGTTTCCTGGTCGTCGCGGAAGCCTTCGTGGCACAGAAACAACCCGACATTATGTTGAGCCAAATGTTCCGCGGTTAAGCGGTTAGTCAGCAGCATGCATTCTTCAACCATTTGATGGGCCCGGGTACGTGGCTCTTCGCGAATGGCCGCGATATGCCCGACCTCGTCCAAGTCGTAGCGGTAGTCGGGACGTTCTTCCATCACCAACGCCTGTTGCTGTCTAAGGTGCGTAAGGTCGGTTGTGAGTTGCTCCAAGAGCTGCAATTGATGATGGATGCTGGGTGCCAGCTCAACATCGTTTGCACCCGCTAACAATGCGCTGACCTCGGTATAGGCGAGTTTGGCTTGGCTGATGACGAAGCCAAATGCAAATTGGGGCGTTCCGGCCTGGCCGCTTCCTTTGGCAACATCCACCTTAAACAACAGGGCAGGCCGCCGTTGGGCAGGTTGTAAGGAACAGGCAGTAACCGACAGAGCCTTGGGCAGCATGTGCAGGGTTTCGGCAGGCAGATATCGGCTGGTGCCGCGTTGCAAAGCCTCACGGTCTAAGGTGCTACCCGGTTGTACAAATAAGGAAGGATCGGCAATGGCTACATGCAATCGCCAAGCGTGACCCAAGTCTTCAATGCTGAGGGCATCATCCATATCTTGCGTGCTGGCCGCGTCAATGGTGAAGTAGGGGCGTTGGGTATCATCAATGTAATCTGTTTGTGCGGCCATGATGGCCGTGTAGTCGAGCGCTTGTGCCGCCGTGTCGACGGACTCAGAAAATTCAGCGCTCAAATCAAAGCGCGCTTTGCCGACTGTATGTTCTACTAAGGGATCATCACCCTGTGCGACAACATTCAGCACCTTGGCCACTGCCTTGCCATCGGGAAACGGATGGCGGGTGATTTGACATTTCACCCAGGTGTCTTCTGCGATCGACTCCGCCGACTTGGATGCCAGGCTGATCCAGCGGTTCATCCCGGGATGCTCGGTGTTTAGCAGGCTGTTTGGACCTTTACGAATGACCTTGCCCATAACGCCAGAGAGTGTTGTTGCCAACAAGTTCTCCAGGACCGCCTGCGACTTACCATCGACGTCCGCCAGTGTGAACTCTACGCGATCACCGGGAAACACCCGCTTCATCTCTTCGGGTGGAATGAAATAGCTTTCGCCAGTCGGGCATTCTACAAAGCCGAATCGATTGGACGTGCCGCGCACGACGCCCTGCAAAAGGTTCTTTTCCACTTTGATTTGAGATTTCAGCGCCGCGAGCTGGGCGAGAGAATCGGCATTCAGCATTGAGGTAAAGCCTGTGTCGGAGGTAAAAAGGGGGCCGATTATACCGTGCATGAGTCGGATAAACGAGGGTTCCGGGTATAAGTGTTTTGTCTCTGCGGCTGGCTCAGGTAGGATTCAAAGGGATGTTATTGTGTATTGAAAAGAGATTGCCGAATGGCCGCGTTGTTTGAAACCTTCTGGTTTACCCTGATTCAGCATTTTGCCGCGTCGCTCGCGGTACCCGTGATGGTGGGCTATCACTGTCGGCCGCGCCACTACTGGTGGCGTTTCGTGATCATGATCATCAGTTATGCTTTGCTGTGGGTACTTTGGAGTAGCCTGTTGAGTATCGAAGTGGATAAACATACGGCCTTATTGGTGGCTTTTGTCGCGGTTTATGCCTTTATTCGCAGTGTGGCGCGGCTGCAGCAAAGTTTGCCCGCTGTGTTTTATGACGATGAGGATGAAGATCCCGCTGAAGAAAGCGATAAAGAGCCTTCGAGCCCTGAACAGGCACCGTTGTCGGTAGCAAAACCCCATTGATTCTCTTTGAAAATCAATTTGTTAGCGACATTTAAGTTGACATAAGCCAAAGACCCGATAAAATGCCAACCACTTTCTAGGCACGTAGCTCAGTTGGTTAGAGCACCACCTTGACATGGTGGGGGTCGTTGGTTCGAATCCAATCGTGCCTACCAGAATTCAGCTAAGGCACAACTGTCATGGTATGTGCCTTTTTTGTTTGTCTAAACATGTGGCCCTTGGTATGGGTCACCACTGGAGATTTTATATGCCTGTAATTACCCTTCCCGATGGCAGCAAGCGCGAGTTTGCGAACCCCGTATCTATTATGCAAGTGGCTGAAGACATTGGCCCCGGTTTAGCGAAGGCGACCATTGCAGGTAAAGTCAATGGAGTAGAAAAAGACGCCAGCGATCTTATCACTGAAGATTCGGACCTGAGCATTATCACGGCGAAAGACGAAGCTGGGTTGGATATTATACGGCACTCCACCGCACACTTGCTGGGTCATGCCATTAAGCAGTTGTACCCGGATGTGAAGATGGCCATCGGTCCGGTCATCGACAACGGCTTCTATTACGACATCGATATGGAGCATAAGCTCACCGAAGACGATCTCATAGCGCTTGAAAAACGCATGCTTGAGTTGGCGAAAACGAATTACGACGTCGTAAAGAAAAAGGTCAGTTGGCAGGAAGCACACGACACCTTCGCCCAGCGCGGAGAAGTCTACAAACAAACCATTCTGGAAGATGATATTGCACGCGATGATCAACCCGGTTTGTATCATCACGAAGAATACATTGATATGTGCCGTGGGCCGCACGTACCCAATATGCGGTTTTGCCATCACTTTAAGTTGATGAAGGTGTCTGGCGCGTACTGGCGGGGCAACAGCGACAACAAGATGCTGCAACGCATTTACGGCACCGCATGGGCGGATAAAAAGCAATTGGCCGCCTACTTGTTGCGTTTGGAAGAAGCGGAAAAACGCGATCACCGTCGTTTAGGTAAGCAGTTAGACCTGTTCCATTGGCAAGAAGAAGCACCCGGCATGGTGTTTTGGCATAAGAAAGGTTGGACCATTTATCAGGTGGTTGAACAGTACGTGCGTGACAAACTGGCGCAATACGAATACGAAGAAGTTCGTGCACCCATGGTGATGGATGTCTCCATGTGGGAGAAGTCCGGGCACTGGGACAAATACCACGACAATATCTTCGCCACTGAATCGGAAAAGCGCACTTACGCGGTTAAACCCATGAACTGCCCCGGGCATATTCAGATCTTTAATCAAGGTCTAAAAAGTTACCGTGACCTGCCGTATCGCCTAGCTGAATTCGGTATCGTACACCGCAATGAGCCTTCCGGTTCCTTGCACGGTTTGATGCGCGTGCGTTCGTTCACGCAAGACGACGCCCACGTTTTCTGTACGGAAGGGCAAATTCTGCAAGAAGTGTCCAGCTGCATCAAAATGGTTTATGACGTCTATTCCGATTTTGGTTTTGCCGACAATATCGACGTAAAACTGTCTACCCGTCCAGAAAAACGCATCGGCAGCGATGCGGTTTGGGATAAATCGGAGCAGGCCTTGGCTGACGCCTTGAATGCCAATGGTTTAGCGTTTGAATATCAGCCCGGCGAAGGGGCGTTTTATGGCCCGAAGATCGAGTTCACGCTCTATGATTCCTTGGGTCGGGCGTGGCAATGCGGTACCATTCAGTTGGATTTCTCGATGCCGGGTCGCTTGGGTGCGCAATTCGTTGACGAAGACGGCGCACGCAAAGAGCCGGTAATGATTCACCGAGCGATTTTAGGTTCCTTGGAGCGCTTCATCGGAATTCTTATTGAAGAATACGCAGGCGCCTTGCCATTATGGTTGTCGCCCGAGCAGATTGTGGTGTGTAACATCACCGATAATCAGGCTGACTATTGCAAAAAAGTCGAGAAAGAGTTAAAAGCTCTGGGCTTTCGCGCACATGCGGACTTGAGAAACGAGAAAATCGGCTTTAAAATCCGCGAGCACACGTTGCAGAAGGTGCCTTATATCGCTGTGATTGGCGATAAGGAAATGGAATCTGGCCAGATTGCAGTACGTACCCGTAAAGGCGAAGATTTAGGCGCCATGCCATTGGCGGATTTCGCGGCTTTGTTACGTACGGAATCGGCGTTGCTGGGCCGTAAACAGCAACAAGAGATGACGTAGTGCCCGCCGTGTCAAAGACATCGCAACGCATTACGAAATAATAAACTGGGGAGACACCACTATTAAGAACGCTAAGCCGCGCAAAGGCAATCGTAGTCCGATCAATGATGAAATTGAAGCCACAGAATGCCGTTTAATTGATGAGAACGGCGAGCAAGTAGGCATTGTTTCGCTGACGCAAGCTCTGGAAAGAGCGCAGTCGGTTAGCTTGGATCTGGTGCAGATCGCCGACGCTGATCCGATCGTCTGTAAGATCATGGACTACGGCAAGAAGGTTTTCGAAGAGAAGAAAGCCAAAGCCGCTGCGAAGAAGAAGCAGAAACAAACCCAGATTAAGGAAATGAAATTCCGCCCCAATACGGATGATGGGGACTACAAAATCAAACTGCGTAATGTGGTGCGATTTCTTGAAGACGGTGACAAAGCCAAAATCTCCTTGCGTTTTCGCGGGCGGGAAATGGCCCACCAGGATCTCGGTATGAAACTGATGGAGCGTATCGAAGAAGACTTGAAAGATCAGGCCGTTGTAGAACAGCGCCCGAAACTGGAAGGTCGTCAAATGATCATGGTCATGGCACCGGCCAAGAAGAAGTAAAAACGAGTAAGCATAAGCTTGCTCATTTGATACACCCGGGCAACCGCCAGCCTTGAGTGAGCCACTAGTGTGGCACACAGAGAAAGTGTGAAGCGGTGGGTGAAACCTTGAACTTTGGAGTATTAAAATGCCAAAAATGAAGTCTGTATCAGGCGCCGCCAAGCGCTTCAGAAAAACCGCGAATGGTTTTAAGCATAAGCAGTCTTTTCGTAGCCACATTCTGACGAAGAAACCCCAGAAGCGTAAGCGTCAGCTGCGTAACATGCAGCAAATTGCACCTTCTGACGTAGCGCTGATCCGTCGGATGCTGCCTTACATCTAAGTCAAATTAGTTAACGAAAAAGGGTTTATACTATGCCTCGCGTAAAACGTGGCGTCACCGCACGCCAGCGTCACAAAAAAGTTCTGAAGCTTGCTAAAGGTTATTACGGTGCTCGTAGCCGTGTATTCCGTGTAGCAAAACAAGCCGTTATCAAAGCCGGCCAATACGCCTACCGCGACCGTCGTCAACGTAAGCGTCAGTTCCGTGCCTTGTGGATTGCTCGTATCAATGCTGCTGCACGCCTGAATGGTTTGTCATACAGCCGCTTTATCAACGGTTTGAAGCGTGCAAACGTGGAAATCGATCGTAAAGTGCTGGCCGATATCGCCGTATTTGAAGCAGCCGCATTCACAGCCTTGGCTGAGCGTGCGAAGAAAGCCTTAGCGGCCTGATAGCGCCAATTCTTACTGGAGCAGATGCTCAGTAGATAAAAACCCCGATCTCAGTGTCGGGGTTTTTTTTGGGCAATGTTTGTGGTCGCTATGGGGTTTACGTTAACGTAAATGTCATAGCGTGCTGTCTTGTTTACAGCATACATTAGATGAATGCTGGGCAGGCGGTGTTAAGTTTTTGATTTTGTGTGGTGGGTGGGTAGAATCGCGCGGATGTGTTTTACAAGCCTCGGTCGCGATCGAATAAATAATTACGTCGCCGCAGCCTATCAAAACACCATAACATCACACGGGTCCTCTAAAACCTACGATAATAACGACACGCTTGTTCATCTTCATCGAGCCGATGTCACACACACGGGGAGGGTCAATGACTAACATTATTGACGTTAAGAACGTTTCCAAATCTTTCGGACACCTCAAGGTCATCAATGACTGTTCTATTGCGGTTGAAGAAGGTTCAATTACCGGGCTTATCGGGCCCAACGGGGCTGGTAAATCCACACTCTTTAACATCATTGCCGGTGCTTTTCCGGCCGACGCCGGCAGCATCCATTTTGCCGGAGAAGACATCACCCATATTCCGGCCAATCAACTGTTCCACAAAGGCTTGTTGCGCACGTTCCAAATTGCCCATGAATTTTCCCATATGTCCGCATTAGAAAATCTCATGATGGTACCGGGCGATCAATCCGGTGAAAGCTTGTTCAATGCTTGGTTCAAGCCCGGACTTGTTCGGTCGGAAGAGCTGGCGGTGCGCCAGAAAGCCCTGGATGTTATCGATTTTCTGTCGCTGGGCCACGTTAAAAATGAACTGGCAGGCAATCTCTCTGGTGGTCAGAAAAAGCTGTTGGAACTTGGCCGCACCATGATGGCCGATCCTAAAGTGGTGTTGCTCGATGAGATTGCGGCGGGCGTGAACCGTACGCTCTTGCAAGACTTGATCGCCAATATTCAGCGCTTGAACAAAGAGTTGGGTTATACCTTTCTCGTCATCGAGCATGACATGGACATGATTGCCAAGTTGTGTAACCCCGTGATTGTGTTGGCACAGGGTTCGGTGATGGTGCAGGGCACCATAGAAGAAATCCAAAATAACGAAGAAGTGGTCGAAGCCTATTTCGGCACAGAAGCGCATTAAGGGCGGAGCACCAATATGGCGATTTTTGAAGCAATCAATGTCCATGGTGGCTACGGGGGCATGAATATCCTGAACGGGGTCAATATGTCCATCGAGCAGGGCGAGATCGGGGTGATCGTTGGCCCGAATGGCGCTGGCAAGTCCACCATGTTAAAAGCCATTTTCGGCTTGTTGCATGTTAATGAAGGGTCGATTGCCTTACGTGGCGAAGACATCACCAATGCAGACCCCACGGTTTTGGTCAGTAAAGGCATGGCGTTTGTGCCTCAGGAAAAAAATATTTTTCCCAGTCTGACCGTGCATGAAAATCTTGAAATGGGCGCCTATAGCCGAAAAGACAGTTTTCAGCACATGCTGGATCAGGTGTATGAATTCTTTCCACCGCTGAAAGACAAGCGCAAGCAACCAGCGGGTGAGTTATCCGGCGGGCAGCGCCAAATGGTTGCCATGGGCCGGGCGCTCATGATGGAACCTAGTCTCTTGTTGTTAGATGAGCCTACAGCAGGCTTGTCGCCCTTATACATGAATGAAATCTTCGACCGTATCATCACCATCAACAAAGCGGGTGTAGGTATCTTGATGGTCGAGCAGCATGCCAAGCAGGCATTGCGGATTGCCCATAAGGGGTTTGTTTTGGCGGCGGGTCAAAACCGCTTTACCGACACGGGTGAAAACCTCATCAATGATCCCGAGGTCGCCAAGACCTTTTTGGGCGGTTAATCACCAAGGAGCCATGTTGTGAACGAATTTATTTTCTTTGTTAATAATGTACTGATCTCCGGCGCTGTGTCGGGTTCGGTATACGCGATAGGGGCCGTTGGTGTGACCTTGGTGTTCAGCATCATGCGGTTTGCCCATTTTGCGCATGCCGATATGATGACTCTGGGTGCGTTTATCGTGCTCATTCTGACCACGCTGTTCCCCGGTGTGGGCGCCGTCGTGGGCTTGCCCACAGCCTTTGTCCTAATGCCCATTGCCATGGCGGTCACGGCCGGTGTTGCCGTGGGTATTGATAGAGCATTCTACAAACCGTTGCGCCAGCATAATGTGAAGCCCATTGTGATCGTGATCGCGTCATTAGGGGTAACCCTGATGCTGCAAGGGTTGATCCGACTCTTTGCTGGCACCAGTTCGCGCAGTCTTTATGTGGACGAATTTAAACAAATTTTCCGTATCGATGTGCCCTTTGCCAGCCGTCCGCTGGTGATTACCGAGCCGCAGATATTGCTCTTGGTAGTGACCATTGCTTGTGTGGTTGGCCTACATTACTTCCTGAACAAATCTCGTATGGGTAAAGCCATGCGTGCCATGTCAGACAACCCCGATTTAGCGCGGGTGTCGGGCATCAATACGCAAACCGTGATCATGGTTACCTGGATCATTGCCGGTTCTTTGGCCGTGATTGCGGGGACCTTGCTGTCGCTGGACGTCACCCTAAAGCCGGATTTGAGCTTCTTCCTACTGTTGCCTATTTTCGCGGCCGCCATTGTGGGCGGGGTAGGCCATCCCTATGGTGCTATTGCCGGCGGGTTTGTGGTGGGCTTCGCCGAAACCATGGCGGTCTTTAACTGGGCTGTATTGTTACGGCCATTGCACCGTGCGTTTCCGAATCTCTTTGAACTTCCGGCAAACCTGACCTTGGTCGGCACGGAATACAAAATTGTGGTGCCGTTTTTCATTCTGATCGCCATTTTGGTATGGCGTCCTACCGGTCTGTTTAAAGGGAAGGTGATCTGATGACGACTACTATGAAATCGCTTATCGGTAAGCGGGAGTTGATCCTGTTTGGCTTGTTGTTGTTGGCCATCGTGGTGGTGTTCGGGCTGTTTGGTTCAGCCTACGGTACCCGTATGCTGGTTGAGATTGCGTGCTACGCGATCATCGCCTTGGGCTTGTCCATTCAATGGGGTTATGCCGGACAGTTTAATGCCGGGGTAATGGGCTTTGTTGCCTTGGGTGGCTTTTTTGCCATGTTCTTCAGCATGCCGATCAATGATGACTTTTGGGGCTCCGATCTGCCAGGACAGCTGGGTGGCGTATTCCTCCGCATCGCCATTGGTCTGGCGCTGATCTATGGGGCATCAAAGCTCAATCGTTTTGGCTTGTCGCCAAAGTTACGCACGGTGGTGACCGTATTGGTGGCCATCGTCGTGTATTTTTGGATCAAATCCAACATGGTTCCAGTGACCCAAGCCATTGAACGCGATGCTGACTTTATAGGTGGGTTAGGCTTGCCACCATGGTCCGGCTGGATAGTCGGTGGTATGGTTGCCGGTTTTGTGGGCTACTTTATCGGCCGCATTTGTTTGGGTTTGCGTAGCGACTATCTGGCTATTGCAACCTTGGGCTGTGCGGAAATTATTAAGGCGTTCCTCAAGAATGAAGATTGGTTAACGCGGGGCATTGCTACCGTATCGCCTTTACCATGGCCGGTGCCACAGCCAATCGATGTGGGCTTTGTGGCAGCGCGAGCCATGTATTTCTCCGTTACGGCGGTGATGATTATGGCGATTTATTTCCTGTTACATCGTGCCTATCACGCGCCTTGGGGGCGGATGATTCGTGCGATTCGTGATAATGAGATTTCGGCTTCTGCCATGGGCAAAGACGTCAATAAACGTAGCTTGGAAATCTTTGTTTTGGGTTGCTTTTTAATGGGGCTCGGCGGTGCAACCTTAGGTACCTTCAACGGTCTCTTTGATCCTTCTGGTTATGTGCCTTTAAACCATACCTTTCTCGTCTTGGTGATGGTGATCTTGGGTGGGCCTGGCAATAACACCGGTACCATCATAGGCGCAGCGGTGGTGTACATCATTTGGATCATGTCCGAGCCTCTGGCGCTGTGGATTCTGCAAGTGGTGACGTCAGCGGGCGATGCGGAAGCACAGGCGAACCTCGCCAGCCGCGCCTTGCAAGCACGTGTGTTCTCGATTGGGCTCTTGATCGTATTGGTGCTGCGTTATGCACCGAAAGGGTTGTTGCCGGAGAAGATACAGCAGCACAACTAAGTCGATGTGTCGAAGTTGCTTTGTCTAAGTTGCTTTGTCGTTCGCTTATCGTATGCACAAAAAAAACCCCAAACCTCGGTTTGGGGTTTTTTTTTCACGACGATCAAGCTTCCAGAAAACATGACCGTTTAGTGCTTTTTAGTCGATCAGGCCCAGTGTTTCGAAACGGCCATTACGCACCACCATTTCAACCACAACGCCAGGTACGTCACCTTTGGCATCGAACTCTTGGCTACCAGCAGCGCCTTCGTAGTTGATGTCTTGGCCCGCAGCGATCAGGCGTTTTGCTTTTTCCCACTCACCGGGCAGAATGACTTCACCAGGAGCAGTGGCGACTGAACGCAGGGCATCTGATAAGCTGTCGCGATCAGCTGAACCATTTTTCTCGATCGCCAGGGCCAATAAGAAAGCCGCGTCATAGGCTTGGGCAGCGTAAACTGCATTGGGGTCAAGATTTACCGCATTGGCAGCGGCAGCAAACACGTCAGCACCTTCAATTTCAGGTGAACCGGCACGAGTGGCGATCATGCCTTCCAAAGCCTGTGCACCAACTGCATTGACCAGTGCGTCACCGACCATACCGTCAGCACCGACCAACTGCAGGAAGTTACCACTTTCGTAGGCTTGACGAACAATGGTTTGACCGGAACCGTCAGCATAAGCCAGTACAACCAAGGTTTCAGCGCCTGATGAGGCAATGTTGCCCAGCTCTGAACGGTAATCTGCACGGCCTTCTTCATGCGCAACGTTCGCCAGAACCTGGCCGCCACTCATTTGATATTCAGCCACGAAAGCGTCTGCCAAACCACGTCCATAATCGTTGTTCAGGAAAGTAACCGCTACTTCACGGATGCCTTTCGACAACAGTAAACGTGCCAGTGCGATACCTTGGAAAGAGTCAGAAGGCACCGTACGGAAGACCAAGTCATTGTCGTTGATGTCCGATACCGCAGGTGCGGTAGAGGCAGGAGAAATCATCACAACATTGCCGGGGATGCCCGCATTGTTAGCCGCTGCGATGGTAGCGCCACTGCACAAACCACCCACGATGGCGACAACGCCTTCGCTGTTGACCAAACGGTCTGCAGAGTTTGATGCTGCGGAAGCGTCAACACAGGTCGTATCGGCCGTTGGCATTGACAAGGTACGGCCATTCAATAAACCGCCTTGAGCATTTACCTGACTGACGGCCAGTTGAGCACCCTGTAAAATTCCCGGTGCGAGGCTTTCAATTGGGCCAGTGAAACCACCCAGAAAACCAACTTTGATTTCTTGTGCAACGGCATGTGACCCTGCGGCCATCAAACCGGCCAACGTTGCTGACATAAGCACTTTCTTATTCATGGTTCTTTTCTCTCAAGTTGTTGTTGTGTGTCATGCACGGCTAGTGAAGTTCTGAAAGGTTCGCACCGCACGTCGACAAGTAGACCACCGTGCGAAGATTTCAGATCTGTTCTAATAGTGGTGAGTTTTTTCATGAAACACAAGGGTCCAACTTTTAAGACCTCATCTGGGGTAAACTATTGTGGACAATCAATGGTTTGGAGACCCAGCGCATGAATAAAAAGCCCGTAATAATGAGCCAAAACGAGCCTTTATGGATTGCTGTGGTCAGCGAACGTCTGGAGCAGTGGCAACGGTTGCTGACGACTCAAGATCGATCGGATATACACTGGGTTTTTCTGGACGATCCGGACTTTTTTGCTCGGGCCAAACGCTGTACGGTCATGTGGGGTGATACTCCGGTGGCAGCACAGTGGTTGCCCAAGCTGCCGAATATCCGGTGGTTTCACACCTTCTATTCCGGGGTCGATACGTTGCTGCCTGTACGAGGTGCGTTACCGACGGATCTCATCGTGACGAATTCACGCGATATCGCCGGTCCGCACATCGCTGAATATGCTTTAGGGCAGGTGTTGGCGCATACCCGGCATTGGGCTACGTTTTATGAAGCGCAAAAGCAACGGCAATGGCAGCCTCAAGACTACGTCACGATTGCGGAAGCGAAAGCGTTGATTTTGGGTACGGGCGCTATTGGTGCAACGGTTGCGCAGCGGTTGGCACCATGGTTTGTACAGGTCGATGGACTCAGTCGTTCAGGACAGCCCAAGCCGGGCTTTACGCAGGTGCTGACTTGGGGTGATGCCGCTCTTGATCTGCGCGCGTATCGGGTCATCATCAATACGCTGCCCAGTACGCCAGATACGGTTGAGCGATTGGACCGCGCCTTTTTTACCGCCACGGCAGGCAATATGTTGTTCATTAATGTCGGACGGGGTAGTGCGGTGGTGGAAAGCGACCTGCTGGCCGCCTTGGATGATGCCCCCGCACGCCACGCGGTACTCGATGTGTTTAGAACAGAACCCCTGCCAGCCGAACATCCCTTTTGGCGCCATCCGCAAGTCACGGTGACGCCACATGTTGCAGCACAAAGCCAGCCGCAATGGGTGTTGCCGATTGTGTTGGACAATTTACAGCGCTATCAGGCAGGGCACGCCCTGCGCAATCAGGTGGATTTGGCGGCCGGATACTGAGCCAAGCCAGATGCGTATAGACACTGCATAACGCTGCACAAGACCGTCGGTAAATGCTATATTGGCGCGCCTTTTTAAACCCCCATTTATCAACCCTAGGCGATGAGGTTATCGTGCCATCCATGCCACTCAACACTTTGGCTTTGCAAGCATCCGATCTGTCGTGTGAGCGTGATGATCGCCACCTGTTCAGTGATCTGACGTTTTCATTGTCTTGGGGTGAATGCGTTCGGGTGCTTGGGCCAAATGGCGCCGGTAAAACGACCTTACTCCGTGGCTTGGTGGGTCTGAATCATTACGTTGATGGTGCTATGCGTTGGTCAGCATCCGTCGATGGGCGCCCACCTTTTTTATACAGCGGACATAAAACCGGCGTGTCGGCGCATTTAACGGTCGCCGAAAATTTGCGTTACCTCGTCGGGTTGTCGGGTGTCGTGCTGACCGACGCGCAAGTGGATGAAGCCCTGGCGTCTGTTGGACTCACCGGATTTGATGACAGCCTAGGCAGCGAACTGTCGGCCGGGCAACAACGCCGTATCGCCTTAGCCCAGCTCTACGTTGAGGGTATGCCCAGGTGTTGGGTGTTGGATGAGCCGTTTGTGGCCCTGGACAAAAAGGGTGTGGCTGAACTAGAGCGACATCTGGCCCGGCATTGCGCCCTGGGTGGTGCCGTCTTGCTGACCACACATCATGAACCCACGGCATTAGCGCCGCGCCCTTTGATGTTGCAAGGTGCTGCATGACGTTATGGCAGAGAGAGATATTGCTGGCCTTTCGTCGGCGTTCAGAGCTAGTGAACCCGTTAGCCTTCAATGTGATGGTCATTGCTTTGTTTCCGCTGGCGGTGACACCCGATATGCAACGCCTGGCCATCCTGGCGCCCGGTATATTGTGGGTTGCAGCCTTGCTGTCTACCTTGTTGTCACTGGACACGCTGTTCCGTTATGACCATGCCGATGGTGGCTTGGAGCAAATGGCGACCCGGGGTACACCGCTGGCCTATTCGGTGTTGGCTAAAGTGATCTCCCATTGGTTGTTTACCGGATTACCGTTGATGCTCATGTCGCCGTTGCTGGGCATGATGTTGGGTTTGCCGGTGCGCGTGATGCCGCTCACCATGCTGGTGCTGGCATTGGGTACGCTGACGTTCAGTTGCATCGGCTCTATGGGCGCGGCCTTGGTGGTCGGGCTGCGCCGTGGCGGCCTGTTATTGTCATTATTGGTCTTGCCTTTGTATATTCCCGTACTGATTTTTGGTACAGGCGCCATTGCGGCTGCTTTGTTGCACATGAGCTATATTGCGCCCCTGTTGTTTACCGCCGCCATTGCGTTATTTGCCGTGGCGTTAACGCCCTGGGTAGCGGCAGGTGCCTTACGATTATCCCTTAATGATTAGAGGCTGAGATGTTGAATTGGCTGCGTTTGAATTGGCTTAGCTGGCAGTGGTTCCATCAGTGGACATCGCCACAGAAGTTTTACGGTATCAGTTTAACCCTGGCGCGTGTTTTTGCTTTTTTGGGCTTGATAGGGTTGGCCACCGGTTGGGTATGGGGATTGGTGTTCGCCCCAGAGGACTACTTACAAGGTAACAGTTACCGCATCATCTTTGTGCATGTACCATCAGCCAGCGCATCCATGGCGGTGTATTTGAGCATGGCTATTTTAGCCGTCATCAGTCTGGTATGGCGCATCAAGTTAGCCGATATGGTGGCCCGTCAATGTGTCACTGTCGGCATGGCACTCACCGCCTTGGCGCTGTTGTCTGGAGCCATTTGGGGCAAGCCGACCTGGGGTACTTATTGGGTGTGGGATGCCCGGCTCACGTCCATGTTGATTCAGTTCTTTTTGTTTGTCGGTTTGTGGGCCATTCACAATGCCATAGATGAACAAAAACTGGCCGACAAAGCGGCGGCCATTCTGGTGTTGGTGGGCGTGGTTAATCTGCCCATCATTAAGTTTTCCGTTGAGTGGTGGAATACCTTGCATCAGCCCGCCACCATTCGTATTACGCAGGAAACCACCATGGCCATGGAAATGCTGATTCCCTTATTGTTGAGTATGTTTGCAACCTATTTGTGTGTGGCGGGATTGGTCATCTATCGCACGCGGTTGGAAATTCTGTATAGAGAGCGCAAAACACGCTGGGCACAGGATGAGTTAGCGCAATGGGAGAAGGCATAATATGGGCCAGTTCGAAACCTTCGCAGACTTTGTTCGTATGGGGCGACATGGAATTTACGTGTGGTCCGTCTATGGCATCACCTTGGTGGTGATTGCTGGTCATCTCATCAGCTTGCGCTTGCAAAAACGCCGGTTGCTGCGGGAATACCGCAAAATGAAAAAACGAGGAGCAGTATGAACCCGGTACGTCGTCAACGCTTAACGTTGATTTTAATTGCGGTAACCCTGTTCAGTGTGGCCGTTATTTTGGTGCTGTTTGCTAACCGCCACCAGGTCAATTTGTTTTTTTCACCCACGGAGATTGTCGATGGTGCGGCGCCGATCGGGCAGCCGATTCGTGCCGGGGGCATGGTAGTCCCGGACAGTGTGCGACGTGATCAGGCATCGCTGGCTGTGAGTTTTGAGGTGACCGATTTTTTGTCCGATATCACGATGACCTACACCGGTATTCTTCCTGATTTGTTCCGCGAAGGGCAGGGTGTAGTGGCGATGGGCAGTGTCGATGCCAATGGTGTTTTTCAAGCCACTGAAGTGTTGGCACGGCACGATGAAAATTACATGCCTCCTGAAGTTGCGGCGGCATTGGAAGCCGCAGGACATGCCCTTCCTAAACGGCCTGCGGAGTATTAAATGACACCTGAATTTGGTCTTTTGGCACTGATTTTTGCCTTCTTTCTTAGTCTGGCGCAAGGGGTGTTTCCGCTATTGGGATACTACCGCCAGCACGCAGGCTGGTTGCGGCTAGCCCGGCCCATGGCGGTGGGTGGTGCGGCTTTTCTGCTGCTGGCCTACATCATCTTGACGCGCTCTTTTATTCAAGACGATTTTACCGTGCGCTATGTGGCCGGACACTCCAACAGTGCCTTACCCATCTATTATAAGGTCAGTGCTGTGTGGGGCGGGCATGAAGGTTCCATGTTGTTGTGGGTGATGATTCTGAGTTTCTGGGCGGTGGCGGTGGCGGCCTTCAGTCGGCGCTTACCCTTAGACATGGTTGCCGTTGTTTTGGGTGTCATGGGCCTTATTTTAGCGGCCTTCAATGCCTTCATCATTTTCACCTCCAATCCCTTTGCCCGTAATCTGCCGTTTCCACCCATGGACGGCACCGACCTAAACCCCTTATTGCAAGACATTGGTTTGATTTTCCACCCACCCTTGCTGTACATGGGTTATGTCGGTTTTTCGGTCGCCTTTTCATTTGCCATTGCGGCTTTGTTGATTGGCCGCTTGGACAGTGCATGGGCCCGTTGGTCTCGGCCTTGGACAACCGTCGCTTGGGCCTTTATGACCTTGGGAATCGCTTTGGGTTCCTGGTGGGCCTATTACGAACTGGGCTGGGGTGGCTGGTGGTTCTGGGACCCGGTCGAGAACGCATCCCTGATTCCATGGTTGGTGGGCACGGCGCTGATGCACTCGTTGGCTGCCACCGATAAACGTGGCGTGTACAAGAGTTGGACAGTGTTGCTTGCTATCACGACTTTCTGTATGACCTTGTTGGGCACGTTCTTGGTGCGTTCAGGCGTGTTAACGTCTGTCCACTCGTTCGCTAACGACCCTGAGCGCGGCATGTTTATCTTAGGCATATTTATCGCCTTTACCGCCGGTTCGCTGCTGTTGTATGCCATTCGATTGCCGACCCTAACGTCTGCTACCCGTTTTGAGTGGCTGTCACGCGAGATGTTCTTACTTGGCAATAATCTGATGCTGACGCTGTTTACGGCGTTAATTATTATTTTAACCTTTGCGCCGGTGGCGAATGACCTATTAGGTCTACGTAAAATTTCTATCGGTGCGCCTTGGTTTAACGATCTTACCGTGTTGCTGGCTCCGGTATTGTATCTATTACTCGGTGTGGGGCAGTGGGTACGTTGGAAGCGCCACGAGGTGCAACCCGTTGTGACTTGGGCAGGCTATAGCATCGCCTTGTCCATTGCTTTGGCCGCCTTGTGCAACTGGCTATACGCGGGAGCGCTGAATTGGCGCGTGGTGTTGGGTTTAACCTTGGCATGGTGGGTAACACTGGGGTTAATTAAATCGCTGTATGACAGTACCCGCAATGCGCCCAGTGTTTGGACCGGGTTGCGCAAGTTAAGCCGTAGCTACTACGGCATGATTCTGGGGCACTTGGGTATGGCCCTGTTGGCCGTCGGAGTCACCATGGTGACACAGTTTGAACAGCAAGCGGATGTCCGCATGGGGCCGGGAGACCGTCAAGAAATGGGTGCTTGGACGTTCGAGTTCACCCGCTACGATGAATGGCAAGGCCCTAATTTCGTCAGTCGTATGGGTACCTTCACGGTGTTCAAAGATGACCGGCAATTTGGTGTATTGCGGGCGGAAAAACGGTTTTACACCGCCGCAGGCCAGTGGATGACGGAGGCCGGTATTTTCGGTCGTTTACCGCGTGATCTTTATGTTTCATTGGCCGAGGAGTTGGGAACGAGTGGCGATTGGGCTGTTCGTCTGCAAGTGAAGCCCTTCGTACGTTGGATCTGGCTGGGGGCCATTGTGATGTCCTTAGGTGGGGCGTTGGCCATTGCGGATAAACGGTATCGTCGAATCAAATTGGGAGCACAGTAATGCGTTGGGCACTCTTCATACCTTTCTTTTTGGTCTTGGTGGCGGGCACGATTTTCGGCTATATCCTGTCCACTCAACAGGATTTTGAAACCCTGCCATCGACCTTGATCGGCCGATCGTTACCAGCGTTCGAGCTGCAAGCGTTGGACGATGCCGAAGTCACCATGACCAATGCCGACATCATCGGTGAGCCATTCTTATTCAATGTATGGGGATCTTGGTGCCCAAGTTGTCGTATTGAACACCCGGTGTTGAACAAGCTGGCCGAAGATGGTGTGCGTATTGTTGGGTTGAATTATCGCGACACACGTGAAGGTGGTTTGGAATGGTTGGAACGTTTGGAGAACCCTTACGTGATGAACGTCTTCGACCCACTGGGCACATTAGGTTTTGACCTGGGCATTACCGGCGCTCCGGAAACCTTCTTTGTAGATGCGGAAGGCGTGGTGCGTTATCGCCATGTCGGTGTCATCGACGAGCGGGTTTGGGAAAGCTCTTTGGCTGAGGTTTATAACAACTTATGATGCCACCTCGACCTGCGGTTAAAAGACGGCTCAGTTTGGCCAGCCTGATCTTTTTGTCTCTGTGTTTTAGCTTTATCGCGGCGTCCTACAGCGCCGCGCAAGCGCGCTCGGAAATTGCGGCGTCACCCAGTGAATCGGCGTTTATCCGGGATTTTTCCGACCCCAGCTATGAAGCAAGATACTTTACCCTAACCCATGAGCTCCGCTGTCCGCGCTGCCAGAATCAAAGCATTGCAGACTCGGATGCGCCGATTGCCTTGGACATGCGTCAACGCACGGTACAGTTGCTGGAAGCCGGTTACACCGACGAAGAAATTGTCGACTTTATGATCGAACGTTGGGGTGATTTCGTCACCTATCGGCCACGGTTTGGCGCACACATGGTGTGGATTTTTGCGCTCATCGCGCTGACCGTGGTTGGCTTATTGATGGCGGTTTGGGCGGTGCGGCGTGTCCATAGCCCAGCCAGCAGTCCTGAACAAGAATTAAGCCCGGAGCAGCAACAAGCGCGCATTAACGAACTTCGACAGCAGGTGAATAAGTCATGACTCTTTGGATAATGCTGTTGGTGCTGACGGCATTGGCAGCGCTTTTTATTGCCTACCCGGCGGTGTATGGCGCGCAGCGAGACATCATTCTCGCGCGCAACAGTGATCGGTTGGCAGCCTATGATGCCCGGCGTGCCGAAATTGCCGAAGAGCAAGCCATGGGTGCGCTGGACGAACAACAAGCTGCGATCCTCTTGGCTGAATTGGATAAGAACCTGTTGGCGGAAACCGGCACGGCGGAAGCAACTCTGCGCGCACGCGGTCGATTGCATTGGCCGTGGGCCGTGGTCGCCACGTTGCTGGTGTCCGTAGCAGCGTTGTCCTTGTATCAGCGTCTGGGTGCACAAGAAACGCTGGCTCTGTACGAAAAAGCGCAGGTTCGCGGAGAGAGTGAAGCAGACTTCATGGCGTTCATGAGTGCCTACGAAGACTATGTGTTGGGCAAAGCCAACCCGACGACCGAAGACTGGTTTCTGTTGGCCGACGCCTACACTCAGGCAGGCCGGTTTCCTGAGGCTATCCAAGCGTATGATCGCGTTGAAGCCAACTATCGTGCGCAAGGAGAATACGACCCGCTGGATTTATCCATGATCCTGACGGCACGCGGACAGTTACATTTCTTCTTGGCTGGCCAGACGTGGACCGAAGCATTAGAGCGAGACTTCCGAGAAGCCATTCGCCTGGACCCGGAAAATGTGCGCGCCATGGGCACCTTAGGCATTGCTTATTTTGCCGACGGTGAGTATCAGAAAGCGATTGATATCTGGACGGTGTTCGCGGAGTTGACCCCGGAAGGCAGTGAGCGCGATATCGTACTGGCGGGTATCCAGGCAGCCCAAGAGCAGTTGGGCGGCGAAGCCAATATCCCGATTCTGGCCAGCACTACGCAGCGTGTAGAAGTCGTATTCACGCCGCTGCCTGCCGGTATATCGGCGGATGCCGTGGTGTTTGTTCTGGCCCGGCCTGTGGGTGAGCGTATGCCAGTAGCGGTGCAACGCCATCGGGTCGGTGAACTACCCAGTCGTTTGATCCTGACGGATCGTGATCGGATGAATGACGATGCACGCTTATCCGATTACGACACCGTAGAAGTCACGGCATTTATTTCGCCGGGAGGAACTGCAAACGCCGCACAGGCCACACATGAAGCGCCCATGCTGCAAGTGAATACGGAAGGTGATGACGCGGCCGTAATGCTCAGCTTCTCGCCGATTGCGCGTTAGTGCTGGTGACAGAGCGAAAAAACACTCTACAATGCGACGCATGAATAAAAATCTACCGGTGCAGAGTCAAGCTCATCCATGCGTTTAAAAAGCATCAAACTGGCGGGGTTCAAGTCTTTCGTGGACCCCACGCATATCCCGTTTCCAAATAATCTGACGGCTATCGTCGGGCCAAACGGTTGTGGAAAATCGAACACTATTGATGCCGTGCGTTGGGTCATGGGCGAGTCGTCGGCAAAGAACTTGCGTGGCGAAGCCATGACCGACGTGATTTTTAACGGCTCCACGCGCCGCAAGCCCGTAGCCCAATGCACGGTTGAGCTGATCTTTGATAACAGCGACCACAGCCTTACGGGCCCCTATGCGCAATACAATGAAATTTCCATCAAACGCAAAGTCACGCGAGACGGGCAGTCGTCCTATTACCTCAATAACAGCAAATGCCGCCGCCGGGACATCACCGACCTGTTTGCCGGCACCGGGTTAGGACCGCGCAGTTACGCCATTATCGAGCAAGGCATGATCTCGCGCTTGATCGAATCAAAGCCGGAAGAATTGCGCGTGTTTCTGGAAGAAGCGGCGGGTATATCAAAGTACAAGGACCGCCGCCGGGAAACCGAAAACCGCATGCGGCGTACGCAAGAAAACCTCGAACGTTTGACGGACATCCGTGAGGAACTGCAACGCCAGCTGGCCCATTTAGAGCGCCAAGCGCAGGCTGCGGAAAAATACCGTCAGTTTAAGTCCGAGGAGAAACAACAGCGCGCTTATTTAAGTGCCTTACGGTGGCGCGAATTTGACGCCGAAGCGGCAGCGGTTCGCCTGCAACTGATGGAAGGTGAGCGTGACCGCGAGCAACAGGTAGCGGAGTTGCGTGAACAGGAAGCGGCCACAGAGGATATTCGCCTAGCGAATGAAGCGGCGAATGAGCGCTTTCAAAGCGTACAAAAAGCCTACTACGAAACCGGCAACGACATCGCTCGTTTAGAGCAACAATCGGCGCATCAGCGCGATAAAGTGACCCAATTGCAGGAACAGTTGCGCCAGATCGAACGCGACAGGCATGAGCTACGACAGCACCATGAAACCGATCAAGCCAAGCTGGAAGAATTGGATGAACAGCTTGAACTTTTACGCCCTGAGTTACTGCACTGGCAAGAAGAAAGTGCTGACTTGAGCCTGCGCCTGCAAGAACAAGAAGTCATCTTCCGCCAGTACGAAGAAGAATGGCTGGAATACAGTTTGGGCTCTGCCGAAGCGGCCCGACAAACGGAACGGTTGCGTTCGCGCATCGAGCAAGCCGAGCATCAATTGCATCAACTCAATGCCCGTCGGGAACGCTTACGTCAAGAGTTGAGTCAACTGGAAGATGACCCCGCTACGGAAGAATTGTCGCAACTGGATATGGAGCGTGAAGCCGCACAGCTGCGCTTGGAAGAAGCCGAAGCCGAAGCTTTGCAGGCGGAAGAACGAATCCAGCAACAACGAGAGCAACAGCAGCAACGGCGAGACCATGTGCAAACGCTCCGTCAAACACTGAACCAGCAGCAACAGGAAATCACCCGGCTGCAAACCTTATTGCATGCCCAAGCCGGTGACACCCAACAGGTAAAAGATTGGCTGAACCGATGGCAATTACACCGCAGCCCCCAAGTAATGGAGCAGTTAGATGTACCCCCGGACTGGGCGCAGGCGGTTGAATGGGTACTGGGTCATTGGCTGCAAAGCCATATTGTACCGGCGCAGAGTTTGCCTGAATCCGCTTGGCAACATTTGCCCGATGCTCGTTTGAGTTGGCTGGACGACAGTGTTGCCATGCCCGTTGTGCAAGCCGATACACTGGCCGAAGGGGTAAAAGGCCCGGCTGCTTTATTGGTTGAATTGAATCGTGTACATCGTGCGACAAACTTGGCTGATGCGCGCGCACGGCTGGCGCAACTGAACCCAGGGGAGAGCCTGATTACCCCCGAAGGTGTTTGGCTGGGTAGGGGATGGACGCGGGTCTTTCGCAGCGCTGCCGACCGTGAAGGGGTGTTGGCGCAACAACAGCGATTGGAAACCTTAATCACCGAAGTCGATGAACTGGATTTTGAAGTTGAAGACGCCGAACTGAATCTCAATGCCGTGCAGCTCACCATTGATGCCAGCGCACAGCAATGGCAGCAACAGCGTGCCCAGTTGGATGAAGCGCGGCGTAATGTGCATACTGTCGAAACCCGTATTTCTGCGTTAAGCGCCTCGCATCAGGCGGTACAACAATCGTTGCAGCGCTATCGCACCGAGCTGCGTTCATTAGAGCAGGATTACGAACGTGAATTCACCGCGTTGAACGAGGCTCGGTCGCAACTGGCGCAGACCCAACAGCACGATGACACCGCCGACGATAAAACACATCTGCGCGAGCGCCGCGACGACGCCCGACAGCAATTAGAGACATTGCGCAATCAACAGCGCCAGGCTGATCAACAGCGGCACAGCATCGAACTTAAGGTACAGAGCTTACAAACCCAAGCCGATGCTCTGCGTACAGGCTTGGGCCGCGCCGAACAACAGCAGCGTCAGTTGGATGAGCGGGCGGAAACTCTGCACTTGGATTTGCAAGCCTTACTGGACCCGGACGACAGTGTGCGCGCCGAGTTGGAAGAACACATCGCACGGCAACTCGACTTGCAACAACAGCTTGAGCAGGCGCGGGCGGAAGCGGAAGGCTTTAATGAACAAATTCGTGGCTTCGAGCAGCAGCGTTTGCAGTTGGAGCAACGGATCCAGCAATGGCAGCAACGTATCCAGCAGCATCAAATGGACTTGGAACGTCTGGAAACCCGCAAGTCGACGGTAGAAGAACAGGTGCAGGAACAAAATTACCACCTGCCGACGTTGTTGGAGAATTTGCCACCCGACGCGACGGTGGCTACCACCGAACAGCAGATCGAACAATTGACGCAACGTATTCAACGGCTCGGGCCCATCAACTTGGCGGCCATTGACGAGTATGCGGTGCAGAATGAACGCAAGCAGTACCTGGATCAGCAAAACGAAGATCTCGAGCGCGCTTTGGAAACCCTTGAAGGGGCGATACGGAAGATCGATAAAGAAACCCGAAACCGGTTTAAATCTACCTTCGATCAAGTGAACCAAGGGCTGCAAGAGTTGTTCCCCAAGGTGTTTGGCGGCGGGCACGCCTATTTGGAAATGACGGGTGAAGACTTGCTGGATACGGGTGTTGCCATCATGGCGCGCCCGCCCGGTAAAAAGAATGCCACCATTCACCTGTTGTCGGGTGGTGAGAAAGCGCTGACGGCCATAGCCTTGGTGTTTTCTATCTTCCGCTTGAACCCGGCACCCTTTTGTATGCTGGATGAAGTGGACGCCCCCTTGGATGATGCTAACGTGGCACGCTTTTCGCGACTGGTCGAGGCCATGTCGGAACAGGTAGAATTCATTTACATTACGCACAATAAAGTGGCGATGGAAATTGCACATCAGTTGATGGGTGTTACCATGAACGAACCGGGCGTATCCCGATTGGTTTCTGTCAACCTCGACGAAGCCGTCGAAATGGTGGCGTCATGACCCTTTATCCTATGTCATTGCGGACTGGGCACGGCGCCCAACCGAGATGATTGAATTTTTTATGAGTATGAATTGAATGGACTTACGAGAGTGGATCATCGTACTGGCTCTCCTGTTGATGGCGGTGTTGGCAGTGGATGCATGGCGGCGTGTCAAGCGACAGCAGAAATTTCGCGGTAATTTTATGGCGCCCGAATTTAAGCAGCGCCCATCCAGTAATGATATTAAGGTGAAACGTGTGGCCGCCCGGGATGAACGCTCCGTGGCTATTGAGGAGCGCACACGCAAACTGCAACTGACGGAAAAAGTACCCATGCTGGTGGATTCGGTCGAGCAGGAAGCACCGCCGGAAGATCAATCAGAGACCAAAGAAACGCAGTTTGCGTTCGATTTGCAGCCCCCGGAACCGGTGGCTGATGAAGCAGACCCTTTGTTGTCCCCCACCGACAAGGACACACTGGACGACACTGCGCCCGACCGTACCGAAGCATCAGACCGTTGGCGTGCTGAAGACCTTGATCAGGCACCCTATGACGACGACGGTATAGAGGATGTGCATGACAAGCCCGAGGCCGGACGAGAGTCAACACCAGAGCCCACGTCATCCCTGATGGATGACGATGCCGAACCGGCGTGGGAATATGACCGGGATGTGTTGGACACCAGTAAGGTGGATGCCGCTGGTCAACAGATGCTGGCTGAGCCGGATGAAGTGATCGTCATGACGGTGCTGGCCCAAGACAGCTATGAATTCAGCGGCACGGCATTGCTGGAAATTTTGCTGGCCTGCGGTATGCGCTTTGGCACCATGAACATCTTTCACGCCACCGATGATGAAGGCCGACTGCAGTACAGTGCAGCGAATGCCTACAATCCCGGCACATTCGACATCGACGACTTAGAACACTTCGCCACCCGTGGGGTCACCTTCTTTTTGCAGTTGCCGTGTCAGGCAAACCCCATGAGTGCTTTTGCTGCTATGGAGCACGCCGCACAGACACTCAGTGAACATTTACACGGTGACCTATACGATGACACCCGTAGCATCATGACGCCGCAAACACTCGAACACTACCGTGAACGCATACGAAACTATCAGCGGGCGCAACTCGTCAAACGCGTGTAGTCGAGCGCAACGGTGACCAGTTTCTAATGACGTACGTGAATTAGGCGCTTGCAGCACCCGATGTTTGCCGGACGCCAATAACTAAGAACATATCCATGAATTCAACCGAAGCGCGTATGCAGGCTTTGCGTACGCAATTGCAACAACATAATTATCAGTACTACGTGTTGGATGACCCCAGTGTGCCCGATGCGGAATACGATCGTCTGTTTCAAGAGCTGAAGGCTCTCGAAGCAGAGCATCCCGAGCTGGTAACGCCCGACTCGCCCACACAACGTGTCGGTGCTGCCATCGTTGGTGGGTTCACGCCCGTTGACCATGCCATTCCTATGTTGTCTTTAGACAATGCCTTCAACGAAGATGATTTGGCCGCTTTCTATCGGCGAGTTGAAGAGCGCTTGGCGAAAGAGGGGGTTTCAACACCCTGGGCATGGTGCTGTGAGCCGAAACTGGACGGTATTGCCGTGAGCTTGCGGTATGAGAATGGCGTACTGGTGCAAGGGGCAACGCGCGGTGACGGCAGTACCGGCGAGAACATCACCGCCAATGTGCGTACCATCCCATCCGTTCCGCTGCGCTTGCAAGGTTCGGAGTTTCCGACGGTCCTGGAAGTGCGTGGTGAGATTTACATGCCACGCAGCGGATTTGATCGGATGAACGAGCAGGCCTTGGCGGCGGGTGAGAAAACCTACATGAACCCGCGCAATGCCGCGTCGGGCAGTTTGCGCCAAATCGACCCGGCAGTGACGGCCAAGCGGCCCTTGGAATTTTGTTGCTACGGTTATGGCCTGATCGAAGGTGGTGAACTCGCCAATAGCCAGTTTGAGCGTCTAAAGCAATTTAATACGTGGGGCTTTAGGATCAATGCCGACATGGCCCGTGTACAGGGCATGGATGAATTGGTGGCCTACTATCAACGCATTGCAGAAAAGCGTACCAGCCTGCCTTATGACATTGATGGTGTGGTGTTTAAAGTCGATGACCTCGGCCTGCAACAGCAACTCGGTATGGTATCACGCGCACCGCGCTGGGCCATTGCGCATAAGTTTCCCGCACAAGAAGAAATGACCGTGCTGGAACGGATTGATTTTCAAATTGGCCGTACCGGTGCCGTCACGCCAGTAGCCCGCTTGCAGCCTGTTTTAGTGGGTGGGGTTATGGTCAGTAATGCCACCCTGCACAATATGGATGAAATCGCCCGGCTGGATTTGCACGAAGGCGACACCGTAATCATTCATCGCGCCGGTGATGTGATACCCAAGGTGTTGCGGGCGGTGCCAGAGCGTCGGCCTGCCCATGCGCGCAAAGTGCCGCTGCCCAGTGAATGTCCAGTATGCAGCTCGCCCATTGAACGTTTGGACGGTGAAGTGATAGCGCGCTGTACCGGGGGTGTTACTTGTGGCGCGCAGCGCTTGGAAGCGTTAAAGCACTATGTATCGCGCAAAGCCATGGACATCGATGGTGTGGGCGAGAAATTGCTGGAAACGCTGATCGAACAACAGTGGGTTATGCAGTTTTCCGACCTGTATCAACTGACGTTTGAACAGTTGATGACCTTGGAGCGCATGGGCGAAAAATCAGCCCAGAATGTGCTCGCCGCGATTGAAGAGAGCAAGGACACGACATTACCCCGCTTTTTATTCGCCTTAGGGATTCGTGAAGTCGGCGAAACCACCGCGCGCAATTTGGCCCTGCATTTCGGGAATTTGGACGATCTAATGCGCGCGAGTGAAGATGCCTTAACCGACGTAACCGATGTTGGCCCCATTATGGCCAAGCACATTCGGCAGTTTTTCGCGCAAGAGCACAATATCGACGAAATCCGCAGCTTGATCGGGCATGGTGTTCATTGGCCTGCCATTGAAGTCCCCGCACAAGATGCTCAGCCATTGGCCGGAGAAACCTGGGTCGTCACCGGAAAGTTGGAAACTGCGACGCGCGATGAAGTAAAGGCTGATTTGCAAGCCTTGGGTGCTAAGGTTGCTGGCAGTGTCAGTGTACAAACCACCTGCTTGATTGCCGGGCCGGGCGCCGGCAGCAAGCTGGCCAAAGCCGAACAATTGGGTGTGCCGGTGATTGATGAGGCCACTTGGCTGGACAAACGGCACCAGTTGCTGGGTGAGCCTTGATGGATCAGGAATCACTGGTCTATGGTGTGGTGCGCGCCGTATCCTCTACCGATCGGTTTGAAAGTTTGCATTTTCGACAAACCAATCGAAACGCGATTTTGGCCTTAGGTCAGCACGATGAATTTCCCTATTTAACCGCCGATATGTTTCGCTTGCCCGGCATACATGAAGAGCAGGGCACCTACGTTACTCCCCTGATTCAATTTGCGGGCAGCTACCGTGCGGTGGAATATGAATGGGAGCGTTGGCTCACAAAATTTGAACGCTTGCTGGTGAGCATGTATTGGCGTTCCGCGACCGTTCATTTGGAAACCGAGCTGAACGGTCATCACGTTTTTTCCTGGACCTGCCATGGCGACCATCACGTCCCGGGCAGTCAGGTCATGCAAGTACATTGTGAATGGGAGCATGAGCTTGGACTATAACAATTCTACCGCCGCCTTGGTGCCGATCCCGTGGGATGCGTTGTCAGAAGAAGCGCTGACAGGGGTTATCGAAGCTCACTTGGTCAGTGAGTTGAGTGATCAAAGCGTTGAAGGGTTTAATTTAGCCGAACAGGCAGAACGTATAAAACAAGACTTGAGGGCGGGTGCTTGGGTGTTAATTTATGACACCGAATCCGACAGTTGTCGCCTCCTCGGTAAAGCCGAAGCGCAAGCGTATGAAAAACAGGGGATATTATGATTGGGTTAATGTTAGTCGCTGCCATTGTTCTGCTTGGACTGGCGGGTTACGCCGCTTGGCTGCATATAAAACTGCGCCAGCATCGCCAAGCACAGGCGGCCGAGCAAGCCGAGTTTGAGCGGAAGAAACAGGAACATGAGGCTTTTCTGGTCGACAGCATTCAGATCATTGCCGCCAATATGGTGAACAAGGATTTGAATCTGTCAGAAGGTGCGATTCGTATAAAACATTTGCTAGACGGGCTGGAACTGGCTGACAGCGAGCGTGCGCAATTTGCCGCGTGTGACAACCTGTATGAACAGGTGAAAGACATGGCCACACATGATGCGCGCAAAGCTCTATCGGCTGTCGAACGGCAACGCCAAGACGCCGAGCGCGAAAGCCACGAGCAAGCCCATCAAGTTGAGTTGCTCAAGGCTGCGCGGGTGTTGCAGAGTTATTCCTTTACCACTATTGGCTTTGCTAGGCGGGCACATTAGCTAAAGCGGCCTAGTTGGCCGCTTTAAACCACCCGAGGCTTTGGTTGGCTAGGTCGCGCAACGC
Source organism: Salinispirillum marinum (assembly GCF_042650105.1). NCBI lineage: Bacteria > Pseudomonadati > Pseudomonadota > Gammaproteobacteria > Oceanospirillales > Saccharospirillaceae > Salinispirillum > Salinispirillum marinum. The sequence continues at coordinate 744,683 of NZ_JBHSAL010000002.1, read as the reverse complement.
CGCTGTCATGATGTGCAAGCCCGCTTCCCATTCGGCAATGGCGGAATCACCGCCTTCTTGTGCGGCTTGCTCCAGCATGTCGTCGCTGTATTTCAGGCGTTTGAACACGCACTTGTCGTTTAACAGCACCGTTACCTGTTCGTTCCAGTTCAGCAGTACCTCGCTTGGGCGATAGCCTGCGTTCAGCAGTGTTTGCACTTCCTCGCTGTCCCACGGCAACTGACGGACTTTGATCACGCCGTCTTCCGTGCCATGTTTTAGGCCTAACTCGTCCATCACCGTAACGCCTGCGGGCAAATTATTGTTGATCAACCAGTCGGCCACCACCGGCTCCGGCTGGCACAGCGAGCCAAGAGGCACGATGGGCAGTTCGCCCAAGGCATCGCGTAAAAATGCTGTGATGTCGTCAGCACGGGCTTCGCTGCCGCATTGCACGAACAGCCAACCCGCTTCCAGGTCAACAATCACCAAGTGGCGCTGGCTGCGGGTGAAGGCACGCGGCAATAAGTCCAAGGTGACTTCGTCTTTTAAATCCATCTTTTCATTACGCCCAACACGGCGGTCTTCTTTACGTTGCACCTCGGCCACCCGTTCGGCCAGTACTTCATTGACTACCGAAGAGGGCAGCAAACGCTCTTCACGGCGCAGTTGCCACACCAAAAACTGTTTTGTACTCAGTTGCAGGTCGGTCATTTCTGGATGCGGGGCAATTAAACCCATGCTCACTGGTTGCGTCGGTAAGCAGTTATGGAACGCATGCGGGCTGAGATCGCGTGGCGACGTCAGACGGCGGAGAAATTCGGAATCACGGACTTGGTAAACAAAGGCATTTTTAAACCACACAGTAAAATCGTCCTGCAGAAAACGGAGCTGCTTTGTAACGAATTTCAGCGCAAAGGGCAAATGGATAACAATATCTGTCCGGCAAGATACTGGAGTGCAGGCCATAAAGCGTCTATGCTGCCCACAACCATTTAAAGCATCGTGAGGGACAGTGTATGGCGGTTATGATTTTGGGCTTGATATTGTTTTTGGGCATTCATTCCGTGCGCTTGGTATCAGACTCCGCACGCGATCACTGGATGAACCGCTTGGGAGAAGGGCCGTGGAAGGGGCTTTACACAGTGATTTCTCTGGTGGGGTTTGTATTGATCATCTGGGGTTATGGATTGGCGCGGCAAAATATGGTGTGGCTGTGGGTGCCACCTGTTGCCCTGGCGCACATTGCCGCGTTACTGATGTTGTTTTCCTTCATTTTTCTGGTCGCTGCCTTTGTCCCTGGCACCCACATTAAAGCCCGACTCGGGCATCCCATGGTGTTGGGCGTAAAGGTGTGGGCCTTGGCGCATGTGTTGTCGAACGGTACGTTAGCGGATGTAATCTTGTTCGGCAGTTTTCTGGTGTGGTCGGTAGCCATATACGCTAAAGCACGTCGTCGTGATCGCGCCAATGGCGTGACCTATAAGGCGATCAGCGCGCAGCGCGATGCCATTGCGGTGGTGATAGGGCTGGTAGCATGGGGCGTGTTTGCATTGTTCCTGCATGGGTGGCTCATTGGCGTTAAGCCATTTGGTTGATCAAGTTTGGTCGTTTATCGCATCGCCTTCGGATTTTTTGGGTAGAAGCGGTCCGCGAGTCGGGGTTGTATGCCGAATTTGCGCGTATTTTTGTACGGCATTTTCATAAACCCCGATACGCCCAAGCCTTGAATGAGGGGTATGGCCTGCACGATGCGTTTTAAAGCGGCGGCAAATTCCAACTGCCGAGTGTCATCGAGCAAGACGTAGTAATTGTGAATTTTGAGGTGTGTGGGCAGCGCCTCAAAGATAATGAGCCCAGTATGGCGAATGTCATTCAGCAGAGTGATTTCGCGCATGATCTCGTCGGGCAGCGTTAAAAATTCATCGGGGTCTTGCCCGTCTTCAAAATACGAATGGTTGCGGCTTTTATCTTCGCTTAAGGGTGCTGTGTGCACATCAAAGGGTATATGAAGTCCCGCCGGTGGCATGAACGGTTCAGATTCCGACACTCGGTCAATGTGCTGGGTGTTCTTCGCGTTGAACATGCAACATTTGAACACCCCTTGCCGATGAATGGCGCGGGCTAGGGTGACGATGTTGTTCACCGTCGTGATGAAGGATTTCTTCAGTCGGCTATCGTGCAGGTTTAGGCTGGAATCAATAAACACTTCGTCACCTTCCCAGCGTACGGCTAAACCGCCCAAAATGGGGTATTTCCCCAAGCGGCTGATGGCGGCTAAAAACGCCCGTTCGGTGTTGCCCATGCCGTGCATAAAGTTTTTGTAGTATTTTTCCAGTTCAACGTCATCCACCTCGGCCAGCATGTACGGGTCTAAGTTTCCGGCTCGTAGGAAGCTCTTGCGTGAGCTGTACACCACGCTTTCGATATCGGGTTGGTCGTCAAAGGCCCAGACCGGCACCTGCGGTTTTTCGTCGTCACCCGGCAGGTCAAGCATCACCAGGTTCTTCATCTGCGGCATGCGGCGGAACCAGTAGTCGCCCGCTGTCCGCCGCTGCGCATCATCACCGCTGAGCAGGATTTGGAGCGTGACGGCGAATTCTTGCGGTAAACCCAACGCCGTGACAGGAATGGCTTCATAGCCATAGCGGCAGCTTTGTCCCGAGGCCAGGGCATAGAGGGTGGCAGCGGCGCCTTGTTCGTCGAACCTCGGCGAACTTAGCCCGCCGTTCAGTTGTTCTTCACCGATAAAATAGACATCGCCCAGCTTGGCGTTGGTGTGGTTCATGTCTTCACTCATCAAGCCAAAGGCGTTGCGGCCAATCGGTTGGCCGTTGATGTCTACTTGGGCAAACACGCTGGAACCCCAATCGATGAGTTTGATGCGTTCAGTTTGTGGGTCAAAGACGATATTCGAGGGTTTGATATCACCATGCACAATGGGGCTGTCGCCTTCCACAGTGTGGAAGTCACGCAAGGCTTGGAGAACATCGATCAGTTGGGCGGCAATTTTGATGATGAGCCGGGGCGAGAGCTTTCCATAGCGCACGGTGTAGGCCTCAAGGTCCATGCCGCGTGCGCGTTCCATCATCAGAACAGACTGGCGGCCAATTTTGGTGTATTCACTTACGGTAGGAATTTGCGGGTGCAAAATTTGGCTTTGCATCCAAGCTTCGTCTTCCAAGCGATCCTGAATATGCTGGGGGAGGTTAATGCGGGAAAATTTGAACACATATTCCGTGCCATCGTCGGCGTTGCCGCCAAACACAAACCCGTAGGCACCTTTACCAATAAACTGTATCTGTGCAAACCCCAGTTGTTGCAGTTGGTTGATGCACAACTGCACCCAGTCTTTTATCTTCTGAGCGTCCTGATGGCTCATCAAATAGATAGACTGTTCTTCATTGATGTAAAACTGCTGCAACACGGGTTGGTTCACACAGTCCTCATTTCTTACCGGCGTTCCTGTTTAGTGACCGGCTGCTTTGGCCTGGGTTCAGGGGTGATCTATTCCCGCGCTGTTGGACTCCTGTCCAAAACGCGCTAATCGCTCTCCTGCCCTCTGGAATAGACACCCCTGAACCCAATCCAGCAGCCTAGCTCAACATTAAACACATCAATTAAATTCAGCCACAACTCAGTAGATCAGTTCATACCAAATTGCTCAACAAGGGAGAAAAGTTGGTCTTAGGGCCTGAATTGATGATTACTTATGGTAGGTCATCGCCGCGTTGGGGGTGTCCAGTGCCAGAGGGCAGGAGCCCGACTAGCGCCTCTTGGGCAGGAGCCCAAGGCGCGGGCACGGACAACCCCCAACGAAGGTGATGACCGGCAACGGAAAAACTATCGCTTTAATTAATCCAGCTTAGCGAAGATCTGCCAGCATCTGCATAGGGTCTTCGAGGTAAGCCTTCCATTGATTGCAGAACCGCGCAATGGTGCCGCCGTCGATCACCCGATGGTCTCCTGACCAACTCACCTGCATGATTTTCCGCTCCACCACCGACCCGTCAGCCGCAAAGCGCGGTAGCGCCTGCACGCGGCCTAATGCCACAATCGCCACCTCCGGCTTGTTAATGATCGGCGTTGCCACCGTACCACCAATCGCCCCAATATTCGAAATGCTGATGGTGCCACCCTTCATATCATTCGGCGCTACCCGACCAGCGCGCGCTGCGTCCGTCAGTCGGTTGACTTCACGCGCCACCTCTTTCAATGACAAGCGTTGCACACCTTTAACATTGGGTACTAACAGCCCCATTGGGGTGTCGGCCGCCATGCCGATATTGATGTCCGCTAAATAAGTGATTTCCGTACAGTCTGCGTTCACGCGACTGTTCAGCACAGGGTAAGCCTGAATCGCCAACGCCATCGCTTTCATAAAGAACGGCATCATACTGAGCTTAATACCTTCTTGGGCAAAGGCATCCTTAAGACGCTGACGTACAGCATCCAGTTCGGTAATGTCCAGCTCGTCGGCGTAGGTAAAATGCGGAATAGTAGAAACCGAATCCATCATCTGCCTCGCCATCGCCGCCTTCACCCCTTTAATGGGTTCGGTACGGTCAGTTGACGGGTTTTGCAGCGCTGCTGTTGTCTGCGCGGGAGCATTCAGAGCAGCCGCGGTGTGGCCTTCCGTAAATGCCACTATGTCTTCTTTCAAAACACGGCCATCTTTGCCGGTCCCGGGCACTTGCGTTAAGTCAACGTCGTGCTCGCGGGCGATGCGCCGCACCGCCGGGCTGGCTAATGCCTTACCGCTAGAGGCCGTGCTGGTGGCTGCCGGTGTGTCCTTCGCTGTGGTTGAGGCGGCTGGCTGATCCTGCGCAGGCGCAGGTTTAACTTCTTCAGCCGTCGTTGACCCGCCCGCTGCGTCCTCGGACGCTACCTCAATTTCAAACAAGGGCGCATGCACTTTGGCGATGTCGCCTTTTTGGCAGTATAGCTTGCTCACCGTACCGGTGTGCATGGCGGTGATTTCCACCAATGCTTTGTCGGTCATGACATCGGCCACGGGTTGGTCTTCCTGAATGTGTTGGCCTTCGCTGACATGCCATTCCACCAGCTCGCACTCGACAATGCCTTCGCCGATGTCGGGTAGAATAAAATCGATTTTCATACGCTGACGTGCTCCGTAATGTAGTGTCGAGGATCAGTAAGCCAAACTGGCCTTAATGGCTTCGTAGGTTTTTAAGTGATCCGGCATGTATTCTTTTTCCAACGCCAGAGGGAACGGCGTATCCAGCCCGCACACACGTGCGATGGGCGATTCCAAATGCAGAAAGCACACTTCCTGAATCGCGGCAGCGATTTCCGCACCAAACCCGGAGGTGCGCGGTGCTTCGTGGTTGATCAGCAATCGACCGGTTTTGCGCACCGAAGCAGCCACGGTATCGCGGTCCCACGGAAGCAGGGTCCGCAGGTCAATGACTTCGCAGGATACGCCGTCTTTGGCCGCGAGGTCGGCGGCTTGTTCGATGGCGTCCATCTGCGCACCCCATGCCAACAGGGTGATGTCGGTGCCTTCACGTACCACATCCGCTTTACCCAGTGGGTGCTCGTAGATACCTTCAGGCACTTCCCCAACGGAAGCCCGGTAGAGTTTTTTAGGCTCGAAGAAGATGACCGGATTCTGGTCATGAATGGACGCCAATAACAGCCCTTTGGCCTGCTCGGGGTTGCGGGGTACGACAATTTTTAACCCTGGCGTGTGCGTAAAATAGGCTTCAGGCGATTGTGAGTGGTAATGCCCACCGTTGATGCCGCCGCCATAAGGGGTACGAATGGTCAGGCCGCCCACATTGAATTCGTTGCCCGAGCGATAGCGGAATTTGGCCGCTTCGTTCACGATCTGGTCAAACGCCGGAAAAATGTAGTCGGCGAATTGAATCTCCGCGACCGGTGTCATGCCTTGCGATGCTAAGCCGTTGGCAAAGCCGACGATGCCTTGTTCGGTCAGAGGGGTATTAAAGCATCGGGTGCGGCCATGCTTTTCTTGCAGGTGGCTGGTGGCACGAAACACGCCGCCGAAATGACCGACATCTTCACCGAAACACACCACGCTGGGGTCGTTGCTTAGCGCGGTATCGAGGGCGTTATTGATCGCCTGTAGCAGGTTCATTTTAGTCATTCTTGAGCCTCCAGGACGATTTCTTATACTGCTCCGGGTACTGCTGAATATGCGTTTTCAACGCCTCATACTGTTCGTTCAGGTGCCAGGGAATTTCGTCGTAAACATCGCTAAATAAATCTTCAAGTGGTGGGGCAGGGAGCTTTTCTGCCGCTTTCATGGCATCCATGATGGCTTTGCGGTGTGCATCTTTGCGCGCGCTGTCTTGGTCTTCGTCCCACCAACCCTGCAACAACAGGTACTGTTTCATGCGCGCGACAGGACATTTTGCACGCCAGGTGTCTTCCTCGGATTTACTGCGGTAGCCGGATGGATCATCGGAGCTCGAGTGCGCACCCAAGCGGTAGGTCATGGCTTCAATCAGTACCGGTTGGTTTTCTTCCACCGCGAGTCGACGGGCTTCTTGCGTGGCCAGCAAGACAGCCAGCACGTCGTTGCCGTCTACCCGGATGGTTTTAATGCCAAAGGCCACACCACGCGGGGCGATGCCGTCACCGGCAAATTGTTCATGTGCTGGGGTAGAGATGGCGTAGCCATTGTTGCGACAGAAGAAAATGACGGGCACTCGCAGCACGCCAGCCATGTTCAAGGCCGCATGGAAGTCGCCTTCCGAGGCCGCCCCTTCACCAAAATAACAGATCACACAGTTCTTCTTGTCTTGCGCTTTATAGCCGTATGCATAACCCACGGCTTGCGGCAGTTGCGTACCCAAGGGTGACGAAATGGTTTGATAGTGCAGGGCTGCTGAGCCATAGTGAATCGGCATTTGCCGCCCCTTGCCCAGATCCTTTTCGTTCGAAAAAATCTGGTTCATGAATTGTTCCACCGTAAAGCCGCGGAAGGCGAGCGCACCTTGTTCCCGGTACTGCGCCATGATCATGTCATCATGCGCGAGTGCGGCTGTGCTGCCAATGTCGGTGGCTTCTTCGCCGGTGGCGGTCAGATAAAAACTGATGCGACCCTGTCGTTGTGCCGCCAGCATCCGCTCATCCAACGCACGTATGAACAAAAACGTATCGTATATTTTTAACGCCAGTGTTTGGTCGATATCGGGCAGCTTGGCCTTCGGGTAGGGTTTGCCGTCTTCCTGTAACACCCGCAGCGTTGGAATGCTCAGATCACTCCCGTCGATGAACACCGGTTGATGCACTATGCGCACATCTATGGGTCGCTTATCCGTCATAGGGTACCTTCTTGTTGTTCTTGTGGTTGTTGTGTTTGTGGTCGTACCGTTGTTTTCCGTCCACCTATTGGCTAATCTGCAGTTTACGTAAAGGTTAGCTTATGTCGACAAGAAGTGCTCGTTTTTAACATTTTTCAACATCGCCAATGTGGCATTGACTGGAAAAATTTATGAACAGTGCAAGTTTTCCTTAATTCCTGTCACTGTCGGCCGCTAAGATAAAGTAATAAAGTTTTAGAGTGGACTATGGAACGAGAGCGTGGCTGCCCCTACTGTTTTCGGGTAATGCTGATCAGTGCTGCAGCGCTGGTTTTTGTGTTGGTGATGTTACAGCCTTCACGCTTTTCTATTCCTGAATGGCCGTTTGAATTGCAGTACTGGGTGGCGGATGAGCCGCTGGACATCTCGGCATTGCCGGCCAGTGACAATGCCGGTTGGCAATGGTTACCGCCCAGTACAGACAGCCTTGGGTTTAGCCGGTCGAGTGTGTGGTTGCGCATGCCATTGCCGGATCGACCCTTAAATGATTCGGTGTTGGTATTCAATTCGCCATTCGTCGACTATATTGATATTTACGTCCGCCGTGATGGCGCACCACCTGAGTTGTTGGCTGCGGTGGGTGATCGTCGATCTTTTTTTGATCGACCGGTGTCGTTGCCACGTTTCATCATCCCTCTGCCGTTTGGACTGACGGCCGAGGATGAGTTGTTGTTGTATGTCGCCAATGACGGCGCAATCATGTTTCCCCTCATATTGGCACCCTCGATGGATGCAGTGCTGGGCAGTTATTCTGCCCAGCTCTATTTTCATGGTTTGATGAGTGGTGTCTTCGTTTTTACGGCACTTCTGGCGTTTGCCATTGGCTTGCTGCTCCGGCGCTCGATGGAACTCTATTTTGGCGGCATGATTCTGAGCATTCTCTTAGTTCAAGCCGAACTCAATGGTGTGTTGTATGCTTTCTTATGGCCCAATTCGCCGGGTCTGAATTTGGCGACCTATGTGGGCACTATGACGGCGGCGATCTGCGGTGCGTCCTTTACCCTACAGTTCCTGCATGGCGAACGACCCTATCGCTGGTATGACCAGCGAATTCTGCGTACCTTGCGTGACCTGTTGGTCGTGCTGTTGGTGCTGTTCCTGGTGAAGACGTTGCTACTGCCTTGGCCAAACCAGCAATGGGTAAAAGTCGGTCAAATAATGACGGCGTTGGTCGGCTTGGGCATGGTGCTGGCCGGGTTAAGGGCCTCACTGCAGGGCAGTGAACGGGGCCAGATATTTTTTGCCGCGATTGTCTTGATCATTGCCGGCATGCTGATTCTGGTGGCGCGTAGCGCAGGCTATGTGCCCGATACCTTGTTGACGGGAGCGGCACTGGAGCTAGGCTCGGTGCTGGCGGTGATGATACTCACCGGAGCCGTCGTTCGGGAGATTTACGCTGAAAAAAACCGGATGATTCGGGTGCAAAAAGACCTGTTGCGCAAAGAAGCCGATGCGACGGAGTTGCAGGCCAAACTCATTCGGCAGGCCCTGACCAACGACAGCTTGAAGCTCCCTAATCGGCAATCGCTGTTGTTGTTTATGGAACAGGAAAAACCGTTGCACGGCACCTTGCTGTTGATCGGCTTTAAGCATCATCAAAACATTGAGCGGACCATGGGCATCAGTGTGGCGAACAATGCCTTGGTCGCCATTACTGAACGTCTCGCGAGCTGGGCGGAAACGCACACGGACAATCTGGCTTACGGTCGTGCCGATCACGAACGTTTGGACAACGGGCCGTTTTACTCTATAGAAGACGCGGTACTCGGCATTCTGATTCGCAGTGACGGTTTGGACGAGGTGCTGGTGGCGCTGCGAAAGGTATTGGAACGCGGTGTATCGGTAGGTAATTTTGAGGTGGATCTGGCACCGGTTTTTTCTTCCATTGCCTGTGCCGATTTCGATTTGGATGAAGAAGATTTGGTGCAGGCGGCTTTGTCTTCGCTGGATTTAGTCACCCTCAGTCCTGACCACTTGGCGTACCAGCCAGCCCACCAACAAGACAGCTTGGATCGGCTGTTCTTGTTGAGTGCTTTGTCAGCCGCGATTGATCAATCGAATCTCGAACTCTATTTGCAGCCCTTAATGAATCTGCAAGGGGATGAAATTGTCGCCGCCGAGGTGCTGTTGCGTTGGCATCATAAGATCCTGGGTGCGGTGTCGCCAATGGTATTCGTACCTTTGGCTGAGGAAACCGGCATCATCACCCGGCTGACGGTCTGGCTGGCGCAAGAGGTGTGTCGTGTCCATCATCAACTGCAACATGCCGGGATAGATATAGGCTTATCCATCAATATATCGGCCGAAGATCTCGCGCATCCGGATGTCATTGCGCGCATACTGGATATTGCGAAAACTCAAGCGGGTGACGCCTTGCGCCTGAAGTTGGAGCTGACGGAGACGGCTGTTATGCGTTCCGGGCGTGCGGTTCGGGAATCGGTTGATCTGATCAAGGCATCGGGGCTGGGTTTCTCCATTGATGATTTTGGCGCCGGACACTCGTCTCTATCGCGCATTCACGAATTGCCGGTTAATGAGCTGAAAATTGATCGTTCAATTCTCGAAACCAGCATGGCGCGGCAGGAGTTCTCGGTGCTGAAGTCGGCTATCGGTCTGGCGCGCAGTTTACGCTTGCGTGTGGTCGTGGAGGGGGTGTCGACGTCGGAGCAATTAAAGCTGTTGCGTAAACTGCGGGTCGATGCGGTACAAGGGTATCTGATTGCCCGACCGCAACCGGTCGAGCAATTTATTGCGTGGCTTAAAGCGCGAAATTCGACATCGCCTGAATAGCTTGATCAATGTCTTCATCACCGATGTCCAAATGTGTGACCCAGCGTACCCGGACCACCGGCCCGCTGGCCCCACGTTGAGACCCGCTGGTCACCAACACACCATGCTCGGCCAGATGTTTGAGCAAGCTGGGTGCCAGAGTGGCATCAACGTCCATAAACAAAATGTTGGTGTTGGCGTCATGCACCACGACCTTACCCTTCAGATCGGGTGATTCATCGCATACGCGACGCAGCTCACTGGCGAGGGTCAGAATGTTCAAGTGATCTTCCGCCAGCCGGTGAATATTGTTTTCCAACGCGTAGCGCCCAGCGGCGGCTAGGATACCGGCTTGGCGCATGCCACCACCCAGCATTTTACGAACGCGTCGGGCTTGCTGAATAAAGTTCTGCGAACCAAGCAACAGAGAACCCACGGGCGCGCCTAGTCCTTTCGACAAGCAAATAGAGACCGAGTCGTAACCCTGGCAAAGTGCACGGGCAGTAACGATAGGATCTGCACCGTCTTCGTGTGCAATCGACACGGCGGCATTGAACAAACGTGCACCGTCGATGTGGGTCACCAATCCGCGTGACTTAGCCAGTTCGGCGGCAGCATGCATATACGACATGGGCAGCACTTTTCCGCCATGGGTATTTTCAATCACCAATAAACGGGTACGGGCAAAATGCGGATCATCCGGTTTGATCGCCGCTTCAATATCGGCAAGAGCAAGGGTGCCGTCTGGCTGGTGTGGCACCGGCTGCGGTTGAATAGAACCCAGCACGGCCATGCCGCCGCCTTCCCAGCGGTAGGTATGCCACTGCTGCCCGACGATGGCCTCATCGCCACGCTGGCAGTGGGTCATTAGAGCAATTAAATTGGTTTGTGTGCCGCTGGGGGCGAAAAGCGCCGCCTCGTATCCCAGCATATCCGCCGCCATGCTTTGAAGGGCATTGACCGTCGGGTCGCCTGCAAATACATCATCCCCTAATGGGGCGGCCAACATGGCGTCTTTCATTGCCAGGGAGGGTTGAGTTACGGTATCGCTGCGGAAGTCGCTCACTGTGGCTCCTGAAAATGGGGTAAGGTTTTTCCGTAATCAATTTGCCCTTATGGACTTTTTATTGCAAGTCTGTATCGATGAGCTGTACTTAATCTTTAATTCAGTTAGCATTAATTCAGTATTTCCTTAATTGCCTTCACGTGGACGGTTGTATGCGCCTTTCGGTTAAGATTCCGCTCGCTGTTGCTTTTATCACCAGTGTTTTCCGCGAGCCGTACCATGGACAGGATGTGCGCAGTGATGTCATGGCCGGGCTTACGGTGGGCATTGTGGCCATTCCGCTCTCCATGGCCTTGTCTATCGCCATCGGCTTACCGCCGCAACATGGGTTGTTCACCGCTTTGGTGGCTGGCTTCTTTATTGCGTTACTGGGTGGCGCTCGTTTATCGGTTTCCGGGCCTACGGCGGCCTTTATTGTGATACTGCAACCCATCGTTTTGCAGTATGGACTGTTAGGTCTTTTACTGGCGACCTTAATGGCCGGCGTCATGCTGGTGTTCATGGGTGTAGCGCGCTTTGGCCGCCTGATTGAGTTCATTCCATCGTCCGTTGTGCTGGGGTTTACCGCCGGTATTGCCGTGGTCATTGCGACCTTACAAATCCCCGATAGCCTTGGGCTGCATTTTGAGGAATTGCCGGAGTTCTACCTAGCGCGATTATGGACCATGCTGTTGGCGCTACCGCAGACGCAATGGCCTGCGTTGTTGATTACCGGCATTACCTTGGCGGTGTTAATCCTATGGCGTCGCCTACCCACAAGCATTCCGCCGCATTTGCCTGCGCTCTTAGTGGGCGTATTCGCCGCCATGTTGCTGCAACAATTTGGGTTTGCCGTTGAAACCTTGGCCGATCGCTTTCAATTCACCTTGCCTGATGGTACGCAGGGTACGGGTATTCCGCCTTTTCTACCGACCTTTAATTGGCCATGGGCCGGTAACTTGGCAGGTGCTGCTTGGTTATTTGCCCTAGCGCGCGAATTGCTGCCCTTTGCATTTGCCATTGCCATGTTGGGGGCTATTGAGTCCTTACTGTGTGCAGTGGTCATGGATAATATGTCCGGCCATCGGCACGACGCCAATGCGGAATTAGTGGGGCAGGGTATTGGCAATATGTTGGTTCCGTTCTTTGGTGGCATTACCGCTACGGCTGCTTTGGCACGGTCGGCCACCAACTATCGTTCCGGAGCGCGTACGCCCATTGCCGCGATGACCCATGCGCTGGTCGTCGGTGCCGCCTTATTATGGTTTGCGCCCTGGTTGGGGTATTTGCCCATGGCATCCATGGCGGCTTTGTTGCTGATGGTGGCGTGGCAAATGAGCGAGCGGCATCACGTGGTGCATCTGGTGAAAAAGGCGCCACAGGGTGACATTGCCGTGCTGATACTGTGCGCGGTGCTGACGGTACTGGTGGATATGGTGGTGGCTATTTTTGTGGGTGTGGTAATTGCCGGATTCTTGTTTATTCAGCAAGTGTCGGTGATGACGCGGGTGCAGGATGTCTCAACGCACCCCAAACATGCACCGCAGGGGCTGCCTGACGGGTGGGCAATTTTTAAAATTACCGGCCCCATCTTCTTCGCGGCTGTAGACCGTGTATTCACCGAGCTGCGAACAATGAGCACTGGCAAGCGCGGGGTGATTCTGTATTTAGATGGGGTGTCGGTATTGGATGCCGGCGGCCTGGATGGCCTGGCGGCGTTCCGCCAGCATTGTGCTCGCCATGGCATTGAACTGGTGTTGGCGGATGTGCAGTTTCAGCCCCTCAAAGCCTTAGTGCGGGCAGGCGTGCAGCCGGAAGACGGCAAGTTTATGTTGACCAGCACGCTGGCTGAAGCGGTTGAACGTGCAACCTAGCCTTGGTCGGATTTCGGGGTCGGGCCACGCCGTTGTTGCTCAATCAACCGTTCCACCCCTTCACTGTTGCGTAACCGTATATCGACTTGTTGGAAGGCAATCTCAATGCCCGCGGCAGCGAATTCGCGGTCGATGTAGCGGTTGATTTCGTCAATGGCGGGGTTGCGGTCGAGCAGTTCGTGCACATGAATGCGCAACTCGTGGTCGAGGGTGCTGGCACCAAAATTCAAAAATAGCACTTGGGGCTCAGGATCATGCAGCACTCTGGGGTTGGCATGAGCCGCATCGAGCAATATTTTTCGCGTAAGTTCCAGGTCGGAACCATAGGCCACACCTACATGCACAATAACCCGTGTCACTGTATCCGTCAGCGACCAATTGATGAGCTGTTCGGTGACAAAGGTTTTGTTGGGCACGATGATGTCTTTACGGTCAAAATCAGTGATGGTGGTGGCGCGGATACGAATTTGCCGGACACGGCCGGATAAATTGCCCAACGTAACAACATCACCAATACGCACCGGACGTTCGAACAGTATGATCAAGCCGGATACAAAATTGGCGAAGATTTCTTGTAAGCCGAAACCCAAGCCGACACTAAGGGCAGCAACTAACCACTGCAGTTTGTCCCAACTGACGCCGAGGCTGGAAAGCGCGATAACGATACCAATCGAGGTGATGATGTAGTTGAACAAGGTAGTAATGGCGTAGGCACTGCCTTGTTGTAACGCTAGTCGAGACAACACCAGCATTTCCAGCACGCCAGGCAAATTGGCGGCCATAAATAGGGTAATACCGACAATAAAGAGTGCCGTGATAAAGTCGGCCATGCTCATTGGCGTTGGAGACTCCGGCCCTCCGTACTCCCATAGCACCAGAGTGTCCAAATAGCCAAGGGCCGTGAACAGATCTGCCCAAACCCAGTAGAGAAGCCCGCCAAATACCGCTAACAACAGAAATCGAGCCAGGCGCAAGGTTTGTTGGCGTACTTGTTGAAGCTCTGCCCGCACCTCGGGTTCCAATATGACGGTTTGTTTGTCTGCCGGAGTGTTGGTGTTTTGTCGAGCGTTTCTCTGCGCTTCTTCGTCGCGTTGGCGTTTTAGGCGCGCGGTTGAGTGGTTAATACCTTGCATAACGGTGACTTCGACAATCACCCAGCCTGCCAACACATAAAACGTCGCCAGTAAACGACCGGTGAGTTGCAAGGCCGTGTAGTAATATCCGGCCAACGTTAACAACACCAAGCCTAGGGGCAGGAGCACCAAAACTGCCGTGAGTAACCAATGCACCGCCTGTGAGCGATAGATCTTGGGTAGACGCCGAAGCAAGCGGGAAAAAAGCCATGCGATGGCCGTCCCGGATGCCAACATGACCCAGACCCCAAGGACATCATCGGCCAAGGACACCGTTTGTTGCTCTGCCAGCGCCAAGATGAAGCTAGTGGGAAGCAATACCCATGAAAAGCGGCTTAAGAAGTGCGTCAAAATCTCACGTTGTTCGCGGGGCCAATTGAAATGACGATGCGCAAGCTGCGAAGTCGTCAGCACGCGGCGTAAAAAAAGCACCACAAATAAACTGAATGCAAACGCCAGCAGTGCCGGGCCAATAGCCATCACATCTTGCGTTTCCCAATGCGTCAACAAGGTACCAAAAGAAAGAATAATCAAAGTGAGGGGTAAGGCCTGAAGGGCCACCCAACACAGGGCCTGCACCGTTAGCCAGATGTTCGGTGGCTCCGGTGGGAGGGGTTCGTCGAGGGTGATTTCGATCTTCTCCCACGACTGAAAATGATTGCTGTGCAAAGCGTCGGTGTAGGCCGTCATCTCGTCATTTATGCGTTGCAGTTGGCGGGCAATCCAGGACTTTGATCGCCACGCGGCGATGCCACTGCCAAATAGGGCCAGCGCCAATAAGGTTTGCCATAAACTCAATGCTTGGGCATCAAACCCCAGCCGGAGGCTCCGGGGTAGTTGAACGATTTGTTGGCCCAGTTGGGCGGGGAATTGCAGCAGCCAAGGTACGCCGATGGGCGGGTTACTGGGAATCCAAAACAGCTGTTCTGCCAGCGAATCGCGCAGGCGTTCGCTGGTGGAGGCCAACGCGCGCTGCTCGCTTTGCAACATCACCGCCAGACTGACCAAGGTTTGCAGCTCGTCGAGCAATTCCTCAACCGGCAGGTTGTTGTCCAAGGTGCTTTGTTGCAGTTGTGAAATCTCGAATTGCCGCAAGCGCGTGTCGGCAATAAGGTCCGATAAATCCGCGTCCAGTGAAACATTGGGCAGCGCCGCGCGCTGTTGTTGCAACACGCGATAGATTTGCACACTGCCGGCAAGCGCCAAGATATGCTCATTCAATGCACTTTCGTTTTCTTGCAACCGGCGATGTTGCGCTTGCACCGTTTGTAAGCGGGCTTCCAGCGCCTGCCGGGTAACCGATAGGCGCATTAAGTCTTGATCCAGTTGTTGCAGCGACATTGTCTGCTCAGGAAGCGGAAGGATAGCATCTTGCGCAACGGGTGCGCCTTGCGACCATGCCAAGGCACTGCAAAACAACAGGGTAAGCAGGCCAACACACATGGCTGCCACGCGCGCTAAGATCATAGTTTGCAAGCCTTTATGGCGGTTTCGAGCGCATCAATGGCTTTTGGTCGCGGGAAGCTGGCCCGCCAAGCCATGGCAACTGTGCGTTGCGGCGGGTCATTGACGAACGGGCGAGAGGTTAAAAACTCTTTGGAATAGGGCGTATGAATCAAGGCGCTGCGCGGCAGAATGGTCACACCCAACCCGGAGGCCACCATGTGGCGAATGGTCTCTAACGAGCTGCCATCGGCCATGGTCTTCACCTTGCCATGCGGGTCGCGGGTAGCCTGTGCAATGGTCGGGCAGGCCTGTAAAATCTGATCGCGAAAGCAGTGACCTTCGCCCAGTAGCAGCAAGTTGGTGTCGTTTAGTTGATCGGCGGATACACTGTCTTGTCCGGCTAATTCATGATTGGCTGGTAAGAGTACTTCGAAATCTTCTTTATAGACCGCCTTGGTTAACACATCGGTTTCGGTGAAGGGCAGGGCAATAATGGCGACATCAATCTGGCCATTGCGCAGGCGCTCGCGCAACCGCGCCGTGTAATTCTCTTCGATCTCCAGCATCATCTCAGGAACAACACGACGCAGTTGCGGGATGAGCTGGGGAAAAAGATAGGGCGCTACCGTATAAATTGCACCGAGTTTCAGCGTACCACTCAGGTCATCGCCGGTATTGCGGGCCAACATTTCCAAACGATCGGCCTGTTCAATGACTTTTTTGGCTTGAGCAATCAGCAGTTCTCCGATCGGGGTGATCATCACCATACTGCGACCCCGTTCGAAGATTTGTACATCTAGCCGTTGCTCTAGCTTGCGAATAGCAACACTTAGCGTAGGCTGACTCACATGACAACGATCGGCCGCTTTGCCAAAATGCTTTTCTTCGGCTAATGCCAGCAAATAGCGTAATTCGGTAAGGGTCATCAACGTCTCCTTTTCTACCCGGAAAGAATAGGCTCTCGTCGATAGATCAGCACTATTCTAATTTTGAAATTGATAAACATTGTACATGGGGAAAGGCATGACACAAGCGAAAATCGGCGTGGTAGGCATGGGTGATTTGGGTGGCCGGATTGCGCAATTGGGTATGGCGTCGGCGCCGGTGGTGGGTATGCGACGAGGTAGCGGTGCACCCCACGGCGTGACGCTGATTCAACATGATGCCAGCACACCCTGGCCAACCTTATTTGACCAACCGGAGTTGGAGATGGTGGCTGATTGGGTGCTGTGTTTGTCGCCGGGTGGCCGCACGGTTGATGCCTATCGACAGGCCTACACGCAGGTTGCAGAACAAGCGCTATCGTGGTTGCAAAAGGTCGCCCCACAGGCGCATGTCTGGCTTATTTCCTCGACCAGCGTGTATGGCGAAGCACAGGGTGATTGGGTTGATGAGTCCACCATCACACGGCCTGAAACGCCAACCGCCAAGGTGTTGGTGGA
This sequence comes from Salinispirillum marinum, assembly GCF_042650105.1. NCBI lineage: Bacteria > Pseudomonadati > Pseudomonadota > Gammaproteobacteria > Oceanospirillales > Saccharospirillaceae > Salinispirillum > Salinispirillum marinum. Next base: position 727,643 of record NZ_JBHSAL010000002.1, on the reverse strand, counting down.
AGCCGAGCAGTTGTGGTTGACGTCTCCACAACCCTGCACGATATTGCGTCCGGCTGGTCTTTATGGCCCTGGGCGTGAGTACATGTTTCGGCAAGCCCGTGAGGGATTTCAAATTGCCGATGCAGACCCCATTTACACCAACCGAATCCATATCGATGATGCCGCTCGTGCGGTGGTGCACTTGCTCAAACGGCGCCGCACCGGAGAGCGCGTTGCGGATTGCTATAATCTGACCGACAACGCGCCTGCTGCGTTGCAAGAGGTCTTGCATTGGTTGCATCAACGGCTGGGTATAACACCGCATGAGTCGCGCCAACTGGAACGCAGCAGCAAACGCATCGCCGCCCAACGCTTGGCGGATACCGGATTCACATGGCATTACCCCAGCTTTCGTGAAGGGTATAGCATGATGTTAGCAACAGAGTGATCGGGTTAACGACGAACGCCACCACACGGGGCAAGCACGTCCTGCCACAATGCGACATGCGTGCGAGTCAATGCGCGCAGTCGTTCAGCGTCATGGTGCAGTTGCTGGCGATAATTTAGCCAAGCCTCGACCGCTATGCCTGAGGCATTTGCCAGGGCGTCCAGGGCAGGTAATAGCTCCTCCCCCATACGATTCAAGGTGGCCAGATAGGGTTGCACTTCACCAATAAAGAACAGCACTAACACATTGTTGGCCGTTTCACTGCGCTGGGTTGGGCGGCCTTGCGGACAAAGACGGTTCTCGGCGATACCTTGTGCTAATCGTGCATTGCCTGCCGTCAACCCCGCCATGCTGACTTGTACCGAACGATGCCATTGGCCCACCACATTGTGCTGCCCTAGACGTTGGTAGGTTGCTTCGAATTCTTCGTTGACAGGGAGGTCCAGCGTGGGCCATTGTGTTGCCCAACCGGTTAAGATACGCAGGTCATCCAAGGTTTGATGAAGGCCGGGTAGGGCATCGGCGCCCCAGCTTTCATGGGCGGCTTGAAATAATTGCCGGACTTCGGGCGCGGCCAGGGTGCCGTTCCAAACCGCCAGTGGCCATTCCTTTTCTTTCTCGAGCTGCCATATTTTTAGGGTTTCCGCTAACTCGTCATCGGTCAGCGGGTGGCTTAGGCAAGCTTCAATGGCACCGAGCAATCGGGCTTCAAACCGCCAGCGCTGTGTCGGTGCCTGTACCCGACCTAAAATGCTGTTGCGCTCACTGATTATGGTGAACAGTTCACAATGACGCGTGTCCCAAAACGCCAATACGTTTATGCGCAAAGGGGGGATGTCTTGCTGCATATCGCCTGCTCTCGGTGCTATCACTGCGGGAGCAGGTGACCATGCCGTGTTATCCACGTCAAATACATTGCTTAAGCGACTGAGGTAGTCGTCGTAGAGATCTTCGCCGGTTTGCGCACATCCCGTAAGCCCCCAGAATATGACAAATATCACAATTAATCGTGACCACAGAACCAACCACGAGTTGACCACGTAGATAGCCGAAGTTAAAGGAGCCTTATTCATGCCGATCATTACTCGTAAACGCCTCATAACGTGGTTATTGCCCATCATCATCATCGCCATCGGTTTTTCTGTGGTGCGTTATTTGGGCAGTACAGCGCAGCGCCCCACGCCCGAAGTCAGCACCGGAGAAGTTCGTATTGCCGGTGATACCGCCACGGTTTCGGTTTTTCGGGTCAGCCAAAACACCGAAACGCCCGAACTGGTGCTGTACGGTCAGATGGCCGCGAATCGCCAAGTGACCATGACTGCGCCATTCAGTGCCTTGATTACGCAATTGCCGATAGAGGCCGGTGATCAGGTGGTTGCCGGGCAGTTACTGGCGAGGTTAGATACTCGGAACCTAGAACACCAGCTTGCGCAACAACAAACGCGTTTACAAGACTTGCGCGCGCGTCAGTCGCTTTTGCGCGCCGAACATGAAGCGAATATCGAAGCAGTCTCCATTGAAGAAGAATTATTGAGCATTGCCGAACAAACGGTCTTGCGGACACGAAATCTGCGGCAACGGAATGTGGCCTCCGACTCTGACTTAGAGGCCGCCGAACGTGCCATGCAACAACAACGGATGAGCCTGAATACGCGACAACTGGCCGTGCAACGCTATACCGACCAACAAGCACAATTGGCGGCGCAAGAGGCGGAGGCGAACATCGCGTTAGAGCAGTTGCAAGATCAACTGGATGATGCCGAAATTCGCGCCCCGTTTACCGGTCAAATTGCTGCCGTAAACACCGAAGTGGCCACGCGGGTATCCGCTCAATCGCCCCTTTTTACCCTGCTCAGCCAAGACGATGTCCGGTTGAACGTTTCCGTGCCCACCACGCAATTGGCGTCCTTGCGTCCCGGCATGTCAGCAAGTACAGAATACAATGCGGTGAACTATGCGTTAACCCTGACCGGCTGGGAGCCGATCACTCGGGGCGGAGCCGTGACCGCCCGGTTCGCATTTGACGAAGCACCGGAGCAATCGGCGATTGATCAGTTTTTCCGGCTGCAATTGCAACTGGATCCGCTAACAAACGTGTTCGCGGTGCCTGCCACCCTTGTCTATGAAAATCGTTATGTCTATCGCGTGCAAGATGAACGCTTGCAACGGGTTGATGTGGACGTCGTTGGCTACCAGCAGCGTGGCGAGACCACCTGGGCCTTGTTGCGCAGTGCAGCATTGGCGAGCAGTGACCCGTTGCTGGCATCTCGCTTGGCTGATGCGGCCACCGGACTGGCGGTAATCGTGCGTGAGGAGAGCAACTGATGGGTGGTGTAATCCGGTATTTCGCCCGCCATCGCGTTGCCCCGAATGTGTTGATGGCCGTCGTAATTATGTGTGGTCTGTGGGCTTTGGATCGCTTGAATACCCAGTTTTTGCCCGACTTTGATCTCAGCATCGTACAGGTCACGGCTGAATGGTCGGGCGCCAGCGCCGAAGATGTGCAGGAGAGTTTAACCATTCCCCTAGAGCAAAGTTTACTCAGCAACACCGATATAGACGAGTTGCGCAGTACCAGCTTTGAAGGCGGCATGAACATGAACATGACGCTGCGCGAGAGTGTGCAGGATGTTCGCCAAGCCGTGGCCGATATCGAAAGTGCGTTTGCCACGGTGCGGTTGCCAGAAGGCGCGGAAGAACCTGATGTCAGCCAGTTTGTGTTTTTCGAAGATGTGGCCGATGTACTGCTGTACGGTGATTTGAGTTTTGAAGAACTGCGCACCTGGGCCTTACGAGCGGAGCGTTCGCTGAAGGCAGCGGGTATAGCTCGGGTGGATGTGGAAGGTCTGCCTGAAGCCGACCTTACGCTCACCGTGCCTGTTGAGCGTTTGCTGGAATCCGGCCTGACCGTAAATGATCTGGCGCAGCGTTTGGGTGGACAAAACCTGAATACTCCGGCGGGAATTACCGGAGAAAACGTTCTGACGACGCAGTTGCGGTTTCAGAATCAAACGGTTGATCCCCGTTTGTTGAGCGAACAGCGCATTGCCAGCAACAACAGCAATGGCTTCAGCCGTTTAGGTGATTTGGGTGAGTTGAACCGCGAATACGATGACAACAGCACGCGCCTGTTTTATGAGGGACAACCGGCCGTTCGGTTGAGTCTGAGCCGTGCCAGTGGCGAAGATACTTTGGTGGTCGCAGATAATTTGCAAACGTGGCGCGAAACCTTTGAACCCGGATTGCCCGAAGGCATGTCACTGACGGTCTACAACGAAAACTGGCGGTTTGTGTTATCGCGCATCAACATCATCTTAGAGAGTGGCTTGGGTGGTATCGTTTTGGTGCTCTTGGTGTTGTTCTTGTTTCTCAATCACCGGTTAGCCTTTTGGGTTGCTTTGGGGATACCGGTGTCCTTTATGGCCACGTTGATTTTGGTAGAGTTGACGGGCAATTCGATCAACTTAATTTCGTTATTGGGCTTTCTGATTGCCTTGGGCATTATTGTCGACGACGCCATCGTGGTGGGTGAGGACACCTTTGCGCACGTTGAAATGGGGGAAGATCCCAAAAATGCAGCGGTGGCAGCGGCACAGCGTATGTTGCCTGCCGTTCTCGCATCCAGTGTTACTACGATAGCGGCGTTCCTCCCACTGTTGTTGGTGTCCGGGCAGGCGGGCACCTTCACCAAGGCCGTGCCCTTGGTGGTCATTTTTGCCATTGTGGCTTCCTTGATTGAATGCTTTTTGATTTTGCCGGGTCACTTGGCGCACAGTTTAAAAAATCGGGGTCAACGGAAGCCGAACATTTTAAGGCGGGGCCTAGAGTCTGGCATTGAATGGTTCCGGCAGGTGCCGTTTCGGAATGCGGTACAGTTTTTCGTGAGTTACCGATTGGTGACCTATTCCGTGGCACTGTCGTTTTTGTTCATTGCGTTTGCTTTGGTATCGTCTGGACGCGTTAAATTCGTGTTTTTCCCGGATATTCAACAACAGCAGGTAACGCTCGAGGTTGCCTTTACCGAAGGTACGCCGGTCGCGGACGTGCAGGCGTTCTTGCAGGAAATGCAGCGTGGATTGCGTGATATAGAAGACGAGGTGAACTTCAATTTCGTTAACACGGAAGTATTGGAACTGAACCGGGGTGCACCGGAACAAGGCGCGTTGTTCATAGAAATGGACGGAGCAACCGATCGCCCAGTGTCCAACAGCGAAATCGTTAATCGGTGGCGTGAACAAATGAATGTGCCCGCCAATGTATTAAGTGTTCGATTTGTACAACCCGCACAAGGCCCTAGTACGTCGGGCGTCAGCGCACGTTTGCGGGGCGAAGATTTGGTGGAACTCAAGGCGGCGTCGAATTGGTTGCAGCGGGAGTTGCGCAATTTTGGTGGTCTGCGAGAGGTGAGCGATAATCTGCCGTTGGGCAGTGAACAGCTGTCGCTGACCCTGAATGCCGATGCCGAGTCTCTGGGGATCAATGCCCAACAACTGAGTGGACAAATTGCTGCCCTCACTAGTGGGCGTACGGTGCAGACCATCGCTCAGGAAGGCACGGATCTCGCCATTCGCGTTACGGTGCCTGAAGAAGATGTTGCCACCTGGTTTCAGCTCCAAACGATGCCGGTGCAGGTGCGGCCCGGTGAATGGCTACCGCTTTCGGCTTTGGTCACCGTGGATTTCGCGCAAGCGATTGATCGCTTAAACCGGGTGAATGGCGAATTGTCGGCGGTGGTCAGCGCTCGTGTGGCGCGTGAAGACTTGACCATTGGTGAAGTCAACCAGTGGCTACAGGACGATGTAACCGAGCGGCTGCAAAATCAATTCGATGTGGTGCTTTCGGTTGAAGGCGACCAACAGTCGCAAAATGACTTCTTCCGCGATGTGCAGTTTGGTGCCATTTTGGGCTTGTTGCTGATCTTTGGTGCTCTGGCCTGGGTGTTCGAAAGTTGGTTGTGGCCCTTGGCTGTTTTAGCGGCCATTCCTTTTGGTTTGGTGGGTGCGATTGGCGGCCATTGGGCCATGGGGCTGGAATTGTCGGTGCTCAGTGTGTATGGACTGTTTGGACTATCCGGCATCATCATTAACAATGCCATCGTGCTCATAACGTTCTACCGACGATTACGGGATGAAGGCATGAGTGTCGAAGATGCCGTGGTCGAAGCCTCTGTGCAGCGCTTTAGAGCCGTATTGGTGACGTCGTTGACGACCATTGCCGGGTTAAGCTTCTTGTTGTTTGAAACCTCGTTCGACGCCCAGTTCCTGATTCCAGTGGCGGCCGGTATTGTCTTTGGTTTAGGGTTCGGCACGGTGATCATTTTGTTCTTGGTGCCTGCACTGCTGACCAGTTTAGAGCGAATGAACCAGCGGCTGGTCCGGTTAAAGGCGCGTTTTACGCAATCCTCGACGCCTGAGCTTGCAGGTTGAGTGTTCAATAGGCACCCTGTATAGGCTTTTCTAATCGCCATTATTGGGGTGCCTATGATCGAATATTTTGCCCGCTGGTCCAACGCGCTGGTGCGGTGGTCGCCGGTATTCGCGGTTATCACGGTGCTCGGTGGGTTGCTCATTCCTGCGTCTTTGTTGCCTGGCATTGCCGAACGTTGGATGTTCGTCGGCATGATACTTTTGTTGTGGGGATTAACCATCTGGTGCTTTCTATGGTGGTTCCTGCCGCAGCCGCCACAACTGCAAGCGGCCACTGGTTGGTGGTCACGGTTAAAAATCCGTTCACGGCGCCTATTGATGACCGTGAAATGTTGGCTGTTTATCGGCATCGTAGTGGCCGACCTCGGGCTTACTTACCGCTTTTCCGTGCTGGCTATGTCATAGTGATCTAACCTCGTACACTGTTATAACGAATGAGTATTTTTAATTGTCTCTGCTTGCTCTAGACTGGACTGCATAATAATTAACCAGATTGAACACGGGCATGGATGTAAAGGAAGAATTGCTGCGTTCTGAACTGGAACGACTTCCACAAAAGTTTTATCGTCAAATCCTCACGTTGTTGCCTGAAGCCGTGTTGATGGTGGTGGGGCGACGCATCGTTTTCGCCAATGAAGCCACTTGTCGACTGACCGGAATGCTGTTGCATGAATTGGTCGACCATCACTACGCCCGTTTCATTCCGCGCCCGACACAGCGCGAAGTCATGCGCTGTTTTCGCCATATCCGCGACGGATGTCACAAAATGCCGCGCTTGGTGTTTACCTTGCAGCGTCCCGATGCCACTGTGGTGGTGTCGGTGCAGGTCGCCATTGCTAAAGCAATGGACGGTCCCTTGGTGTATTTGGTCACCCTGCGCGACATTACCCGTGAAGTAGAACTCACCGATGTACTGCGGCAACGAGAAGCCAAATTACGCTATTTGGCGGATCATGATCACCTCACCGAGCTCCTGAATCGGAAAGGCTTTACCCAGCAATTGCGGCGCACGTTGGTGCGGGCGCAGCGGCAAAAAACCACTTTCGCCTTGATGTACATTGATCTGGATAACTTTAAACAGGTCAACGATCAACACGGGCATGGCCGGGGCGATGAAGTATTGCGTTTATTTGCGCAACGCTTGCGCGAATGTTTTCGTGAGTCGGACATCGTAGCGCGTTTGGGTGGTGACGAATTCGTGGTGATTTTGGAAGATGTTGATCCGAATATTTCCGACAACTACCTGGTCGAGTTATTGCGTGACCACGCGTTAGCGCCACTCGTATGCAGTTTTGGTGAATATCACCTAGCCGCCAGTACGGGCGTGAGCCGATTTCCGGCGGACGGTGAAAGTGAGGAAAGCCTGTTAAGCGTTGCAGATGAACGTATGTATAAGGTGAAGGGACGCTGAACCTTTTCCGTCATTAACGTCCGGCTAACGCCTGTACCGCCAAATAATCTACAAAACCCGGCTCTGCCGCCAAGTGCTCATGCAGTTTAATGGTGAGCGCAGGGTTCGCTTGTTGTACCTGCTGAACCAGTTCAGGTATGTCGTGGCGCACATGGGTACCGGCCAATAAAAAACACGGCATCACGTCAATGCGTGTCGCGCCCTGGTCGATCAGGCTTTGTAAGCCAGAAGCTATACCGGGTTCGGCTAATTCTAGAAATGCCGTCCCTAGGGCGTCGTATTTTCCGGCTAATTTTTCACGGACACGAGCGGCCAAGTCGGCAAATTCCTCGTTGCTGCTGGCGAGTCGGCTACCATGTGCCACCATCAATAACGCGTTCATAAACCGGCCTTCTTTAGGGCTTCGTATTCGTCTTGGGCAATGTGTCGCGCCTCACTTTCCAACATAACGGGAATGCCATCACGAATCGGGTAGGCCAAACGGCTTGCCGTACAAATGAGTTCGGTTTTGTCTTTGCTTAAACTGACCGGTGCTTTGGTCACCGGACACGCGAGTATATTGAGTAATTGAGCGTCGATCATGATGACTTCTCGTCCTCCGAGTGGTGATGCGTACAGCCGGAACTGTGCGTATGCGAATGCTTGGGTTCAGGCACGGGGTCTAAACCGCCGGGGTGAAAGGGGTGGCATTTACCAATCCGTTGCACCGCCAGCCAGCTGCCTTTGATGGCTCCGTGTTTTTCTAACGCTTCGAGCGCATAGCTGGAACAGGTTGGGTAGAAGCGACAGCGGGGCGGAAACAGGGGGCTGATGGCCACCTGATAACCGCGTACCAGTTTCTTCAGTACCCATGCCAACATGCTGTTACTTCCACTGCCAGCGCGTGCCATCGCGCGTATCCTGGATTTCAACCCCGGCGGCATCCAGTTCGGCGCGAATACGGTCGGCAGCGGCAAAGTCCTTCGCTTTTTTGGCTGCGGTTCGGTCGGCAATTAACTGATCAATTTTGTCCGGTGAAATGGCATTATTTTGGGCCGAAATTTCCTGGAACCACTGCGTCGGTGTGTAATTAAACAACCCCAGAACTTGCCCACAGGCAACAAGCTCAGTACGCAACTGTGCTTTCTCATCATCCGTGGTGCCTTCCTGGTAGATACGGTTGACCAAGGCATGCAGCTCAGCAATGGCAAGGGGCGAATTCATGTCATCGCACAGGGCTTGAATGACCGCATGGGTGCTTACGTCGGGTACATCAACGTGCGGTAGCGTCGCGGTATCACGTAGCGCGCCGTAAAAGCGGTCAAGCGTCATACGTGATTGCGCTAACAGATCGTCCGACCAGTTCAACAATGAGCGATATTGGCCCGACAACAACGCTAAGCGCAGGACTTCACCGGGATGGCTTTCCAGCAGCTCATGTACGGTAATAAAGTTGTTCAATGACTTCGACATCTTTTCGCCATTGATGTTAATCATGCCGTTGTGCATCCAATAGCGCACATAGTCTTCTGGGTGATCATGGCAGCAGGTGCCTTGTGCCACTTCATTCTCATGGTGCGGAAACAACAGGTCCGCGCCACCACCATGGATGTCGATGGTTGGTCCAAGGTGTTTGTTGATCATCGCCGTGCATTCAATATGCCAGCCCGGGCGACCATAACCCCATGGGCTTTCCCAGCCGGGCTCGTGTGCTTCGACGGAGGGTTTCCACAGCACGAAATCCATCGGGTTTTTCTTGTAACTGGCAACTTCTACACGGGCGCCGGCGATCATGTCGTCGGTTTTGCGCTTGGACAGTTTGCCATAGTCCGGCATGGCGGCCACATCAAACAGTACATGGCCTTCCGCGGCATAGGCATAGCCGCGTTCGATCAGGTTACTTATCAGGTCTACCATGACGTCAATGTGTTCGGTCGCTAACGGCTCAACGGTAGGGGGTAGGTTGAACAACGCCGCCATGTCCTGGCGATAGGCGGTGGTATAGCGTGCGCTGTAGGTGGCAATGTCTTCACCGGCAGCGTGCGCGCTGTTGTTGATTTTGTCGTCAATGTCGGTGATGTTGCGTGCATAGATGACGTCCGGGTAAAGCAGGCGTAGCAGCCGGACAAAGGTATCAAACACCACCGCAGGACGCGCATTACCAATATGAATGTAGTTGTACACCGTAGGTCCACAGACATACATCGTGACCCGCTGCGGATTCAGCGGAACAAAGGTTTCTTTGCGGTTGGTCAACGAATTGTAGATCTGGATCGGCATAGTCACGAATGTTTCCTGAAGCGTAAATGAGTTCTGGTATGGCTTTTAAGCCGGTGTATAGGTAGCGATTGCACCCTTATCAACCCCTTCATAGGCGCGTACTTTCCACGCGCAGGTTGGGTCGACCTTGGCTTGCTCTTGCGCGATATGTTCGGCAATCAGCTCTACCGTTGTGTCCGTGTCTAAAATATAACAACGTTCTTTCGGCAGCGTCAGTTCAAAGCGGCCTTGCTGCGCGGTATAGGCAACATGGTAGCACGCTACATCAAACAGGGTGCGCTCTCCTTGAATGTCTTCGCGGGTAATCAGGTAGATGTCTTGCCAGCGTGCGGCCCACGTTTTCTCAGCAAAGCTGTCGCGGCTGCCGGCGCGGTCAATACGAATGTTGGAACGGTGCCCGTGGATCATGCGCTGGCAATCACCTTGGTGTTTTTTCAGCCCGTGCGAATAGTGATAGAACGCACCATGATTTTCTTCCGTGCGTAAGTGCACGATCACCTGTTTCACATTGGCGGGCACGACCTTGCGCACTTGTGCCGTAATATGGCGCGTGGCATCGGTTAGGGTAATGGTCGTGGCGTCCAGCCAGTAAAAAGCTTCATTGGGGGCCCGGTAGTTGAAAGAAAACCCCTGATGGCCTTGTTTGAGCGACAGTGCGCTGTCTTCTGTGCCGCGTTGAATCAGCAAACCGGGCATGTGCTCTGGCACCACAAAACGATGGTCCATGCCGCTGTCGATTTCGGCCTTGATGGCTTTTTTCACATGGCCAAAATCGAACACCATGCCTTCGTCGTTCAGGTCGCCTTCCAGTTCGACATCGACAATCCAACTTTCGCCCACAATACCGCGCTGGGCATCCAGATAACTGAAATCGATAACGGTGAGTGCATCAACAAACAAACTGGCCATGGTTCCTCCTGAAGGGAGCCGAATTCTACCTGAAAGCGCCCATTCGAGCATCCACCTTCTCGGTTCCATGGGCTAAATTATTCGCGGTTAATGGCAATGTGTTTGGGCAGCGTCTAAAGTATAAGCAGATCGTGGTTGAGTGCAGGCGATGAAAAAACATGAAGAAGAGGGCCGTACCCACAGCCACGATATAACGCGCTTGGGTAACGAAGCGAAGGATTTACGCGCGTCGTTGGCGGAAACGTTTTTGATCAGCGCGGCCATTGTCGAAGAGATGCGGGCTATCCGGCAAGCCATTCCATTGGGGCGTCCGGCGGTAACGGATGTCCGCGCGGCCCAGCCCCTGCCACAGCAGGACGATGGCCACGTTTGACTTGCAAACGTCCTGCTCAACCCTAATATATCGACCGTGCGCCGTTGCACAATAAATCGCCTATGGAGGCTCCGATGAGCAAGAAAAAACGACAACCGACGCGACACAGTCAGGTTGAACGCGAACTACGTACCCCTAAATACCGCCTACGTGTGGTCAGCGACAAAACGCAGTACGACCGTAAGCGGGATAAAAAGCCTCGTGCAGAGGATTTCCAAAAGGCAGCGTAGTTGCTGGTTTCTGGAAATTCTCTGCTAGCGTTCTTTTTCTCCTAAGCCATAGCGCGTCGTGCGACAAAATGTCGCGGGTTAATATCCTCTAAATTGTGTAATACTTGTCACAGCTTTCTTTGGAAATGGGTCTCGTGGGTTACTCTTCGACGGCATCGGCCGCGCCGTACAAAACAACACTCATGCTAACGTTAGTGGCCTTGGTTCTTAGTGCTACCGTTGCGTATTTCCTATTTCCTTATGTGCGCCATCTTTACATTGATACACCCGTATGGACAGCTCAAGCTGAGGACGACTGTGACTTGCATCAAGCTGCCTGTCGTGTAGCGGTGCCTAACGGGTGGGTGGAACTGTCGCTAGCGCCGAATCCTATCGAACTGCTGACGCCACTCACCCTAACTGTAACCCTGGAAGGCTACACGCCTGAGCAACTGCACGTGGATTTGAGTAGCCCCGACATGTACATGGGCTTCAACCGGCCAGAATTGTTGCCGACGGGTTTGCCTGGCGAGTTTCAGGGTGTGACCGCCTTAGGTGTTTGTGTTTTGGAAACCATGATGTGGGAAGCCAAAGTTTTATTACCTGTAGCCGGTGGCATGGGTGAGGTGTCCTTCACGTTCTCAACCACACGGAATTTTTAACCATGACGCGACTGAATCAAGGCTTAATGCTGTTGGTGGCCGCGTTATTGGTCGCACTTGCTGCTTTATTGCTGATCCGCAATACGGATAGGGTAAACGAACGTTCGTCTGTGGCAGCGCCGCCACCGGGCGGCGATTTTGTACTCACCATGCAGGATGCGACGTTTCAATTGTCTGATTATGCCGGGCAAATTGTGGTGATGTACTTCGGCTATACCTATTGCCCGGATGTATGCCCGACGTCGTTGGCGGTAATGAATCAGTCCATTCGCCAACTTTCAGACGAACAGCAGGCAGCGATCGTGCCCGTGTTTATCAGCGTGGATCCACAGCGCGATACGCCGGAACGGCTGCATGAATATGCGCAGTTTTTTCATCCGCGTTTGCAGGGCATTACGGGAACTGTGGCTGAATTACAGCGCGTCGGGCAGCAATACGGGGTCGCTTGGCATTATGGTACGCCTGATGAATCCGGTCGTTATTCCGTCGATCATAGCTCTAGTCTCTACGTCATCGACCGAACCGGGCAGTTAGCCCATATTGTGCACCATGATCAACGCCCTGATGCGCTTTTAAAGGCGTTGCAAGATACGCTTTAGAATTTTAGTTGAGTTGGAGAACCAGTCCGTGAAACACCTGAAAGCGAAGATTCAAGTACTATTGGTATGCGCCGCCGCAATGTTGGCGCCTTTGGCTGTTGCAATGGACCATGGCAGTCCGCACGATAAAGATCACGACAGCAGCCATTACGGTACATCCGGTGTGATGATTCATCACCCCTATGTACGCTTGATGCCACCTATGCAACCCAATACTGCTGCCTTTATGCGGTTGGAAAATACCACCTCAGAAGATCGCCAATTGATTGCGGTATACAGTGACATTGCGGAAGTCGTGGAATTGCACACGCACAATAGGGTGGATGGCGTCATGCAAATGCGTCGGGTGTCATCCATTGACGTTCCGGCTGGCGAATCAGCCACATTGCAGCCCGGCGGATACCACATTATGTTAATTGGCTTGAAAGCACCGTTGCAGGACGGCCAAGTAGTACAAATGACATTGCAGTTCGACGATGGGTCAGAACAAAATCTGCAAGCCCCCGTGCAGCACCCGAATGCTGAAATGAGTAGATCGCACGGGCATTAAAGCGCAAAGGCTGTAAAGCGCCCGTTAAGGCTTAAGGGCGCTCACCAATCTGCCTTTAAAAGTCTCCCGTCAGCACACCAGTACTTTATGGACTTTGCGTACCGACCATTTACGGCGTTTACGGGCACCGCGTAGGTCTTGCCCAAGGCGCTCTCTATACTGTTCAGCCTGATACATATGAATGATATATCATTTAAAAAATGTGTTTTTAGATGACATATCATATTAATTTTCCGTCAAGGCGATTCTTGACTTCGGTCGTGAAGGTTTAAAAAAGCATGAGCAAAACCCCGTTGATTACCCGCGCCGGGTATGACGCCTTGAAAGCAGAGCTGGACGAGCTGTGGCGGCGCGAGCGGCCGGAAGTGACGAAGAAAGTCACTTGGGCGGCCAGCTTGGGTGATCGCAGCGAAAACGCCGACTACCAATACAACAAGAAACGCTTGCGCGAGATTGATCGCCGCGTGCGCTATTTACGAAAATGCCTTGAGTATTTAAAGGTGGTGGACTATTCGCCACAACAAGAAGGGCGGGTGTTTTTTGGCGCGTGGGTCACGGTAGAAAACGACGAGGGCGACACTAAACGGTTTCGCATTGTCGGGTACGATGAGATTTTTGGCCGAACAGACTACATTTCCATCGATTCACCCATGGCGCGCGCTTTGTTGAAGAAAGCGGTGGATGATGAGGCAGTCGTTAAAACCCCTAAGGGCGATGCGGTTTGGTATGTGGTCGAGATTAATTACGAAAAACCCGCTGAGGGTTAATTCAGCGGGTTTTTAATGGCGCTATAAATGGCGCAGCGATTTCAATTCATCGGCGATCAAGAACGCTAGTTCTAACGCTTGGTCGGCGTTCAAGCGTGGGTCGCAATGCGTGTGATACCGGTCGGCCAAATCGCTTTCCGTGATGTCGAAGGCACCGCCGGTGCATTCGGTCACATTGCGTCCGGTCATTTCAAAATGCACCCCGCCAGCGTAGGTGCCTTCGGCGTGGTGAATTTGAAAAAACTGCTTCACTTCGGATAACACATCTTCCGCCCGGCGCGTTTTGTAGCCATTGCTGGCCTTGATGGTGTTGCCATGCATTGGGTCTGACGACCACACCACGTTAAAGCCTTCTTTCGTCACCAAACGCAGCAAGCGCGGGAAGTGTTCAGCAATTTTACTTGCACCCATACGTACAATCAGGTTCAAACGACCAGGATCGTTCTTGGGGTTCAGTATGCCGATGAGTTTGATCAGGTCTTCATCGCTGGTGGTTGGGCCTACTTTCAGGCCAATGGGGTTGTGAATGCCGCGCGCAAACTCGACGTGTGCGCCCTCGGGCTGACGGGTGCGGTCACCGATCCATAGCATGTGCGCCGAGGTGTCGTACCAGTGGCCAGTTAATGAATCCTGGCGTGTAAACGCTTCTTCGTAGGGCAGCAGTAAGCTTTCGTGCGAGGTGTAGAACGAGGTCTCACGAATTTGTGGTGTATTGTCCGGACTGATGCCACAGGCGCTCATGAAGGACAGCGTGTCGTCAATGCGGTTCGCCAGTGATTGGTAACGCTCGGAGTTCGGGGTCTTATCGACGAAACCGAGGTTCCATTGATGCACTTGATGTAAATCGGCCAAGCCGCCTTGCGCAAAGGCGCGCAGCAGGTTTACCGTGGCTACCGACTGTTCATAGGCTTTGTACATGCGTTCCGGGTCGGGTGTGCGGTCTGCTTCGGTGAAGCCAATGCCATTGATGATGTCACCACGATAGCTGGGTAGGGTGACGCCATCAATGGTTTCGGTGTCACCAGAACGCGGTTTGGCGAATTGGCCACCCATGCGGCCGATTTTGACCACCTTTTTCTGACCACCAAAGGTCAACACCACGGCCATTTGCAGTAGCACTTTGAAGGTGTCACGAATGTTGTCGGCACGGAACTCTTGAAAGCTTTCGGCGCAGTCGCCGCCTTGCAGCAAAAACGCTTTGCCTTGAGCGACTTCCGATAGGTCGGCACGCAACTGGCGGGCTTCGCCAGCAAATACCATGGGTGGGCGGGTGCGCAGCCGCTCTTCAACGGCTGCCAAGGCAGCCGCATCAGGATACGTTGGCATCTGCTTTACGGGTTTTTCTCTCCAACTACTTGGGGTCCAGCTAGTCATTCTTGCTCCATCATCTTTTTCATTTTAAGCGACACCTAAGGTCGCTGCTTAATCGATTCGTGATGTATTCGGTGAGGCCTCTTGGGGGCGTCCCAACAAAGGGTCCACCTAACCTCTGGAATACCGGCATCGGCAGGTCAAAGTAGTTGATTAAGTAAACTCAAAGGATGCGGCAATGTCGTATCCGATAGCCGCTTGCTTTGCGTGCGGCAAGAATACCCTGATGCCACAAGGCGATCAGATTTCGCCGGGTCTTCCACATAACGCCGCCATGACTGATCGTAAATCGCCTCACTATTAGCGCGATTACGTGTCTCATGCCCATAAGTGCCTGCCATACCACAGCAGCCTGCACTCAGAATTTCCAAACGAAAACCTTGCGAAGCAAACACCTGCTGCCATTGGCGAATACTGGGTGCCGCATTCGTGCTCTCCGTACAATGCGCCAACAAGTAATACGGCTCATCGCTTTTCAACAGACCGGCCGCAGGCAACCGCTGGGCTAAAAACTCCTGCACCAGCAGAACATCAGGCACCGCATCATCACCCAAGAGCTTACGATATTCCGACCGGAAGGTCAGCGCCATGCTGGGATCGACACCGATAAAGGGAATATCGAAACCTGAAAGCCCTTGCAACCACTGCGTATGGTTTTTTGCTGCTCGTTCAAAGGCCCTGTGAAACCCATGCACATGCAATGGCTTACCGTTGGGTTGGAAAGGCATCACCAGCGGATAAAACCCCAGCTTTTGCAGCGTATTGAGGACATCCAACACCGTGTCCGTATCAAAAAATGTCGTGAACGCATCCTGTACCAGAATGACCGCCTTGGCGCGCTGCTCTACCGACAACTCAGCCAGCGTCTGCGCGTTCGCCCAGGGGATGTTGCGTTGGGTAATAGCCTTTTTCAAATTCGTACGGCTGATCAAGGGGCTATCGACCATACCGGCCGTCTTAGCCAGCAGCCATTTCACGGGTGCTGAGCGCATCGGCACGTTGTATAGCCCGCGTACCGGTGCAAAAAAAGGAATCACATATTCTAAACTGCCAATGAAATAGTCCTTCAACGGACGCAAATACCGGCTGTAATAAATCTCTAGAAACCGAGACCGGAACTCGGGCACGTTGACCTTGATGGGGCATTGTCCAGTACAGGATTTACACGCCAAACAGCCCATCATGCTGTCGTGAATTTCCTGGTTAAAGTCGGTGTCGCCGCGACGACGCGCCAGGCGTTCACTGAGGGTTCTAAACAGTTTTCCGGGAAGTGTGAACAAAGCAGACTGTGACCGAGCTTCGGCGGTTAAATCGGTTGTACTGATGCCACGGTCGGCCAGTTGCCGTTCCCATTCCCGAATCAAGGAGGCGCGGCCTTTGGGTGTTTGACGACGATCACGTGTCGCTTTCCACGACGGACACATAAAGTCGTCGGGGTTCCAGTTGTGACAAGCGCCATTGCCGTTGCAGTAGTTGGCGTCGGAAAATTGGTCCCACACTTGTACGGGAATAGTGCTATCCAATTCGCCACGCATGGTCACTTCATCAATTTTCAACAGGGCAATATCGGCTTGCGGGGTGGCGATTTTTCCGGGGTTGAACTGGTTACGCGGATCAAACACCGCTTTGATCTGTTGCAATACCGGATAAAGCTCACCAAAGAATTCAGGCGCGAATTCAGAGCGAACGCCTTTGCCGTGTTCGCCCCACAACAGGCCGTTGTATTTACGCACCAAGGCCACCACTTTTTCGGTGATCACCCGAACTTGCAAGGCTTGTGCGGGATCTTTCATATCGAGCATCGGGCGAACGTGCAGTACCCCGCAGTCCACATGGCCAAACATGCCATATTTCAGGTTGTTACCATCCAATACCGCACGAAACTCCATAATGAAATCGGCCAGGTTCTCTGGCGGTACGGCGGTGTCTTCCACGAACGGAATAGGGCGCGCCTCACCCTTTGCGTTGCCCAACAAGCCAACCGACTTCTTGCGCATGCCCCAAACCTTATTCACCGCGTCCGTGCCACGGGCAATGCTGTATCCCGTCGGTTGGCCTGGCTGTCCTTGTACGCTGTTTAAATGCGCGGCCATGGTGTTGATTTTGGCGTTCAGTTCTTCATCACTCTCGGCGGTATATTCCACCAAGTTGATGCCCTGAATATCGCCGGCGGAGTCGGGGAAGTATTCCTTAACGCTGTGCCAAACAATGTCGCCTTTGGCAAGGTTCAACACGACGTTATCCACCGTTTCAATGGACGTTGGCTGCTGTGACATGAGCGCTTGGGCGTCACGCAGTGAGCTTTCAAAGCTGTCGTAAAATACGTTAACCAGCGCCGATGTTTTAGGAATTACCAGCAGATTGAGTTTAGCTTCGGTAATAAAACCCAAGGTGCCTTCGGAGCCGCACAGGATATTATTCAGGTTGAAGTGGCCTTCTTCATCGCGGATGTGCGCAAGGTCGTAGCCGGTCAAGCAGCGGTTTAGAGGTGGAAACTTGGCCTTTATGGCGCTTTCATGTTGGTTCCAAATCGCGCAAACGGTGCGGTGGATCTCGCCCACGCGGCCGGGTTTACTGCAGTAGGTTTCCAGATCCACATCGGACATGGCTTGGCTGTGCAGCACTGTGCCATCACCCAATACGGTGGTGAGTTCCAGTACGTGGTCGCGGGTTTTGCCATAGGCGACCGAGCCTTGGCCGCTGGCGTCGGTGTTGATCATTCCGCCAATGGTGGCGCGGTTGCTGGTGGAGAGTTCCGGGGCAAAAAATAAACCATGCGGTTTCAGTGCGGCGTTTAATTGGTCTTTGACGACGCCGGTTTGCACGCGTACCCAGCGTTCCTTGGCGTTGATTTCTAAAATACGATTCATGTGGCGCGATAAATCGACCACAATGCCGTCCGTTAACGATTGGCCATTGGTGCCGGTACCACCGCCTCGCGCACTGAGGACGATGTTTTCATAAGGTGCTGTGTTGGCAAGGCGCGTCAATATTTGTATGTCTTCCGCATCACAAGGAAACACCACGGCTTGCGGCAGGACTTGATAGATTGAGTTGTCGGTGGATAAGACGGTGCGGGTGGCATAGTCCGGGGCAAGTTCACCACGAAATCCGGCGGCTTTGACGGCGCGCAGGTAGGCTTGATATTCCTGTTGAACGGGGCTTAATTCCGACAGCTTGGGTAACATGGATTCAGGTCACTCGATCAATCGATGAAGGCCCCGTAGTGTAGCGAAGTTGGGGGGCATCGCACAGTGCGCTGTCGCATTTTTGGTGGCATTCGTCGATATAATCAGCCACCTTTAACGCTGACAGGTACAGTGTGCCGAGGGACACCTACCCGATAGGCTTTCGGGTTATGCCTCCGGCGCTCCACGGCAGGCCGGGAGTCACGCCTTGAGGCATAATCCCTACGCCCCTCGCGCCAGCAACGGGAAGGCATGGTTTTACTTACACGCCCACTCTAGGCTACACCGCCCAATGTGACTGATCACCTCAACGCACATATGTTCTCTAAAAGCCATGTCTTCCAGGGTGGCTGGTATCTTAAAGCTCGGCTGTTTACTGAAAACAACGAGACAGCTATTGGCTAATTTTTCTTTCCAGAATCTGATCTAACGCAGATGGATAGGCGATAAAGGTCTATACTGTTTTTGACGCATACCAAAAGGAGCAAGACCATGAATGTTGAAGCTAAAACCGTTGCTCAATACATGCTGACCACGACAAAAACGGTGTTTGCAAATCAAACCGTTTCTGAAACTGTTAAACATCTGTTGAAATGGAATTTACCCGGCTGTGCAGTGGTCGATGAAGAGCATAGACCCATTGGTTTTGTCTCGGAACAAGACTGTCTGCGCCAGTTGCTGGAAGGTCGATATCACCAATCAGATGCACTGGTGAGCGATGTGATGAGTAAAACACTGCTCAGCGTGGCACCAGACATGTCTATTATTGAATTAGCGCAAATGATGGCGCAGCCAAGACCCAAGATTTATCCCGTCATCCAGAACGGTAAGCTCGTCGGGGAGATTCGTCGCTCTGATGTGTTAAGGGCGTTGTCTGAATCACGTTAGAAAGGTGCCACTGCCGACGGCTTTTAGGAAATTTTGTTGCCGATTTGAATGAGCCCAGCCGCGCTGGAACCAATGGCTTTTAGAGCACATATGTGAATTGAGGTGATCAGTCGCGTTGGGCGGCATAGTCTAGAGCGAGCTTATGTGGCTCGCAGGCAATGCCGGTGTCGGCGCGAGGGGCGCAGGGATTATGCCTCAAGGCGCGACTCCCGGCCTGCCGTGGAGCGCCGGAGGCATAACCCGAAAGCCCATCAGGTAGGTGTCCCACGGCAGGCTATACCGCTCCAACGTGACGGTGCCCTGTCTACCATGTACCAACGGCAGGCTTTACCTTCCTGCCGTGTGGAAAGACTGACGGTTTACACCTTGATACGTTCTGCCAGCGCTTGCGCAATTCCTGCCAATGGCCATTCTTCTTTCTCGCTGGCGCGACGATGTTTGTATTCAATTTGGCCCGCTTCCAAACCACGGTCGCTGACAACGATGCGGTGCGGAATGCCCATCAACTCCATGTCGGCAAATTTCACGCCTGGGCTTGTTTTCTTATCGCGGTCATCTAACAACACTTCAATGCCCATGGCCGTCAGCTCGTCGTACAGCGCCTCAGCGGTGGCCATCACCTCAGGCGACTTATGTGCGTTCAACGGCACAATGCCTACATGGAACGGCGCTATGCTGTCGGCCCAGATAATGCCATTTTCATCGTGGTTTTGTTCAATCGCCGCCGCCACGACACGCGTAACACCAATGCCGTAGCAACCCATCGCCATGGTGACTTCTTTGCCGTTTTCATCCAACACACGCGCCTTCATAGCGGCAGAATACTTGTCTTGCAGCTTGAAAATATGGCCCACTTCAATACCACGACGAATTTCCAACACACCTTTGCCATCCGGGCTCGGGTCGCCAGCCACCACATTGCGCAAATCAGCCACCGGAGGCAACGGTAAGTCGCGGTCCCAGTTGATGTTGAAATAATGCATGCCGTCTTCGTTGGCACCGGCGGAGAAATCGCTGCACAATGCCACGCTTCGGTCGATGATCACCGGCAAATCCAAACCAATCGGGCCGAGCGAGCCAGGACCAGCACCAAAAGCGGCACGAATTTCAGCTTCGGTCGCGAAGGTGAGGGGGGCGGCGACCTCGGGCAGCTTTTCGGCTTTAATTTCATTCAATTCGTGGTCACCACGAATCAACAAAGCAACCAAAGGTTCTCCGACTTCATCGGAGGCTTTCACCACAAGGGTCTTCACCGTTTTCTCAATGGGTATTCCGTAATCGTTTACCAGGTCGGCGATGGTCCGTGCGTTGGGTGTGGCCTTCTTCTCAAGTTCGGCGGTTGGTGCGGCACGTTCACCCACGGCAATGGCTTCCGCCATTTCAATATTGGCGGCGTAGTTGCTTTCTGTGCTGAAGGCAATGTCGTCTTCACCAGAATCCGCCAAAACATGGAATTCTTGACTACCGGAACCACCAATAGAACCCGAGTCTGCCTGCACCGCGCGGTAATCCAGACCCAAACGGTCAAAAATACGACAGTAGGTCGCATGCATGTTCATGTACTCATCGTGCAGACTGTCTTCACCGACATGGAATGAGTAGGCGTCTTTCATAATGAATTCGCGTGAGCGCATAACCCCAAACCGTGGGCGAATCTCATCACGAAACTTGGTTTGAATTTGATAGAAGCTGATTGGCAGTTGTTTGTAGCTGGTCAATTCATTGCGCGCCAAATCCGTGATCACTTCTTCATGCGTTGGCCCTAACACGAAGTCGCGGTCATGCCGATCCTTCATGCGCAACAGCTCAGGGCCATAGGCCTGCCAGCGACCGGACTCTTGCCATAAGTCAGCGTCTTGCACGACGGGCATGACGACTTCAAGGGAGCCGGAGCGATTCATTTCTTCACGTACAATACGTTCAACTTTCTTAAGTACCCGCAAGCCCGTTGGTAACCAAGTGTACAAACCCGATGCCAACTTGCGGATCATACCTGCGCGCAACATAAGCTGGTGGCTGATCACCACGGCATCGGTGGGCGTTTCTTTTAAAGTAGCGGATAAATAGCGGCTGGCGCGCATGCGGAAATCCTTGGTCAGTCAGAATTGTTCAAGGCGCACATTGTACGTTAGGTCTGCCGCAAGTGACCAGTGCTCCACAGTTATGTGGAAAGTTTTTCGCACAGTTGACCGGTTGGCACGTTCTTCGCTAACTGGACTATAAGATCAAGTTTTCTCAGACTGTACGCCAAGACGAGAAAACTTACGGCACCAATATTGGGCAAGACTTTCAAATTTGCGTCAATGATTGCACCAAATTGATCGCGTTAGCGACACGTGAGCAGGTTTTACGAATAAACACTTTATCCCTTTGGCAGAAACGTCTAGTTTTCCACCATAGGCTACGGATGCGAAGTAATAAGTGGGCAATGATTTTGCTCCCGGCGAAGCATCTCAACAATAAGAATCATGAAGGTATGCCCTATGTACCCAGCAGGAACCGATGCGATCATTTACCCTTGTGTGGTGGGTGTCGCCATTCCTTCTCCAGCCCGTCGGTATGCCCTCAGCGAGTGGTTCGACGAATAGCATATTCTATCTCCCCGGTTTCGAATGCATCGAAGGGGCAAGGGTGGAAACGTCTGTCACTTGGTCAGGCGATGCAGTTCGGATAATTAAACACAACACACAGAAAATAACGAGAACGAGGAACATGATGAAAACATTAATCAAAACGGTTGCCGGTACGGTAGCACTGGGCCTGGCCCTGACTGCAGGCGCGCAAGAGCGTAACGTTCGTTTGGCAGTAGACGTACCTTACGAGCCATTCGCTTGGCAACAGCCTGATGGCGAATTGGCCGGTTTTGAAATTGAACTGGGCAATGCCGTGTGTGCAGAAATGAACCTGAACTGCTCTTGGGTAGTGCAGGCTTGGGACGGCATTATCCCTGGCTTGTTGTCGCGTCGTTACGATGTGATCTTCTCTTCCATGAGCATCACCGAAGAACGTGCTCGTAGCGTACTGTTCTCTGAGCCTTACTACACCACGCCCAGCGGTTGGTTCACGCCTGAAGATTCAAGCATTAACCCGGACAATCGTGCGACTCTGGAAGGTCAGCGTGTCGGCGTACAGCGTGGCACTATTCAAGACGATTACGTGACGCAAGAGCTGGGTGATGTTGTACAAGTACGTCGCTACGCGACCGCTGACGACATCGTGGCTGATTTGCGCGGTGGCCGTATTGACGCCATCGTTTTGGACTTCCCCGTAGGTGAAGAAACGATTTTGAGCCTCGGTGGTTTCAAAACCGTTGGCGAAACATTCGTACCGCCTATAGCAGGCCCTGGTGTTGGCGCGGCGTTCCGTCGTAATGACACCGAACTGTCAGAAATCTTCAACGAAGGTCTGCGCCGCGTGAAAGAAAACGGCACCTACAAGACCATCATGGACAAGTTCTTTGCCTACAATGTAATGATCTAATCATTACCCGCAGGAATGCGCCAAACAAAGGAGGGGTCATTCGTGGCCCCTTTTTTTGGTTTGATCGACATTTCCTGACCATTCGGCATGCAATGTCAAAAATATTTACCAGTTGTTCGTTTTAGTGCACGGCCAGCTTCGGTGCAGTAACTGGTTTCGTAATTTGGATTCCCGCAAAGGGTATAAAGCCGCTGTTGAGGAGGCGTTCATGAATCTTTCGGTGATTCAGCGTATCGTATTAGGCTTCGCTGTTCTGGTGGCCATCAATTTGGTGAATGCCGTTTATGCTTGGCGCGGTCAGGTACAGGTAAAAGAACAGTTCAATCATATCGATCAAGACATCGTGCCTTTACGGCAAGCCTTGAATGAGCAAGTGGAAACCTTGCTGCTGCTGAATCGCGTCGTCACGCAGTTTATGGCAGAGGACAACGCGGAGCGTTTAGAGCGGCTAACACAATCGTTTGATGCCCAACAAGCACAATGGGAAGCCTCAGTGGAAGAGGTCGTGTCCGCCGAATTCATGCAAACTTTGAATACCGAACAATACGAACAAACCATTGCGGAAGTGCGCGCCGTGATTGATATCGCTCGGACGCAGTTTCCTAGCCGGTTGATGACCCTACAAAATCAACAGCAATTGCGTACCTTGTTGACCGGTTTTACCGATACATGGACCCGCTTTGACAGTGATCTTGAATCCATGGAGTTTTTGTTGCGCGATAACGACGCCATCGGTTTCTTCGTACCTTATGTGCGTCGGTTAGGCTCAGAAATGGATATGTCGGTATCACAATTGCTGACCTTGGAAACCCTGCAGCAAGTGAATTTTGCCGGTTCAGAGCAGGAAAGTCGGGTCAGTGAAATTATTGGTATGTTACAAGCCATTGGTGAAGAAGAGCCGCGTGTCGCTGAGGACCTAACCGGTTATATTGCCGCCTTAGAAGCCTTGATTCACCCGGAAACCGGAGCCTATGCACTGCAGTCCAGTATTCTGGACGCAGAAGTGGCGCGCGGTGATAGCCTAGCCCAAATGGAAGAAGATGTTGATCTGGCGCTGGTCGGGTATCGTGGTGTCATTGAGCAGATTCAAACGGCAAACAGTAATGCCAGTGCAGACGCTTTGAGAACACAAGAAACGGTGCAGCAGGTGATGTGGGCGTTGACCATATTTGCGTTATTGGTGGCTGTGTTGGTGGCCTACGGTGTTGCGCGGGTGATTCGTGTGCCATTGCAAGCCATTTTGCGAGCCCTCGACCGTCTGCAAGACGGGGATTTGGCCACCCCGGAATTTGGCAAAATGCGCCGCGATGAGTTCGGCCAGATTCAGCAGCGTATGCTGAATGTGGTCGGTAATCTGCGTGGTATTGTTCAGCAAATTCGCTCCGGTAGCGAATCGGTGGACCTTTCGGTGAAAGAAGTTGTGGCAAACAGCCGGAAGACAACACGGTTGGTCGAAGAGCAGCAAGACAAAACAGATCAAATGGCCACTGAGGTTACCGAAATGGAAATGGCTATCGGCGAAGTGGCTCGGTCAGCGCAAACGTCTTTGGAAGAAATTTCTGCGGTGAATCAACGGGCCATTGATAACCAACAGCAAATGACGGTCGCCGTGAGTGCCATTGGTGAGCTGAAAACCTCTCTTGTGGAATCGTCAGAAGTGATTGAGTCACTCAGTGCGGAAAGCGAAAGAATCCGTGAGATCGTCACGGTGATTCAGAACATTGCCGAACAAACCAACTTGCTGGCGTTAAATGCTGCCATTGAGGCCGCGCGAGCCGGTGAGCAAGGGCGTGGCTTTGCTGTGGTGGCCGACGAAGTGCGGACGCTTGCGCAACGCACACGCACGTCCACGGAAGATATTGACGCCATGGTTCAAGCATTGCGCGAAAAAGCCTCTCTAGCCGTTACGCACATGACGAAAAACGACAGCAAAGCCAATGAAGTGGTCGAGCATGCAGAAAACACCGCTGCGTCGCTGCAGGAAATGCTGGAAGGTCTATCCCATATCGACCAAATGGCGCACCAAATTGCCACGGCGGCGGAACAACAAAGCATGGTAGCCAAATCGGTCAGCGAGCACGTGGTTGAAATCGCCGAGGCCGCAAGTCAGGTGTCTACCAATGTGTTGCGTAATGGTGAGTCGTTCAGCGATGTGGCGAAAACGGCAGACGGACTCGTGGCCAGTGTGTCGCATTTCCAAAGCCGCTAATTTTAAAACCGATCTTTCTCAAGCTGGCGTTGGTAAAAATGTCTTCTAAATGCTCATTTACACACTGTAAATTGCGCATTCTCAGAAATTTTTGCCTACCCAGCTTTTCGCCTTAGCAGTTTTAGTAAGTACCACCCTAGACATTAATAAATTTTGACACTACCCATACCAGGACAAACAACGCAACGAAAAACCCGAGACCCATCAACAAACCCACGACAAGAAACCGCAAGGGTGAGGAGCTGCTGGCGTCTTCTTCCCAATTTCTATTGGTTTGCACACCCAGAAAGGCCGCAAAAACACTCTTTATGGCACGCCACCAGGTGGGGCGTCCGCTTTTTTCAAACTCGCTGTTCGTACTGTCTTTCATAGGGTTGCTACCAAAATAATAAGCCAATCTGCGTTTCCGGACGATCTTGCTGGGAATCTTTAATGCCTTGCAAGCCGATACTCAAGAGATTAACGACATCGGCTTTTAGCAATGTTCGCTCACTGTGATAAATGTATTTGAGGTTATCAAGCAAGCGACTCAGTTCCCATCGTAAGGCAACGTGGAACAGTGCCGCCGATTCCAGCTCTTCACCCATGGCCGTCGAGACAGCACCCTGTTGCAACTCTTGCAACCATTGATAGTGCTCTGACGTCAGGACACCGGCACTGTTCACCGCGCGGTGAATGGCAGCCAGCGAATGGTAACACGCCGCCATGATGCGGGAAGGGCGTTCTCGCGGCAAGGCCGTTACCATCGCATAAAGTGACATGTAGCATTGATTGAGTTGATCGACAGAGAGCAGTGAGTGTTCCACCAACGCTGGAATCTGATCTTGAGGGGTCGATAGCTCAGACTTCAATTTTGCAGCCTTTAATGCTTTGACCAAGGCTTCGTAGGTGTTCCGGAAGTGCGCATCGGCAGAAATATGCAGAATATGACGGGCATGGGCTAACGTCATGCCTTGCGGCCACAAGCGCACGGTTAACAAACCCCACAATAAATCCGACATGGCCAATATTTGCCCTAACTGGGACAGTTGCTTTGCGCTTTTCTGGTGTGGATAGCCGCTGCCGTCACAGCGTTCGTGTGATTCTGCAATGGCCCTGATGATCAAGCCCGGCAGCTTGGGGATACGCTCTAGAAATGGTTGCGCGAGCAAGGGATGCTGTTGATAAACCGTCCAATACTCGGGTTCTGTTTTGTTGTCTACCGTCTCTTGTGTCAGACAAACAATACCGAGGTCATGGCACAGGCCGGCGACGAAGGCACCTTGTTGGAACGCTTTATTCTGCCCCATGTGATGCGACAATACGGCTGCCATCGCGGCACAAAATAAGGCTTGTTGAAAGTGTTCCGGAAAGGCTGCACGCAGTATGCTTAACCACTCAAGAACGCGGGGCAACTTGGCCGCAACCACCGTTAGCGATTGCAATTGATCAAGCGTAAAAGTGGTACTGATTAACTGCTGCAAATCGGCGGAATGAGTAACTTGACGCACCAACTCCTTGTAGAGATCTCCCTGCGTAATCTGTGCTTGCACCTTAATGCAATCCAATAACGGTGTCTTCAGGTTACATTGGGCCAGTCTGGTGAGCTGTTCAGCACTTAAGGTCTGGTCGATTGAGTGCAGAAGTCCTTCTTCTTCGTCTACCACCCGTTGGGTGGTCGTGATCTTCAATGTGTCAGCGCAACGAGCGAGATTTAACGCCAGATGCGTCATGGCTTTTGCTACATCAGTGGGCATAAAAGCATCCTGTTTCGTGCCAATCAAAAATCACCGCCGAGTTAAGTACAAATCTGTACAAACATTATGCCGAAGAACATGACAATTCAACGGCTTGCCATGCCAGCGAAGCGTGCATACGTCATGACATCCTTATAGTGTCTGCGCTTGCTTATGACGCCTCGTAACCCAACACGGGTGATAACCACCGTTCCAGTGTAGACAATTCCATGCCTTTGCGCTGCGCTAAATCAATAATTTGATCTTCCTGTACTTTACCCAAGCCAAAATAGTCCGACTGCGGGTGACTGAAGTACCAGCCGCTCACGGCGGATGCGGGCCACATGGCGAACGAATCCGTCAAAGTAACCTGGGCGTTTTCTTCCGCGTTCAACAGGTCAAACAGCGAACGCTTTTCCGTATGGTCGGGACACGCCGGGTAACCGGGAGCAGGGCGGATGCCGTGATAACGTTCTTTGATCAGTTCTTCATTACTGAGCGCTTCATCGCCCGCGTAACCCCAGTAATCCTTCCGCACCATTTCATGCAGTTTTTCAGCAAAGGCTTCGGCCAGACGGTCGGCCAGCGCTTTCACCATAATGGAGTTGTAATCATCATGCTGTGCTTCGTATTCGGCGGTGATCTCGTCGGCGCCCATACCGGTGTTCACCACAAACCCACCGATAAAATCCGGTGTGCCCACAGGCGCGACAAAATCCGCGAGTGACATGTTCGGGCGGCCTTCCGGCTTCTGCGTTTGCTGGCGCAGATGGAACAGCTCTTTGATTGGCTGCGTGCGCGCTTCGTCGGCGTACACCGTAATGGTGTCCGGGCCGGTGCGATTCGCAGGCCATAGGGCAAACACCGCTTGGGCTTTCAAGCGTTTCTCAGTGATCAGCTTTTTCAGCATAGCTTGCGCGTCGGCAAACAGCTTCTTCGCTTCTTCGCCGATGACTTTATCGTCAAAAATGCGCGGGTATTTGCCGTGCAATTCCCAAGTGATAAAGAAGGGTGTCCAGTCAATGTAGTCCACCAAGTCTTCCAATGGGTAGTCACGCAACACATGCAGGCCAGGTTTGTTCGGCACCGGCGGGGTGTAGTCGCTGAAATCCAGTTGCAGGCCATTGGCACAGGCTTGCTCGTAGGTGATCATCGCTTGTGACTTACGGTTTTTATTGCGCTCACGTACTTTACCATATTCGTCTTGCAGCTCTTGCCAGTACTCCGCTTTTCCGGTTTCACTGAGCAAGCGTTGGGCGACTGAAACAGCGCGCGAGGCGTCAGGTACGTAAACGGTGACGTCGTTTTTGTACTGTGGCTCTATTTTTACCGCAGTATGCGCCTTGGAGGTCGTTGCGCCACCGATCATCAGGGGTAATTGGAATTTCTGGCGCTGCATTTCTTTGGCGAGGTGCACCATTTCATCGAGCGATGGGGTGATCAAGCCGCTCAAACCAATGATGTCGCAGTTCTGCTCGCGTGCGGTTTTTAAGATGGTTTCGGCGGGCACCATCACGCCCAAGTCAACCACTTCAAAGTTATTACATTGCAACACCACGCCAACGATGTTTTTGCCGATGTCGTGTACGTCACCTTTGACCGTCGCCATCAAAATCTTGCCCTTGGGCTTGGAGGCTTCAGATTTTTCCGCTTCGATGTAGGGGATCAAATGCGCGACAGCCTGCTTCATCACGCGGGCCGATTTCACCACCTGGGGCAGGAACATCTTACCGGCGCCAAACAGGTCGCCGACCACGTTCATGCCGTCCATTAACGGGCCTTCAATGACTTCGATAGGGCGAGTGGCAAGTTGGCGCGCTTCTTCGGTGTCTTCAATGATGAATTGCGTCAGGCCCTTAACCAAAGCGTGTTCAATACGTTTATTCACCGGCTGTTCGCGCCAGCTCAAGTCCTCCACGCGCACCGCGCCGCCTTCGCCTTTGTATCGTTCAGCCAGTTCCAATAGGCGATCGGTGCCGTCGTCGCGGCGGTTCAATACCACATCTTCCACGGCTTCTTTCAGCTCAGCTGGAATGTCGTCGTACACCACCAACTGCCCGGCGTTGACGATGCCCATGTTCATGCCCGCTTTAACAGCGTGGTACAAGAACACCGAGTGAATGGCTTCACGCACCTTGTCGTTACCCCGGAAGGAGAACGACACGTTGGAAACCCCGCCGCTGACGGACGCATACGGCAGATTTTGGCGAATCCAACGGGTGGCTTCAATGAAGTCCACCGCGTAATTGTTGTGTTCTTCTATGCCGGTGGCGATGGCGAAAATATTCGGGTCGAAAATGATGTCTTCGGGCGGGAAGCCGATGCCCACTAATAATTCATAGCTGCGCTGGCAAATTTCGCGCTTGCGCGCCGCTGTATCGGCCTGGCCCACTTCGTCAAACGCCATCACCACTACCGCCGCGCCATAGCGCATGCACAGGCGGGCATGTTTTAAGAAGGCTTCTTCGCCTTCCTTCATGGAAATGGAGTTAACAATAGCCTTGCCCTGAACGTGCTTTAAGCCCGCTTCAATGACTTCCCACTTAGAGGAGTCGAGCATGATGGGCACGCGGCTAATGTCGGGCTCCGAGGCAATGAGGTTCAAATAGTGCGTCATCGCTTCTTTCGAATCCAACATGCCTTCGTCCATGTTGATATCGATGATCTGCGCGCCGTTGTCCACCTGCTCGCGGGCGACGGTCAACGCTTCGTCGTATTCTTCTTCTTTGATCAGACGACGGAACTTGGCTGAACCGGTCACGTTGGTACGCTCGCCCACGTTGATGAAGATGATGTTGTCTTCATCGACAAACGGCTCCAAGCCGCTCAAGCGCAAGCGCGGGGTGATTTCAGGAATCTTGCGCGGCTTGTAGTTCGGCATCGCATCCGCAATGGCTTTGATGTGCGCGGGCGTAGTACCGCAGCAGCCACCGACGATGTTCAAGAAACCGCTCTCGGCGAAGTCCTTGATAGTGACCACCATCTGGTCGGCCAGTAAGTCATACTCGCCGAATTCGTTGGGCAAACCCGCGTTCGGGTGGGCGGATACATAGGTGTCGGCAATGTCCGACAGCGCTTCAACGTATTGGCGCAGTTCGTCTGGGCCCAAGGCGCAGTTCAAGCCCACTGACAGGGGCTTGGCGTGTTTTACGGAATACCAGAAGGCTTCCGTGGTCTGGCCGGAAAGCGTGCGGCCGGAGGCATCGGTGATGGTGCCGGAAATCATGATAGGCAGTTCAATGCCGGTGTCTTCAAACGCCTGCTGCACGGCAAAAATGGCCGCCTTGGCGTTCAATGTATCAAAAATGGTTTCGATCAAAATCAGATCCGCGCCGCCTTCGATCAAGCCTTTGGTGGCTTCCAAGTAGTTTTCCACCAGTTCGTCGAATGACACGTTGCGGAACGCGGGGTTGTTTACATCGGGTGAAATCGACAGGGTGCGGCTGGTCGGGCCAACCACACCGGTAACCCAACGTGGTTTGTCGGGGGTCTCTAAGGTTTTAGCATCGGCCACGCGGCGGCACAGTTCTGCCCCGGCTTTGTTTAGCTCGTAGGCCAGGTCTTCCATGCCGTAGTCGGCTTGTGACACCCGTGTAGAGTTGAACGTATTGGTTTCAATGATGTCGGCACCGGCGTCCAGATATTGCCGGTAAATGCCTTCAATCACCGCAGGCTGGGTGATGCTTAATAGGTCATTGTTGCCTTTGATGTCGCGGTGATAGTCGGCGAAGCGTTCGCCGCGGTAGTCTTTTTCTTCCAAGCTGTGTGACTGAATCAGCGACCCCATGCCGCCGTCGAGGATCAGTATGCGTTCCTTAATGGCTTGGTGGAGTTGTTGGATGCGAGTACTGCGATCAGTCATAACGTCTCTCGAAAGCGGTGGGAAATAAGTTCGACAACTATATCAAAAAACTTTGATATAGTTAAAGCGGTAATTTCAGGTGCGTGCTTCGGACAGAGGGCTGGCCTTCAACGGGCTAGTCACTCTGCAACGGAATGACGTACTTCGAACCGATGTCCGGGTTGAACGTATCCACGTTCTCCAGCAGTTCATAGTCGCTCCCCGAACCTCTGCGATACCCCGAATTCGGCAGCCAGTAACCGTAGATACAGTCTATGGTGCGGTTCACGGTTTCCGCGTCAACAGAAGCGATATCAAACACCGCCACCCGTTGCGCAGGAAAACGGTGGCTTACCATATCGTCGGGTATGTCTGCCAACGCCTGCACACCGATACCTGCAATGTGTGTGAGTTCTGGCTCGGTAAAGTTGCCGGAAGGGCTCAGTGAAAGTCCGTAGTAGCGACCGGGAATGCGGCTGGGAAGGTCATTCTGGCGTGCCAATAAACGCATCCAGGCATCTTGCATTAAGAAACAACTGCTTTCCGATGTCGCAAAGGGTGACGGTATTTGTGTCGGGTAACCAACGATGTGTAGGACCGGACGCCATTCAATGCTGGGCTCTAGGGTCATTTCTTGCGCGAGATGGACGATCAGATCACGGCTTAATACCGGCTTTCGGTTGAGGGCAATGGCGGGTTTGGCTCGTCGGAAGTCTTTCGGTGCTTGCCCGAAATAGGCCTTGAACGACCGGGTGAAAGCCTCATGTGAGTTAAAGCCCACCCTGAACGCGATGTCGATGAAGCTGTGGTTTGAAGTCAAAATTAGCTGTGCGGCTCTGGTGAGTCTTCTGCCGCGAATATACCCGCCCAAGGTATCACCCACCAAGCTCTTAAACACGCGCTGAAAGTGCCAAGGGGAAATCTGACAAGCTGCTGACAGGGAGGCGATGTTGATGTCTTCGGCCAGGTCTTCCTCAATGCGGTCCACCAATGCCTGCAGAAAAATCACCGGGTCGTTCATCGTTGCTGTATCGCCTCATCACCACCTAAAAAATGCACGGTACCGCACAGATTATCAAATATAGCTGTCCATTAGCGCATACCCTTTGCATCGTGTTTCTAACTTTCAACGCACAGGGTAAACCATGGCAGAACATATACAACATGATAAAGACAAAACACAACGCCGAGCGGCACTGATGGCAGGCATTGGCTTGCTGATGATGGTCCCCTTGGCCGTGTTTGCATTTTTTACTGTCATCGAAAGCTTAGTAGTACCGGGCGATGCCGCCACAACGGCCAGCAATATGCGGGTGGCTGACACGTTATTTCGCCTGGGTATCATGGCTTTTGTCATAATCGCGATGTTGGACATCCTCGTCGCTTGGGCTTTATACGTGGTATTTCAACCGGTTCAGAAGAACATTGCTCTGCTGGCGGGGTGGTTCAGGCTGGCCTACGCTGCGGTGTTTTTGGTGGCCTTTGCACCCTTGCTGCAAGCCATTGAATGGTTGAGTACGGCAGACTATTTAACCGCTTTCACCGAGGAACAGTTGGCGGCGCAAGTGATGCTGGAAATGCATCGGTTTCAAAATACTTGGGACCTCGGATTGGGTATTTTTGGTCTTCATTTGTTGGTGCTGGGTTACTTGGTCTATCGGGCGAGTTTCATTCCGCGCTGGGTGGGCGTGCTCGTGGTGGTTGCCGGTACCGCCTACACCGTCGATTCCATCGGTGGCATCTTGGTGGCTAATTATGCGCTGGACTTAGCCAGCTACGCATTTGTGGGTGAAGTATTGTTGATTGGCTGGCTTATGTGGTTGGGGTTCCGTCGTGCCGATTGATTTTGCGGTTGTGCAATTCGGTCAGAGGGCAGGGCAATTTCGGAGAGCGTCGAAGACAAATAATAACCTAGTAACTTAATCAGGTATTCAGTTCTCCGGTTGCATTAGGTACAATCCCTCGCATTGAATTCATAATCTTCAGAGATGATTGTATGAGCAGTGTAGTGTCCGTATCGCTTGGCGCGCAAAAATACCTTGCCGGGCTGTTGGAACGGCAGAACGTGGAAGGTATGTCCGTGCGTATGTTTGTTACCCAGCCTGGAACAAAATACGCCGAAACCTGTTTGGCGTATTGCCGCCCCGGTGAAGAAAAGCCTACTGACCAATTCTTTGAGCTGGAACACATCTCCCTGTATCTGGAAGAAAATAGTCTGCCGTACTTGGAAGAAGCAGAAGTGGACTTCCAGGAAGACAAAATGGGCGGCCAGCTCACCATCAAAGCGCCTAATGCCAAAATGCCTAAGGTATCGGCCGACAGCCCATTGAAAGACCGAATTACCTACATTTTGTACAGCGAAATCAACCCCGGACTGGCCTCACATGGCGGTGAAGTTTCCTTAGTAGAAGTCACCGCCGATATGGTTGCCGTTTTGAAGTTTGGCGGTGGTTGCCAAGGTTGCAGTGCGGTGGATTTAACGCTGAAAGAGGGCGTTGAGAAAACTCTGCAAGAGCGGATTCCTGAACTAACCGGCGTGCGAGACGTTACGGATCATACGCAGACCGAAAACGCCTATATGTAGCTAGAAACTACTGCGCTGACTCTAGAAACTACGATGTTCGTAACGTTTCTAGAGTCACCTCACGTTTAGCTAAGCCGTATAGAGCAGTAACACCACGCTCACCAAAATCAGCGTCATCCCCACCCATTCCTTACCACCAATCGACTCTTTAAACAGCCGCCAGGTAATCAACAGGGTAACAAAAAACTCTACTTGCCCCAGCGTTTTCACCAAGGCGGGGTTTTGCAAACTCATGGCGGTGAACCAACCAATAGACCCCAACGCACTGGTTAACCCAATAAACGCCGCCCAACGCCAATGCTGTGCCAAGGCTGCAAACAGTGCCCTGTCTCGCCACAGAAACCACAGGGTCATCAACACCAGTTGCATCACAATCATACTCACCAGTACCACGCTGGCGGCCTGCAAGGGTGGCAAACCAAGCTGTTTGCTGCTGGCATGAATGCACAAGGAAGACAGCGCAAAGCCGAACCCGGACAACAACCCCAACCCAGTAGCGGGCGTTAACCACGCACGCAAGGAACGAAAATTAGCTGGGTACGATAACGCCACAATACCCAGCACACCCACCAACACCGAAAGCCAACCGCCCAAGGCGAGTGGAACGCCGATAACCGCGCCCAACACTGCGGTTTGCAAGGCTTCGGTTTTGGCGAAAGTTGTACCCGCCGCAAAATTACGCCACTGGAATACGCTCACCAACGCCCAAGTGGCGATGATTTGCATAATGCCGCCGAACAATATCACTCCCCATACCTGCGCGGGTGCGGCGAATGCCGTAGGTAAGTCGGTTTGCAGTAACAGCATATACAGTGCCGCAATGGGCAACCCGAACACATAGCGTGCATAGGTGACACCTAATGCACTGATTTGGCCCGACAAGCGTTTTTGTGCCGCTGTGCGCACGCTTTGCATCACGGCGGCGAACAGGGTGAAGAAAATCCACGTCATAAGAGGTTTGGCATAAAGAGTGAAGCCAGATAATGGCCTAAAGCGGCGGGGGTTTCGAACGAAAGATATTTATACGGGCTATGCCAAACGGTTATGTACGGTAGAAGAAGTAGGGCAGCGAACGCCGCCCTGAGCGGTTGCAGATTAATCTAGGGGTACGACGGACATGCGCGGCTCAAGCACAATTTCTATTCGGCGGTTTTGGCTGCGCGTGAACTCATTCACTTCTTCCACCAACGGCTGCGTTTCCGCCAAACCAATCGCCCGCAGCCGGTCACGAGGTACGCCATTACGAATCAACACCCGCACCGCCGCAGTCGCCCGCGCGGCACTCAACTCCCAGTTGGTGGGGTAAATGGGCTCCAAATCACGGCTGATGGTACGTGAATCCGTATGCCCCAGCACCGCAACGGTGTGCTCGGGAAAGCTCTCCAATGCGGTCGCCACTGCCGCCAAGGTAGCGACCGACTCATCATTCAGTTCGGCAGAGCCGGAGTTAAACAGCACACGTTCAGGCAATTGGATCACCGTAACGCCGTTTTCCAGTCGCTCTACCAACGCTTGCCGTTCTGAATCCACCAATTGCAGTTCACTTTGCAGTTCATCCAACGCGCGCTGTTCTTCGTCCAAACGGTTCACCAGAGAATTAACTTCTTCTCGTTTTTCCGTGAGCAGCGCCGCTTGTTCTTCAAGCCGTGCTTGCTGCTGTTCGGCCCGTTCACGTGCCGCCGCCAGTTCATCACGCAAGTTGGTCAGCACCGAGGTCGTGTCATTGCTCAGGGCACGAATGTCCACCAGTTCCGCGTCGCGTTCCGCAATGGCTGCTTGTGCATTCGCCAGATCTTCTCGGGTATTTTGATAGTCGGCCTGCACCAGTGACATTGCTTGCTGGCTGGCGGCCATGGCTTGGCGTTGTTCGGCCAGTTCTTGTTCCAGCTCTCGAATTTGCACCAAATTCAAGGAGTCCGACTGATTCAACCGGGTTTCCAACACATTAATACGGCTCTGTAGCTCGGTAATGGTGCGTTGCGCTTGTTGTTCCGTTTGCGTCACGGCCGCGTTCGACGCGCGCGCCGCTACCAGCGCTTCATTCGCATTCTGTTGTTGCAGAAAGAAATAACCGGCCAAGGCAGCAAAGGCCACGGCTACTATCGTCATCAACGTAGCTAGAGTTTTTGCGTTCATAAACAACCTAAACGTAAGGAATGTAAATTGTGGTTAGCATAGACCATTGTGTAATAGATGGAAGCCAATAGACGCGAATTCACGCAAATTATCTCCATTATTCGCGCAGCTTATACCCATTATTTGTCTACAGGGCGTCAGTTGTTTTCGACTTCCGCAGCCATTCGTTTATACTCCGCCACAATTCACTTACGGGGGGTGCATTGTGAGCACTAAAATCGTCGACGTAATGCTGGTAGGGGCAGGCGCGATGAGCGCCACGCTGGGGAATTTACTCAAACATCTTGATCCATCGTTAACGATCACCATGATCGAAAAACTCGATGCCGTAGCCATGGAAAGCTCTGACGGCATGAACAACGCCGGTACCGGCCACGCCGCCTATTGCGAACTCAATTACACCCCCGAAAAAGAAGACGGCACCCTAGACCTCAGCAAAGCTTTTGACATCAACGGTGCGTTCGAACGCAGCTTGCAGTTTTGGTCTTACCTCGTAAAAAAGGGCGCTTTGCCTGAACCCCGCCAATTCATTAACCCCGTACCCCACCTCAGTTTCGTATGGGGCGAAAAGAACGTTGAGTTCCTGCGCAAACGTTATGAAGCCATGGGCGCCATTCACCTGTTCAGTGACATGGAATACAGTGAAGACCACGCCGTCCTGAAAGAATGGATGCCATTGGTGATGCAAAACCGCGACCCCAACCAGCCGGTGGCCGCGACCCGTGTATCCTATGGTTCAGACGTGGATTTCGGCTCGCTCACGCGCAACCTAGTGAAAAACTTAGAACAAAGTGAAGGCTTTAACCTGCTGCTCAGCCACCGTGTAGAAACCATCCGCAGACAACCGGAAGGCCATTGGACGTTAAAACTGCGCCATGAACACACCGGCGAAAGTCAGATCATTGGTACCCGCTTCCTATTTTTAGGCGCCGGTGGTGCGGCCTTACCGCTGTTGCATAAATCCGGTATTCCGGAAGCCGAAAAATACGGCGGCTTCCCGGTCAGCGGCCAATGGCTGGTGTGTGACGACCCTAACATTGTTGAACAGCACCGCGCCAAGGTATATGGCAAAGCCGCGATAGGCGCACCGCCGATGTCCGTTCCACACTTGGATACCCGCATCATTAATGGCAAGCCTGCGTTACTGTTCGGCCCTTTCGCCGGCTTCACCACCAAGTTCCTGAAAAACGGCTCGGTGTTGGACCTGCCCAAATCCGTCAACAAAGGCAACCTCTTGCCTATGCTGTCAGCCGGAATAGACAACCTGGCACTGACGAAATACTTAATGACCGAAGTCATGCAGTCACACGAAGACCGCATGAACTCACTGCGTGAATTCTACCCCGACGCCAAAAGCGACCAATGGAAACTCGCCGTAGCCGGGCAGCGCGTGCAAATCATCAAGCACGACCCGAAAACCAAACGCGGCAAACTGGAATTCGGAACCGAAGTGGTTACCTCCGCGGATGGTTCTCTGGCCGCCTTGTTGGGTGCATCGCCCGGCGCGTCTACCGCCGTAAAAGCCATGATCGAAGTGCTCAGCCGCTGCTTCAAAGAGCGCCTGGAAACCGAGGAATGGGACGCCAAAATGAAGGAAATGATTCCTTCTTTCGGCAAAACCCTGCGCGACGAACCCGAACTGCTAAGAAAAGTGCGGGCGT
Organism: Salinispirillum marinum; assembly: GCF_042650105.1. Classification (NCBI taxonomy): domain Bacteria; kingdom Pseudomonadati; phylum Pseudomonadota; class Gammaproteobacteria; order Oceanospirillales; family Saccharospirillaceae; genus Salinispirillum; species Salinispirillum marinum. The sequence goes on along the minus strand of NZ_JBHSAL010000002.1, from coordinate 690,978 downwards.
ATACGCTGGAAACCTTGCAGTTGCGGTGATAAACAGCTCAAGTTACCAAAATAAAAAGCGGCCAACCGGCCGCTTTTTATTTTGTACCAAAAATCTTATCCCCAGCATCGCCCAACCCCGGAATGATGTAACCATTTTCGTTCAGATGCGAATCCACCGCAGCGGTATATAGTGTCACGTCCGGGTACGCTTCACCCAATGCCTTAATGCCTTCTGGCGCAGCCACCAACACCAACGCCCGAATGTCTTTACAGCCTTTGGCTTTCAACAAATCAATCGCCGCAATCATTGAACCGCCGGTCGCCAACATTGGGTCCACCACAATCGCAATGCGCTCTTGCAGATCAGACGCCAGCTTCTGAAAATAATGCACCGGCTTCAGCGTTTCTTCATCGCGGTATACACCCACCACACTGATGCGCGCCCCCGGTAAATGCTCTAACACACCATCCATCATGCCCAAACCAGCGCGCAGAATAGGCACAACCGTAATTTTCTTACCCTGAATTTGTTCTACCTCAACCGGCCCGTTCCAGCCTTCAATCGTCACCGTTTCCGTGGCTAAATCCGAAGTAGCCTCATAGGTGAGCAAACTGCCCACCTCCGCCGCTAACTCGCGAAAGTTTTTTGTACTGATGTCGCCACGGCGCATCAAACCGATTTTGTGCTTAACTAAAGGGTGATTCACAGTAACAACGTTCATGCTGGGCCATTCCTTAAACAGATGCCGGAATTGTGCATGAGTGGTCAGGAATGGGCAAACTCAACCGCACAACGCGCAAAAAAAGGTTGCATGCTACCCAAGAAATGAACTAAAAAGGGAATAACAACTCGCGCGGCATTCACCCCTCGCAACCCCCTAGGTGCCACGTACACGGAAGGGCGGTAGCGTATTTGACCGGCTTTACACTGTTTAATTGAAAGACTATCCAATGGCGTTTACCTGTTACCGCCAATCAGGTTATTGCATCTAACGGGCTTGTTAGCCCGGCAAAATGCTGACCGAGCACATGGGTATAAATCTGTGTGGTGGATACATCCGAATGTCCTAGAAGCTCTTGTACCGTTCGAATGTCCCTGCCATTTCTCAGAAGTTCCGTAGCAAAGCTGTGTCGGAATGTGTGGCAAGAGACTCTTTTATTCAATAACTTCGCCGCCGTTACTGCCTTTTTTAATACCTTTCTGGGTACAGAATCATGCAGGTGATGACGGCAGAGAACGCCAGTGATGGGATGGTGGCAAAGATTGTTGGACGGAAACAGAAACATCCATGCGGGTTGCCGATAAGCTGAAGGATATTTTTTTGCCAAAACCCCCGGAATAGAAGGGCCAACGCCTTCCTTATTGTCTCGGACTTGCAGCTCAATCGCGTCACTGATTATGTTTCTTGTACTTTCGTAGATCGACGGGCTAAAGATAGTCACTCTGTCTTTTGCGCCTTTGCCATCCCTGACTGTTATTGAGCCGCGTGTGAAATCAATGTCTTTCACCCTCAGGCGAAGGCATTCAGTTATGCGTAAGCCAGAACCATACAAAATTGAAAAGATCAGTTTGTCTCTGCCTGACATTTCCTTGAGGATGCTTGCAACTTCAGGTGCCATAAGCACCTCAGGCAGCCGCTGTGGTTTAGACGCATATTTGAATTCAAGGTCACCCAAGGGTTGTTTCAGGAACTGGTTGTACAGATACGCTATGGCGTTGAGGGCTATGCGTTGCGTGTTGACGGCGACATTTCGTTCAGAAGCCAAGTAACCTAAGAAATTCACCACTTCAGCAGCACCCATTTCGCTTGGATGACGGCATTTGTTGAATCGAATAAAGTTGCGTATCCAGTAAATGTACGTTTTTTCAGTGCGGAGGCTCATTCCGCGAATGCGAATTGAGGTACGAACTTCATTTAAGAATGGGCTACTGGCCATGTGGTAAAAACTCCTTTTACTGTATGAATGAACAGTATAATCAGTATTTTTGACTCTGCAATGCGTGTTTTTCCGTAAAGTGATGTGCTGGCTATGCTCATTTTTCTGGAGCGTCAATTAAAAAAATTGAATAAAATCAATGACTTGAAAATCGTCTTTGCATGTTTATGCGCAATTTGTAAAGATGGCTAAAAAGATTAACGCGCATGCGCGTTTTTCTAGGAGAGGTTTTGATGAAAAGTCAGAAAACACTAACTGAAACAGTGGGTTACAAGGGGTTCGGCTTTTTAGGCTTTCCAGAAAAACGCGCATGCGCAGAAATAAACTGTTAAAGCTTATGAACTCATTGGCGGAAGAAAGATACGTATTTTATAGGCTTTGCGCTGGCGACATTCAGGAGTGTGTAAAATCTCTTGAGATGCTTAGTCATGCAGTTAGCGACCGGATGCGTGTGGTGCTTGTAAAGGCATCAATCGTGTCTTACGCGCGGCCATTCTCTGGAAATGAATCCCGATATAGAGATAAAGGGAAGTGGCGTCTTGATAAAAAATATGTTCCAAATGAATTTTGTGAAGTCCATGAGCAGGCTATCGAGTATAGAGACAAGTTGATCGCGCACAGTGATATTCCTCATAGAAGCCCAGAACTTCTAATGGGTAGGTCACATTTTGCTATCGGCCATAATGCGCCATTTGACGAAGAGTATATCGAGTTTTCAAAGTTGCTTTATCCAGCAAGTGCAGCGCTCTTGAAAGAGTTGTGGGATCTTATAATCAGTAATGAAAAGGAATGGCTTTAACAAGGCCGTGCACGCGACAAGCGCGTGACGGCGGCGTTAGTTTCGAAAGGTGTCAAAAGGTGAGATATGGATTTGGTCCTCAAAATTTTCCAGATTGGTTTTTACGTTACGGCTTCAATAATTGCCGTTCTGACCTTCGTTAAAGCCAAGAATGGGCTATTGAACTCGGTGAACACTGAGTATCAGAAAAAGGTTATGGAACGACTTTCGGACCTGTCTGATGAAATCTGGGAGGAATTCGATTTTTCTTCAGCTAACCATTGGTCAAAGAATAAAGCTTTGGATGAGGTTTTAGAGCGGATTCATGAGTACGCTATCGAAAACAAGCACGAAATTTTGACCGGTAAAGCTGGATTTCCAGGGGTACCATTGCCGCAGAAGCAATTAGAAATGATGGCATCTTTGGAACGAATAAAATCAGATCCATTCATACCTTCGAAAATTAGAGGAAAGTTGGTTGATATTCTGGAGCGGCGAATATCATCTACATTCGAGGCATATCATACTGTCGTCAAAGACTACCAAGACGATCTTGCAAAGGGTAAAGGCTGGGATTCGTTTGAGCTCAATAAAAGCCTTCTCAGCAATAAGGTACTCGGAGTAATGATCAACAACGGGGTTGGTATTGAGGACCTTCAGGCGGCAGCCCATGAAGTAAGGCTTGAGATTCAAAGATATTATGAAAGCTTTAATCCGATCAAAAACTAACCAGGCGCTCCAGCCGACCGCTAAAGCGGCGGCTGAGCTTCGGCGTTAATGGTCTATGAAAGCGATTGAAATCAAGTCATGTGACGACGCCACAACGCTCTCTTTGAAGATCACTGGTGGCAACGAGGAAGGTTCAAATTTCGTTGCCTCTGTTACTGGCGCTCCCTTTACAGGTGAAGTTAATACAACAACCTATTTTGTCGGCCCGCCAAGTCTTCTTTTTCGGGACATGGCAGACAACTGGCAAGGCTGGAAAGGGGAGAAGATATGGGGGGCGTTGGACGGAGAGTTCACGCTCACGGCAACGGCTACATCACTGGGTAGCATTACAGTCATAATTGAAATGGTCAAGATGTCAGGTGCGTTTAGGCTGGAAGCAACTCTAGCTTTGGAAGCGGGGCAACTTGAAAATATCAGCAAGAGAGTGGAGTCATTGTTCCCGCTCGAAAACCATTAATAAAACTGTTAGGAATCAAGGCAGGGCATGAAGCACATTTCAAGTAGATACGATAATTACGAATTTGACTTTGGTCGTGTGAATGTGATTTTGGGCGCAAATGGTGCTGGAAAGTCAACGTTTTTGCAGGAGCTCAAGGGACATATAGCTACCATTTTGCCTGGGGCAAAGTCGGTATATATCGAAGGTGGGCGCACAATAAAAATCACTGATGTGCTGCAATTAGATCACAGAAATGTGCAGAAATATGACCGACTTGAATCGGCTTTGCAGGCATACGAAGGTAAAAGGGCTAACTCTCTCGCAGACAGAGTATTTGATGCTCTAGTGGTGCTTGAGAAAAAGGGGCTCCAGCTTAAATCACAACACTCTGATGATGTTGAGAAATGGGTGGAGGGTGGTCAGAAAGGCGAATATCCGAAGCGTAAGCAACCTCCTCTTGATAAGCTATTTGAACTGTTCAATGAAATATTTCCACAAATAACTTTAAATTTTAGCAATGAAGCAAGGCGATTAAGCGCGATAAAGAACGGAGCTGAATACGGTCCGTCAAGATTATCCGACGGAGAGAAGCAAGTATTTTCAATACTCGCTGATCTAATCGAACTCGATGAAAATCACAAAGTAGTGATTGCTGATGAGCCAGAGCTAAATTTACATCCAGAGCTTGCAGAGAGACTTTGGACATTAATAGAAAATGAGTTTCCCGAAAAGACATTTATATACGCAACACATAGCATTAATTTCTCTCTTAGAGATAACGTCGATCGAATTTACGTCCTAAGTAGCGATTCAGAAAAAATTACACTTATTGATAGCTTAGATGATATAGATCGGCCCGATGCAACTGCCTTTTTAGGTGGCCTTCCCGGTATTCTTTCAACAAATAAAGTTGTTGTAACTGAGGGGCATGAAAAATCATTTGATTCGATATTCTATCGCTGGTTATTGGATGATAACACTATTGAAATATATCCAGGGGGAGGCTGTGCTGATGTCTCTGATATCGTCGGAAAGTCAGGCCTTTGGTCAAAAATATCTACAAAAATTGCTCTAGTCGGAATTGTAGACCGAGACTTTAGATCGGACGACTATATGTCTAGTCTAGAATCTGATGGTGTGTTACCCCTCCCGTTTCACGAGGCTGAGTCTTTTCTTTGCATCCCAGAGGTTATCTCAAAGATTGGTGAGAGAATTGGCTCTCAAGAAGAAGAGTTTACCGCAGAGAAAGTTTCAGCATTCATACTTACAATGCTCGATGAAGGGAAATTAGAAATAGCAGCAAAACGAGTATTTTCGAGAGCTAAGATCTCACTTGGCGTAAGTCTCAGAAAAAGAGTAGTCAAAGACTCAGAAAACAAGGAGCAGTTACTTTCTCACTTAAAAGAAGCGTCTGATGGCGAACTTCAGAAAGCTGTTCAGGTGTGCGACATTCAAACATTGGAGGCATATTTGGATGAGGAGTTGGCAAGTATATCTGAGGCTGTTGAATCACAAAATATAGATAGAGCTCTGTATTTTATTCCGGGCAAAGAATTGTTAAATAGAATTGCACCAAAAGCTGGATGCAGAAACGGTGATGATCTAATGAGATCACTAAAACGAAACTTTAAACCAGAAGACTTCGCACAGATAAGCGTATTCAAAGAGAAGCTGGGTGCAACAATAAATTCCTAACAATCGCATGTTGCCGGACTGTGAACTTGACCCATTAAAACGGACGCCTCTTTAAACTGAAGAGGTGCACCATGCCCAAGGCCAATTTAGCCAAGAAGACACAGCAGTACAGCTTGGAATTTAAGCGCAAGTCCGTCGAAATGACGTTTGATCCTGATGTGCTGATTAAAGACGTTGCGCTCGCCATGGACATTCATCCGTTTATGCTGTCACGATGGCGCAAAGAATATCGAGAGGGTCTATTACGTCCTTCAAGGAGCAAAAAAACGGTGTCGAAATCGCCACGCAAAGCACCCACAAAAGCCAAACCGAAAGAGTCTTCGAGTGATGAATCTCCGGAGCTGAAACGGCTGCGCAAGGAAAACGACAAGCTCAAGTTGGAGAACGATCTCCTAAAAAAGTGGCAACGGTTTCTGTCGGAAGCACCCAAGACAGATACCGATTCATAGCCCGGCACGGTGCCACTCATGGCGTACGTTATCTGTGCCGTTGGTTGAAGGTGTCGCACAGCGGCTACTATGATTGGAAAGACCGACCAGACAGTCAGCGACAACACCAAAACAACGCACTGCGTCGGCGTATCGCAGAGATCTTTTCTGCCAGCAAGGGTCGTTATGGTTCGCCCCGGATACATTCAGCACTGCAGCGCGAAGGGCAATCTATCAGCAGAAAGCGGGTTGCCCGCTTGATGCGTGAAGGCAGTATGAAAGCGCGTGTCGCTCGAATTTATCGACGCTCACCGGGTACCGCCAAGTTCTTTGCCACGCATAAGAATCTGTTGCTCGGCTCGCCAGCGCCAACAGCCATTAATCAACAATGGGTAGGCGATTTGACCTACATCAAAGTGGGCCAGAAATGGCGGTATCTGTCGGTGGTCATGGACAAGTACTCGCGTAACATCATCAGTTGGCGACTCAGTGAAGAGAAAACCGCGATGCTGACCCGGCTGGTATTACGCGAGGCTATTGAACAAAGACAACCACCGGAAGGGCTTATTTTCCATACCGATCGTGGCGTTGAGTACGGAGCCCATGAGGTACAGAATCTACTCAAGCGGCACGGTATCATTAGCAGTATGAATCGCCCTGGTTGCTGCACGGACAACGGTTATATGGAGTCGTTCTTTCATTCACTGAAAGCGGAATTAATACACGGCAATATTTATAAAACCGATCATGGGTTGCATGCCGCAGTGCGAGAGTACATCAACGACTTCTACAACCCGTGGCGTCTACACTCTGGCCTTGGCTACCAAAGCCCGCTAGAGTACGAGCAGAGAGCCGCATAAATGAACCGGCGTCCGTTTTATTGGGGCAAGATCACAAAGTTTCCGCTGCGCTCCAACTTTGCCGCAGAGCGCGGCGTTATGCGGAAATAGTTTTTGGAGACTTAAGATGGATAAAATTACCAAATCGCTTATAGACACATTCTCTCACCAGTATGAAATAGAGAACGTGAGCGAAGCGACTAAGTTTGAGCATTTCTCGAACTTTTCCGTTGTCTCAAAGTTGTTCCGAGGAAGCTTCGAGCTTGAAGACATTCATGCGGGATCAGGCGGGGATTGCGGGATAGACGGGATTGCCTTAATTGTAAACGGCAGAATTATAATTGATGAAGACGAGCTTCGCGACGTCGTTGACACAACATCACACTTAGATGCGGATGTCACATTCATACAATCGAAAACTTCATCATCCTTCGACGGTTCTTCGATAGGTAGCTTCATTCATGGAGTGAAAGATTTCCTAAGTGATGATCCTCAGCTGGTTCAGAACGACAGAATCCGGAAGATGAAAGCCATTTGGGAATCGGCCATATCAATGTCGTCGTATATGATAAACCGAAGACCGGTATGTAGGTTGTATTACGTATGCACAGGAAAATGGCAGAACGACCAGAACCTAAAAGCGATAATCAGCTCCGGAAAGGCAGAGATCGAGAATATCGGTCTGTTCGAAGAGGTTTCGATAGAGCCGTTGGGCGCTAGTGAAATACAAAGATTGTTTCATGAAACGAAAAACAAACTTTCATCTACGATCAACTTTCAAAGTCGCATAACTTTGCCTGATATTGAAGGTGTGCAGGAGGCATATCTTGGTGTTTTACCTTTTCAAGAGTACGTCAAGCTAATACAGGATGAGAATAGCACTATCTATAGCATTTTTGACGACAATGTCAGAGACTTTCAAGGAAATAATGTCGTAAACAAAAAGATCAAAGGCACCTTAGAGGACAAAAAGTTCGATCTGTTTTGCGTGTTAAATAATGGTATCACTATCGTCGCTTCCGCACTTACGCCAGCAGCAAATAGGTTCACAATAAGAGACTATCAAGTGGTAAATGGGTGTCAAACCAGTCATGTGCTGCATGAGTGTCAGAATATTGAGGGGATCGATGATGTTTATGTCCCGATCAAGATCGTAGTTACAGATAATGACGATATTAAGACTGCAATCACTCTGGCAACCAACAGCCAAACGGAGGTAAAAACAGAGCAGCTCGAAGCTTTGAATATGTTTCAGAAGAAACTCGAACTCTATTACAATGCGGAAAGAAAAGTGTTCCCGTTGTACTACGAACGACGATCTCAGCAGTACAATTCGGACGCAGGCATCAAGAAGACACAGGTGATCTCCATCCCAATACAAATTAAGTCTTTCGCGTCAATGTTCTTGAATTCTCCGCACTTGGTATCAGGATATTACGGGACCATCGTTAAGCGTTTTTCCGGACAAATATTTAATGAGGAGCATAAGTACTCACCATATTATGTTAGTGCGCTATCTTACTACAGAATCGAACAGTTCTTTAGGAGTGGCGGCCTGAAATCTGAAAATAAAAAAGCTCGGTTTCATCTTCTGTATATTGTCAGACTGCTTGCCGCTGGTGAGAGCTTGCCGCCTTTCAACAGCAATAAGATTGAATCTACTTGTGAAGAGCTCAAGAAAACTCTAGTAGATGAGGGTAGGGCACTGTCGCTATTCCAAAAGGCGCAGGAGATATTCGAGTCATCAGGTCTTGATCTTGGCAAGAAGCAATACAAGTCAGAAAGTGAGACCGAGCTTTTGCTGGCAGCGTACAGGTCGCATAACAATTCAATGCAGCCGACCGCTGCCGCGTCGGCTGATTGAGGCGTTATATTGCTTATGGATTATTTAGATGATATCCAATTTTCTTACTTGGTTTGATTCGCTAACTATATTGAGTGTTATAGCTACGGCTATGGCTTTGTATTTACTTGAGTTATTTGTATTTAAAACTATCAATAGATCTAAAGTTCAGAAAATAGTTCTAATCAATGCCTGGCAAATTTTAGGGGTTATGTTTCCCATTTTGTGGGTGCTGCGGTGTAGTACAAATTACTATCAATTAGTGCCAGTGATTTTCATGTTCGTTTATTTTGGCGTATATAAACCAACTAAGATTTTTAAAAATAATGTGCAAGCAGCAATATAACAAGACGCTTCACTCGGAAAAATTACTCGCTACGCTCGCAATTTACCGGTGAGTCGGGCATTAAGCGCCAAACTGTTCTTAGACAAATAGTGAAAGGAGCAAACATGATCATGTATAGGAAAACGTTTGTAATGAACATCGTTGGTGCCATCGGCCTTGGCGTCCTTGGCATCGCGTTATTCATAAACAAGCTGGGCCAACCCAGTACCGGTACATTTGTTTTAATTGTTGCTTATTATGCAGTGCTTGCGGGTATCCCGGCGTTGACCGCCCGCGCGTTGATGGAAACTTCATCGAACGGATTGCGCCGAAGTATGCTGTGGGCAAACGGGCTGTTGATTGGTCTTTGGTGTGTCAGTTTAGTGGGCAGTCTGATGTTAAAGCAGCCGTTCTCACTGCTGCTTGCGGGGGCGCTGCTTTTTGTGCTTCCTCAAACAGTTAACATCATCGCCCTACGTGGGATGAGGCAAGCGAATGAGTGAGCCACATCATAGTTCAAACTGCTTCCAGCCAGAGTAGACCTCCGTAGTAACATTGGTGCCCCGAATTAGAATTTTCCGCAAGCTACAAGCAGGGCAATTTTGAAACCATGAAAAAACTGTTAGCAACGTTAATACTATTGCCGGCTGCTGTCGCAGCAGACAACTTACGGCCCTTTGTGTCGGATGGTTGCAGTTCGTTTCCCAACGGTACGCTGCAACAAAATGAGCTTTGGCTTTCATGCTGTGTTACGCATGATTATGCCTACTGGCAAGGCGGTACCTATCAAGAGCGTTTGATGGCAGATCAGGCTTTGGAAGATTGTGTGGTGGCAGTGGGTGAACCAGAGATTGCGCGCCTGATGTTGGCGGGTGTGCGGGTAGGTGGTACTCCGTTCCTGCCTACCCGGTTCCGGTGGGGCTATGGTTGGCCTTTTCCTCGTGGGTATAAAGCGTTGACAGAGGATGAAAGGGCGCAGGTGGTCGCCATGGATGAGCGTCTTAAGCCCGTTGGTGATCCGTCATTGGTCGAATGATTGACTTCGGGCATGATTTCACGGCGCTAAATGAGTTGATGCCGCACCCTATTTACGGGTGGATGTCTTGGGTACAGGTGCTAAACCCGAGTGCATCGACGTTTGAAAGCATACGTCCTTTGATCGCCGAGGCGCACGCTAAAGCCATCATCAAATTTAACAAGAAAACTGCCAGAAAGTAGCGTCACTGGTGGCTGAACTTAACTCGGAGTAAACGCTTATGGGACTTCTAACCTTCAGCCTAAACCTCACTCTGGACGGTTGCGTCGACCACCAAGAAGGCATCGCCGACGACGAGACACATGCTTTCTTCACCCGCCTGATGGATGAGGGCGGGGCGATGCTGTGGGGGCGCACAACCTACGAGATGATGGAAAGCTACTGGCCCGCCGTCGCGAGCGGTGAGGTAGACGCACCGCCAGCGATCCGTGAGTGGGCGGTTAAGTTGGAAGCCAAGCCAAAATACGTGGTGTCGTCTACAAGAACGGACTTTCCCTGGACCAATAGCCACCACGTCGCTGGCGACTTGCGCACGAGTGTGCAAAAACTCAAAGATGAAACAACCAGCGGGGTGCTCCTCGGTAGCGGTAAGCTCGCGACCGAGCTGGACCGGTTGGATCTGATTGACGAGTACAAATTCCTCGTCCACCCGAGAATCGCTGGTCACGGCCCGACCCTTTTCCAGAGTGGACTACTAAGCACGCGAAAGCTCGATTTACTCTCGTCGATACCGCTCAGCAATGGAGTAGTGGCTATGCACTACCGGCGCGTGCGCGGCTAAGAGCGGGTAGCAGCGGTACAAGGTTCCATAAGGAGTGAAGAAGATGAGTGAACGTCCAGAAGAACTCGTGGTTGCAGAAAGGTATTTAAAAGAGATGCTTGAGGCTGATGATACGGCGAATTATGAGCTGTACACAAAGCGCTATGAGGAAAAGTACCTTGCGAAATTCACGCGCGAGGTCTTTAACCGTGACATAGAACATATGCACGAAAGTAATGGAAAACATACCGGCTATGAGTTCTTGGGAACGCTGAGGAACCAACGTGTCGACGATTTAGACGTCTATAAATCTGTGTGGAAAGCCATTTACGAAAAAAGGGATGCGGTAGTCGAAATGGGCATCTACAAGAAAAATGGTGATTGGCACGTAATACGATCTGCTGTTTATTAATTGAATTGCGTGCTTCATACAGAATATCTTAGCTAACCGTTGCTGGCGACTTGTCACAAGCGCTAGGCTCTGAATTCGGTCTGAGCGCTTTCCTAGGAGAAGCTGATGACGTTTTCATCGCATGAAGAATATTTTGAGAGCATTGCGCCGGAGGTGAGGCCGCTGCTGGTATCCATTCAGGAAAGGGTCGAAAGTGTGCTGCCCGATACCGCACGCTGCATCAGTTACAACCTGCCTGCCTTCAGGGAGAAGCGTGTTTTCTTTTATTTCGCGGCGTTTAAGAAGCACATTGGTATCTACCCTCCGGTTACTCAAGATGCCGTGCTGATTAGGGAGCTGGCGCCTTACCGAGGCGTAAAAGGAAATTTATCTTTTCCGTTGAATCAACCCTTGCCGATTGATCTGATTGAGCGTGTAGCAGTTGCCTTGAATCGCGAGTATGGGGATAAATGAATTCGCACATAGACTAGCAATGTGCTTTATCGGTGGGCGTATACTGGGTTGAAAATACCGCTTTCGATTTGAGGAAAATGGCAATGAGTAATTCAGCACTTAATCTGGCAGACGATTTCGCGGTGTTGAAGCCGAACCTTACGGTTGAGACGGTTAGCGTTTCGCCAACGGTCTACGCTGAGTTGGATGCGAAGTACAATCAGTTTAAAAATCACGCTTTGGTTTCTCAATACGAGTTTTCTGAGGACTGGCCGACATGGGAGCGTCATCCTGCTGGAGACGAGATCGTGGTGCTCCTGTCAGGTAAAGCCGATATGATGCTTCGCGTAGGCGGCAAGGATGAGTGCGTTTCTTTGCGTGAGCCAAGTGCTCACGTTGTGGTTCCTGCGGGTGTGTGGCACACGGCGAAAACATCAGAAAAAACGCGTATGCTTTTTGTGACACCGGGAGAGGGCACTGAGAACTGCGTGGCTAAAGATTTGCCCTAAGGCTAGACAATATATTTCGAGAAGGTAATCAGTATCGGTGAAGCTAAGGGATCTAAAAGGACTCGGCCCGGCGTCTGAAAAATTCTTGGCCGAGATAGGTATTAATACACCAGATGACCTGCGAAAAATTGGGCCTATCAGAGCTTACATGCGCCTGAAAGAAGAGACTGATGTACAGCCAAGCCTGAATCTTCTGTACGCGATGGTAGGGGCGTTGGAAGATAGTCACTGGACCGATATAGCAAAGTTGGAAAGGGAGCGCCTTCTGATGGAGCTAGACGGCTATCGTGACCTAGAAAAAATGTTGCGAGCGGATGGCAATGGCTTTGAGATTTAGTGCTATTTTTGGTGCGGATAACCAGTACGTAAACAATGTCCTAAGTTTAGAGCTTCCGATCCTCAAGCGAACAGACTCTTTAATGGAAAAGGAAAATAAAAATGATAGCTACATCCTTAACAATGCTGATGGGGCTTGTGACGGTATGCATGTTTACGATATGGCCAGCGTTTGAGCTATATAGTGCCTATGGGCTCCCGATTGCACTAGCATACGCTTCAATATCGGCAACACTGCTGTCGGTATTCTGGAACACAAATACCCTTATTCATGCGATCCGTGCCAAGAAGTACCAATGATTGCTAGAGTGCACAGACAGCCACCTTATCATTGGCGACTTGCGCATGAGCGTGCAGAGACTCAAGGGACAACCCCCCGCAGGGTGCTACTTGGTAGTGCCGAGTTTGGCATTGGCCGTCACCTTCGTCATTAGCATTAAGGGGTACGTTCACTTAGTACCCTATGTAGAAAGTGATGATGAAGTGTTTCTCAAAACCATCATTCCCAGCAGGAAATTTACCAAGCTGTACCTTGGAGGCAAATCATGAGCAAAGGCAAGTTATCGACTGAAGAGAAAGCTCTGCTTGATGCTGTAGAAGCTGGCGAGTTTGAATCCGTATTAACTGAATCTCGTAAGCGGGAGTTGGAGGCCATCGGGCAGCATTCGGTCCTGTTAGAGCACGCTGAGGAAGAGTTGTTGCGTAGTGAGGCTGCGGCAAAAAACACTCGTTAAGTCCACTTTGGATGGAGTGATTTTCTAAGAGCAATCTATACTAATGGCCTTTGTTGCCTACTAGAGCCTGATGTTATGAAAATTATTGGCATGTTTTGGTTTTACTTTCTTGCGCTTGGTGTTTCGGGTTATGCGATTTTCGCTTACGGTTTTTTTCCGTTGGGGTCGCTGGTTCATCCTGATATGAAGGTGGTTTACCTTGCGCATCAAGCGGGCATTTATACCCACATATTCGCCTCGGCGGTTGCTTTAACGCTTAGCCCGTTTCAGTTTACGGCTGGGTTGCGGAACAGGTGGCCGCAGGTGCACCGTATGATAGGCCGCACGTATCTTGGCGTTGGTGTGGCTTTGGGCGGGTTGTCTGGCTTGTATATGTCGGTGCATGCCTTTGGTGGCCCGGTGGCGAAAATTGGGTTTGCTGGCCTTGCGCTCTGTTGGTTGTTTACGGGTGTTTGTGCTTTTCTGGCAATCCGCCGAGGTGAGGTGCAAGAGCACCGCAAGTGGGTGGTGCGCAATGTGTCGCTCACGCTGGCTGCGGTGACCTTGCGTATTTATTTGCCGTCTTCCATGGTGGCGGGTATTCCCTTTGAGGTGGCGTATCCTGTTATTGCATGGCTTTGCTGGGTGCCTAATTTGGTTGTGGCGGAGTTGTTGTTTAATAAATCGGGTAGGGGCTTGCTCAAGTTGAAGCAGATGCGCGGTTTGGCTTGATTTCTTCAGAGCGTCCCTAGCGTGAGTTCGTTTGATGCCGGTTGCAACATAAAATTTTAAGGAGAAAATGTGAATACCACCAAGCTAATAAAGGCACTCGTAGTGTTCGATGTTGTGTTAATTGTTATCGCAATTACACTTTCCTATTCGCTGGAGTCTTATTTGCCCCTGCTACTTCAGCAATACCTTATTGAGTATGCTAACTCTGAATATACAACACTTGACCATTTTTTTGATTGGGCTAGGCCGTTGTATCTAGCACTTTTTATTGCGGCTGTCGTTGGCTTGTTGCTTACTAAGCAGTGGGGGAAGTACCTGTATGCTGTGTCATTTGTTTTAGGTCTTCTTCTATCGCCTTTTGCGGGTCCTGTGGTTGAGCACGGTGTTCCGGACATGCTGTTTGATCTCTCGTCGGCCATCTACGGTGCGGCTTTGGCTTTATTGTTCTTTTCAAATTCAGACTTTAGCGACTCAAACGTGAAAGTGCCGGAAGCTGTCGTTTTAGGCAGGTCAAGCCAGAGAGATTAACGGGGTATATAGGCAACATCACACATCTGATATAGCATATGTGACAAGTTAACCAAGCGGCAATGTGAGTAGTATGACGCTTTTTGAAAAGATGCTTTTCCTTGGTCGGACTGACCTGTTCAGTGCGCTGCCAGCTGAAGATTTGGAGTTGATCGCTCTGGCAACGGAAGTCATTGAGGTTGAAGCCGATCAATGGCTGTTTCACCAAGGTGATGTCGGTGATCGTATGTATCTGGTGGTGTCGGGTTCGGTCACGCTGTGGGTGCAGCGGCCCAACGGATTACAGCCGGTCACTACGCGCGGCGCTGGGGACTTCTTCGGCGAGATGGCTTTGTTGGACGATGCGCGTCGCTCGGCCAGCGCGCAATGCGCTGAACATTGCCAGTTTCTGGTGTTGGATAAAGAAAGCTTCGTGCAGTTGGTGATGGACTATCCGGCAATCGCCTTGGCGGTGTTCAAGTTTCTATGCGCGTTAATTCGCGGTGGAGATAAGGACTAAACCATGCGCTGGCTAGAAGGACTGTTTTCGCTAAGACAAGATGAACTCACCAAAGCGCTGCCGTTCCTGGGGCTGTTGGTGTGTTTATTCGGCGGTGTGACCATCGCCCGTAACCTCGCCATGAGTTTTGTGGTGACGGACATGGGGAAAGAGGCGCTGCCGCTGTTGTTTTCCCTCATTGGTGTTTTTCAACTGCTGTTTGCGCTGGTCTATGCCGTACTCAGTGCCCGGTTCGGTACCCGCCAGTTATACAACGGCTTGTTGGTCGCTTTAGCCGTTTTCTGCGCTGCTTGTATGCTGCTGTTGTGGTGGGAAGCACGCTGGGCATCGGCGCTGTTGTACGTTGGTTTATTTGTCCTCTTGCCGGTTATCCTGATTCACGATGGAACACACCTGGCATCTTATCTAAATCCCCATGAGCAAAAAAAACTGGCCGGTTTTATCGCGGCAGGCATTCCACTGGGCGCGATGTTGGGGGGTGCCTTGTTGGTGGTGCTCTTGAAATGGGTGCCTCCGGTGCTGTTGTTGTTGGCCTTGCCGCTTTCAGCGGTACTTACCATTTTAATGGTGTTGCGCATTGCGCGCCGCCGCGTGTCGTTTGGTGACGATGCGCCGGCCAGCGAATCCGTCAATCCTTTGCGCCAGATGCACGCGGGGGTGAAGTCGGCCGCTAAAGTGCCGTTGATTAAATGGTTGGCGGCGGGTGTGTTTGTGGCCACTGTGGTGCAGCAATTGATGGTGTACTTCTATCAGGGGATGATTTACCCCACGGTATTTCCGGATATTGCGGAGCGTGCGGCCTTTTTCGGTAAATATGATCTCTTCATGAATTTCGCCGCGTTGCTGTTTCAACTGACGTTGGCTTCGCGCTTGATCAATCGGTTGGGTGTGGGCGTTTCGAGCGTTCTGCACCCTGTTTTGTACCTTGGTTCGGCGATATTGTTGGCGGTCAGCCAGGGGTTGCTGGCCGGTATCGTCAGTCAGGCTGTAAACCAAGAGCTGCGTACCTACTTTCGTAAACCGGTCGATAACCTGCTGTTTAATGGGCTGAACAGTAAGCTTTGGGGCGTCAGTAAGGCCTTTTTGGGCGGCATTGTGCAACCGGTCGCTATTCTGTTCAGCACGTTGCTGTTGTTTTTGCTACAAGCGTTTTCAATGTCGTTAATGCTGCCGTTATTGCAGGGGTTGGTGGTGTTGTTTGCTTTGCTCGGCGTGGCCTTGGTGGTTCCGCAAGCAAGGGCTTATGATGCCGGTGTGTTGGCCTTGCTGAATTGGATATTTTGGCTTATGTCGCTGAACCCAAAGACGTCGCCTTAATGACATCTGCATTGACGGACAGCGCAGGCGTGGTGCGTGCGGCAGCGTTGCGTGGCTTGACGACTCTGCCTGTTGAGCACTGGCTGACTCCGAATCGAATACAGCAGGCGTTGAGGGATCGTCAGTCTTCTGTGCGCCTAGCCGCCGTACAGGTGTTGCAACGGTATCCTGAAGGTATGACGGATGGGCCTGCACTTGTATTGCCATTGTTGGCCGACCCGGCCCCTCGGGTCGTGCATGCGGTACGCAACTTATTAGAGGCGCAATTACCACACCAACAAGAACCCTTATTGCAGGCTGTGTTTGATCTGAATACGCCGTTTGTGCAACGTGCTCAATTGTTGAGTATTTTGACACCGCTGCGTGACGATGCGTTCAATGAGCGGTTGCAGCAATCTTGCCAGCAGGCGCTCGGTCGCGTGCTTTACGCCAGTAGCCTCGGGCCGCGTATACAGGGCGAAGTCAACGGTGCGCTGGGTGAGTTCCTGCAACGACACATCAACCAACTGATGGCTGATGCCTTGCGATTTGCGGTGTTGGCGGTGGTCACATTGGCGCAGCAGGACGATGAATTGGCACGGCGGATCAGCCGGGGGCTGTTATCTACCCATGCGCGTGAACAGGGTTTAGCGATGGAAGCTCTTTCGCGGTTGCCGCAACGCGTGTTGGCGGGGTGGGTGGTGCGGATTGCGGAGGCCATGTCTTTGCCCGTGTCTCGACGCGATGAGCTCTACCGCGAATTGACCGGTAAGCCCCTGCCTCAGCGAGTGGGGCTGGCCCAACAGTTAGACTTGTTGGGCGGCACCTATTTGCGGGCTGCGGCGTGGCTGTTGCAGAGCGATGAGGTGCCCACGGATTCCGAGATTCGTCGGCTATGGGCGACGACGTGAAGATGTATCCTTCAATGCCAGCATTCAGGTGCTTGGAATGATCACTCTACTAGGTTGCTAGGCATAGGGCTTATGGGACTCTAATCAAGTCGGCTTTTTGATCATGACAAGGCCCATCCAGAGAAACCATATTATTCCTGTAATGCCGAACAGATCTCTCAACACCGGTTCAGCGGAAAAAAGTGTTGCCGCACCGATTGCACCTTTCACCAATGTGAAGGTGCACAGGGGCTTTGACAACAGGCTGTGGCGCCAGCTAACCGCCCCCAACAGCAACAACCACACGCCGCCGACAAACTCGATACCGCCGCCCAAGCTTTCCGTCAACAGGATTCGGGCATAGTAGATCACCTCTGCCGCTGCGGGATTCGAGTTGCTGTAGCTTGCCAGTAATTCATGCGAGCTTATGCCGATCATTCCAGCGCATAACAATATCACCCCCCAGAAGTAGCCAAACAACGTGGCCATTGCCATAGCAGTCGGAGACACCTGTTGGTAAAGGCCACCAATGACATTCACGCAGAAACACAGCAGGCACGAAAAGAGGACGTAGCCCAGAACATAGGTAAGGTTGAGTAAACCCTTATTCTCAATGAGGTAAGCAATCTTTTCAGTGGTATTTGCCTCTGCTGGCATCCGCAATACGGCGCCATAGATAACAAAGAGGGTGACATAACATAAAGCCATGCCAATAAAGGCTGCGCCAGCAAGAGGAGTTAACGGACGCTTGCTTGGGGTCATTTGGTTGGTTAGTGTGTCCATCGTTTGGTTTCCTAGGTGTTTATCTCACGTTGATGGCGTCATTGTTGGCCTTTTTGTGCCTGTCTTCGTCCGTTCCAAGTGAGAAGGACAGGTTTTTGATCAATTTCTGAGGAATTCAGGATGTTTATCGGCGGCATTGGGGTTGGTATCGGGCTGTTGTTTCTATCACTGCTGTATCTGAATCCGGCCGATCACAAGCCGAGAAAGCTCGTTGTCGGTATTATTCTTATCTTGTGTTGGCTGGTGTCCGGCACACTCATGCTCGATACGGGAGGCCTGTCCGCGAGGCTGTATATCGCTTCTATTCCGGTTCTCTTTTTTCTACTGCTACCGCTGATCTATTGGTATCAGCAGTCATTAACTGCCTTTGGTGCTAAGCCAAAACTGGAGAAACGAACCATTCATTGGATACCCGTTGGGTTGGGCGGCCTGCTCAGCCTATCCATTGGCCTAATGCCGAGTGACGACTTCAATAACATGTTCTTTAACGACCCGGAGCAACTTTCAGCCTGGGTGGTTGTTAACTCCGCCGGGTTTGCCTTATTGTTGGCCGGGTGGACGATTCTGAGCTTTTTCTACCTCGGTAGAATCGTGATCAACACCAAGGCATATCACCAACGACTGAATACCGAGTTTGCGGACCATGAAGGGAAGCGCTTGGATTGGCTTATTGGATTTACTGGCCTGCTGGTGGTCACTTGGGTTTATGCACTCATTGTTTTGGGGGCATCGCCCGTGACATCGATGCCGCTTGTTAGCGAAACTGTATTTTCTGTCATGGTCCTTCTGCTGATTTGGCTGTTTTGCCTGCAGACGTTGAACAGAAGACCGGTGTTCGCTCATATTGAACCGGAGCCGGAACAGGAGCCCGAAGCGAAAAGCGTTCCTGGGCAAAAATACGTGAATTCGTCGATGGATAATGAACGTTTAAAGCGCATCGCGGATAAGGTCGAGCGGAAAGTGATGGGGGAGAAATTCTATTTGAATCCGGACATCGATGCCTCATCGCTTGCATCTGAACTGGGTACTTCCGTTCATTATTTATCACAAGTGTTGAGCCAGGAAATGCAGACGACCTTTTACGGTTACATCAATGACGCTCGTATAGCGGCGGCGAAAGAAATGCTTAAAACGAGCCAGCAAAGTGTCTTGGACGTTGCTATGTCCGTCGGGTACAACACCCGCTCGTCTTTTTACAAAGCGTTTAAGCAGAGAACGGGCATGACGCCGAGCAAGTACAAGGCGTCAGTCACTGCGATTGAACCGATTTACGATTGAGGCTTCAACTGACCACTGTCGATCATTTGCTGAAAAAAGTCGTTCATGGACTCTTCTAACGGTCGGTATTGAATGCCCAGTTCTGTTGTTCCCAAAGTTCTCTGGTGGCATCGGCAAAGGCTTTAAACTGCGCGGTAACGCTGCCCATATAGGTGGGCGAACCGAAGACCAGTGCATCGAAACGGGTCAGTTGCTGCAACAGTTCAGTGTTGCGAAAACGTCCATCCTCAATGTCTGCTCCAACAATCTCCGCTTGAATGACTTCTATGTCGGGCTGTGCTGCTCCTTCAGCAATAGCCTGCGCCAATTGTTTGGTCGTGCCAGATGGTGAGTGAAATATTATGGCGATCTTCATTCAGCATTTTCCTTCTGTAGTGTTGCTTCGCGTCATTGGGTTTCTTGGTTGAGATTCCTCTCGGCGGGGATGTCGCTCAGGTACTCAACAAACTCCACTTCAAAGCCGGCCGGGTCGATAAAGTAGACGTTTTTACGAAACGGCTCGGTGGCGCCGGATTTGGCGATTTCAAAACCCGCGTCAGTGAGTCGGGTAATTACCGCCTCTATGTTGTTGGTGACGTAAGCAAAATGCGCCAGACCTACATTGTTGCTTTTCAGGTTGCGGTTCGTGCCTTCGCCCGGTGCACTGAATGCAAGATATTGATGGTCATCCCCAAAGTGCACCCATTTGCGTGGTTTACCATACCATTCGCCGTGACCCTCATCGCGTATCCGCCAGTGCGGGAATGCGGTGCGGTAGAATTTCAGTACGTCTTCAAGATTGGGAACAAACAGGTTTAGGTGTTCTAAGTACATGATGGTCTCCTTGCATTGATTGTTCGGGCAGGGTAAAACCTCAAGTTAGGTTGAGGTAAAGCGTTTTTTGCCAGAATTTGGAAAAAAATTTAGGAGCAGGGTATGGCGGAAGCCAACTGGGGCGTCGGTGCGGTTGCTAAACGCAGTGGTGTGAAAGTGAGCACGTTGCATTTTTATGAGCAACAGGGGTTGATTCAAAGCTGGCGCAACAATGGTAATCAACGGCGCTACAAGGCGGATGTGTTGAGACGCATTTCTGTGATTAAGGCGGCCCAGAAGGTAGGCATCAGCCTGGACGAGATCAAACAGGCTTTTTTGTCACTTCCTAATAATCGTACGCCCACGGTAGACGACTGGACACAGTTGTCTAAACACTGGAGAACTGTTTTGGATGGACGCATTGCGTATTTGCAAGCGTTGCGCGACAACTTGGTGGGCTGTATTGGCTGCGGCTGTTTGAGCATGACGAAATGCCCGCTGTATAACCCGGATGACAAGTTGGCAGAGTCAGGGAGCGGGGCAGTGATTTTGGATAGGGCAGAAGATGAGGCGCGTACGGAAGAGCAATCGCGTTGACGCACGCACACTGCTGCGTACTTAACGCCAAGCAACCTTATGCTCGACGCAGCGGGAAGCGAATATCCGTACCGGCTGCGGAAAAGAAGGTTTGGGCTTCCTGGACCGTCATGGGTTTGTGCCATAGGTTCCCTTGTATCAGGTCGCAGTTCAAATCATTTAACCGTTCGGCATCTTCCTTGCTCCCTATACCGCTGGCAACAACGGGGAGTCCGAGTTCGTGCGCGAAAGCGATTAATGCGCCAACATAACGCTGTCGATCTGGATTGACATGCAAATCCTTGCACAGATCATGGTGCAGCTTGATGAAGTCCAGTGGCACTTTGGCGGCAAAGGTCATCGATGATGCGTTGCCACCGAAGTGGTCGAGCACGACTTGGCCACCCATTTCACGGGCTTGTTGTAAGGCACTGAAGGCCAAGGCGTGGTCACGAAAGTGTGGTGATTCAATGATTTCGAGGGTGAGGTCAACCTTGCCATCGGCGAAATAGGGTATGGCTTCGCGCATAATGTCGACAAAGGAGCCGTCATCCAACTGGCGGCGAGTCAGGTTGATGCCTATGCCGATATCGAATCCTTGATCTTTGAAACTGGCCGACAATTTAGCGGCACTGAGAATCAGCCAACGATCAAAGGCTTTGCCTTCTTCTGAATGGATCAAAAGAGGGTGAAAGTGTTCCAATTCCAACAAACCATATTCGGGGTGTTGCCAACGAGGCAGCACTTCAAACCCAATGGTCTTCCCGTGCTTTGGTGAAATAACGGGTTGGATATACATTTCTAGGCCGTCGGTTTTTAAGGCCCGTACCAGTTCTGCCCGGTTCTGACTTTTTTCCCGACTTTCTACAACATCACCTGCTGTTACGGTGCTAGCGTGCATCTGTTGCTTGGCTCGATACATTGCTTGATCGGCCGCTTTGAGCAAGTCTTCCGCGGAAATTTGCGCGTCTTGCGTGCAGGCGTAGCCAAAGGATGCGCCAATAGGCAATGTCAGGCTGGCATTGATTTCAATGGGTTGGAATACCCGTTCAACCATGCTGTTGAGGTAGTCTGTGATGGCCTCTTGGTTGAGCGTGCCCGTAAGCATGAGGACGAATTCATCCCCTCCTAACCGACCGGCGCGGTTACCGTGGCTCATCTCGGCCAGTAACCGTTCGCCTAGCTGGCTTAAAACGCGGTCGCCGATATCATGCCCGTAGTTGTCATTGATGGGTTTGAATTTATTGAGGTCGATAAAAACGAGGCAAAGGGCGCCCTGATTCACTGTCAGGTCTCGTAATTTGGCCCGCAATTCGTTCAGGAAGGGCTCGCGGGCCAGCAAGCCGGTCAGCGGGTCGAGCGCTGCTTGCTGGCTCAAGCGGGATTCGTTCAATACTTCCCAAGTGATGTCTTGTTCGATTACCAGTATCAAATTGCCACGTGGGTTGTAGATGTCGGATTCGATGGCCGACAGGGCGTGTCGATACCATCGGCCTTGCTCAACGGTATTGTGCAGTGATTCGACGGTAATCGTGCGGTAGTTCTGTGGCGATGATAATACGTCATTGAGCGCAGTAGTGAGGCGATCTTTCGGCGTTGTTCGGTATAGGTTAGCGAACAAAACCGGATCATTGTCCAGCCGCTTGCCGACGGTTTGATGGTGGGTTGACCACCACGCGTTGTTGGCAAATTGGATGGGCTGGTTGGGTAGGCTGCCATCAATCACCATAGCGGGTAGGGCGATGGCATTTAACCAATCTTGGCCGGATGAGACTGCATTAATGGGAGAATTCATGCGCGAAGTTTAGCGTGGCAACCCTTGTTTGGCACGCTGAATTGCAGGTTCTCGTCGTTTGTTGTCCGCCGGGTTGTTACGTTTCGATGGTAATCACAATTTTTCCTTTTGCGCGTCCTGTTTCCAGGTGACGCAGGGCGTTAGCGGTTTCTTCCAGCGGGTAGTAGCGGTCAATGACCGGTTTGATCTGCTCGGCCTCGGCCATCGTGCACAGCGTCAACAAGTCCGCTTGCTTCGGTAGGGCCATGGGCATGATGCCGATTGAATATCCGCCTTTTTTCGACGCCAGTTTGCCTTGCAGACCATAGCCAATCATGTGTAACAGCGACGAAAAACCACACAACAGGGCGCGGCCTTGTGGGGTCAGTATGTGCTTGATCTCGTTGACGCGCCGGTTGGCAGCGATGTCAAATACGAGGTCATACCGCTGATTGCTTTGCGTGAAGTCTTCCTGTGTATAGTCGATCACGTGATCCGCCCCGATGCGCCGTACCATGTCGGCGTTCGCACCGCTGCATACGCCGGTGACTTCAGCCCCCAGCGCTTTAGCGATTTGTACGGCGAAGGTGCCCACCCCGCCCGATGCGCCATTGATCAATACTTTTTCTCCGGCGACCACCTGACCGCTGTCGCGGATACCTTGTAGGGCGGTCATGCCTGACAGCGGAATGGCGGCTGCGTCCACGCCTAGGTTGCTCGGTGCATGAGCCAATAGATGTTCCGGTACGGCGGCGTATTCGGCAAAGGCGCCATTGCCGATTTCGCCGTAGACCCGATCACCTACCTTAAATTGTGTGACGCGAGCACCAACAGCTTCGACCGTTCCGAGTGCATCAGCACCCAAACGTGGATTCTTTGGCCGCATCAAGCCATCGGAGAGACGCACGAAAAAAGGGTCGGCGCGCAGACGGTGCCAGTCGGCGGCGTTGCAGGCCGCTGCTTGTATTTTGATTAGTACTTCGTTGTCCTTGGGTGTCGGTTGTTCAATATCGCGCAGCTCAAGCACATCAGGCGAGCCGTAAGATGGGCAGATGATCGCTTTCATGTAAGCCGTGCTCTAATGATTATTCTATAGGGAACGTTAGTCATTCTTGCCAAACGTTTATAGATACTTAAGTAGGGTTTTGCCCGCTGCATGGTTATAACAGGCCGAGCTCGCGTGCCTTGGCGATGGCTTCCGTTCGTCGCTGCACGTTGAGTTTTTCAAAGATGGATTTGTTGTGGCCCTTAATGGTGCTTAGCGCACGATGCAGCCGCTCGCTGATTTCCTGATTCGATAAGCCTTCGGCGACCAGTTGCAACACTTCAAGCTCACGCTTGCTGATGGGTTCTGGCAGTTCTGCGCTGGGCGTTGAATATTCGGGCTGATCGAACAGGCGCAACACGTTTTGTATAAAAGCTTCATGACTTTTTGTTGCTATTTGTGCTGCTAAAAGCTCTGTAAACAGGGCTTTTACGGCAGTGCCTTCATCCAAAAATACGCGCACAGCGCTCTGCGGTTCGGCTATCTCGATGGCCGGTGCGAGATGTTCCAGTGCTGCAGGCATGTCATGCTGCGCGTAACTTACCAGCGCCCAAGACAAGTGTTGTAGCAGGTGGTCGAGTTGGGTGATGCAGGGTGTAGTGTTCGTGATTAGGGCTGTGTGCGCTTTGGACAGGTCGCCTTGGGCCAAAAAAGCCCTAACGCGATAATATGCCTGCGGTTGCCGCGTGGCCCAATGTTCGGCTTGTACGAAATCTTTTTGTTTTAAGGCAAGCCGAGTACGCAAACGGGCGAGATAAGGACGTTGCAATTCATAATTGTGTTGTTGAATGGCCTTTTCTGTCTGTGTCAGTAGCTCTTCGGCTTTTGTGACGTTCTCTTCTGCCAAAGCAATTTCGGCCAAAAACAATTGGCAGTAGGTGGCGCGGTCGGTATGCAGAATTTTCTGCGCAAATGGAAGCCCGGTGTGTGCGTATTGCTGTGCCTTGTCTAACGCATTCCATTGGTAATGTACCATGGCGAGCGTTAGATAAGCGTCGCAGATGGGTGGGGCAGGTCGATCCCCTGCACACTCGATGGCTTCTAGGCAAATTTTCTCTGCCGGATAAAGTTGCAGGTTATCTAACCAGATCTTAGCCAGGCCCAAACGGCACATATTACCAATGGTGATGTGGCCGATCTGGTCGCACACGTTCAGACTTTCAGCATAGGCTTTTTCTGCTAGGGCGAGCTCACGGCGCAACGAGTGCGCGTATCCCGTCGCCCACGTGATCGACGCTCGCACCGACAGGTTGCTGGGCTTCAAGTGTTTTAGTGCGATGTCGGCTTGCGTGAGAATGTCTTCATGGTCGTGCCTCGTTACTGCCAAGGTGGCGCGAATGGAGGCCATGCGGCCCAATAATTCGGGTTCGGACGCGTCCGGTGTGAGATGTTTTAATGCGCGTTCGGCAGCGTCCACTTTTTCTGCGACCCCATCGGTGCGACCAATCACCAACAGGCATGATGCCCAATTCACCCACAATTCAGGGTGGCGGTTCATGATGTCTGGCGAAAGTGTTGCCAACCAACACATGATGGGGAAAACGCCCCCACGAAACTGTAATGGCATGATGCCACTACCGATAATGCGCAATGCAAGTTCGTAGTCTTCCGCTGCAGCGGCATGTTCAAACGCTTCGATTTCCAACCCTTCCTTTTGGAACCAATGGCTGGCTGCCAGATGACGTTGGCGCAGGGTATCTGGTGATTGCAGCTGCAAGCGCTTGCGCAATAGCTCCGCGAACAGGTGGTGGTACCTGAACCATTTGCGTTCCGCATCCAACGGGATGATGAAAAGGTTGGCGCGCTCGATGATATCTAAGATCTCTTGGCTGGTCTTAAGATTGGCGTCGATGTTGATGTGTTCGACCACGGCATCGCATAAGGGCGCGCAGAAGCGTTTGAGCACGGCGGTATTCAGCAAGAAATGTTGGATGTGTTCGGGCTGTTTCAGTAAGACGTCTTCGAGCAGATAGTCGATGATGAATTGGTGGCCGTGCTCAATTTGCGTGAGAAGTTCATCCAAACTGACCTGACTTTGCAGCGACAAGGCCGCGAGTTGCAGTCCGGTAATCCAACCTTCCGTGCTTTTTTCCAGCGCGGCTATGCCTTGCGTCGGCACATTCAAATGCATGATGTGATTCAGGAACTGCGTTATTTCGTCGGTATTGAAGCGTAGGTCTGCCACTCTGAATTCGGTCAGGTCGCCCTTTGCCCGCAATTTGGCCAGTGCCAAACTCGGTTCTTCGCGGGTGGTGATGATGACGCGTACCGTATCAGGCAGGTATTCCAACAAGGTCGTAAACAGCGGATTGGTTATTTCTGACTGTGCACTGTGTAAGTCGTCCAATACGAGTGTTATACCTTCGTCCAACGCATGCAGTTCGTTGATCAGTTCGGCAGTAACGGCGTCGAGCGCAGGTGGTTGTGGACCTTGTAAGGCGGCCATCAAACTGCGGCCAAAGGGTTTTCTTACCGATTGAATAGCGGCAATGAGATACGTCAGTAAGCGATAAGGGTCTTTGTCATTGTCGTCTAAAGACAACCATGCTGCGGTCGTGCCTTGGTCGGCTAACCAACTGCTGACGAGGGTGGTTTTTCCGAACCCCGCCGGTGCGGAAATCAACGTCAGTTTGCCTTCGCGTCCGGCACGAATACGCTCCAATAAGCGCGGCCGAGGGATAACCGTCGACCGCACTGGGGGCGCGTAGAGTTTGGTGGCAAGAAGAAACGTAGGCATGACGCCATCGTACAACATAAGATCGCTCAAGGAACATCTGAACATTCAGTTATTTTTCTGCCAAACGTTGGTGCTAATAGCATTCGCCCTAGAAGCTAACACCAAATGATAGGAGCTGATCTTCGCCACCGGCTATGTCCAGTTGCCAGTCGAAGGTTTTAAAGAGGGCATGCTCCTGTTTGCCGTTCTGTAATTGCTTAACGGCGCGTTCGGCCGGGCTTTGGAAGGCCAAATAGGCAATGCCTGCAGCGAGGGATGCAACGCCGTTAAACGTGGCGGAGTCACTATCATTGTCATCTAGAAAGAAGTAATAAGACGCTATACCGACGTTGAAAACGCCGGATGTCATACGACCTCTGCGCTGTTCACTGGCAAGTTGAAACAGGGCATCCCGCGCTCGTTGTTCGCGCTCGTTAGGATCTTCAATTGATATAACCCGACCTAATGCTCGCTCGGTGGAGGTTTCAAAATGTCGTGCAATGACTCCGCCGCCCAAGGCTAATGCACTTCCCACGGATAGGGCCGACGCTGTTTTGTGCTCTCCTTCTATGTGCAGGCCAAGACTGGTCAGCGCTGCGACACCCGCCCCGACAAAGAGGACATTGCTGGCGAGAGCACGTTCATCTTCCGCACGCACGGAAAGCTCGTTAAGCGTGCCAAACGCTGAGATTTCAAATTCTGTCGCGGCACTGTCTTGTATTACGATGGTCAGCATTAAGGGAACTGCGAGAAAAACACGGGTAAAAATAGGCATATTGCGCCAACTCCATTGGTTAATAGACGTTGCGCAGCTTAGATGGTCGGCTAGGATACTCTTAGGTACTAAAGTAGGGTTCGGAGTAGGGTTTTGAGGGTTATTTTGATCCGACATGGCTTCTTAACGTCAATTCAATACAGCGGAGTAGATAGAAAGCCGACTGGTTGGGGCTTTGTAACGCGCGCGCCAATAGGGCACGGTAGCACGTCACACCACTGCCTGATGACGAAATGCACACATTCATGATAGGCTTCTCGGCATGAGAATTTATAATTGGAACTCAGATAAAAATCAGGAGCTTATTGTCGGGCGGGGCGTGTCCTTTGAGGAGGTAATCTTTCATATTGAGCGAGGTGGTCTGCTAGATGACATTACCCATCCTAACGCCGTTGAATACCCCAACCAACGCATCTTCGTCAA